>OZ241919.1:3187500-4599130 GCA_965203835.1 Dehalococcoidia bacterium
AGCAAACGCGCGATGTTGGGCGTTTGATCGGGAAGTCGGCCCGGGCGGGCGATGTTTTCCTGTTGACCGGTCCCTTGGGTGCCGGCAAGACCTGCCTCACCCAAGGGATTGCTGAGGGCTTGGGTGTACAGGGATATGTCAGAAGTCCAACTTTCGTTTTGACGACCCAATACGAAGGGCGGCTGAGACTGTACCACTTGGACCTGTACCGGATAGACGCGCCCCTCGAAGCTTGGGACCTGGGGCTGGATGAGCAACTCTTCGGCGAAGGGGTCTGCGTGGTGGAGTGGGCCGACAGGACGCCGGACATATTCCCGGAGGACTCCCTTTGGGTCTCCCTGGACCATGTTGGCAGGGGAGACGAGCGGATGCTGGAATTCAGCGATTGGCCCGACCGCTTCGAACCGGTCTTGAGCCGGTTGGACGACAGCAGTCCTGTATCCGACGCAGTGACGGAGACCGAGTCTTAAAATGCTTCTGACCATAGATACCTCTACCCGTTACGCCGGAATTGCCTTGGCCGATGAAACCCGGGTAGTGTCAGTTCGCGCCTGGTACTCTGTGGTCAACCACAGCAGGGAATTGATGCCGGCGGTGGAGCAGGCGTTGAAGGAACGGGACCTCAATGCGTCGCAACTGGACGCCGTGGCGGTAGCCCTGGGCCCTGGAGGGTTCAGCTCGTTGCGGGTAGGCTTGAGCGCGGCCAAGGGATTGGCCTTGATCGGGGGGCGCCCGGTCATCGGCGTAGGCACCCTGGACTTGGAAGCGTTTCCGTATTGGGGTACTGGATTAGAGGTTTGCGCGCTGCTGGACGCCGGCAGAGGCGAAGTGGCGTCCGCGTTGTTCGGGCCGGACGGGAATCGCACACGGGACGATTTGATCAGCATCCCGGAAGACATCCTGGATGCCGTCAAGGCGCCTACGGTGTTCTGCGGTGAGGGCGTAAAGGGCAGGGAAGAACTGATCAAGGACAGGTCAGGCGGCAAGGCGTTGTTGATGGGCGAACCGTCGCCGGCGGTGCGGTTGGGTTCCTTGGCCGTTCTGGCGAGGCAACGCCTGGATGCCGGCGACTTGGACGACCTGAGCGGGCTGCAACCCTACTATCTCCGGATGCCCAGCATCGGCGTCAGGAAGCAACGGGACCGGACGCCGCAGGGGTCTTCGGCGGCGCGGAGCAACTCGAACGCGTAGAAAAACTCGCTTGAGAAAATATCTGAAAAACAAGCTGATTCTGCTGGCATCAACTCGTCAATGGCGGAAGCCTATGGATTCCCGCCTGCGCGGGAATGACAGTTTGGGTGCCGCTAAGCGCATACATGGAAGGTGTGAATGGAACGGACATTGGTCCTGGTAAAGCCGGACGGGGTGCAACGGGGCATGGTGGGGGAGGTTATTTCGCGGCTGGAACGGCGAGGAATAAAGCTGGTTGCGATGAAGATGATGCAGGTGGACGAGGCTTTGGCCCACCGCCATTACGGTGAGCACGAGGGCAAGCCATTCTTCCAGGGTCTGGTGGACTTTATTACATCATCACCGCTGGTTGCTATGGTGTGGGAAGCCGATGACGCAGTTGAAATCGTGCGCGGCACCATGGGACAGACCAACCCCAAGAACGCCGCGCCGGGGACCATCCGGGGCGACCTGGGGGTGAACATCGGTCGGAACCTGGTGCATGGGTCGGACAGCCCGGAGTCGGCCCAGCGAGAGGTGGCGTTGTTCTTCGAAGAAGATGAGATACTGGACTACGGCCGGAACAACGATCCCTGGATTACAGAACCCTGACGACCTGGGGGGCCCGGGACCACAGGTTTTCCAGCCCGTAGAACTCGCGCTGCTCAGAGCCGAGAATGTGAATCACGACGTCGCTGAAGTCCAGCAACACCCAGCCTGACGCGGCGGTGCCTTCCCGGTGAAAGGGGCGGACGTTGGCCTCCTTGAGGGCCTTGCTGATGTCCTCTTCCAACGCCTCGATCTGCCTGGAAGAGTCAGCCGACATGATGACAAAATAGTCGGCAAAGTAAGCCACCGGACGAAGGTCCAACATTACGATGTCCTCGGCTAGTTTGTCCGAGGCCAAGTCAACCACAAACTGGGCTATTTCCGTCGAATTCAGTCTGCCAACTCCTTATAATGATTATTAAAGCTGTAGATTAAGTATAGTGCCTTGGCTTGGTTGTGGTCAACGACGGGGCGGGTCTGCGCTCTGTTGTTTTGGGAATCCCGTTTCCCTCCAAATGTTTGTGTACGTTGAATATTGTGATATATTTAACAAATCAATCGGGCCTGCTTCGACAGGAGCGTTTTCCTATTTCCTGAATTAGCGGGATATAGGCAAAGACCAAGAGTGAGGCCCTATTCCCGTTTCAATCTGGCGAGCAAGGTACCGTTGCATGAATCCGCTAAAAGACTTGGCCCGATGGGGACTTTATTCACCGGAAACGGAACACGATAGCTGCGGCGTTGGCGTAGTCGCCAATATAAAGGGCCATAAGTCTCATCGGATCATCCAAGAGGGGTTCGAGGTCCTGATCAACCTCGGACACCGTGGCGCCTGCGGCCGCGACCCGGAGACCGGAGATGGGGCGGGGGTCCTGATCCAGACGCCCCACGAATTCTTCCGCCGCGAATGCCGTGCGTTGGGTATGGAGCTTCCCCAGGAAGGCGAATACGGTGTGGGCATGGTGTTCATGCCTCCCCAGCCCGCCGCGAAACAAAAGGTGCAGGACCACATTTCCCGCGTTATCAGGGACGAAGCACTGGAGTTGTTCGGCTGGCGGGACGTTCCGGTTGACGACACGAAGTTGGGCTGGGACTCCCGCGCCGTCCGTCCGCACATTGCGCAGGTCTTCATCGGACGTGGCTCCCCTGACATGGACGCCTCTCAACTGGAGCGCAAGCTGTATGTCGTCCGTAAGGTGGTCGAGCATACGTTAAACGAGTGCCAGCTCACGGAAGAAGAGGCCGATTACTTCTACATTTGCAGCATGTCCTGCAACACGGTGGTGTACAAGGGCCTTCTGATGGCTCACCAGATCCCAGGGTTCTACTTGGACTTGAACGACGACTCGGTGGTCTCGGCATTTGCGCTGGTACACTCCAGGTTCAGCACCAACACCCTGGGACATTGGCGGCTGGCCCACCCGTACCGCTACCTGGCCCACAACGGAGAGATAAACACCCTTCGCGGCAACCTTACCTGGATGCGGGCCAGGGAAGCACAGTTTCAGTCCCCTCTGTTCGGCGACGACATGTCCAAGGTGCCGCCGGTGATGACCGCGGGCGACAGCGATACCGCGAGTTTCGACAACGCTCTGGAACTGCTTTTGATGACCGGACGCGACCTGGACCACGCGATGCTGATGCTGATCCCGGAGGCTTGGGACCAGCACGAGACGATGCCGCAGGAGAAAAAGGACTTCTACGAGTATCACTCGGCGTTGATGGAGCCTTGGGACGGCCCGGCGATGATTGTTTCCTCCAACGGGCGCAGTATCTGCGCGCTGCTGGACCGCAACGGCCTGCGGCCTTTCCGTTACTTGGTGACCAAGGACGACAAGCTGGTCATGGCCTCGGAGACCGGTGTCCTGGACGTGCCGCCGGAAGACGTCAGCTTCAAAGGCCGGCTTCAGCCCGGTCGCATGTTCCTGGTCAGCCTGGAAGAAGGCCGGATCATCGGCGACGAAGAGCTGAAGCAGACACTTTCCTCGCGGCAACCTTACGGAGAGTGGCTGGCAAAAAACAAGGTCAGCCTGGATGAGGTGCCGGCGCCCCAGTCCACGCCCGCAATATCAACGGACGAACTTGGGCAATTGCAGCGGGCATTCGGCTACAACGTGGAAGAGTTGCGGATGTTG
This sequence comes from Dehalococcoidia bacterium, assembly GCA_965203835.1. Lineage (GTDB taxonomy): Bacteria > Chloroflexota > Dehalococcoidia > Lucifugimonadales > UBA3495 > CBDCFV01. Next base: position 3,191,355 of record OZ241919.1, read on the forward strand.
ACTGCTCCCATGGCGGAGAGCGGGTATGAAGCCGTTGGGTCCATGGGGAATGACGCCCCGTTGGCTGTGCTGTCGGACCAGAACCAGTTGCTCTTCAACTACTTCAAGCAGTTGTTCGCGCAGGTTACCAATCCTCCGCTGGATGCCATAAGGGAAGAGTTGGTTACATCCATGGTGGCGTTCATAGGAAGCGAACAGAACCTGTTTGCTGAAACCCCGCTCCATTGTCGGCAGCTGAGACTGGAGTCGCCGATAATCGACGACGTAGACCTGGCCAAAATCAAGAGTTTGGACCAGGATGGGCTCAAGAGCGTGACGCTGCCGATGCTGTTCGATCCTCATGGCGGCGATGATTCACTGAAGGCCGCACTCGAACGGTTGCGGAGCCTGGCATCCCAAGCGATTGCCGACGGTTGCTCGATCATAGTGCTGTCTGACCGGGAAGTCGGCCCTAACGCCGCGCCTATTCCCAGCCTCCTGGCCACCGGCGCAGTGCACCACCACCTTATCCGGGAGGGCACGCGCACCAAGGTCGGCTTGGTCGTTGAGACGGGTGAGGCCAGAGAGGTCCACCACTTCGCACTGCTGATCGGATACGGCGCGGGCGCGATCAATCCCTACATGGCCCTTGAAATCGTTCGAACGATGGCCCAGACTGGCCAGTTGAACGGCCACACATCGGACTATGCGGTAAAGAATTTCATAAAGGCCAACGAAAAGGGCGTCCTGAAGGTAATGTCCAAGATGGGCATATCTGCGGTGCAGAGCTACCGCGGCGCACAGATTTTCGAGGCGGTGGGCCTTAACCAGGACCTGATCGATGACTATTTCTCGTTTACCCCTTCGCGGGTAGAGGGTATAGGGCTGGACGCCATAGAGCGTGAAGCCCTGCAACGGCATCGCGCCGCATTCGCGTTGGCCGACGTGCCGGCCAACCGGGACCTGTCCATGGGAGGTTTCTACCAGTGGCGCCGGGGTGAGGAACACCATCAATGGAACCCCGACACTATCGCCAAGCTGCAACACGCCGCCCGCACCAACGATTGGCAGGTCTATCAGGAATTCGCTGAACTCAGCAACGACCAGAGCCGCAAAATCTCCACATTGCGCGGCCTCCTGGAGTTCAAAGAAGACAGGTCGCCGGTGCCATTAGACGAAGTCGAACCGGCGTCTGAGATCGTGAAAAGATTTGCTACCGGGGCGGCTTCGTTGGGGTCCATCAGCCGTGAAGCCCACGAGACCATGGCCATCGCCATGAACCGCATCGGCGCGCGAAGCAACACCGGCGAGGGGGGCGAGGACTATCACCGGTATAAGTTGGACGAAAATGGCGACGACCGGAACAGCGCCATCAAGCAGGTGGCGTCGGGACGGTTCGGGGTAACCCCCAACTACCTGATCAACGCAACGGATTTGCAAATCAAGATGGCCCAAGGGTCTAAGCCCGGTGAGGGCGGCCAACTTCCCGGACACAAGGTCGACGAGTACATCGGCTGGGTGCGGCGCACTACCCCCGGCGTGGAGTTGATCTCGCCTCCGCCGCATCACGACATATACTCCATTGAAGACTTGGCCCAACTGATACATGACCTGAAGAACATCAACCCCGACGCCCGCGTTCACGTGAAGCTGGTGGCGGAGGTGGGCGTTGGAACCGTGGCGGCCGGCGTGGCCAAAGGCCACGGAGACGTGGTGCTGATTAGCGGGCATGACGGCGGCACCGGCGCTTCGCCAGAGTCGTCGATCAAGTATGCCGGGCTGCCTTGGGAACTGGGAATCGCCGAAACTCAACAGGTGCTGGTAGCCAACGGGCTGCGCAGCCGTATCGTGGTGCAGACCGACGGGCAACTGAAGACTGGCCGGGACGCAGCGATAGCGGCCATCCTGGGAGCGGAGGAGTTTGGGTTCGCCACGTCGGCGCTGGTGGTCAGCGGTTGCATAATGCTGCGCAAGTGCCACATGAACACCTGCTCGGTGGGCATTGCCACACAGGACCCGGAGCTGCGGAAGAAGTTCGCCGGAGAGCCCGAGCACCTGGTCAACTACTTCACCTTCGTTGCCGAAGAAATGCGGGAGGTAATGGCCCAACTAGGCTTCCGCACCGTGAGTGAAATGATTGGCCGGGTAGACGTCCTGGACGCCCGCAAGGCCATCCAACATTGGAAGGCTCAAGGTCTGGACTTTTCCCGTATGCTTTACCGCCAGGAACCGACTACTCCGGGCGAGAACGTTTATTGCAGTGAAGAGCAGGACCACGGGCTGGAACACGCCTTGGACCACCGGTTGATAGCGCAGTCGCAGCCCGCCTTGGAGCGCCGGGAGCCGGTAGAGATCAAATTGCCCATACGCAACTCCAACCGGACCGTGGGCGCGATGCTCAGCGGCAAGGTCGCCAAGGCCTACGGAGAGGATGGCCTGCCGGGCGATTCAATCAGGATCAACTTCACAGGGTCCGCCGGGCAAAGCTTCGGCGCCTTCCTGGCAAAGGGAATCAGCATACACTTGGACGGCGACACCAACGACTACATGGGCAAGGGAATGTCGGGAGGGCGTATAGTCGTTTGCCCGGATCCCAAGTCAACCTTTGCGCCGGAAGAAAACATCATCATCGGCAACGTGGCCATGTACGGGGCCACCGGCGGCAAGGCCTTTATCAAGGGCATGGCCGGCGAACGTTTTTGCGTCCGCAACAGCGGCGTCCACGCGGTGGTTGAAGGAGTGGGCGACCACGGGTGCGAGTATATGACCGGCGGCGTGGTGGTGGTGCTGGGACAGACCGGCCGGAACTTTGCTGCAGGAATGAGCGGCGGAATCGCTTTCGTTTACGACAAGGACGGCGACTTCTCCATCAGGTTCAACGACGGGCTGGCGGACTTGGAGCCGGTCGAAGCAACAGAAGACATTGCCACCTTGAAGGGTTTGATTGAGGAACACGCCAAATATACCGGAAGCGTCCCCGCTCAGGAAATTTTGAAGGGCTGGGATTCGGAGTTGGCCCGGTTCAAGAAGATAATGCCGAGGGACTACCGCAGGGTGCTGGATGAGCGGAAGAACAGGGAAACTGAGAGCGTCTCCCTGGCTGCTTCCAGAGACGGCTAGAAGATCTCCGCAAGAATTGCCATAACCAGTCAATGGGATATACTGGTATGGCCCGACTACATGCAGAATAGGATGGCCCCAAGGTGACTACCGCCAAGCTGGTTACAGCCGACGACCTCTTGCGTATGCCGGATGACGGCTACCGGTACGAACTTTTGGAAGGAATGCTGGTAAAGTTGGCTCCCGCGAGTAGAGAGCATGGCAAGTACGCAGCCCATGTAATGGCGTGTTTATGGCAACATGTGAACGTCAACCAACTGGGAGAAGTGTCGGCAGCGGAAACGGGATTCAGACTGGCATCTAACCCTGACACGGTTCGTGCTCCCGATGCGGCCTTCGTGAGTGTTGCCAGGGTCCAAGAAATTGAACAGGAGTCAGGATACTGGCCATTCGCTCCCGATTTGGCTGTTGAAGTAATTTCGCCGAACGATACCTACTCTGAAGTTGAGAGCAAAGCCCTGCAGTGGCTTGACGCGGGCTCTCAAGCAGTCGTCGTCGTGGACCCGAGACGGCAGTCCCTCACGGTATACCGCTCAAGATCGGATATTGTTATCCTGACGGGTGAGGAAGTCCTGGAAATACCTGACGTCGTCCCCGGATGGACTCTTCCCCTGCAAGAGTTGTTTGGATAGACCACGGTAGGATGGGCGTCTTACGCAGAGGCATGGCGATGCCGCCTCACGGCGTCATCAACGAGAGGAGACAGGAAGTAACCGACTATGGGTAAACCTACCGGGTTTATGGAGTGGGGGCGCCAGCCCCCTGAACGCCGGCCTGTAATGGAACGTGTCGGCGATTATAGAGAATTCTACCGGCGTTGGCCTGAAGCCGCAGCCAGGGAGCAAGGGTCGCGGTGCATGGACTGCGCTGTACCCTTTTGCCACACGGGTTGCCCGCTGGGCAACGTGATTCCCGAGTTCAACCACTACGTGTACTTGGGCGATTGGGAGGGTGCGTTACGTACCCTTCTTTCCACCAATAATTTCCCGGAGTTCACCGGCAGGATCTGCCCCGCGCCCTGCGAGGCAAGCTGCGTCCTCAGCATCAACTCCGACCCGGTGACGATTGAGTACATCGAAAAAGAGATTGCGGACCGGGGATTCGAGCGGGGCTGGATAAAAGCCGAGCCGCCCAGCAAACGGACCGGGAAACGGGTAGCCGTGGTTGGGTCGGGGCCTGCCGGCTTGGCGGCGGCGCAGCAACTTAACCGCGCCGGCCACGAAGTGACGGTGCTGGAACGGGCCGACTACATCGGAGGCCTGCTGGCCTTGGGCATTCCCGACTTCAAGCTGGACAAGGAAGTCCTGAAACGCCGACTGGATCTTATGGAAGAGGAAGGGGTAGTCTTTCAATCCGGGGTCAACGTGGGCGTCAATTACCCCGTAGGGCGGCTTTTGAATGAATACGATGCCGTTTGCCTTGCGTGTGGGTCGACACAAGCCAGGGATCTCAACGTCCCCGGCAGGGAACTGGAAGGCGTACACTTCGCCATGGAATACCTCACGCAACAGAACAAGGCTATTTCAGGCGAAGAAGTTGCCGCTGACGACCGCATAACTGCCGAAGGGAAGCGCGTGATAATCCTGGGCGGCGGCGATACTGGAGCCGACTGCTTGGGCACAGCCCACCGTCAGGGGGCCGAAATAGTCTACCAGTACGAGTTGCTGGCCGAACCTCCCGATCAACGTCCCGAAAACAACCCTTGGCCCCAATGGCCCATGATACTGCGTTCGTCACCGGCCCACGAAGAGGGGGGAGTCCGTGACTACGGCATCCTGACCAAGTCCTTCTCCGGCAGCGAAGGCAAGCTGGAGAGGCTGCACGCGGTGCGGGTGGAGTGGAGTCAACCGGAAAACGGCGGGCGTCCGTCCATGACCGAGGTCGAGGGCAGCGACTTCGTAGTCGAGACCGAACTGGTGCTGTTGGCGATGGGATTCGTGCACCCGGAACACGACGGCATGTTGACCCAGTTGGGTGTGGAATTGGACGGCCGGGGCAACGTGAAAATTGATGACAACCGCATGAGCAGCATTCCGGGGGTGTTCGCCGCCGGAGACGCCGCCCGCGGACAATCTCTGGTGGTGTGGGCTATCGCCGAAGGCCGGGAAACGGCCCGCGCAATCGACCTTTACCTGATGGGCGAAACCAACCTGCCCCGTTCTCTCTCAAACTAGCGTCAGGGCTTGGATTCGCCCCAAGGGATTACCACCGGCCTACCACTTCTATGTCGTCGGTAGCCGGTGTGCGGGCCAAGTACTCCTTTATATCCAACACCTGCACGGTGTTGGTTGTCCCGGAGACCCCCGGCAAGAACCCGTGGACTATCGTCACCACGTCCTCGGTTTCCACCATACCCGCTTCCAGAGAGGCGTTAATCAATCTCTCCACCAGTTTACTTACGTCTACTTCCGGCGGTACAACCCCCACGGGATAAAGCCCCCATCCAAGGCATAGCCTTCGCAAGACTGCCTCGTCGTGGGAAAAAACGATGACCTGGTTTTCCGGACGGAACCTGGAAATTTCCAGGGCGGCCCGTCCGGTGCTGGTTATGACGATTGGCTTGGACTTCAAGGACTGCACCAGGTGTCCCGCAGCTAGAGCTATGGCCTGAGTGCGGTCGTTGGAAGAGTGGTCCTTGTGGTATGGGTACATTGTCTCCGCCGCCCGTATGGTGGTCTCGGCAACCTTGACGGTTTCCACCGGGAAATGGCCGACGGCGGTCTCGTCAGATAGCAATATAGCATCGCAGCCATCCAAAACAGCGTTAGTTATGTCGGATACTTCTGCTCTTGTCGGAATGGGCGCGTCCACCATCGAACGGAGCATCTGGGTGGCGATCGTCGATACCTTGGCTGCTTCATTGGCTTTTTTGACCAATGACTTCTGGACGATGGGGACCTGTTCCATCGGAATCTCAACCCCCAGGTCGCCCCTGGCCACCATTACTCCGTCGACTTCCTGGAGAATGGAGTCGATATTTTCGATTCCCTCTCCCCGCTCCAGCTTGGCCATGACCAACGCATGACTGCCAATGCTGTCCAAGTAACTCTTGGCGTACTGGATGTCCTCCGCGGTCCGGACAAACGACACCGCTACCCAGTCCACCCCTGCCTCCACTCCGTAACGGAGGGCCTCTTTGTCCGCGTCGGTCAACACAGGTTGGTCGATGTGGACTCCCGGCAGGTTTACCCCTTTGAAAGATGACAACCGGCCGGACGAATTTATGACGCGAAGCTTGACCTTCTCGTCGTCAGTATCCACGACCTCCATAGACACTGTTCCGTCAGAGATGAAAACCAGGTGTCCCGGTCTAAGGCTGGCCAGTACGTTTGGCTGAGGGAAAGGCAAAACGTGCGGATCATGGGATACGTCCTCGGACACCATGGAGACCATTTCACCCGGAGGGAGCAAGACTGAGCCATCCATTTCGCCCAGCCTCAGCTTGATGCCGCCAAGGTCTTGGAGGATGGCGACGGGCCGATGCCTTTTGGCGGACAAATCCCGCAGCGTCCTGATCACTTCACCGTGTTCTTCCAAGGTACCGTGGGAGAAATTGAGCCGGGCGCAGTCCATGCCCGCCGCGAGCAACTGGTCCAGCGTCTCCCTGTCGTGGGTAGAGGGGCCAATGGTTACGATGATCTTGGTTTTCCGCATGGAAGCCCACCTCGATCCGAATTCCGGAAGAAACTCTTGCCGGTAACGCCCTGCTAGGGCGTCAATCCACTGTCTTGTCGGAACTACGCCCCGGACCATTCATCGGATTGAACGGCGTTATGATAACAGATACCGGTGTTCAGTCTTTGAAACACCTATCGCAGAAAGGAATGGCCGTCAGATTGGTCTCAGTCCCAAAATACAAACACCGCCGGTGTCTTCAGTGGCGGTGTTTGCGGCGGCTGAAGGCCGAAGATCATCTTCAACCGCCGGAGGTATGGCAACGGCACGCCTTGCACGCCCATCGCTCATTTTCCGCATATATTCTTCAGGCGCGCCTCGAGGCGTCGTAGGCATCGGTCGCCCGCTGTATCGAGTCCCTGCGGAAAGCTTGCAGGTCTTCCTTGATGTTGCTTACCCAACGCTGGGAGTTCTGAATGCCTACCAAGCTGCCTTGGAAGTGGGGCATGACGTAACGGGCCAGCAGTTCGTAGCTATGCAGGATCTTCTCTCTCGGGGCCCAGTCCTCCACCCGGATCATAAAGCTGCCAAAGCCGCCGCTCATCTCCTGCAGGCGGTGAATACCTTCAATACAGTCATCGGGCGTACCGACGATCCACTGGTTGTTCTCCACCATGTAGTCAACGATCTCATCGGGAGGAACGTCCGGCGCGGGATTGCCAAGGGTATTGGCAAAGTATTCCGTGACGACACGGGCGCCGCCCTTTCGGATGTCCTCAAAGGCTTGTTCCCTGGTCTCGGCCAAGTGAACACCGGAGACTATGCCCCAGTCCTCCCGGCGGACGGTGTTGCCGTGCTCCGCCGCCGACTCCTCGGCGATGGACCACAGGTCCTGAAGGGTCGTCTTTCTGACAGTTCCGCGCGGTACCGACATCGACAACACGGCTGCTCCGTGTTTGCCGGCCAACGTCACCCCTGATGGAGACTCCACGGATGCAACCGCCACCGGCACGTGCGGCTGCTGATAGGGCCGCAATTGAAGTATGGCGTCGTGAAGCTCGAACCAGTCGCTCTTGTAGGTGATCGGCTCGGTCTCGGTCATCAGGCGGAGGATGATGCCCAAGGACTCATCCATCATCTCCCGCTGGCGCCCCATGTCGATGCCGAACATATAGGCGTCGGAGTTAAGGGCGCCGGGTCCGACACCCAGGATTACCCTGCCCCTGGTCAGGTGGTCGAGCAGCACCATCCTGTTGGCCACCATGTAGGGATGATGGTATGGAAGACTGATCACACCCGTCCCCAACCTTATATGGCGAGTGCGCTCGGCAGCGGTGGCGATGAACACTTCCGGAGACGCGATAGTTTCCCAACCTGCGCTGTGGTGCTCACCAATGTAGGCTTCGTCGAACCCAAGTATATCGAGCCACTGGATCAACTCGAGGTCTCTGTCCAGGGCCAACGTGGGGTTTTCGTTCGTTCTATGAAAGGGGGCCATGAAAACCCCGAATTTCATCCTGTTGTTTGGGTCCATCTTAGTCCTCCCGTTAATCTAGTCGCTGAGACAACCGGTACAGTACCTGGAGAGTTCAAGGCTACAAGTGTTTTCCTTCTCCAAGACTGGAGCCGCGCCTGGCAGAAAAAGGCGCAGCATGAACAGGCGTGGTGTTGGCTCATTCTAACACGGGCAGGAAGCGTTAGCCATAATAAGCTGACCAAGCGTGATGCCGCGAAAGGACTACCTGGCCCTTGGACCGAAGCACTGAGTTGGGTCCTGTAGGAGAACTCGGACCGGGCGTCTCGCTTCGGGGTAGCGCGGCTTGGGGGAAAGTGGTATGTTGGGTGAGCTATCGGAGGTCTCAAATTATATTTTCAAGAGGTAGGCAAATGGCACAGATCAAGCATATCGCTATCGCCACTAACGACGCGGAAAAGACGGCCAAGTTCTATTCCGAGGTGTTCGGACTCCGCCAGGTTGCTCAACTGGATGGCGAGAACGCCAAAGGTTTCATGCTTAGCGACGGCAACGTCAACATGGCCATCCTGGACTTCCGGTCCGACGCGGTCGCCGGAGAGCGGGGCAAGGACTGGGAAGGCATCCATCACATCGGCTTCGAGGTGGAGAGCCTGGAGGACATTGAGAAGCGGTTGGCCGACGCCAACTCCAAGCCGATGGAAGAGGTCAATAACGCTCTCCACGCCGGCAACACCGGCCCCCGTCACCAGAACGTCGAGACCAAGTATGAAGGTCCCAACGGCGAGATGATCGACGTCTCCCAGGTAGGCTGGGTGGGCACCCGGGGCCTTGACTAAAGCAATGACCCTGAAGCCTGTTAAGTCGTTATGACACCTGTGCAAAAGCACGCTCAAACTGCCCGGGAGTTTCTGGTTGCTGCTGGGCGAGAGTTTGAGGCGGGCGACAAATTACAAGTGTCGGAGAAGACGTGGGGAGCCGCCGCCCATGCCGTCATGGCGGTAGCTCTCCAACGTGGTTGGCCCTGCGGCAACCATTATGCTGTCAAAGCCGCAGCGGACCGGCTTGCGGGGGAGTTGGGCGACCGCCAGTTAGTTGGACATTTCTTGGTGGCAGAACAGTTTCACGCCAATTTCTACCACGACTTTATGGAAACCGGCGATATCGAACGAGCTCGTCCTTTTGTAAGTGACTTCGTGGAGCGGGTGTTGGACATGGTCTGACGTCCAAAATACCCTGTGGGAATGGATACGCCCGGTATATTGCCGGGCGTATTTTTGTTCAGTTCTTAAACATTACCCTATAACGGAAAACTTGGCGGACTGGGTCATTTCGTATTTTCTAGGCTTTGTACCAGCCAACTTAACACCCTTCATCTCAAGCAGCGGCCAAATCTCTTGCATGAAGTATGTGCCAAAGCGTGAGCCATCCATGTTTGCCGAGGGATGTTCAGGGAATTGATCAACTATAATTGCTTTGCAGGCTGGGCTTGTGAATGTACCGACCGGGATCTCCCTCATGATTGCCTCGGCTATAAGTCCACTGTTCGCTTTTACCTTAACTGACTTGTTGGACTGGACTGCCAGTGGAGTTAATGTTGTTGATGGCTTTGGCGGCTGGGGCGGTGGAGGCTGGGGTTGGGACTCAGGTGGCATCTGCACCACGTGAAGATATTCCGGCGGGAAGAACTGCCGGATGTTGGGCGTTTTCGTCCCGGGGCGGTCCGTCAGTATCCAGAGAAAGGGGGCGCGGTTCGATGCTTTACGGGCCTGCTTGGTTTCGGCCTTTACCTTGGCGAAAAGGGCCATGAAGTCGCTGTCGTCGCTGAAAACGGCAACGTGGCTGATCCGGCCCCGGACCAGGTCGGTGACCGCGTCTACCGCGATAGCGATGTCGGCGGAATTCTTGGAACCCTGCATACTGAAGTGTTGAACGCCTTTGACTTCGACTACCGCATCCGGGGCCAGGGTTAGCGACCACATTTCCCAAAGCGCCACCAAGTCAGCCCTGACGTAAAGGACTATCTTGGAAAGTTCAGGAACTCCCGCCGGCCAGTCCGCCACCAAGGAGCCGACGAGTTCCTGGGCGTCGTTTTGAAGGTTATCGACGTCGATGTACAGGCCCGACCGCTGGCTGGCTTCCGATTTCGGCATGTGGAAACTTTACTTCAATATGGACTCTATGGATTCTGAGGGATGAGATGTATCGGGCGCCTTAGAGAATTTATAATGCTTGCTGGATGGGTCTATAGCTATCGTGGCATAGTTGCGCTGGGTTTCAAATGAGCTGAAAGAACGGGTCCCAGCAACTCTACAGCGTGCTCCAAGGTAAACCCAACCACATCGCCCCCAGCGTCGAAATCGGCGGTCAGATTGTCTGCAACATCGTCCCCATCGCTGGCTGCCCGACCATTCCAGAGTGATAGGGTATCCGTTTCCGGATCGTAATAAATACTGAGTTTCATGGCCGCCCCCATTCTCGTAATTTCCCCCTGTCGAACATCCGATTATGAATTTTCCCGTCGGCAACTACCACCCGAAGCCACTTTTGAGCCTCAATGATGTAACCGTAGTATCGCACTCTGCCGTCAGGCTGGTGTTCATGGCTCCGTGGATTAGATAATACACGGTCTACCCATTCGTCCGCGATGTTCGGATGCTTGCGCCTTGCTTCCCTTTCGTAGTAATCAGTGGTTTCCATTGAGTACGGTTGTATAGTCCATCAGATGTCACCTATAAGGTATGCTTGCAACCTGTCACAAAGGCTCCAAGTTGGGCAAACCGGGTAACATTTAGATGGGGACGCGGCAACGGCAACGACAGTTTATACAGGTCTAAACACCGGCGTTGGATTCTCCGCATCGACATCCTCCAAGTCCAGCACCATGTCGATACCGGGCTTGATGTTCTGCGGGTTCCGGGCGTCGACGCCGGTGATGCGGGCGCTGATGCGGGGGCCTTCTTCCAACGTGACAATGCCGGTGCAGTAGGGATTGTCTCGGCCGTAACCCTTGTTCGCCATGCTTACCGGAACAATGGAAATCGAGGTGAAGGTGCTGAGGGTGGCCCTGCCGCTGAACTCGTGCCACTCCATGTCCCTGCGGTGGCACGCGCGGCACATGGGCCGCGGCTCGGGCGACAGGAGGCCGCAACTCCGGCAGCGCACCCCCACCAGCTTCCTGTCCTCCACCAAATAGGTGTTGAAGGATGCGGCGGTGAAGTTGGTGTTTTCGTCCCGGCTTTGCTGCGCCATGCCGCCGTTACCCCCTTTGAAGGATATTCACAACACAGGTGCCGCCGGTGCCGCCCACGTTGTGGGTGAGTCCCAACTCCAGGTTGGGGTTGTTGACTTGCCTGGGACCCGCTTCACCTCTCAGTTGGTGGAAAATCTCGCCAATCTGGGCTATGCCCGACGCCCCCACCGGATGGCCCTTGGCCTTCAGGCCGCCGGAAGTGTTAATCGGCTTGTCGCCGGTCAAGGCGGTCCTGCCTTCGTCGACGGCACGCGGCCCCTCGCCGGGAGCGAAAAATCCTAAGTCCTCTGCCGCGACGATCTCGGCGATGGTGAAACAGTCGTGTACCTCCGCCAACTGGATGTCATCGGGGGTAACACCGGCCATTTCGTAGGCCTTGGACGCGGCTATCTTGGCCGCCGACAGGGATGTGAGTTCCTCCGCGTCGTGCAGTGGGCGGCCGGACGCTTGGCCGGTGCCGATGATGTGGACGGGCTTGTCGGTGAAGTTGTGGGCTAGTTCAGATGCTACCAGCAGCACGCAAGCTGCGCCGTCGGTGATGGGGGCGCAGTCGTACAGCCGCAGTGGCCAAGCAATCCACGGGTTGGCTTGGGGGTCGTTCAGGAAGTCCATTTCGTCATTGTACTCGGGGACGGGCAACCCCCGCTGCTGGGCCCTGGCGACACGCCGGTCGGCCAAGTTCTGGATGGTGACGTTGAACTGGGCCTTGGGATTCAGCGCGCCGTTTTCGTGGTTTTTGATGGCAACCTTCAACAGGTGGTCCAGGTTGGTCTCGTACCGGTCCATGTGAGCGGTGGCTATCGCGCCGAAAATGCCTGGGAACGTCAGCCCGGCGGGCACTTCGTAAAGGCCGTCGGCGGCGGTGGCCAGCACGTCCGTGACGCCTTCGGTGGGCAGGTTGGTCATTTTTTCCATGCCGCCCACCAGCACGATGTCGTACAACCCCGAGGCGATGGCCATGATGCCTTCACGCAGGGCGCTGCTGCTGCTGGCGCAGGCGTTCTCGATGCGGGTAACGGGCACGGGAGTCATTCCCAGCCAGTCGGCGATGATGGGGGCCGTGTGGCCTTGATGCTCGAACAGGTCCGAGGAGTAATTGCCCACGTAGGCGCATTCTATGTCCTGGACATCCATGCCTTGGTCCAAGTGGTCCAGCATGTCCTGGAACGCCTCAACAAACAGGTCGCGGCTGTCTTTGCCGGGGAAAGCGCCGAATTGGGACATGCCGGCGCCCACAATGGAGACCGGGCGGCCCAAGCGGCGTTGGTTGATTGATGATGCCATGTTCTGCTCCTTAAATGCAGGAATTGTGAAGAAGAATTAACCTTGGTAGGGCGTCTGTTCGTACTTCTCCAAGCTATCCGTTTTCTTGTCGTAAGAATATTCCTCGCAGAGAGAAGCTATCTGAGCTCTTACAATGCCGGGGCTTGTTTTACCAATGCCCTCCTTTTCCAAGTCAACGTATTCGGACCTCATTATAGACGAGATGACACCGGAACCGGGTATCGGGCGGCCAAATTCTTTGCAAGTGTCCAGCCACAGGGCGATGGCGCACTGGGCATTGGCTAGAGCCTCCTCGTGGGTGTCTCCATGAGCTGTACACCCCGGCAATTCGGGCACCTCAGCAACAAACACTTGGTCGCCGGGATGCTCACTCCAAGAAATAATGACCGCGTATTTGTGCATATCATTCTTCCCCGATCCCGTCAAGTCACTCTACACTCCCCGAATAAGTCCCTCGCACATCTCGGTCCCTTGGACTACTTCCGGTATGACGGCGATTTCGCGGGTGGTATGGAACGATTGGACGCCGATGCCTACCGGGAGGGCCACAATTCCGTTTTCATAAAATACGTTGGCGTCGGAGCCGCCGCCGGTAGCCTCCAGCCGCGGTTCCAAGCCAATGTTGGCCAAGGCCCTTCCCAGAAGGGTCACAGCAGGGTGGGACGCCTCAACGTTGTAAGCTTGGTAGGTATTTCGGATCTCCAGGTTTATTTCCGCGTCGGGGTGCCTCTTGGCGGCCTCGTCAAAGATGCGCCTGAACTCCGCCGAGTAATGGTCCAGCTTGCCGTTGTCCCGGCTGCGCACTTCGCCGTCGAGGAAGGCCTCTTCCGGGATGATGTTACGTTTCAGCCCGCCTTCCATGCGGCCTATGTTGGCGGTGGTCTCGCTGTCGATGCGGCCCAACGGCAACTGGGTCAATATTTCAGCGGCGATGATGACCGCGGAGAGGCCCTTCTCCGGTTCCACTCCGGCGTGGGCCGCCCTGCCTCGAATGCGAGCGGTGATCACGTTCTGGGAAGGGGCGGCGACGGAGATCCGGTTCACCGATCCCTCACCGTCAAAGACCACGCCGGTCTTGGCCGACAATCGCTTGAAGTCCAGGTGGTGTACGCCCACCAAGCCGCCTTCCTCCGCTCTTGTGAAGGCCACTTCGACGGGACGGTGGCCGGACCCAGACTCGACCACTGACGTCAGGGCCTCCAGCACGATGGACAGGCCGGCCTTGCAGTCGCCTCCCAAGATGGTTGTCCCGTCGGACCTGAGGATGTCGCCGTCCAGCACCGGCTTGATGCCGCGCCCCGGCTCCACAGTGTCCATGTGGGCCGACAGCAGCAGCGGCTCTCCGTCCCCTGGCAGGGTGGCTATTATGTTCTTGAAACCGTCGTGGTGGACGTAGAACCCCAAGGACTCCAGCCGCCCGGTTACCTCGCGGTCTATCTCGTCCTCTTCACCCGTGGGGCTGTCGATACGAATGAGGTCGGTAAGTGTTTGTAAAAGCCTTTCTCTGTTAGCCAATTGCGCCTCTCAGGGAAATGGATTAAGGCAATGCTGCGACGCACTTGATCTCCAGCAGGAACTCCGGGCGGACCAGCCCGGATATGACAAGGAGAGTATTCGGCGGATAGTCCGCGTTGGGGAACAGGTCGGGGTAAATCTCGGTGCGGGCGGCGATGTACGGCTCGATGTTTTCACTGCCCACCAAGTAGGTGGTGAACTCGACGACGTTGCTGAAGCCCGCTCCGGCCCCGGCCAGTATGTCCCCGATGTTTTTGAAGGTCTGGCGGGTCTGCGCCCCTATGTCGCCCGATCCCACCAGGTTTCCACTGGCGTCGACCCCCACCTGCCCGGCAACGTAAAGCAGGCTGCCTGGTGAAACTTTCATGGCTAGGGAGTAAAGGCCCAGCGGAGCGGGAGCGCCTTCGGGATTCAGCGGAGTCCTGTCTAGGTTCGGCATTGTTTCAATCTCCGGCATAGATTCGCGGCCCGTTCATAACGCCGCAAGCCGCGGCAACCCCATTATAGGCCACCTTCGGCGAATCTCACACCTCGGCTTCAGGGCGTTGATAAGTGCGCCCCTTCCAACCGCCGCCCCTGCCGCGCCGGAATTGCCACGCCGAGTCTATGGTCATCAACGTGTAAGCGCCGGCTATAACGGGCAGCAGCAGGGCCAGCATGGGAGAAACCCGGTACCACCGCAACGTGGGAAGGTAACACGCGCCCATCAAGGCCGACCCGGCGGCTCCGGCGGCCAGCAGCCATAGACCTATAACGCCCTTGCCGCCGGATGCCAACAGGACCAATCCTGCGGCTATGCCTGCCGGGGAAGACCAGAACCCCAACAGCATTCCCAGCACCGTGGCGGCCAATAGAACTGCGGAGTGGTCCAACTGGGTGAATGCCGTTCGGGATACAGTGGCCCAGACCCCTTTCAGTCCGCCGTAGGGGCGTACACTGACGACCTCGCGGCTCAAGCCCAGCCATATCTTTCCTGAAGTGGTTCCACCTCCCGGCTTACCGGACTCCCCCAGCCGATTCTTTATCAACTTGGCCAGGGAGCAGTCGTCAATCAGTTCTCCGGCTATCGCCCGCAACCCGCCGGCGTTCTCCAGGGTCGCGCGCCGCACCATCAGACAACCCCCGGCGGAGGCAGCCACGGAGCTGCGCGGGTTGTTGACCCACCGGAAGGGGTACAACAACATGAAGAAATACACGAAAGCCGGAACCAGCACCTTTTCCCACCCCGTCAGGATTTTGAGCAGCGCCATCACGGACAACAAGTGTAGGTCGTCACCCGTGGCCTTCTCTACCATTGCCCTTAGTACGCCCGGAGCCAAGGCAATATCCGCGTCCACGAACAGGAGATACTCCGGTTGCGCCGATGACGCGGCTTCGACTCCTTGGTTAAGCGCCCAAAGCTTGCCCGTCCAGCCCGGCATCAAAGGGTCTGCCGTGGCCACGTTCAACCGTTCATCCATTCCCATGTCCTGGGCTACTCGGCGGGCCGTTTCTGCGGTGCCGTCGGCGCTGGAGTCGTCCACCAGCCAAACGTGAAACCGGCCCCGGTAGTCCTGCAACAGCAATTGGGGCAGCGTTTGGGGAAGAATGTCGGCTTCGTTACGGGCGGGAACCAGCACAGCAACGGATGGCAGACGACCTGAGTCTCCGCCAAGGTCGGGAGCGACTGTCAGGCGCCGGTCGGTGCGCCAGAAAAAGCCGCGCCCCAGAAACAGGTATACCCATGCAGCCAACGCCAGGTTGGTAAACGCTAGGAAAATCAACAGCAACATGGACATGAGGTTCGTTCCGCCTGATCAGCTCCCGTCGGATGCACCCGGTATTTCTTGGTTATCACCACAACCCCGTTTCTCGAACTTCTCAGGCTATCAACCCATAATACCCTACCAGCCATCAGTCCAATGGTAGTCCTCCACAAGGTGATGCAACTAAAAGAAAAGCATCGTCATGGCTCCCGGGTACACAAGGTGTATGATACCCCTCTTCGGCAACAGTTACTTTTGAGGCAATACGATTGAGCGTATGCCCCGCTGCCTGCCGTTCGGGGCAGTTAGCCTTCTATTCGAGTCTCGGCAGCACCTGGTACCAACCGGACCCGAAGATAAGTCCGTCGCGCCGGACGACCCAGGAATGTTTGTACTCCTGATTGCCAGTGAAAGAGTGTCCCCAACCCTTATTTGTGACCGTCAACGCAGGGTGTTAAACTGGGGCCGATTCGGAAACCGTGGGGCGCCGGTTATAGCTATGAAAGTGTTGTTCGTTTGTAACGCCAACGTGTCTCGCAGCCAAGTGGCCGAGGCCCTGTACGCCAAGCTGTCGGGCTGCCCGGCGGAAAGCGCGGGGACGCGGGCCGACGAGGTCCTGGCCAGGACGAGTCCGCCCAGCAGGATGCTGAAGGAAACCCCCAGCCGGGCAATGGCCTACATGAAGGCCGAGGGCGTGGACATTTCCGAGAAGCTGCGGGCCCAGTTGAAGGCTGAAATGGTTGACCAGGCCGACAAGGTGGTCGTCATGGCCGATGTTGACAGTTGGCCGCCTTACCTGCGCGATAACCCCAAGGTGGTTCACTGGGAATTGACCGACCCTATCGGTCTGGACGAAGAAGACGCCAGGAACATATTCGACGAGATAAAGCGGCGGGTGACGGACTTGGTCCGCCAGTCTGCTCAAGACTCTTGAATAAACATAACGCATAGTCGCCTATAGGAGAGGACGCCATGACTACACGCACGGCAGAAGAAGTCAAAGCCCTACAGGAAACCGCCCTTGAACACCTTTGGGTCTACCTGCGGGAACCCAGTGACATGGCCGAGAAGGGCGAACCGCAGATTTTTGTTGAAGGTAAAGGCGTCCACGTAACCGACGCCCTTGGCAACCAGTTCATCGACGCCATGTCCGGGTTGTGGCTGAAGAATGTGGGCTACGGGCGGACGGAGATCGCCGACGCGGCGTACCAGCAGATGCTCCAGTTGACCTACATGCCCATGGGCACCACCAGCGAGGCTGCGGTGCGGCTGTCGGACAAGATTGCCAGCATCACCCCCGGCGACCTGTCCCGCTGCTTCTTCACCAGCGGCGGCTCCGAGTCCAACGAGACTGCAATGAAGCTGGCCCGCGCCTACTTCAAACGGGTGGGAGAGCCGGGCCGGTACAAATTCATCAGCCGCAAAGGCTCCTACCACGGCGCCACTTTCGGCACCCTGGCCTTGGGCGGCACCACCAACTTCCCCAAGGGCGACTACGAGCCGCTGCTGAGCGGCGTCTTTCACGGGCCGCAGCCCAATCCCTACCGCTGCGAGTACGGTAGCGCCACGCCGGAGGAGTGCGGCGAGCGGTCCGTCAAAGCTATCGAGGACATCATCAGGTTCGAGGGGCCCGATTCCATCGCGGCGGTCATCGCCGAACCGATCTCCAGCCCCCAGGGCGCGGTCGTGCCTCCTCCCAACTACTGGCCCATGCTGCGGGAACTCTGTGACCGCTACGGTTGCCTGCTGATAGCCGACGAGGTCATTACCGGCTTCGGCCGCACCGGCAAGATGTTCGCTTGCGAGCACTGGGGAATCACTCCTGACCTGATGACCATGGCCAAGGGCATCACCAGCGGCTACATTCCCATGGGCGGGGCCATCGCCCGCAAGTCCATTTCCGACGCCTTTGTGGGCAGCTCCCAAGCCGCCTTCCGCCACGTCATCACTTTCGGCGGCCACCCAGTGGCCGCCGCGGCCTCCCTGCGGAACATACAGATAATGGAAGACGAGGGACTGGTGGAAAATTCCGCCCGGATGGGCCGCTACCTGCTGGACGGCTTGGAAGAACTGAAGGAAAAGCACACCATCATCGGCGACGTTCGGGGCCTTGGTCTCCTCTGCGGCTTGGAAATCGTCAAGGACCGCGAGACCAAGGAATACTTCCCCGCTGACGCGGAGTTGGGCGCCCGGCTGACCCAAGGGTTCGCGGAGAGCGGCGTCCTGCTGAGAGGCGGCGACGCGATGAATGTGGCCCCGCCCCTCTGCGTCACCGCCGGCGAAATCGACGATATCATAACCGCGATGGACAAGGCCTTTGAAAGGACCTCCCGCGATCTGGGTGTGGCGTAGCCGGCCATTGCGTCGCTGGGACAGAAAGTACAGGAAGAGCGTAGTGACAACACAACTGCCGGACCCGCGTCAATCAGGCATGGAAGACCACGTACAAATGGGCCGTCGGTTTCTGGAACAGGCGAGAATTGAACTGGATAAGGGCGATCGTCTCCAAGCATCGGAAAAAGTCTGGGGCGCGGTCGCCCACTCCTTGAAGGCTGTGGGCATTCAACGGGGTTGGGTCCACGACTCTCATGCGAACGTCATCGCCATCGGAGAGCACCTCGCCAGGGAATTCGAACGGGATGATTTTTACGATTACGTCGCCACGGCGGAATCGATGCACGTAAACTTCTACGAGAACCGTAGGGAAGAAGACGGCGTCCGCCGTGCCTTGGACAGGGCCGCGGTCTTCATAGCCGAGCTGGACGAGGTGAGGGCGTCGCCGCCAAGGCCCTATACCATCAGAGACGTTACGGACCAGCGGCGGGTTGGGCGTCTTCTGGGACGTCGGCGTGAAGAACGCCTTCCTTTGGGCCAACGTTCCGAGGTTGGGTTCAGTAAAACGCATTCATAGGGTGTGACAGGCAAGCGACCCACTACTGGGGTCACAGCGCGGGATGTGGAGGGCGGCCTACCGTCCAAGGGCCTTACCCGAAAATTCCGAACGGATTGAGGGAGCGCGGGCTGTCGTAGGCATCCATTTGCTCGGTGCGCTTGAGCCAGCCGACCACCAAGTAGGTCAGTGGGGTGGCGACGGCTTCGTACAGCGACTTGGCAATCCAGCCCGTGACCACCAAGTTAAAGGCCTGCGTCCAAGTCAGGATGCCTGATACTCCGAAGGCGATGGTGAAAAAAAGCAGGGAGTCGACACCCTGCCCTATGACGGTGGACGAAATGGTGCGTAGCCAGAGGAACCGGCCCCGCGTCCACAATTTGAGAATTACCATTACCCCGGCGTTGACGAACTCGCCGGTAATGTATGCGGTGAAGGACCCCAGCAGAATCCATCCGGTGGAGCCAAGTATTCTCTCGTAGGCTTCCTCCCCATCCCAGTACACCGGGCCGGGGAGAATGTTCCCGATCCAGAACAGGAACACCATCAGCAGGTTGCAGGCGAACCCCAGCCAGATAACACCCCGTGCCGTGCGGAACCCGTAGACTTCCACCAGCACGTCGCTGATGATGTAGCCGACTGGGAAGCAGATGATGGAGGCGGCAATTATGAACTGGTCGCTGCCGATCAAGCTGAATGGCATGGTGAACAGGTAAACCTGCTTGACGGCTATGATGTTGCTGACCAGCAGCACGGTGACCGCCAGGGCGACGATGATTACGAGCTTACCGGAGAATTGCATCGGCTAACGTTCCTTGGAATCTTGAAGCTTGTTTGGGGGCGGGTCTCACCGGCCTGTTGCGCCGAATATACCGGCTAGCCGCTTCACCCGGTCGAGTTCGATGGGGTTGCCGACCACTCCGTCCCGTTTCAGGCTGGTGCCCACTATGGCCCCGTCGGCGTGGGCCAACAGGCTAGGAGCGTTGGTTTCGGTGACGCCGCTCCCCACCAGGATGAACCCCTCCGGGACCGCCTTCCGTGCCGCGGCCACGTCCGACGCGTCGGTGGCCTGCCCGGTCACCGGCCCGCTTACTATCAGCCCGTCGGCCAGGGCTCGGTACATTGTCTCTTGGGCCATCTGCCCCAGGTCCTGGTCTCCTACCGGAACGGCGTGCTTCACCAGCACGTCGGCCAGTATTTTTACGTCAACTCCCAAGGCGGACCGCCGCCGCAGGGTGTCGTAGGCCTCCCCCTGCACCAAGCCCTCTTCCGCGGCCATGACGCCATAGTGGATGTTTACCCGGATGAAGTCCGCGCCGGTCACGGCCGCGATGGACAGCGCGGCGTGGGCGTCGTTCCGCAACACGTTCACCCCAACGGGAAGAGACGCGACCTGCTTCACCCGGTCCACCGCCATGGTCATGGCGGACACGGTCTCCGGCTCGACGGGGCCGATGCGGAACGGAACGTCCCAGAAGTTTTCGACGATGATACCGTGGGCGCCGCCCCGTTCCAAGGTTTCCGCTTCCGCTTGGGCTTGTTTCAACACCTGCTCCATGTCGCCGCCCCACCGCGGCGAACCGGGCAGGGGAGGCAGGTGCACCACGCCTATCAGAGACTTTCTAGGTCCAAACAACAGGTCAGTCATTGGCCCTGTTCCGGCTCCGCCGACCGTTGCCGTTGCCTCTGTGTCGGCCGCTGCGCCGGGTGTGAGCGAATCCGGCATTGGAGTGGTATCCAATGGGGTATTTGTGGCCTGTAAGGTTTTCCAAGCGGTCTTGGTCGGCTTGGGTGTCGACGGTAACCGGTCTCGGCGGGGAAGCGCGTACCTGGTCCAACTCGGTGACAAACTGCTCTATGGTATCTATGGCGGTGCTGATGGCCTCCGGGCTCCGCTGGTTCTCGTAGAAATTGATGTGATGCGCGTTGGCTACATCCATCGATCTGTGAAAATCGGGGCGGCCGAACTCCTTCGCTATTTGCTCGGATATGGCTGTCAACTGGCCGTGGTGCCTGTGCCTCCAGCCCCGTTGCATCCCGATGGCCTTGAGAGCATGAGCGGTTGCGCCCCAGACTTTCTCCGACGCTTGGAGACGATTGCCTTGGGCCAACTCGTTCCTGGCATGGGCAATGAATCTGTGGCTCACGGTCACGTGGTCATCAATATTATTGGAACCCGGCGAGGGAAGTGTTGTCGTCATCTTACTGTTGTCCTCCGTCCACATTATACAAGGCGCAATGCTTCAGGCGATGCTAAAATAGGGCGGGAAAGAAAAAATTCAGGTGTGGTGTGATGCCCCAGGAATTCATTGTCGTCAAGGGCGCCCGTGAGCATAACTTAAAGAACGTTGAAATATCCATCCCCAGGGAAAAGCTGGTGGTCATCACCGGCGTTTCCGGGTCGGGCAAGAGTTCGCTGGCCTTCGACACTATATATGCCGAGGGCCAGCGACGCTATGTGGAGTCGTTGTCTGCCTACGCCCGCCAGTTCCTCGGCAGGATGGACAAGCCCGACGTCGACTACATCGAGGGACTGTCTCCGGCCATATCTATCGACCAGAAGGGAGTGTCCCACAATCCCCGGTCCACCGTCGGCACCGTAACCGAGATTTACGACTACATGCGGCTCCTATTCGCCAGGGTGGGCACTCCCCACTGCCCCAAGTGCGACCGTCCCGTCGAGCGGCAGACCGTGCAACAGATCGCCGACGCCATATTGTCCTTGCCGGAGGGCAGCCGGGTCATGTTGCTGGCCCCCAAGGTGCGGCGCAAGAAGGGTGAGCACAAGGACGTTTTCGAGGCCGCCCGCAAGGCGGGATTCGTCCGGGTGCGCGTCAACGGCACGGTCCACCTGCTGGACGAGATGGGCGACCTGAACCTGGACAAGCGTAAGTGGCACTACATCGAGATCGTGGTTGACCGGCTCATCATCCGCGAAGACACCGAGGTCAGCCGGGTCTCCGAATCGGTGGAGACCGCCATACGTGAAGGTGACGGCGTGGTCCAAGCCGTAGTGGAAGGCGGCGAAGACCTGACATTCTCCGAGCAGTTCGCCTGTGTCAATTGCGGCACTGGCTTGGTCGAAATTGAGCCGCGCACCTTCAGCTTCAACAGCCCCCACGGCGCCTGCACCGAGTGCACCGGACTTGGGTACCGGCTGGAGGTTGATCCGGACCTGGTGATTTACGATAAGTCGCTGTCATTGGCCGACGGGGCGATTGCTCCCTGGTCCCGTGGTGGCCCATCGGCCAGTTGGTACGTCAGCCTGCTGGAGTCCATCGCCGACGCCCACGGCTTCTCCGCCAAGGTCCCGGTCAAGGACTTGACCCAGGAACAGGTGGACCTGGTCCTGTACGGCAACGGCACCAAGAAAGTGACCATCCGCCACAAGACCCATAGGGGCCGGGAGTACAAGTGGGACACTTCCTTCGAGGGGGTGATTCCCAACCTGGAGCGGAGGTACAGGAAGACCGAGTCGGACCACACCCGCCAGGAAATCGAGCGTTACATGGCGGCCCGTCCCTGCCGCGGCTGCGGCGGCAGGCGGCTGCGCCCGGAGGCTCTGGCGGTAAGGGTATGCGGCTCCGGCATTATGGACGTATCCGCCAAGAATATTCGCCAAGCCCTGGAGTGGGTCAGGGAAATAGACCCCGACGCCCCGTGGAGCGGGCCGCGGCAGACTCTCACCACCCGAGAGAAGACCATCGGCAACCAGATTCTCAAGGAGATCGAGGGACGGCTCAAGTTCCTTGAGGGCATCGGTCTGGACTACGTGACCCTTGACCGCACCGCCCGGACCCTGTCCGGCGGCGAGGCCCAGCGGGTCAGGCTGGCCACCCAGATAGGGTCCGGACTTACCGGCGTTCTCTACGTCTGCGACGAACCCACGGTGGGCCTCCATCCCCACGACGACCACCGGCTCATCAACACCCTCAGCAGCTTGCGCGACATGGGCAACACGGTGCTGGTGGTGGAGCACGACGAGGCGATGATGCGGGCGGCGGACTTCATCGCCGACATGGGCCCTCGGGCCGGCGAGTACGGCGGTGAGTTGGTGGCCACCGGAGACATCGAGGAGATAAAGAACTCCCCCGGCTCGTTGACCGGCCAGTACCTCAGCGGCCGCAAGGTGGTCCCGGTGCCGGAAGAGCGTCGCCCCGGCAATGGCCTGCATGTGGGCGTTGAAGGTGGTCGGGAAAACAATTTACGGAACATCGACGTTACGCTGCCCTTGGGCCGGTTGGTGTGCGTCACCGGCGTTTCCGGCTCCGGCAAGAGCACCCTTATTTACGACATCCTCTACAAGCGGCTGGCCCAGGTGCTCAACCGGGCGCGGGACCTGCCCGGCAAACACGACAGGATACTGGGTGTCGAAAACATCGACAAGGTGGTCAACATCGACCAGTCGCCCATCGGCAGGACTCCCCGCAGCAATCCGGCCACCTACACCGGGGCCTTCACGCCCATCCGCGAGCTGTTCGCCAATCTGCCCGAGGCGCGGATCAGGGGCTACGCGCCAGGCCGTTTCTCCTTCAATGTCAAGGGAGGCCGTTGCGAGGCCTGCCAAGGCGAGGGGTACAACCAGATAGAGATGCAGTTCCTGCCCGACGTTACAGTGCCCTGCGAGGTGTGCCACGGCAAACGCTACAACAACCAAGCGTTGGAGGTTACGCTGCGGGGGCAGAGCATTGCCGACGTTCTGAACATGACGGTTGACCAAGCCCTGGAGTTCTTCAGCAGCTTCCCCCGCATCCGGCCCAAGCTGGAAACCCTGCGGGACGTGGGCTTGGGCTACATACGGCTGGGGCAGCCCGCCACCACCCTCTCCGGCGGCGAGGCCCAGCGGGTCAAGCTGTCCACCGAGTTGTCCAAACGAGCCACCGGCAAGACCCTATACCTGCTGGACGAACCCACCACCGGCCTCTCCTTCGAAGACTGCGCCGCCCTGCTGCGGGTGCTGCACCGGCTGGTGGACGCCGGCAACACCGTGGTCCTCATTGAGCACAACCTGGACGTAATCAAAAACGCCGACTGGATAGTGGACCTGGGCCCTGGCGCCGGGGACATGGGCGGCCAGTTGATCGCCACCGGCACCCCGGAACAACTTGTGGAAATACCGGAGTCGCTGACCGGGCGGTATTTGAAGGACTTGTTGGCTAACGGCAAACACCCGGCAAAGGAACCCGCCGGGGTGGTTGGTGATTAGGTAGGCCGGTTTTTGACGTCTGGTGTTGGCCCCACTGACATTCGCCTCTTTCCTCCTCCAGTGTTGCCGGCGTAACATAAATACATACCCGGCGTAATCCGCCGGCCGCCTGGCCACGTTAGACCGGGCAGCCGTGAAGACTTGTTATTGGAATGCCCTGTTGTTGAAAATACGGCCGCGCTCGCTAAAGCGAAATGTCGGCAAATGTCCAGCTTTATGAATTTTCGCCGTCTGCCGACGCCGTAAGGCAGCTCACGGTGTTTTGGAACGGGAGGAAATGACAGGAAATCAAGAAAATCGCTGGACCTGCCAGTGGACTGTGCGTAGAAAAATGCGCCCGAAGCCCATATTTTTGTCACCCTTATTCTCGTTTGATAGAATAATGCCGCTATACAGGAAAGATTGGGAGAGGAAGAATGCCGCTGCATTACGACGGAGAAATCAAGATTACCAAGATAAATATGGGGCCCTATGACAACAACGGTTACATCGTCACCTGCCCTGAGACCAACGAGGGCATCATCATCGACACCCCCGCGGAGGCTGAGAAGCTTCTCAGCCAGATCGGGGACGTGCAGATCAAGCACATTCTCATTACCCACAAGCACCAGGACCACCTGCTGGGGTTCGACGACATTACCGGCGCCGTCGACGCTCCGGTCGGCATCGGCGTGAACGACGTTGACGGGCTGTCCCGGGCGCCGGAGACCGAGCTGTCCGACGGTATGATTATCAGGTTCGGCAACCAGGAAATGCGAGTGCTGGACACCCCCGGCCATACCGAAGGGGCGACCTGCTTCCTTCTTGGCAAGCACCTGTTCTCCGGCGACACCCTGTTTCCCGGCGGCCCCGGCCGCACCCGCAGCCCCGAGGGCTTCCAGCAGATAGTCGACAATATCACCAAGAAGCTCTTGACCCTGCCTGACGACACCGTCGTTTATCCCGGTCACGGCGACGACACGACTATCGGCAAGTCTCGGGAGGAGTACCAGAACTTTGCTTCCAGGCCCCACAGCCCAGACATTTTCGGCGAAATCACTTGGTTGGGCAGCTAGGCCTATCCTTCAGAATATGGTTACTATTCCAGGGAGCGGAAACTTCGCTCCCTGATTTTGTTCAGGGACTTTGAGGTGTGAATGTACCAGCGTTCGGTCTTGGATAATCAACTGCGTGTCCTGACCTCCACCATGCCCCATACCCGGTCGGTGTCCATCATGCTATGCGTCGGCGCCGGGTCACGGTACGAGTCGCCGGAAATGGCCGGCGTGTCCCACTTCCTCGAACATCTGCCGTTCAAGGGAACCAAGCAATGGCCCACCGCCCAAGCGGTCAGCGAGGCCATCGAGGGCGTGGGCGGCATTATGAACGCCAGCACCGACCGGGAAATGACAGTCTTCTGGTGCAAGGTGGCCGCGATTCACGTCAAGAAAGCCCTGTCGGTGATGCTGGACATGGTTATCAACCCCAGGCTGGAGCCGGAGGAGGTGGAGAAGGAACGGGAGGTTATCCAGGAAGAGCTACGGATGACCTATGACCATCCCACCTACTGGGTGGACCTCTTGATTGACGAAGCCTTGTGGCCGGACCAAGCCATGGGCCGAGACGTGGGCGGCACGCCGGAGACGGTGGAGAAACTCTCTCAAGCAAGCATCCGCGACTACATGCTGCGGCAGTACACGCCCCCCAACATGGTGCTGGCCGTAGCCGGAAACATTGCCCACGAGGAGATGGTGCAACTGGTGCAGGAAGCCACCGCGGGTTGGAGGCCCTCCCATCAGCCGTTGGACTGGGAACCGGTAGCCGGCGGCAACACCGGACCCGTGGTGCGCCTCGAGAACCGGAGGACCGACCAAACTCACCTCTGTCTGGCTTTGCCGGGGCTGTCCATGAACGACCCCGACCGTTACAACCTGACCATCCTCAACGTTATTCTGGGCGATGGGATGAGCAGCAGGCTGTTCCAGAGCCTGCGCGAGGAGCAGAGCCTCGCTTACGACGTCAACAGCACGGTGAGCCATTACCGGGACTGCGGGGCCTTGACCGTTTACTGCGGCGTGGAGCCGAAAAAGAGCCGCAGCGCCGTGAAAGAAGTCGTTCGCCAACTGGAACAGATGTGCGAAGCGGCCACCCCGCAGGAACTGGCCAAGGCGAAGGAGTACACCAAGGGAAGGCTATTGCTTCGGATGGAGGATACCAGGGCTGTGGCTGGCTGGCTGGCCAGCCAGGAGTTGCTCCAAGGGAAGGTGACCACTCCCGACGAAGTCGTCGAGATGATAGACGCCGTGAAGGTCGAGGACGTGGCCAGGGTCGCGCAGAAGCTTCTTAACCCCGGTGACCTGCGGCTCGCTGTCGTCGGCCCCCACCGAGGCGAGCAACAGTTCCTGAAGCTGCTGCATTTCTAACAAGCTGATGGGTCGAACTCGGCTTCGACCGGGTTGCTCAGCAGCCCGATGCCCGCCACATCTACGTCCACGGTGTCGCCGGGTTTGATTGCGCCGGTTACCCCCGCGCAGCCGGAGAATACCAGGTCCCCGGGCCGAAGGGTAACGGATTGGCTGATGTAGCTCACGATGTCATCAAAGCTGAACAACATGTCCTTGGTGTGAAACCTCTGCACTTCCTCGCTGTTGAGACGGACCACGATTTCCAACCGTTGGGGGTCGCATTCGGTCTCAATCCAGGGACCAACGGGGGCGAAGGTATCGGCGCCCTTGGCCCGCCAGAAAGAAAAGTCTCCCTTTTGCCAGCTTCGTTCGCTGACGTCATTGCCGCAGGTGAACCCCAGGATGTACCTCTTGGCCTCCGCCGGAGTTACCCTGCGGCAGTTCTTGCCGATCACGGCCACTACCTCCCCCTCGTAGTGGACCTCGCCCGTGGAGTCCTTTGGAATGATTATCGGGTCCCCGGGTCCGGTTAGGGAACTGCGGGCCTTTTGCCAGGGGTTGGGATGTTCGGGTATGGGCACCACGTCTGTACCGAGGGCCAGCGCCGCCGTTTCCAAGTGGTCGGCAAAATTGATCCCCGGCCCCCATATTTCCTTGGGGTCAGTCGGGGGCAGAATCTTCACCTCCGATAATAGGTGCCGGGTGTCCGTCAGCCTGAAGCGGGCGTATATGCTTCCCCGGACTTCAATGATTTCATTTCCATCGACAACGCCAAAGGCCACTCGGCGAGCGACACGGAAACGGGCAATTTTCATGGCGTGAGAAACCTCGTTGACATAATAAAAGAAAAGTAGGAGCCGATTTTAACCCTTGCCCTGTTCCTCGGCAAGGGAGATGTTGAGCTTGTTGCCTCGTTGCTTCGAGACTAAAATGGAGCCGTTTACCCATTATCCAGTCAGTTGCTAAACGCGAAGTTTGTCTCGTAAACAGGAGCCGCTTTGAAAATCGGAATGTTGGTCAATAGCCAGTATGTTGCCGGGGAATCCATGCCTGCCAAAATCCAGGAAAGCGTGGAACAGGTACGGGCCGCAAGGGAGGCGGGCTTCGACATTATCTGCGGCGCACAGCACTACCTGACCGCGCCTTATCAAATGAGCGCCACCCTGCCCTTGCTGGGACGCTTGGCCGCCGAGGCAGGGGACATGGAAGTCGCTACGACAATCGTGTTGCTGCCTCTGCACAACCCGGTGGAAATGGCGGAGAGCGTCGCCACCATGGATGCGATATGCGGCGGGCGCTTCATCTTCGGCATTGGACTGGGGTACCGGGATGAGGAGTATACAGCCTTTGGCATGGACCGCACCCAGCGCGTCGGCAGGGCGCGTGAGGCGCTGGAGGTGATGAAACTTCTCTGGTCAGAGGGCGAAGTGGAATTCCACGGGAAGTACTACAACGTCCCCAAGGTGCAAACGGCCACCCGTCCGGTCCAGCAACCCCATCCTCCCATCTGGGTCGCCGCCAACGCCGACGCAGCAATTCGCCGGGCGGCCCGCTGGGGCTACCCTTGGTTGATCAACCCCCACGTTACCGTCGCCACAGTGGCGGAGCAGCTTTCCGAGTATCGTCGGCTGGCGGCGGAAGCGGGCCATACCCAAGTACATTCCTTCCCCATGATGCGGGAGCTATACGTAGCCCAAGACCGGGAGACCGCCTTCCTGGAGAGTCGGCCGTATCTGGAAAGCAAGTACGCCGCCTACGCCTCATGGGGCCAGGACAAGGTGCTTCCGGGAGAGGAGACCTTCTCAGTGCCCTATGAGGAGTTGGCCAAAGACCGGTTCCTGCTGGGTTCCCCGGACGATGTCGCCGGGGATATACAACGCTACGGGCAGGAACTGGGCGTGGACTACATGATTTTCCGAATGCAATGGCCCGGAATGAGCCACCGGCAGTGCATGGAGCAGATAGACATCATGGGTCGGGAGGTCATTCCCCGCCTGAGGGCTGCGGGTTAATCATCCTTGGGCCTTTACGCGCGGTTTCCACTCCGGAGCTTTCTCGGAAGGTGAGGCTAACCTCCGACGAAACCGTGAACAAAGTCCTTTATCAGTTGCGGATCGCCGTCGGCAGACATGGCTCCGCTGGCCAAGGCGTCATCCATGTTCATCCTGCCGAAAATAGTCATTACGTAGGTACGGGCGTCGGAGCGGAAAACCACGTCAGCGTTCGCTTGGGGCGAAGTGTCATATTCGACTCCTTCCGATGACAGGACGACATCGTCCGCGGTGTTTACCGGCGCGCCGATCTCGAAGCGGTAGCGCACTTGCTTGGTCCGGCTGGAGTCCGGGCGAAACGCCCGTCTTGCCGCACGGTAGGCCGTGTTTACCATCCCCGCCAAGCAGTCGTCCGGTAGCTGGAAGGCAGGGTCGAAAGCCCAGCGGATATCCCACTCGTGCATTGCCAACTCGGTCAACCGTATGTCCACCTTGGATCGTACCGTTTCTAGCCTCAGCCGGTGATAGCATGGAGTGTCCCAGTCCTGCGGTTTCAGCCCTTCGATTATTCGCTCGAAACGCCGGTTCAGGTCGGCAAATTCCGTTGCCAAGTCTCCTCCCAGACTGCGCCGTAGTTCTACAGCTCCGCGGTCGAGGTCTTCCCTGAACTGGTCCTCGCTCGTCGGTGGGCCCGGCGGCGTGCCGGGCGACGGCGAAGTGTCGCCGGCCAGCCCCCTGGCAATCTGGTCGGGCATGAGTGCTCCCCGTTCGACCAGATGAGCCACCACGTCGGCGACGGTCCAACCTTCACAAGCGCTGGGGCGGTCCCAGCCGTCCGGTTCCAGCCCGTCCAGGAACCGTTCAAGGCGTTGGGCCGCGGCTTTCAATACAGCGGGCCGTTCTTTGTCGGTGTACATGTTGCTTCCCTTCAGGATGGCTTGTGGATTCGGCTCACATTGTCTTCGGCCTCGAATTCATCGTTAAGCCGATTAAGCGCCAGGGGGTTCACACTGGTTGCTAGTCCGCTGCGATTGGGGACAACTCTAAATTCGGACGAATGCATTTCATCACAAAACGGAGACATCCCGCGCCTGAGTGTGTCGTTCACCACCTGCTTGAACGACTTGTTGAGAAGCCGGGCCCGCTCCTTGAGGTAGTCGGCTATGTCATCGTCAATGGTTAATGTAGTTCGAATGGGTACATGATGATATATCATCTTGACGATGGCAAGACGTGAGACGAACAGTGCCCTGCAAGATTAACACTCTTTGCTGGTTGGCCTTCAAACCCCCGTGTTAAACTGTATGCCGCGTCCCATAGGGAGAGTGTATAGACGTGGTCCCCCCAGGAGACATAGGCCCCATTCCAATTTGGGTAGGCGTTTACCTGGCTTTGCTGGTAGCCTGCGCCATATCGGGTTACGTGCTGTACTGGCGCGTTTTCCGACTGATCCGCCAAGGCAAGGACGTGGCGCGGTTCGACCGTCCGTGGGAAAGGCTCAAAGGGGCGATGATCATTGTCCTGGGCCAGCGACGGGTGTTGCAGAGAGTCCCCCAACGGGACTGGGCAGGTATAGGCCACGCATTGATATTCTGGGGATTCCTCTCCTTCTCTCTAAGCTATCTCATCTTCATTTTCGTCGCCTCCGTCTGGAGGCCATTCCCTGAGGCCTTGCTGACGGAGACGGGCGTAGGCGTTTACAGCGCTTACCTGGACATTCTGGCATCGGCGCTTCTCGTGGTACTGGTTTGGTCTTTGGCCCGCCGCTGGATAGTCAAGCCCCCTCGCTTGAGTTTCGATTTGACCCGCAACTGGGACTCGGTCGTAGTAGTCGCCTTGGTCGCCGCATTGATGGTCTCTACTCTGCTGACCCATGCTTTTTACGTCGCCGGAAGCGGCGAAGGGCCGGAGGCGAGCGTGTTCGTTGGAGGCGCGATCGGCAATGGCTTCACGACGCTGGGCCTTACACGCGCTGTCTCTGACATCCTCCAAGCGATATCCTGGTGGGTGCACCTTGGGATAGTTCTGGGCTTCATGGTCTACATTCCCTTCTCCAAGCACATGCACATGGTAGCCGCGCCCATGAACGCCTTCTTCCGTTCCCTGGAGCCGCGTGGGGTGTTGGCATCCATGGACTTGGAGAACTCGGAACGGTTCGGCGCGTCGCGTGTCCAGGACTTCACTTGGAAGCAGCTTCTGGATGGGTACGCGTGCGCGGTCTGCGGACGGTGCACCTCCGTTTGTCCGGCCAACCTGACTGGGAAAGTCCTGTCGCCTATGCATATTGTGGAAAACCTGAAAGACCACATGATCGCCATTGGGCACCAAGGCAGCCGTGACAGTGAGCACGTCGAGCCATCCAATCTAGTGGGTGGGCCCATCTCAGAGCAGGCGATATGGGACTGCTTGTCCTGCGGCGCTTGCATGGAGGAGTGCCCCGTGGTGGTGGAGCATGTGCCTACGATCATTGACGTGCGGCGACACTTGGTATTGGAGGAGGCCAACATCCCCGAGACCGGCATGAACGCGTTGCTCAGCATGGAGCAGCGAGGACACCCTTGGCGCGGCAGCCAGTATACCCGGACAGATTGGGCCGAAGGCTTGGACGTGCCTACCCTGGCGGAAAATCCGGCCGCTGAAGTGCTCCTCTGGGTGGGATGCACCGGTGCGCTGGAGCAGCGGAGCCAAGCGGTAACCAGGTCAATGGCCAAGGTGTTAAGGTCCGCAAAGGTTGACTTTGCCATTCTGGGGGACGAGGAAACTTGCACCGGCGACCCTGCTCGCCGCATGGGGAACGAGTATCTTTTCCAGATACTGGCCCAGCAGGCTATAGAGACACTGGACAGGTATGGGGTGCAGACCATCGTGACTCTGTGCCCCCATTGTTTCAACACGATGCGAAACGAGTACCCGCAGTTCGGCGGAAACTACCGGGTGCTCCATTACAGCCAGTTTGTTGACGGCCTGATTAAGGAAGGGCGGGTCAAGCCGGTGAAGATGATGGATGCTACGATGGCCTATCACGATTCGTGCTACTTGGGGCGTCATAACGGCGTTTACGATGAGCCGCGTGATATTGCCAAGGCGATCCCCGGACTCAAATTGGTGGAGATGGAACCGAGGTGCCGGGAGCGCGGGTTCTGTTGCGGGGCCGGCGGCGGCCACATGTGGATCGAAGACAGCCAAGGCACGCGGGTCAACCACACGCGCACCAGCCATTTCTTGCAGACCGGCGCCGATACCGTGGGGGTGTCATGCCCTTTCTGCCTGCAAATGTTGACGGAAGGCATCCAATCTGCGGGTCAACAGGGGGACAAGCAAGCAAAGGACGTGCTGGAAATCCTGGCGGAAAGCTTGGAGGACTGACCACGGGACCGTAACGTTTACCAACCCTCAACAACGGAGTGTGGGTACATGCCTGACAACGATTTGACTATCACCCAAAGCTGCGGAGATTGCGGCCACGAGGTAGGGTCTTTCAGTGTGAAGAAAGACAACATGATGCTCATGTCGAAGGAACTGGTCTGGTGCCCCGAGTGTCAGGCCGACAAGCCGGAAGTCCGGGACTTGGCAGGCCGCAGTTCGGCGATCCAAAGGGAGCAACAGAGCTACGCCAAGAATGAAGCTGTCCAGTCGGAGACCCGTGTCCGAAATCCCACATAACGGGCTCAGACCTCCCGGTTACCGGTGTCGGTGGCTTGTATTGGTCCCATCGCCGGGTCTTCAGCGGTGTCGCAACCGGCCCGACGGCGCATACTGTGACAGTCAAAATCCTCGTTGGTTTGACCCTTTTATGCCTGTTGGCGGTGTTTTTGTTCTGGCCGCATATTGAGAGACGGTTCGTATTCTTCCCCACCGCGGAAATCGTCCAGACCCCGGCTGCGGTGGGACTGACCTACGAGGAAGTGTTCTTTACCACCAGCGACGGGCTGCGGTTGCACGGTTGGTTCGTGCCAGGGAGTGGCGACGTTACCTGGGTGTGGTTTCACGGAAACGGCGGGAACATAGGCCACCGTGTCGACGAACTTGCGCTGTTCCATCACAAGCTGGGCGTTGACCAGTTCATCTTTGATTACCGGGGCTACGGACGCAGCCAAGGGACACCCTCGGAAAAAGGGACATATCAAGACGCCCGAGCCGCTATGGCGTACCTGCATAGCCGTCCCGGCATAGACGCCGGGAAGATCGTCTACTTCGGGCGGTCGTTGGGGGCGGCGGTAGCGGTTGAGTTGGCCGGCAGCCATCCGCCATCGGGTCTGGTCCTGGTTGCTGCCTTCTCATCCATGGAAGACATGGCCCGATTGACGTTCCCCTTCTTGCCGGTGGGTCTTCTGGTGAAGGGCCACTACGATTCGTTGAGCCGGATCCAGCAGGTGCATAGCCCTCTGTTGGTCATGCACGGTGACTTGGACAGCACTGTACCGCTTTCCCAGGGCGAAAAGCTGTTCAAATCAGCCAATGGTCCCAAGCGGTTTCACCGGCTCACCGGCGCGGGTCACAACGACACCTACCTGGCCGGGCAGGGCTACTGGGAAGCACTTGATGAATTCCTGGCTACTCTGTCCGCTGCCGGACCAAGCGGCGACCCCGGCTGACTTGGAGGCTATGCCTCTCCTTATAAGAGCGATCGAAGAGCGAATTCGCTAGCGGAGACACGGCCCCGGTAAACCAAGCAAAATTGTTGGGGACGAATGGAAAACCGCCCCGGATGCCGTCCGGGGCGGTTCTTGTAAGGTCACCGGTTAGTACTTTGGACGTCGCGACTGCTTAAAGCTGTTCAGCATAATCCAGGTTGTGCAGGTACTTGTTCCCTTCGAACTCGCCTTCAACGATGACTACTTCGTGAACATTGACCTCGTGGGACTCCACGTTCAGGGAAACCCCGGTGGTCTCCACTGTCAACCCCGATCGAGTCTTGAACCGCAATCCAGCTTCCACACTGGTCATTTCTGCGTAAGCCAATTTCCTTTCCTCCGTTTCAGGACCGTTGTCCCGTGTAATTTTGATTGACGAATTTTACTGTCGTGCTGACCGCTTGAAGCTTGCTGATATCCCGGATGCACAACCCACAAGCGATTGTGTCAAGAGTACCATCCAGCGTCAGCAGTCTACAAATC
This sequence comes from Dehalococcoidia bacterium, assembly GCA_965203835.1. Classification (GTDB taxonomy): domain Bacteria; phylum Chloroflexota; class Dehalococcoidia; order Lucifugimonadales; family UBA3495; genus CBDCFV01. The sequence goes on from OZ241919.1 coordinate 3,224,928, forward strand.
GAGCTTTATAACGTCAAGCCTTATACTGTCCGGTGTTCGCTTCAGTTTCATGGCATGAGGTCCAACATTCGTCATGCAAGCGGTCAAAAGCCTGACATAATCTCTATTTCGTAGTCCAAAAGCTCCAAGTCACCGCGACTCTCTTCCAAGAATTCCACTACCTTGGAGAGCATTTGGTTGGCGTGCCGGGCGTCATTGCTTAGACAACATACGGCAAGGGTCAAGTGTTGCCACAATTCGTTGTTCTCGGACTCCGCCACAGCGACATTGAACCGGTTACGAATCCTCGCGGTAACGGACCTGCTTACCTGTCGTTTGCCTTTCAAGCTATGGTTGTCGGGAAGGTGGATCTCCAGACGGCAGAACCCAATGTGTAGACTCATACTCTCGACTTTGTAATTTATTTCACAGTTTTCTTGACGCAACGTAAACAAACATTATAGATTATGGCATGGACTAACCTCATTTGGAGCGTCCCTGACGCGGAAACCAGCCTATACTACGAGGCAAGGTTTCCAGGCTGGCACACCCTCTGTTGGCGGCGTCCTGGGGCGGACAGGCGCGATTATGGCGGCCGATTCCCCTATCCGCCACCAGCGGCGCGAAGAAGCGCCTGAAGTGGTGGTTGCGAGACTACCCCAGTACGTTCGCGTACTCACTCGCCTGCTTCAGGAGGGAGCGGAGGTAGTCAGCTCGCAGCAACTGGGAGAGACGCTCCAGGTTACTCCGGCCCAGATCAGGAAAGACTTAAGCTACTTTGGCCGGTTCGGGAAGCAGGGCCGCGGTTACAGCGTCCTGCATTTGCTGGAACGCTTGAAACAAATCCTGGGTCTCAATGATTCCTGGAATGTGGCCGTCGTGGGCGTAGGGCGATTGGGCAGGGCGATATTGAGTTATCCGGGGTTTACCCCGGACGGGTTCCAGCTTGTTGCCGCGTTCGATGACGACCCCAACGTGATTGGACAAGCAATCGCCGGGCTTACGGTCGAGCATACCGATATGATGGCCGCTGAGGTGGAAGCCAAGAACATCAGCATAGCTATCGTCGCCGTGCCGACCGAACACACTCAAGAAGTGGTGGACCGGTTGGTACAGTGCGGAATCCGGGCAGTGCTGAATTATGCTCCCATCACTCCCCAAGTGAAGGACGGGGTGAAGGTCCGGAACATCGACCCGGTGCTGTCGTTACAGTCGATGACTTACTATTTGAGCGACAACAGGCAGGGATAGGCTACCCTCTGCCGGAAGATCATCTCACTGGAGAGAAAGTACAGGGGCAGGAAGACTCAGGAAGCCCCTGACGCTCCGGAATCCGGGCCCGGAGCGCCGCCGACTCTTGACCTCCGCCTACGGGCCACGTTCAGCCGCGCTTGGGCCCGGCGCAGCGATGCCATAGCCTGTTCCAGTTGCACGTCGCTGTCGTGGCTGCTTATCCGCTCTCTGGCGCGTTCAATGGCTTCTTGCGCCCGCTGTTCGTCTATCTCATCAGACCGCTCACAAGTGTCGGCCAGGATAGTGACCCGGTTTCCCATGACCTCCATGAACCCTCCGGAGACCGCCAGGAACGAATCCCCTCCGTCTTTGCGGATCAGGATTTCTCCCGGCTGCAATGCGGTCATCAACGGGGCATGGTGGGGCAGTATACCCAACTGCCCTTCAAAGCCAGGAGCGACCAGCATGTCCACCATGTCGCTGTAGACCTGCTGCTCGGCAGTGATTATTTCGAGTTGCATGGGCATGGGTGGTCCTCTTCCAACCTTCAGCTAAGGGCCGGTCCAACCGTCGCCGTTGATGTATGTCAGGCGGCCACCTGGGACTGTTCGGCCTTCTCCAGAGCTTCGTCTATAGTGCCGACCATGTAGAAGGCTTGCTCCGGGACGTCGTCGTGCTTGCCTTCCAGTATTTCAGTGAACCCACGCACCGTTTCCCTTACCGGAACGTATTTGCCCGGTTGGTTGGTGAAGGTCTCCGCGACGAAGAAGGGCTGGGTAAGGAATCGCTGTATCTTCCGGGCTCGGAACACCGTCGATTTGTCCTCTTCGGAAAGCTCTTCAATGCCGAGAATGGCGATGATGTCCTGCAGGTCCTTGTAACGCTGGAGCACCTGTTGCACGCTGCGGGCGACGTTGTAGTGGTCGCTGCCCACGATGCCGGGTTCCAGGATGCGGGAGTAGGACGCCAAGGGGTCAACCGCCGGGTACAGACCCTGGGCCGCCAGGGAGCGCTCCAGTGACACTACACCGTCCAGATGTCCGAAGGTGGTTACAATTCCCGGGTCGGTGTAGTCGTCGGCCGGCACGTAGATTGCTTGGAACGATGTGATGGACCCTGTTTTGGTGGATGTGATGCGCTCCTGAAGTGCGCCCATTTCGGTGCTCAATGTGGGTTGGTAGCCCACCGCAGAGGGCATTCGCCCCAGCAGCGCCGACACTTCCATGCCCGCCAGGATGTAGCGGTAAATGTTGTCTATGAACAGCAGCACGTCCTGGTGGTCTACTTCCCGGAAGTACTCGGCCATGGTAAGGCCGGTAAGGCCGACACGGGCTCTCACTCCGGGGGTCTCGTTCATCTGGCCGAAGACCAGCACCGTGCTGGACAACACGCCGGATGACTGCATCTCATGCCATAGGTCATTCCCTTCCCGGGAACGTTCTCCAACACCGGCGAACACCGATACTCCTTGGTGGACCGCCCCGATGTTGCGAATCAACTCCTGGATGATCACCGTCTTGCCGACACCGGCGCCGCCGTAGGCCCCTACCTTGCCGCCCTTCATAAACGGGGTGATAAGGTCGAACACCTTGATGCCCGTTTCCAGAATCTCCACTTCGGGGTTCTGGTCGTCGAAGCTGGGCGGATCGCGGTGGATGGGCCAGTTCTGTGCTACTTCCACCGGTCCCAGGTTGTCCAAGGGTGTGCCGGTCACGTCGAACAGGCGGCCCAGCGTTTCCGGTCCAACGGGCACTTCGACCCTGCGTCCGGTGTCGTTGACGTCGACACCCCGCGCCAAACCTTCAGTTGCGCCCAAGGCCAGGCAGCGCACCCAGTTGTTGCCTATGTGCTGCTGCACTTCCAAGATCAGCCGCTCACCGAGGTTGTCCAATTCCAGCGCGTCGAACAGGTTGGGCAACTCATCCGGAGCGAATTCCACGTCTACGACGGTCCCGATGACTTGAACAATTTTTCCGGTGGCCATTTGAATTCTCCTTTAGTTGGCCGTCACTACCCCTCGAGGGCGATCTGGCCGCCGATGAGGTCCAGCAACTCGTTGGTGATGCTGTCCTGACGCAGCTTGTTCATGACGATGGTAAGGTCGCTCACCAGTTCGCTGGCGTTGTCGGTGGCGTTGCGCATGGCGACCATCCGCGCCGATTGTTCGCTGGCAATGGACTCGAGCAGGCTGTGGTAGACCTCCATCTCCACGAAACGGGGGAGCAGGCTGTCGAGCACCGCCAAGCTGTCGGGCTCGTAGATGTATCCGACGCGCTCGGCTCCGGTCAACTCCGCCGGCGTCACCGGCAACAGCCGCTCGATGACCGGCCGTTGGGAAACCGTCGAAACGAACCTGGTGTAGGCCAGGTAAACCTCGTCCACCTCTTCCTCGATATATGAATCTATGACCATCCTGGATATGGCAATGGTGTCGGCGAGGACGGGGCGTTCCGATATTTCGGTAAAGACGGCTTTAACGTTCTGCCCGGACCGGATCATAAAGTCGCGGGCCTTTCGCCCCACAATGATAGAGGTTACCGGCGAGACACACTCCTGGATGAAACCGCCTACTGCACGGTTCAGGTTTGAGTGCATACCGCCGCACAGGCCCCGGTCGGGGCTGATGATCAGGATCCCGATGCGCTGCACCGGTCGTACCCGGAGCAAAGGATGGGATTGGGTCCCGTCTTCGCTGGGTTGGGCTGCGAGGTGGGTGATGACTTCCTGAATCTTCTCTGCGAAGGGACGTCCTTGGGTGACCGACATTTGAGCGCGCCGCATTTTCGACGCAGCGATCAACGACATAGCGTTGGTAACTTTGCCGGTGTTCTCCACGCTGCGGATGCGGCGGCGCATGTCTCTTACACTGGGCATATTACGCTTCCCTGAACAACCGGTTGCGATGCTTGGCGGGGTTGGCCATGCAGTGGCTTTCCAAGCTAGACGTTGAAACCGCCCTTGAACTGGTTTATTGCGGCGGTCAGGGCCGTCTCCGTCTCTTGGGTCAGGTCTCGGGTTTCCGCAATGCTTTGCTGAAGCTCCGGGTGGGTCGACGAAATAAAGCGGAGCAACTGGTCTTGGAAGTCGCCGCAACGATTGAGGGGGATGTCTTCGGCGAGTCCTTCATTGACCGCGAACAGGATGATTACCTCCTCTTCCAAGGAGAGGGGGTTGGAGTGGGGTTGTTTCAACATCTCCGTGGCGAGTTGCCCGCGGGTCAACTGGGCCCTCGTTGCGGCGTCCAAGTCCGCCGTGCCGAATTGTGCGAAGGTCGCTAACTCCCGGTACTGGGCCAAGTCCAGCCGCAAGCGCCCGGCCACACGTCGAATAGCCCGTGATTGGGCTGCGCCGCCAACGCGGGAAACCGACAGACCAACGTTGACCGCCGGGCGTATACCTGCGTTGAACAACTCGGTTTCCAGGTATATCTGCCCGTCGGTAATTGAGATAACGTTGGTTGGAATGTAGGCCGAAACGTCGCCTGCCTGGGTCTCAATAATGGGCAGCGCTGTGATCGAACCTCCTCCCAGTTCCTGACTCAAACGGGCCGACCTCTCCAGCAACCTGCTGTGCAGGTAAAAAATGTCGCCGGGATAAGCTTCGCGGCCGGCGGGACGGCGAAGCAACAGGGACATCTGCCGGTAGGCCCAAGCGTGCTTGGTAAGGTCGTCGTAAATTATCAGGACGTCTTTGCCCTGCTCCATAAACTCCTCGGCCATGGAGCAACCCGCGTATGGGGCCATGTATTGCAGGGGCGCGGAGTCTGACGCGCCGGCGTTGACGATAATGGTGTGGTCCATCGCGTTGTTCTGTTCCAGCGTGGTCACTACCTGGGCTACTTTGCCTTGCTTCTGTCCGATGGCGACGTAGATACAGATAAGGTCGCCGCCGCGCTGGTTGATTATGGAGTCCAGGGCAATGGCCGTCTTGCCTGTGGAACGGTCTCCAATGATCAGCTCCCTTTGCCCCCGACCTATGGGGATCATTGCGTCCACTGCCTTGATGCCCGTCTGCACCGGCGTATCCACCGATTGGCGCACCACCACGTTGGGAGCAACCCGCTCAACCGGGCGTGTGACGGTCGTATTGACCGGCCCTTTGCCGTCCAGCGGACGCCCGACGGGATCAACCACACGGCCTATAAGGGCGTCTCCAACCGGCACCTCGATGATTCGCCCGGTGGAACGTACCCGGTCTCCCTCTTTTATGGCGTTCGGGTCGCCCAGAATGGCCGCGCCTACCAAATCGGCTTCAAGGTTCAGGGCAAGCCCCAGGATGTCGTTGCCGAAGTCCAGCAACTCATTGGACCGGACGCCCTGAAGACCTTGTATGCTGGCGATGCCGTCGCCAACCTGGACTACAGTCCCCACGTCGACCAAGGTCAAGTCGCCGGCGAACTCTTCGATCTGGCGCCTGATCAAAGAAACGATTTCTTGTCCTCTAATGGCCATTGGCTGCTCCCTTGCGCCCGGTTCACGACCGGGGCACGATGATCTCCGAGTGCATTCGATTACGCAACGCTTCCAGTTGAGACCGTGTGCTGCCGTCAAGCAGTTGGTCGCCGACCTGAATTACGATTCCGCCCATGATGGACTCGTCCACCTCGGTCGAGACAACCACCTCTTTGCCGGTCAGCGCAGCCGCGAATTGGGCAACACGCGTTGATTCGGCATCACTCAAAGGCACGGCCGTGGTGACACGCACCCGTTGGCGCCCATGGTGCTGGTCCAGGAGAGCGTTGTAAGCGTCTTCCAAGTCCGGGGCTGCATCCACCAGCCCCTTAGTGACCATCAGGTTGACCAGGTTCTGCATGAGGGGATGAATCTCACTCAGCACAACCCCGATCGACCTGGTCTTCTCTTCGAGGGGTACCTCGGCGTGGTTCAGGAAGGCGCGAAATTCCGGGTCCTGCAGCACTTGGCTGGCCAACTGCAGGTCTATGGCCCACTGGTCCACTTGCCCATGTTCCAAGGCCAACTGGAAGATAGCTTGGGCGTATTGTTTGCCCGAAACACGTCTGGGCATCGCCTACCTCGACCGCGAGCCTTCGTCCAACACTTGGGCGATGAGTTCTTCATGGGCCTGACGGTCCAACGAGCGCCGTATGACCCGTTCGGCGGCCGTTATGGCCAAGTCGCCGAAGTTGGCCCGCACTTCCTGAATGGCGGCGTCACGTTCCCGCTGGATTTCGGAGCGGGCGCGCTCTATCATCGCGTCGGCATCGTTTCTGGCCCGTTCCATCTCTTCGCCGCGATACCTTTCCGCCGCCTCACGCGCTTGGTCCAAGAGTTGCTGGCCCTGCCGCCGGGCATCGTTGAGCTGCTCTTCGATGGCCTCTCTTGAACTGGACGCTTCCTGCCTGGCTTGGTCGGCGGCCGAAAGGCTTTCCCTGATCCGCTCGGCCCGCTGGTCCATAACCCGGATCAGCGGCTTGTAGGCGAACAGGAAAAGTATGCCCAGCAGAATCCCGAAGTTGATCACATAAATGATCAGGCTGGGGAGGTTAATTCCCAGTTCGGTAATTCCCAAGAGTATCATGTCACACCACGAATAACAGTATTACGGCTACGATCAAGGCGTAAATACCAAGCGCCTCAGCGAACGCGATGGCCAGAATCATGTTGACCTGGATTTGCGCGGTAGCCTCCGGGTTGCGGCCGATGGCCCCCATCGCGCCCGCTCCCAGGATTCCGATTCCAATGCCCGGTCCCACAACACCTAGTCCGATAGCCAGACCGGCGCCGATAAACTGAGCCGCTTCCTTGGTGAGCGCCTGTAAAAGGACGAGATCCATGCCCAATTAACCTCCTATGAACCGTTTTAAGGTATCAGTGCTCTTCGTGGCTGACCGCCACCGATACGAATACCAGAGTAAGAGAAGCAAATATTACTGCCTGTATTAGCCCCACCAGCAACTCTAACCCGAACACAAACTCCACCGCCACCAATGGCACGAGGAAGGTGATCATTACCACCAGGATCTCTCCGGCGGTCATGTTGCCGAACAGACGGAAGGTGAAGCTGACCACGCGCACCATTTCGCTGATCAGTTCAAGGAATCCCACGAAGGCGTCAATCAACCCGGTCGGGCGAAGCCGCAACAGGTTGCCCAGGGCGAAAAACTTTTTCAGGTAGCCAAAACCGTTGTACTTGAACCCCCAGTACTCGACGAAGACGAACGAGATCAACGCCAAGGCCAATGGCATGTTCAGGTCGGTCCCGGCGGAGCGAATCAGGTGGGCCTTGAGGTGCCCATCCTGCATGAACCCAAGAAACTGGTAGAAGGGCAGCAGCGCCAGCCAAGCATTGAACAGCACGAAGAAGAATATGGTGGCCACCACAGGGAACGCCTTGCGGCCCAACTCGGGACCCAGGACGCTGATGCAGAAGTTAAGGCCAGTCTCGATAAGTATCTCCACCAAAGCTTGGAAACGGCCCGGGATAATGCTCCTCTTAGCGGAGCCGAGCACGAAGAAAAGAATAATGACGATGGTGGCGAACCAAGCCGAAAGCAGGGTGTTGGTCAGCGCTATTTGGGTCATGGTCAAGGGCGTAGCGTGGGGTTTCTCTCCTTCCTTGACCTCGACCTCGTGTCCATCGGCGGAGACCAGCCCCAAGGACTGGTCCCGGAGAGTTGTGGGGAAAATCGGCTGCGGCGCCAAGTGTATCTCGGGTTTATCTATGAAACCGTCGCCCTGGGTCAGGATTTTCTGACCGATGACGCCTATAACCAAGCCGACGATCAACAGGACAATCAGCCCTACCGCGGCCAAAAGCAAAAGGGACCTGGTGGCGCCAGCCGACACTAACTATCTCTCCCGCCGGTATCCGATCCCGTGGATTTTACGCCGTAGCTCGACAAGAACGGCCGGACCATCTTATAGAGACCCCAAAAGGCTATCGTGGTGCCCAACACTGCCCCCAGTAGAAGAAACAAGACCTTGGTGCCTGCCAGCCGGTCCAGCCACGCTCCACCCGCCACACCGATGACAATGCATATAGCTACATACCAGCCCAAGCCCGTAAGGCGTAAGGCAAAGGCCCACCACTTCATCCCTGCCGCCAAGCCGCGTGAATATTAGCAGGATGCATTTTAAAAGTCAATTGAGCCTCGTTTTACGAATTCCTATGATTCGGTAACGATAAGCGGCCCCGGCATCGTCCATGCCGGGGCCGCTATGAACAGCTAAAATTACCCTTATTTCACCTGCCGGGCTGCGACTTGCCGAAGTCCTCCAAGTCCAGAGTGTCAATGAAGTCTGTGAACGCCGACATCCGCCGGAGTTCCTCTTCTTTTACTTCCGAAGGCCCTTCCGAAACCTGCTGCTCTTCCGCGCCTGGCACGATGGGCTTGCCGGTTTCCTTGTCCAAGAGGATGCCAGCCTTGTCCAACACCGATTCGTCCACGTAAATCGGCACCTGCACCCGTACCGCCAAGGCCACGGCGTCGCTGGGGCGACAGTCTATCTCCGTCGCGGTGCCGTTGGTCTGCAAGGTTATCTTGGCGTAGAACGTGTCGTTTTGAAGATCGCTTACCAGGATGTGCTTGACCGAAGCCCCCAACGTGTCGATGACCGTCCGCAGCAAGTCGTGGGTCAACGGGCGAGGTACGGAGAGGTCCTGGAGTTTGACGGCTATTGCATCGGCTTCGGCTGGCCCGATCCAGATCGGGAGGTAGCGATCGGACTCCTTCTCTTTGAGGATGACTACGCGCTGGTAGTTCATCGGGCTCACCCGAATGCTATCGATACTCATCTCCAGCATTGCCGTCGCCTCCGTCTTTCATCCCTGAGCGGTACCAAATTTTATTCTCCGCATAATTTCCATGTCAACCCAGATTTTTACGAGAATGGGGCGGCGTAGATAAGACGCCGCCCCATTGGCTCGAGACATATTGCAATGTTGGCTGGGACTATTCTTGTTGGTAGTGGCCGTTGCTGGCGCTCAACACGGTGTCCTGCGCCAGCATGTCGATACCCTTACGCACGGAGGCTGTGATGCTGTTAAGCTGGCGTTCCAGGTTCCGAAGACTGTGCAGCGCGTAGGCGTCCGCCTCGGATACTTGTGACCTGGCAGTGTTTTCGGACTGGTTGAGCAGCCGTTGGGCCCGTTCCTCAGCATCCGAGATGATTTGGTCAGCTCTCTGCTGCGCTTTCTCGATTATGTCGTTCTGGTCCAATCGCTCCCGGTAGTCGTCCTCGGCTCGAGCCTTGGTGCGCCGGGCGTCAATAATGGCCTGATTGATGATTTGGTCTTTTTGCGCCAGTACCTCCTGGGCCGCCTTGTACTCTTGAGGTACGGCTAGGCGCAGTTGGTCTACCAACTCCATCACTTTTGTTTTATCGATAAGAACGCCGCCGCTCACAGGCACAACCTTGCTGGTGTCGAGTAGGGTCTCCAACCGGTCAATAACGTTTATGATATCGATGATGTCCTCCTCACCCGGCCTACGCTAGTTAGACGCCGGTGCTCCAAATTTTCGATAGACCGCTTCTGCTACGTAAGGCGGCACCATGCCGGTGATGTCCCCGCCTAACATTGCTACCTCTTTAATTAAGCTTGAGCTAAGGAACATGTGTTCCTGCGAGGTCATGAATGAGACCAGGTCCACCTCAGGGGCCAGCTTCCGGTTCATGATTCCCATGTCAAATTCATACTCGAAGTCCGAACCGCTGCGCAGTCCCCGCACAATGACATTAGCTCCCATGTCCTGCGCAAACCTGACTACCAACCCCTCGAATCCCCTTACTTCCACGTTGGGCAACCCCTCAACCGCTTTGGTGAACAGCGCTATGCGGTCGTCCGAGTCAAACAACAAGTTCTTGGAAGGGGTTGCGTAAACGCCGATTATCACTTTGTCGAACAAAGCCGCGGCGCGCGTGGCAATATCCAAGTGTCCATAGGTCACAGGATCGAAGCTTCCCGGATAAACGGCAGTCAATTTGTCTAGGCCTCGTTGCGATAAAAGTCTACGGCGTTGTCGCCATAGCGACGCTGGGAGGTGATCCGCAAGGACCCGTAGGCCTCCTGGAGTTCCGTCCGTTTGGAGTGTCCGGCCACCACCATCCCTCCGACACCCACCAAGCCCGGCGTGGATGCGATGGCGTCTAATACCTCTCCCAAGGTTTGGAGGCGATATGGTGGGTCCAGCAGGACCAATTGATAAGGCCCGGTGAGTCTGCCCAGGGCCGATTCAACCGAGGTGCAACTGACGTTCGAGAAGTCCCGAAAGCGAGTGGCATCCAAGTTGGCTTGAATCACGGCACACTGGCGGCGGTCTTGCTCCACGAAGTCGGCCCACCCGGCGCCTCTACTAAGGGCTTCTATACCCAGGCTGCCCGTCCCGGCGTACAAGTCCAGTACACGCTGGTCCTCATACGTATGGGGCTGAAGGATATTGAAGATAGCCGCCCTCACCCGCTCTGTGGTAGGCCGAACCGCCTCGGAGGTTGCACCCCTCAGCCGACTGCCTTTGGCCTTGCCGGCTACCACACGCATAACGTTTCCTGTCGGTATTTAAGCATAATGTCAATATGGTTACCAAGGAACCGAAATATCGATTTCGACCACTTTAGAGGCCAACGGGAAAACCTTTTGGGCTGCGGCTTGGCGCTGAACGTAATGCGACTGTTCATCCACCTTGAAATGGGTTCAAGTTGACGCTCCTATCCGGCTATGCTACCATCCGAGCGCACCGAATGTTAGAATTTTCACGCCGTTTTCCCTGCAAAAGTCACGTCTGACGGGGGATGGTGCCCACGGAACCTGAGTCGGCATGAAGTTGCAACAGCGCCTTGCCACCGTCGCCCCGGACAGGGATACGATAGTGACCGTCGGCGTCTTCGACGGCGTCCACCAAGGCCATTGCCATTTACTGAGACGCTTGGTTGAACTGGCACGCCCGCAGTTCCTGCCCACCGTTCTCACCTTTGTCAATCACCCGACCACTGTTCTGCAACCTCAGAGCGACGTTCGCTACATAACTACGCCAGAAGAACGGGTGCGCCTGTTGAAAGAGCAGGGAGTGGAATTGGTGGTGTGCCTTGACTTCACGCAGGAACTGTCCCAAGTTACGGCCGACGACTTTGTCCGCGAAATGGTCAGCGGCTTGAGAATGAAGGGACTGGTGGCCGGACCGGACTCGGCGTTGGGACGAGGCCGGCAGGGAGACTTGGACTTCCTGAAAAGAAAGGGCGAGGAGTTGGGTTTTTGGGTAGATTCGGTGCAGCCCCTGGAGGTTGACGGCGATCAAGTGAAGAGCCGCCGCATTCGCGGAAACCTGGCAGAGGGCGACGTAGCTACCTGCGCCAAGCTCCTGGGGCGCAAGTTCTCTCTGGACGGCATCGTAGTAAAGGGTTACCAGCGCGGGCAAACGCTGGGCTTCCCCACAGCCAACCTCCAACCTACCCCACAAATGGCGCTGCCCGGCGACGGTATATACGCAACCTGGGCAATTATAGACGGTGTTCGCCATCCTTCCGCCACCAGCATAGGCGTCAGGCCCACATTCAACTTGTCCGAGAGACTGATTGAAGTATATGTGATGGGCGACGACGAGGGACGCCCCTACAACGGCGATTTGTACGGCAAGAGGCTGGGCGTGGAATTTGTAAGCAAGTTGCGAGACCAAGAGACTTTTAACAGCGTTGATGAGTTAGTTGTCCAAATTAACCGGGACGTTGCGGACTCCAGAGCAGCCTTGAACGAAGACATGGGGGCCGGTCTTGCTTAGCGACGAAGCAATAGAGAGGATAACCCGGCGGGGAGTTTCCGACATTATTTCCCGGGAAGAGTTTGTCCGCATGTTGGGCCGGGGCGAACCCCTCCGGCTGAAGATGGGGTTCGATCCCAGCCGTCCTGACATCCACTTGGGCCATGTAGTAGGCCTCCGCAAGCTGCATCAACTCCAAGAACTTGGTCACCAAGTCATACTGATCGTTGGCGACTGGACTGCCCAGATAGGAGACCCCAGCGGCCAGTCGGCAACCAGGCCTGTATTGACTCACGACGAGGTGGTCGCAAACGCCGAGTCATACCTGCGGCAGTTCTTCAAAGTGGTGGACAAAGACCGGACCCAAGTGGTCTGGCAAAGTGAATGGTTCGGTAAGTTCAGCTTGGAAGACGTAATCAAGCTTACCGGCAAGTTCACCGTAGCCCAGTTCCTGGCAAGGGACGACTTCGCCAAGAGGTTCCAAGAACACCGGCCTATCGCCATCACCGAGTTGTTGTACCCCCTGCTCCAAGCCTACGACTCGGTTGCGATTCAGTCCGACGTGGAGTTTGGAGGCACCGACCAGCGGTTCAACCTATTGGTAGGCCGTGAGTTGCAGGAGATGGAAGGGCAGCGTCCCCAGCAATGTTTCCTCATGCCCATCCTCGTAGGCACAGACGGCGCGCAGAAGATGAGCAAGAGCTTGGGGAACTACGTGGGTGTCGAGGAACCGCCGGGAGACATGTACGGCAAGATAATGTCCCTGCCCGACGAGTTGATCAAGCCTTACTTCGAATACCTTACCGACATGCCGGACGATGACTTGGCCGCATTGGCTCACGACTTGGAAAACGACGCCGTAAACCCGATGGAGTTCAAGAAGCGGCTAGCGTGGGAGGTCACCAGCCAATTTCACGATTCCGCAGCGGCTGACACGGCTCAAGCCCGCTTCGAACGTGTGGTGCAGCAACGTAGTCTGCCTGATGAGATGCCTGAACTCTCTATAAGCGGCAGTTTGAGTGCAGTAGTAAATAGAGCAGACGGCAGCCATGATACCGTTATGGCTCAAGCTGACCGCTTGCTGGTGGCCGTTGGACTGGCCTCCAGCAATGCCGAGGCGCGGCGCTTGATTTCCCAAGGCGCAGTAGAGTTGTTGCGTCAGACGGGAGATTCCATGCGCATAGAGAACGCACGGGAAAATGTAACCGTCTCTGCCGGGGACGTAGTGCGGGTGGGCCGTCGCCGCTTCGTGCGCTTGGTGGCAAATTAAACCGTATTCCTGACATCCGCATTGCGCGCTCGAGCACGATGCGGAGTCTTTCCCGAAAGTTCCCATTACAGGTCAAGGGGTGTTTCATATCCCCGCCGGAGGTGCCCGTTGTACTCCCACGAGCAGTTGACACATCTCAGGTCACGCCTTGCCCAACGACGCGAAAAGAATTCCTCCCTGGTAGAGCGACGGAAGGAGTTCAAGACCCCTTCGCAGATACCGGTTAACACGGTGTACACCCCCGATGACCTGTCTGACATAGACTACCTGCAGGACCAGGGCCTGCCCGGCGAATACCCCTACTTGCGCGGAGTACACGAGACCGGTTACCGGGGACGGCTGTGGACAATGAGGATGTTCGCCGGATTCGGCATGGCCGAGGAAACCAATGAGCGGTTCAAGATGCTGCTCGGCAACGGTGAGACCGGCCTGAGCGTAGCATTCGACATGCCAACCCTTTACGGCTACGACACTGACGACCCAAGGGGTGCGGGTGAGTTCGGCACCTGCGGCGTCGCCGTATCCAGCTTGGCCGACATGGAGGTGCTCTTTGAGGGCATCAAGCTGGACGATATAACCACGTCGATGACCATCAACAGCCCGGCGGCCATCATCTGGGCCATGTTCATCGCGGTGGCGGAGAAACAGGGCGCAGACATCCGCCGCATAGGCGGTACGTTGCAAAACGACATCCTCAAGGAGTTCACTGCTCAGAACGAGTATATTTTCCCGCCCGATCCATCGATGCGATTGGTGGTCGACACGGTGGAATTTGCCACCAACCACATGCCCAGGTGGAACCCCATCAGCATCAGCGGTTACCACATCCGGGAAGCCGGGGCCAATGCCACGCAGGAGTTGGCGTTTACCTTGGCCGACGGCTTCGAGTATGTGCGTCAGTGCGTGGAGCGAGGCATGAACGTTGACGAGTTCGCTCCCAGGTTGAGTTTCTTCTTCAACGTCCATAATAACTTCTTTGAGGAGATCGCCAAGTTTCGAGCGGCCAGACGCATCTGGGCGCGGGAGATGGTCGAGACATTCAAGGCTCAGAATCCACGGTCCGGCTGGCTGCGATTCCATGCCCAGACTTCCGGTGCCAGCCTTACCGCGCAACAACCGGAAAACAACGTGGTGAGAGTTTCGTTGCAGGCGTTGGCCGCGGTCCTGGGTGGCTGCCAGTCCCTTCATACCAACGGCAAGGACGAAGCGTGGGCGCTCCCTTCGGAGGAAGCGGCGCTTCAAGCCCTGCGCACACAACAAATCATTGCTCACGAGACCGGCGTCACCGATACGGTGGACCCGTTGGGCGGCAGCTACTTCGTCGAGACGATGACTAACCAGATGGAAGAGGGCGCCTATGATTATTTCCGCCAGATTGAGGACCACGGAGGGGTGATGACGGCCCTGGAATCGGGTTTCTTCCAGCGTGAGATCGCCAACGCGGCCTACGTTTACCAGATGGAAGAGGACAAGGGCGAGCGGATTACCGTTGGCGTTAACGAGCACAGGACCGACGATCAGTTGGAGATACCGCTGCTACGGGTGGACCGGGAGGGTGAACGGCGTCAAATCCAAAGGCTTAACCGGGTCCGCCACAGCCGTGACAACCGCTTGGTGAAAGAGAAGCTACGTGCCTTGGAGCAGGCCGCCAGAGGGTCTGACAACCTCATGCCTCCACTCGTGGAGGCGGTCAAGGCATACGCCACTCTGGGAGAAATGATGGACGTTTTCCGGGATGTGTTCGGGGAATATCAGCCGTCCTGGGGCTTTTAGTTGGAGGTATGACAGTCATGGCCACGTCACGCCCCAAAGTCAGATTCACGTACAACGACTATTGCCTGCTCCCCGAGGACAAGCGTTACGAATTGATCGGCGGTGAATTGTATATGGCGCCAGCGCCTTTGATCAGGCATCAGGTTATATTGCGGACCCTGCTACCTTTGTTGTGGCCATTCGTCCGGGACAACGGTTTGGGCCAAGTTTATAGCGCCCCGGTTGACGTCATTTTTTCCGACGAAGATGTGCTCCAGCCGGACATCATTTTCGTGGCCGCAGACCGGGAAGGAATCGTAACTGAGCGGGCGTGCGAAGGGGCTCCGGACCTGGTAATCGAGATACTGTCGCCTTCCACCGGCCAGCGCGACCGGGAGTTAAAGCGCAAGGTCTACGCCAACTACGGGGTGAAGGAGTACTGGTTGGTGGACCCGGAAAGTCATTCGGTACAGGTTCTTCGGCTTGGTGATGCCGATTTCAAAGACTGTGGGGAATTCCGGGCGGAGGCCAGCCTCACTACGCCCTTGCTCCCAAGGTTGGAACTCCCGGTCTCCGATGTCTTTGCCCCTTAAACTGCGATCCCCAAAATCCGATAGGAATGCTGAGGCCCCGTCCCACTTTTAGCTGGACGGGGCATTGGTGTCGCCAATGCCTAGCGGGTCTATAACTGGTCGGGGCGCCCGGATTTGAACCGGGGACCCCCTGCACCCCATGCAGGTACGCTACCTGGCTGCGCTACGCCCCGACAATCTTAGAATATCATACGAGTTGTGCGGCTTCAACCAGTGCTCCCGCACACACTTTTACTGCCTCGGCGCTGCCCTTGCTACCGGGATAGGCTGTGGGCATAATATGGCAAATTTATCCCCCACAGCGGTGTGCGCCATGATTGGGCGTTGGGATAGTCCTTTACAGGAGAGTGCTTATGTCCGGGCCATTGGAAGGCATAAGAGTTGTGGACTTTACCGAGATCATCGCCGGGCCTCTGGCCGGCCGTCTTCTGGCCGAAATGGGCGCCGACGTAATCAAGGTAGAGCCCCCTTGGGGTGAGCCGTGGCGCACGACCCAGCGGTTTGCTCCGACCGAGAGCCGGGGATTCATGGCCTACAACGGCGGGAAACGCAGCCTTCCTTTGGACCTTACCAAGCCGGAATGCCAGGACGTTATCAGCCGGCTGATACCGAAGGTCGACGTCGTCCTGGTCAACTTCAGGCCCGATGTCGCAGCGAAGCTGGGGGTGGACTACGCCACGCTGAGCGAGTTGAACCCCCGGTTGGTCTATTGCGAGATTACCGCCTACGGGCGGGAAGGCCCCGATGCTCACCGCCCCGGTTACGACATGATCCTGCAAGCCTTGACAGGGTTGATGGCAGCGGAGACGAAGCTGGAGAACGGTGTGCCGCAGCAGATATGGGCGTCGCCGGTGATAGACACCACCGCCGGGTTCTGCATGGCTTGGTGCGTTTGCAGCGCCCTGTTCAATAGAGAACGGACCGGGCGCGGGCAAAAGATTGAGACCAGCCTGTTGGGTGCGGCAATGGCATTGCTGGGAACGCGGTTCCTGCACGTGGAGGACCTGGACAAGGAGGTCCGGGCCAAGGCACTGGATGACATAGCAGACCGGCGGGCCGAGTCGGCGTCATACCAGGATATACTGGACGCTTCTCCGGGAAGCCGCCGTCCCAGGCACCACACCAACGTGTATTACCGGACCTATTTGACGAAGGACGGCCCTATCGCGGTAGGCTGTCTCAGCGACCCGCTGCGCCGTCGCCTGCTGGATACCCTGGGGCTGACCGAGATGGCCCCGGAGCTGGAGTTCAGCGCCAACGATCCGGAAGCCCAGTCCAGGGCCCGCAAGCTGGAGGCCGCCGCGGAAGAATTGTTCCGGCAAAAGACGTCCGACGAATGGCTGAGCATATTGGAGGGCAGAGGGATTCCTGCCGGGAGGGTCCGGTTCGTCGAGGAACTGTTCGATGACCCGCAGATCAAGGCCAACGGGTTGGTGAAGGAACTGGAACACCAGAAGGCGGGCAAAGTCAAGACAATGGGCGCCATAGCCCGCTTCAGTGACACACCGATGTCGGCGGACGTTGCTTCCCCGGCCTTGGGACAGCATACCTGGGACATCCTCAAAGAGCTGGGTTACTCCGAAGAGCAAGTCCGCGAATGGGAAGAAGCCGGCTCCCTTGGATATACAGGCCCATGACGAAGGGCTCCCTCAAGGGAGCCCTTCGCTACGCCGCCGAGGTGTAAATTGGTTACCGGTTTACCATGTCGTAGCTGCGGAGCAGCTTCCCCGGGGTGGCTCCGGTGCACACTGTGCCCTCGGTGAAGGTGACATCACCGTTGACGATGGTGTAGCGGATTCCCTTGGCCTTCTGGATGATGCGGCGCTCACCGCCCGGGAAGTCGGTGTCGTAGACCGGGCTGTCGAACTGGAGTCCCAGTTTGTCCAGGTCGTAGACGATGATGTCCGCCGCGAACCCCTCTTTGAGGATGCCGCGGTCGGTGAATCCGGCAATCATGGCCGGCAGGCTGCTCATCTTGTAGTGGGCCTTCTCCAGGCTCATCATTCCTTGGTCCCTGACCCGGTCAGCGATCATGTTGACCGGCCATGAACCGAGGGTCTGGTACCTGGTGTGGGCCCCGCCGTCCGACACGCAGGGGTGAGTGTAGGGGTGGTTCAGGATCTCGGACACTGCCTTCCTGTCGGTGCCTTGGGCCGAGTCGAAGGTGAACTCGGTGCGCAGCCCCTCGTCAATGGCAAGGTCGAGCATCGCGTCCATCGGATGCTTGCCCATCATCTCGGCTAGCTCGGCAATGGTCTTGCCCTCGTACTTGAGATTGCGGTCTTCCCGGACCTCGACTACCCGCATCTTGGACCACTCGGAAGCGGCGTCGGCGGCGCCACCCTGACCGGCGTATGCGCCCACGTCCTGGCGCATCTTGTCCCGGTTCTCCGGAAGGCTCAGCTTGGCGATGCGCTCTTCCGGTGTGCCGACGAAGGGGTCGATCCAGTTGGGCATGGCGTCGAAGCCATTGTATTCGGCCAACTCGAACACCGGCGAAGGGGAATAGGCCGTGGTCTGGGCGAACATTGGCGCGCCCTCCTGACGGGCCCTTTCCAGGAACGCCAATTGTTCCAAGTACCGGCCGGGTGCGTTCTCGTTGAAGGCCACAGCCCCCCACTGGATGGGCCGGCCCGCCGCAAGGCACATCTCGATGAGGAAGTCCTCCCGGCCCCTTCCCGGAGCGTCGCCCTCCACCGCGTCCATCAGGATTGCCGACTGTCCGGTTACGGCAGCCACCGCTGCGCCGGGGTCTCCGCCGCCAATCAGGTCCGGCTCGCCGGGGGGCAAAGGACGCTCGGCAGGGCCGCGAGTCCAGCCGATGTGGCCGACGCCGAACTCGTTGAGCACCTTGGCCAGCGCCAGGAACTCGTCGTTGTGGGCGACCTGGCTGGGTATGAAACGCCCGTCGTCGGGACGGTTGGCCAGGGTCTTCATGGCCGACCAGCCGAAGGCGCCGGCGCGCATGGCTTCGCGCTGGAGTTCCTCCATCCGACGGATCTGTTCGTCGGAGGCCCGGACGACCGTGCGGGAGTCTTCCACTCCCATGACGTACATGCGAAGGGTGTTGAAGGGGACCAGCGCACCCACGTTGACTCCGAGCGGATGCTTGTCAAGGCTGTCCAGCCACTGGGGGAAGCTCTCCCAGTCCCAGCGCAGGCCCAATTCCATTGTTCTCATGGGAATGGCCTCGATCCTGGTCATCAGGCGCATCGCTGCTTCCCGGTCTTCGGGCTTGCAGGGAGCGAAGCCGAAGCCGCACTGGCCTATGGTTACAGACGTAACGCCGTGCCAGCCGGACATGGTGGCGTAAGGTTCCCAGTTGAGTTGAAGGTCATAGTGGGTGTGCAGGTCGATAGCGCCAGGAGCGACGATACAGCCCGTGGCATCCAACTCCTCACTGGCCGATCCCTGGATTCGCCCGCTGATCATGGCGATTTTGCCGTTTTTGAGGGCAATGTCCCCACGGAAAGCCGGCGTACCTCCAGTGCCGTCGACAATCGTACCGTTGCGAATAATTTTGTCGTATTCCGCCATCAGTTTCCCTCTCTTTCGTGGCGATTTGGTGTCGTTCTCACCTTACCCAACAGCAATACGCCCGTCAAGACCTGGATTCCATTTCCAAGGGCCTGTCGTGGGGTGAACTATAGCCGGTGAGGCCCTGCTCCGACGGGAATCCCGACGGCGGGGCGTTGGGCGGCGTCGAAAGCACCCGGTCCGGTTCGTGAATCGGGAAGACGAACAGCAAACGGGCCGGGCTATCGGAGCGGTTGACGAAACCGTGCACTGAACCGGCAGGCGCGAGGACCACGTCGCCGGGTCCGATGGTCATTCGCTGCGAACCGACCAGCGCTTCCAACTCGCCTTCCAGCAAGACCATCGCTTCTTCCGTGTTGGTGTGAGTGTGGCGTGGCACGCGGGACATACTGGCGATGGTCACTTCACCGATTCTCAGAGACGCACTGCCGTGGTATGCGTCGACGATGCCGAAGGACTCTAAGCCGGGAGAGGTTACATTTTCTCTCTTGGTCCTGTCGCTTCTCTTGATGATGGGCATGTCGCCTCCTCCTCTATGTTGTGTAGGTTCCCGCCCCCGCCTTCGCGGGGGTGACGTACCTTCGCGGGGGTGACGTTCCTACGCGGGAATGACAGTTTAGGGGAGCCAACGGACGAAGTTGGATACAGGAGTGCGCTGAGAGTTGGGGTCTTCGGCAGGGTAGCCGATGGAGAGCATGGTCGCCAGCGTCCAGTCGTCTTCGGCGCCCAAGGTTTTGGCCAGGTCCGGGTGGCGGGTGGGGCCGCCGGTCTCCCAAGTCACGGCCAGGCCTTCGGCCACGCCGGCCAGGGCGATGTTGTGTGCGGCGCAACAGACCGACGCGTAGTTCTCCTTGGTGCCCCCTTCGTCCCGGCCGGGCGTGGAGTACATGTAGATGAGCACCGGGGTCTTGAGCAGAGAGTCGCGGGTGGCTTCGGCGCGCCGGGCGTCGCCGCGACGCTCCAGGGCGTAGTCATGGGCCAGCCCGGCCACCTTCTCCAGCGCCGCGCTGCCCTTCTCCATGACGAATATGCGCCAAGGCTCGGTGAGGCGATGGTTCGGCGCCCAGACGGCGGTTTCCAACATACGGTCCAGGGCATCCTTGGGCACCGGCTGGTCTTTGAAGTCCCACGCCATGCGACGGCGGTAGAGGGCTTCGTAAACTGTGACGTTCGTCTCCGGTACGGCGCAATCGGCGAAGCCTAGTTTTTCCGTGCGTCCGGATTCACTGGACATGTCGGCCTCCTCTCACTCTGGCTCTGTCAGGCGTTTCTGTTTCCTGTTCCGTCCTTACAAACGCGTGTATACCATAAACGAGACAGGCCGGTCATCCTGCATGAGACCGGCCTGTACAATCGCTTGGCGATATGCGGGCTGTTAAGACCCTTGGGCTATCCGGGTGAAGGCGGCGTGCTCGGTGGTGTTGGTATCGGCTCCCTGCCAGCCTTTCTTGGTAACGTTGAGGCTGTCCTGGGCCGCTGCGAGGTCACCCATGCCCTGCTGGGCCCGGGCCATCCAGTAATTGTCGCGGGGCGACTCGCGCTTGGACAGGCGGTCCTTGAGCATGGCCGTCGCCTTGTCGAACTCCCCGGCCCGGAGGCAGGCTTCCAGAAGGGTGTCCTCGAACACCAACCGCTGGGCGTGGCTTCCGCCAACCCTGGTCAGTTGAGGGAACACCGGCTCCAGCAACCGCACCGCTTCGGCGTAGTCGCCCTGACCGAATGCGCCGATGCCCTTGACCAGCGGCAAGGTGGCCTCCAGGGCAGTGGCGTCCCCACTGTCGGCCATCGCTTGCAGACCGTCGACCAGCTTGTTGAAGGACTGTTCGTCACCGGCGGCGGTGAAGGCTAGGGCGGCGTGGGCGTCGCGGAAGGACGGGCCCGGCCTGACGGCGGCCGGCGCGGCGAGGTCGACGATTTCCTGCCAAGGAGCGTCGGGGGCTTTGTTGCCGTAGATGCGCATCCGCCAGATGAGAGAGGCGCTGTCGGCCAATGCTTGATACCTGAGACCCTGCACGGCTGGGCGGATGTCATTCTCGTACCATCCGAGAGCGTCGTTGTAGCGGCCCCGGGCCAACTCGAACAGAGCCTGATGCCAGGAGAGGTGGACGCGGTAGGCGGCGCGACGGTCGTAGCCCTCCAGCCAGTCGCCGAGGAAGGTCGCTCCCTCTTCATCCTGGCTCAACTCGTAGAAGACGTGGGCCACGGAGTGGGCGGCCACGCCGTTGTCGGGCTTGATGTCAAGGGAACGCTCGGCCAAGTCCATGCCCTCGGCCATCAGGCCGACCTCGTGGTTGGCCCAAGAGTACTGGCCCATGAAAGCCCAGTCGTCGCCGTATCTGGGCGCCACGCCGCTCATCAGTTGGTAGAACTGTGGCGGGTAATCCGGGGCTCCAATGCCGACGCAGCCCTGGACATAGAGGCGCTGGGCCAAGCGGAGCATGATCGCGTCGAGGGGAAACTCATTCAGGTGCTCGTGCACTGCCGCGGTAGCCTCGATGTTCTTTCCGTTGACAAACTTGGACACCACGTCAATGTATTGCCGTTCCCGCTGGGAGATGCCGGACGAGTGCTTGACGGCAGCCTCGGCGCTTGCCTTGGCCTCGGGCACGGCGACACGGGTGTTCTGCATGAAAGCCAGCGCCGCGTGGGCCAGGGCAAACCCCTCGTCGGCTTCCACCGCTTGAACAAATTCCTCTTCAGCGCCGAAGCTCTGGGCCAAGGCCAAGTCCAAGCCCGTTTCGAAGTGGGCCGCCGCGGCGCTGGAAGGTGTGGACATGGGGAGCCCGTAACGGTCGTTAGGCATGAGTCCTCCTTATGTGATGATGGATTCCCGCATTCTCGGGAATGACGGTATGTATTTCGAGTGACGTTCCTTCTCGGGAATGACGGTATGTACTTCGAGTGACGTTCATTCGCGGGAAAGACGGGATTTTCGCGGGGGTGACGTTCAGCCCAAGCCGGACAGGAACTCGTTGATGATGCGGTTGAACTCGTCTGGTTTCTCGGCGAGGGGGAAATGGCCGCACCGGTCGATTTCCTGAACGGTGGCGTTGGGAATGGCGTTGGCGTAGAGGTGGGCGCATTCCACCGGGACCACCGCGTCCTGGGTACCCCAGATAATCAGCGTAGGGGTATCCACCTTACCCAAATAATGGGGCAGGCTGGGGTTGTGCAGATATGGCTTCCAGCAGAGGCGGGACGACATCTCGCGATTGGAGTGGTCCACGGTCGCCTCCTCGGGAGTCAGTTCGCGGGTCCAGTATGCCTTTTCGACCTCGGGGACCTGGGACTCGTCGTAGAAGCGCTGGGCGGCGCGGGTCTGGGCCGATACCATGAAGACCTCGGCGATCTCCCCGTGGACGGGCTTGATCCCCGCCGCGTCCACCAGCACCAATCCCTTCAGATCGTGGTGGTCCATAGCGGCCATCTCGGCTGCCACCCAGCCGCCCATGGAAAAGCCTACCAGGACGTAGTCCCGGAGGCCAAGCTCGTGCACCATGGACTGGTTGAAGTGGGCCAGGTCGGTGATGGTAGAAATCCATGGAGGCCGAGGAGTGCCGTTGTATCCCGCTTGGGAAGGTGCGTAAACGGTGTGGGTCCGGGCTAAGTTGTCCAGATACGGTTGCCAGCCGGGACTTCCGCCGGCCCCGTGAAGGAACAGCAGAGGCGGCCCGGAGCCGCCGGAAAACATCTGGACTTCGTGACCTTGTACGGCAATAGTGGACTCGTGTTGACTGGCAGTAGTTGTCATTGAGACCCTCCAGATAGACCTGCGGTCAGATGACTGCCCGTGAGGCGACCCCTACCCGCCGCACTTCACTCCAGCCCTCTCCCGAGAGGAGAAGGGACTTCAGGAAGCCTCCCAAGCCAAGCGTCGCGTTCATCCGATTCTGGTACAGAATCAATATCGTGTCAAGATTAGGTCAAGTCGTGGTCGGGGCGACTACGAGCCGGGGTTGAGATTTTTGGATTCGCGGACATACCCGGACATTTGCGGACATTCGAGCTTGCGGTGTCACTGCTGGATGGCGCCAAAGGCCGCAGGACGGGTTGGAAATAAGTGGTTTTGGCGTGTTTTTCGTCGTTAGATACCATGTCGCCTCAGTGGCGCGGTTGGATTTGGTCCGCGTCCCGCCGGGATGGGTTTTGGACCTGTTTCTATGGTAGAGGGGCGCATTACGAATTGTGAAGGGGCGAGGTGTCAGCGTGGGGTGGGGATTTAGGGATGGACTGGGGATATGGTAGGTGAAAGAGGATATACTTACTCGCTAAGGGCTGGCTCTGTTGCCTGCATCAGTTCCCATGCGAGGACGATTTCCAAGGGAGGATACCCATGGATCAACTGGAAATGAATATATCCGCTTACGTCCATATAAGGGAACACTTGGAAATGCAACATCGGGGTGACTGGGTGGTGTTGCATAACAGGAGGCTTGCCGGTATCTACAGTTCCTACGAGGAAGCCTACAAGAAAGCCTTGGGGCGCTTCGGCCCAGGGCCCTACCTTATAGCAGAAGTGGGTGGGGAGTGGATAGACAAGCGTGTGAGAGAGGTGCAGGCCAAAGCCGCCAAGTGGCTAGCTGACGCAGGCGGGAGCGCCCCTAGTCTCGAGGACATACCTCGCCGCCGCAGCGAGATTCAAGGATGATTCTTGCGGATACATCGATTTGGGTGGACCACTTTCGAAGGCCGAACGCTGAAATGATAGAACGTCTCACCGCCGGTGACGAGGAAGACCATGTGATAAACCGCGCGCCTCTATCGGGACCGCCGCGACTTCGTAACCTAGCCCAGGGACACTCGGGCAAGCGGGAAGACTACCCGGTGAATCCTGCGTATCAGAGTTAAGGGAGGTTTCGATGCCCGACAGTGATACTTTGCTGGCTTACTTGGTTTCCAGCTTTCCCGGCAATACGGAGAACATCGCTACGGAAGCGCTTCGACACATTTTCGACCACTCTGATGCCTCGGTGGAGGCGTTGAACGACGTGGTGCAGTCAGGAGTTCGTGGGACAAAACCTATCGTCAGCGTGAAATCCCAGGTGATCCAAGCAGATGGAACACGCCCGGACTTGGTGGGGTTTGACGAGACCGGTGGCGAGAGGGTCCTTATTGAAGTGAAGTTCTGGGCTGAACTAACACCCAATCAGCCCAACAGTTACCTCAACCGGCTGCCGGACGATGGTCCTGCGGTCGTGATGTTCCTGGCACCGGAGGAGAGAATCCATTCATTGTGGCCTCATTTGAAAGGACGCATAAATCGGGGGTTCGATACTTTGACGGAGATTGACTCGGAACGCAAATGCGTTCGTGCCGGGGACACGGAACGGCATTTGATGGTGGTCAGTTGGGGAAGTCTCCTTGACAGCATGGCCGCAAGGAGCAGGGATTTCGATGAGTCGGGTGTCGAAAACGAAATCCGCCAGTTGCGAAGTCTTGCCAAGTACGCCGACGCAGGAGCGCTGAAGCCAATCCGACGGGGCGAGGAATTTGGAGAGGACTCGGAGATGCGCCTACGCCAATACAAGCGCCTCATTGATGCCGCCACTGAAAGAGGAATTGAGCAGGAATGGGCAAGCCGTAAGGGGTTGAGGGCAACTCCCCGCCCTTACGGTTTCGGCAGGTATATCAGCATTCGTGGCGCTATTGTGTGGTTCGGCGTCAACATTGACCAGTTCGAACGAACCGGCGATACGCCTTTGTGGATAGATTGCCTCACCCATTTGGTAGACAAACCCGCCGAGGTGCGCGACGAACTTGGCATGTCCGACGCCAATTGGGTCCCGGTCAACCTGAAAAGAGATGTAGAGTACCCCGAAATGCTTGACGGCGTCGTTGAGAGCTTGAAGCACATTGCCGACGCCGTTTATGAGGCCCGCTTCCCGTCCGGTTAACCGCGTTCTCACCGTTACAATGTTTTTGCGGACAGCCATTTGGCTGTCCGGTAGGCTTGTGAAAGTCTTTACCGACAGCAAATGTCTGAATCAGGATTACCAAGATTAAGGGATTCTCAGGATTGGGAATATCCTGAAAATCCCGAAATCCGGTAAATGTTCATTCAGAAAATTACTTTGCACAAGCCCTGCATTTTGGCCGATGTTATAATCGGCGCGAGGATAGTTGGCATGATAACGAACATCACACTGGGCAATTTCAAGTGCTTCCGGCACGTGAGCATCGACCCGAAGCTGGTCACGGTCCTGATTGGGCCCAACGGCACGGGCAAGTCGGGCGTTCTGCAGGCGTTGATGTTGCTCAAGCAGTCCAGGGACGACGTCAGGTCATTGAAGTTGCAGGGTGATTTGGTGTGGTTCGCGCCGGAAGCTTTCGGGCTTCAAAGTCTTGATGCTGTCTCCGCGACCGTTAGGTTGTCGGTGTCCGGGCATGAGTATATCGAAGCGGAGACGGTTGAGAGTCAGGTTGATTTTTGGGTTGACCTCAACTATGAGGGTGATGCCAAGCTAACAACCAAGATTGGAACGACGGTGTTCAGAATTCTCGGGCGGGAATTCCGGGTGTTTTTCAATCAAGAAGAAATATCGTCCAGTCTCAATACTCCCTTAGGTGACATCTTTTATGAAGAGCGAAATGGAATCAACAATTTCAGGGTGATAGGTTATTCAGGGATAGCAGAGGCCATCCCCGATGTTTGGGAGCAAATATCCCAAGCCCCCATGAATACCTTCGCAAATATAAAGATGGTCTCGGCGGCCAGGGCATTGACCCGAGGAACCTATCACTTGGGGCCTGAACTTTCCGATGATATTTCGAGCGCCGGTGGGTTGGGGAAACAGGAAGCGGACACGGCTACGACGTTGGCTTATTCTCGAAGTGACGTCGAAAAAGTTTCCCGTTCGATGAAACGAGTCACGGGGGTTGGATTCAGAACGGATACCGTTCCTCCGCAATCGGCAAAACCAATTTCCGAGGCTAAGTCTGGGGATTTCAGTCTTGTTGCTGAGGGGTTCGGGACGAACGCTCTCGTCCGACTCTTGTTTGAAGTGGTGCGGGCCGTTCCGGGGGCTACGGTGTTGATCGAGGAGCCGGAGGTCCATCTTCACCCCAGGGCGCAGGCGGACTTGGCGTCGGTGCTGGTTGAGGAGGCTAAGGCGGACAGCAAGCAGATAATCATGACCACGCACAGCGAGCATGTGGCGGGAAGACTGCTTACCTTGGTGGCGGAAGGGAAGCTGTCGCCGGAAGAGATCGCCATTTACTCTTTCGAAAAGGATGAGAACGGCGTCTGTTCTGCCCAGGAGATCGAAGTAACCGAGCACGGCCAGGTAGTGGGAGGTCTGAAGAGTTTCTTCGAGACGGACTTGGACGAAATGCGTCGGCTTGTGGATGCGCTGCGTGCTAGAGCATGACACCCCGCTTCATCCTGGACGAAAACGTTGTAATACTGGCGCAGCAGGGGCTTGATGAAAGAGGAAATCCCAGCCCCGTTTGCGCCGAACTGGTCCGACGGATCATCGAGATTTGCCACACCATCGTGGTGGATGACGTTCTGTGGGACAAGTTTGACGGACAACTCAACCGGCCCGGTTACCAACTTCCTCAAGCCGGTCCCAACCTACTGCGTGTTCTTTGGAACGCCCTCACGATCGTCAATAAGATAGACGGTCTGGGTAGCACCGCGCCCCCCTTCGGCGAAGAAGGGTTGATTCCATCCGGCAGTATAGATGACACTTATATCGTGAGGCTGGCAGTGGAGTTCGGGGCAATATTTGTCACGACTGACGGGCCTATTCGGGACGACCTGCGGGACTCGGGGATTCGGGATGCTTACGGGTTGACGGTGGTTTCACCTGACGAGGCATTGGGGATATTGTGACGGGTGGTTGATACGTGGTTCCCAACGCGTTTCGCTGCAAAGGCAGGGAGCCAAACCTCCGACGGTGGATTCCCGCCTGCGCGGGAATGACGGATGGCCGTGTGGGGCCATGTATGAGGCACGGAAATGCCTATTTTCGTGGAAATGACCATACACGCCGCCGGAACCGATCCGATGGGGTACGATACAGACATGTTTAAGCAAGAGAGAAGACCGCTTTATTGGGACAACCACGAGGGGTTTCGGCGACTGCTGATAATCGGCAGTATCTCGCTGGTTATCGGCGTATTTTTCGGCGACCAGATAGGGCGGTCTGAGGGATTCACATGGCTTCGAGGATGGTTCCCGATTTTCATGTGGACTTCCGGGCTGGCTACCTTGGCTATATGCTTCCTGGTCCATCCGCGGCAGTATTCAATTTACCCGGACTATTTATTGGTTGAGTGGTGGTATCCCCGCCGGAAGGTCGTCCCTTTCAATGAAATAACCGAACTCCAAGCTTGGACCAGCGTGGGCCGGAAGAAAATCATCGTGCTGAGCAAGGGGGATGACTACGATTTCGGCTTCGACGCAATCGCGCCCCGGCGGATAGGGGTCTTCGCTCAACGGCTGGAAGAGGCGTTGAACCGCCACCGTTTCTTTGCAGGCCGGGACCCCCTCCAGATTCGGCCGGAACGGTCGCGCAGAGACAAGAACAAGGGCCAGGGGTCCCAACCCTAACGAGTGCAACGTGCGGGGGGCTGGTCCATATTTTTCTGCGTGTAGGCAATATAGCCGTGTACACTATTGTAGTGTGAGCCTTATGGTACGGAGGTAGTGATGAAGAATATAACTCTCAGCGCCGATGAGGGACTCATCAAGGAGGCGCGCCGCATCGCCGCTTCCCGCAGCACTACGCTGAACGCCGAGTTCCGGCTGTGGCTGGCCGACTATGTGGGGCGAAAGCGGCAAGCAGAGAAGGCCATGGCCACCATTCGCGAATTGCAGGCCATCTATGGCACCGGTGGGCGCAAGTTCACCCGGGAAGAGATGAATGAGCGCCGATGACTTCGAAGATATTCGACACGGCTAACGGATACAAGGGCTGACGATAGTGAACCCATTTGTGAGCCAATAGCATTGAACAGGAGTTCATCCGGGTTGTTGAAGCTCAACTTACTCGGTTATATCATCGCCCTATAGTAACCTGACCGAGAAGGTGACGATTATGTCCCCAGCCGGAGATTCCGCTACCGGCAAGGCTGACAACTCCTTCCATGAACAGTACAAAGATGCTCTGGACCGGGAGCCGGTGGACTATGCTTTCCTGGAAGAACACCTGGATGAGCTGGACCTTAGCCCGACGCACTTTGAAACTATGGAAGAGAAGCATCGGCGCCAGGGAGATGAGATGCTGCGCTTCAAGGAATTCGTGCGTACCCTGGACGAAGCGCAACAAAAGCTAAGCGACCGGGAGCGCTTTCGTCTGTTCTTGAAAGAAGAGGGCCGGCATGACCGAGAACAGCGGAGGCGCTATCTTCTGTTCCTCAGGCACGACCGGCATGATTTGGCCGAGATGAACCAGGAATGACGCTGCTGGTTGATACCGGGCCGTTAGTAGCCATTATAAACCGAGGAGACTCTCGCCATGCGGACTGTACTGCAATGCTGCGGGACCTGCGGAGTGAGCCGATGGTTACTACCTGGCAGTGCTTTACCGAGGCCATGTATTTCATTGGCCGCGACGCCGGCTATCATTTTCAGGATGCCTTGTGGGATATGCGCAGCGCCGGGTTAATCAGTATTCACACAACGACGGATTCGGAGGCCGACCGCATGGCGTTGTTGATGCGTCGCTATAGAAATTTCCCAATGGACTTGGCCGATGCATCGCTGATTGTGGCGGCGGAATCCCTTGCTATTCGCCGCCTTTTCACGATTGATTCCGAATACTACTCTTACCTCCTCGCCGATGGCTCAGTAATGGAAGTAATCGCCTGAAATACCAGCCGGCATTTCAGGCCCCTCGTTGATGACAATACAGGATCAGCAAACACTTTCTTTCGCTTTTTTCTTGCCAATGGCCCAAGGGCTGGTCTATCATCCAACCGTCTTGTCGCGTGACCGAAACGACTGAAGCACGACGGAGTATCCCTTGGTAACGCAGCGGTTTATTGAAGAGGCCC
This sequence comes from Dehalococcoidia bacterium, assembly GCA_965203835.1. Taxonomy (GTDB): domain Bacteria; phylum Chloroflexota; class Dehalococcoidia; order Lucifugimonadales; family UBA3495; genus CBDCFV01. Next base: position 3,254,002 of record OZ241919.1, read on the forward strand.
GGCGGATTGTGGGGGAGGAGTACGTTATTTACCACCCGGACGATTTGCTGGTGTACGAGTACGACGGATCGGTGGACCGGAACGTTCCGCAGGCGGTGGTGCTTCCCAACTCCACCGAGGAAGTGAGCCGGGTGATGGCGCTGGCCTACGGAGAGGGGATTCCGGTGGTAGGGCGAGGGTCCGGCACGGGACTGAGCGGCGGGGCTATCGCGCCGGAGGGTGGCATCCAGATTGCCTTTCCCCGGATGCACCACATTCTCGAGGTAGACACGGAGAATTGCACCGCAATGGTGCAGCCGGGAGTAATAAACCTGGACCTGGATACCCATGTGCGCCGTTTCGGGTTCCGTTACGCTCCAGACCCGTCGAGCCAACGGGCGTGCAGCTTGGGGGGGAACATAGCGGAGAACGCGGGCGGGCCGCATTGCTTGGCATACGGCTGTACCACCAACCACGTGCTAGGGATGGAGGTGGTGCTGGAGGACGGCACTATAGTCAACCTGGGGAGCGCAGCGCGGGAAACGCCTGGGTACGACTTGCGGGGCGTGTTCACCGGGTCGGAAGGGACCTTCGGCATCGCCACCAAGATAATGGTGCGTTTGCTGCCGGTGCCGGAAGCGGTCAAGACGTTCTTGGGGATCTACCCGGACGTGGACTCGGCAGCCACCGCCGTTTCCGCCGTAATCGGGCACGGCATCGTCCCGGCGGCGCTGGAAATGATCGACGCTCTCAGCATCCAGGCGGTGCAGAACGTGATGGACGCGGGCTACCCTGAGGACGCGGGAGCGGTGCTGCTGGTAGAACTGGAAGGCTTGCAGGAAGAGGTGGACGAGATAGGCGCGGAGGTAGAGGCGGCGCTGTGGGAGTCAGGGCCGTCGCAGGTAAGGGTGGCTGAGGAGGAGAATGACCGCGCCAACCTTTGGATCGGGCGCAAGGGGGTACTGGGAGCCCTTGGGAGTCTGGCTCCGAACTATTACCTTGTGGACGGCGTGGTGCCCCGGACGCAGCTGACCCAAGTGTTGCGGCAGGTGAGCCGTATAAGCGAAGAGTATGGTGTGCCTATCTCCAACGTGCTGCACGCCGGGGACGGCAACCTGCATCCCTCTTTGTTGTTTGACGAACGGCAACCAGGGGCGTTGGAAAAAGTAATCGAAGCGGGCGCGGAGGTAATGAAGGTCTGCATAGAGGCGGGGGGCGCCCTGACCGGCGAGCATGGCGTGGGGTTGGAGAAGAAGGAGTTGATGCCCTTGTCCTACTCGCAGGACGATATGGACGCGATGCTCTTGGTGCGACAGGCTTTCGCGCCGGAGAACCGGCTGAATCCGGGCAAGATATTTCCTGATGGCACACACTACACGCCGCCGGCCCGGCGGCCTGAGCCGGGGATGACGGTTTAGGAGTGGCCGGTGGTCAGTGGCTAGTGGTTAGTTGAATGGTAGACAGACCCTCTTCAAGTGCATCAGGCCAGCAGTCCCCGATGACTGCCCACCGGCCGCTGGATGCCGTCCACTGGCTTGGCGAAGACAGTCTCGATGACTATGCCATAGACGGCCAAGCGCCCGAGGCGGTGGTTAGGCCGGAGAGCCGGCAGCAGGTCGCGGAAGTGGTTCGGTGGGCGTGCGAAGAAAACGTGGCGCTTTTCCCGAGGGGCGGCGGTGTGCATGTGTCGTTGGGCAACCCGCCCGGCAGGCCCGGGGTGGTGCTGGACCTGAGCCGTTGCAACCGGGTCCTGGACTTTCAGCCTTCCGATTTGACGGTTACAGTGGAAGCCGGAGTTACGCTGGACTCGTTGCAGCAGCACTTGGCGGTGGGCGGCAAGTTCCTGCCTCTGGAGTCTCCCCGTTCCGGCGCGGCAACCATTGGGGGTATCCTGGCCGCCAACGTCACCGGCCCTTTGCGGTCTAGCGTGGGGCTCCCACGGGAGTGGCTGATAGGAATTGGAGTAGTCAACGCCCAGGGAGTGGAGACCAAGGCCGGGGGCAAGGTGGTAAAGAACGTCACCGGCTACGACTTGGACAAGCTGTACACCGGGTCGTTGGGCACGCTGGGGATTATCGTGGAGGCAGCCTTCAAGCTGGCCCCCCTTCCGGCCGAGTCCGCGGCTTTGATGGCAGTGTTGCCCTCGATGCAAGCCGCGGTAGATGCTGGAAGCGTACTGAAAAAACAGGTGTATGCGCCACAAGGGCTGCAAGTCCTGAATCAAAGGCTGGCGCGCCGGTTGTCTCAACGGATAAACGGGCATCCATCCCTGTCTGACATCCAACTGCCGGAGACGGGCCAAGGGGAATGCGTGGCGTTGGCCTTGTTCAGCGGTCGTGCTGCGGCCGTAAGGCGCAAGCTCCGCGAGTCCGCCGGACTGTTGAGAGAGAAGGGAGGGTCTCAGATAGCTGAAGTTACGGGGCCGCGGGCCGCCGGGCTTCTTCGCGCCGTGACCGACTTGGGCTGGGAGCAGGATGATTTGCCCCACTTGGCACTGAGAATCAACGTTGCGCCGTCGGACACGGGTAGGGCGTTGGATTGGATAGCCGGACCAAACGAAGCAAGCCACGATCCACAAGCGGACATTGTGCCGATAGACATCATCGCGGACCCCGGATTCGGGTTGGTGCGGATGTTTGTATGGCCGGACGGCCCGGAAGGTGGGGCCGACGATGGGCAACTAGCCGCTTTTGTGTCGAGGGTGCAGGGACTGGCAAAGGGCATCGGCGGTTCGGCGGTGGTGGAGCGAGCGTCACCGGAGTTCAAACGTGTGGTCAACGTATGGGGTGACTCGCCCGAAGGGGCGCACATAATGGCGCGCATCAAGCAGAAGTTCGATCCGACGGGGATTCTCAATCCCGGCCGGTTCGTGGGAGGAATATAGTGGCGGTCGGCCCGACTTCAGGCCAAGTTGAGGCGCCCGTGGACGTTGGGCGCGGGACGCCGGTAAGTGGATTCATCGGGGTTAACGCGCCAGCGGAAGCCGATATGTACCGTTGCGTCCACTGCGGGTTGTGCATCAGCGCGTGCCCCACCTACGGCGAGTTGTCGCTGGAAGCCGAGTCTCCCCGGGGGCGCATTGCCTTGATGAAGGCGGTCAACGAGGGCCGGTTGACCATTAACCCGCGGGTGGTGTCGCACTGGGACATGTGCCTCCAGTGCCGGGCCTGCGAGGCGGTGTGCCCGTCGGGGGTGCCCTACGGACGGATTATGGCCAACACCAGGGCGCAAGTCGCGGCGCAGGACCAGAGGCCGGCCAAGCAGCGGCGGGTGAGCCGGTTGTTCTTGCGGGGGGCGCTGCCGCACCCGGGACGTATCCGATTGGGGGCGCGGTTCGCGCAGGTCTATCAGAAGACCGGGTTGCAGACGCTGGTGCGACGGAGCGGCATTCTTAGTCTGCTGCCCGGCGGTCTGAAAGAGCTGGAGGCACAACTGCCGGCATTCAGCGGACCGTTTTTCAACGCCGACGGGCGGAAGTATGCGGCGACATCGAACAGGAAGATGACAGTGGGACTCCTGTCAGGTTGCGTGATGCCGTTAATGCAGGGAGACACCATGCGAGCAGCGGTGCGGGTGCTGACTCGCAACGGCTGCGACGTGGTGGTCCCGTCAAGGCAGGGTTGCTGCGGCGCGCTCAACGTACACGCCGGGGACCTGGAGTACGCCAGGGACATGGCCCGCAAGAACATTGACGTTTTCTTGGCTGCCGGGGTAGACACGATCGTTACCGCGTCAGCCGGATGCGGCTCGGCCATGAAAGAGTACGACGACCTGCTGAAGGATGATCCCCGGTACGCTGGAACGGCGCGGCAGTTGGCAGAGATGACCAAGGACATCACCGAGTTTCTGGTGTCGCTGCCGTTGAACCCGCCCAAGGCATCGCTGCGGCGCAGGATTACCTACCAGGACCCGTGCCACTTGGCCCACGCGCAGCGGATTACGGCTGCGCCCAGGGTTATTTTGAAGGCCATTCCAGGGGTCGAACTGGTGGAGATGGAGCAGGCTTCGAGGTGCTGCGGCGGCGCGGGTACGTATTCGATGGTGCAACGGGAGTTGTCGTCCAAAATACTGGCCACCAAAATGGGCAACATTGCCGCCACCCAAGCGGAGCAGGTGGTTACGGCCAACCCCGGCTGCATGATGCAATTGGAGCAGGGGCTGCGGGAGCTTGGCAAGCCCGGCAGGGTGCTTCACGTGGTGGACCTCTTGGATGAGGCGTACCGGAGCGAAAAATGATGGGGAGCAGCCGAGCAACGAATTGTATCCGCTTCTCCACTATTTCTGTTGACGAAAGAGCCTCCAGACCGGAGTAGAGAAGCCGGGAAGCAGGTCTCCTCCATCCAGTTCGTCGTCCTCGGTCAAAGTCACCGGGTCCATGCCAAGCCGATATATCGTGACGGCCACACGGCCCGGGTCGGCCATCCACACTTGACGCGACCCGTAACGGAGCCACATCGCCGCCTTGTCGGCCAATTCCGCATAAGTGTTGCTGGGTGACTTGATCTCCACGGCCAAGTCGGGGGCGAGCTCCGGGTAGCCTACGGTGTCTGATGGCACTCGCCTTGGGGAAATCCAGGACACGTCAGGCGCCCGAACGGTATCGGGGTTGCTTTCCAGCCGGTAATGAGGTTCCACGCAAAGACCGTCATAGCCGATGGACTCGCCATACAAGAACAGCAGCCCGCTTATCCTGCCGCCCACAAATCCGTGCAAATATCCTGGAGCCACTTTCTCGCTCAACACACCCCGAATCAACTCGTGCCTTCTGCCTTCATCCGGCATCAGCAGCAGTTCTTCGGCGGTAACCAGCTTGTGCTTGGTAGTCATCTTGCGGCGCACCAAGTGTGTGGATTCCCGCCCGCGCGGGAATGACGGGCCAGGTTTCTAAGCGGCCAGGGCCTGCTGGGCGGCGGCCAGGCTGGCGCCTTGGGCTACTTCGTAGCCTTGAGCGGTGAGGATTCGCTCCAGGGCAGAGAGCAGGGCGAAGACGTTGGTTTCGCGGGCGGAGTCACCCATCAAGCCGATGCGCCACACCCTGCCGCGGAGTTCTCCCAATCCGCCGCCGACCTCGATGTTATAGTCCCGGAGCAGGGCGGCACGGACGACAGCGTCATCGATACCGTTGGGGATTACGGCGGTGGTCAGGGGATTGAGGCGGTGGTCTTGGTCGGCCAACAGACCGATGCCGATGGCCTGCAAGCCGGCACGCAAAGCGGCGGCGACGCGGGCATGGCGGTCGAACCGTGCCTCCAGGCCCTCTTCCATGAGCATCCGGAGGGCTTCGCGGAAGGCGTAGGTCATGGAGATGGGGGAGGTGTGGTGGTAGGCCCTGGCTTGGGACCAGTAGCTTTCCAGGTCCTTGATGCTGAAGTAGAAGCTCTGCACCTTGCTGGTACGATTGTTGACCACCTCCATGGCCCGGGGGCCGAAGCTGACGGGGGCCAGTCCCGGAGGGGCGCCCAAGCACTTCTGGGAGGCGCTGTAGGACACGTCGATGTCCCAGTCGTCCAACCTGATGTCGTGGCTGCCGAGGGAGGTCACCGCGTCGACAATCACCAATGCGCCGTGGCGGTGTGCCAAGTCGACGATTTCCGGCAGGGGTGTCAACACGCCGGTGGAGGTCTCGCCGTGGACCACACCCACGGCCTTGACTCGTGGGTGTTTCTGAAGCTCGGCTTCCAGGTCTTCCAAGGCTACGGGCTTGCCCCATTGGGCGTCGACGATATGGACCTCGGCCCCGCACCTCTCGGCAATGTCGGCCAGCCGTGCGCCGAAGTAACCGTTGCGGCAAACGATCATGGTGTCGCCGTGTTCCAGGATGTTGGCGCAGGCCGCTTCCATGCCGCCGGTGCCGGTGGCGGACAGGGGCAGCGTCATGGCGTTGGAGGTGTGGTACACCTCCCGCAGCATCTCTCCGACATCATCCATCACTTGGAAGAAGTCCGGGTCCAAGTGCCCCACGACCGGCAGTGTCATGGCTTGAAGGACACGGGGATGGACGCTGCTCGGGCCAGGCCCCAGAAGAATCCTGGAAGATGGCATCAACTCGTTCAGGTAGGATGTAGACAAGTCGCTTCGCTCCAAAATTTAGAAACTACCGGAAAACCGAGTATTCTTGGCGGCATCCCGGCGTCGCTGACCCAGGGGCATGGATTCCCGCCTTCGCGGGAATGACGTTGTTGCCCTGAAATGACGTCCCTGCGCGGGAATGACGGGTTGGGTAGCGTGGCAAGCTTTGAGATAGTTACTACACGACTGCCGACACGCCGCCGTCGATGTTGACCGCGATGCCGGTGAGGTAGCTGGCCCTGTCGGAGGCCAGGAAGGCGATGACATCGCCAGCCTCTTCTGGCTCGCCGACCCGCCCGATGGGGACCGACCGGCCTTGGGCCAGTTGGTCGTAGAACAGGTCTTCGCCAAGGCCGGGATCGGTTTGCAGCCGGGCCTCGTACCGCCTGCGGTGCTGGCCGCTCTTTATTAGACCGATGCAAACGGTGGACACCAGGATGTTGTCCTGGGCCAGGTCCTTGGAAAGGCCCTTGGTGATGGCTATGCCGGCGGCGCGGGAAATGGAGGTAGGCATGGAATTGGCGCCGGGAGTGCGGCCTCCCAGGTTGGTCACGTTGATAATGCGGCCGCCGCCGACCTTGCGCATCTCCGGGATGGACTGCTGGATGAGCCTTACCGCGCCCCAGACCTTCAACTCGAAGTCGAACTCCCAGTCCTCTTGACTCACTTGCTCGAACCCCTTGGCCATGGAGGTCCCGGCGTTGTTGACCAGGATGTCCAGCCGCCCGAACCGGTCAAGGGTAGTCTGCACTACCCGCTCGGCGGTGTCGGCGCCGGTTACGTCGGCGGAGATGGGGATAACCGCGCCCTCGGTGGCGGCGCGGATTTCCTCGGCGGCCTCGTCGAGCATTTCCTGACCGCGGGCCACGATTACGACGTTAGCGCCCTCTTTGGACATGCTGAGGGCGGCGGCTCTGCCGATGCCGTCGCTGCCGCCGGTGATGATTGCTACTTTGTCCTGAAGTCCAAGGTCCATGGGGAGAACTCCTCTGAAGGGATGGATCATGCTGGCCGTGGGCCATTATACAACATGTTGGAGGGTGGGGAGTGGGGGGAGGTGATAGTCGAAGGGTTAACGATGCTTGGAAGAGACGGAGGTTCTATCCTCCCCAACATCCAGAAATCGGGCAAATCACCCTATGAAGGGACAATCGCCGAGGTATGAAGGTTTCTGAATCCCTGTCGGGCGACTGGATTATCACTCTTGGATGTTGAATCCAAGTTGGACATCCGGCACCACAAACGGGAAAACGGATATGTGAAACATAGCAACTGTGGATCAGAAGCGGGCTATGTTTTCACCACATCTCCCACAAGCCCAAACCTCGGCTAGGGATCCCCCGGTACTAAACCACCGCTGGGTACAGAACCCCTTCACTGCGAACCAACGTTGCCAAGTCAGCCGCCACCTGCAGTGGATCATCCACCACAAATATCCCAGCGTGAGAATCATCCTTGGGTCCAGGCCGATGGACAACATTTGGATGAGCACCGCCATCCAAAACCATCGCACGTATGCGCTCGACGTTCAAGGTAGCGAACCTGCCCCTGGGCTTGATCGTCAACTTCGCACCAACCGCAATACGAATCTGAGCGATCGCCAAACCGTGGTTCAGAGATAACAGCTCCATCCAATTGACCGAGGTCTCCCAACCGTTGAGGTGCTGCCTGAAATCAAAAGCATCAGGCAATACCTCATCCCGTGCAGGTGCCGCCCGCGCAACAATCGAGCTCGGCTTACAGTATCGTGTTACATGGTCAGATGAACGGATAGGAAGTTGAATCACCCTAGCATCAACCACCGCGTAAATTCGGAAACGGCTGTCAACACTGATTCCGCAGGGAGAACCCCGTTACACCGGAGACGGTCAAACCCATTAACCGGCGGACCTGAATTGGCTGCAAACCTTACTGAACCAGTCGGCTGGAACACCATGACCAGAATGCCATCACCGTTGCCCCAGTAGCTAAAGCTACCAGAAGCTAGATCATCGTCCTTAACCGATCCCTTATCCACTTCCCGCCTTAAAATCCACGTGGCCGTCAAGCACCCGGTGGAATCCACACCCAAGCGGTCTGTCGCTAACTGTGGATTGGCCAACATAAACTGCTTCAGCGACTTCAAAGAATCAAACAAGATCGGAGGCTCATCGGGATCATCAGCCTGAAGCTCATAAAGGTACTCCAATCGGTCACAAACAACCCCAAGACCACGAACCCGCATCTCTGACAAAGTAGGAACTGGCTCCTGCTGCTCCTGTGCTGGGAACTTTCCTTGCACTGATCCAGTACGGGTTACTGCTCCACCTAGCAACCTGCCTGTTGATCTCGGAGCCAACATTATACGCTGGCCCTCCACGTCCAAGACCACCTTTGTACCGTCCCAGGTCACACCGTCCACCACAACCTCTCCTAACGGTGCCCAATGCCGCTCATCCAGGCCGAATGTGGACCGATTCAGCAAACCCGCCAAATACTCTAACTCGGGGCCTGTCCAGTGGGAATTATCATCGGTCAAGGCCGCACAGGCAGCCTGCCACCATTTTTGAAAATCTTCCCGATCGACAGCCCTGCCGACTCCTCCCAACATCAACGCATATCCGCCACTCAATCCTATAGACTCCCCGATACCCTTTATGAGTTCAGCAGTAGGCTTGCCGTGGAATTGATCATAGCCAACCTTACCCAAGTTGCTTAGCCCAGCACCACAAACCCGACCAGCTCCAAGGTCAAATTCGGAGTCCTTTACCATCTCAGGACCTAGCTTGGGCCGCAGTCCCCTTGAAGTCTCAGTATAGTTTGAGTAGGTTTCTACCCCACAAAATGTGGCCATATCCCTGAGACCGGGACGCAACTGCTCCTGTCCCAAGAAAGATGCAGGGTCATAAACAGTGTCCGCAACTACTTTGTTACCAAAAGTCAACCCGGAATCCAATAAAGTGGCACCCGAACGCTTCCGGCCAAAAAAGTCGATAGCGGTAGGCCTAGTCCTCGCAGTCGGTGAAGTCATGTTATTTGATACCAACCTTTGTCAACTGACTGGTCAAGGTCTGCCGTTCCTCTCCAAAAAGAACCTGAATCTCATCGCTACTCAGTAACCTGTCAATGGGTTCACTCACATAGGCTCTGAACATAAACCTGGATTCCCCAACAACCTCCACGTCAATACTATAGCTCTTGGAACCTTCCCTGTGAGAAAGCGTCATCAGATCACAGGACAGCCCAGTACCCAATTCGCTTCGCAACTCATCCCGCAGGAATCTTTGGCCAAGCCAATCCCCAGGGGACTCTCCACTGGTCATTTCCTGTTCGAAGAAAAAAATAATTTCGTATGACCGAGGATTCACATCGCCAAGCAATCCCAAAACGCTGGTAAGAACACCCGGTAACTTCTGTGAAGCTTCTTCTACGTTCCAGCTGAGGTCACGAACCTCTGTCCGATACGGAGACTGTAAAACCTCAATCTGGTCCCGGTGACTTATTACCCTGAAAGAATCCATAGAGGGATTTACAGACAGAGGCGGCCGTAAGAAACTGCGCAACGCTTCAGCCGAAAAATCCCCCGGCGTGCTCAGGGGATCATAGACTACAGCAACGGCACTACCGAGAAGATCATCAGGAGTCATACCTTAGTAACCTTTCCAAAAGGTAACTACGCAGAGCCGAGCGGCTCTGTTATCACGCCGCGATTGTTCCCTTTCCCGCACATTTTGTCAAGGAGCCAGTGCTACGCCCAATGGCTTATTGCAATTTTACCAGTTTTATCGGGGGACTCGAAACTCTCACCTGACAAATCGGATGTGTATCCCACCCACTATCAAGCAATGCCAAATCCTCAAGCGACTCGTGTCGTGAGCACACCACCGAAGGATCAGCCTACATCTCTATCCCCGCGGCCTTGGCCACAATGTCTATGTCCTTGTCGCCCCTACCGCTCAGGCAGACGAGGACGGTCCGGTCCTGGGGGAGGGTTTTGGCGAGTTGGGCGGCGTGGTGGATGGCGTGGGATGGTTCTAGGGCGGGGATGATACCCTCGGTGCGGCAGAGGAGGTGGAAGCCTTCGAGGGCTTGAGAGTCGGTGACGCCGGTGTAGGCGGCGCGGCCGGACTCCTTCAGGTAGCTGTGCTCGGGGCCGACGCCGGGATAGTCGAGGCCCGCTGAAATGCTGTGGGTCTCGTGGACTTGGCCGTGTTCGTCCTGGAGCAGGTAGGACTTGGAGCCGTGGAGTACGCCGGTGCGCCCGGCGGTCAGAGTGGCGGAGTGCCGGTCGGTCTCAACGCCCTCGCCTCCGGCCTCGACGCCCACCAGCTTGACGGTGTCGTCGTTGAGGAAGGCGTGGAAAGCGCCGATGGCGTTGCTGCCTCCGCCGACGCAAGCGACCACGTAGTCGGGGAGATGTCCGGTGGTGTCGAGCATCTGCTGGCGGGCTTCCACTCCGATGATGCGCTGGAAGTCACGGACCAGCATGGGGTAGGGATGGGGGCCGACGACGCTGCCGATGAGGTAGTGGGTGGTCTCGACGTTGGTGACCCAATCACGGATGGCCTCGTTGATGGCGTCCTTGAGAGTGCGGGTGCCCGACTCCACGGGGATGACCTCGGCCTCCAAGAGGCGCATCCGGAAGACGTTCAGGGACTGCCTTTGAACGTCCTCGGCGCCCATGTAGACGATGCACTGGAGGCCCAGCATGGCGCAGGCGGTGGCGGAGGCGACGCCGTGCTGGCCCGCGCCAGTCTCGGCGATTATTCGCTCTTTGCCCATGCTCTGGGCCAAAAGGGCTTGTCCCAGGGCGTTGTTTATCTTGTGGGCGCCGGTGTGCGCCAGGTCTTCCCGTTTGAGATATATTTTCGCGCCGCCGCATTGCCGGGTGAGGTTCTCAGCATAGTAGAGGGGCGTGGGACGCCCAACGTAGGTGCTGAGGAGGTGGGCCAGTCTGGTTTGAAAATCAGGGTCTTCTCTGACGGCTGCGTAGGAGGCCTCCAGTTCCTCCAAGGCGGCCATGAGGGTTTCGGGGACGAATTTGCCTCCGAAGTCGCCGAAGTGGCCCTGTGCGTCAGGAAGAGTGGCGCGATTTTCAATTACCATGCTGGAAGACCTCTTTGAATGATTGAGCGCTGACTGCTGTTCTTCATGCGGAAGCGCGGCGGGCGTTTCGGATGAAATCGCGGATTTTCCGGTGGTCTTTTACGCCGTTGGTTTCGACGCCGCTGGAGACGTCCACTCCCCAAGGATATGCCACAGCCACCGCGTCCGCTACGTTGTCAGGTGATAGCCCGCCGGCAAGCAGGAAGTTGTGGCCTTGTCGGGAAAGCTCCGCCGCGATGCTCCAGTCGAAGCTTTCTCCGGTGCCGCCCTGGAGTCCTTCGACCAACCGGTCCAGGGTGACCAAGTGGCCCGCTTTCACATGGGCCAGAATCCTGTGCGACAGTTCTTGCGTGGACTCCGATGACGCCTGGCCTTGGGGTATGTGCAGCACCTTGATGACCTGGGCGTTGGTGTTGCAGCAATAGTCCAGCGACTCCGCGCCGCATAGCTGGGCCATGTCCAGGTTGCAGGCGCCGATAGTGCGGTTGACTTCGGCGAGAGGTTGGTCGGCGAACAGACCGACGACCTTGGGAGGGGTTTCCAAGAAGTCTTTCAGTCCGGCCACAATCTTGCGGGCCGCGTCAATTTCCAAGCGTCTCCGGCGGCCCGGTACAAACACGAGGCCGATGAAGTCAGCCCCGGCCTCGGCAGCCACCTGAGCGTCGTCAAGGGAGCGGATTCCGCAAATCTTGACCCGTGTCATGTGCTGGTCCTGAGTGGATTCCCGACTTCTCGGGAATGACAGGTTGGTGTGGAGGAATGACGGGAGGGGGTGAGTGTGGGGAAGACGGCGGTGGACAACTCGCGGACTTTTTGGGCCACATCCTTGGAGGTTACGATGGACTCGCCCACCAGGACGGCGTTGACGCCGTAAGCCGACAGGTCGCGCAGGTCGTCTGGTTCATGGATGCCGCTCTCGCTGACCAGGACCTTGTCATCGGGGACCAAGGGGGCCAGGTCGCGGGTGACTTGGAGGTCGGTTACAAAGGTCCTTAGGTCCCGGTTGTTGATGCCGATGATTTCCGCCCCGGCGTCCAGTGCCACCTGTACTTCGTAGGGGTCGTGCACCTCCACCAAGCAGTCCATTCCTAGGGAGCGAGCCAGTTGGAGATATTCTTTGATTTGGGAAGAAGTCAGGATGGCTACGATAAGCAGGATGGCGTCGGCTCCGGCTGACCGGGCTTCATGTACCTGGTAGGGATCGAAGATGAAGTCTTTGCGCAGTACCGGGGCAGCGTTGCTTTGACCTTGGAGATGGGCCGAGGCAGCCTTCACTTGGACGATGTGGTCCAGTTCGCCTTGGAACCGGGGGTCGGTGAGTATGGAGATTGCCGACGCGCCGTTGGATGAATAGGTGCGGGCCAGTTCCACCGGGTCGAAATCGGGCCGGAGCAGGCCGCGGGAGGGCGAGGCTTTTTTGACCTCGGCGATCAGGCGGACACCCCCGGCTTTGAGGGCATTGGACATGGACAGGGCCGGCGGTTGGGACGCTATCTTGTCGGTCAGTGCGCCCAAGGATACGGCGAGCTTCTGTCGGGCAAGTTCTTCGGTCTTGGCGGCGACTATTTCGTCGAGGATGTTCGGCATATCAGATTCTCTAGCTCCCGTTCCGGCCCAAGCTCTGGGTAAGCTCGACGAACTTGTCCAGTTTGTCCAGGGCTGCGCCGCTGTCGATGATTTGCGCGGCCATTTCCACGCCCTCACGGATGGTCTTAACCAGGTCTCCTACAAGCAGAACGCCGGCGCTGTTGAGCAAAACCATGTCGCGCACCGGCCCCGGCTCGCCTTGGAAGAGGCGGCGCATGGTGGCGGCGTTCTGATCCCGGTCCCCGCCGCGGACCGCTTCGACCGGCGTATGGGGAAGGCCGGTATCGGCCACGTGCAGGGTCCATTCCCTGACTTGGTCTCCTCGCAGTTCCCACACCGAGGTGTCACCGGAGAGGGATATTTCGTCCAAGCCGCCGTGGCCGTGGACGATCATGGCGCGGTGCGACCCCAGCAGCCGGAGCACCTCCGCCATCGTCGCGCCCAGTTCGGGGAAGGCCACGCCGATAAGCTGGACTTGGGCGCCGGCGGGGTTGGTTAACGGGCCGAGGATGTTGAAGACGGTGCGGATGCCGATTTCCCGGCGTACCGGGCCGGCGTGGCGCATGGCGGGGTGGAAGGCTTGGGCGAACATGTAGCCGACGCCCACCTCGTTGATACAGCGGGCAACGGCGTTGGGCGTAAGCTCGATGCTTGCTCCAAGGGCCTCGAGGATGTCGGCGCTGCCGCAGGAGCTGGAGGCGGCGCGGTTGCCGTGCTTGGCTACCTTCAGCCCTGCGCCCGCTGCGACAAAGGCAGTGGCGGTGGAGATGTTGAAAGAGTTGCTGCCGTCGCCGCCGGTGCCGACGGTGTCTACGACCGTTCCGTCCACCTCCACTCGCAAGGCGAACTCGCGCATGACGGCGGCCATACCGGCTATTTCCTGAGTCGTCTCGCCTTTCAGCCGGAGGGCGGTGAGGAAGGACCCCAGTTGGGCCGGGGTGGCTTCACCTCCCATGATTTCACGCATCACCGCCGATGCGTCGGCCATGTCGAGGGAACGACCGGACACTACATGGTCGATTGCTTCACGAATGTTCAAGCATGTTACTCCAAGAAGATATAAATTCCCAAGGACGGAATTTACTACACCAAGTCGGCCTCACTGATTCGCCGCGCCCCGTGAATTACCGTAATTACCACAACCGTGTCTCCATCAATACGATAGATTACCCGGTAGGGGTGTACCAGGACTTGGCGAATATCGCGACGTCGGGACTCTGTCAGGATACGACCGGATTCAGGGAAATCGGACAAATTGGTTGCTGCTTGATATATGGCTTCAAAGACCGCATTCGCGTTTGCTTCCGAATTTCTCGCAATGTAGAGCCATATAGCGTGAATGTCACTGGTAGCTTGCGACGTCCAAACTACTCGCGCCACTTGGCCAACCTTTGTTTGACCTCCTCGTGGGGGATTACTTCTCCACGCTCCATCTCGTCAAGTCCTATCTCAACCTTAAGAATTACGTACAGCCAGTCGACGGCTTCATGGATAGTTTCGTCGTGAGGTAGTCCATCAGGCAAACGCTGTAACGATTCAATTACTTGGGCTTTTTTAAGAGGGAATGTAGCTCCAGGAGTAGCGTTTTTCCCATGCCCCACGCGTTCCACTCGAAGTGAAGAGGTGTAGAGCTTGCTTAACCGGACGACGGCTTCGTCGAAAGTGAAATTGTCCGGAAGTTCCTGTAGCAGGTCCAGGATATCTTCTTTGGCGGTCATGTTGATGCCTTCTAACTACGATTGCGAGGTTGGGTTGATTTTACACTGTACCGAGCTATCAGATTGGTACCTCTGCCTCGACCAGATATGCTTCGAGCATTGAAGTATATTCTTCCAACGAATCTGTACCGAAGGTTTCTACGTAAAAGCAAACTGCCGATTTCACATCATCCAAGGCTTCCTGATATGTGTCGCCCTGTCCAACGATGACCCCTTTGAGGCCCACAGGGTAGGCGACGAATCCATCGACGTGCTTCTCGACCAAAACTTTCATCCGTTTCATGGAGTTACACCGTTCGTCCTGCACCAATTCACCGATACTGGTTCAGACTACACCCTTGGATGGGTGAACGTCTAACAATGCACGGTGCCGCGGATTACCGATTCGCTTCCACGCGGTCGAGGAAGTTTTGTAAAAGGTGTTTGCCGTCGGGGGTCATTATGGACTCCGGGTGGAACTGGACAGCTTCGACTGGGTATTCCTTGTGGCGCAGGCCCATGATGAGGCCGTTTTCGGTCCAGGCAGTGACTTCGAGGCATTCCGGGACGGTCTCGGGGTAGATGACGAGGGAGTGGTAGCGTATCGCCTCGAATGGCTGGGGCAGGCCCGACAGGACGCCCGCGCCGTTGTGGTGGATCATGGATGTCTTGCCGTGACGGATCTCGCCGGCCCGGTCTACCTTGGCGCCGTAGACGTGGCCGACGCACTGGTGCCCCAAGCAGACGCCCAACGTGGGCAACCTCGGGCCGAAGTGGCGGATGACGTCGTTGGAGATACCGGCCTGAAGGGGAGTGGACGGGCCCGGGGAAATGACGATTCCTTGAGGCGCAAGGTCTTCTATTTCTTCCAGGGTTATCTTGTCGTTGCGGAAGGTCTTCACCTCTGCACCAAGCTCCGACAGGTACTGGTAGAGGTTGTAGGTAAAGCTGTCGTAGTTGTCGATCATCAATATCATTGCAGCAACTCCATGTTTTCGGGACTTACTCCCGGCCCTCGGCGCGGTCGATGGCCCTCATCAGCGCACCCGCCTTGTGCCTGGTTTCCTGGTATTCGTCTTCGACTACGCTGTCGGCGACGATGCCGCCGCCAGCCTGGACGTACATGGTGCCGTCCTTGTAGATGCCAGTGCGAAGCACCAGGGCGGTGTCCATGTTGCCGGAGTAGCTGAAGTAACCGACGGCGCCGCCGTAGGGGCCGCGCTTTTCGCCCTCCACCTCGGCGATGATTTCCATGGCGCGAATCTTGGGAGCGCCGGAAACGGTGCCTGCGGGGAAGCATGAGCGCAGGGCATCGTAGGGGGTCAGGTCTTTCCGCAGCCGACCCTCAACGTGGGATACCAAGTGCATGACGTGGGAAAACCGCTCCACGTCCATGAGCTGGGTGACGTGGACCGTACCCGGGTCGCTGACTCGGCCGATGTCGTTGCGTCCGAGGTCAACCAGCATGATGTGTTCGGCCCGCTGCTTTTCGCTGCTCTTCAGTTCGGCTTCGTTGGCGTCATCCTCTCCGGCAGTGCGCCCGCGGGGTCGGGTGCCGGCGATGGGGTGGGTGGCGGCGATGCCGTCCTCGACCTTGACCACGGTTTCGATGGCAGCGCCGACGATCTGGAAGCCGTCCAGGTCCAGGTAGTACATGTAGGGCGAGGGGTTGACGCTGCGGAGAGCGCGGTAGACTTGGAAGGGGTGGGCGTCGGTGCGGCGTGAGAAACGCTGGGAGTTGACTACCTGGATGATGTCACCGGCATAGACATATTCGATGCATTTTTCAATGGCATTGGCGTAGCGTTCGGTGGTGAAGTTGGACTCTATGTTTGGGGACCCATTCGGGCCGAAACTGCCGTCCTGCAACTCGGGAGGCAAGACGAGGGGTTGGGCCAGCCTGTCTACCATTTCGTCGATGCGGCGGGTGGCTTCAGCATAGGCTTTTTCCACGTCGCCGTAGAGATAAGCGTGGCTGACGACCTTGATGTCGTGGCGGAGGTGGTCGAAGATAAGGATGGTCTCACCGAACATGAAGACAGATTCGGGCAGGCCCTGCGGGTCGGCTGGCATGGGCGGCACCCTTGGCTCAAAGTAGCGGATGGTATCGTAGGCCAGGTAGCCCACGGCCCCGCCATGGAAGCCGGGCAGACCCTCGACCGGGATGTACTGGTACTGCCCCATCTCCTCCTCGACCGGCAACAACGGGTCTATCTCCCCTGCCTCTGAGCCTGGACCGGTCTGTACCACCTTGTATGGTTCTGTTCCGATGAAACTGTAGCGTCCCAGCCGTTCCCCGCCCTCCACGCTTTCCAGCAGGTAGGAGTAGGGGCCGCGGGCCACCTTGAGGTAGGCTGATACGGGGGTCTCAAGGTCGGCGTTGATGGACCGGTAGACCGGGACAAGGTTGCCTTGGCCGGCCAGGGCTTTGACCTGTTCGAGGGAGGGGTAGTACATGGGGTCTCTCCTTGAAAATCAGTCAAAAATAAAAGACCCGCCCCAAGGGACGGGTCTAGCTCGCGTTGCCACCCTCATTTCCGGACCAGCCCCAAGATGTAGACGGGCCTTGCCGGAATCTCTATCGGCGGGAGGGACCTCAGCCTACGCGGCCCCTGTGCCGGGGGCCTTTAACGGCGCCCAACCGTCGCAGCCTAGCACCGAGTCGCCTTGGCGATTCGGATGATCGGCCTGCGGCTCCGGGGTCCATTCGTCTTTCCGCTCTTGGCGCCGGCTCCCACCTAACCCGGCTCTCTGGGCCACGCTGGAAGACTACTACTCCCCTTCACAGCCTTTGGAGTATTTGATTTTCACACAATCAGGCTACGCCGTCAGCGATATAGCTGTCAAGTGGCGAAATCAGAAGTCATTGGTCATCCCGCAACAGAGCACGGAACCCTGCCTGTACGAAATCGCGGTCATGCGCCAAGGCTTCTTGGATGCGCCTTTGCTCCATGATTAAAAAACTTGAGCAATCGGTGAGGCTCCAACTTTGGTTAAGGCGCTCTCTGTAACGCTCGGTGGCGGCCCAGAACTGCGTGGTGGTCTGCGGCACAATTTTCACGGCAGAATTGGCCCGAAGCCCTCTCACCGTTTCTACGGCCAGATGACGCTCGTATCGTCCAATATGGGACATGTGGTTTAGAAACTCGGCCAGCACCATGTCACTTGTAACTATCTGGCGCGAACCAAGCTGATGGACGATATTTTGCGCTCTCTGATGCAAATCATCACGAGGGTTCGTTATTGCAATCCAGTAGCCGGTATCCGCAAAGACCTCCCTCATTCATTACTCTTCTTTCGGGAAACCATAGAGGTAATGCTTGTAGTTCTTAGCCAAATCGGACGGAGGAGGAACATATCCTTCCGGTTCGGGGTTGGATCGGTGGATTTCGGCGAACATTTCCAAAATAGACACAGCCGTCGAGCCGTCTGTAATCTCACGAGGTTTCATTATCGGAGGAACGGTCATAACCTCTGAGGTTCCTGCCATTATGTTTTGTCTAATAACGGCATTGTATATAGGGTTACGGCCGTCACATTCGCTGAGAATAATGCTCTCATCCCACCTTAATGTCTTGCCCCATTTCGCATACATCCGCCGTACTGAGTCTGATATGTCCATTGGAAACGGGTCAGTGTCTTGGGCTGCGATCAATGTTTCATCGACGATTCGCGCCGCGTCGAACAATCTTTCTGTCTGATGAACCCGCATTTCCGGAACAATGAACTCTAGGCGTACTGAACAAGAACCCGCGCCGATGTCACTGATTCCTAGACGAAAGTCCTGGGCGAACCCTCTGGGCAAGCGTTCCCGGCCAGGGTGTTCCAGCAACCAAGTCTCCCGAATGGTCGCAATCAGAATCGTCCTGTAAATCAGCAGTTCGTTCAATACATCCAAGTCCAGCCAACCTTCGGTTTCCTCAAAGCGTCCGCCGGTGAAATGAATGTCCTTGAGAAACTGTCTCTCGTGTTTAGCCATTTTCGTACTTACCCTTGAGTCCGATCTAACGGCGCGGTTGACCCATGGAGTAGTTTAGCAGCTTTTGTCCACGGCTTTTCCTAAACCGTGGCCTCTCCCAAGCCTCCTTCCTCCGCCGGAGGTGCTTCGTCTTCGCCGGGCCAGGGTGGGGTGGTGAAGCAGAGGAAGCGGAGGGGAGCATCATCATAGGCACTGAACTGGAAGCGCCAGCCCGTCGGGATGGCCAAGGCGTCGCCGGGTATTACTTCTACCGGAGGATATTGGGCGTGAGAGGCGCCGGGCGGGCAGCGCCAGACTTGGCCCCGGCCTTCCAGGATGTACCAGATTTCTTCGACGGTGCGGTGCCAGACTGGGCGGGATACTTGGCCTGCCGGAAGAGTTACCTCGACCATGCTGGCGCGGGATGCGGAGTGGCGGGCGTCCACGAGCAACCGGATTTCCGAGCCGTCGGGGGCCGTCACGTCGGGGTCATGTCCCCGGCGGGCTAATGGGGGCAATGGCGGTTGGGACATGCCTTTCTCCTCATGCGGTCAAAGAGAGACCGATCAGCTTCCAGTATGGGAGCACTACAGCAAACAACACCGCCATGGTGACGACCGTCATAACGACGCCAAACCGAAACACCTCCGGACCGGGGAGGTTGGCCCGCTGGAAGATGATTACGCTGGCGGTGGCGCTGGCCGGATAATAGACTACAGAGTCCCCGACCACTACTATGGCAAGGCCGCAAAGCAACGGGTTGAGGCCCAAGGGGCCGGCGGCGGCCAACACAACCGGAGCCAGGAAGGCCAGGTATCCCGCTATGTTGGGCATCATCGCTCTGACCAGGGCGGCGGCGACGCATAGGGCCAGCAGCAGCACGAGGGGAGAATCGTGCAACATGTCGGCGCCGCTGACCAAGGTCTCCGCGAACCAGGACGCGGCTCCGGTGGCCACCAGGGCTTGGGCCAACGACAGGGATGTAGCAACGACGATGAATACACTCCAGCCCAGTTCCTGTTCCACGTCGCGCCACGACAACAGCCCTATGCCCGGCATGAGGATGGCGCACATGGCGATGAGGGCCGGCATAGCAGGGTGCAGACCGTGGGCGAAGTCGGTGAACCAGAGCAGCGCGGTGCCCGCGGCAATTGCCGCCGCCTTTTTTTCGGCGGAAGTAATCGGTCCCAGTTTCAACAATGCGCCGGTGGACGCCGGCGCTGCGGTGAACCCGGACCTGTAGAGAAGGAACAGTGCCAAACCTCCGAATACCAGAAGGGCGTAGAACGGGAGCGCCATCAGGACGAACCATCTACCCCAGGAAAAGTCGCCAAGCAACGACGACGCCACAACGGGAGTGATGCCGCCCGCCAGCAGGGCGGTGGACGCCAGCCGATTGAGAGATCCCATGGCCAGCATGATTGCCTTGTGAAGGGTGGAACCGGCAGGCACTTGCCAATGGTTCAGCGCCTGTTCATAGATGTACACCATGATGGCGCCGCGAGTGCTGGCCGACGGCAAGGCGTAGGTCAGCACGGCGAAGGAAACCAGCATTTGAAAGTAAAGGCTTTTGGGGTTGCCCGACGCCAAGCGGACGAGATGCACGGCGATGCGCTCGGCGAGGCCGGACTTGTGGACTGCCAATCCCAAGGAGAGTATTCCAATCAGGAAATAGGATACGGGCTGAGAAAAACCGTAGAAGGCCTGAACGACGTCGGGAACGGCGTTGACCAGCACCAGAAGCACCACGCAGCCAAGGCCGGTCAGGGCGATGGGAACAACCTCGGTGGCCCACAGGACTACGGCAAGGGCCATGACCGCCAGTGCCCTTTGCCCTTCGGGTGTCAAGCCGTCCGGAGCGGGCGACAGAAGCACGGCGAAGAAGACCACGACGGCTGCACCGCCCTTCAACGCCGACGGCAAGCCTTGGCTGATAGCAGGGAGAAACGTATCACGCAAAGGACACCAAGTTTTGTAGAGCTCAGGAACTATCTCAAAACCAACCGTCTTCCCTGACGACCACTCATTGGTGACCTAAGCTTATGGATTCCCGCCTGCGCGGGAATGACGAGTTAGAGATGCGCCAAGGTTTGAGAGACAAATTTTGAGATCGGTACTTAATCAACGCCCCCGGCGCATTGGCCGGGGGCGGCAGAATATCCGGGAGTCCGGGCTTTTTCAGGAAGCTATGGGCTTGCGCCCCTTGCGGTCAAGGAAGTCCTTGAAACCTTCCTCGACGGACAGGCCGCGGAAGCGCCCGGAGCGGGCGTTGATTTCGTTGAGGTATTGCTGTTCCTGGGATAGCCCGCTGTGTTCTTGCAGCATCTGCTTGATGTTGGCCACGCCCTCTACGCGGTTCTTGGCGATGCCGGCGGCGATCTCCACCGCTTTGTCAATCAACTGCTCGGACGGCACCAAGTGGTTGATCAACCCCATGTGGTAGGCCTCGTCGGCGAAGACCTCGCGCCCGCTGTAGAGGAGTTCCTTGGCCCTGGGCAGCCCCACCATGACGGGGAGGCTCCAAGTGGCGTTCATCTGGCCGTAGTTGACGGCGAGGAAGCGGAAGCTGGTGCGTTCGCAGCCTACCAGGAAGTCGAGGGAGGTGGCCATGACGGTGCCGCCGCCGTAGCACAGGCCGTTGATGGCCCCGATTACGGGCTTGGCGCAGGTGGCGAGGTGCCATGTGTACTCAGACCTCTGCTCATTGACTACAGCCCGCCTTTCGTCGGACAGTTCCCGGTTTTCGTGGATGTCGGCGCCGGCCGAGAAGGCCCGCTCGCCGGCCCCGGTGATGATGATGGCGCCAACGCCGTCGTCCCGCTCCATCTCGGTGATGGCTTCGTCCAACTCGCTTACCAGTTGCAGGTTGAGGGCGTTCAACACCTCGGGGCGGTTCAGAGTTACGATGGCGACCCGGTCCACTCGGTCGGTTTTGATGGCCTCACGGCTCATAATAGTCCACTCCTGATGGTCTCGTGGCTCCTTGGGGTTGCTGGCGTAACGCCGCCCAATCAAGCCGGGGCTAATCATAAAACACCGCCAAGGCCAACGCAAACGAGGGAGTGAGAAAATTGCAAAACTTCAGTGAGTCTACATACGCGCCCTCTTTGCCTCATGCTTACATCTGGAGAGCAATCTCCAGCCGCCGGGCAAGGGAGTCAAAGTCCTCCGGGCATTTTTGACGGATGGCACGAACCCGGCGGGACGCCTCTTCCCCCAAAGCCTTCCTGCCACGTCCGAGCGAGCCAGTTAAGCCGCGCATAGCGGCTAACGGTTCAAAATACCGTTCTTTAACATCAACTTCTGCTCGAACATCCAACCAGCGCCAGTCGCTAGGCAGGTCCACTCCGGCCAGAACCCAAGTCTCGATTTCTTCCCAAGCATTTTCGGCGATAAAAATGCGCCCGCTTCCAAATTCCCGTTCGATCTGGTCGAGCCTCTGACGCCTCCCCTCGACACCATCACGGTCAACGCACAGTATGAAAATGTCCACCGTTCCTTGATACCGTTGGACGATTTGCGCCAAGCCTTCCGATGTTAGAGCTTCCGCGATGCCACGAAACCGAGGGTTGTAACATATTGAGACATTTATGGTGGAGAAGCCCATGCGCTTGAACAGCCGGGAAAACAGCGGCTTGAGAATGTACTGGTCATTTTGGAAGTCCTCTGGGATGATCATGACCTCCATCAGAGAGTCCCCTGCACCCAATCATCTTCATCGTCATCGGGCAAATGGGCGGTACTGGGTTCGCCTTCGGACACCTTCATCGCGTGCTCGAACCAGCCCGACGTGTGCAGTTCCCCTAGGGTGTCGGACTTCCGCAACTCCCGCAGGTTGTACAGTCCCGCTATAGGTCGGATAACGCTGTCGGACCAGTATTCATCGCGGTAGACCACTGAGGTGTTCTCAAACGTCTCGTCTCGAATCCATGACAGCAGGGCGGGCGAATGGGTCGTGGTTATCACTTGGACGCCTCCCTTGACGGTCTGACGTTCGATGAAGTCCACCAGAAGCCAGAGCCGGTTGGGGTGGATGCCGTTGTCAATCTCTTCAAAGAAGTAGAGGCCCCCTTCGTTGGGGCTTAGTAGGGCCGCTAGTATGCCCAGGAAGCGCAGGGTGCCGTCAGACGCGCTGTAGGCCGACACCTTGCGCCCGTTGCGCTCCACGATGTGCAGGTGGACCCGTCCGCTGGGGTCGCGGGGGAAGTCGAAGTCCTTGACATCCATGGGAGTAAGTTCCTGCAGCCAGGACATCAGATTCCGTCCGCGTTGGGAGTCGGCGCAGATTGATTCCAGCACCGAGGGCAAATTTTGGCCTGAGTCTCCCAAGCTGGCTCCGGGGAAGGCCGGCTCCCGCATTCGGTCTGGAATCGGTTCTAGGAAACGTACCTTAGCGAGAGCATCCTTCAGGTCGATAGCAGGGTTTTCTATAGGATTAGTTTCATCCGGTGGCCAATAGGTGGGAGCTACATCGGATAAGAAAGGGTCAGACGAATTCATAGGGTAAACCCGACCCTCCAAGTCACCCACGTCCAACACCAGTCGTTCACCGTTCCTATAACAATCGTAGACCGGACTTTCCTCTCTGGTGAATGCTTCACTCTTTACTCGAAACTTACCGTCGTTGAAAAAGTCATAGTCAACCTCAATAACGTAACGCAAGCCAATGTCCCACAGGGTAGCCTCTATACCCATCGAGAAGTCTAGGTGTTCAATTCGAATAATCTCATTGGGCGCCCCCCTAATCGGCTCCCACTCCAATTGTCCACCAGGCCCGTACTTGCCGCCCAGAATCTCCGCCAGGGTGTAGCCGCGGCCGATGCCGTGGAGGAAGCGGAAGGCGTCACGGATGTTGCTCTTGCCGCTGGCGTTGGCGCCGACGATGACGGTGAAGGGGCCAACCTTCAGGGTTTCGTCGGCGAAGTTTTTGAAGTTGACCATGCGGACCGAGGTTATCATCGCAGGTCTCCCGGCGTTGAGGTTTGGTTGTTCTTCGTGGATGCTACGATGTTGGTGTTCCGTTTCAGGTGAGTTGGTCGGAGACGATGATACGGTGGATTCCCGCCTGCTAATCCGATTATCAAGCTCCCCGGCGGCGTTCCAGTTCCGCTTCGAGTTCCCGGACGCGGGCTTCGGCGGACTCGGCACGGGCTTGGGCATTGGCGCGGGCTTCTTCAGTTTCGTCGAAGGTCAGCAAGTAACTCCGCGTTTCGGGGTCCCACCATCTAAGCTTGCCGTCTTCCCAGCACAAGTCCAGTCCCAGGACGTCGCTGTGTCCGTGGAGATGGCCCGGACCTGACTCCACGATGTCGATGGGCAGGTAAGTGCCCTCCTCCAAGCGGTCTCCCGCCAAGGGCGCTCCGTGATACCGCCCGCCCGAGGGGTCGAACCGCCAGTACTCGGGAATGCCGAAGGCAGCGTAGTCACGCCGCTTGCTGGTGTAGTCATTCTCGCCAGTACTCACGGAAGCGATTTCCAGGACGAAGTCCGGCGGTTTGCCTTGGTCCCGGATTGAGTATCCATTCTGCTCGACAGCCCGTGGCCGATCTACACCGAAGGCGATCAGCAGGTCCGGAATGCGGTGGCCTTCCCGCTGTCCGGGGGACTGTCGTACCGGTATTTCGCTCAAGACAATGGTGGTGTCGTCATTGTTGAAGTGTCGGCGGAGGGCGGCCTGGTGGGCCGGGTCGTCCAAGTGGAGAGAGTTCTGCATATCGTCCCTGGGTGGGAAGTCCGGGAACCGTTCCAGCGTCCCGGTTTCCTCCTTCTGGCGGGTCAGCTTGCTAGTCATGGCGGTCCTCGTTAGATGGGCGGGTCGAACATGCGGGTGCGGCCATTATAAGGCATCTGTGTGCTGCCGGACGGCAGTCTTCACATTGAAATGTTGGTCGGATTGTACTACAGTAGGTCACAATTCAAGGCCACTTGCCAAGGCTATCTTTGGCTTCGCCAACCGCCTGATACGAGCTATCAAACGAATCCTCCAGGAGGCGTAGATGACCACTAACACGCGGGAAAAGTCTCTCGTTGTTATACAACTAACGGGGGGCAACGACTATTTGAACACCGTGGTGCCCCACGGCAGCGGAATGTACTACGATTCCCGGCCGGTGGTGCACATAGACCGGGACAAGGTCCTTCCAATAAACGACCAGATCGGTTTCGCCCCGGCGCTGGGTCCAATCAAGGAGCTGTGGGACAAGGGGAACGTGGCGGTCATCAACGGCATAGGCTACTTCAATCCCAACCGGTCCCATTTCCGGTCGATGGACATCTGGCACACAGCGGAGCCGGACGCCATCGGCACCGAGGGCTGGCTCGGCCGGGCGACCAGGGACCTGGACCCGCACGGCGAGAACGTGCTGACCACCATCCACTTCGGCCGCGGCCTTCCCAGGGCCCTGGGTTGCCGGGGAGTCCCCGTAGCCTCGGTCGGAGACCTTCAGACCTACGGGTTGTACCCTGACCTTCAAGACGACCCTCTGCTCGAAGCCACGCTGGAGTGCTTCTCCCAGATGTACAGCGGCGCGGTAGGCAGGGGAGCCGTCCTGGACTATATAGGTCAGACCGGCAGCGATGCGCTGAAGGGCGCGGACATACTGCGCACCGCCCCGGCCATGTACTCGTCATCGGTAGAGTACGGACCCGACGCGCTGAGCCAGAACATGAAGAGCATGGCCCAGGTGCTGTTCGCCGACCTGGGGACCCGCATCTATTACACCACACACGGTAGCTACGACACCCATTCGGGGGAACTGGATACCCACGCCAAGCTATGGGAATCGGTTTCCGGTGGCGTAAGCGACTTCATGGCCGACCTGACAGAGCATGGCCGGCAGGATGACGCCGTAGTGCTGATATTCTCCGAGTTCGGACGCCGTATCAAGGACAATGGCTCTGGCAGCGACCACGGCTCCGGCGGGGTGGCCCTCCTGATAGGCAATTCGGTCAAGGGCGGACTCTACGGTGAGTACCCGTCGCTGGAGGAGAAGGACCAGTTGGAGGGAGACCTGCGGGCGAACAATGACTTCCGCAGCACTTACACCGCCTTGTTGGAACAGTGCCTTGAGTTGGACGCGGCCCCGATAGTCAACGGGCGGTTCGAGCCCTTTGACCTGATAAGCAGATAGGCATTTGTATGGATTCCCGCCCCCGCCTCCGCGAGGGCAGGCTCTGCGCGGGAATGACGATTTAGGCGACACCGTGGAGGTAAGAATGACCAGTCAAGACACCGCTCTAATGGCCCACCTTTTTAGACGGGCGGGTTTCGGGGCGACTCCGGATGAGTTGGACCAGTACATGGCCAAGGGGTACGACGCCGTTGTCGAGGAGCTTCTCTACCCCGGCGATCCCCAGAACATTCCCGACGACCTGATCCGGCGGTATCATGCCGAGATGTCGGAGGCCCGGGACCTTGCCGGGGCCGGCGCCTACTGGATGTACCGGATGATCAGCACCAAGTGCCCGATGGAGGAAAAGATCGCCCTGTTCTGGCACGGGCTTTTCGCCACCGGGTACGCCAAGCTCAATCAAGCCAGGGCGTTATTGAACCAGATAGACATGTTCCGACGGTGCGGCTTGGGCAACTACCGGGACCTGCTGGTGGAGTTGTCAAAAGACCCGGCGATGATCCTGTGGCTGGACAACAACGAGAACCACAAGGAAGCCATCAACGAGAACTATGGCCGGGAGCTTCTGGAACTCTTCTCCATGGGCATCGGCAACTACTCCGAGGATGACATCAAGGAAGGCTCGCGGGCATTCACCGGCTGGACCATGGCCAACGCCGAGTACATGGCCATCCGCGCCAGCAAGGACTCGATCTGGCCCTACAGCCGCATCGCGTGGCACTTCCAGTACCGCGACGAGGACCACGACGACGGCGAGAAGACCTTCCTCGGGCACACCGGGAACTTCAACGGGGAAGACATCATCGACATCATAGTGCAGCAGGAAGCGACGGCCCGGTTTGTTTCCACCAGGCTGTTCCAGTACTTCGCTGCCGACGAGGTGGATGAAGACGGGGAAGTTGCGGTGCAGGAAATGATGCGCTGCTACTTCGAGTCGGGCTACGAGATACGGTCAATGCTGCGCACGCTCTTTCACTCGGACTACTTCAAGTCAGAGAAGGCCCGCTTCGCCCGGGTGAAGGGCCCCGTGGAACTCATGGTCGGGGCCATGCGCATGGCGGGAAGCTATCAGTCCCCCACGCTGGGCATCGAAAAAGTAACCAACCAGTCCTTGTTCATGGGGCAAGGGCTCCTCCAGCCTCCCACGGTTGAGGGGTGGCATGAAGGTGTCGAGTGGATCGACAGCGGTGCGTTCGTGGAGCGGCTCAACTTTGCCGCCAAGGAATTGAGCAACGTCAACCGTCCTGGCATCCGGGCCATAATCGACCGGCTGGCCCATGAAACGGGAGGAACGCTGACGCCGCAAGAGTTGGTGGACCGGTGCCTGGACATCGTGGGGCCGCTGACGGTGTCCGACTCGACCCGCGACGCCTTGGTGACCTACGCAACCCGCCAAGGCAACCTGGACCTGACGGCCCGGCAACCGGGGGACGAATCGGAGCAGCGGGTCGGCAACATGCTCCGGCTGGTTGCTTCCACCAGGGAGTTCCAACTGGCCTGATTCCCGGAACGGTCCTCCCGTTTGACGGGCGGAGCCAATAGAATTTCTGCAAATTCAAGGGCTGCGATATTGCGCAGCCCTTGGCAGGTATGGAGGCTATTCAGTGAGTACCCACGCCTCAGCCAAGACCATTGAAATCGACTACGTCAAGACAATCGGCATCGTCAACAATGGCCTGAACGGGCGCGGCTTCACCACGCCTTTCGACTTGGCGGTGGCCGACGACGGAAGAATTTTCGTGCTCAACCGGTGCGATCCGGGCCGGGCGGCTGGAATTCGCGTTGGCATCTGCAACCTGGACGAGGACTACCTGGGGGAGTTCGGCTACGGCTACGGGGCCGGAGACGGCCAGTTGGTCTGGCCGGTCTGCATCGCATTCGACGCCGAGCAACGGTTGTTCGTTACCGACGAGTACAACCACCGTATATCAATCTATGATACGTCGGGCAAGTTCCTGGACAAGTGGGGCGAAGCGGGCGCTGGTGAAGGCCAGCTAAACGGTCCGGCGGGGATAGCTTTCGACTCGCGGAATAACGTTTTCATTGCCGACCAGCACAACAGCCGGATACAGAAATTCACCGCCGACGGCGGATTTCTGCTGGGGTGGGGAGGCCCGGGCGACGGACAGAGCCAATTCAACCTGCCGTGGGGAATCGCCGTCGACGGGGACGACAACGTTTACGTGGCCGACTGGCGCAACGACCGGGTACAGAAGTTCTCCAACACCGGCGGGTTCATTGCCAGCTATGGCAGCCCCGGTACCGGTGAAGGAGAGTTCAACCGCCCCGCCAGCGTAGCCGTGGACGGCGAGGGGTACATTTACGTGGCCGACTGGGGCAACGAGCGGGTGCAGATCTTCGATGCCGGCGGCGGGTTCCAGATCCTTCTTCGCGGAGCGGGGACGGTCTCCAAGTGGGCGGCGGAGTACTTTGAGGTCAACCCCGAAGAGAAGAAGGAAAGAGATACGTCAGACCTCTACCCTGAACTGCCAGAGCACTTGACGGCTCCTTATCATGTATCGTCGCAGACCGAGCCGTACTTCTGGGGCCCGGTATCGGTGTCGTTGGACAAGGGAGGGCGGCTCTACGTTACGGAGACCAACAGGCACCGATTCCAGGTGTACCAGAAGCGGTAGTCCAAGCATCGGGTGAACGCATGGCCAAGATTTACTTGTTGGGGACCGGGACTCCTACCCCAACGCCTACGAGGTTCGGCTCTTCTCACGTCATAGAGGTTGGCGGCCAGTACATCATGTTCGATTGCGGCCCCGCCACCACCTACAAGCTGGTGCAGGCGGGACTGTGGCCTACGCAAGTGGACTATCTTTTCTTCAGCCATCACCACTTCGACCACGACGTTGACTACCCGTGCTTTTTGCTGTGCCGCTGGGACCAGAGTTCGGGCAAGGAAAACGAACTCAAGGTTTTCGGGCCCACGCTGACCGAGACCATCACCGAGCGTATCCTGGGCGAGGAGCACGGCGCGTTCGCTCACGATTGGCGGGCCCGGGTCAATTCACCCGGCAGCCAACGGGTCTATGTGAACCGGGGCGGTACCCTGCCCCGCAAGCCCCCGTCAGTGGACGTCCGGGACATCGGCCCCGGACTGGTGCATTCGGGCAACGACTGGACCGTCACCGCGTCCGTCGCCGAACACGCCCAGCCTTGGCTGGACTGCTTGGCTTACCGCTTGGACACGCCGGACGGCAGCGCGGTGTTCACCGGCGACACCCGTCCTTGCCAGTCTGTGGTGGACTTGGCCAAGGATGCTGATGTTATGCTTTGCATGTGCTGGGACGATTCGGAGGAGATGGAGGCCTCGGGAGAGGGGCAGAACAGCATGTGCGGGACCATGGGCGCAGCCGGAATGGCGCAGGAAGCGGGGGTGAAGCGGCTGGTGCTGGTGCACACCGGGCCCCACTTGAGCCAGCATGGCCCGATGGAAAAGGGCATCGGAGACATCAAGCGGATTTACGATGGGGAACTGGTCTTCGGCGAAGAGCTTATGACACTGGACTTGGGCCGCAAGTAACCCGGTCCCCCGCAGTATTCAGGCCTCCCTCCAGTCGTGGCGGGGCTTCCATCCCAGCATACGCTGGGCTTTCTCCGTGCTTATCACGCTGGCGGTGCCTTCCAGACCTTCCCGTATCTCCACCCGGTCGCCGAAGTTGGTCTTAATGATGTCCACAGTCGGCTCATCGAAGCGGCTGGAGGGTTGGGCGATCATGAAGGCCTCGTACTCTTCTATCTCGGCGTCCAGCGCCAGCACGTGGGCCTCGGCTACATCCCGTGCATCCGCGTAGGCCCACATCACCAGTGTAAGCGGCTTCTCCGGCGTTGGCGCAGGCCAAGGGAACTCCGCTTGCACTTCGGGGAGCGCCACGTTGGTGAAGCGCAGGCTGACTACGGTGGTGTCTGAGTTGCGGGCGATCATTCTGCCGATGTCTTCCCCGACCTGCTTGGTCAGGCCGTAAGGCTCGAAGGGCATCATGGGATGCTCCTCGTCCAATGGGAGGTACAGCGGCACGAAGGCGTTGCCGTCGTGGGCCCACCCCATGCCAAAGGCGCTGGACGAGAACACCACCCGCCGCAGTCCCAACTCCGCCGCCGACATCATGACGTTGAAGGTGCTGGCAATGTTGTTGTCGAAGATTACCCGCGGGGGGTGACGCAGCGGTCCTGGTATGGCGCCCATGTGAATGACGGCTTCCGAGTCCTTCAGGAGTTCCCCGACGGCGTCGGCGTCGCCAAGATCGCAACGAACGAATTCCGTTGGGAGATCGTCGGCGTCCAGTATGTCGCTTGCCAGCACCTCCGTGCCGCGGTCCACCAGCAACTGCACCACCCTGCGTCCCAGCCTGCCCGCCGCTCCGGTTACTACTATCATGGTTTCCTCCGGTCAGGTTAAGTTGACATTTCCCTGTCATCCCGCGAAAGCGAGATGACAGACGCGTTATCAGCCGGTTACGTTCTCTTCCTTTGGAAGTCTTTGGATTCCCGCCTGCGCGGGAATGACGATATAAGGCTGCGGGAATTGCCTATGGCACATTGGGACCACGTATGAACATGAAAATGGCCTGTTTTCATAGCAATGACGATGTTGAGATGGGGGCTACTCATGGTTTGTCAAGCCCGTGGATACCTCGGTAGTCGACCGTTGGAGGCGATTGCCAGCCTTCCAGGAGTTCCGGGCTGGGTTGGTAGACTTCGACGCCCAGCGGGTGGCAGGTGTCGATGGGATCGATGGCGTCCTCTTCCCCCCAGACCTGAACGGAGAGGTCTCCGTGGGGGCAGGTGGAAATGGCGCAGAGCAGGTCTATCTCGGCGAAGAACTCGAAGTAGTCCCCCTTCCTTCCCGGTGAAGGTTTTACGAAGTAGCGGTCGTCCTTGGTGAGTCCGGTGACTTGGAAGATGTTGAGGACGTCGTGGACGTCGCTTTCGTCGAGATGGTACGGAGTGACAGCACGCACCAGGTTGGAGTGGCAGCAGTAGTCGAAGTCCTCGCCGTTCAGCAGCTTGTGAACGTATGGGTCGCAGCGGGTGCCGAGCAGGTCGTGGCACCCGGCGCCGTCCTCGTCCAAGGGGTAGTCGATGGTGTCGCCGGTGATTGTAAGCATGGGCCGCAGGTAGGGCAGGCAGGACCACAGCCGGTCGAAGGTGGTGACGTGAGCGCTGTGCAATTGCTTGGTGCGGGCCGCCCAGAACCGTTCCCGGGGATTGTTCAGGTTCCATGCGTTGAAGTCGGCCACCTGGGCCCCTTCAACGACGACGATGCGGCAAATCTGGCCCGCCAGCACCGGCCAGGCCCTGCCGGAGCGTATGGGCACGATGAACTGGTCGACCAGGCTGCGGGTCTCCGTGTTCTGGCCCAAGCGTCCGTAAAACTCACGGTCTACGTCGATGAGGCTGCCGGGTTTGGGCAGGTAAATCACTCTGGGCTCTGGCATAAGACCCCCGTCGGAAGTGGACTTGGAGTGGGCGGTATCAGGTTACCACAAATTGGACATGTTACCGGGGGGCAACGGTCTCTAATTCCGGCGTGGATGGATTCCCGCCTGCGCGGGAATGACGATGATCTATATGAATGACGGTGCAGGATCGCTGGCTTTATGAAGCCCGGGTGCGCTGGTGGCGGCCGATGTAGCCTACTATCACCTGCTGCCGGGTCTTGTCCCAGTTGAAGGCGATGCGGATGGTCCGGCGCGGGTCGAAGCTGTTTCCCTTGCCGATGTGTTCCTCCAGCCATATCTGCTCCCCGTCAACCACGGTGGTGTAGGAGTTGGGATAGGCGATCATGGTTGTTTGGCCTTGGCTGCCTTTGTACCACATGTCGCAGTGCTCGCGGCAGGATGCGTCCAGGTCGGTAACCGTCAACTGCCCTGACCGGGAATCGTAATAGGTCGTCGCCAGCCACTCCAGCGCGTTCAATACCTTGTCGGGCCATTTGAACTGGCTTTCCGCGACGTTCGACTCGGAATTTGTGGCAATCACCAAGCGGTGGGCAAAACTGCTCCGGGCCAGCCTGACCGCTTCTTCAACGCTTGCTACTTCCTCTGCTTCCGTTGGAGGGACATCGGCATCTGATTGATTTGCCAAGGCCAATCGCAGACCCGCCTGCGTGTTCTGGGCGTCGTACAATTGCTGCCGCAGTCTTTTGCAGGTCTCCTCTAGGTCGTCGTTCTCCTGCTCCAGGTCCCGGTTCTGGTCCCGCAACTCCCGCATCTCTTCCAGGAGATGCAAGTAACGGTCTATGGAGCAGGATATGGCCGGGGTATCCGGTACGGGGTCAGTGTCTGCGATGTGCGGGTCAGGGGGTGTATCTTCCTGTATCTGGGCAACGGGGGATTCAACGCTTTGTTCGACTTCAGGGTTTTCCACCGGATATGCGCCGGTAATGAGGTCGGCAAGTTGCCGGAAGTCCCTGTCGATGGCCTCCTGCATTTCGGCGCGCCGTGCATTGCGAAGCTGCTCCTCTTTGAACGTAGCCGCTTGGCCGTGGATGGGACGGTATTCGTCCAGCTTGCGGGAGACCGAGTCCACTTCCAGCAGGTTACGGGCAAGACGATGCAGGCGCCAGCGCGTGTGTTCCTCCACAAACGCCCTCAGCCGCTCGGCCAACTCATCCAGAGAGCCGTCCGGCCCCGGAACCAACTCAGCGAGCCGGTCCCCATCCTGTTCGAAGAAATCGAGCAGCGCCGAGTGTTCGTTCCTGATGTTGGACAGGGCGGCGGCAAGCCCGTTCGCCAACGTCTGTTCTATGAACTTGGCCTTCTGGACTTCTTTGACCGCCTCGGTAAAGTCGAGGCCCTGCAATTCTTCGCCCACTCCGTCAGGGCAACGATATCTCAAACCGTTAAGGAATTCCTCTATCAACTCCCCTGATGATTGGCCGAAAGAGTCGTCTCTCGGCAGAACGCACAGCCGCTCACGGATTCCGGCTAACATCTCGCCAACGCTAATGCCGGATTCATCCCCGATGGCCGGTCTTGGCGAATTGCCCAACGCTCCCAACTCCTCGATAGTCTCAACCATCCGGCCGCTGACGCAACAGCTCATCAGCCACAGGTCGTCTTTGCTGAAATTGGGGTGACGTTCAATCAGATTCTTGACTGCGGCGTCCCACCGGCTGTGTTGGGGAAACGTAAGCACCGTGTCCGGCGGATAATCGCTGTTGGACACCAACGGCGATTCCTCCTCCAGGAAAGCGACAACCGTATCCCGCAACGGGCCGTGGGACTCGGTCCAGACCCTCAATACACCCTTGGCTATCGCATCGACGGCGCCGGCCTCATCGGTTACGGGTCCCAGCAGCCTCGGCGCCGGCGCTATATCTACTTTTCCCTTTCTAAATCCGTCCACTTCAACGTGTGCATTGATAGCGTCATTGAACGCGGCGCGGGCGCCGGAGGGGGCCAAGGAGCGCCATTCGAGCGCCCGCTTTACCACCTCGGTACGGTAGGTGTCTTCCATTCCTCGAAATACATGGCTCAAGCCCCTCGGTTTTCCGGCGTCCTGTCGACCGTCTTCTCTATCAGCCAAGGCTTCACCGCCTAGCCAAGAATTTCAACGCATATCTTAAGCAGGGTTGGATACCGGCGTAAACCCACCCCGGAATACGATGCTATACTACTCCCAGATTCCATTTTCCAGTGAGGTTACGATGCAATTTGGCGCGGCAATGTTCTCCACCGACTACTCTATTAGGCCCGACGATCTGGCAAAGCTGCTGGAAGACCGGGGATTTGATTCCATGTGGGTGCCGGAGCACACTCACATACCGGCAAGCCGGGTGAGCCCCTGGCCGGGAGGCGGCGACCTGCCGAGAGATTACTGGCACACCTACGATCCGTTTGTTGCGTTGACCGCGGCGGCGGGGGCCACCACCAACCTGAAGCTGGGGACCGGCATTTGCTTGATGATGGAACGGGACCCCATCACCACGGCCAAGGAAGTGGCCAGCCTAGACATGATCTCCAATGGCAGGTTTATCTTCGGCATCGGGGGAGGGTGGAACGCCGAAGAGATGGCGAACCACGGCACGCAATACCGCCGCCGATGGCGGGTGTTGCGGGAGAACATCCTGGCCATGAAGGAAATATGGACCCAAGAGGAGGCAGAGTTTCACGGCCGGTACGTCTCCTTCGACAAAATGTGGTCCTACCCCAAGCCGGTGCAAAAGCCCCATCCGCCCATCATCATGGGCGGCGACGGCCCCACCACCTTTGACCGGGTGGTGGAGTACTGCGACGGATGGATGCCCATTTCCGGGCGCCCGGCCCAAGGCCCTGGCCTTGGAGAGAAAATCGCCACCTTGAAGCGGCGGGTGGAGGACGCGGGGAGGGACCCAGATTCCATAACCATATCCTCTTTCAACACCCGTCCATTGCCCGAGACAGTGCAACGCATGGAGAGCGACGGCGTAGACAGGGTGGTCTTCATGCTGCCGTCGGCGGAGCGGGACGTGGTAGTGCCGTTGATAGACGAGTGGGCCAAGCTGATCAATTAGCACAGCCCGGATTTATGCACTGGACTTGGCTGTGTCAAAATTCGGGATGGAGGACTGGCGATGCCCTACGGAGGCACTGACTGGCTGGCTTTGACGCCGGAAGAGGCGCTGGAGCCTGAAATTCCTATCTGCGACTGCCATCATCACTTCTGGGACGGCCGGCCCGAGTACATTCCCTACCAGCGTTACCTGCTCCACGAGTTGAGCGACGACATCAACGGCGGCCACAACGTCCGCTCGACGGTGTTTATTGAAGCCAGCTCCATGTACCGCCCAAGCGGGCCGCCCGAAATGCGGTCGGTGGGGGAGGTCGAGTTCGTACAGGGGCTGGCCGCCGCCAGCGCGAGCGGACTGTACGGTCCGGGAAGGGCTGCGTCGGCCATCATGGGGTCGGCTGACCTGAATATGGGAGAGGGCGTGAGGCCGGTGCTCGAAGCATTGCAGGCCGCCAGTCCCAACCGTTTCCGGGGCATCCGCCACTCCGTTGCCTGGGACAGCTATCCGGGGGTGGCAAGCCGGGATATACGGGGAGCGCTGGCCACCGACGGCTACCGGGCCGGGGCGAGGGTGCTGGCGAGCATGGGCCTGCGCTTGGACAATACGATCTATTTCCACCAACTGCCGGAGTTGGTCGATTTCGCCAATGCCATTCCCGACCTGACCATCATCGTATGCCACATCGGCGGGCTGCTGCGCGTCGGGCCGTATGCAGGCCGTGACGAGGAAGTGATTCAGGCGTGGCGAGAGGGCGTCGCCGCCATAGCCCAATGCCCCAACATCGTGATGAAGCTGGGAGGCATCGGGCAACTGCGCTACGGGTATGACTGGCACCTTCGGGACAAGCCCATAGGCTCGGAGGAACTGGCCGAGACCATCGGGCCGTTGATCAACTACTGCATAGAGCAGTTCGGCCCGGACCGTTGCATGTTCGAGAGCAACTTCCCGGTGGACAAGGTCTCGTACTCATACAACGTGCTGTACAACGCTTTCAAACGCCTGACCCAAGGATATTCGGTGTCGGAACGGGCGGCCTTGTTCCATGATACGGCGGTGCGGGTGTACGGGATTGAGACGTAAAGGCGGTTTGTAGGGGCGTAGTCTCTTTGCGGGAACACCGGGCTGATAGTATATTGGCCTCTAATAATTACAGGAGGGTGCACGAATGTACGCCAAGAACATGTTGAGCCTGGAGCAAGCCCAAGCCGCTATCACGGCGATGATAGCGGACTACAACAGGGACCCGAACCGGCGGAAGGTGGATATGGCGGTGGTGGACGACGCCGGGAACCTGCTGGCCTACGCCCGCATGGACCGCTGCTTGAGGCCGACGTTCGCCCTTCGCAAGGCCTATACGTCGGCGGTACGGGGCATGGACACCCAAGCCTTTGCCGAGCAGTTGAGCAGCACGGGCCGCAGCATCGATTCATTCGGCGACCCCCAACTGATAGCCTTGGCCGGGGGAGTAGTGGTGATGCACGACGGCGCGGTTATCGGCGCGATAGGCGTCGGGGGCCTGCCCAGCGGGATCGACGACGAGTCCATTGCCAAGGCGGGATTGGCTGCGCTGGGCGTGTAGGCGTCTTCAGCCGGTTGTTTGGGACTGGGGTTACGCCGTTTGCCGGGCTGCGGGGGACGGTGTAGCCGCCGGTTTCAACACCGGCTTTTTTGCCATCAAAAAGAAGATCCCTCCCAGCAGGTTCAACGCGGCCAGGGAAAGGAACGCCAAGGTATAGTTGCCCAGGGTGTCGAACATGTATCCCGGAAGGGGCGCGGCGATGATCAGCAGGAAGTTCATCGGCACCGTGGAAATGCCCAGCAGCATCCCGAAGGAAGAGCGGCCGAAATATTCTCCCCTGATTGCCGTCGTCAGGGGGTTGCGCCCTCCGAAGCCGATGCCGAACAGGACGGCGAAGCTGTATATCATAAAGGCGTTGGTCGCATAGGTCAGCACCACTACCGAACCGGCCTGTATCGCGCTGAAGATGAATATCGCCAGATTCTTGGGCATGTGATCGCCCAGATGGCCTCCCACCACCTGAAAGACCATTGAGACGGCGGAGTAGACCGACACGACCAACCCTGTCGTCTGGATGTCGAAGCCCAGGTCGTTCATGAAGAGGCCAAGGTGGGCCATGATCGCAATGATGATCATGGACGTGAAACCGTGGCCCCAGGAGATGAGCCAGAATGCGGGGGTGGCGAGGGCCTGCGCGGTGGTGAAGTCCACGTTGACCGGTGCAGCCTGCGCTGCGGTCTGGGGATTCCGCGGGGATGCGGCGGACGTGACTGGCCGGGAGGGCTGCGCTCCGTCCGGAAGGAGGCCATAGTCCTCCGGGCGGTCCCTTATCATTTTGGCCAACGGTCCGGCGGTGGCCAGGGTGAATATTCCCAAAGACAGAGCGGTAAGTTCCCAACCCAGGCGGTCCTGATCAGGGTTGATGGACCAGGCTATCGCCGGCACCAGCAGCAGGGCGCCCAAGCGGCTCCAAGTGTTGGACCAGCCCATCGCCTTGGCCCGGTGCCGGTTGAACCAGTTGTTCAACAGGGTGGTCATGGGGACCCATCCGCCAAGCCCGTGGCCCAGGGACATGATCACGAAGGCCAGGTAGAACATCCAGAGGCTGCGGACTTGCCAGAAGAACACGAAGCCCAGTCCCATCACCAGCAGCCCGATGAGCACCATAAGCCGCGCCCCGAAGCGGTCGGTGAGGTACCCTTCGATGGGTCCCATGATGCCGCCTTCGATGCGGGTGAAGGCGAAGGCCATGGACAACTGGGTGCGGCTCCAACCGAAATGGACTTCCAATGCCACCGACCAGATGGTCATGGCATGAAAAAGGGGCGCTGAGGTCAGCACCCTGATGAACCCGGTGATGGGGACCAGCCACCATCCGTAGAATAGCCCGGTGGCCCACGGCCGCACCAAGGGCACCCCGGCCATGGTCACGCAGAGCAACCCGAAGGCCAGCAACGCCAAGCCTACGGAGGTCACTGGGGGAACACCTCGAGAGACCCGGCGGCTCTAGGCCGTCTACCGGGTCCAGATTTTGATGTCAGCCGTGGAGCCTGGGATGAGAAACGGGTTGCGGTCGTCAAGGGAGATTTTCACCGGGATCACCCGCTCCAGCCTGCTCGGCGTGGCGGCCTGGCTACGTTCCGGCGGCCTGCCGGAAGCGTCTGCGGTGGCCGGCCATACCGTTACCACCCGACCCGTCAGGGTGTCGTCCAGGTAGTCTACGTCGACTTCGACGTACTGGCCGGGCCTTACCCTGCCGATCTTTCCTTCCTCAACGTTGGCTTCCACCCAAACGTCCCGCATGTCTATCAGCGTTACAACCGGTTGACCAGGCGGGACGGTGTCGCCTACGTTGGACCAGCGGGCCGAGACCACCCCGGACCTGGGCGCGACCACCTCCGCCAGTTGGTCCTGCACATCGCGAAAGCCCGTCTTGGTGGTGGCAGTGGTTGCCGAGCGGGAGATGCCGGTGGGAATGTCGACGGTTGCGATAACCTGGCCCTCCAGCACGGGAGCTCCAACGTCCACGTCCATCGTCACGATGCGGCCGGCGTTGGTAGAACCCACTTGAATCAATCGGGCCGCGACTTGGGCGTTGTTGGTGGACACATAACTGCCGGACAGGTCGGATTGGGACCAAAGCCCGTACCCTCCGAAGCTGCCGCCGACGATGACCAGAATCAGCCCTGCCACCAGCAGTATCTTATAGCGACTCTGCATGACCGATTAGAACCTCCCGTTGCTGCCCCCACTTCGTCTTTCCCGCACAGGCGGGAACCTGGGGGCATGTATGGACCTAATTCTCCACTATTGTTACCAGGGTGCCCTCGGTGAGAAGGTTTTGACCTTGCACCACCACTTCGTCGCCCGGACTGACGCCGCCCAATATCTCGGCGTACCTCCGGTCTGTCAGTCCCACGTGGACCGGCGTTTGGCGGGCCAGCCCGCCTTCCACTACGAAAACGGTGGCCTCGGTCCCTTTCCGCTGGACAGCTTGTTGGGGCACCAGCAATACCTGGTCGCTCCGCGTCTCGACGGATACCTCTCCCGACATACCGGGTCTCAGGTCTTCAGCATCGGACACAGGACTCAGTTGCACGGTGAAAGTGTGGCCCATTTGCTCGCCCCTCGGAGAGATGTTGTCGACCTTCAAGTTGACCACTTGTCCCGGCAGCGCGGGGCTCAGGAACTGAAGTTGCTGCCCCGGTTCGACGGACCCCACCACCGTCTCTTCTACGTGGATGTACACCAGCACGTTCTTGCTGACGATGGACACTACCGGCGTCGCCCGGTTGATGATGGTAGTGGCCCCGCCGGATACCCATATCTTGGTGATGTAGCCGTCGAACGGAGCCAGGATCTGGGTTTCGGCGATACGTTCCTCAATCTGGCTTACCCTTGCTTGGGCGGCGTCTATGCCGTATTGAGCATGGGACTGCTTGCTGAGGGCCAAGGCCTGTTCCGCGGATGCTAAGGCCGCCCTTGCCGACGCCACGGAGGCCGCGGTAGGGGACTTCAAGCGGTTGAATCGGGCCGCAGAGGCGTCCGCCGCAGCACGGGCCGCGTCTACGGCGTGATTGGCATTGGTAACCACGTCGGCGCTGGGGTCCTGCAACTCCGCTTGGTTGGCCTTGGCAGCATCGAGAGCGGCTTGAGCTATCGCCAGGTTGTTTTCAGTGACCGAGATGGTGCTGTCGCTGGGGTCCTGCAACTCCTTGAGCCGTTCGGCGGCGGAGTCGTAGGCGGCTTGAGCGATGGCCACGTTGTTCTGGGCCAGCGACAGCGTCCGTTCGGTGGGATTTTCCAATTCGTTCAGGGATTCCTGCGCAGCGTCATAAGCGGCTTGAGCGATGGCCACGGCGTTTCGCGCGGGCACCAGGATGTCCGGCCCCGGGTTTTCCAAGTCGCTCTGCGACTCCATGGCCGCTTCCAGCGCCTTCTGGGCCTCGGACTCAGCCCATAGCGCCGACCGGATGTCTTCGGGGATCAGGGACTTGGTATTGGTGACATCATCCCGGTCACCCAAAGGTGACACGCTTACCGCCGCCAGTAGTTCATCGATCAACTGCTGGTTGTGGGCGATGGCTTCCTCGGCGTCCATTCTGTCCTCGGGTCTCAGTTGTTCGTTCAACGCCGCGTTGTCCAGAATGGCTTGGTTGGCCTGCAACCTAGTACGGGCCCCCAACAGGCTTTGCCAAGTAGTGCCGGGTTGCTTGGCGATGGCGGCGTTGACCGTGGTCTGGGCGTTGCTCAACCTTGCCCTGGCGTTTTGCACCGCCTTCTGGGCCGAAGCCAGGTCGCCTGCCGACGGGTCCAGTATGTCGTCCAGCCGGGTCTGCGCAATCTCCAGGTTCCGCGAGGTGGTCTCGACCGCGCTCTGAGCCCTTTTAAGGTTGGAGGCGGAGGGGTTCTGAGCTTCGTCCAGCTTGATCTTGGCGCTATCCAGATTATTCTGCGCCCTGGCGAGGGCGCTCTGGGCCGTTTGAACGTCAGTCATCAGGGGATCGTGCAGTTTGTCCAGCCGGGTCTGGGCGCTGGCGAGGTTGCGTTCCGCGGTTGTCACCGCCGTCTGCGCCTTTTGAATGTCTGACTTCCTGGGATTGAGGAGACGCTCCAATTTGCTCTCGGCAGTCTTCAAGTTGGTATCAGCGGCCTTCAAGGCGCTTTCGGCGGCTTTCAGGTCGACCGCAGGCGGGTTCAACAGTTCGTCCAGACGGGCCTTGGCAGCCTCCAGATTTGCTTGAGCCTTGAGTTCGTTGGGTCCTGCGGCTCCCTTGGCGGCAGCCAGGTTGGCCTTGGCCGCCATCAACTCCGCGTCCAGGGTTCCCCGGTTTAACTCCGCAACGACCTGTCCCCTTTTTACCTCGTTGCCAACGTCGACCAGGACCCTTTCGACCCTTCCGGTTGTCAAAGGGACGATATCGACTGAGGAGTAGGGCGCAACCGTGGCCGCGTAGGAAGAACCGACACTGATGCTTCCGGTAGCGGCCGGGGCCACCCTCACCGGAACGGGCCTGGGTTCCATCATCGATTCCTGGATGGTGGGCGGGGCGGGAGGGCCGCAAGCGACCAGGACGGTTGCACCCAACAGCCCAGCGAGTAGCGCGAGTATCATCCTCCGTAAAGCTGCGCCTGCCATTATCTATTCACCTTCCCAAATAGAGATCTGAGGCATCTCTTCCTACTCATTTGGTGACAATCATTCTACGCCGTCGCCGCGATACCGCCGTGCGAGTCCCAACGCACTTACCGGCCATTTTCCAGTGGGGACTATGCTGTAACAACGCCAACGAAACGATGTGAGTGGGGACTTTTTGACACACGCCAAAGACACCGGCTCCTTCCGCAAGGGAGTCCGGCGTGTTGTGGTAGTGGGCAGCATGATCCGTGCGGGGCCGAATGTGAACGGCCACCGTGGAACAATGCGCGGCAGAGATCGCTGGCCCGTGTGAGACGCCTCCTTGGTTATCAGCGGCTATCAGCATGGTACCGGATGCCGACGTGGCATATGCTGAACTAAGCTGGCGGAGGCTGTCGGTCAAGAGGAGCGCCGGTGGTATTAGGCCACGGGCGCCAGGCTCGTAATTGATTGGACTGCGTAAGTACACCGGTGGGCGCCGCCCGCCCGGGGTTGAGCCGGTATTTTGACTGTAGTCCCGTCGCTAGTCGACAAATCCGAATTGCCAACGAACAGTTTAGCACATCTGGCCGGTGATTTGTCTGAAATTTTGGCTTGTTGAATGACGATTTGTAGCTGGTCTCTGGATTTCCACATGTTGACGATGTTCAGCATCGCAAGTACCATGGGACAGTCTTAAAGAACACTGGACGCAAGTCCAGCAGCCTAATAACACGAGGGTTTTTCAGATGGCTACAACTCCTCTCTTTCCCGTAACCGTGGTGGGAAGCTGGACCCGGTCGCCTGCTCTGATTCGGGCCCTGCGCCAGAAGCAAGCGGGGGAGATATCCGACGCAGCTTTTGACGCCGTGGCCGACCAGGAAGTAATCGCCACGTTGAGATCTCAAGAAGCCGCCGGGGTGGACATCCTGACCGACGGTGAGCAGCGCCGGGACAACTTTTACTCGTTTGCGGTGGGCAAGCTGGCCGGAATGCAATTGATGAGCGTGTCGGACTTGCTGGACTACGCGAAAGACCGCGCCCGAATGGAAGAAGTACTGAGGGCCTTGGACGTGCCGGCCTTTGCCATAAAGAGCCCCATCGCGGTGGGTAAGCTGGAGAACCAGCATGGCTTGGCGTTGGACGAGCTGGAATTCGTTAAGAAGAATACCGACCGGCAGATCAAGATACCGATTCCCGGGCCCTACATGCTGACCCGCTCCAGTTGGTTCGAGGGCTTGTCCGACCAAGTATATGGATCGGTTGACGAACTGGCCCAGGATGTGGTGCAGATCCTGAGGGAAGAGATAATAGCCCTGAAAGAGCAAGGATGCGACTTCATCCAGTTGGACGAGCCCATCCTCAGCCAAGTGGTGTTTGGAGAGGAATCGGCCGAGACCTTCATGTGCGCTCAACTCCCGCAGCGGAGGGACCCCACCGATGAGCTGGAGTTGGCCGTCCGGCTGATGAACGAGACGGTGGAAGGAATTTCCGGCGTGAAGCTGGGCGTCCATGTGTGCCGGGGCAACTGGAGCCGCCGGGAAGACGTGCTGCTGACCGGCAACTATGGCCCCATGCTTCCCTACTTGGTGCAGATGAACATCGACCAACTGGTGTTGGAGTGCGCCACTCCCAGGGCCGGGGAGATGGAGGTCTTCAAAGAGTACGCCAACGAGAAGGAAATCGGCTTTGGCGTTGTCAACCCGCGCACCGACGAAATTGAGACTCCGGAAGAAATCGTCGCCCGGGTCAAGGAACTCCTGGAGTACTTCGACCCCGACAAAATCTACCTGAACCCCGATTGCGGATTCGGCACCTTCGCTGAAAGAAACGTGAATACTACGGAAATCGCCGAGAAAAAACTGAGGACGATGTACGAAGCAGCCAAGGTGCTCAGGGCCGAGTACAGCTAACCCCAAGCCCCTTTAAGTCAAGGGTCCCTTCCGGCATCTCGCCGGACCGGTCAAAAAACAGGCGGCGGTTTCAGCAATGAGACCGCCGCTTTGGTTAACTTTCCATTTGTCCTATTTAGTGTCGTCGTACTCGGGCCGCTTGACCCATTTGAGGCTGTCAGGATCGTGGGCAATATCGACCTTGTTGCCCTGCGAGTCGGCGATTCCGAGGGGATGGTGCACCAGTTCGATGATGTTGCCGTTGGGGTCGGTGACATAGGTGTAATGATTCCCCGAGTACTCCCGCTTTCCCCAGGATGACTTTTCTTCGGACCCCGGCGGCCTTCGCAAGGCTGTGGAGTAAGGGACCCCTAATTCGTCCAAATGGGCTATAAGTTCATCCCAATCTGCGATCT
The DNA here is from genome assembly GCA_965203835.1 of Dehalococcoidia bacterium. Taxonomy (GTDB): domain Bacteria; phylum Chloroflexota; class Dehalococcoidia; order Lucifugimonadales; family UBA3495; genus CBDCFV01. The sequence goes on from OZ241919.1 coordinate 3,296,455, forward strand.
CCGCCGCGAAGTGGACGGCGGGGACTTGGACGGGGTTTGGAGCGTCGTTGGTGTGGACTTCCGCGTTCCCGATTCTGAACTGAAGTTGTTGCCGGTTAAGCGTTGGGCCCCGGTCAAGAAACTCGGCTCCCAGCACCTTTTCGTACCACTCCCGGGTCTTTTCGCGGTCACTGACCTGTATATTGATGTGGTGGATCATCGTGACTCTGGACATTGAATCACCCCCTCATTGTTGGACTATCGGCGTTTCGCCATATAATATGCTAAGGTCGCCGCCGGAACAATAACGGGTTGGACCCGGCTGCGCTGATTAGCCAATCCATCTTGGTCTGAGGGAATCATGGGGGGAAATACCTACATCGGGGCGCCCATAATTCGCCAGGAAGACCGTCGGTTCCTTACCGGGCTGGCGCAATATGTGGATGACGTCAAGCTGCCTGGGATGCTCTACGCCGCCATTCTGCGCAGCACTCACGCTCATGCGCGCATACTGTCCATCGACGCCGGCAAGGCCTTGAAAATTCCCGGCGTCGCCGCCGTCTTCACCTATCAGGACATTTTAGATACGGTGGAGCCTCGGCCCATTCCGATGAGGCGGGGCGTCTACGGAGGGCTGGACCGTTTCCTCCAGTACCCCTTGGCCAGCAACAAGGTGCGGTACGTCGGCGAGCCAGTTGCGGTGCTCGTGGCGACCAGCCGCTACCTTGCGGAGGACGCGCTGGAATCAATTGAGGTGCGTTACGACCCCCTTCCCCCGGTTGTGGACGCCTTCCAGTCAGAGAAGGAGGACACGCTTCTTTTCGAGGAGCACGGGACCAACCTGGCAATGGAGTTTGCGGGGACTGAAGGCGACATCGACGCAGCCTTCCGCGAGGCCGAGTATACCCGTACCGAGGAGTTCCGCTGCCACCGGCACACCGGAAATCCGCTGGAGACCAGGGGATTGGTAGCGTCGTATGATCCCGGCGCCGAGCGTCTTACCGTGTGGGGAGAGACCAAGGTGCCGCACTTCAACCGGGGAGTGCTGTCCAACCTGCTGCAAATGCCGGAACACCGCATCCACTTCATCGAACCGGACGTTGGCGGAGGCTTCGGGATTCGCGGCGAATTCTACCCGGAAAACTTCCTGATCCCGTTCGCGTCCTTAAAGTTGGGCCGCCCCGTCAAATGGGTTGAGGACCGGATGGAGCACCTGATTGCGGCGAACCACTCCCGGGAGCACGTCTGCCGCATGGAGGTTGCCGCCAACCGGGACGGGACCATCCTCGGTATGCGGGCGGAAGTCTACGGGGTTTTGGGAGGTTACGTCCGCACCCACGGCGCCACCGTCCCAATCCTCACAGCCGCGATGTTGACGGGGACTTACCATATACCCGCCTACCAATGGCGGGTAAAGTGCTACCTGACCAATAAGGTCGGCATGGGCACTTTCAGCGCTCCGGGACGTTACGAGTCGTGCTTTTTCCGGGAAAGGATGCTGGACATAATCGCCGAAGACCTGGGCATCGATCCAGTGGAGCTGCGACGGAGGAACCTCATCCAGCCCTCGGAGATGCCGTACAGGGTTGGGTACACCCGTCCGGAGACCACCCCTATCGTTTACGACAGCGGCGACTACCCGGCCCTCCTCAGCAGGGTCCTGGAAGTGCTCGAGTACGACGACCGCAAGCACCTTCAGGGGCAACTGGTGGACGGGGAGTACCACGGGATCGGCGTGGCCTGCTTCGTGAAGAGCACCGGCGGCGGCCAGTCCTTCGAAGGAGCGCGGGTGGTGGTGACGGGCGGAGAGGCCGTGGCGGTTTACCTGGGCATCGCGACAATGGGACAGGGCCATGAGACCGTAATGGCCCAGATATGCGCTTCGGGGCTGGGAGTGCCCATAGAATACGTGGCCGTATATCACGGAAGCACCGACCTGATGCCTTTCGGCGGGGGCACCCACGCAAGCAGGGGCACCATCATGGCAGGCAATGCTCTCTACATGGCGTCCCAGAACCTCAAGGAAAAAATCCTTCGGATCAGCGCGGCTTACCTGGAGATCGAGCGGGATGAACTGGAGTTCTCGCAAGGGAAGGTTCATCGCAAGACCGACGGGCCGGAGTCGCCCCTGCTCAACTTAGGAGAGGCGCTGCAACTGGCCAACCCGGCCAGCGTCCACAGCCAAGGGGAAATAGGGCTGGAAGCAACCGATTACTTCAGGTCGTCCGAGGACTGCTATCCCTGCGGCGCTCACGCCGTTCACCTCAAGGTGGACCCGGAAACCGGAGAGATTACCATACTCAAGTATGCCGTGGCGGAAGATGTGGGGCACGTGATCAATCCGCTGTTGTTGAAAGGGCAGCTTGTGGGCGCGGCGGCCCAGGGCATAGGCGCAACCATACTCGAGGAACTGGTCTACGACGACAATGGACAACCGTTGGCGGGAACGCTTGTAGACTACCTGCTGCCCTCCAGCATGGAGATCCCCGTAATCGACAGCGTGGTCGAAGACCTTGCTCCCTCGCCCCGGAATCCCTTGGGAGTGAAGGGGGCGGGTGAGATTGGCATCGTAGCCACCGGCGCTGCCATATCCAACGCCGTTTCCCACGCTCTTGGCTCAAAGGGGGTGCAGGTAAAGGACCTGCCCCTGAGTCCCGACCGGGTCCGGCGGATGATCAACCAGAGTGACGTGAAGGCCTAGAAACTATTTCAAGACCCGGCGCAACGCCCACCCCGTCATTCCCGCGCAGCCTGCCCCTGGCGGGTTTCCCGTCCCCGTCTCCCCCGCGAAGGCGGGGGTCGAGGGTGGGCTCTTCGCGGGAAAGACGGGAAAGGGAACGGGAAAGACGGGAAAGGGGGTGGGAATGACGGGGTGTTCGGTCATAAACGTGCGGTCTTTGACGAGGTAAAACATGGTTTCAAGTACTGGCGGGCCGATGATCGGCGCGTCTCCCAGGAGAAAGGAAGACCCCAGGTTGATCATGGGCGACGGCGTCTATACCGGCGACGTAGACCTGAGACGAATGGTCTACATGGCGGTGCTCCGGAGTCCCCATGCCCACGCCCGCATACTCAACATCGACGCATCCCAAGCCCTGGACGACCCGCGGGTGCTGGGCGTCATTACCGGGGAGGAGGTGCGCGACCGGTGCAAGGACCAGTTTCCGTTGAACCGGGTCAGCGAGGGCACCAAGGTGAAGCGCAGTTGGCCGATGGCCGTCGGGACGGCGAAGTACGAGGGAGAACCGGTGGCGGCGGTTGTGGCCGACAGCAGCAGCGCGGCCCGGGACGCTCTGGACCTCATCCATGTCGAGTATGAGCCGCTGCGCGCCATTGTGGACCTGGAAAAGGCGGCGGAACCGGGCTCGCCACTGGTCCACGACGACCTGGGGACCAATGTTTCCGTGCGGTGCACCGGGACTTCCGGAGACCCCGAATCAGCCTTCCGTGAAGCGGACGGAGTGGTTTCGGCGCGTGTAGCGATGCCGAGGTTGATACCCAATCCCATGGAATCCAGGGCCGTCGTGGCCAGTTACGAACGCGGCACCGGAAACATGACCATTTGGCTCTCCACCCAGTCGCCTCACTTGGAACGCATCGTCATCGCTCAAGTGCTGGACCTGCCGGAAAACAAGATAAGGATTCTGTCGAGGGACGTGGGCGGCGGGTTTGGCGCCAAGATAGACACCTACCCGGAAACGGTCATTACCGCAATCCTGGCCATGCAATACGCCCTGCCGGTGAAGTGGGTCGAGGACCGCCAGGAGCACTTCCTGGCGACGGTCCACGGCAGGGGAGAAGTGCAGCACGTCGAGGCCGCCTACAAGAACGATGGTACGCTGACCGGGCTGAGGTGGCGGTACTATACCGACCTTGGAGCATACTCCAATGGGGGCACCCACTCGGTTGTCGAGCTGACAACGCCCTCCGGTGCGCAGGGGGCGTATCAAGTAAGAGACCTGGAGTGGACCGGGCATGGCGTATTTACCAACAAGGTCCCGGTTGGTCCTTACCGGGGATACGGGCACCACGCGCCCGGTTACGTGATTGAACGGGTCATGGACCTGATCGCCGGAAGGCTGGGCATGGACCCGGTGGAAGTCAGGCGAAAGAACTTCATCGCTCCGGAAGCTTTCCCGTACATGACACCGATGGGACGTGAATACGACACCGGCGATTACGAAGCGGCGTTGGACCAAGCGTTGGAGTTGGCAGGCTACGAGCAACTGAGAGAGGAGCAGCAACGGTTGCGGGACCGGGGCCCCCTTCCCGTCTTTCCCGCGAAGGCGGGAAACACGCCGGGGGCAGGCGTTGCCATGGGCATAGGCATAGCCACAACCGTAGATGCCACAGCCAACGGCCCATCGGGAGGTCTAAGCGCCAGGCCGGGGTTCGACAGCGGTAGTCTGCAAATCAGTCCCACCGGGCGCGCCACCGCTATCACAGGCCTGGCCCCCCACGGGCAGGGACTCGAGACGACCTTCGCCCAGATAGTAAGCGACGAGCTGGGAATCCCCTTTGACGAGGTGGAAGTTATTCACGGGGATACCGCCGTCACTCCCATCAGCACCGGCACCCGTGCCAGCCGCTCCCTGGTCATAGGCGGCACAGCCCTCGTAATGGCCGGGCGGGAAATCAAGGAAAAAGCGGTGAAAATCGCCGCCAGTCTCATGAACATAGACCCGGACCACGTTACCCTGGAGGGTGGGAGGTTCTCGGTGGAGGACATCCCTGGCAGCTATGTTACGTGGGCAGACGTGGCCGAGAGAGCCCACAGCGGTCAGATGCTGCCGGAGGGTATGCAGAAAGGGTTGGAAGCAACCGTATACTGGGAACCCCGGTCTCAGACGTACTCTTACAGCGCCAACGTGGCGACGGTGATGGTGGACGTGGATACGGGCACGGTCAACTTGACAGGGTTCGTCGCCGTGGACGACTGCGGCACGGTAATCAACCCGATGGTGGTGGATGGCCAGATCCATGGCGGGTTGGCCCAGGGCATCGGGGCGGCCCTGTTCGAGCAGGCGGTGTTCGATGAGAACGGCCAGATGCTCAGCGGCAGTTTCATGGACTATGCCATGCCGTCGGCGCACCAACTCCCGGAATTTACAATAGGAAGCAGGCACACTCCAAGCCCCCTCAATCCGTTGGGGGCGAAAGGAATGGGAGAAACCCCCACCATAGCCGCGCCGCCGGCCATAGCCAACGCGGTTATGGACGCCCTGGCCCACTTGGGGATAACCCACATGGACATACCCTTCACGCCGGAAAAAGTCTGGCGCGCAATCCAGGAGGCAGGGAACAGTGACCAGTGACTAGCCGCCAGTGGCCACTGACCACTAGCCACTCACGGGGGTGATGTGTCGGAACGTAAAGTTCTTGTCGTTGAGGATGAGGAAAACCTGCTTGCGGCCCTGAAGTACAACCTGGAGCGGGAAGGGTATGCCGTGACCACCGCCTCGGACGGCCCCAGCGGCCTGGATTTCGCCCGTTCCCTCAATCACGACCTGGTCATACTGGACATTATGCTCCCGGGGTTGGACGGTCTCGAATTGTGCCGTGCCATCCGGCGTGAAAGCTCCGTTCCCATAATCATGCTCACGGCCAAGGCGGAAGAGGTGGACCGGATTGTGGGTTTGGAACTGGGCGCGGACGACTACGTTACCAAACCGTTCAGTATGCGGGAGTTGATGGCGCGGGCCAGGGCGATGCTCCGCCGGTCCCGTATGGGGCAGGACGGTCCGGACGGAGCAGTCGCTCCGGAGACCATACGCGCCGGCGACCTGGTGGTGGACCTGACCGCCCATACCGCGGCCTTGGGCGACCGCACTTTGGAGCTCAAGCCCCGGGAGTTTGAGCTTCTTGCCTTGCTGATGAGCAACCGCGGGCGGGCGTTCACCAGGGACCAGTTGTTGCAGCGGCTCTGGGGCCAGGACTACGTTGGCGACAGCCGCACGGTGGACGTCCACGTTCGCTGGCTGCGGGAAAAAATCGAATCGGAACCCGGCAAGCCCAAGCGCATCATCACCATACGCGGCGTTGGCTACCGTTTTGAGCGATGAGGTCCCTGCCTGACTCTCGGAAGCGCGTCGTCTTCGGCGGAGTCGGCATCGTGTGTCTTGCGATGGCTGCGGTGGGCTTCTTCCTGGCGGATGTTTTCCGGGACGGCTACCTTGCCGACCTGGAGGGCCAAATGGAGCGGGAGGCCGTGCTCCTGGCCGGAATAGCGTCGGCCCGTTTGGAGTCACGGAATGATGCGGCGTCTCTGCGAAGCGTCCTGGCCCAACTTCCATCCAGCTACTCTCAACTCCCGTCCCGTGACTCCGGCCTTTCGGTCCGCCAATCCGGCCCTTCTACCCGTCACTCCCGCGAAGGCGGGAGTCCAACCCGGGTCACCATCGTCCTTGCGGATGGAACGGTTGTGGCGGATACAGGAGAAGGTACGGAAGCCGTAGGCAACCTGTTGGGGCGTCCCGAGCTGAGGGATGCGTTGAATGATGGTGTGGCCGGCTCGACGACCCTGCGGCTGCCTGATGGCGAAGACCTTGTGTACGGTACGGCGCCGATAAATCTGGACGGCTCGTTGGTTGGCGTCGTGCGGCTGGAAGTCCCGGCCTCCGTGCTACAGGATGACGTAAATCGCCTCCGGTACGTCATAGCCTTTTTCGCGTTGACGGTGGTCGTCTTTTCCGCCGTGGTGTCTTACGTTCTGGCTCTTCGCACCTCCCGGTCCGTCCGGACGGTGACCGACGCTGCCCAGAGGCTGGCGCAGGGTGACCTGGACCAGCGGGTGGGTCCCTCAACTGAGAACGAGACACGGGAATTGGCAAACGCGTTCAACCGGATGGCCGCCGCGCTGAGGACTTCGATCAACGATTTGTCCGATGAACGGGCCAAGCTCGCCGCTATCTTCAACACTATGGCCGATGGCGTGGTTGTCGTCGGGGAAGACGGCAGGGTCCAGCTTACCAACCAAGCGGCGGAGACTCTTCTGGGAGTCAACAGCTATCGAATCCAGGGGCATCGTTTCATAGAGGCGGTGCGGGACCACGAGCTTCAACAGCTTCTGCTGGCTTGTTTGAGCGAACGGGAGCCGCGGTTCGGAGAAATCGAACTGTTGCGTCCCCGCCGCTTCCTGAGTGCTGTTGCCATCCCGTTGAATTCGGAGCAGGACGCCGGCGTCCTGCTCAACCTGCACGACCTGACGCGTATGCGCCAAGTTGAAACGACCCGCCGGGAATTCGTCAGCAACGTATCCCATGAGTTGAGAAGCCCGATAGCCTCGGTGAAAGCCTTGGTAGAGAGCTTGGAAGACGGCGCAATCGAGGAACAGGAGACCGCCAGGGACTTTCTGCAACGGATTCACCGTGAAGTGGACCGGATGTCCAACCTGGTGGCTGAATTGCTGCATCTCGCTCGGCTGGAAACGGGCCAGGAGTCACTGGACCTGCGGACCGTGGACCTGAAGCCAATGATCTCCGAGTTGGTCAACGAGTTTCAGCCAAGCGCCCTCTCCCAGGGAGTCGTCCTGAAGTCGGACGTTGCCGATGACGTGCCTTTCGTCGTGGGGGACCACGAAAAGTTGAGGCAGGCCTTGGTCAACCTGATGAACAACGCGTTGAAGTTCACGCCCGAACACGGGGAAATCACGGTGTTGGCGCGGGCCCGCAACGGCTCGGCGGAGGTCTGCGTGGAAGACACCGGCGTAGGGATTGCCCGGGAACATCTGGCCCATATTTTCGAACGGTTCTACAAAGTGGACCGGTCCCGCCGTGACGGCGGCACGGGGCTGGGGCTCGCCATTGTGAAACACATCGTTGAGGCCCACGGAGGAGAGGTGCTGGTGGAGAGCCATGAAGGGTCGGGCAGCACCTTCGGTTTCACCGTTCCGCGGGCCGATTGAACCACCCCGAACCATCCTTCAGTCGACCGCGACGTCCCCCTTCGTTTCGAGGGGTTTTTGTTTGCCGATCCTTAACGGTTCGTTAATCCTGCGTTGAACTTGCCGTAATTGCCGGTTAACACTGCCCTGATAGTGTGGTTGCCAGCAGCTAAGGAAGGAGGTTGGCGACCATCACGGCAGCAGTGAAATGCTCATTGTTAACCCGTTGTTAATTATTTGTTCACGGGCCATTAATTCCCCCTTACTACACTAATAAGGAGATGATTAGACCTATGACACAAGTGGTGAATCGGACCACGCCCGCGGTCCTTCTGATCATTCCCGTCCTGCTAGCCGTTGTATTGGCAGGTTGTGGAGGATCGGAAGCGGCTGCAAGCCCGGCGAGTCAGGACAAACAATCGAAATCGTCCGAGCCCATGACATCGATTGAACTGGACGGCGATATCGAGGTTGACGGGTCCAGCACGGTATTCCCGATAACCGAAGCAGTGGCCGAAGAGTTTCGCAAGGTGAACCCCGGCGTGCAGGTAAACGTCGGAGTGTCAGGCACCGGCGGCGGTTTCAAGAGGTTCGTGGTGGGGGAGACGGACATCAGCAATGCTTCTCGTCCCATCAAGGCCAAGGAAAGTGATGAGGCAATGGAAAACGGGATAGAGTTCATGGAGTTGAAGGTAGGCACCGACGGCTTGTCGGTGATGGTCAGCCCCAGCAACGACTTCGTCGAGTGCCTGACGGTGGACGAGTTGAAGCGGGTCTGGGAGCCGGGTTCCACGGTCAAGACCTGGCAGGACATCAGGCCGGAGTGGCCGGCTGACAAGCTGAGGCTCTACGGCCCCGACACCGACTCCGGTACGTTCGACTACTTCACCGAGGAGATAGTTGGCGAAGCCAGGGCCAGCCGCGCCGACTATACCGCCAGTGCCGACGACAACGTGCTGGTGCAGGGGATAGGCGGGGACCGGAGTGCGATGGGCTACTTCGGCTATGCATACTACGCCGAAAATCAGGACAAGCTGAAGCTGGTGGCTGTGGACTCCGGTGATGGATGCGTGATGCCCACGGACGAGACGATTGAGTCCGGGGAGTACAAGCCGCTGGCCCGCCCGATGTTCATCTACGTCAATGTGAAGAGCTTGGAGAGGTCGGAGGTCAAGTCGTTCGTAGAGTTCTACATGGAGAACGGTAAGCAACTGGTGCGTGAGGTGGGGTACATACCCCAAGCCGAGGAAGTGTACCAACAGGGCTTGGCGAAGATCCAGTAAGGGGTTTTTGCCCGGCAGGTTGGGATGGGGAGCGCGGCAATCCGGATGGGGAGACCGGAATTGCCGCCTCCCCATCTGAGCAATCGTGGCATAGGGAGCTGTACTTGGACAGATTTGGCGCAAAGACTCCGGGGAATGATTCGCAGGTTCAGCGGACTTGGGGAATGGAGTCTGCGGCCCGCCACCGGCGGCGGGTGGCCTTGGAAGGCCGGATAGTCAAGGGCATTTTCTTTGCCTGTGCCTTGGTCTCGATTTTCACTACGATCGGCATCGTGGTGAGCCTGGTTTCCCAAGCGATGGGTTTCTTTACGCAGGTCCCGCTGTGGGAGTTTGTCCTGGGAACAAGATGGTCTCCCATTTTGATTCCCCAGTCCTACGGCGTCCTTGCGCTGGTATGCGGCACCCTGCTGGTGGCTATACTGGCCGCTTTCGTCGCCGTGCCGGTCGGTCTGGCTACCGCCATCTATATGTCGGAATACGCCCCGAACCGCGCCCGCCGGATCATCAAGCCCTTTCTGGAAATCCTGGGCGGCGTGCCGACGGTTGTGTACGGGTACTTCGCTCTCACCTTTGTGACCCCGATGTTGCAAGGAATTATCCCGGACCTGCTTGTCTTCAACGCTTTGAGTGCGGGGCTGGTGATGGGGTTGATGATTATTCCCATGGTTTCCTCGCTCAGCGAGGACGCCATGCTGGCGGTGCCCCGGTCCCTCAGGGAGGCCGCCTATGCACTGGGGGCCACCAGGCTCGAAGTGGCCATAAAAGTGGTGGTGCCGGCGGCGCTTTCCGGGATCGTAGCAGCCTTCATCCTGGCCATTTCCAGGGCCATCGGCGAAACGATGCTGGTCACCATAGCCGCCGGGGCCACCCCCAGGGCAACCTTCAACCCCTTGGAAAGCATCCAGACCATGACGGCTTACATAGTGCAGCTTAGCTTGGGAGAAACTCCCCACGGCACCCTGGAGTACAACACCATCTTCGCCGTGGGCCTGCTCCTCTTCCTGATGACCCTGGCCATGAACATACTCGGCAACTGGGTGGTGCATCGATGGCAGGAGAGGTACTGAAAAACATCGGAGCGGGAACGCTCCACTACCGGCTGTCGGCGCGGAAACTCGTAGGGACTGTCGCCTACATGTTGTTCCTGCTGGCGGTGATGGTGGGTGTCATCGGGTTGATCACTCTCTTGGTGCAGGTCCTGGTAGAGGGACTGCCGTGGTTGAGTCCCCACTTCCTGACCAGTTACTCGTCCCGGCACCCCGAAGTGGCCGGGATAAAAGCAGCCATGGTTGGCACCATCTGGCTCATGGGGCTCACTGCGGCCTTCACCATTCCCGTAGGAGTGGGGGCGGCAATCTATCTGGAAGAGTACGCCCCCGTCAACCGGCTGACCAGGCTCATCGAAGTCAACATTGCCAACCTGGCGGGCGTGCCGTCTATAGTCTACGGGCTTCTCGGTCTCGCCCTGTTTGTACAGGCCATGTCCATGGGCCGCAGCCTCCTGGCCGGCGCTCTCACCCTCTCGTTGCTGGTGCTCCCCATTGTCATTCTCTCGTCACGGGAAGCAATAAAGGCCGTGCCCTATACTTACAGGGAGGCCGCCTACGGACTTGGCGCTACTCAATGGGAGGTGGTGCGCCGGGTAATCATTCCGGCGGCTTTGCCCGGGATTCTCACCGGGACCATCCTGGCGATGTCCCGCGCCATCGGTGAGGCGGCGCCGGTGATTGCCATCAGCGCCTTGGTATACTTGACCTTTGTCCCGGTGGACCCCCTCGACCGGTTCACCGTATTGCCCATCCAGATTTTCAACTGGATGTCCCGCCCGCAGGAAGACTTCCGGGGCTTGGCGGCGGCGGGCATAATAATTCTGCTGTTGATTCTGCTTTCGATGAATTCGGTTGCCGCCTTCGTTCGCAACCGTTATCAGACGAGGTCCGAAGAGTAGCATGGAACAAGACTCGATAGTGTTGCGGGCCCAGGGCCTCAACGTTTGGTACGGCGAGTTTCAAGCCCTGCGTGACATTGACCTGGAGATACCCCGCAATCGGGTGACGGCCTTTATCGGCCCCTCCGGCTGCGGAAAGAGCACCTTGCTCCGCTGTTTCAACCGCATGAACGAGCTTTTGCCCAACTCATCGGTGCGCGGTCGTATCCTGATGGAAGGGCAGGACATCTACGCGTCCAACGTGGATCCAACGGAAATCCGCGCTCGCATCGGGATGGTCTTTCAAAAACCCAACCCGTTCCCCAAGTCGATCTTCGATAACGTGGCCTTCGGCCTCAGGGTCAACGGATTTCAAGGGAATATGCAGGAAGTAGTTGAGCGGTCGCTGCGCCGCGCTGCCCTGTGGGATGAGGTCAAGGACCGCTTGAACAGCAGCGCCCTCCGACTTTCCGGGGGCCAGCAGCAGCGGCTCTGCATCGCCCGGGCTTTGGCCGTGGAGCCGGAAGTAATCCTGATGGACGAACCGGCCTCCGCGCTGGATCCCATCGCCACCCTGGCGATAGAAGACTTGATGCGGGAGCTGGCCCCTGAGGTTACAATCATCATTGTTACCCACAACATGCAGCAGGCGGCCAGGGTTTCCTATCAGACCGCATTTCTCATGATGGGCGATGACAGGGCCGGATATCTGGTGGAGTGCGGCGCCACCCCCGAGATATTCACCAATCCCAAGGACGAACGTACCGAGGCCTATATCACCGGGCGGTTCAGCTAGCCTTTCGTACCCCGCCGTATGGCGTGAGGAGGGACCATCATGGTGCGACCGAACCTGGACACCAGCCTGGAACGATTGACGGACGAGCTCCTGGGACTGGGGAGCATGGTGGAGAAGGCTCTCGCCAAGTCCCTGGATGCTTTGAAACGCCGTGACCTGGAGGCCTCTTCGCAGGTTGTTCAGGAAGACGATGAAATAGACAGGCAGTGCGTCCAGTTGGAGGAACACTCCATCGAGCTGATTGCCAGGCATCAGCCGGTCGCCCGCGACCTGCGCCGGCTGATAACAACGCTTCACATCGCCGTGGAGTTGGAACGCATGGGAGACTATGCGGAGGGCATAGCCAAGATCAGCCTTATGATGGGCGAAGAGCCGCCGTTGAAGCCGCTTATAGACATCCCGCGGATGGGAGAGAAGGCTTCTGACATGCTGCGGCGCAGCCTCGACGCCTTGGTGAACCGTGACACTGTTGCGGCGATGGGCGTATTGTCGGCGGACGACGAGGTGGACGGCCTCTACGATCAAGTGTATCGCGAGTTGCTGACCTACATGCTACAGGACCCACACTCCATCCAGAGGGCTACCTACCTCCTCTGGGTGGCGCACGACCTGGAGCGCGTAGCCGACCGGGCCACGAATATAGCGGAACGGGTGATATACTTGGTGACCGGAAAGATGCCTCAAGTAGGTTCCTCCGGTAACCGGCTTTTGGTGGACTAGCCCAGGAAGAGATGAAATATGGTAAGGCCCAACTGGTATGCTGAACATCCCGCCGCCTGCACCTGTTCCCAGTGTGAGGACAAGCGCACGGTGCACCGGCTGGAAAACCGGAAGATAGGCAGGAACGAGAAATGCCCCTGCGGCAGCGGCAAGAAATACAAGCGCTGCCACGGCGGCTGACCACGCAGCGTACCGTCCACACACCACGTAAATTCCCCCCGGACTCGTACTGGTAAATACGCTCTTGGTTATTTCCTCTTGACCGTTTACCCATGGGCAGGCAGCCTCGCCTGCCTTACTTGCTTGACCAACTTCTCCCCGCAACATGGCGTGCGGTCGTGTTGCCGTTCCATTGCCCGTGGTTTCTTCCATCGAGGCTTGGATGCCTGACCCACTGGCCTTGGCGTTCCTGATAACCGTCTCCGCCGTGGTGTTCACAATCGCGGGGGTGGTGGGGTTTGGCGGAGGCATAGCGATTTTGCCGCTGCTGGTGTGGTTCTTCGGAGCGCGGGATGCCGTTCTCATCATTGCTATCGTGCAGTCGCTGTCCATAATTGCCAGGGCTTCCTTCAACATCAGGGAGGTCTCGTGGCCGGTGGCCAAGTGGTTCGCCATGGGGGCGTTGCCCGTTTCCACCGCGGGAGCCTTCCTGTTCATCGTCACGCCGCCCGATATCCTGGTGCGCCTGTTGGGGTGCCTGTTGATACTGCTTGTGATACACCGGCATACCCGGTGGGGCCGTGAGTGGAATTTCGGGCTGAAAGGCTTTTCCGCAGTAGGCGCCGTAAGCGGATTTTCGTCGGGATTCCTGGGCACGCCTGGACCCATCGCGGCGCCCTTTATCCTCTCACACGGACTCTCGGGCAGGGCTTACGTCGGGACATTCGCCGCCTGTTTGCTGTTTACCCAGGTGCCCAAAATGGCCGTGTTCGCCTCATCGAACCTGTTCGTCCCCCAAGTGTTGTGGTTCGGATTCGGAATCGGCGCAATCGCGCTTGTGGGAGCGTTTCTGGGCCGGTTGCTCATTCCCAAGGTGCCACAGCGGTGGGTTGAGTTGGCGGTTGACGCCTTGATGGTGATCGGTGGCGTATTGCTGCTGGCAAGAGGGTGATGCCGGTCCGACTCCCTCCTTTCCGCGTCTCCCGTTCCGCTCGTTTCCGGTGACTTGCCGGTGGTGGTTGTTCTATACTTGCATCTGCCAAGACGCTTGGGAAAGGACGGAATAATGGTAGAGGCGGACGAACGGATTCTGCTGGACTGGGACGCCCTTGAAGTGGGAGAGACATTCCAGAAATACGAGTACGTGTTGACCCAGGAGATGATTGACACCTACAGAAGGGGTGTGATGGACCCCGAGGCAAGCTTTCCCACCATCTCGCACAAGGTTGACGTGAAACAGTACAACACCAAGTACCGGGATGCGGGCTCGGTCAACGCCCGGTGCGCCTTTTATTGCTACAACCCGCCGGTGGCGGGCAAGAAGTTGACGGTTACTGCTTGGGTCGCGGACAAGTACCTGCGGCGGGGGAAGAACTACATCGTAACCGAGGCTGTGTCGGTTGACGAAGACGGGCGTCTGATAGACCGGGTCATAACCCACGAACTGAAGCAGCCCACAGAGGTCGGCAAGAAATGGGGAGGCTGATGCAGGACCACAAGATCGGGGACGAAGTCGGCCCCATAGTGAAGCAGATGACCCAGGAGGCCATCAACCTATTCGAGCAAAGCTCGGGAGAAGAGGGCCCATCCCAGTTCACTGATGAGGCCACCGCCAGGGAGACGCTGGGCACCACGGGCACCGTTGCCTCTGGCCGTATGTCGCTGGCGTTCGCTATAGAACTGCTGAGGAGGCACTTTGGCGGCGCGGTGGTCAACCACACCGGCATGGTGGACCTGCGGTTCCTGCGGCCCGTCCGCCCCGGCGACACCATCACCTTTACCGGCAAAATAACCGATATGACGCGGGAAGCCAACGGCAACAGGGTGTCGGTGGAGATCAAGGTAGAGAACCAGAACGGCGACACCACCGGCGTCGGCTCCGGCAGTGTCATAGTACCTACCGCCTTTTTGCCTTCGGAGGAATAGTGGCCCAGACGTTGCAAGCATAGAATGACTGGGAGCGAATTCATCAGGAGAGCGAGGAGGTACGCCAGAAGGGCAGAGCGAGACTTCTATCTTGATAGAGGACGGGGTAAGGGTAGTCACTGGACCGTCTATATTGATGACCGCAATACCATCGTACAGCATGGGGAGATTCCACCCGCGACCTTGGCATCTATGCTACGGCAACTTAATATCAACCGAAGGGAGTTCTGACCCGTGAAGTACGTCTACCCTTGCAACATCATTATCGATGAAGAAGAGAAAGCAGCGACCGGACGGATAGCTTATGGTGTGACTTTTCCAGACGTGCCGGGAGCTATAACGTGCGGATGGTCTTGGGAGGAAGCGGTGGAAATGGCAGAGGATGGGTTGGTTGCGGCGTTGGGAGCCTATTACCGACTGGGAAAGGACTTCCCGGTTCCCAGTCCTGTGGCAAAGGGACAAGTCCCGATATGCCTGCCCCTTGTCCCCGCTGCTAAGGTTGCGCTTAACCGGGCAATGCAGAAAAAGGGTATCACCACGGTTGCCCTTGCCGATAAGTTGGGTATGGATGAATCCGCGGTGGTCAAGCTTTGTGACCCTCGCCACGGCTCCCACATGAGCACCGTAGAACGGGCGCTCAAGGTCGTGGGGCTTCGGTTGGCGGTTGAGGACGTGCCGGTTGCCAAGGCTCCGCCGCCATCCTATCCTTTAGCTCATGACGCAGAGCGTCTAGTCGCTCCTGATTAACATGCGTCGGACACCTGATCTATATCCAAAAAAAGATAGGAGGCCACTCTTATGCCTGCAGTCACCAGTTTGGGACACTTGGGGATTTACTGCCAGGACCTGGACAAGATGAGGGACTTCTACAGCCGTTTCATGGGCATGACCATTACCGACGAGGACCTGGACAGGGGGATTTGCTTCCTCAGCGCCGCCCCGGAGGATGAACACCACGAGCTGGCCCTTGCCAAGTTGCCAGAGAGCGGTAGTCCCACCCAGTACCTGCAACAGGTTTCGTTCATCGTCGACAGCATGGAAGACCTGACGGACTTCTACCACCGGTTGCAGGAAGAGGAGCTGAAGATCGACAGGACCGTTACCCACGGAATCTCGTGCAGCATCTACTTCTTTGATCCCGAGGACAACCGGGTGGAGTTGTACTACAAGACCGGGTACAACATCCGCCAGCCCTTGGGAGAGCACATTGACCTGGACAAGCCCGCCGAGGAATTGCTGGCCTTCTCCAAGTCTTTCGAGGAGAAGCTGGGGCCTCCAGTGGGCCGGGTCAAGTAGGTAGAAATCAGGAGTGTGCAGGGCCGCAGCCTGCACACTGTCCTGTTTCTTTACGCCGGGAAACTCCGCATTTCAGGGCCCACGTTCGGATTGGCGGCGCGAAGGTCAAAGTAGTCCGTGCTGGGTTTGTAAATCTCCAGGATGCGCCGCAACTCAACCAGCGGGGTGGGGTGTTCGTCCACCCTCAGGTCTATCCTGGGGAAAATCTGGTTGTGATAGACCAGCAGCCCCGCCGAATGGTAGTGTGTTGCATCCGCAGCTTCTCCACCGGCCGCCTGGCCTGCTTCCATGGCCCGCATCAAGCGTTCCTCCAAAGCCTCCGATTCCGACTCCTCGAAGGCGTTGGCCATGGCGTCCACCACCCCTTCGTTCAACAGGCCGTTGCCCATGGCTACGAAGTTCTTCTTGGTGATGTGCCCGGCCCATGCGTTGTTCAGGTTGCCGGTGCGGGCGGCGGAGTGGCCGTCCCGGTCCACTAATCCCAATTGGCGGCGTTCGATATGGGGGTCGCTGGCCTCAAGCTGTTGTATCGCCCCGACTGCCGAATAGCCCGTTTCCATCAAGCGCAAGGCGAAGGGCCCCAAGCGCGGGTCCGTCGTGGCCTGTGTCGCGGCCGCGCCCACCAGTTCCTTGACGTAGGAACACCGCCCACCTACCGCGATGTCGCTCGTGGTGATGGCTATACCCAGCATCCCCGTGCGCTGGCACCTTCCTGTGATGGAAAAGGTGTGATACTCGATACCTGGAATCATAGTCACCGGCTACCTCCTGATGATGCCGATTTGTTGGGTTGAAAGACCGCTGATGATTCTGGATTCCCGCCTGCGCGGGAATGACGGATATTGCCAAATCAGTACTTGAAACTGCAGGAGTACCCAAGTTTACTCCCGCTCCCGGTTGCACACCTCCAGGGCGGTTAGGGCCAGCACCTTGGTGCAATGGACCATTTCGCTGATGATGACGCAACTGTCGTCTTCGTCGGCGTTGCCGCGTATTACGCCCGGGCCGTACAACAGGCAGGGTATGCCCGACTCCCACAGATGGCAGGTGTCGTTGGCGGTGTAGGTAAAGGGCAGGATGGACCCAACCGCCTCGGGAGGCTTGCCCGCGACGACCTCGTAGTTACGGGCCACCGCCTCGACTATGTAGGTGTCCAGCGGCACGTCCAGAGGGTTCATAACCAACCGCCGCCGTCCCTTGAAGGAATCGGGAGGCGGCATTTCTATTTCGAAGTCCAATCCCTGCACCTCGTCTTTCAAAGGGTCGAGTGCCCGGTGCAGGTCGGCCAGTATGCTGTCCGCCGTCTGCCCTGGGACGAAGTGGACATCGACGATGATGGTGCATATGTCCGGGACGTAGGGCGGCTCCACCAGGACGTAGTCGGCGCCGAGGCCGCCGATGATGCCGCCGACGTTCAGGCGAGGCAAAGATTCCATGTCCTGCCGCGGCTGGTAGGTGAACTCTACCTGTTGCAGACGGTCTATAACCTTGTTCATCATGTAGATGGCGTTGACCGTGCTTTCTACCTGGCGGATGTGGCCGGTAATGCCGTAGGTGTGAATCGCCATGTGGGCGACGCCGCAGTGGACCGTAACCAGGTTGTGGGCGCCGAAGGGTTCGGCCACCACCGCCATGTCGGTCCGCATACCGCTTTCCATCAGGAAATGCGTGCCCTCGCCGCCCTGGGTCTCCCCGACCACGCAGGCCACCACCAAGTCCCCTTTCATCTCTGCCTGCGAAAGACGCACCGCCTCCGCGGCCATGATGATGCTGGCCAAGCCGCCCTTCATGTTCTGTATCCCGTGGCCGTAAAGACGGTCCCCCTCCACGGTGGGCGTCCAGGGATCGCGCGTCCAGCGCCGGGTCAGGGAGTTGATGTCGGTGTGGCCGTTCAGCATCAGGCTGCAACCGCCCCCACTGCCCGGCAGCGTGGCGATGGTCTGAAACCTTCCCGGTTCCACTTCCTGAAGGTCAACTTGATAGCCGCGTTCCTTGAAGAATCGGTCCAGGAACTTTGCAACTTCAGTCTCGTCGGGCTTGAAGCTGGGGATTTTGATCAGGTCGCTTGCCAGTTCTACTATGGCGGCCTCATCAACCTGGCTGAGGACTTTGTCGATGATGGTCTGGTCCATTGTCTGCACCTGTTTTTCGGATTGGGGATGTGATGGTTAGTCTGGCAAGACTGCAATTGCCTCTATTTCGATCTTCAGGTGGGGTTCCACCAGCCCGGCTACTTGGACCCTGGTGCTGGCCGGCAGGTTTTCCCCGAAGTACTTTACCCTGACGTCATGAGTGGCGGCCCCTGCTTCGCGGGAAATCTCTGTCACGAAGCTGGTGATCTTGACGACGTTTTCCAACGAGCCGCCCTCTGCTTCCAGGATGTGCTGGATCCTTTTCAGGATCACGTCGGTCTGTTCCGCCATGTTCCCGAACTCCGCTTCGGTGCCTCTAGCGGTGGCCCCGGCAAGGAACAGCAGGTTCCCCGCGCGTACCGATTGGAAGTGGGGCGCGCCGGTTGGGGGAAGTTCCGGGTAATTCTTCCTGACTATATCCATTGTGCCTCCTGGTCCGGCGGCTAATTTACGCCGCCTCAAGTTGGTCTACCAACGTCTCCAGAGCTTGGTTGAAACACTCCATGGGCGCCCGGACTATGCCCGCCCCTACCTGCCCGACGCCGGCTTCCTTGTGGGCTATGCCGGTGTTGATGGCGGGGGCGATGCCCGTCTCCACAACTTTGCGAAGGTCTATGCCGCAGGGTACGCCCTGGTAGTCCAAATTTGGAATGAGCAGGTGGGTGTGTTGCCCCACGGTAATCTCACCCATTTCCTGCGTATAATTCAAAGCGTCCCGGAATCTGCCCGCGCCGACGAATCCCACGACGGCGGGGGAGCCTGCCATGGCGAAGGCGCCCAAGCCCAGCGTCTCCAGGATGGCGCTGTCGCCCATATCCGGATTGGCGTGTTCGGGGCCGAAACCGGGGAAGTACAGGCCGTCGGGCATCAGGGCCGGGGCGGTGAACCAACGGTCTCCCAATGCGGCTACTCGTATGCCGAAGTCCGTTCCGTTGCGGCTCATTGCATAGACCATGGTGGACCCTTCCACGGCCCTGGCGGCGTCCATCGTCGCCTTCCCGGCGGCCATCGCCAGGTTCAGAAAGAACTGGTCGTTGCTCACCAGGAACCTGGCTATTTCCTCCAATGATTTGCCCCCGGCGGCGGAGCCGCCAACGAGGCTGGGCGCGATAGCCCGGAAGAACAGCGACGTGGCGGCGACGTTCCGCTGGTGCATCTCGTCGCCCATTGCCAAGGCTTGGGCCATGAGTGGGCGCAACTCAATGGGACCGCCCCGGTTGACCGCTTCTTTGAGCGCAGGTCCCAGCGTGGCTTGAATCCAGTGAAGACGGTCTATCACCGAATCATCGTTGGCGCCGAAACGCAGCACCCGCCCCAAACCTTCGTTGATGGTGCAGTAGGCCCTGTTGCCGCCGGACCGGTTTTCCACCACGAACACTGGCATCGACGGGGTTATGATGCCGGTCATGGGACCCACCGCGTCAAAGTGGTGCGCCGGATGGAAGGCGATCTGACCTCCGGCAGCCAGGGTTTCCGCCTCGGCCTCGCCCGAAGCCCATCCTTCGTACCTGATGGCCCCAGTGATCGCTCCTTTCATCGGGTTGGCCATGGCGTCCCACTGGATGGGCGGCCCGGCGTGAAGGAGCATACCCTCCGTTAGCCGGGGCATGGCTTCGCGGGCCGGAACAACGTCCACCAGCACCGGCTCGGCGCTCTGGACTTTCTCGAGAGCGGCTTGGTTGGCTTCGTCGATGCGGTTCAGCAACGGTGTTCGCTCCTTGTTTCCAAGCGGCTCAACAGTCCGGCCAATCGCTGGTCGCCTCCGGCAGGAGGTCTCCAGTCAACCTGGACTACCTGGAACCCCAACTCCGATAATGTCTCGGCAAAGTCCTCAAGCCCCACGTTGATGATGTGCGGTTCCCGGCCCAACAGGTCTTTTCGCGGTTCTATGGTCTACTCCTCCCTTATCAACAGTCCATTCGGAGGGTCGAGGTTCAGTGGGTTCGTGCTGATGACCGAGGCGTTGCGCGCCGCGAGGGCGTTGGTCCGCGTCACCAGGGCGCCCGCCTCGGTGAACGCTTGGTGTTGTTTCTCCAGTCCCTGCGGGTCGTCGGGCGCCCCGCACAGGGAAATAACGAACGCCAGTTCCCGGCCCGACGAACGGGCTATGTACCGAGCATCTTCCATCGCGGGGACCAAGTCCTCCGCCGGGTCGGGGTGTGCGCCGTAACCCAGGATTACGTCCAGCAGCAGAACACCGACTTCAGGACGGGATGCCTCCTCCACTATGCGCTCGCACCGTGTGCGAAAGTCAATCATGGGGTGCGGGCGCCCTACGGTATACCGGTCGTCCCCCAAGTCAGTCAGTATAGCCTCTACGGCCTTGTCACGACTCCTGGCATCCTTCAATTCGTCCAAGTCCTCTTCCAAGCAGACCTGCCGGCCCAACATCTTCAGCATGTTCATGGCTTCATAACATAGGGTGCCGCCGGAATAAAGACCCCGGATGCTCCGCCCCGTGTCCGGCAGGCTCGCGGAAACAGACTTCATCCATTCCGCGTCCTCCCGGCTGACGCCGAGCCAGGGAGGGTCCGATTTTCCCAGCAGGGTCAGCGTTCTCAGCGCGGCATCTTCCAACGTGCTTTCCGTGTAAATATGGCCCTTGGCAATGACGTTGTGGGGTTCACCCAGGAAAGCAATAACGCACGGCTTGGTGGACTTTGCAACGGCTGCCACCACCCGCTCCCTGGCGGTTGGAGCAGGAGGCTTGGAGATGAGGACGATTATCTCGGTGTCTGGGTCTCGCTCCAAGGCAAGGAACCCCTCCAGCATCATTATTCCGTTTACCTGTTCAGAGAGGTCCCTGCCGCCGACGCCAAGCCCGTGAGAGATACCTTCGCCCGCTTGGGCAAGGAGGCACATCACCTGTTGCAGGCCGCTGCCCGACGCGGAGACCAGTCCCACCCGGCCCTTGGGCACCGCGTTGGCGAAGCCCAAGGGCGCGCCGTTGATCACGGCGGTGCCGCAGTCCGGCCCCATCATGAAAAGGCCCAGGCCCTTGGCGTGATGCTTGAGGCTGACCTCCTCCTCGATTGGCACGTTGTCGCTGAACATCAGCACGTGTAGGCCCAAATCGAGGGCTTTCCTCGCTTCGCGTGCCGCGTACTCTCCCGGCACCGAGATGACGGCCAGGTTTGCCTGCGGCAAGGCCCTAGTAGCTCCCTCCAAAGACCTGGGACGGTAGCCTTGGCCGGCGCTCAAGCCTTGTTCTCGCGCCTCAAGCCGTTCCCGGAACCATTGCAGCGCCTGTGGTTCTGACTCCGCTGAGGCCAGTTCGAACGCCACTATCAGGTCGTTGGGGCCGGCTGTGCGCCCCGCATCGTCCAGCATGCCCGCTTGACGCAACAGCTCCTTGTTGTTGTCGGTGCCCATTATGGCGGTGGCTTGGGAGACGCCCTCAATGGACTCCATTTCGCGTGACAAGCGCATCAACGCGACCGAGTCGCGGTAGATGTTCTTGAGGACGTGGTTCTTGAGCATCAGACCCCTGCTCCGACCCTTGGGACGTTCCCTGCCTCGGGTACAGTGGACTTCGCCAACCGCAGTGCAATGGCAACCCCGAGCAGTATCCCGGTGAGGGCGTCCCACCCCGACGTATGGCCCCAGCGCACTAAATCAGCGACGGCAGCTTCCAACTCTGCTGTTGGTGTGAACTCGTGCAGGGATTGCACTATCCGGTGCTGGGCGGCGCTGCCGATACCCAGCGCCGCCTGTTCCAGCAGGGCGGCGCTAATCCTGTTGGTGCAGGTGGCATGACGGACGGTGCTTCGGGAAAGTGCGTCGACGACGGGGACACAACTTGATTGGGATAGTCCAGCAGACGTTGCTTCATTGCAGGCAACGGGTCCCAAGGCCGTCCGCAGGGAAACCATCAGACCCACCAACATATCGTCGCCCGAGGGCGTCAACCCCGGGCCAAGGCCGATCAGTCCACGCACGGCTTGGTCGATTGCACCGTCATCATATTGGGATATGCCCTCCGCCAGCAGGGCCACTTTGGGCATGGCAAAGCGGGATACAATACCCACGTCAGCAGCGCCAGGTACATTTCCATTAACCAGTTGACGCAAGTAACCCACTAGAGGCGCCAGCCCTTCCGCCGGAGCATTGGCTGTCACGGAATCGATCAAGGCCCACAAGCGGCGCGCTACTTCCTCGTTCGATGCTCGCGGCCCCAACGGCGCGGGACGCCAAAGAGCGGTTGCGGATGTCCGTAAAATCAGGCGGTCGCCCAGCAGGAAGTCCACACCGTCGGCGAACAACTCTATACCGGTCTTTACCCCCATCTCGGCCAGCGTAAGCCTTTCCGGCAACACCACGCCGATGGTCAAGGGGCCTTCGCCCGATTTGTGGCCCGCGATGGCAAAAAGCCGTCCACCAGGCGTTTCCAGCCAGCAGGACTGGCTGAAGGAGGCGATCACAGTCCCTGCAAGGCCGCGTCGAGTCAGCAGTTCAGAGGCCGACTCGCCTATGAAGGCTATAGGGCAATCGAACACCTGCTTATGCAAGTCGTTGCTTGTAGATTTTAGGCGGGAAGTCAGCATGATTTGGCCGCCCCATAATAGCCTGTGCATTTGCTTGCACGCAAACGAAGTCAACCCACTTCAATTAGAGCGTGGAATACTACAGACGTTCTTTCCAGGAAGCCTTGATAGCTAGTCGTTGGGCGTACTGGTCCTGCTCACCTGAGTCGGCAACCGCAGTTTCCGGGAGAATGATGTTTGCATGATATGGATTGGAGCCGTCGACCAGAGGCGCAGCCTCTACGTCACAACCGGTATTTCTCACATCGATAGCGGGTATCACCGCCCATCCATAAAACGTCCTGTTGGGTCCTCTAGCCCTGGCTATAGCTTCACCGTTCTTCACCGCTTCGTCTATCGGGGCCACTGACAGTCGGTCCACCGATATTTCCCTGTGGCCGTCTCGTTCCCGGAACACCGAGACGGGAACACCGTGTTGGCGCGATAATCTGGCTTGCTGGCTTGAAAATACTCCGCGCCCTAACTCCTCTGTGTCTTTAATCGTGCTAGATACCGCGTCGGCCTCGTTAGCCGTGTCGGTCATGACGCAAGCCCTGTTTCCAATTCGTTCAAAGCTTGGCGGACAAAGTCGTCAGGCAACCGTTGACTTGTCGAGTAGATTGCGCGGCGGTCTTCACCATCAATCGTGACAATGCATCGTGCATCTCCACTGGACCCGCACATCAGCATCACGGCCCGGTCGCGTCCGTTGCGCCCATCGATGGCAATGTAGCCATCAGGCATTGGATAGACCATAAAACGGCGTGGCGAAATTGAGTACATTTCGTTAATAAGTCTCATGGCGCTTGCAAACGCAACTTCTGAAGGTTGCTGCATTTCCTGTTCCTGAGCGGCAGCGGAGACCTCTTCGAGTTCTTGCAAAGCATCTTTCAAATCTGATGAATGGCTCCGGGCTCGGGGATGCTGTCCTTGTGTCCGGAGCTTGGCCGACAAACCATTTCTACGGGAATAAGATCTCGTTTGTTGGGCAATTCGTTGGCGGCGAACCGCTTTGTTGACCCGATTGGTTCGACGGGAACTCACCCGCGTTGACGCAGACCGGGTTGAGGACATCTTGACTCCTTTGACCGTGCTTACCTGACAGGCATGGCCAGTGCCCATTGGCACGTAATCGGCACTTGAGTGCTCTGCCTCCAAGTACCGGCCTGCCTATATGGTTGGACGGGACTTCTTACTCAGATAATGTACCACATGGCAAGTAACGGATTAGGTTGTGGCGACTGGTGCATGTCGAGGTGGAGCAGCCGTATTTGTGAAGCTTGACACCATTCCCTTCCCGGTTACAATCAAGCGGAATGGTTCCTGATACATACCGGGGAGCGACCTTATGAGCGATACGACCAACACGACAACGCAAGCAACGCCGGGCCAAGGTGGCGCCGGGACTTTGACCGCCGCCGACCTCCAGGGCTTCCGACGCAGCTTCGAGGGCAACCCATCCAACCGTCTGATGCAAAACGTGGTGACCCAGCACGACGTGAACGACGTTGCGCTGGATCGAGAGATAGTTACGGAGGCCACCCATTCCTTCTCCACCGTGCTGGACGATTGGTCGGTCACCAACCAGTCCAGGACGGGCCGCTGCTGGATGTTCGCCGGCCTCAACCTGTTCCGAGCCGACAGCCGGAAGCTTCTCAACCTCAAGCAGTTCGAGTTCAGCCAGAACTACATGATGTTCTGGGACAAGATGGAAAGGGCCAACTTCGTGCTGGAGGCGATCATCGAGACGGCCCATCTGCCGGTGGACGACCGCACCGTCTCCTGGCTGCTGGCGCGGTCCATTGAAGACGGCGGCCAGTGGGATATGTTCGTAGGGCTGGTGCAGAAGCACGGCGTGGTGCCCAAGAGCGTCATGACGGAGACCCAGAGTTCGTCCAGCTCCATGCGGATGAACTCCAGCCTGAACTACCAGATGCGCCAAGGCGCAAAAGCGATCAGGGAGCTTTACGCCAGCGAGTCCGGCTTGGAGGAAATGCGGAACTCCAAGAACCAGACGCTTCAGGCCATCTACCGCATCCTCTGCATCCACTTGGGCACCCCGCCCCAGAGCTTCGACTGGCAATGGAAGGACAAGGACGACGAGTTCCACCGCGACGGGCAGATGACCCCGCTGGAGTTCGCCGCCAAGTACGTGGACACTCCGTGGGAGGAGTACGTCTGCTTGGTGCACGACCCGCGGGAGACCTCCCCAATGGGACGCACCTACACCATCGCCTACTTGGGCAACTTGGTGGACGGCCCGCCCATCAAGTACCTTAACGTTGACATAGACGTGATGAAGGACATCACCCTGCGCCTGCTGCAGGACGGCAAGCCGGTGTGGATGGGCTGCGATACCGGAAAGCAGATGCACCGGGACAAGGGGCTGTGGGACGCCGACCTGTTCGACTACGCCTCGGTCTACGACACCGATTTTTCAATGGATAAAGCGGCCCGCTTGGAATACCACCAGACCCGCATGACCCACGCGATGCTGTTTACCGGCGTGGACGTGGTCGACGGGAAACCGCGGCGCTGGCGCGTCGAGAACAGTTGGGATGACAAGGTGGGCGACAAGGGGTTCTTCATGATGAACGACTCGTGGTTCGCCGAGTATATGTTCGAGATCGCCGCTCCCAAGAGCTACTTGCCCGCCGAGTTGCAGGCCGCCTTGGAGCAGGAACCCATCGTATTGCCGCCGTGGGACCCGATGGGGTCCCTGGCCCGTTAGCAGCCGTTAAAGAGGAACAATGGTCCCGTCTATACGGCCCTCCGACAACTCCAAAAAGCCGATTGACGGGACTACTTTGAACCGGCGTTTGCCTGCCGCTCCGGGGTTGAAGAACAGCACACCGCCTATGCGCTCATTGAACGCTATATGGCTGTGGCCATAGACAACGACGTCCACCGTCTTCTCCACATAAGGCCGCATGGCTGACTCGGTGGGACGCTTGGGCGGCTTTACTTGGTGGGTCAGAAAGAACCGGCGCCCGCCCAGGTCTAAGTCCGCCTCCTCCGGGTACAAAGACTCCGGGCCGGTGCGGTCGTTGTTGCCGCGCACCACCGTCACCGGGGCCAGCTTGCGCAGTTCGTGGATAATTGCGTCGTCGCCGATGTCCCCGGCGTGGAGGATGTGTTCCACGCCGGACAGCAGCTTGGGCACGTCGGGGTGCAGGTAGCCGTGGGTGTCCGAGATGACCCCTACCAACATTCGGCCTGCTCCAGGCCCGGTTCCCGCTCCCTTCTGTCTTTCCCGCGAAGGCGGGAAACCACGGGGACGGGCTGCGCGGGAACGGCGGGGGAAGGGTGGCGGTCCATTACACCATGGCCTCGTTGAGCCTTACCCCGAACCCCGGGGCGTCCGACGGCTCCAGGAATCCGTTCACCGGCGCCGGTTCGCCCAGCCAGAGTTCGTCCCGGCCCTCTCCACGGTTGCCGGGGTTTCTCTCCGCCAAGTCCATGCAGTCGGTGGCGACGATGAAGTGCAGGCCCCAGATTTCGCCGCCCCGGTGGGGTACAACGGGTATGGACTGGTCTCGGGCGATGTCCAGGATCCGCTTCGCCGCAGTAATGCCGCCGCACCAGGTAATGTCGGGCTGCCACAGGTCCAGGGCGCCGATTCGGGCAATGTCGGCAAAGCCGTACTGGGTGAACTCGTGCTCGCCGCCGGAGATCAGGACCGGCTTCACTAGCTCGCGCAAGGCGGCCTGCCCGGCAAGGTCGTCGGGAGTAAGCACGTCTTCGAACCAGTAGATGTTGAAGTCCGCCAGCCTTCGGGCCATCTCCAAGGTGGCCTCAGTGCTCCAGGTCATATAGGTGTCGATCATGATCATGGCATCGGGGCCGAACAACTCCCGTGCCTTGGCTGCCGACGCTACGGCGGTGTCGTAATCTGAATCTTTCCCCGTCCACCGGTGAGGAAACTTGTGGTGCATGAACCCGGTTTCTCGGTACCATTCGGAGTCTCCCCCCGTGGCGTAAACGGGCACCCGCTGCTTCTTCCGGCCGCCCAGCAGCTCGTACACTGGCTTGTTTTCTGCGTGGCCCAGCAGGTCCCACAGCGCCAGGTCGACGCCGCTCAAACCCATTATGGCTATGCCCTTACGCCCGTAGGGGAGGGAGGCGGCGTAGATACGATCCCAAGCGGCGGCGATGTCCTCCACCGAGTCCACCGTGCGGCCCAGCAGCAACTCCCGGAAATGGGTGTTGACCACTGTCACAGCCGCCACCCCACCTCCGCCGTAACCGTATCCGGTGACGCCGGCGTCGGTGTCTATCCGCACCGCGACCTGCCACAGGTAAGTCCGCCAGGACGGTACGACATGGTGGTAGTTGGGGTAAACGGCCTTTACGTCGGTGATTTTCATTCGCCTACTCCCAATGTCCGCGTTTGCCAAAGGTCATACGCGGTTTGGAGCCCAAGCCACGTCTCCGGCGTCGAGCCAAAAACCCGGGACAGACGGTCCGCCATTTCGGCCGTTACACTTGACTGCTCGTTCACCAAGTCCGATAGTACCGCATGGGATACCCCCAAGCCTTCCGCTGCCTTTCCCACGGTCAACCCCAATGGTTCAATGCATTCACGCATCACGATTTCGCCCGGGTGAGGGGGATCTTGCATTGGCATCGTCCCATCTCCCTTAGACCTCTGTGCCTGAAGGACTGAATCACGTGAGAAGTCTACAGGGCGCGACGCCGGTTAACAATGGACTGGCGTCAGCTACCGAATTGCGGCTGAACGGTCACCGCCATAGTTCCGCAGTCCGCCGCCATTCTTGACTGGGAAAATCAATTCGGCTATAAATGGGCGGCGCCACCGGAAAATTTGTGCGTGAACACGCCTTTCGATAGTGTTCGCCCAACCCTGCAGGAGGACTGACGTGAACGGCGATACTGCTATTGCGAATATTCTGAGGATGGAAGGGACGGAGCATCTCTTCTGCTACCCAGCCAACAGCTTGATCGAGGCGGCTGCGATAGCCGGGATTCAACCCATCATGTCCCGCACCGAGCGGACGACGGTTAACATGGCCGACGGCTACACCCGCATCACCAACGGGCGTCGCACCGGCGTCGTGGTGACCCAGTCGGGGCCGGGAATAGAAAACGCCTTCGGAGGCGTGGCTCACGCCTACGCGGAGTCGACTCCTGTGCTGGTGCTGCCCGGAGGCACCGAGACTCTGCGGCAAGGACAGTCTCCGGACTTCGATGCCGTCTCCGCATACCGGGGCGTCACCAAGTGGGCCGCCCAGATAAACCAGGTCGAGCGCATCCCGGAGATGATGCGGCGCGCCTACACCTTCCTGCGATCAGGCAGAGGTAGCCCCGTCATGGTCCAAGTGCCCCGCGACATCGGGCAGGCGGAGTTGGACGAGGCCGCCTTCAATTACCGGCCGGTCAAGGGCTACAGGAGTTCAGGGGATCCGGCGGACGTTGCCGACGCCGTCAAGGCCCTGCTGGCCGCCAGGAACCCGCTCATCTACGCGGGACAGGGCGTCCTGTGGGCCGAGGCGTCCGAAGAGTTGGTGCAGTTCGCCGAACTGGTGAACGTTCCGGTTATGACCACCAACACCGGCAAAAGCGCGTTCCCGGAGAATCACCCCCTGTCGGTGGGAGTCGGTGCGGGAACGATGACCCGGATGGCCCGCCACTACTTGGACCAAGCCGACCTGGTATTCGGTATAGGTTGCAGTTTCACCACCAACTTGGCGTCGGTGGGCATACCGCAGGGCAAGATACTGGTACAGTGCACCGTCGATGAAAAGGACCTGAACAAGGAAGAGCAGATTCACCACGCCGTTATCGGCGACGCCAAGCTGGTGCTGGCCCAACTGGCTGAAGAAGTCAGGATGCAGGCCGGCGCCAGCGGCAGACGGGGCAACGGGTCAGTGGAGGCTGAAATCAAGCGCATCAAGGACGAATGGCTGGCCCAGTGGATGCCCCTGCTTACGTCGGACGAAGTCCCCATCAATCCCTACAGGGTCATTTGGGACCTGATGCACACCGTAGACCGGACCCAGACCGTCGTTACTCATGATTCTGGCCATCCCCGCGACCAGACCATACCGTTCTACGAGTCGATTGTTCCCAGGGGCTACTTGGGCTGGGGCAACTCGTCCCAGTTGGGTTACGGCTTGGGCATCGCATTGGGAGCCAAGCTGGGCGCGCCCGAAAAGCTGGTGGTCAATATCATGGGCGACGCCGCCATCGGCATGGCCGGCATGGACATCGAGACCGGCGTGCGGCACGAGATACCCATACTGACCATAGTCCTGAACAACCACGTCCTCAGCGGCTATGCCGCAAACTATCCGGTGGCCGCCGACAGCTTCGCTTTTACCAACCTCTACGGCGACTATGCTGACCTGGCCCGGTCGCTGGGCGCCTACGGAGAAAGGGTAGAAGACCCGGCCCAGATTGTCCCCGCCATCGGGCGGGCGCGTAACGCCATCGCCAACGGCCAACCAGCCCTCATCGAGTTCATGACCAAGGAGGAGAACACCCTTTCCCGGCTGGCGCCGGGCGCGGCTTAGAAGTTGGCTAACTACAGGCATGGCGGAAAAAGGAAGGCCAATGACAACGACTTACGAGGTTGAGGCCCTGTTTGCGGATGCTCGCTCCTTATATGAATCAGCGCTTCGGCAAATGGACCAAGGGGATATTCGGGATGCTGCGGAAAAGGCTTGGTGCGCCACGAAAAGGGCGACCGATGCCTTGATCTTAGCGCGCACTGGTGAGGACCCAGTAGTTACGGCCCGGACCTCTGAAGGATTAGACGCACTAGCCCAACAGGATTCCGCCGTCAAAGTTCTTGTGGGACGCTACTACAGCCGTATCCATCAACTCCACGGCAAGTGTTTCTATGAGGGGAACTGTGCAGGTGAAACAACCCGGCGCATCCGGGAGACTAACCTTTACATTCAGGACGCGGAGATGCTGGCCTCGAGATAGCCAGAGCAAGAGCCCCAGCCACGAACGGGGCCTCTTTTCGTATTTGATGTTCAATGGCTGAAGGGCAACATCATCCAAACGAGCATCTTGGCTCCTATGCCGCCGATGTGGAGGCTGTGCTGGCCAACATCGACCGGGAAGACGTGGTCGGGCGGATCTGGCGCCGGGACCACACGGTCTGGAAATCTGACCCCACTGAAATCTCCGACCGGCTGGGCTGGCTGACAATCACTGAGACTATGCGTCGGCGAGTCGCCGAATTGACTATGTTCGCCGACGAAGTGCGCCGTGCCGGGTTCCAATACGTGGTGCTGTTGGGCATGGGCGGCAGCAGCCTTGGCCCGGAGGTGCTGAGGCAGACCTTTGGCAGCGCCCCCGGTTTCCCTCGGCTGACAGTGCTGGACTCCGTCGTGCCCGACCGGGTGCTGGAAGTGAAAGAAGCAGTTGACCCGGCGAAAACCCTCTTCCTGTTCTCCTCCAAGTCCGGCTCCACCATAGAGCCAAATACATGTTACGCCTACTTCCTCAATCTGATGGAACAGGCTGTGGGTGAAGACAAGGCTGGGGATCATTTCGCCGCCATAACCGATGCTGGCACATCCTTGGAAGCCTTGGCCGCAGCCCACGGTTTCCGTAGAGTATTCCTGAATCCCTCCGACATCGGGGGACGCTACTCGGTGCTGTCCTACTTCGGGCTGGTCCCCGCGGCCTTGATGGGCATCGACGTTGACAAGTTGCTTTCCCGCGCGGACCGCATGAAAGAATGTTGCATACGGGATGTGTCCGCTGCCCGTAACCCCGCCGCACGGTTGGGGGCCATTATGGGCCGATTGGTCCGGCACGGCCGGGACAAGGCGACGCTGGTGACCTCTCCCTCCATAAGCAGCTTCGGGCTGTGGGCGGAGCAACTCCTGGCGGAGAGCACCGGCAAAGAGGGCACAGGGATTGTTCCGGTCGCCGGTGAGCCGCTGGGGATGCCGGGGGAATACGGCGATGACCGTCTGTTCGTTTACCTGAGGCTGGAGGGCGACGACAACGAGGAAACAGACTTTGCGATGGAGTCTTTGCAGGCGGCGGGACATCCGGAAGTCCGGCTGGACCTGCAAGACAAGTATGACATTGGAGCCGAGTTTTTTCGCTGGGAGTTCGCCACTGCCGTGGCCGGGTACATCCTGAAAGTAAACCCCTTTGACCAGCCGGACGTCCAATCGGCCAAGGACATGACGGACGCTGTATTGGAACGCGTCCGTCGCACCGGCTCGCTGGAGGGAACAATGGGACCTTCCGGCTCGCTGCGGGAGTTTCTGGAACAAGGCAACAAAGGCGACTACTTGGCGGTTCTGGTCTACGCTGCCGAGACGCCAGGCGTAAACAAGGCCCTCCAAATGCTGCGGCGCAAAGTGATGCAGCGTTATGCCATCGCCACCACCGTCGGCTACGGGCCCCGGTACCTTCACTCCACGGGGCAACTGCACAAGGGCGGTCCCGGCTTGGGACTGTTCCTGCAACTCACCGCTGACCATTCCCGGGAAGTTGAGGTACCCGGCTACGGTTTCGGGTTCGGGCTGTTGGCCGATGCGCAGGCGGCAGGCGATATGCAGGCCCTGCGCAACGCGGGCCAGAGGGCAGTGCGCGTCCACTTGGGCAGCAGACCTGAGGACGGGATTAACCAATTGATCGAAGAGTTGAGCTAGCGGGGAGACGCTATGGAAATAGGGATGATCGGCTTGGGGCGTATGGGCGGCAACATGGCCCAGCGATTGTTGATGGGAGGCCACCGGGTGGTGACGTTCGACGCCAATCCCGATGCCGTCGCTGTCAGCCAAGGCCACGGGGCTGTGGCAGCAGCTTCGCTGAAGGAGTTGGTGGATAGGCTGTCTCCGCCCCGCCCGGTATGGATAATGCTGCCTCCAGGTGAGCCGACCGAGTCCACCATCGACAGCCTGATACCCCTGCTGTCCCTCAATGACATCATTCTCGACGGCGGCAACGCGAACTACAAGGACAGTATGCGCCGGGCTGAAAAACTGGCCCGGCACCATATTGAGTTCATGGATGTGGGCACCAGCGGCGGAATATGGGGTCTGACGGAGGGGTACTCGTTAATGGTGGGCGGCAAGGATGAGACATACCAACGAATGAAGCCAGTGTTCCAGACCCTTGCGCCTACCGCCAACAAAGGCCTGAGCCACGTCGGCCCGGCCGGAGCGGGGCACTTCGTCAAAATGGTCCACAACGGCGTGGAGTACGGCCTGATGCAAGCCTACGCCGAAGGGTTCGAGATCATGCAGGCCAAGACGGAGTTCGAACTGGACTTGGCGGAAATCGCCGAGACATGGCGCTACGGCAGCGTCGTGCGTTCCTGGCTGCTGGACCTGGCGGCATCGGCATTGAAAGAAGACCCTGGATTGGAAAGCTTGCAGGCCTACGTGGACGACTCCGGTGAAGGCCGCTGGACGGTCCAGGAATCGGTGGATTTGGCGGTGCCCGCGCCGGTCATCACCGCGGCCCTGCAACAGCGGTTCAGGTCACGCCAGGAACAGCCCTTCGGCGCCAAGCTGCTGGCGGCTCTTCGCAACCAGTTCGGCGGCCACGCCGTCCGTAAGGCCCGTTGATTGGCCTAAGCTTGGCCGTTGCCTTCACCGGGGCGCATCCGGGTGAACTCCACGCCTTCCTGCCAGACATCGGCGCGGCCTTGAGAACCCTGCCGGATCAGCACGTTGCACAGCCAGTCGTGGTCGTTGGGCTCCGGGTAGTCGCTGCGGTAGTGGGAGCCGCGGGACTCCCGGCGCGCCAATGCGCTCAGGCAGGTCACTTGGGCGACCGTCATGATGCTCCTGACGTCCAGCCACTCCTGCCAAGCTTGGTTGTACTGGCGGACTGCCGGGACCGGCGCTCGCTCGGCGCGATGGCCCAGTTCCTGCAAGGAGGCGATGACCGATTCCAGGTCGGGACCGTTGCGCACGATGCCGCCCTTGTCCCACATCAACGACTCGATTTCCTGCCGTATGGAGAAGATGTTCTCGTTGCCTGTGCCTCCAAATGGACCCATAGCCGCTATGACTGCCGATTCCACTTGACGCTGGTCGACCACCGGCAGGGTGCGGTCCACCACGAACTCGGCCATGGCGTCCCCGGCGATGGCCCCGAACACGGTGGATTCGGCCACACCGTTGCCTCCGAGCCGGTTGGCGCCGTGAACGCCGCCGGAGTCTTCTCCGGCGACAAACAGCCGGTCCAGCCCGCTGCGGCAGTACTCGTCTATACGGACACCGCCCATGTGAAAGTGGGCCGTGGGCGATACTTTTACCGGTTCCCGCGCCAAGTCGAAACCGACTTCACGGCAGCGGGACACCATTCCGGGGAAGGACTTCTCTACAAACTCCGCGCCCAAGTGGGAAACGTCCAGCATAACTGCGCCGTCGGGCGTGCCCCGGCCCGCTTGGATTTCCATGTATCCAGCCCTCGACACCATGTCGCGGGTTGACCGCTCCATCCGTTCCGGGTCGTAACGCTCCATATAGCGTTCGCCGAGGCTGTTCAACAACCGGCCTCCCACTCCGCGCAGGCCCTCCTCTAGGACGGCGCCGGTTATGATGGTGCGTCCGGCGACAAGCCCGGTGGGATGGAATTGGTACATCTCCATGTCCTGCAAGGTGCAACCGGCCCAGTAGCAAAGAGCCATGCCGTCGCCGCACTTCTCAAGGGACGGCGCGGCGATGGAGTACATCCTCGCTCCTCCGCCGGCGGCCATCAGAGTGGCCTTGGCGCCCACGGTGACGAATTCGCCGGTGCGCACGTTGAGCAGCAAAGCCCCGCCGATGCCGCCGGTGGAGTCGTGCAACAGGGACACCGCCCGGTGTTCGTCGAAAAGGGTCACGTTGGCGGCCAGGACGTTTTCCTTGAGGCGGGACATAATCTCTATGCCCGTCAGGTCTCCCCGGTGTACCGTGCGGTCGAAACTCTGTCCCGCGAAGGCCTTCTGATAGATGTAACCCCGGCTGTCACGGTCGAAGAAGCAACCGAATTGCTCCAGCTCGGCAATGATTCCGGGGGCGTGATTGACCAAGACCCAAGCCAGTTCCTGGTTGTTGATGAACGCACCGCCCTGGATGGTGTCTTCGAAATGCTGCTGGAACGAGTCGTTAGGGTCCAGGACGGCGTTGTAGCCGCCCTGCACCATCCGGGTGCAGCCGCTCTGCCCTATCTGCCCCTTGGCTACCACGACGATATGCAGGCGGGGGTTCTTGCGGTAAGCGTGCAACGCGGCCATCAACCCGGCGCCGCCTCCGCCTATAATCAATATGTCTGCGTTCAGTTGCTCCTGCATAACGCTCCCAAATAGGAATGAATCAGTCGGCCCGCCCAATATAAGCCAGTTTCAATTGTGTAGCAACGTAGGCTGTCCTGTCCCAGATTCTCCTATTGTGATATCGCTTTGGCCGCAGGGGACCATCCTCGCTCCCTCCAGCTATGACATCTTCCCCTTTCCAACTCCGGTGGCAAGCCGTTACCATATAGTCAACCAAGAAACTACCTCAAGAATCCTTAAGCATGGTTATGTATAATATCCATAGATGCGGCGGGCGCTCGTGCCCTTGCTATCTCAGTTTCGCCCATTGCAGGCGCCTTACGGACCACAGGAGGCCAACTTGGTAGCTACCAACAATGTCCGGGAGATATTCAACGATGCCCGTGGACTTTATAGTAGTGCTGTGGACCAATTGGATGCCGGCGACATCAGAGATGCTGCGGAGAAGGCATGGTGCGCTACCAAAAGGGCAACCGACGCCTTGGTATTAGCCCGGACTGACGAAATACCAGCTACAACAGCGATAACCACCGACAGCTTGGACGACCTTGCAAGGTCCGATGGGGCGGTCAAGTCCTTGGTGGGGCGATATTACAGCCGGATTCATCATCTTCACGGGCAATGCTTTTATAATGGTCGATGCCGGCCGGTGGAGACGGAACGCCGAATTCGGGAGACTATTGACTACATCCGCGACGCCGAGGCCCTGGCTGGCATCTAAGACCACTACTGAGGACTTTTGCGACAGAACCGTGTGTTTTGTGACAAAGCTTGGACGAAGGGGTAACTGAATGTCCACCACGTCTACCGCGATCTCCAGGGAACTGATTTACCAAGTTGGCTACGAGACCAACAAGCGGGCCGCTATAGTGGTGCCTCAGGACGGCTTGACGGCTTTCGGCGAGGCCTTCGAGCGGGAAAGCAAGCCGCTGGCCCACTTCATCCTGGGGCAGATACTTGAAAACGCCAAGCTGGCGGTCGTCGATGCGCGCCCCATGTGCGGCGACACCGGGTTGCCCCGCTACTACGTGAAAATGGGCAACGAGGCCCGCATTGACGGGGGCGTGGTCGCCTTGGAACGGGCGTTGCGTCAAGCGGTGGCCGACGTGACCCAGGACATCCAGTTGAGGTCCAACAGGGTTCATCCCCTGACCCGCCGGAATCCCGGCAACAACGTTGGAATGTTTGCCCCCAACATTGACTATTCTTACGAGCCGGACGGCGATTGGATTGACATAATCGCCATTCACAAGGGAGGGTTGTTCGGCACCGACTACCGGATGCTGTTCCCCGCCGACGGCATCGACGGCATCAAGCGTTTCCTTCTTGACAACATGGCCGAGTTCGCCCGCCGGGGGTTGTCTTGTCCCCCGGTAGTCGTGGGTGTCGGGTTGGGCGGCACCAAGGACCAGGCAGTCAGCCTGTCCAAGGAGGCCGCTTGCCTGCGTCTTATCGGCGACCGCCACCCAGAGCCGGAAGTGGCTGAGTTGGAAGAGGAGTTGCGGGTGTTGGCCAATCAGACGGGCTTCGGTGTCATGGGCGTGGGCGGCGATACGACGGCCCTCGACGTTCACGTGGAGATTGCCTATACCCATACCGGCGGGTTGCCCATCGCAATCTCCCAATTCTGCACCGCCTACCGCCGGTCCGTGGCGAGAGTTTTCCCCAGCGGTGAAGTGGAGTTCAGAGAAGACCCTCAATGGTTCACTCCGTATTACAGGCGCGAAGGAATCGAGTAGGTAACTACCTCAAGACTCGGCGCACTACCCCCTGTCATTCCCGCGCAGGCGGGAATCCATCACGGATTCGGGAGGACGAATAGTGTCTCAGGGCCAGAACCGGGAATGGTACCTTACCTGCCCTTTGCAGCAGGATGACATCGAAAAACTGGCGGCGGGTGACATAGTTTATCTCAACGGTCCCGTTTACACCGCCCGCGACGGCGTATACAAGCACATGCTGGTGGACGGCAATTCCCCGCCCATAGACCTGCAGGGCTTGACCAATGTCAGCTTGCAGTCGTCGCCTGCCGGCGTGGAGGTGTCTCCAGGAAAGTTCGAGGTGGCCTCTCTCCAAGCCACCGCCGGGTTCCGTTACGCTCAATACATGCCCCAGTTGCTGGAGCAGTTCGGGGTCAAGGCGGTGGTGGGCAAAGCGGGTATGTCCGAGGAGGTCTATCAGGAAGTTTTCCGGAAGCACGGCGCCATCTGTCTTACCACGTTGGGTTATGGTCTGGGCGCAATTTACGGCCGTGCCATCAAGGAAGTGCTGGGGGTCTACTGGGTGGAGGAACTTGGAATTTCCGAGGCGCTCTGGACTTTTGAAGTAGACAAGCTGGGGCCGTTGCTGGTGGAGGGCGACGTTCAGGGCAACAGCTTCTTTACCCGGGTCAACGAGGGAATCAACCAGCAACTGGGGTCATTGTACGAGGGGTTGAAGCCACCGGTGTTCGGGCGAATGGGCGAAGAACAACGCCCCGAAATCGAGCTGTTTTAGAGGACCACGTTGGCGTTTTCCTTCCGAGGTTTGCCCCTTCACGGCAGTTCTCTCCAGGACCGGTACTCCGGGACCCGCTCCGGCTGGTGGGCGTGGTTCCTGCAACGTTTAACCGGCGTGGCGCTGGTAGGCTACCTCTTTCTGCACATCGCCGTTATTTCCACTGCACGCGCAGGCTCCGAAGTCTTCGACGCTGTTCTGATATTCCTGCAACAGCCGTTCTTCGTGGTGCTGGACCTGTTCCTGATAGCGGCGGTCCTCTATCACGCCTTGAACGGCGTCCGGGTGTTGCTCTTCGACGCGGGCATCGCCATCAAGCACCAAGCATTGATGTTCTGGATTTGCATGTTTCTGACGGCCGCGATTACCTGCACGGCGGGGTACTTCAGCCTGCCCCTGATTATCCGTTGATTACAAGGGAATAGGGAGTTGTAACGAGAGACGTGGCCGCTCCGTTGACCGACAACGAAGAACGTGTAGTAATCGGGTTCTGGCCCTGGTTCTACCAGCGCGTCAGCGGGGTGCTGCTGATATTCCTGGTCGGCGTTCACATCTGGATGACCCACTTCTCCGGGTTAGGCGACGTGATAAAGGGGGAACAGGAGGAGTTGGTGTTGTTCGAGATAGTGAAGCAGCGCCTTGCTCAAGGGCTGTTTATTTTCGTAGATTTTTCGTTACTGGCGCTGGTCCTGTACCACGGACTGAACGGGATGCGGAACATTCTCCTGGAGTGGGGACCGGCGGCCAGAAGGGCAAAGGGAATGACCATAGGGCTGTGGGTGCTGGGCCTAGCAACGTTTGCCTACGGCTCATGGGCCCTGCTTGCTTTCATCCTATAAACCGATTCCCACCTTCCCCCGTCGTTCCCGCGAAGGCGGGAACCCACCGGTTGGGGCAGGTGTTAAGACGTGGGTTATTGCATGGACAACATAACGCTGTCGGTCAGACGCCAACCTCCGGAAGAGGGCTCGGAAGGCTACTGGCAGGAATTCGAAGTTCCGATATTTGCCGACACCATGAGCGTCCTGGACGCCATGGTCTGGGTGCAGCGCAACGCCGACCCGTCGCTGGCCTTTCGCCGGGCCTGCCGGGTGCAGATGTGCGGCACCTGCGGCGTGGTGATAAACGGCAGGGAAGGACTGGCTTGCGGCACTCTGGTCCGCTCGCTGGTCAGTGAGAACGGCAGAGTGGTGCGGGTCCAACCGCTGCGGCACCTGCCGGTGGTGAGGGACCTGGTCGTCGACCCGGGAGTGTTCTTTGAGCAGTTGCAGAGCGTGGACCCGAATTTCATCCCCGGAGAGGGTGTCGAGGGTCCGGTGGTGTTGTCGCCGGACTCCAAGGAGAGACGCACCGTCAGCCCGCACCGGGAGTGTATCTACTGCGGCTTGTGCTACTCGGCCTGCTCGGTTGTTGGGTTGGATTCCGGATTCCTGGGGCCGGCGGCGTTGAACCGGGCGTTCGCCCTGGTTTCCGACAGCCGTGACGGTTCGGGCAAGCAGAGGCTCCAGGCAGTAGCCAGCGAGGAAGGGTTGTGGCGCTGCCACACCATATTCGAATGCACCGCGGTCTGTCCCAAGGGCATACCCATCACCCGCGCTATCCAGGGCCTCAAGCGGAACGTGTTGGTGGACAAGTTCAAGGGACTGTTCCGCTTGGGGCGGTAATGCTTCAGCGTTTTGCCACTGGGCCGGTTAATAAACTATCTCGAACCCAATTGTTTCCGCTGCCATTCCATAGTTGTTGACCGAAACTCATGGATTCCCGCCTGCGCGGGAATGACGAGTTGAGTAGCGCGTCAAGCGGTTGGGTAACGTGTCAAGTGGTTGGGTAGCGTGTCAAGTAATGAGATAGTTGCTGAGGCATTTCCTCAAGAAGTTGCCGCGCCCGACGTTGTCAGAGCTTCCAATGCCCGCAGCACTATTTCCCGGCGAAGTTCACGTTCTTCATTGGCCGCCAAGTCGGCGTTGCCCAAGAGGTTCACGATTCCCTCTCCTAAGACGATGCGGGTTGACCCCACTGACTTGGCGACCGATGGTATGGCGGTCACGTGGGCGACGGGCATTCCGGCCTTTTCCAGTTCGTTCACAATCGCAGCGCCGCTGCGAGTGCTGGTACCTCAAGTGGAGGTCAGTATCACCGCGTCCACGCCTGCATCCATGAGCCGTTGCGCCATCTCCCTGCCCATCCGTCGGCTGTTATTGATGGGGTTGAGGTTGCCGGTAGTTGACAGGAACTCGGGATGCAAGTTTCCGATCACGCCGTCGCGCTCCAGGTCCCGCAGCACGTCGACCGGAACCAACCGGTGAGGGTCCGTCCGCACCGGACGGTTATCGTACCCGCCGTGGCTGACGTCGTATTCATCGGGAGACAGCGTTTCCTTTCCCGCAATGCCGTATGCTCCCCACACCATGGAAAACGCCAAGGGTATGCCGTCCGGGTTATCCTTGGGCACCAGGCCACCGTCGGTGACTAACGCCACGGTCGCTTTCGACAGGTCGGTAACGGGTAACGGTGGTGGGGTCGGTGCGGCCGCCTCGATAGGGACCTCCGGTTCGTAGGGCTGGCCTCGAAGCTTGGCCAGCAGCATGTCAGTCAAACGCTCCGCCGCTGTCTTGTCAACGAACTGGGAGCGCAGCAGACCACGTGGGAAGTAGCCCGTCTCCGCGGGGAGGCCGGGGTCATCGCCGTTGGCCAGCTTCGTTCCCAACAACACCATCCTGGCGAGAACACCTCTCATCTGTCCGACATCGTCCCCGGAGTCAACGATGTAGACCAACTCGTGGTACAGGTCCACGCCGGGGTTATCCTGAGACATGGCGGTTACCGACGGGACGTTGAGTTCCTGCTGTACGGTCGTGCATACTGCGCCAGCGGCGATGCCGTACCGGCCTGATTGGAAACAGGGTCCCGCCAGCAGCAGGTCGGCATGTGATTCACGGACTTGCGCGGCTACGGTTGCAGCGATTTGTTCCGGATGCTCCGCACCGTAGTTGTCCCCGCAGATAACCGTAGCCACGACTTCCGCGTCTTCGGGCAGCAATTGGGACAGGAGGCGGCCCGGCCCCGCGGCCCCGGCACGTACTTCCGGGGGTATGTTGGCGTGTTCCTCGCCGCCCAAACCTCCGAAGAACTGGTTGATGTAGTGGACTACGCGCATTGTCTCTCCTGTGGCTGAGGGTCGGATCCTAAAACAGCGTTGAACGGAGGCGGGACGCGCCCTGGTTGCTGGCCACGCCGCACACGTTGACGGCGACCAGTTCCCGCAGTTGGGCCAATTCGGAGGCCACGTCCGGGTTGCCTGCGATAATCCGCTCCACCGGGTCGGCCGGCCAGGAAACGTCCATGCCCTCGCTGTGGTTCACCACGGCATCCACGCCGGGTATGTTCATTAACGTGGCGGACTCCCATCGCCGGTCGAGCGCGGTGTCGCTGACCAGGGCGACCGTTTTTATACCCAGTTGCTCGCATACCCGTGCCGTCTCGAACATGTCGGTGTGAGGCGCGCCGCCCACGTACTTGGTGAGAATCACGCCGTCGGCTTTCAGGTCCCACTTGGCGATGTTGGCGGCCATCATGCTGTTGCGGTCGATTTCGTCGCGCCGGTCCGACGACACGGTAGCGACGGCGCCGGCAAAGGCGATTTCGCCCGCTTGGTGCAGGCGGTAGAGGTCCAGAATGATGGGGTGATTCTGATGGAAGTAGGTCTCCAACCCGCGCGCACCCCAGGAGTAGGAGATGACCACCGCGCCGTCCAGCCACTCGTTGGGATGCAACGGCACGGGCATCATGCCCAGGGTGTTGCCCCCGTACAGGATGTGCTCGTCGGTTTCGGTGCCGTGCTGATGGCCGTGCACCTGCCCGATGTAGGCTACTCTAGGCGGGGTTTCTCCTGATTCCGGCTCGGGTGTGTCCAGGTCGAACACCTCGTTGTGCGACGGCGTTTGGCCAATTGCCGCTTGCGCCAGGTAGGCGGCGGCTTTCACTGAAGCCAACCGCAGGGCGTTGAGGACGGCATGGCGGGCAACATCCGGGAACGCATGGGGGACGACGACCAAGTGGGCCAGTCGGCCATACGCCGACGCCCATGCGGCTGGGCCGCTCATCTCCAGCACCTTTGAGACTCCGCCCCTTCT
Source organism: Dehalococcoidia bacterium (assembly GCA_965203835.1). Taxonomy (GTDB): domain Bacteria; phylum Chloroflexota; class Dehalococcoidia; order Lucifugimonadales; family UBA3495; genus CBDCFV01. The sequence continues at coordinate 3,336,970 of OZ241919.1, forward strand.
GGACGCATAACCCAACTCTCCGCCCGGCTGTCCGCCGTCGACCACGGTGACCGCCGCGCCCCGGAGAACGTGGGTAGTTCCCCGTCCCGCCGGCGCCAACGGCCCGAGAATGCCGGGGAAATCCGGGCCGTCACCGGGGGCTTTGGCCCGTGGTTCCAGAACGTCGAAGACGTAGCCAGCGCGGCACTTGTCCCCAGGATGGACTATCTTAAGGTCAACACTTTCGAGTCGGTGGTCCTCCAGCAAATAACCCCGCAGTTCACTGACGTTTACAGTGAGGACGCCGCCTTCCAGACCGGTCTTGTTGCCGGGAAGAATCCTGTTGACGGGGTGAACGGCTAACGACAATGCCACTTCAGGAGACCTCAGGAGGGTGATGCTGAATAGGGTGTGACTGGGACCGGTATGCGACCTGATGCCGTAAGGTGGGCGGAAAGAAAGCCAAAACAATGGCGGCCGCCCCGCTGCCGCAACGAAGGCCTGAGGGGGTGGGGCCGCCATTACTCTCAAAGGTAGAGACGGTCTGCGTTTGTCGCCGGGCTACCGGTCCATCACCTTGATGGTCCTCTCTTCGGGGTTGTACTGATACCTGGTTACGCGGTCCAGCTTCTGCGACTCCAAGCGCACCACCAGGGCGCGCCCGCCGGTGATGTTCCGAGTGTTGTGAATCTCGCCGGGCAGGAAGAACGAGACCGCGCCATCGCCCTGGATGAATTGACCGGTCTCCTGTATCTGGACTTCGTCCACGCCTTCTCCCGGATAGAACCAGCGCCATTTGGTCTGTTCGATTTCCCCTTGATAGACCCCGTAGACTACCCAAGCAGATCCATGATCATGGGGAAGGTTGTCCTGGTCGGGCTTCTGTACGGATGCCATGAGCCAGAATCCCGGTCCGGGATGTCCGGCCTCCTCTTCCAAGTGGAGGCTGACGGGGCCATAGCCGCCGTCCTCGGGCAGGTCGAGCCTTTCTTCCAACCAACCGGGGACTGCCAACAGGTCTTTCAAGTGGCCGGAAACGGCTTTGGCTTGGGCCAACGGGTCGTTGGTTGACTCAAAAATGTGCCTGACGTCGTCCAGAAAACCTTCCATGGTGTAAGCGGTGGTTTGTGTCATTTAGACCTCCTGAGTGACTGACAAATGCCAATGTGCATTCATTCTGATACGGGGTTGGGCCGGTGTCAATGACCGCCGATATTCACTCAACAGTATGAACGAGATATACAGGATAAGGGTTTTCTTTTATGCTGTACATCCAGTTCATCAATGTTCGAGTTAAAGGGAGCAAGCTAATGCCGGAACGAGTATGGGACCCCTACCTTACTCCGCAAGACCGGGCGCACTTGGCGGTGTCGCCGCACGAGACGGTGGGATTTGGAGAGAAGCCGGCGTTGCTGCTGGTTGACCTTTACCGGTGGGTGTACGGCGACGAGCCTCAACCCCTATTGGAAGCTATAGAGGACTGGCCGGGCAGTTGCGGCTTGGCCGCGTGGGACGCCATTCCCCACATTCAGACGCTGCTGGAGGCGGCGCGGAAAGCGGGGATACCGGTGGTGCACGTGACCGGGTTGGGCGATGCGGGCATCGAGTCTTGGAACGCTCAGAAGAGGGACGTGGAGGGCCGCGTCAAAGACGCCGCCCAAATCGACCGGGAGAAGCGGCGTTTCGACATCGTCGACGAATTTGAGCCCATCGACGGCGAGGCGGTGCTGCGCAAGTCATCCCCCAGCGCCTTCTGGGGCACGCCGCTGATGGGTCACCTGAACTACTTGGGAGTGGACACCATCATCACCTGCGGCGAGAGCACCAGCGGCTGTGTCAGGGCCAGCGTGGTGGACGGCTGCACCAACCGGTACCGGATGATCGTGGTGGAGGAGTGCGTGTTCGACCGGCATGAAGCGACCCACGCAATCAACCTGTTCGACATGGACCAGAAGTACGCGGATGTTCTGCCCTTGGCGGATGTGTTGGAGTGGCTGGCGGAAGGTGCATACAGCAAGGCGACGACCAGGTACGGTTAGAAACTGTCGCCGCGGTTAAGGAGAGAATATGCTCACTGCTGAAGAGAACGAACGGTTGACGCGAGTGGGTCCCGGTACGCCCATGGGCGAGTTGATGCGCCGGTACTGGCAGCCCATCGCCACCATGGCCGAGTTGGACGAGAACCCGGTGAGACCGGTGAAACTCTTGGGAGAGTCTCTCGTCCTGTACCGCGATAGAAAGGGCGGGCTGGGGTTAATCGGAGATAGCTGTCCCCATCGCCGCATGTCCATGCTCTACGGGATCCCCAATGAAAGAGGGCTGCGGTGCCCCTACCACGGCTGGCTGTTCAGCGAAACGGGCCAGTGCCTCGAGATGCCCGGAGAACCGCCGGACACCACCTTTCCAAGCAGGGTGCAGACGACGGCGTACCCGGTGGAGGAGTCGGCGGGGTTGGTGTTTGCCTACCTTGGACCGGAACCCAAGCCCTTGTTGCCGCGATGGGACCTTTTCGTCTGGGACAATGTGTTGAGGGACATAGGCAGTGTAGTAATCCCGTGCAATTGGCTGCAAATCATGGAAAACTCCTTGGACCCGGTCCACGTGGAATGGCTGCATGGAGAGTTTTCCAACTACGTGCTGGAGCGGCTGGGACGCCCGGACCTGCAACGGGTCTTCTACCGGTCAGGGCAGGTCTCCGGCAACTTCGCCCACGAAAAGATCGGCTTTGACGAGTTTCAATACGGAATCATCAAACGCCGCGTAACCGCCGGTAGAACGGAGGACGACCCGGACTGGCGCATCGGACATCCGATCCTGTTTCCCAACATACTGAGGGTGGGTAGCAGTTTCCAGTACCGCGTTCCGGTGGACGACACCCACACCATGCACATCTGGTTCACGGCCTATCCCCAGCCACCGGGTGAAGAGGCCCCCAAGCAGGAGCGAGTCCCCCATTACCAAGTACCTCTGCCGGTGGACGAGGATGGACTCGCCGAGTGGCGGCTTATGGACAACAACAGCGGCCAGGACATAACCGCGTGGGTCACTCAAGGGGCCATAGCCGACAGGTCTCAAGAGAGGTTGGGTGAGTCCGACAAGGGGATCATCCTATACCGCAGGATGCTGAGGGACCAACTCCGCATCCTGGAAGACGACGGGCAGCCGATGAACGTCTTTAGAGACGCCGGGAGCAACGTTCGGATAGACCTGCCGTGGGAAGGGCAAGACGACCCTTGGGACTTCACCAAGAAAGCCCTGTTGCGCCGTACCCTGGCGGCGGGCAAATACTCTCCCGTGTTGCGGGACATGGTGCTGCGATTGGAAGGCGAAGAGGCGTTGCAGGGCCCCGTCCATTAGGGGCCGATGCCAACCCCTGTCGCTCAGAGGGTTGTGGATTCCCGCCTTCGCGGGAATGACAGGCGGTGAGCGGGAATGACGGTTCGCGAATGGGATTGACGACCGGGCAACGGAAATGACAGGTGCGGCGGTGCGCCGGGTTTTGAGGTAGCCACTGATGGTTACTAAATGATGCCTTGCTCCCGCAGATTGTCAATTTCCGCTGCGTCCAGGCCCAGGAGATTTCCCAACACCGCGTCGTTGTCGTAACCCATGGGGACAGACCCCCGCCATATTTGGCCGGGGGTGAGGGACATCTTGGGGGTGATGCCCACGCCCTTTACCTTGCGTCCAACGTTGACGTCGTCCCATTCGATGTGCATGTCCCGCATCTCGTAGTGAGGGTCCTCCGCCATGTCCTTGGGGGTCATTATTGCTGTGCAACCTACACGGGCGGCGTTCATGGCGTCCACCACTTCTTTTACGGTGCGGTCTTCAATCCAGCCCCGCAATATGGCGTTGAATTCAATGCCTTTGATGGAGTCGAGGTCAGTATGAGCCGAGCGCCAGTCGTCCTCGTCGGGGTCCAACCCTATAACCCGGCAGACCCGGTCGAAGACGGAGCCGACGGTGGCGATCACCACCCAGCCGTCCTTGGCGGGAAAGCAATCGTAGGGTTGGAAGAGTCCGGCGGCGTTGCCGGACCTTGTACGGTCTAACCCAAGCTCGTAGTAGGCGACCATAGTGCCTCCCAGAACATGGTGGACTGCTTCGTACTGGGCCAAATCAATGGATTGGCCCTCGCCGGTGCGCTGGGCGTAAACATAGGCGGCCAACGACGACCAAAGGCAAAAGAGGGCGGTGATGAAGTCGCCCGTCCATGGCGCCGCCCGCACCGGTGGTTCCGGGTCGGGGAACCCCGTCAGGTTCATCAGACCGCCGAAAGCCTGCCCGATCATGTCGTAAGAGGCCCGCTCCAGATAATCGGGATGGCCTGTCTGGCCGTAGCCGGATACGTGGGCGATGACCAGCTTGGGATTGACCTTGTGGACCGTTTCGTCGTCCAGACCCCACTCCTTGTAGGTACCGGGGATGGAGCTTTCCATCCATATATCGGCCTGCGAGACCAACTGGAGGAAAATCTCCTTGCCACGAGGGGTTGAAAGGTCCAGGGTAATGTCGTAGGTGTTGCGCTGGGTCTGCATCCAGCCGGCGGCGATGGCGTCGCCGTCCTTCGTGGGCACCGCAAATTCAACGTTTCGCCAGATGTCGCCCAGCTTGGGACGCTCGATGTGAATGACCTCCGCTCCCATTTCGGCGGCCATTCCTGCGGCAAATGGCTGGGCAATAATAGTGCCGCTGGAGATGATCCGGACTCCCTGTAGAGGTCCGAATTGTTCCGAACGCATTGGTGGCCGGTCAGACTGCATACCACCCTCCGTATACCGTGGACCAGAGTCGTTGTTGTGGAGAGAACATTATAAAGCACAATCGCGACGCTCGAATAATACGCTTGGCTGGTAGAATACTCCCCGCCGTCCACCGGTCCAGTCAAGGGTTTCGGGGATGTCGGAGGTGTCAATTTGGTCGTCTGGCATATTCTCCAGTGCAAGAAGCTGGGCTTCCTGGTCTTCTGTCAGTTTCACGTTATCCTTCTTCATAAGCGGCTCTTTTGCGTTGATTGTAACGACGCCCAAATCAAGCGGCAAGGTGTGTTGCTAGGGTAATCAGGCCCCGGCGTCGAGTTCCGATACTACGACGCGGTCGTCAGCCTTCCGGTTTCTTGCGTGGCCCAAGTGTGTGTGATACCTTTGGCCGTGTGACCGAATATCCTTGCAGGAGACGCGATATGAGCTACAAACCCAAGTATCTCGGGCATGTGAACATGTATGTGCGGAATACGGAGAGGTCTGTACAGTGGTATTCCGATGTTCTGGGCCTGCACCTTTATGACCGCAGGCCGGGCGCGGCCTTCATGTCGGCCGACTTGGACCAGTCCCACGAAATCGCGCTGGTGGAAGTGGGCGATGACGCGGCTGGCCCGGAGAAGGGACGCGTCGGTCTGAACCACATGGCGTGGATGATGGAGAGCCTGGACGACCTCAAGGAGCTGTACCACAGGCTCAAGGAAAAGAACGTCCCGATAGAGAGGGTCTCCGACCACGGCATCTCCATAGGAATCTACATCCACGACCTCGACGGCAACGGCATAGAGGTCTCCTACGAAATGCCGCGCAGCGAGTGGCCCAGAAATGACAAAGTCCTCTTCGGGGAAGGCGTGGGCAAGGGCAGGTTCCCCGGGCCTTGGGACCAGCATATGACTCCACAGGCCGCCGCAGCCAGATAGCCCTTGTTTCCGGCGTCGCAGCCTATCCGGTGTATCCGGTAGGCCCGGTGCCGCCGTCAGTTTGGGGCAGGCAGGGCCGCTCATTGAGCAGTTGCTTTGCATGAGCGGCCCGATCTGCTTGGTGTCTTTTCATTTTTCCCTTCGTAGTACGCACGAGTCGGACAGGAGAGTCTTATGCCAAGAGTGGCCCTGGACCTGAACAACGCCGAGCACAGGGACATCGTCAAGGGGCAGTGGCGGGTTGCTGACGGCCTTGTTCCCGGTGAACCCAACGAGGGACTGGTCTCTCAACTTCTTGCCAGTCCGGCCCGTTTGGCCGACTACGACGACTCTTCGTGGGAGATATGCCCCAACATCCGTGACAGCCGCTCGGTGGGGTTCACCTTCGCGTGGTACCGCATCACCGTGGAGTTCCCCGAAGCCGTTGACGGCGTTTCACTGGCAGGCTCCAGGGCCTTCTTCGAGACCAACCCGGACAACTACGGCGAAGTCTGGATTGACGGGCAGGTTGAACGCGGCGTCGGGACCATCACTGGCCTTAACGCTCCTCAACGGATAGAAATAAGCAACAGTGCTACGCCCGGCGAAAGGCATGTCATTGCCTGTCTGATCGCCAACGGCCCCTTGGCCGAACCCAGGGGCGGCGTTTTCATGAGGTTCGCCACGCTGGCGTTTGAGTCCTCCAATTAGCATTTGACGCCGGGAGTCGGTCGTGGGAGGCGATTGAATGAGCCAGGACCCAGCGGGCCAACCGAATGTCCGGTTCGGACTTTTCGACTGGATCGAACAGTACGACCATTCTGACAGCGAGACCTACGAACAGCGTCTGAAGATGCTGGAGTACGCCGACCGGGCGGGGTTCTACAGCTATCACTTGGCGGAACACCACATCACCCCTCTCAGCATCGCCCCGTCACCGGGCCTCTTCCTGGCTGCGGCCTGCCAGCGCACCAGGAACATCCGGCTGGGCCCGTTGGTCTATCTGCTGCCCTTCTACAACCCTTTCCGGTTGCTGCACGAAATCTGCATGTTGGACCACCTCAGCCAAGGCAGGCTGGACTTGGGGATAGGCCGCGGCATAGTGCCCATGGAGGCGGAACGCTACGGCTTTGCACTGGAGAAAGACGGCCGCGCGATGTTCGAGGAGGCCTTGGAGATACTGATCAAAGGGTTCACCCAAGAGTCGCTGAGCTATGAGGGCAAGTACTACCAATATCAAGACACGCGGTTGTTGATGCACCCGTTCCAGAAACCGTACCCGCCCCTCTGGTACGCCAGCAACAACATCGAGACCATTCCTTGGATCGCCCGCCACGGTTTCAATACCTGCACAGTCTTCTCTCCTTCGAGCGCGGTAAAGCCCCACGTGGACCTGTACAAGCAGACTTGGAAGGAACACCAAGCGGATGATGTACGGCTGAACCACCACGTCAAGCATCCGTTGGTGGGGCTGGCCCGCCACCTGTACATAGGCCCCAACGACAAGGACGCTGTCGCCGATGCCCGGTCGGCTTATGACGTGTGGTTCTCCAACATCAACCACCTTTGGGAACGAGCCGGCGACCAGCACCTGGAGCCGTTGAGAAACTTTGACGGGTTGCTGGAGAGAGGGGCAATCATCGCCGGGTCCGCGCCGTCGGTGCTGGAACAGGTGCGGGAGACGATTGCCGAGTCGGGCGTAAATTACTTCTGCCCCATATTCGCCTTTGGAAACCTGACCCACGAACAGACCATGAGGTCTATGGAATTGTTCGTTAACGAGGTCATGCCTCACTTCCAGTAGACCCACACCGGGCAATCCGGACGCCAACCGCTTTATACAGCAATCGCAGGGTCCTATTCAGCACAGATATTTGGAGGAGCTATGAAACTGGTCTTTTTTGACGATTTCAAGCTGGGTGTTCTGAAGGGCGACAACGTGGTGGACGTGACAGACGCGGTGTCCGGCATCATTCATACCTCGCCGCAGGACCTGATCAACAGGGTAATCGCTGACTTCGACAATCACCGGCAGGCCATCGAACAGGCCGCGGCCGCGTCGGATGGGACGCCGGTGAGCGGGGCGCGCTTGCGGGCGCCATTGCCGGAACCCGTCCGCATCGTGGCGATGGCGGTAAACTACATGGAGAACGGCACGCGGGAAAGGGCCGCCGACATCGACGCCTTCCACAAGTCGGCCAGTTGCGTCATCGGCAACGGGGACACGGTGGTGCTGCCCGACTGCCAAGCGACTATCTTCGAGGGTGAAGCCGAGATGGGATTGGTGATAGGCAAGACGGCCAGCAAGGTCAAGGCCGAGGACGCCTACGACTACATCTTCGGCTATACCAATTTCATCGACGTGTCCGCGCGAGGGTTCCGACCGGAGAACCGGGGGAGCTTCTTCTGGGGCAAGACGTGGGACACCTTCGGCCCCATGGGGCCAGCCATTGTCACGGCTGACGAGGTATCCAAGCCGATGGACCTGAATGTGCGGAGTTGGATCAACGGCGAGTTGATGCAGGACTACGTTACCAGCGACATGGCCAACGCCATTCCCAGGGTGGTGGAATGGGCAACCTGGCTCACCACCCTGAAGCCGGGAGACATCATCGCCTGCGGCACCAACCACCGGGGCCTCTGCGCCATCCAGAACGGGGACAGGCTGGAGGTGGAGACCGAAAGCTTGGGTAAGCTGACCGTCCACGTGAAGGACGAACTGGGACGGGAGTGGGAGCGCAAGGTGCGGCTGGACAAGACACCTGAAGAAATTCAAGCCATCAACGGCCCCGCGCCCTTGGGAAAGCTCTCGTCGGGCGGGTAAGGCCTGTCGGCAATCAGTCGCTGGCGGAGGGCGCCGGGACCATCTGCTGGCGGGGCTGGAACTTGAACGCTGAGATGCTGGCTGCGGTCAAGAGCACCGATGCCATAACCAGGTAGGCGTTGCGGGTGCCGATGGTAAAGGCGCTGCACACTGCCGCGCCTCCTCCGCATGAAACGGCCGCCAGCGTCGGTTCGTAGCCCATCGAACCCATGGTACCGGTAACGATAGCGGTGGCCATCGCAACGCTGGATACGTTAGCGGAATTCCTGATCAGGTTCAGAAATCCGGAGATAGTCCCGTAGTTCCGGGGTTCCACGGCGCTCAGTATCGAACTGGTATTCGGCGAGTAGAAAATCCCCATCCCGCTGGAGGTCAGCACCAAGGCCATTATTACTATGACTATGGAGGAATTCTCGGTCAGAGTGGACATCAACAGCATGCCGGTTGCGGAGGAGAGCAGGCCCCCGACCGTGAACTTTCGCCATCCGAAAGAGTCTGAGAGCCGTCCGCATATTGGTCCAAGCATCGACATGCAAATGGCTCCGGGCACGATCGCAAATCCGGCTTCCACCGCGCTGTAGCCCAGCACCTCCTGAAGGTAGAAGGGCGTCAGGAACTGGATCGCCGAACTTCCCAGGAATATCATGAAAGCGGCGGCCACGCCGAAGGAAAAAGTCCTGTCCCGGAAGAACCTGATATCCAGCATTGGCGAGGCAACTCGAAGCTCCCAGAAGATGAAGGTGGTCATAAGGACCGCGGAAGACGCTCCCGCCGTCACAATCCAACCCGATGTCCATCCTTCCCGGTGACCGTACATGATCGCCAGCAACATGGTCACCAATGCCCCGGTGGACAAGACCGCGCCAGTCCAGTCGAAGCGTCCCTGTACGCCGCCCAGAGCCGCCCGCAGCGCCCGCCCGGAGTCCAGGATCATGACAGTTGCGACTATCCCGATTAATACCAAGGGAACGTTCAGGAAGAAGACCGCCCGCCATCCCAACCAACTTACCAACCCGCCCCCTATGGCCGGGCCAGCCACCTGTCCCGTTCCGACGATGGTCATGACCAGGCCGACGGCCCGGCCTCTTTCGGTGGAGGGGAAGATCTGCATGATGATGGCCATCCCCGTTCCCTGGGTCATCGCCGCGCCGATCCCCTGCATGATGCGGAACAGGATAAGAAAGGTGAAGTGCTGGGACGACCCCACCAGCGCGGCGGAGATTACATAGACGACGGAGCCAAATATGTACACTTCCTTGCGGCCCAGCATGTCGGATACACGGCCCATGGGGAGCAGGGTGGCGCTGATGACGAGAGCATAGCCGATGATGACCCACTGGATAGTGGGCAGATCGGTGTGAAAGTGTTCGGCCATTGTCGGTAGGGCGACGTTGACGCTGCCGTGGTCCACCACCGAAGCGAAAAGGCCGATGGCTATCGCAATGAAACCCCAATACTTGTAGTTCGGGCTTTCCCTGAGGGACCTGATCGCGCCTCCCCGGAGGTACCTGGCGAACCCGGGAAGGATGGAAGCGGCGATGAGGGCGATGCCCGCGCCCAGGATGAAGAATCCGGTGAACGTCATTCTGCGGGTGCGGCGTCCTGTCGAAGGTCGATGGTGCGCCGGGCCTTGAACTGGGTGCGCTCGAACTCTCCCACGGGCTTCAGCTCTACAACAACGCTTATCCCCAGCGCCTGCCGCAGTTGCCCAGCAATCTTTTCCGTCAATGCTGTCATGGCGGGCACGTCATACTCCGCCTTGGAATAGACGCCTGCGGTGACCTCGGTCTGGACCGTGAGCCGGTCCAACCTGCCCCGGTCTCTTTCCAATACCAAGCGGAACTCGCCGCCGAACTCGTCCATGCTGCGCAGGACGTCTTCTATGTGGGATGGAAATACGTTCTGCCCCCGCACGATTATCATGTCGTCCGTGCGGCCATAGATTCCGCTGACTAGGGTGGGATAAGTGCGTCCGCATGGGCAGTTGATCATGTCCCACCGGGCAATGTCTCCCGACCAGTAGCGAATCATGGGTTGCGACGTGCGCTCCAAGTGGGTATAGACCGGCACGCCTTCACCGCCCAGTGGGACCGGCATCTTGGTTGCGGGGTCCACCATTTCCGTGTAGACCAAGTCCAGCCACAGGTGCATTCCTCCGGGAAGGTGGCGGCACCCGGAATTGCTCATCCAAGGAGTCATTTCTGCCATGGTGCCTTGGTCAACGATATAGCAGCCGAAGGTGTCCTCTATTTCCTTTCGGGTGGCGGGTACACTTGCGCCGGGCTCTCCGGAGAAGAACATCAAGCGGAACGAAAAGTCTTCACGCGGGTTGTACCCCATCTGTCGGGCTGTTTCAGCGAGGTAAAGAGCGTAGGAGGGCGTGGCATACAGTGCTGTTGGCTTGACCATGGACGCCCACTCGACCGCCCTTTCGGTCTGACCGGGCGCGCCTCCGCCGAAGGGAAAGCAGGTAGCCCCCAGTCGTTCGGCCCCCACCAGAGCGCCCCAACTGCCGATGTACAGGCTGAACACCGCCGCGACCATGACACGGTCCGACGGGCGCAGGCCGACGCTCCACAGGATGCGGGCGTGGGCCTCGGCGATACGCTCCCAGTCACCGCGGCTGATCCCGAAGATGGTAGGCCGGCCGGTGGTGCCAGACGTACCGTGGATGCGGTACACCTCCTCCGGGCCGACGCACAGAAAACGCCCGTAGGGAGGGTGCGCCTCCTGCTCGGCGCGGATGTGTTCCTTGGTTAAAATCGGAAGCTGGGCCAACTCCTCGAAGCTGCGGATGTTGTTCGGGTCTACCGGCACGTCCCGGTACAGTTCCCGGTAGAACTCAGAATGATTGTAAACGTAGCTGATCTGGCTCCGCAGCTTGTCTAGGATGATGGAGTCCCGCTCCCGAGGCGGCATGGTTTCCAGCGGCTTGGACCAATACTCCGAATCTTCATCCGGGACGTAGTCGGCAGGGTATTGAGGAGGCCACTGGTCCATCTGGCGATTACCCCTGCCTCGTTTCAGGGGTAACGCCGACTGACGGGTTGACTCGCTCCGGGTCTTCGGGTTGATGTTGAACGGGAGAGGACTTGCCGCTTTTCACATTGGCTTGGATGAAGTTAACCATATCGGCGGTGAACGTGCCCACCGGGAACACGCCGTGAACTCCTATCTGTTGCAATGGCTCTACGTCCTGGTCCGGGATTGTTCCCCCCACGAGCAGCAGGACATCATCCATTATGCCCCTTTCCGTCAGCGCTTGGGCGAGACGGGGAACCAAGCGCATGTGAGCGCCGGAAAGGATGCTGATTCCTACCACGTCGGCGTCTTCCTGGAGGGTGGCCTGGGCTATCTGGTCGGCGGTCACGCGCATACCCAGGTAGACCACCTCCATCCCGGAGTCACGAAAGGCCCGTGCAATGGCCTTAATGCCGCGGTCGTGCCCGTCCAGGCCCATTTTGGCCAACAGCACCTTGATGTTTTTATTCTGGGGTTGGGTGGTCATCCCCGCGTTAAAACACCCCCGGGTCTACGTACTCACCGTACACGTCCTGCAACGAGGCCATTACCTCGCCCTCGGTAGCATGGGCTTTTACCGCCTCCAGGACGTGGGGCATCAGGTTTTGGTTCTTGACGGCTGCCGATTTGAGATCGCGCAACGTGTCGGCAACCCGGGCGCTGCTGCGAGAGCGTTTAGCTTCGGCTAGCCGGTTCAGTTGCCGTTCCTCTTCAGCAGGGTCGAACTCGAACAACTCCGGCAATTGGGTGTCAGTTGGCTGGTATTGGTTGACACCCACTATCACTTGGTCGCCGCTTTCCACCTTCTTGAGGTAATCATACGAGGCGCGGGCGATTTCCTGCTCGATGTAGCCGTTCCCGATGGCCTCAAGCATTCCTTGGCGTAAGGAGCCGTTACCCATATCGTCTATCCTGGCGATGTACTCGTTGGCTTTTTCTTCCATCGTGTTGGTCAACGACTCAACGAACATGGAGCCGCCGAGGGGATCGACAGTGTTGGTAACGCCGGACTCGTGGGCCAGAATCAACTGGGTTGCCAAAGACATGCGCATGGCTTCTTCGGACGGGATGTCGTAGGCTTCGTCGTAGCCGCTGACGTGAAGCGACTGGGTGCCGCCCATAATCGCTGCCAACGCCTGCAAAGCGCCGCGAACGATGTTGTTCTGGGGGTCCTGGCGCATCAGGGTGGACCCCAACGTTTGCGTGTGAAAGCGGAGCCGCATCGACTCAGGCCGCTGGGCGTGGTAACGGTCGCGCATGATTCGCGCCCACATGCGGCGGGCGGCGCGGAACTTGGCTATCTCTTCAAAGAAGTCGTTGTGGCAGCCGAAGAAGAACGACAGCCGGGGCGCAAAACTGTCGACGGGCAACCCCCGCTCCATCGCCGACTCCACGTAAGCCATCCCCTGCGCTAAGGTGAAGGCCAGCTCCTGGACGGCGTCGGCCCCCGACTCGCGGGTATGGTAGCCGGAGATTGACACTGTATACCAGTTTGGGACGTGCTTGGTGCAGAACTCCACGATGTCGGTCGTAAGTTTCAGGGATGGGCCTGGGGGGAGCGCAAAGGTTTTCTGGCCGTGGAACTCCTTCAGCGAATCGTTCTGAACCGTGCCCCGCAGCGCGGACCAAGGTATGCCCCGGCCTTGGGCCACGGCCAGGAACATGCTCAACATGACGATGGCGGGATGGTTGATGGTAAGGGAGACGCTGACCCGGTCCTGGGGTATGCCTTCGAACAGTTCCTCCATGTCCGCCAGCGTGTCTATGGCCACTCCGAGCCGGCCAACCTCGCCCTCCGCCAACTCGTGGTCGGAGTCGTACCCGGTGAGAGTCGGGTGGTCGAAGTCGGTGCTTATGCCGGTCTGCCCCCGTTCCAGCAGAAAGCGGTAGCGTTGGTTGGTGGCCTTGGCGGTGCCGAATCCGGCGATCTGGCGGCGGGTCCACAACCGCCCCCGGTACATGGTGGGATAGGGCCCGCGGGTAAAAGGGTAGGCGCCTGGGTCACCCAGATCCTGCGAGTAGTCCAAGCCCGCGTCGGCGGGGCGGTATACGCCCTTGATGTCGAGGCCCGACAGGGTGCGGAATTCCTGGGGGTCGTCGGCGGATGACCGGGGGTTGCTAACCATTTACACTTCCTGCCGGTGTGATGTGGAAGCCCAGAGCCTTAACCTTGGCGCACGTACTTGTCGATGCTTCTCTCGGCGGTCAGCGCCAAGTAGATGTCGCCGTGGGCGTCTACCCATGACCCATGCCCTGACCGGGAAGGAAACCTGGCGAGCACTTGCCCATCCGGCCCGAGGACGCTGACCTGCGGGGGTGACCCGTCTTCCGCCCGTTCGGTGATGTAGAAGACTCCCTCCGAGTCCTGGGAAATGTCCAAGGGGCGATGCATGTCGGTCCACATCTCGATGTATTCGCCCTCGGCGGAGAATATCTGGATGCGGCTGTTCTCGCGGTCGCAGACGTATATCCTGCCGTCCCGCCCGACTATCAGGCTGTGGGGCAGGTGCATCTGGTTTGGGCCTTCCTTGCCCGGCTCGCCCCAGGAAGAAATCAATTGCCCCGCGCTGGAAAAACGGTGCACCCGGGCGTTGCGGTAGCCGTCGGACACGTAGAGGTCTCCGTTGGCGGCGGGGACCAACTCGGTAAGGTAGTTGAACGGCCCGGCTGACCGGGGAGCTACTTCCCCTGACACCTCGCAACCCGTATCCGAGTAGACGCCGTGCTCACCGATAATCTGCAACGGCTTGCCGTCCAGGGTGTATTTCATGGCGACCGACCCTTCCCGGTCGGTCAAATAGATGATGTCGTCTTCGATGTAGATGCCGTGGGGGTTGACGAACGCCCCGTTACCCCATGACCTCAGGAAATTCCCGTCCCGGTCGAAAATTACCACCGGAGGCTCGGCCCGCTGGAAGGCGTAGACCCGGTCCTGCGAGTCGGTAGCTACGGCGCTGACCGAGCCGAAGGTCTGTCCCGGAGGAATCTTGGCCCAGTCTTGAATGAGGGTGTAAGTGTATTTTCCTGAGCCTACTGTAGTCATAATTACTCCCGCTTATGGAAGCCTGCGTGCCTGCCTAATACTACCATACTATGACGGGATATTCGGCAAAAACGTACTGTAAAGCGCTTGGAAAAGCGCCCCTTGCGCTGGCCTCAGGGCATATGCAGGTCCAATCCAACAACAATACGTGCGCTCCAGGTTAACTATAGGGTTGAGCGTGTGGGATAATCGGTATCGACAAGTGTTGCGCCACCGGAGGGCAAAGATGGTCAGCCCCAAGCCAAAGGCCAAGCTAACCTACGAAGACTACGCCAAGACACCCGACGACGAGCGATGGGAGTTGATTGACGGGGAGTTGTTCAGGATGCCATCGCCCAATTTCGCCCACCAGATAACTTCGATGCGATTGGCATCGCGCATGGACCTATTTGTGGAAGAAAGAGACCTGGGGATAGTCTGCGCTGCGCCAATGGACGTTGTGCTGTCGGACACGGACACCGTAGAGCCGGACTTGCTGTTCATCTCCAGGGAGCGGATGGACATCATTACCCGGCTCAACATCCAGGGCGCGCTGGACTTGGTAGTGGAAATCCATTCCCCGTCCACCGCCCAACGCGACTTGACGGCCAAGCGGGAGTTGTACGCCAGGCACGGCGTAAGAGAGTATTGGCCGATTGACCCTGATACTCGAACCGTGACGGTTCTTTTGCTGAGAGACGGCGAATTTGTGGAGGTGGATGTATACCGGGAAGGCGACACTGTGACTTCCCCCACCTTGGAAGGATTCAGTTTCAGGGTGGAGGAGATATTTCCCACCTGAGCCTCAGTAATGCGGCCGAGTCCGGCAACGGTAATAAGGCCTTGCCGTTAGTAGGGTCGGCCTTGTGGGATAATCGGTATTGAAAAATGTTGCGCTGCCGGAGGGCGATATGGTCAGCCCCAAGCCAAAGGCCAAGCTAACCTATGAGGACTACGCCAAGACACCTGACGACGAGCGATGGGAGTTGATTGACGGGGAGTTGTTCAGGATGCCATCGCCCAATATCACCCACCAGAGAACTTCGAGGCGGCTGCTTTTGCGCATGGCCCCGTTTGTGGAAGACAGAGACTTGGGAGAGGTCTTCGACGCACCAATGGATGTTGTGCTGTCTGACAGCGACGTTGTAGAGCCGGACCTGCTGTTCATCTCCAAGGAACGGATGAACATTATCGGCCGGCTCAACATCCAAGGCGCGCCGGACTTGGTGGTGGAAATACATTCCCCGTCCACGGCCCAACGCGACTTGACGGCCAAGCGGGAGTTGTACGCCAGGCACGGCGTAAGAGAGTATTGGCCGATTGATCCCGATACTCGGACCGTAAGGGTGCTGCTGTTGAGCGACGGGGATTTCGTGGAGGTGGGCGTCTACAAAGAAGGCGATACCGTGACCTCTCCCACCCTGGAAGGGTTCAGTTTTCGGGTGGAGGAGATATTCCCTGCCCCCGGCTCGACCGAGGGCAGGCTCTAAGCCTTGGGCCATCGGCCATCCGCCTATCTTCAACCCGCAGCGAATTAATAAAGTCGTCCGCCTCCCTTTTAGGAAGCTAAACCCGGCTGTTGTAACGGTAGTGGGGTTGCCCTTCCCCGTCACCCCAGGAACTGTAGAACCTCTCGACGTATGGCGATAGCTGCTGCACCATGTTGCGCATTTCCAGGACGGAAGGTTCGATGGGCCGGGCAAGTTGCTCCCGCAACTCTTTGACCACGTCGGCCTTGCTCAGCCCGGGGAACTCGCCGTCTTTCAGCACCACTCTGCCGTCTATGAGCACGGTATCGATGTGCCTGGACTTGCCCCGGTACAGGAGGGCGTCGATGATGTCCACGTCCGGGTCCATGTAAGGTTCCTCTATGGCCGACATTTCCAGAAGCACCATGTCGGCCCTTCTGCCCACTTCCAAGGCGCCGATCCGGTCGTGGAAGAAAGTCGGGGCTGCGGCGTTGATGGTTGCCATGGCGAGGACTTGGTGGGAACTGACCGACGGTGAAAAAATGGCCGGCTCCCGGTGCAACCTGGAAACCAGACGCATCTCTTGAATCATGTCGTCATCGTCGTTGAGGGCGGTGCTGTCGGTGCCCATGGCGACGTTCAACCCCCGGGAGGCCATCGCGTTGACCGGCGCGATGCCGTTCTTCAACCGCAGGTTGGAACTGGCGTTGTGGCAGACCGTTGCGCCGTGTCCGGCCAGAAGGTCTATGTCCTGTTCCGTCAGCCACACGGCATGGGCGCACGACAGTTCGGGGCCCAGGAAGCCCAGGTCCTGCAAGTGGGCCACCGGGGTCTTGCCCCAAGTCCTGACGCCGAATTCCTTCTGGTAGGAGCTTTCCACCAAGTGCATGTGGATGCCGACCTGGCGCCTCTGCGCGAGTTCCTTGGTGCGCTGGAGAAAATCGTCCGATGCCCACTGAACGTTGCTGGGACTCAACAGGATATTCACCCGGCTGTCGGGGTCGCTGCCATACTGGCGGTGCAGGCTTTCAAAGATGGAGAAGTAGTCGTCAACGGACAAGTCGTTGGCGGCAAGGAAGCTCCGCAGGCTGGCCGCCAAGTCCGCCGGGAGACCGGCAAGGAACTGCTGGTCGTCGGAGTAAACGACGCGATTCTGGCCCCGGTAGTAGACCGAGAAAGCCGTCCGCATCCCCACATCGTTAAATGCGCGGAGCACTTCGTTGAGGTCGTCTTCCAGACCCTGGGCCGGGGTCTGCCCGTGGTTGTACATGACAGTGGTGGTGCCGGACTCGATCATTTGCATGGCCGTGTACAGGGTCATCAGGTAGTGGTCGTGAGGGCGGCGGGTCCAGCCGTTGAGAATCCAGGTCTCCAGCGAGTTGTCGCAGTAGCCCATTTGCAGGCTGGTAACGCCGCGCCCGTGGTGATGGGAATTGACCAGCCCGGGAAAAACGACGTAGTTGGGTCCGCCTATCTCCTCATCCGCGTTACAGGAAGCCTTCAGCTCCTCGTAAGCTCCCACCTGCTCGATTACGCCGTCCCGTTGGAATACCGCGCCGTTGGCGATGACCGTGCTCGATTCCGCATCGGAGCCTGCCCGGCAGATAATGTACTTGCCGCGGATGAGTGACGTGGGCATGGCGTTACTCCTATTTTTGGATGTTTGGGCCAGCAGGGGCCAAGGAAGATGATACAGTATTTCGGGTTGCGTGAGGAATGTTCGGGTGTTGGTATGCTTGACGCCGGTATTAACATTTGGGAGTGGAGGATTGATCAAATGGCCAGTATTGAAGAAGTGCAATGGGACTTGCCGCAAGACGAAACGATTGTAACGCCCGCTATGGCTGAACTCATAAAGGCACTCGATGGCGCCGGACGTGAAAAAGGGTCCGGCGGGGTTTACTTGGACTGGTTCCGGGAGTGGTATGTGGTCGGCGACGGACATGATTCACCGGGCTTGTCCGAGGAAAGAGAGGGGACGTTACGCAAGGCGGTCAAAGAGGGCATCATACTTGCCAAGAATGCACCCAATCCGCTGTCACCGGCATCTGAAGTCACTGTAATCCGGCTGAACAAAAGCCATCCAGGGGTTGAGAAGGCATTATGGGACCCATCCTGGGGGGACGATGACTTCGAGCCGATAGCCATCCGGGGAGAGCAAATATCTGAAACTATAATACGCCAAAGGCGCGGGGAGTGACACTCTTTTATCTCGACACAAGCGCCTTGGCGAAGTTATATATCGCGGAGACAGGCACCGACTTGGTTCGCGGCCTGCTCGTGTCGCAAGAACGCCATGAATTCTTTGTCTTGTCATTTTCACGGATAGAGTTACGTTCAGCAATTCGCAGGCGCGTCCGTATGGGAGAAATTGACTCCCGGCTGGCAGAGAGTGCTTTCATCAGATTTGGGAGGCATATGGCGACAAGGTTCGAAAGGCTGGAGATTAGCAACTACGTGGTGGACTTGGCGGTCTCTATTGCAAACCGTCATCCATTGACCGGCAGTGACTCGCTGCAACTGGGCGGGTGTATGTTTTTACAAGAGGAAGCGCCACCGAGTCCGGTGTTTCTATGCGCCGACAGGCAACTGTTGCAGGCGGCGCGAGCCGAGGGACTGTCCTGTTTGAATCCAACGGAGTAATGAACGTTAGCGAGGAGGCTCTGTATGCCGGGAATGGAAGGCAAGGTTGCCCTGATCACGGGGGCCGGAGGAATGAGGGGCGTGGGGCGGGCCACCGCCCTGAAGCTGGCGCGGCAGGGGGTTGACCTGGCCCTGACCGACGTTCAACGGGAGACGTCGGACTTGCCTCCGCAGGAAGTCCAGGCCAGGTGGCGCGGCTTGGACAGCGTGGCGGAGGAAGTCGGTGAACTGGGAAGGCGCAGTTTCACAGTGTTTTGCGACTTGGGGAACAGCGAACAAATAGAGGAGATGGTCGAGCAGGTGGTCGCCCACTACGGTCACATTGACGTGCTGGTCAACAACGCGCGCGCCATCATCGGGCGGGACCGGGTGCCGGTGACGGACCTGGACAAGGAAGTGTGGGACCATTTTCTGTCCATCAACACCACCGCGGTATTCCTGGCCACCAAGCTGGTGGGGCGGCAGATGGTGAAGCAGGGCACGGGAGGACGAATCATCAACATCGCGTCCAACGCCGGAAAACAGGCCAGCGCCATGGGCGCCGCTTATTCAGCGTCCAAGTTCGCTGTCCTGGGGCTGACCCAAGCGTCGGCTCTCGACCTGGCCCAGTACGGCATTACAGTCAACGCCGTCTGTCCCGGCCCGATAAATACAGACCGCATGAGCTACTGGGAAAGGGACCAAGCTCAGGAGCGGGGAATGTCCCAAGAGGAGTTTCGCCGCCAGATAGTGGAGTCTACAGCCCAGCGGTCACCCTTGGGCCGAATCGCCGAGGCCGAGGATATAGCCAACATGGTGGCGTTCTTAGCCTCCGACGACGCTTCCTTCGTTACAGGGCAGGCCTACAACGTAAACGGGGGGATGCTGTTCCACTAACCCCTGGCGAACAGGTCCTGCACCGTTTTGATGACCCGGGCCTCGTTGGGGATGTAGGTGTTTTCCAACGGGCGGCTGTAGGGGACGGGCGTGTGCGGCGCGGTTACACGGGAAGGCGGGGCGTCAAGATAGTCGAAGGCTTCCTCTGCGACCCTGGAGCAGATTTCCGAGGCAAGGCTGCATATAGGGGTGTCTTCGTCTACGACGACCAAGCGGTGGGTGCGGCGGACCGAGTCGATAACGTGGTCGTAGTCGATCGGCGATATGCTGAGAAGGTCCACCACCTCGGCGTTGATTCCTGACTTGGCCAGTTCCTGCGCGGCCTCGGTGCAGACCCAGGTCATCTTGGAAATGCCCACCAAGGTGATGTCCGATCCCTCCCGCACCGTCCGGGCTTTGCCGATGGGCAGTTCGTAGGACTCTTCGGGCACGTGGCCCGTAGTCCCGTAGAGGCCCTTGTGCTCGAAGTAGACCACCGGGTCGTCGTCGCGTATCGCCGCCGTCAACAGGCCCTTGGCGGTGTAGGGGTCGGAAGGCGCTACCCCCTTCAGGCCGGGGATGTGGCTGAACATGGAGTAGTAGGACTCCGAGTGCTGGGCGGCGCTGCCGAACCCCGCGCCGATGCGGGTCAGCAGGGTGAAGGGCACCTTGACCTGCCCTCCGAACATGTAGCGCATCTTGGCGGCGTTGTTCAACAACTGGTCCATGCAGACGCCGACGAAATCGACGAACATCAGCTCGGCTATGGCGCGCATCCCGGTTGATGAGGCGCCGATGGCCGCGCCCACGAACGCCCCCTCGGACAATGGGGTGTCCAGCACCCTCTGGTTACCGAACTCCTGAATCAGGCCTACCGTGGTGCGGAACGGGCCGCCCCAAGCGTCCACTATACCGAGGTGCTCTCTGCCCGCGCCGCCGGCGATCTCCTCACCCATGATGATGACGGTCTCGTCCCGCGCCATCTCTTGGCGTATGGCCTCGTTAATGGCTTCCCTGTATTGGATTTCTCTGGTTGCGGTGCTGGTCATCATCGTCTCCTAACTGTCGTTGCGCTCGTATACCAACGAGTCGGCGACGCGGGCTTGACTTGGGTGGAGGTTACACTTCCATGTTGGTGCCGCGCCTCAAGAGGTCGATCGAATAGTCGACGTAAACGTCCTCGTAGACCTCCGCCGGCTCCGGCCAGTTGCTGTTGTCGGCGAACTGGATGGCTTCTTCCATAAGGTCGGCGGCTTCTTTGTCTATCTGGTCCAGCTCTTCGGCGGTGATTTCGCCCAAGGGAAGGACCGTGTTGCGGAACTGTATCAACGGGTCCCGGTTGCGCCAGTGCTCTTCTTCTTCACGGGTCCGGTACGACAGGGGGTTATCGAAAACCGTATGGCCGTAGTACCGGTAGGTGCGGCACTCCAGCAGGGACGGGCCTTCTCCGGCCCTCGCCCGCGCGACGGCTTGTCCGGCGGCGTCATACACGGCGAATACGTCCATGCCGTCTACGTTGAAACCGGGCATGTTGTACCCGGCGGCGCGGTCGGACACGTTGGCCACCGACAGAGCGTACTCGACGGGCGTGGACTCGGCGTAGCCGTTGTTTTCACAGCAGAATATGACCGGCAGCTTCCACACCGACGCCAAGTTCATCGATTCGTGGAGAATACCTTGGTTGGCGCCGCCGTCGCCGAAAAAGGCGACCGCTACCCGCCCCAGGTTCTTGAGCTTGGATGTCAGGGCCGCTCCCACCGCCAAGGGAACGCTGGCGGCGACGACGCCGTTGGTGCCCAACATTCCTTTGCTCATGTCGGCGATGTGCATCGAGCCGCCCTTGCCCTTGTTGGGGCCGGTGGTCCTGCCGAACAACTCGGCCATCATCAGCTTGGGGTCAACGCCCTTGGCTATGCAATGGCCGTGACCGCGGTGGGTGCTGCCGATGTAGTCGTCTTCGCTCAGGTGGGCGCATACGCCTGTGGGCACCGCTTCCTGGCCCGCTGATGAGTGGACGGACCCGGACATGCGGCGCTGCCCCGTCTCGGGGATGCCCCGCTCCTCGAAGTTTCTAATGGTGGCCATGGTTGTGTAGAGCTTCAGCAGAGTCTGGCGGTCGAGTTCCATGGTCCCTCCCCAAGCGTGCCCAACAGCGGGCTGGCCGTGAATTTCCCCCATAGTAGCATGGAGCAATTGTATGTCAATACCGATATTAGAGGCGTGGTCCCGGGGCAGTGAAACGCCTAATTTGAGGCAGAACGGTTGATTCGGACCGGTTCGCCGGCGTTGATACCCAAAGCCGTAGCGGCGTTCCCATCAGGTACGGCAATTTCCAGGTAGCCGAGGCTGCCGCCGATGAGCCGGGCCGTTTCGCCCGCCGCGGGTTCAGGCGAATGGAACGTCCGACTCAGGCCGTGTATCCGGACGCCGTTTATCTCAGTTACTACGTTGGCCCAGCCGGCGATGTTCTCGACCGGGATGTTGGTTACCAGGTTGCCGAAGCGGTCCGCGTAGACTACTTCCCCTTCCACACTGTTGGCGTGCGTTACCGGTCGGGGAATGGGACTCCACTCCAATTCGTGGACCCGCGGCCCGAAGTCATGAGGCGGCACGCCCAGCGACAGGTGGGCCGCTACGGGGGCGAACACGTCCCGCCCGTGGAAGGTGTTGCTCAGGGGATGCAACCAATATTCGTCGTTGGTCAGGTGGTAAGCCTCCAGGCCATCGGGCACCAATACCCGTCCGGGCTGGCTTGGGGGCTCGTCAAAGAAAATCGTTAGCACTTCGCTGAGAAGGCCGTTATCCGGGGCTATGAATTTGGAGTCGGGCGTCACCAGGAGCACAGGCCTGCGATCGGTGCCGACCCCAGGGTCTACAACCGCCGCGTGGACGGCGCCTTGAGGGAAGAACCGGTGGCTTGTGCCCAACAGGAAGGCGGCTTGCCGGACGTTCTGGGGTTGGACCTGGTGGGTCAGGTCTACGACCGCGGCATGAGGGTTGATTCCGAGGATTACCCCCTTCATCACTCCAACATACGGGTCGGCGAGACCGAAGTCGGTGGTGAGTACTATTGGAGGAAATTCCATGAGCGGCGCCGCGGGCGATTCTCGAAGGGTCCGTTAACTGCCCATGAACGTCCGAACGGCATTACCCCACGCGGGCGCTCAATATAGACAGACCCAGAAAGACCACGGATAGAACGATGGTGAACTGGAAAAGGGTCTTATCCAGGCCTCTTCTTGTCCGGACGGTGGTGCCGGGAGAGCCGAAAAGCCCCGCCCCGCCCTCTTTTACCTGGAGCAGAATGATCAGAACGATGATGATGGAGACCAGGATTTGAGCGATGTTCAGATATATCCCAAAGTCCACTTTATACCACCCTACCGCTGCTTGTGTTGGGGAATCCCAAGGTAAATCGTCTATAGAGTCGGGTGCTGAGAGGCTGCTTCTCGTTTCGCTGCCAACTCGCGGTTGACAAGCTGGTTGACCAATTCGGGGTTGGCGCTGCCGCGGGTAATTTTCATTACTTGTCCCACCAGGAAACGGGCCGCCGTCTCCTTGCCTTGGATGTAGTCGTCGACCGCCTTCGGGTTCGCTTCCAACGCCTCTGCCAAGGCCTTTTCCACCGTTGACGAGTCGTTGATCTGGGCGTAGCCCTTGTCGTTAACAATTTTAACCGGAGAGTCGCCGCTATAGAAGCTTTCCTCCAGTACGGTTTTGGCGATGGTGGAGCTTATATCACCGGACTGCACCAATGCGACCAACTCGGCCAAGTGGCCGGGAGTAACCCGGCAAGCGTCTATGGGCTGGTTTTCCAGGTTCAACAGCCGGCTCAAGTCTCCCATGATCCAGTTGCAGGCATTCTTGGTCAGGTCTTGCATCTGGTCAACGGCAGGTTGCATTTGTTCGACTGCCGATTCAAAGTAGTCCGCCACCGACTTGGATGCCGTCAACTGGCTGGCGTCGTAGTCCGAGAGTCCGTACTGTTCGGAGAACCGCACCCGGCGAGCGACAGGCAACTCCGGGAGGCGTTCCTGGAGTGTGGACACCCATGCCGGGTCCAGTATCAACGGAGGCAGGTCCGGCTCAGGGAAGTAGCGGTAATCGTGGGCGTATTCCTTGCTGCGTTGTGACACCGTGACATTCCGGTCATCGACCCAGCCGCGGGTCTCTTGGACCACCTCGCCGCCGCCGTCCACCACCTTCCTCTGCCGGTCAACCTCGTATTGCAGGGCCATGAAAACGTTATGAAAGCTGTTCACGTTTTTGATTTCTGTTCGCTTGCCGTATTCGGCGCTGCCTTCGGGGCGGATGCTGATGTTGGCGTCGCATCGAAAGCTGCCATCCTGCATGTTGCCGGTGGAAACCCCCAAGTACACCAGTATGGCGTGGAGAGTGGTCAAATAGGCGCGGGCCTCTTCCGGCGAAGACAGGTCGGGACGGCTGACGATTTCCATCAAGGGCACGCCGGAACGGTTCACGTCCACCAAGCTGTAGGACTCACCGGCCTCTAATGGCAAGTGCTGCAACTTGGCTACGTCCTCTTCCAAGTGGACCCGCTCCACCCCGATACGGCGAACCTGTCCCTCGACCTCGATTTCCAAGCGCCCGTCCACCGCCAAGGGCAGGTCGTACTGGGAAATCTGGTAGCCTTTCATCAGGTCCGGGTACGGGTAGTTCTTGCGGTCGAATTTGGAGTACTCCGGTATCCGGCAGTTCAAGGCCAAGCCGGTCATGATGGTGTACTCCACGGCCTTGCGGTTAATCACGGGCAAAGCGCCCGGCAGCCCGAGGCAGACCGCGCAAACCCTGGTGTTCACCCCTGCCGACTGATAGTCGGCGCGGCATGAACAGAACATCTTGCTTTGAGTAGCAAGCTGTACGTGGACTTCCAAGCCGATGACTGTTTCGTATTTCATGTGCTGATGCTTTGCAACAATTTCTGGGCGGTAACGCCGATGTCGGCCGGGGTGGGTATGATTACGGCGCCGGCGTCCTTGAGGGCTGCCACCTTGGCCTCGGCCCGGGCGCTGTCGCCGGTGATGATTGCCCCGGCGTGGCCCATCCGTTTGCCCGGAGGGGCAGTGGCGCCCACTATCAGGGTGCAAATGGGCTTGGTAAAGGACTCCTTGATGTAGGCGGCGGCTTCCTGCTCCATAGTGCCGCCGATCTCCCCGATCATCACCACCATGTCCGTATCCGCGTCGCCGTTGAACAGCCGCAGCACGTCAACGAAACTGGTGCCGATAATGGGGTCTCCGCCAATGCCCACACAACTTGACTGGCCTATGCCAAGCTCGGTCAATTGCCCCACGGCCTCGTAGGTCAGGGTGCCGCTGCGGGATACCACGCCCGTCCTGCCGTGCATGTGGATAGCGCCGGGCATGATGCCGACCTTGCAACGTGCCCCCGGCGTGATTAGGCCGGGACAATTGGGGCCGATGAGCCGCACCGGTTTGTTTTCCAGATACCGGCTTATCCGCACCGTGTCCTGCACCGGCAGACCTTCGGTTATGCAAACGATCAACGGCACCCCGGCGTCGGCCGCTTCCGCGATGGCGTCGGCAGCGAAGGGCGGCGGCACAAAAATAAGGGACACGTTGGCGCCGGTGGCCTGTACCGCTTCTTCCATTGAATCGAAGATTGGGACTTCATCCTCGAAGCGCTGCCCGCCGCGGCCGGGAGTGACCCCGGCGACTACATTGGCGCCGTAGACCCTGCAGGCGGAAGCGTGGAAGCTTCCTTCTCGTCCGGTGATGCCCTGCACCACTATTCGAGATTTTTCGTTCACCAGGATGCTCATTCGAGTCCGTTCCTTGGAAAGTAGTTGCCCCGGAAAGTTTTATCCCGACCCTGGCTTTCGTCCTTGGATAAGAAGGGAAGGGTTCCGGGTCTGAAGTTCAGCGGGACTGCCGGATGGCATCAGCCGCCTCTGACAGAGTGTTGGCGAAAGTGACCTGAAGCCCCGATTCCTGCAGGATGCTGCGGCCCTCTTCAGCGTTGGTGCCCAGCAGCCGCACCACCAATGGAAGGTTGGAACCCATTTGCCGGTACGCTAGAACGACGCCCCTGGCCGCGACGTCGCAGCGGAGTATGCCGCCGAAAATGTTGACCAGTACCCGCGTAACCTTGGGGTCGGACAGTATTATCGAGACCGCGTTGGCCACCTTCTCGTCGGTTGCTCCTCCGCCCACGTCCAGGAAGTTGGCCGGAGTCGCACCGGCGGCGTTGGTCACGTCGAGGGTCGCCATCGCCAAGCCGGCCCCGTTGACCAAGCAGCCCACTTCGCCGTCCAGGTTGACGTAAGCAATGTCCATATCGGCGGCGCGGGACTCCAATTCATCCTCCTGGCTCCTGTCTTGCAGTTCCAGCAGGTCACGGTGCCGGAACAGCGAGTCGTCGTCCAGGTTGATCTTGGCGTCCAACGCCACCAAGTCACCGCCGCCGGTGACGATCAAGGGGTTGATCTCCACCAGCGAACAATCGTTGTCGGCGAATATTCGGGACAGGTTGCTCATGACGCCCGCACAGGCTTGGGCTTGGGGGCCTTCCAAGCCCAGCTTGGCGGCCAAGCGGCGGGCCTGAAAGGGCATGAAGCCCATTACGGGGTCAATGACTTCGTTATGGATGTCCTGGGGCCTCGTGGCAGCCACCTCTTCGATGTCCATGCCGCCGGCCGGACTGGCGAGGATGACGGGACTTCGAGCAACCCGGTCGATGGTGATGGCGAGATATAACTCTCGCGCTATATCGGCCAGTTCCTCAACAAGGACATGGTGCACGGGCGCCCCGTCGGGGCCGGTCTGGGGGGTAACAAGACGTTTGGCGAGGATTGCATCGGCGACTTGCCGGGCCTCATCAGGCGAGTCGACCACTTTGATGCCACCGCCGTGGCCCCGGCCGCCAGCGTGGACCTGCGCTTTCAACACGGCGAGCCCGCCGAGGTCCGCCGTGGCTTTGCGGGCTTCCTCGCCGCTGGCTGCCAAGCGGCTTTGAGGGACGGCAATGCCGTAGCGGGCGAAGATTTCCTTGGCTTGGTATTCGTGGATCCTCATTGGCGCTCCTGGTTGGTCCCGTCCGTATCACCGCGTCCGCCAGCGACAGCCGAGCGCTTGCGCGCGCAGTATATTTCCATGTGCATGGGAGACAAATCCAATTTATTGGATTTTGCCCTACTCGTCAAATGAGTTGCGAGTTCCGCCAGGTGGACAACAGCGCGGCATGGGCCGGATAATCCGGGGCCAAGCGAAAATTGCAAGATGGAGGAATGTCATGGCAGACAAAGTTCGTTACAGCAGGGTTGTAGACTTGCTGGAGCAGGGCCTTCCGGTGTTCTGCTCCGGGCTGGTGTGGAACGGCAACCTGGACGACATAACGTTCATCGCGGACTCCGAATACGACATGGTGATCGTGGAGATGGAGCACGAAGGGTTGAGCTTCAACAACCTGCGGACGTCGCTTCAGTTTCTGCTGAACCGCAAGCGTATAACGGAGGGCGGCAGTCTTCAGGCCAGCCCGACTCCCTTCGTGCGCATACCGCCCAACTCCAGGGAGCAAAACCAGTGGGTGATAAAGCAGACGCTGGATACCGGGGTGTACGGGCTGGTGCTGCCCCACTTGAACACGGTGGAGGAGGCGAAAGCGGCGGTGGTGGCGGCGCGGTACCCCCAGGTGCCGGGTGCGGCAGACTTCGAGCCGCAAGGGGAGCGGGGATGGTGGCAGCGCATCGCCCCACGTTATTGGGGTTTGAACGCCCAGGAATATTACGACGCGGCGGACCTGTGGCCGCTGGACCCCGACGGAAACATGATACTGATGGGCATTGTGGAGGAACCGGAGGGCGTAAAGAACCTGCCGGACATTCTGAGAGAGGTAAAGGGGATAGGCGCCATTTGGGCGGGCCCCGGCGACATGTCGGTATCAATGGGCCACCGGGGAAATTCCAACCACCCCGAGGTACAGGAGAACCTGCTGCGTATTCTCAAGACCTGCCAGGACGCAGGGGTGCCCTGCGCCACGGGGGCCACGGCCGAGGAGGTGCCGATGCGACTGGAGCAGGGCTTTCGCATCATCATCACCTCCCCGGTGAAATCGAACCCAGGACTGGATGAGGGCCGGCGAATCAGCGGGCGTTAGTCCGGCTATTCATTGGTCAGACCGATCTGTCCCGGAGGCTCCTGCAGGTACTTGAAGATATCGGCCTCCGAGGACAGGACGACAGTGGTCTGGGGGTTCATGAACTTGGGGTAGGCCTCCAGGGTGCGGCGGAAAGCGAAGAACTCCGGGTCCCGGTTCAGGGCATCGGCAAGGATGCTGATGGCCTCGGCTTCGCCACGCCCCCGGATTTCGTTGCTCTCCTGCTCGGCCTCGGCCAGGATGATTTCCCGGTTCTTGTTGGCCTCGGCGCGAATTCTGAGGTCCTGCTCGTCGCCTTCGGAGCGTAGTCGGGTGGCGATTTTGTTACGCTCGGCGCGCATCCGATTGAATATGGTCTCTTGGACCCGGTCCGAGAAGTCGGCCCGTTTCAGCCGGACATCGATTATCTGGATCCCGAATTCGCCTTCCTCTACTCTCTTTTGCACGGCGTCGAAGACTATGTCCAGCAACTCGGTCCTGGACTCGGTGGACTCAATGCGCGGCAGCCCTTCCTCGTCGGTCAACTGCTCCCCGTTTATCGGGTCCAGCAGTGGCTTGGCGCCGATGATCTCGGTCCTCTGCCTCACCGCGATTTCGTCGCGCAGGCTGGACGTCACCACGTCGCCAATTCTCGTGGCCGCCGTGTTCTCATTCTGGAGGGTCTTGAAGAACTTGAGCGGGTCCACTATCACGTACCGGGCGTAAGAGTCGATGGTCAGGTTCTGTTTGTCGATGTCGGGCATGGACACGGGCTGGGCGTCAATTCGCAGTACCCTCTTGTCAAATCTGAGGGCAGTGTCGGCGAAGGGCGCCTTGATGTACAAGCCGGGTGTCTTTGCCACCGTCTTGGGGTCACCGAACCGGGTGACCAGCACCTGTTCGGTGACGTCTACAACGAACAGAGACTGCGAAAGAACGAGTAGGGCAACCACCACCACTACGCCAAGAATGGCCAAGTTTCTCATTTCAGGACTCCTGAGTCTGTGTAGCTGAATCTAGGGAGAAGGCCTGGGACCCAGCGGCACCGGAGTTATCTCACCCGTGCCTCCTCCCAAGAGCAATACGGATTCCGCGTCGGGGGAGACTATTATCTTGTTGACGTTGGGAAGAATCCCCTCGATTGCTTCCAAGTAAAGCCTTTGCTGGGTTACTTCGCTGGTCGCCGGTATTGTGAGGTCCTCTTTGTTCAAGTACTGAACTGTGAACACATCGCCTGGGCCAACGGACGCGCCTTGGAGAACTTCGAACCTGGCGATGTTGGTGTAGGGATCGAAATTCGAAACGCGAATACCTGCTTGAGCTCCATTCGCTCCGGTTACGACCGTAATGTCGGATTCGGTGATACCGGTGGACATGTCGTCGTCGCGGTCGCTGTTGTTGGTATCCAGAACGGAGTTTCCAAGCCTGACCTCGAATGGACCGGACCCTGCGAGGCTTGGTATCACTATGCTCTCGTTGCCCAGGTAGGCTATGGAGAACCGCTCGCCGGTGACCGGTTCTCCGACCCTGGCTTGGAAGGAAACGTTGAAAGCGCATTTGATTGCCCCATCACCAGCCGCCCGCAATGCAGCGTCGGAGAAGGTGCAGTCAGAGAGGGTGTCGGTATCGGCGCCGATGACAGACAAAGAGTCCACGAGGATATCGAACCCGTCGTCATTGGTCTGCTTGCCGTCAATCACCATCACGTCGGCCAAGCCTATTCCCGTAGTCGAGTTGCCGTCGGCGTCGGCATTGTTGGTGTCCTGGAGTTCGTGGCGCAACTGGATGGAGTGGTCGCGGAATGCATCTAGCACGGAAATGAACCGGCCCGCTTCACCCTGTGCCCTCGCCACCCGGGCCAACCTGAAAGCTTCGGCTTCCCGCTTGATTCTTTCAGCGTCACCCTGGGCCCTGGGTATTATGCTGTTTTCGTAGGTACGGGCCTCGTTAATGCGGGTCTCTTTTTCCTGGCGGGCGCGAAGCACGTCTTCAAAGGCTTCGAAGACCTCTTCCGGCGCTTGGGTCTTCAGCAACTGTACGCTGAGGATGTTGATGCCAGCGTCGTAACTGTCAAGAAACCCTTGCAGGCGTTCCTTGGTCTCCGATTCCACTTCGGTGCGCTGCTCGGTCAGCACATCTTCAATGGTGCGCTGACCCACCACAAGTCTTATGGCGGCCTCGGCAGCGTCCTTCAGCGTACGCCCGTCGGGCTGGCCGGGAGGGATGTTGCGGTCCAGTTCGCCGGGATCGTCCACCCTGAACAGGTAGCCTGCAATATCCTTGATGTTGTATTGGACCACCATCTGCACGTCTACGATGTTCAGGTCGCCGCTGATCATCAGGCCTTCCACCGCCACACCCTCAGCGGAGCCGGTGCGGAAGCCCAATTCCATGCGGCGTGTCTCCGTTACCTTCACTCGGTCCTTCTTGCCGACCGGGGTAGGCCACCACCAGTGAAGTCCGGTCTGGGTAATGATGCCGGCATTCTGGGTACAGGGTCCGAAAATTTCTCCGCAGATGGCGCCGAACCGGCGTTGGGCTGTCTGTTCACCGGGGCCGAGCCGGTAGATGCCGGTGGCTATCCAGATGACCACTATCAGGCCGATGCCCAGTAGAATAAGCCCGCCAACACCGCCGCCGCCCAACCGGCCGCCGATTCTGCCGAGGTTGTTCCTGAGCCCTCCGATAATCTGGTCGAAGTCTACCTCCGGTTGCCTGGGTCCTCCTGGTGGGTACATAGCAGAGCGTCCTTACCTCGTGGTTGATTGGATACAGGGCGCAGCCGGTTCAGGTCCGTACAACGCCTCAGAATTGATTCTACCATTTTCCTAGGGTTAGTCACCCACTTGCCGGTTCCAGCTTGGGAGCAATCCAATCCGGCTTGGACCGTGATTTGTTGGATTTGATGATTTGTGGGATTTTCAGCCGGGTTATAATCGATGATGAAATTGCGGAGGTTTGTAATGATGGCTGAAACCGGACTGACTGTGACACCGAGCGACGGAATGACCCGCATACAGGCTACTTGCGAACATCAGAGCGGGCTGATCTATGTAGTACCTGCGCAGCGGAGTTGGGTGTGCTCGCAGGAGATGATGCCCGCCCACGCATTGGCGGGTTTTTTCCGCGAGTTGATCGCGTTGAAGCAGCCGTCGGTACAGGAACTGATGCAGGACTGGGGCATCTACTACCGGCAGTTGCCCATCGTGGCGGAAGAAGGCGCGAACTCCGCATGACCAGGAATTCGCGCCGTTCACGGTACCGATTACCTGTGATGGGTTAAGGAACGTCGGAGTCAACCGTCGGAGTCGCCCGAAGCCGGCAGCGGTCCGCTGCTGCTGGACAGCGTCGGCGCAGGCTGGGCAACGGGGGCTTGCGGCGGCGCAGGTGAAGGTGAATAAGGGGGAGCGTCAGGCGGGATGGCCGGTGTTCCCGGGTCGTGTCCGATTTCCCCTTCGTCGATCAGCCAAGCAAGATTGTCCCCGTTGATGGTCTCGTGTTCGATCAGGTATTCGGAAAGCTGGACCAGCTTGGGCTTGTGGGTGATCAGGAGGTCCCGGGCTACTTGGTATGCCCCGTTGACAAGCACCTTGACCTCATCGTCGATTTCCTCGGCGACCTTGTCTCCATAGTCCCGTTCCTCGCTGATCTCCCGGCCCAGGAACACCAGTTCCTGCACCTTGCCGAAGGTACGGGGCCCCAGGGAGGAGCTCATGCCGTACCGCTTGATCATGCTGAGAGCAACCTTGGTCGCCCGCTCCAGGTCGTTGCTGGCGCCGGTGGTGACCTCGTCGAAAATCAACTCTTCGGCCACCCGGCCACCCATGGTCACGGAGAGCATGTCGCGGAACTGGTTCTTGGTCCACAGGTAACGGTCTTCGTCGGGCAACAACGATGTGTGCCCACCCATGTTTCCCCGTGACACTATCGAGATTTTGTGAACCCGGTCGGCGTGGGGCAGCATGTGGGCCACCAGGGCGTGGCCGGCCTCGTGATAGGCGGTCATCTCCTTTTCCCGCGAACTGATGACCCTGCTCTTGCGCTCCGGCCCGGCGATGATCCGCTCCACCGCTTCTTCGAACTCGGTCATCTGGATGGTTTTCTTGTTGGCCCTGGCGGTGAGGATAGCCGCCTCGTTCACCAAGTTGGCAAGGTCTGCCCCGCTGAATCCGGGGGTTTCCTTGGCCAGGCTATCCATTGAGATTTCCGGAGACAGCGGCTTGCCGGCGGAATGGACCTTCAGGATGGCCGTTCGGCCCTTGATGTCGGGCAGGTCGAGGGTTACGCGCCGGTCGAAACGGCCTGGCCGGAGCAAAGCCGGGTCCAGAATATCCGGCCTGTTGGTGGCGGCCAGCACTATGATGTTGTTGTTGGTCTCGAACCCGTCCATTTCCACCAGGATCTGGTTCAGGGTCTGCTCCCGCTCGTCGTGACCTCCGCCCAAGCCCGCCCCGCGGTGGCGCCCCACTGCGTCGATTTCGTCGACGAATACGATGCAGGGGGAATTCCGCTTGGCTTGGTCGAAGAGGTCCCGGACCCTGGCGGCGCCCACGCCAACGAACATCTCAACGAATTCGCTGCCGCTGATGTGGAAGAACGGCACCCCGGCTTCTCCGGCTACCGCCCGGGCCAGCAGGGTTTTCCCGGTTCCGGGCTGGCCTACCAGGAGCACTCCCTTGGGTATCTTGGCCCCCAGCGACAAGAACCGTTCCGGGTACTTCAGGAACTCCACCACTTCTTGCAGTTCGGCTTTGGCCTCGTCCACGCCTGCAACGTCGGTGAAGGTGACCGTGGGGCGGTTGAAGGGCATCATGCGCGCCCTGCTGCGCCCGAAACTCAGGGTCTGGTTATTGCTTCCCTGGGCTTGCCGCATCATGAACAGGATGAGGCCGCCGAAGAATATCAGCGGGAGGAAGTTGATCAGAAGTCCAAAGAAGCTACCGAGTCCTCCCCCGCCCTTGTAGTTCACCGTGACCCCGTTGGGCGGGCCGACCTGGACGCCGCTTTCCGTCAGCAGGGTCATCACATCGGTATTGGCGCCGACGCGGCTGGTGAACCGGTCGGCCCCGACCCTGCTGCCCGGTTCGGGGACGACGGTCAGTTTCTTGCCGTCGGCGATAATCTCGCGGATCTCGTTGTTCTTGGCCATCGATATGACGGTCGTTACGGGCAACTCGTTCCCGCCGCCGATACCGGGCAGCAGGGTATAGAAAATGACTATAACGCCGATGATGACCAGCAGGTAAACGAAGCTATTTCTCAGCCACCGGTTGCTTCCCATTCCAGCCTCTTGAGGTTTCTATCCCAAAGACCTGTTCGTATTCCCACGTACTCAGTACGATGATAATAGACAAGTAGACAAAATGCAAAACCCGATGGGGCTAATCAACCCCATCGGATGCATGTTACTAACATGATTGGTGAGTTTACAAGGCGATACGGATACGAATATCGTTGACTATGTCCCCTACCAGTGCCAGATGGAATCGTGCGAATCGTAAAGGTCAGCGACCTCGTTCCGACTGATTACCTTCAATCCGTCCGCCAGTTCATCCTGGCTGATGCCGCGGTCCTCAAGGTCTTCTTTGACCGCGTAGGTTGGCACGTCGGCCGAGATGAGGTTGACGATGTCCTGGTCCAGGGTTGGTGGCACGTCCAAAGCGACGGACCCGAAGGTCAGTCCGCTGGCATCCTGCCCCATGACGGCGTAGTTCACCGCGTTGCCCCGCAGCAGGATTGAAATGTCGGCGCCGGCGTTTTTGAACATGTGGCTCGCCCACAGAATGGTGTCATCCTGCTCTTCGATGGTCCCGTGATATGCGCGTTCTACAATGGACAAAATCTTAGCCACGGCGGCCTCCTATCTCGTACCCATGATCAGGGTGTTGTCGCTTTCGTTGGACCAGTTGACCAAGTCGGTCGGGGCGCCACGCCTCGCGCCGTCGATCCAGTTCCCGGCGCCCCGTTCGTCCACGCACATGCCGCAGTTGATCCAGTCAACCTTGCCGGTTGCCAGCAGGCCGGCCACGAAGTTGGCGGTGGTGGGATGGTCCTGTTCCTCCACTGAGGTGCCCTTGACCGGGTTGGGATGCGGGGCCTGGTCTTTAATGGTCAGGCTTACTGCGCCCTCGTAAGCGAAGACGTTGACGCTGTGACCCTTCCTGACCGCCGCGTCGACGATACGCATCGCCGTAGTCGTGGTGCCCGATTCATAAGGTGAGTCCATCAATGCGATCGTTAGCTTTGCCACAATGCTCTCCTTAACGTTTGCTCTTGGATTTAATGCCAGACGATTTTGGTGTCGCTGTCCACCAGCCTGTCCACCAGATCGTCCACGTTAGACACTGATACACCCTCTTCGAGGTTTCCTGCGGAAATCCCCCTTTCCCGCAGGGAGAAATCGTCAGCCTGCACAGTTACCGAGGGGGCGCCGTTGCGCAAGCTTATAACCGGGTTGTCCTTGACGTTTTTCCGGGCGCAGAACACGCCATTCTGAATGAGGAATAGGGTCACGTTGTTCCCCCGTTCCGCCAAGTCCCCGGCTAGGTCATACATATAGGTGGTGTCGGCATATTCAAAGGGGTCCCGGGACTCTATCAACAGGTATGCGGCCAATTTTCACCTCCTGGAAACCGGAGAAGCCGGCAAGGCAGGGTTGCCGGAGTCGCGTAACCAGTGCCTTGGACCAGCCTTCTGATGAGATCGACTTAGGCCCAATGCTAACGTTGAGGGATTCGTGTGTCAACCAAAGATTTACGGCCCGGTATAACACTTTCCGGGAGTCGCGCAAGGTATGCAACCTCCGGCGGTACCGCGCCAAGCTGTTAATACTTCTGTCACAAACTCGCAATTACAACGTAACAATCCGGCAATTCCGGCGTAACAGGTCTGCCATAGAGTGGAGCAAATTCTCCATAGAGAGGTGTGAAATGCTGCGCCGGGTATTGCTTATCGCCATGGTGGGGTTGCTGGCGGCGGGGATTCTGACCGGGTACAACGTCGCTTTTGCCCAGGACATTACCTCGGATGCGGAAAAGCTGGACCAGGGCGCCAATGTCATCTGGATGGTTGGCGCTTTCCTGGTGTTCTTCATGCAAGCGGGGTTCGCGTTTTTGGGCGCCGGGTTGATCAGGTCGAAGAACACGGCGAATTACATGACCAAGAGTTTCATGGACTTCGCCATTGCGTCCCTGTCGTTCTGGGCCTTCGGTTTCGCTCTCATGTGGGGCACCTCGGCAGCGGGGATCGCGGGGACCACCAACTTCTTCCTGACAGAAGCCGCCGATGGGCAGACCTACGTTGACTGGGTCTTCCAGATGGTCTTTGCCGGCACCGCCGCCACTATCGTGGCCGGAGCGGTGGCCGAACGGACCAAGACCCAGGCATACCTGGCCTACAGCTTCATCATCGGGGCGATTATCTATCCTCTGTACGGCCACTGGGTCTGGAACGACGGCGGATGGTTGGCCAATCTGGAAGCCATTGGACTTCCGAACGTCGCTGACTACGCCGGTTCGGGCGTGGTGCATGCAGTGGGAGGCTTCATAGCACTCGCCGGAGCGGCAGTGGTGGGAGCCCGCAGAGGCAAGTTCAACGCCGATGGTTCGGCCAACGTCCTGTCCGGGCATAACATCCCATACGTAATCATCGGGACGTTCATCCTGTTCTTTGGCTGGTTCGGGTTCAACATCAATACCGGCGACTCCATCGGCCTGAACGCGGTAAACACGCTGCTGGCCGGCGCAACCGGCGCGGTGGTTGCCCTTTACATTCAATTGGTGCGGACGGGCCGCACGGACATATTGATGGCCTGCAATGGCGCCCTGGCCGGTTTGGTAGGCATTACGGCCCCGGTGGCTTTCGTCGAGCCGTGGTCCGCCGTGGTAATCGGCGCCATAGCCGCGCCGATCATGATGGCTTCGGTAGTGTTCATAGAGAACGTCCTGAAAATCGACGACCCCGTCGGCGCGATTTCGGTGCATGGCACAACCGGCCTCTGGGGAATACTGGCCGTCGGAATATTCGCCAACGGCAACAACGGAGTGACGGGACTGGTCGGGGGCAACGGGGCGCAGATCGTATCGCAGTTGATCAGCATGGGCGTGGTGTTGGCATGGGCGCTGGTCACCGGCTTTGCCTTGTTCACAGTCCTCAAAGCAACTATGGGAGTGAGGGCAACCGATGAAGAGGAGATGGAAGGGATGGATGTGAGCGAGCACGGGCTGGTCGCCTATCCTGCCGACTAACTCGTGAAATCTGTAACAAAGACTTAACAAGTTGGCAAAGGGTACGTAACACCCGTGTCGAAAATGGTAAGTAACGGTTGTTGAATGAAGGAGGCAATTATGGAGGCAATAGCAGCGGGGGTCGCGTTCCTGGGTCTGTTCGGCTTGTGGGTGGTGCTTCCCAAGAAACTGATGAAGAAGTAATTTCACTTCCCGCCGGCGGGTAGGTCAATACCTATCTTGGCGAGGGTCGCGTTGTAGTCCATGCTTGGAGACGGTTTCCAAGCATGGACTAACGTTTTACGGCTAACGTTCTATCCTGATGTTAGATTTCTGTATACACGTGGCCCAAAAGGGGTGTACCGGATGGCCGGAAACCCTTACAATTATGTAAAGGCGCTCAATACCATCGGAGAGGTGAGGTAAGGACAATGGCAGAATTCTACAAGGCAGAATACATCTGGGTAGACGGCCAACAGCCGACGGCCAAGCTACGCTCCAAGGGCAAAATAGTTCCCGTAGGCGAAGAGCCACCGGAATGGGGGTTTGACGGCTCCAGTACCGGCCAAGCTCCGGGTGAGAACT
This sequence comes from Dehalococcoidia bacterium, assembly GCA_965203835.1. GTDB lineage: Bacteria > Chloroflexota > Dehalococcoidia > Lucifugimonadales > UBA3495 > CBDCFV01. The sequence goes on from OZ241919.1 coordinate 3,373,370, forward strand.
CCGACTGCGTTTTGAACCCGGTCTTTGTATGTCCCGATCCAGTGCGCGGCGGCAACAATAAACTGGTCATGTGCGAAGTTTTGCTTACCGACATGTCGCCTCATCCGTCCAACACCCGGGCCGCCTGCGCCGCTGCGGCGGAGAAGTACGCCGGTTTGGACTACTGGTTTGGCATCGAGCAGGAGTACACCTTCTTTGACGGCATAAAGCCCTTGGGTTGGCCGGACAACGGCTTCCCGGCGCCCCAAGGCGGCTACTACTGCGGCGTGGGCATCGACGAGGTCTTTGGCCGCCCGATCGTAGAGGCGCACATGGATGCCTGCCTGGACGCGGGACTGGCGATTTCCGGCATCAACGGCGAGGTGATGCCGGCCCAGTGGGAGTTCCAGATCGGACCCTTGGGCGCGCCCGAAGTCGCCGACCACCTGTGGGTAGCCCGTTGGTTGCTTTACCGCATAGGCGAGGACCTGGGAGCCAGCGCGACTTTGGACCCCAAGCCGGTGAAGGGCGACTGGAACGGTGCCGGGGCCCATACCAACTTTTCGACCAACGCAATGCGGGAGGGCTATGAGGCCTGCGTTGCCGCGGCGGAAGCCTTGAAGACACGCCACGACCTGCACATCGCCAACTACGGCGCGCGTATAGAAGAGCGGCTTACCGGTCTCCACGAGACCTGCTCCTACCGCGAGTTCCGCTACGGCGTTTCCGACAGGGGCGCTTCGGTGCGGATTCCTTGGCAGGTTGCCCGGGACGGCAAGGGCTATATTGAAGACCGGCGTCCCAATGCCAACTGCGACCCATACGTGGTGACGGGGTTGATAATGGAAACGGTTTCTGAAGCGGTGATGGCCTCCGCTTAACGAATTATAGGATACGCCACCAGTTGCGACGCCGGTCCTCATTCTTGAGACCGGTGTCGCTGTTTTCCATGAGCTTTCCATTGGTGGGTACCGGGTTTATAAGGATACAGTTATCGTATGCGGACGTTCATTGTGGAGGCCGTTTGATGAACCAGGACTGGGTTGCCGAACGGGACTTCGTTCTAAGGAGCGCCAGGGAGAACGACGTGAAGTTCGTGCGGCTATGGTTCAGCGACATCCTGGGAAACCTTAAGGGTTTTGCCATTAACGTCGAGGACCTGGAGGACGCCATTGAACAGGGAGTGGGGTTCGACGGGGCCGTAATCGAGGGATTCGCCCGGAACAACGAGAGCGACATGAGGGCCTTTCCCGACCCCTCCACCTTTCAACTGCTGCCTTGGCGTCCGCGGCAAAACGCCGTAGCCAGGATGTTCTGCGATATCCGCACTCCAAGGGGTGAGCCGTTTGTCGGGGACCCGCGTTTCGTTCTCAAGCGCAACCTGGAGCGCTTGTCACGTTTGGGGTTCACCTACTACGTGGGGCCGGAGCTGGAGTTTTTCTACCTGAAGAACGCGGATACTCCCGAGCCACTGGATGACAGCGGTTACTTCGACCAACTCTCCGGCCCGTCCTCCGCCGATCTGCGGCGCGACACCGTATTGAACCTGGCTGAAATGGGGATTCCGGTGAAATACTCTCACCATGAGGCCGCCCGGGGCCAGCACGAAATCGACCTGCAATACACCGACGCCCTTACCATGGCCGACTCTGTGATGACCGCCAAGTTGGTAATCAAGGAACTGGCCCTGTTGCGGGGGGCTTACGCTTCCTTTATGCCCAAGCCGATGACGGGCATGAACGGCTCCGGTATGCACACCCACCAGTCGTTGTTCCAAGGCAACCGGAACGCTTTCTACGACGAGGATGATGAGCATCACTTGTCATTGACGGGGAAACGTTTCATTGCCGGGTTGGTCAGGCACGCGCCGGAGATCACCTTGGTGACCAACCAATGGGTAAACTCCTACAAGAGGCTGGTGCCGGGATTCGAAGCGCCGGTATACATCTCCTGGGCCCACGTAAACAGGTCGGACCTGATTCGTGTGCCTGCTTACAAGCCCGGGTACGAAAGCTCGGTGAGAGTGGAGTATCGCGCGCCGGACCCGGCCTGCAACCCTTATCTTGCCTTCAGCGCCATGCTGGCGGCTGGTCTCAAGGGAATAGAGGATGAGTACCCGGTGCCGCCGCCGGTGGAGGGCAACGTGTTTGCAATGTCGGCCGAAGAGCGCGAGTCCAGAAACATCAAGACCTTGCCCGCCAGCCTGGGGTCGGCGATAACGGCAGCCGAGGATAGCAACCTGCTGCGTGAAGCATTGGGAGACTACACCCTCAACAGTTTCATAAGAAACAAGAAGATCGAATGGGAGGAATACCGGGCAACGGTAACCGACTACGAAGTCTCGCGGTACTTGCCCGCGCTTTAGGCCACAGTAACCGCAGCGCCGGTCTCCATGGACTCGTAGGCCTTCAGGACCACCATAACGTCTGCCAGTCCCTCGGCCCCCGGCGTTTCAGGGGGACGGCCTTCCGTAACGCTGGCGTAGAACTCCAACACCATTGGCTTCAGGCCATAGTGGTCCCGCTCCAACGCCAGCTTTTGCTCTCGCCGCCCGTCGTCCAATAGCAGCTCGGAAGATCCCAGCTCGTAGTATATGCGGCCGGCGGCACCAGTGACCGACAGCCACATCCGCTGAGTGCGGGCGGTCCGGGACCAGGAATGATTGATTATTCCTGTGACGCCCTCAGCCGTGCGGGCGATCATTGCCAACCCGTCCTCCGCGTTTATCCCGGGTTGGGCCGAGGGCACTTGGGAGGCGTATACAGTCGTTGGCTCTCCGGCCAAGTAGCGGAACAGGTCGACCTTGTGGATGCCTCCATCCATAAATGTACCGCCGCCGTTCAGGTCATGGTCGTTCCGCCAGTCGGCGGGCCGGAATCCCGCCTCCTCCTGTAGCTGCACCAGCCGCACGCCGCCAATACGGCCGGAGTCTATCAATTCCTTGGCCAAGCGGACGCCGGACATGAAGCGGTAGTTTTCGGCGACCATGAGGGTCACTCCCGCTTGGTCAGCCACCCTTATCAACTCGGCGGCTTCATGCTGGGAACGGGCCAAGGGTTTTTCCACCAGTATATGCTTGCCGGCTGCCGCCGCCAGAGTCGCGTGTTCCAAGTGCAGGTAGTGGGGCGTGCAGATGTACATGGCGTCTACGCGGGGGTCGGCGGCTGCCGCCTCGTATGAGCCGAAATGGCCGATGCCGTTGAACTGCGCCGAATAGTCCGCCGCCCTCCGGGAGTCCCGGCTGGCGAACAGCAGTTGCACTTGATCGGGTATGGACTGCATGGCGCGGGCAAACGTCCGCGCGAAATCTCCGCAACCAACTACGCACAACGACAGGACCATCGGCGGGCCTCATATTGGAAAGATTCAGGAACTATCTCAAAATCAACCGGTCTTGCGGATTTCCCTACGTCGCCGACCGAGAATAGTGGATTCCCGCCCCCGTCTCCACGAGGGCAGGCACTGCGCGGGAATGACTTCCGCACCAGCACCAGCGCCAAAGACGCAACGGTGGATTCCCGCGCAGGCGGGAATGACGGCATGAATGCTGCGACAAGGTTTGAGATAGTTTACTATCAGGGTTGGGGGTTTGCAGGCGGTTCGAAGGACAGAGTGTAGTCGGCCCGCTGACGAGTCTTCGGGGCTAACGCCGCCACCGCTACCACCAACCGCTCCAGGTCTTCTGGCTGCTGGACTACAAACCGGCCCTCGTTGTTGTCATCCAACGGGATGGTGGTTACGCGCCATTCGGCAGACACCTCGATCACTTGGACGATGTAGTCCTGCGGCACCACGTTGTTGGTTAGGACGAATCCCTGCGGTTGCCAATCACTGATGGGCTGTGGAGGCCCCTCGCTTGTAACCGCGGCTTGGCGCAGGCATAAGCCGATTCCGTTCACCGCATCGTCGGTGACGTATTGGAACCGCAGCAACACCTGTTCTCCGGCAAACTCGCTCAGGTCCACTGATGCGGTAGTCCAGCCACGGCTGTTCCCAGTATAGCCCACGCCGAAGTTCTTGCCGAAGGGGTCTTTTGACGTGGTCCCGGGGGCGTCCAGGATCGACCATTTTGCGCCGCCGTCCAGCGAGGCTTCCACGTAGGCGAAGTCCCAGCCATCCTCAATGTCGTACCACAGTTCATAAGAAAGGGCAGCCTTCCTTGAATCCTTCAAGTCCAGCGAAGCGGTCAACGTGGAGTTGATGGAGTCTCCCGAATTGCTCCACCAGCAGCCTTGAGGCCCTGCTTCCGTTGGCATCAGGGAGTTTTCGGTCTGACCCTGAAACCTCATCCTGACTGGACCGGGGAAATCGCTGAGGTCCAGGTATTGCACCGAATACTGGGGGATGCTTGATTCATATTCCGGTAGGTCCGGAGCCACCTTCCGTACCCTGGGCTTGTCTTGGAGGGCCTCATACCCGTATTTCCCTTCGGGTTGTGCCAGGAAATTGGCCACGACCCAATCCTTGAACACGTCGCGGAAAGTCGCGTCATAGCCCGCGTTCCTCAGGTAAGCCGTAACTCCCGCGGTCCCGTCCTCCGGTTGCTCCATCAAGTCCTGTGGGCCGTCCTTGGAAGGGTAATGTTCCAGGAGGTAGTGGACAAACAACGATGCTCCGCCGTAGTTGGCTACTGACGAGCCGGGGCCGTGAGGCCAGTGGACCAAGGACACCGGACCCGTTTTCAGGAATTGGCGGGTAGCCAACAAGGGGCTGCCTATGACGGTAATCGCGTACTCGGCCAACCCCTCGTTGACCCACGTCACTTCCGTGGGATCGTGGCGCCAGTGGATGGCGTGGGACAGTTCGTGGGCCAGGACTTCCTGGTAAGAAGGGCCGCCGGGAGGGATGGCGACGGCGTTTATGTATATGATCTCGCGGTGGTTGCTGAAGGGCGCGACGATGGGCGGCTGTGTGTCGTCCGATGAGAAATAGCCTCCCGCGCCTCGAAGGTCGGCGTTTAGAATGGTCAGCCGGGGGCCGCCGTTCTCGCCGGTGTACCGGTTTTCCCCGAATGCGCCGACAACGCGGGGATAGACCTCCTTTTCGAAATAGTTCCCGGCTTGGGTCAAGTCTTCTTGAGGCACATCCAAGCCAGACTGTACGTACCAGTTGGCGTGTTCGGTGATTAAACGAAGTTCGAACTCTGGCCGGTGGGCTTCCTCCGCCGCCAAATCTATCAACCAGAAGGTCTCCAGGTCGCCGATCTGGGTCCGGTCGACCGGCGGGGTTGCATCCTTTACTGCTTCCCAAGTAAGGCCGGGGACCAACTCGACGGCCAAGCGGGCCACGTCAGCGTCAGGTGGTACGGTGCGTACATCTCCAAAAGCGGCTTTGCCGGCTACCTGCGACGGGTTCGCATCTCCAGATTTTGCGTCGACAGGCGCCGCCAAGGTTGAGTCGGCCAAGCTTGTCGTCGGCGCAGGCGACGTCTCGGATTCGGCGGTAGGGGCGGTTTGCTGGGGTGCTGGCGGCCTCTCTCCTTGGCATGAGATTACCGACGTGATAACCAGGACCGCCAGAAGAAGGACAAAGTGGTTCATTTGCGTAGCCCACCACCGCCGTCATTCCCGCGCAGGCGGGAACCCATGGACCCAAGCCGTCATTCCGGCGCTCTGTTGAAACGGTTCATGGCCGCGTCGATGCCTTCTTCAATCATGCAATTGATGGCCTCAATCACTCGCGCCTCGGCATCGGCGATGACCTTGGCCTCATCTTCCGAGAAACGGCCCAACACGTGGGACACCCAGTCCTCGCCCGGAGCAGGCGGGCCAATCCCGACACGAATCCTGGGGAAGTTCTGCGTATGAATGGTGGAGATTATGGAGCGGATGCCGTTGTGGCCGCCGTCGCTCCCTGACGGCCTTATGCGCAGTCTGCCGACGTCCAACTCCATGTCGTCATAAACGATCACCAACTCCTGGGGCTTGACGCCGAACCGGGCCATCAAGTACTCGATGCATTCGCCGCTGTTGTTGACGAAGGTGCGTGGCTTGGCGAGCACCACCTGCCGCCCGCTGCGGTGTCCCTGCCCCAATATCGCTTTGGCGCGCTTGTCAGATTGGCGGACTCCCCATAGCTCGGCCAGTTTGTCCACGCAACGGAACCCCAGGTTGTGGCGCGTGCCTTGGTAACGGGCCCCGGGGTTGCCCAAGCCTACGATGACAAGCATTGGGGTGCGGGACTCGGTCAATGGACCGGCTCCGCTGAGTGCTGCTCCAGCATTGCGAGGAAGGCGTCTTCATCGAGCACTTCCGTTCCCAGACGGTTGGCAGTGTCCAGCTTGGAGCCGGCGGACTCGCCTGCCACCAGGTAGGTCGTCTTGCGGGTTACCGATGAGGTTACCGCGCCGCCCATAGCCTTGATTCGGGACTCGGCTTCCCGGCGTGGGAAGGCCGACAGCGTGCCGGTAACGACGAAAGTTTTGCCAAGCAACGGCAACTCGGATTCATCAAGGACTGTGATTTCGTGGGTGAGCTCAACCCCGGCCTGTTCCAGCTTTTCGAGGACTTCCCGGTTGTGAACCACGGCGAAATAGTCCACCACGCTCTCGGCGATCTTGGGCCCGATACCCGGAATTTCTATCAATTCCTCCTGCGTGGCCTCGGCCAATTCCTTGATGGTTGCATACCTTTGGGTCAATAATTCGGCGATTTCTCCGCCCACGTGCAGTATGCCCAAGGCAAACAATATGCGGTGCAGGGGTCGTTTCTTGCTGGCTTCGATGTTGGACATAATCTTGGTAGCCAGCTTCTCCCCCATGCGGTCCAGCTTGAGAAGCTCGGCCATATCCAGGTAGTACAGGCCCGCGACATCCTTAACGAACCCCTGCTCGATCAATATGTTGCACCACTGCTCGCCCAATCCGTCGATGTCCATTGCGCCTTTGCTGACGAAATGCTTGAGCAGCTCAAAGAACTGGACCGGGCAGGATGTATTGGGGCAGCGGTGCATCGCCTCCGAGTCGGACTTTACGATAGGCGTTTGACATACGGGGCAATTGGAAGGCATTTGGAAAACGGTTTCCCGTCCGGTACGCCGCTCCAATATCGGCCCGACCACTTGAGGAATCACGTCTCCGGCCCTCTCCACAGTGACCCAATCGCCGACCCTGATGTCCTTCCGGTGAATGTCCTCTTCGTTGTGCAGGGATGCCTGCTTCACCGTTGCGCCGCTGACGATTACCGGCTCCAGCACTGCATAGGGATTCAGGCTCCCGGTGCGGCCCACGTTGATGCCGATGTCCAGCAGCTTGGTGACCGCCTGCTCGGCAGGAAACTTGAAGGCGATGGCCCACCGGGGCTCCCGGCCCACCACGCCCAGAGCGTTTTGGTAGGCGAAGGGCGATACCTTGATTACCACACCGTCCACTTCGTAGGGCAGGTCGTGGCGTCGTTCCAGCCAACTGTAGTAGTAATCGCTGGCCTCCTCCAATGTGCGGCACAGCTTGTTTTCCGGGTTGACGCGGAACCCGGCGTTGCCCAGAAAATCAAGGGCGTCCCAATGGGACTCGATCCCTCCTGCTTCGTCAGGGTTGCCCATCGAATAGACCCACATCTGCATGTTGCGAGATGCGGTGATTTTGGGGTCCAACTGCCGCACGCTGCCGGCGCCGGTGTTCCGGGGGTTGGCATAGAGCTGTTCACCCCGTTGCGCCCTTTCTTCGTTGAGTCTGCGGAACTCCGCGACAGGCAGGTACACCTCCCCCCGCGCTTCCAGACGCGGGGGAACGGGACCGTCCAGCGACAGGGGTATGGAGCGGATGGTGCGCAGGTTAGATGTAACGTCCTCGCCGGTTATGCCGTCTCCCCTGGTGGCGCCTTGGACCAACACGCCGTTTTCGTAGACCAGGCTGACCGCCAAGCCGTCGATCTTCAGCTCGCACACCAAGTCAAAGTCGGCGTCGTCCAATAGTCCCTTCACCCGGCGATGCCAAGCCTCCAACTCCTCCTGGTTGAAGGCATTGCCCAAGCTCAGCATGGGCAAGCGGTGCTGGACTTGGGAGAAACCCTCTGCGGGAGCGGCCCCGACGCGCTGGGTAGGAGAATCGGCGGTCACCAGTTCGGGGTGCAGCTCTTCCAACCGGCGCAGTTCCACCATCAAGCGGTCATATTCGGCGTCGGGCACCGTAGGGTCGTCCAGGACATAGTACCGGTAGTTGTGATGGTTGAGTTCCCGCCGCAGTTCGGCTACCCGGCTGATTACTTGGTCGTCCGCCATGCTTGGCTTTTCTCTCCTGACACGTCTCTCCACCTAATTATCCCAATTATCCCACATTTATCGCATCAGCCATCTGTCAGTAGTTACTCCACCTTCTCCCATTTTTGCGGTCTTGACATGTGTCTTGATGGTCTGTGAACTATGGTTTACAATCACCGTATGGACCCGATTGTTGAGGGTGGTGAATCTTGGCCGAAACGTTTACCCGCTGGGATGTTACCGAACACCTGCAAACCAAAGAGGATGTCTGCCTCTACCTAGAGGCAGCTGTGGATGAAGACCCCGGAGACGGGTCCTTAGTCCGCGCCGCCCTGAATGACATTGCCCGTGCTGGGAATATGACCCACTTGGCCCGGGATGCTGGGATGACTCGTGAAGGCCTCTATAAGGCCTTGTCCGAAAATGGCAACCCGTCCTTCACGACCGTACTGCGGATTACACGCGCGTTGGGGATGAAACTGCGCATAACTCTATGACTCGGGGATTTCTCCGAAAAGGCCCTTGGCCTCATCAATGCTCGGGGTGGGTGACGGGTCCATACCGCGCAAGAGGGCCAGGTAATAGCTGACGTAGTCTCCTAGAGCAAGCATCGACAAGACCTGCGCCAAGGGGCTATGCCCGGAGCCGATGAGAATATGGTGGGGCACCCCATGCCGGTGCAGCATCTCGGCAACAACGCGATATGAGCACGCCAAAGGGCCGGTTGCACCGGCAGGTTGGAGCACCAAGGCCATCAATTCATTTGCGGTTCCATCATTCCTGTTCTGTCCTTCCCCGTCATTCCCGCCTGCGCGGGAATCCGGGTACGGTTCTACGGAGTTATGCAGTAACTCCGGCACGTTCTCGAAAAACGCCCATACTTTGGCATTTTCGTTGAGTTGCGACTTCCAGCGGCGGGCCATCCCTTGGAAGAAGCCTCCCCCATAGACGATGGGGAGCTTGCCGAATATTGCTTCCGCCAGTTGCTTGGCCGGATTTTCGTTTGCGGGTATGGCAGTATCAACTTTGTCCACTTGCCGCCGCATCGCGGCAACCGACTCCTTCACTTCCTGGCTGGTTAGTGAGTGTCCGCACAGCCTTCCCAGCAGCCCTAAGAGAAGCATCAAGTTATAGCCCACGGCGCTGCGGGGTTCGCTTTGTGCGGTTATTTCCAGCGTCGAGATGTTGTGCTCCTTGGACAAGCGGGACAGTTCGCCGCCCGCGGTTATCGCCACCACGGTAGCTGGTGATTCTACGGCCAGTCGGTACATGGAAAGGGTTTCCTTGGTGTTGCCGGAGTAGCTGCATACTACAACCAGCGTCCGTTCGTTTGGTGTGAAGGGCAGGCGGAAGTCCCTGACGACCGTAACGGGTGCACCGTCGCTCGCTGCCGACAGGTCGAGCGCCAAGTCACCGGCGATAGCCGATCCTCCCATGCCGCAGATGACCACATGGTCTGTGATGGGCGGAAAGTCCGGCAGATTGGCCGTGCAGATTTGCTGCCAAGCCGCAGCGCACTGGCGCGGCCCGTCCAGTAGCCGGTCCTGCATTCCCGAAGGATCAAGTGCGGCGTATGTCCGGGGATCGTCCAGGCTGTTCATGTCAGGTATGAGGTTGATGGCCTTAATGAGTGGTTCACGGCGACCCTTCCTGAACAGCACGGTAGACGGCGTCCAAATACACTTCCAAGTCTCCCAATTCGTACCGGAGAATCTCCCAAAGCCGGCTGTCATCAACTTGGTCGTAGACGTGCTCTAACATGTAACGGAACGATGCCAAGCCATTTAACCGTTCTGACTGTGCCTCGGAGATGACCCCGTTGGAAACCAGAGTGGTAAAGCATCGGGCATAGTCGTCGGGGGTTTGGGGCATTGCTTCTCCGTTAAGTGTTTTGACATTAAGATGGCGGCTTCTACGGCAGTCATGAACGTATACTTTGATGCGTCCACGGTCGTCCTGTCGTCGAGAAAAGTCTTCATCGGAACGCCAGAGCGTCGTTGCAACTTAAAGATAGCTTGGGTTATGTCCCTGGTCCTCTTCTCAACAAGGCATAAATTGACGTTTTGCGGGAATTGCGACATTGCGATTTTGTCTCCGCGGATGGGGCGACGTAACTCCACTGCGCCTGTATGATACCATGCCACCACCAAGGGATAATCGATATCAGCGCCCGCCAAGGAGGCTTTTTGCATGAACGAACGGCAAGCGGCAAGGCTCGAAGCGGTCCAACCCCCGGCAACCGTCGCGGCGGGTGACCGGGCCAGGGAATTGGCCCGGCAAGGCAGGGCAGTAATCGACCTGGGGCAGTCGAGTCCTTATCACGATACTCCGGCCCACATCGTCGAAGCTGGCATCCAAGCGCTCCGCGACGGCTTCACCAATATCGAGTCGCCCAAGGGCCTACCCGAGTTCGGCGAGGCAATGGCGGAGAAGTTGGCCCGGTACAACGGGTTAATCGTAGACCCGGCTGGCGATGTCCTAGCCACGCCTGGCAGCAAGCAGGGTCTGTATTACGCGCTGAACGGCTACGTTGGTCCGGGTGACGAGGTGCTGTTGGTGGAACCTACCTGGGTGAGTTTCAGGCAGCAGGTGGAACTATCCCAAGGCGTACCGGTAGAGGTGGCCCTGAGCGAAGAAGAGGAGTACACCCTGACCTACGACGGGTTGCTGCGGTACGTCACCCCCAGGACCAAAGCGATGGTCATCAACAACCCGAACAACCCGACGGGAAGGGTCTACTCCCGGGAAGAATTGGAAGCGGTAGCTCAAGTGGCGCTGGAGAACAACATCCTGGTGATTTGCGACGAGACCTACGAATACTTCATCTACGGCCCCAATGCCCACCTCACGCTGGCGACCCTGCCGGGGATGTGGGACCACACGTTGACCAGCTATACCTTCACCAAGTCCTACTCCATGGCCGGATGGCGTCTCGGCTGTATAGTTGGGCCGGAGAGGCTGTTGGAGCCTCTCTTGAAGATACACTCCCATACTGCCAGTTTCGTTTCGCCATTCATACAGAAGGCGGGCGTGGCAGCGTTGACCGGGCCGCAGGACCACATTGCCGAGTGGCGGACTCAATGCGAACAACTTGCAACGCGGGTGGCCAATCGACTGAACGCAGTACCCGGCGTCCAGTGCAACGTACCGCAAGGTGCGACGTTTCTGTTCCCCCGGTACTCTGCCGAGGTATCTTCCAAGGACATGGCCGGCCTGCTGGTGGACCGGCACGGAGTGGTGGTGACGCCCGGCGCCGGGTTCGGAAACGCCGGAGAAGGACACTTCCGTGTCGCTCTGATGCGGTCTCCCGCGGAGCAGGTGTTGGAGGGTGTAGATCGAATAGCCAACGCGTTGGAGTCGATGGCTTGAATTGGGTCTCGGAGGAAATTACAACTCATGCAAAGGGAAGACCGGGTCCGGTGGGTATATGCGGCAGAGGATACGATGCAGTTGGCGGAACGGTATGACCAATGGTCCGCGGACTATGACAGCGATATAGAAGACGTATTCGATTGGCGGGCGCCCGGCCGGGCCGTGGAGTTCTTCGCCAAGCACGTTCCAAAAGACGCCAGAATCCTCGACGCGGGCGCTGGCACCGGGCTCGCAGGGCAGGCGTTGGCATCATTGGGCTACCAAGACCTGGAAGCCATGGACATGTCGCCCGGTATGCTGTCCCAAGCCCGCAAGAAAGGAGTGTACAAGGACCTTCATCAGATGGTCATGGGCGATACATTGGGCTTCGCAACCGGGGCCTTTGACGCGGTCATTGCGGTGGGAGTGCTTACGCTGGGTCACGCGCCGGCAAGCTCTCTGGATGAGTTGGGTCGCGTCACCAAGGTTGGTGGGTACGTCGTATTCACCGTGCGTACCGACTTGTATGAAAACAGCCAGTTCAAAGAGAAGCAGGACGACTTGGCTGCGGAAGGCAAGTGGCTATTGGTGGAGTCCAGCGAAGAGTTCCAGCCGTTGCCCAAAGGAGAGCCTGAAGTAATGCACCGGGTGTGGGTGTATCAGGTCATGGAGGTGAGGTAGCGCGACTCTGAGCGCCGCCCGAAAAACCGGACAACGGCGGCCTACCGGTCACGCCAATCGGGAGTCTCTTCATCAACGCAATGCAGAAACACGAACGCTCCGGTGCGGCCAAGGCCCACGAATTGACCCGTCAGCGCGGCCACCCTTTCGTAATAGTCCAAGCCGTCCAGGGACCGGATGTACCGGAAAAACGAGCCATGCTCCTCTACCAGTTCCAACATGCAGGCGGCATTGTCTACGGCGCCCAGAATCTTTCGCCGGTTGCGAACGATGCTGTCGTCGTTGAATAGCCTGTCTATGTCCTCTTGCCCGTAGGACGCGACCGTTTCCAGGTTGAAGCCGTTGAACGCGGTCTGGAACGCAGGCCACTTCTCGCGGATTACCCGCCAACTGAACCCTGCCCGGAAGATTGCCTTGGTCAACTCCTCGAAGTAGCCATCGTCTCCGTCCGGGCGTATTCTGGGGGGTATTTCGACCTGCGTGACCATGAGAAAGCCCGTTTCCGAAGGTTTTTGGTGTGGTGGACGCCGCACGCCATGATACCACGGAAGGTTACGACCTGCGCCAGTGGCGCCGATGATGCCAATGGCTGATACCCTTGGTATACTTAGCACAACGCTCCGCCACGGCGACGGGAGGTATTCCGCATGAACTGGGCATCTGCGATTTCCGAACAACCCGACTTGGGGTTTGCAATCGGCGAATGTATCGGCAACTTGGAGAGCCAATTGGATGGCCAACAGCCGCACTTGGCGGTGGTGTTCGTGTCCCCCCATCACCGGGCCGAGTACGGAAAAGTGGTCTCATTGGTGCGTCAATACCTGCCGACTGCGCGGGTTTTCGGTTGCTCCGGCGGTGGAATCATCGGCAACGGCGTCGAAGTGGAGCAGCGCCCGGCGTTGTCCATTACTGCCGGGGTTTTGCCCGACGTTGAAATCGTGGAATTTCACTTGGAAGCGGATGCTGTCCCCGACCTGGACGCTGGTCCAAACTCGTGGGAAGAGTTGGTCAAGGTAACCGCTGGCGATGACCCGCAGTTCGTGATGCTGGCCGACCCCTTTTCGTTTCCGACGCAGAACCTTCTGCTTGGCTTGGACTTCGCTTTCGCTCGTGCCGCCAAGATAGGCGGGTTGGCCAGCGGCGGACAACAGCAGGGAGGCAATGCGCTGTTCCTGGGGGAAGAGACCTATAATTCCGGGGCTGTAGGATTGGCCCTGCACGGGAATATCACGGTGGACACGGTGGTCGCGCAGGGATGCCGTCCGATCGGGAACCTTATGCGCATAACGGAAAGCCGTCGCAATCTCCTGATATCGCTGGACAACAAGTCCCCGCTGGCGGTGCTGAGAGAGTTGTTCGAGCAGTCAGACGAACGGGACCGCGGCTTGATGCGGCACTCGCTATTCCTGGGCGTGGTGATGGACGAGTTTCTTGATTCACCGCAACAGGGAGACTTCCTAATCCGCAACGTGGTTGGAATGGACGAACGCAGCGGGAACCTGGCCATCGGGGAACTCTTGAAAGAGGGCCAGATGGTGCAGTTCCACCTGCGGGACGCGGAGACCTCAGCCGACGACCTGACGTCGGTATTGGACCGTTACGCAGCCGACAACGGGGAGAACCAGGTCCAGGGGGCGCTCCTGTTCTCGTGCTTGGGCCGGGGCCAATACCTCTACGGGCGGGCGAACCACGATACCGGCATATTCCAAGACAAGATTGGGCAGGTGCCATTGGGCGGGTTCTTCTGCAACGGCGAAATCGGCCCGGTCAGCGGCACCACCTTCCTCCACGGGTATACCAGCTCCTTCGGGCTGTTCCGGGCCAAGAGCTAGGAGTATTCGTCACGCCCGTCAAGGTTGGCCTGCCGGTGTCGCTGTCCGGCCCGTTTGCGGTGCAGGGGCGGCAGACGCTGGCCGGGATTCAGGCTTGGGTGGAGGACGTTAACGCCGGAGGCGGGCTTCGTGTCGGTGAAGAGCAGCCGAAGCCGGTGGAATTGGTCCACTACGACGATGCTGGCCAGCGGGACAGGGTGAAGACGGCCACCGAGCGGTTGATCGTCGACGACCGAGTAGACCTGCTGGTTGGGCCTTATTCCGCGGTGATGACCCTGGCGGCTGCGGAAGTAGCCGAGTCCCGCGGCAAGCTGATGTGGAACCAAGGCGGGGCATCGCCCAACGTTTACTGGCAGGGCTACAAGTGGGTGGTTGGGATCCTGTCCCCGGCTACGTCGTACCTGTCGGAGTTGTTGTACGCAGTGCGGCAGTCTCACCCCAACGCCTGTTCCCTGCTTATGGCCAGGGCCTCACGCGGGGCATTTCCTCGAGACGTTTGTGCCGGGGTGGAAGAGCAGGCGTCGGCCTTGGACTTCCGGATAGTCGAGTCACTCCGGTTCGATCCGGAGTCGGAAGATTTCTCCGGAATAGTTGAGTCAGCCAGGGAAACGGGGCCGGATGTTTTTGTTGCCGTCGGCCGCTTTCAGGACGACCTGCGCTTGGCGCGCCAGTTGGCCGAATCGGGAACCGGCCTGACTGCGGCGGCTGTGGTAGCGGCCGGCGTTCACCAGTTCGGAGAGCAACTGGGCGGCTTGGCCGAAGGATTCATCGGCCCGAGCCAGTGGGAAGCCGAGGCCGGATACGCGGCCGATTACGGCCCGTCGGCGGAGCAGGTAGTGGCTTCCCTTCACCACGCCGGGCACCGGGACGTGGACTACCCGATGGCCCAAGCCTACGCCGCCGGAGTGGTGATACAGCGATGCCTGCTGGAGGCGGGATCACTGGACGACGCTGCTCTCAGGCAGGCAGCGGCAACGCTGGACTTCACCACCTTCTTCGGAAGGTTCAGAATCGATCCGGAGACGGGTCTGCAAACGGGCCGCTCGACGCTGCTGGTGCAGTGGAAGGACGGCCGCAAGGTGGTAGTATGGCCGCCCGAATCGGCAACCGGCGCACTTCGATGCCCGTGGCGTATGTAGGGCAAAGGAAATCTTGCGTTGAAACAGATCAGGATGGGAGATTCTCGTGCAACTGGAAAATAAGACAGCCATCATTACCGGGGCCGGGCGCGGCATTGGGCAGGCCATCGCGTTGGCGTTCGCAAGAGAAGGGGCGCGGGTGGCCTTGGCTGCCCGCAGCCGAGCGGAGCTGGAAGAGACCGCGTCCCAAGTGGAATCATTGGGAGGAAAGGCCCTAATCGTTCCCACTGATGTTACCGACCAGGAGCAAGTGGAGCGGCTGGTGGCGGCGACGCTGGAGGCGTTCTCTGCCGTGGACATACTGGTGAACAACGCGGGCATTTCCGGGCCGCTGGGGCCGCTACAGGACAACGACGTAGCAGGTTGGCTGAACACCATCAACGTGAACGTGGCCGGGACGTTCCTGTGCTGCCGCGCGGTCATACCGGTGATGATACGCCAGGGCGGAGGCAAGATCATCAACCTGTCCGGAGCGGGCGGCACGGGCGCTTGGGCCAACCTGACGGCCTACTGCACCAGCAAGGTCGCCGTGGTGAGGCTGACCGAAGTCATGGCCCTGGAGTTGCAGGACAAGGGCATCACGGTGAATGCCCTGGGACCTGGTTCGGTCCACACACGGATGTGGGAAAACATGACGGATCAAGCGGCGCAAGTCGGGGCTGACTTTATCCACGAGCTTGGACTGCGCGTCACCTCCGGCGAGGGCGCTCCCATAGACGATTGCGCCGAACTCGCCCTGTGGTTGGCAGGCGATGCCAGCGGCAACCTCAGCGGCAGATTGATCTCGGCGGTGGCCGACGACTTCCGCGCCCTAGGCCCGCGTGTGCCGGACATAATGGCGTCGGATGCCTACACCCTGCGGCGGGTGGAGTTGGGGTAGGAGGCGTAGGGGTCCTCGCCCGGCATCGAGCAACATCCTGAGGACAGGAGTCTGCCGGGCAAGCACCATTCGCTCTGTTGGGAAGCTATGCCTCCAGCTTCACCGGGTTCCGCAGCACGCCGATGCCGCTGATGTCTATCTCGCAGATGGCGCCGTCGCCCATGTCCTGCGTGGTGCCGGGAGTGCCGGTGAATATGCAGTCACCCGGCTCCAGGGTCACGTAGCGGGTGATGAACTCGATCATCGTCGGCACGTCGAAAAGCAGGTGGGACGTGCTCTCGTTCTGCTCCTCGTTGCCGTTCACCCGGGTCCGCAGGTGCTGGTCGTGGGGGTCGATGTCGGTCTCGATCCAGGGGCCCATGGGCGAGAAGGTGTCCGCCGACTTGGCCCGCCACCAGTCCGAGTTGTTCTCGTTCCGGTCCCGGCGCTGCCAGTCGCGGGCGCTCACGTCGTTGCCGCAGGTGTAGCCCAGCACGTGATTGAGGGCGTCCTCCTTGGAAACGTTCCTGCACTTGTCCTTGATCACCACTACCATCTCGCCCTCGGCGTCGAACCGCTCCACTTCCTTGGGGCGGACAATGGAGTCCTCCGGGCCGATGACGCTGGTGGGAGTCTTGTGGAAAACCATCGGGTACGGGGGGGCTGGCCGGTCGCCGATGTGGCTGGTGTAGTTCAAGCCCATGGCCAGGATTTTGCCCGGCACCACGGGCGCCAGAAGCTTTACGTCCGACAACTTGTGGACATGGTCGGTGCGGGTGTGTTCCTCGAAGGGGCTGCCGCTGAGGGCGATAACCGAGTCATCCTCAATAACCCCGTAATGAATGGCCCCATGTGCTTCATACCTGGCGATTCTCATAGTTCACTCCTAGCTTCTCTGAACAGGTTTGAATGGCCGGAACGGCACGTTCCGGCGGCGTGAATGCCGGATAATTCTAACGTGTGCTGGTTCGATTGGCTACTGGAATGAGGAGCGAATCGGGGGGCGGGCGCTATCGCAGGGGATGTGTGGTTAAGCTTGAAGATTTTGGTTTAGAATGATGGACCAGAGTGCGGCAACAGTACCGTTCCTTCCCATAAAGGGGGATAGAGTCCTACTCGCAACCAGAGGAGACCACCATGGTGAATGACCAGGAACAGGAGCATCCTGCAAACTGGCAGGAACGAATTGTTAAAGACCCGCGGATACTGGCCGGCAAGCCTACGGTTAAAGGCACCCGTATCTCCGTAGAGTTGATAACCGACCTGCTGGAAGGTGACTACACTTACGCCGATATAATTGACTCTTACCCCCACATCACCCTGGAGGATATAGACGCCTGCCGCCGTTACAAGGCCACCGGGGCCAAGCTGTCCAACGTTAGCTGGGCGGACATTGACGCCATCATGGACGGTACGTACCAGCCGAAAGAACGGTGAAAATATTGGCCGACGAAAATATTCATGAGCGGTCCGTTGCCTTGTTGCGGGCTGCCGGCCATGATGTGCGTTGGGTGATAGAGACTGACCCCAGCACAGCAGATTTCGACTTGCTGGAACTTGCGAACAGGGAAGAACGCACTCTGATAACCTACGACACCGATTTCGGTGAATTGATACATATAAATCTAACCCGTCGTATCGTAGTTGGCTACCGGACTGGCCCTTGGGGACATTCGCCTCTTGGAGGTAGGGGAGGCGAGACAGCCCCAACTTTCCTCTGCTATCGCGGGTTAGCGGGCTGGGGCCGGTATCACTCTTAGCCCCTCCGTGGAAAAGTCCGAGTCAAAAGCAAAAATGGCCGAACGGGTCTTTTCAGAGCCTACTATTACTGACCAATCCACCAGACTCAAACGGGTACCGTCCCTGCTCCTCATCCGGTTCCAGATTTCCTCATGCGTGCTTCTGTCAATCCATATGGTTTCCCACACTCCCTGGATTGACTGGATAAACGTTCGGAGTACCTCAAAGCCCAGTCGCCGGTGGATTAGCGCTGAGGATTCAACCAGTACATAGGAAGTCGTATAAAGTTGGTCGCCGCGCTCGACGAGCTCAGAGAAAGTGTCTTGTGCTTCGGCGTGAAATTTGTCTTCTGGAGAAACGAGAGCAAAAATGGCCGAAGTGTCCACCAGGATGTTCCTATCCATTCTGGAAGGCATCCATTAGATAGTCATCGTGGTTCTCGGCTACGTCGGTAGCAGTATCTTTCCCTATGCCAATGATACTCATAGCTTGACTGCGTAACCGCCACTGGTTGGGGTCCATGGTGACTCTTACCAGTTTGAATTCCCAGGTCAGGTGCATGTCCACCCCTCTGACCACCGGAACGGTGCGGCTTGACTCCCCTTCCTTGATGACCTTCTCCAAGGGTTTACCCGTTTTTCGCGGCTGAATCCCGGTTGCTTTGCGCACCAATCTCAAAAGCTCCTGCCGGGGTGGATACCCTAGCATGAAGCCGTCGACCAGCAAATTCGCACCGTGCTCGAGTCCCTCTGTCGCCTCTTCCGGGGTAAGAGACTTGGACCGGCGCAAGATATTTTCCAGGGCCTCCTTGTGGAAATTGCGCTCCCGCTCGGTTAGACCGAAAGGGCTCTCGTTTCTTCGCCAAGCCCGGTCTTGAGGAGTGAACCCCTCGATCAAATCGGCCACTTGGGGCAACACGTTCCTCAAGTGACTAGGGTCATTGTTGTGGACTTCCAACACCAGTTGGACCAACTCCTCTTTATCTTTCGCAGTCAGTTTTCTGATAAAAGCCATGCAAAGTCCTTTGCTGACTACAGCGGCAGGTCAATACGCTCGGCAAACTCTCGAACTACCCGGTCAAGCCCGTCAGACAGGTTATATGTGGGCCCTTCCTCTCTGTCACGGCTTAGGTGATAACTGGGATTATTGCGGAGAGGCGAACTTTTATACTTTTCATTTATTGAGCTAAACTTGCCTACTCCCAAGTCCTCGTTTTCGTAGTCGCCTAGCTTACGTATCGACTCCGCGTCCGGTATCCAGAAATAAAGAGGGTCATAAAGTTCCTTGGGAATTGGGGCAGAGTTGCCCACTTGTGCGCCGTAGAGTTTAGGTGCCTCAATGCCATGGCTCTTTCTATAATACATTACTTTGTTCAGAATGGAGCCGACAAATTCGATATCTAACCCTTCCCGGTCGTTGATTCCTTGAACCCTTCTACGTACCAAGTCGATGCCCAACCTGGAAAGAGGCTCCGGAATCAACGGAGACACATAGTAATCACTGGCAACCAATGCGTTGGAGGTTAATACAGATAAGCCGGGAGGGCAATCAATGATTATGATATCGTAACTGGGCATTGCGGTTTCCAAAGCTTCCTTGAGAACATAACGAAACTTGGTGGGAGCACTCTTTCCATTCTCCCACATCTCCAGCATGTGTTCATCGAGTTGAGCTAAGTCGGGGACAGAAATAACCATGTCCAGAGCGGCTCTTTCAGTTACTAAGCCTCGGGCTATGTTGGATACAACCAAAGGGGGCTGAGCTACTACGTCAACTAATGTGGCGCCACCGGTAAGCGCGGCTAAAAACAAGTGATAAATCGTTCTACTTTGTCTATTCAGTTCAGAAATTCGTTGGCTCGGCACCATGGCAGTGGTCAAGTTGGCTTGTGAGTCTATATCTATTGCCAATACTCTCTTCCCAAACCGAAAGTACAAGTATTCGGACACCATCATTGACAACGTGCTCTTCCCAACGCCACCCTTCAGATTGATGAAAGAGACTACTTTCGCCGTCATGCTGACCTCCTGCTCCCAGTAGGCGTCACCTCTCAGTTGGATTGTATACGCATGGGTTACCAACTCTCAATAACAATCTTCCCGTAGAAGCCCCGGTCCTTCACGGCGCCATTATTTACTCGAATATTTCCGCCAACGGCAGGGAGAAGCCGGGCAACAATTCCGGGTCTTCGATGGCTGCATCGCCGCTGTAGGACATGGCGGCGCCGTCGGCCCGGTGCACCATTACTCGGCGGCTGGACGGATACACCACCCAGACCCTTTGAGAGCCGGCGGCCAGGTATTCTCCAACCTTTTGTTCCAATTCGGCGGCGGTGTCGCCGGGCGAAACGACCTCGATGGCAATGTCGGGCGCCCCGGGGACAAAGCCACGCCGTTGGGCCCGCTCTTCCCCTTCTCCCCGGAGACCCAGCGTGAAAGATACGTCAGGCGCGCGCACGGTGTCCGGGTCAAGTCTCACGAGGTAGCCAATCTCCACTCCCACTCGCCCCATACCACTCTGGCGGGAATAGATGTAAAAATTGCCGCTGATATTGGCGGCGACCTCTCCGTGTTCTTCGCCGACGGGCGCCATCTCAACTCCATGCTTTTCGCTGACTGCTCCGGGCGTGACAACTATGCCGCGGACAAGTTCAGCCTTGACGTCCTTGCCGGCGTAGAGACGGAAGAATTCCTCGGCGGTCAACAGTGTTTTTTGCTCGGTCATTTCCTCAGCCCTCAATAACAATCTTGCCGTAGAAGTCCCGGTCCTCCATGGCTTGGTGGGCGGCGGCTACTTCATCGAGAGGGAAGGTGCGGCCGGGTATGCCGCGCAGGGAGCCGTGGTGGACGACCTTCATGAAGTCGGCGAAGGTGCGGTTGCTGCGGCCTCCGCTGCCCATCAGATGAAGGGGCTTGCCCTGTAGCAGGGACAGGTTCAGGTTGGCGGTTGCGCCGGAGGTTACGCCGGTGATGACCAAGCGTCCGCCGGGCTTCAGCGACAGCAGGTTCTGCTCCCAGACGTCGGCCCCCACGCAGTCGAAGACAAGATCGACGCCCTGTCCGTTGGTCAACTCCTTGACCCGGTCGCTGAAGTTGGGCGTATCGCGGTAGTTGATTACCTCGTCGGCGCCCCACTCCTTCGCCTTGTCCAGCTTCCACTGGCTGCCGGCGGTGGTGATGACGCGCGCGCCAACCATTTTAGCTATCTGGATGGCCATGCTGCCAACACCGCTGCCCGCCGCCTGCACCAGCACATCGTCCCACGGCTTGACCTGGGCTTGGGTGACCATGCAGTGCCAAGACGTATGGGCCGCGATGGGCAGGGCCGCGGCCTCGGTAAAGTCCATCGAGTCGGGGATGACGTGGGCGTTGACGGCCGGGGCGGTGATGTACTCGGCGTGGCCTCCGTCCAAGTCTACGCCCAGCCGCTTCTGGTTGGGGCACCACTGGTCGTTGCCCATACGGCAGTCGTCACAGTTATTGCAGGTGACCCGGTTGTTGAGGATAACCCGGTCGCCGACCTGCAACGATGTGGAGGCGGCGGGGCTGATGGACACCACCTCGCCGGCGATGTCGCAGCCCAGTATGCGGGGGAGACTTCCCTGGTAGGCGCCGCGGCGCAGGTTCAGGTCGAGATGGTTCAGGGCACTCCCGCGGACCCGGAGCATGACCTCGCCGGGAGCCACTTCGGGCTCGGGCCGGTCGCCGTAGACCAGTTTTTCGGGGCCGCCGTGTTCTTGTATGAATATTGCTTTCATCGGTTGGTCCTCCTTGTTGGCCTCCGGCCCTTGCCGGGGCGTGGACATCAGGAATATTACGCGGGGCGGGAAGGGGCGTCAAAGGGCTGCGATTTGTTCAAAGGCTTCAATTGACTGCCTTCAACCCGTGGGCTACACTCGCAGCCGACGGCGGGGCGGATAATGGACGACGTGGCGAAGATTCTGGCGGCTATCGAGGAGCTTGGTCAGCTATACTCCGGGTTCGCTTGGGAGTCTGAGGTGTGGGCCAGGGACGGTCACCGGCGCAGCCCCTACCGGGCGCTGGTATTGTTTGGCTTGAGCGCTCGGACGAGGGACCGACTTTTGGTTGAGATGTGCGCCCGGTTCTTCCGACTGTACCCGAAGCCGCAGAGCTTTGCCGGAGAGCATCCGGCAGGTGAATGGGAGTGGCGGGACATTGTGCGGGCCGGGCAAAGGCCCTTTGTGGAGTCGGCCGCTGGGATAATGGCCCGGAATGATTGGCAAGTGCCGCGAGGCCGACAGCAGTTGATGGAGATTAAGGGTGTGGGCGAGAAAATCGCCGAATGTGTCGCGGCCTACGGCTGGGGCGACGATGCTTTGCCCATGGACGGCAACGGACGGCGAGTGGTTGACCGCATCTGCGGCTACCCCATCGACAGAGGAAGCGCCCATACCGCACAGATACGAAACCGGCTCAAGGAAATCTACGAGTCCAACAGGGGATGGATGGTAGAGCGCGCAGTGGCAATGGTCGACATTCACGAAATGCTGCGCCTTCACGGCCAGCTTGTTTGTGGCAGAGTGACCCAATGTCACCTGTGCCCCATAGCTGACTGCGCGTCGCGGACTTGTCCTCAATCAGACAATAATGGGGTGGCGGTGGATACTGGAATGTGGGACGAATGGCGGGACCTGCTGTTGGAACCCGTTGATTGCATTCCGGCATCATAGAGAACGTCAATAGATTGCCCGTGCACTATCATAAATCCTTGATATCAAGAGTGTGTGTTCCTTGCTTGGTCCGGTGCGGTTAAAGGTTGGTCGTGTCAGGCGGTCCTGTCGGGTACGCAATTAAAGTAGAAGGTCTGGAGAAGGCTTTCGGCGACCGGCCGGTCCTTTGGGGATTGAATTTCACCTTAGGATGGGGCGAGTGTCTGGCCATGCTTGGGGCCAACGGGGCTGGCAAGACTACCCTGCTGCGCATTTTGTCCACCCAGGTCAGGGCCGACGCCGGTTTGTTGGAAGTGGCGGGTTATGATCTTCGTCGTCGGCCCGGTTCGGTGCGGCGGCGGGTCGGGGTGGTGGGCCATGATACCTTCCTGTACGATGACCTGACCTGTCTTGAGAACCTTGTTTACTACGGCAGGCTCTTCGGTCTGAAGGAGCCGCGTCGACGAGCGGAGGAGACACTGGAGCGGGTAGGTCTGGCAGACAGGGCCAACCAACGCGTGCGTTTGCTTTCACATGGAATGCGGAAGCGGGTGTCGATTGCCCGCGCCATACTGCACCAGCCGCCGGTCCTGCTGCTGGACGAGCCGGAAAGCGGGCTGGACCGCGGTTCGGTGGCAGTCCTGGAAGATTTGCTGTCCGAGTGGACCGGGTCGGGCAACACGGTGGTGATGAGCACGCACAACATAGAGATGGCGTTTTCCTGGGCCAGCAAGGTTGGGTTGTTGATGGGCGGGAGGATTCAATTCCGCGCCGATTCCGATGACTCGGACGAAACCAGGTTCCGGGAATTGGTGACGGGTTCCCTTGGAACCGAGGGCGTTGCCGGTTGATGCAGTTCATTGGCCCCGTCCTGGTACTGGTCTGGAAGGACCTGTTGCTGGAATGGCGCTCCCGGGACATGGTGGTCTCGGTGCTGTTCTTTGGCCTGCTGGTGGTGGTGCTGTTCAACTTTGCGCTGGACGCCGGCTCGCAACAGATAGGTTTTCTGGCTCCGGGAATCCTCTGGCTGGCCTTTACCTTCGCCGCCACGCTGGCAATGAACCGCTCGTTCGTCCGGGAACGGGAGCAGGGAGGGCTGGAGGGGTTGCTGCTGACGCCGGTGAGCCGGGACGCCATATTCCTGGGCAAAGCGTTCAGCAGCCTTATTTTCATGCTGCTGGTAGAGGCGGCGTTGCTGCCGGTGTTCGCCGTGTTGCTTAACTTTTCCGCCTTCTCCTTCACCTTGATTTTGACCATCGTGCTGGCTACTCTTGGCTTCGCGGTGGTAGGGACGCTCTTTTCCGCCATCGCCGTCCAGACCAGGTCCCGGGAAATCATGCTGCCGG
This sequence comes from Dehalococcoidia bacterium, assembly GCA_965203835.1. Taxonomy (GTDB): domain Bacteria; phylum Chloroflexota; class Dehalococcoidia; order Lucifugimonadales; family UBA3495; genus CBDCFV01. Next base: position 3,397,162 of record OZ241919.1, read on the forward strand.
TGCTGTTCTTCCCGGTAATCCTGCCCGTCGTAATCAGCGCAGTCGAGGCCAGCACGACGGCCATCGGCGTCCGGCCCGGAGGACGAGTAGAGCTATGGCTGGCGTTGCTGGCGGTTTTCGACGCGCTTTTTCTAGTAATATGTCCCTGGATTTTCGGGGCGGTGGTGGAAGAGTAGCCGGATAAGACGCCGCCGGAGAAACACGAGGGTATGCCGAACGCACGGACATTGCTATTGCTGGTGGCCGGCATTTTGATGCTGGCCGATCTCTACTTGATTTTTATGGTTGCGCCGACCGACGCCGTTATGGGTGACGTGCAGCGAGTGTTCTACTTTCACGTTCCTGTGGCAATCGTGTCCTTCCTAGCCTTTTTCGTGGTGTTCGTGGCCAGCGTGGGTTACTTGGTACGGCGCGGCCGCCGCTGGGATAGCATTGCCCACGCATCCGCTGAAGTCGGCGTCGTGTTCGTTTCGCTGGCGCTGATTACGGGCATCATCTGGGGGCGGCCGGTATGGAATACTTGGTGGACGTGGGAGCCGCGCCTGACCACGACGCTCATTCTCTGGCTTATCTACGTGTCTTATTTGATGATTCGCTCCTACGCTCCCAGCCAGGACAAAGCGGCCCGTTACTCCGCCGTTGTGGGCATCATAGGGTTCGTGGACGTGCCCATAGTCTACTACTCCGTGGTCTGGTGGCGGTCGATCCACCCTTCGCCGGTTGTCGGGCCCTTCGCCGAGAGCGGTGCCTTGGAGCCGATTATGCAGATGACGCTACTGTTCTCTCTGGTTACTTTTCTTTTCTTGTTTGCGCTCCTGGTCTGGGAGCGGACGACGCTGCGGGAGAGCGAGGACCGCTTGGGAGAATTGCGTTTGGAAGCTCGAAGGGCTGGAAGATATGTGGAATGACGCTGCCCCGCGCGGCATATCATAAGGAGTAGGTCTAATGCCAATGGTCCTGTTGCAGTCCGGAGCACCTGCGGGGAATATGCCCTTTTTGTTCGCCGCCTTTGCGGTCACCTGGGTGGTCTTCTTTGTGTACGCTTGGTTCCTTAACCGGCGCCAGCAGGAAATGACCAAGGAAATTCGAAGGCTGAGACAGGCCTTGGAGACTCACCAGGCCGTAGACACGGATGAGGGTTGATGAAGTCAATCGTAGCCGGTTGCTGCCGCTTCATTATATAATTTCAAGGTAAAAATACCGTCATGGGAGGACCCATTGGAGGGCCTTACACACGAAGGGGCGACACCCGAGAGCGAGACAGACAAGGGGTCCCGCAGCAACCTCATCAGGTTTATCGTCGTGGCCGTGGTTGTTGTTCTGGCATTGGGATACATGGTGTACGCCGCGTTCCCTGGAAACGCCTTGTACTTCCTGACCGTGGATGAATTCGTCAACAAGTCCGAAGTACACGACGGGCGGTTGTTGAGGGTTTCGGGCAAGTTGGTGGACGGCTCTTTCCAGCGAGAGGAGCGCTCTATCACCTCGAACTTTCGCCTTCACGACAAGGAGTTGGGGCCGGCAGGGTCGCAGCTTGACGCCCAGTACGTAGGCGTACTTCCCGACCTGTTCTTCAACCCCCACTCGGAAATAATCCTCGAGGGCAGCTATAGCCCGGAGGCGGTTTTTCACGCCGACTCCATCCTGGTGAAATGCCCCTCCAAGTACCAGTCACTGGAGGAAGAGTTATCCAAGGGAGATGTGACAGGAAGCAGTAGTTGATTGTGTGGCGGCAGGCCGGTGAACCAGTAAAGATAGACCCCTCCGATGTTACTCGGAGGGGTTTTTCATTTCGGAAATGTTTTACCTTCTCTCCACGAGAGAAGGTAGTGTCAAGCGCAGTTAAAACTCAAAGGCGTCCATGAGTTGCTGGACGGTCCGGGTCCTGGCCCTTGCCCACATGCTTTCCACCTGCTGGTCCAGGGAGGGACGGTCGCCGTCCTTGTATATGACGCCTACGGGGATGCCGCCCTGTTGCAGCACGTTATAGGCGGCGGCCTTGTCCGAAGGGTCGTGGTCGTCCGGGAGGGCCCACAGCACAGGCTCGATCCCCTTCTTCACGTTCCCCTTGAGGGCTTCATAGGTGTCGTTGTAGGTGGTGCAGGGGGATTGGACGTGCACTATGGAGAACCCCGGGTGTTCCATGCCCTGGGTTATGAGCTTTGACAGGGGTCGGGGCTGGCTGGAAAAACCGGACGCCACGAAGGAGACGCCCAAGGTCAGGTACAACTCCAACGGGTTTACCGCTGCTTCCAGCTTGCCGAACGGGGTGGAACTGGTGATCTCTCCCATCTTGGTGGTGGGTGAGCTTTGACCCTTGGTCAATCCGTACACGCCGTTGTCCATCACCACGGCGCAGACGTTGAGGTTCCGGGCCGCTTGGGGGCCGATGTGTTCACCGCCGATGCTCAGAAAGTCTCCGTCGCCAGCCACCACGACCACGTTCAACTCGGGGCGAGCCATTTTCACTCCCAAGGATATGGGCAGCGACCTGCCGTGGATGCCGTGGAAGCCGTATGGCTGGGCACCCTCAAGGAGATGGACCAGATTGCCGGAGCAGCCGATTCCGGCGACAACCACGTTGTTCTCGATGGGCAGGCCAGTCTCTTCCAACCGGTCTATCATCGCGAACTCCAGAGCGCGGCGCACACCGAAGTCCCCGCAGCCGGGACACCATTTGAAGTCGTACTCCGGGTTCTTCTTGCTCATACCGTGGCTTTCTCCTTCTTTAAGGATTCCGTCATTTCCATTACCCGGTTTACCAAGTCGCGTACTTTGAATGGCAGTCCGGTGTACTGGGTTATGGCTTCCGCCTTCACCCCATAGGACCGCAGAATGCTGGCGAACTGTCCCTGGTAGTTCAGCTCCGGGACAATGACCAAGTCTTTCTGCTTGAGCTCTTCCAACAACTTGGGAGGCAGCGGACTGAGGAGCATGGTGTAGTACCAGCCCACCGGCGCACCCATTTCCTTGAGTTGATTGTAAGCTTCCAGTCCCGGACCCTTGGAGCCGCCCCAAGGCATGAACGCGATGGACTCCTCCGGCCGGTCCCGTTCGTACTCATCCTCTTCGAGGAGCTTGAGCTTGCTGAACCGCCGCTCGGTCATTTGCACGTGGCGGGCGGGCAGGTGGGTGGTGTCGCCCATATCATCGTGTTCGCTGCCGTTGGCCACGTAGGCGCCGGGGTTGCCCGGAATCGGCATGGGGGACAGTTCAAAACCGGCGTAGCGATGGTACCCGTTGTTGCCCCGGTATATTTCCCTGGAACTGACCTGCACCTTGGACAAGTCCGGCTTGGCGATATTCTGGGCGCGCTCGGCCAAGGACATCTCGGTCATCAGGATGACCGGGCCTTGGTACCGCTCGGACCAACTGAGGGCCTTGATGGCGCCGTAAAAACATTCTTCAACCGTACCGGCGGCTATAACCGGCAGTCTAACGTCGCCGTGGGCGGGGTACATGCAGGCCATCAGGTCCGACTGCTCAGTCTTGGTGGGCAACCCGGTGGCCGGGCCTCCGCGCTGCACGTCTACGACTACCAACGGTATCTCGGCAATCCAGCCCAAGCCCAGGCCCTCTCCCATGAGGGAAAAGCCAGGCCCGGCGGTGGCGGTCATGGCCTTCTTGCCGGCGAAACCCGCGCCAAGGATAGTGGTGATGGACTCGATTTCCGAGCTTACTTGATAGGCGAACTTGCCCTCTCCCACCAGGTTCCGTTCCATGTATACCAGAATGGTGGTGGCGGGGGATATGGGATAACCGACGTAGAAGTCGAGGCCCGCGGCCAAAGCTCCAATGGCCAAAGCCTCATTGCCCTTGATCATCAACTGCGCGTAGTCCGGTGGCACGGGCGGGGCCAACGCTCCAAGTGAGAACCCGCTGGCGGACATGTGCTCCCGGCCCAGGGACAAAGCCTTGATGTTGGACTCGATTATTTCTTCGTCACCGGCTCTGCCGCGGCTGAACCGCTTGGTAACGAACTCCTCCAAGTATTCCTGGGGCATGTCCACCAAATAGCCCAACGCTCCTATGATGATCATGTTGGCGGCGCGGGCGTTGCCGGTGGAGCGGGCCAGTTCGTCGAAGGGCAGCCCGAAGCCCCTGGGGTCCCCTTCCAACTGGAACTCGTTGGAGTTGAAGATAATGACGCCCTGGTCACGCACCTCCACGCCGTGCTCGTCATAGGCCTCCTGGTTGAAGGCCACTAGAACGTCCACGTCGTCGCCGGGGCTTAGCACCGGGTCTACCGAAATACGGGCTTGCGTCCAAGTGGGGCCGCCCAGGATCTGAGAGGGGAACGTGGCGAAAGTCAGGGCGTGATAGCCGACCTGGGTGGAGGCTTGGGCCAGACCTTCGGCGGAGGTTACCACCCCTTGACCGCCTTCGCCGGCGAACCGGACGACAAAATCACGCATTTCCATGTGAAATCCTCCCCAGGTAGAGATCAGAGCGACGCGCGTCGCTGTTGGGGGTTAAGCAATCTGAGTCCAATAGAAAACGGGTCAGGGAAAATACGGGGCCGTGATTTGAGGCAAGCAGATTTTGTAGCGGATGTCATCGTAGTCGCTGGCTACGGGCCGCAAGGGCTGAAATGCCCTCGAAAACTGACTTCAAAGATACGATTTGCTTCGTTGGCTCGGTGTCGAAATATAACATCAGGCTCACTCTATTGTCAATTCAGATTGGCGGCACAGCAGGGCCATTTCGGTCTCTATCGCCCCCCTCCGCACGGGCGTCGTTGTTTGTGGTTTTAGCCTTATGCTAGAATCGCTCGCATGACGGACATTAAGTATTGGGTGGCTTTGAACCAGGTTTCCCGGTTGGGGACGGTCAAGTTTCGGAAGCTGGAGGCTTACTTTGGGAGCCTCGAGAGGGCTTGGCAGGCGAGCTCTGCCGAGCTGAAGTTTGCCGGTATGGACGACCGCGTCGTCGGGGACGTTGAGGCGGTCAGGGCGCGGACTTCCCCCGACCTTGAGATGGAGAGGCTTCAGCGGGCCGGGGTGCAAGCGGTCAATTGGCATGACGAGACTTACCCGTCGCGCTTGAAGGAGATCGCCGACCCACCGGCTGTCTTGTACTATAAGGGGACGCTTCTCCCTTCCGATGAACGCTCGGTGGCCGTTGTGGGAACGCGCGGCCCGACTGCTTACGGAAAGGAGGTTGCCAGCGCGTTGACCCAAGACCTCGCCAGGAACGGCATCGCCGTCGTCAGCGGCTTGGCCCGCGGCATCGACAGCGTCGCCCATCGCGTGACCTTGGAAGGCGGAGGGCGCACGGTAGCAGTCCTGGCCAACGGGCTGCACACCATATACCCTCCGGAACACGCCAACTTGGCCCAACAGATTGCCGAAAACGGAGCGGTGGTCAGTGAGTACCCGCTGGGCGTCAGGCCGGAGGCGCGGAGTTTTCCCCGCAGGAACCGGCTGATCAGCGGCATGACGCTGGGGACCCTGGTGGTGGAAGCCGGGGAAGGCAGCGGCGCCCGCTGGACGGTGTACCATGCGCTGGAACAGAATAGAGAGGTCTTTTGCGTTCCGGGCAGCATCTTTTCCCCGGTCAGCAAATTGACCAACAGGTTGATTCAGGACGGCGCCAAGCTGGTTTCCAGCGTTGAGGACATCCTAGAGGAGTTGAACCTGACGTCGGTCGCGTATCAGCCGCCCTTGCCCATACCGGAGATGCCTGAAGATGACGACGAGTTGTCTCTGTTGAGGCATCTCAACGACGAACCCTTGCACATCGACGATATTCGCAGGACCGCTGACATACCCATCACCGCCGCCAGCAGTATGCTGGCCATGCTGGAGATCAAGGGCCTGGTCCAACAGGTGGGGTGTATGCATTACGTTAGAGTCCGGGAGGTATCCCAAGCATATGGCAACTAAGTCCAAGCCGGCAGCCAAGACCCCGGCAGCCAAGACCAAGGCACGCAAGGCTGCGTCCGGCGCGGCCAAGAAATCTACGAAATCAGCGTCTCGCAGCAGCGCGGCCGGCAAGAACCTCGTGATCGTAGAGTCTCCCGCGAAGGCCCGCACCGTGGGCCAGATACTTGGGAGAAAGTATGTCGTGGCGGCGTCCCAGGGCCACGTGCGCGACCTGCCGAAGAGCAAAATCGGCGTGGACGTGGAGCACGACTTCGAACCGTCCTACGTCGTTATGAAGGACAAGCGACCCATCCTGGCCGACCTTAAGAAGGCCGGAGAGGGCGCTTCAAGCATCTACTTGGCGACAGACCCGGACCGGGAAGGCGAGGCTATTTCGTGGCACCTGCAAGCCGCCGCCAAGTGGGACCAGCGAACGGTCCCTCCGAAGAGGGTGGTCTTCCACGAAATCACCAAGGACGCGGTGGAAGAGGCGTTCAAAAACCCCAGGGACATCGACATGCAGTTGGTGAACGCGCAACAGGCCCGGCGCATACTGGACAGGCTGGTGGGCTATCAAATCAGTCCGCTGCTGTGGCGCAGGGTGCAACGCGGGTTGTCGGCGGGCCGGGTCCAGTCGGTGGCGTTGCGCTTGGTGGTCGACCGGGAGCGGGAGATACAGGCTTTCGTTCCGGTAGAGTCGTGGACCATCGACGCTTTGCTTCGCAAGGAGGGCGACAGCACCGAGTTCGGCGCAGCCCTCCACTCGGTGAAGGGACAGCGCAAGCGCATCAATATAGCTAAAGAAGAAGAGGCCCGGCAGTACGAGACCGAGTTGACCGGAGCTGCCTACAAGGTGGCGGACGTGCGCAAGCGCGACGTCCGGCAGCGGCCGTCGGCCCCCTTCATCACCAGCACGTTGCAACAGGAAGCGGGCCGGAAGCTGCGGTTCACCGCCCAGCGGACAATGGCCGTTGCCCAGCAATTGTACGAGGGCCTGGATGTTGGCGGCGGCGCCCCGGTGGGTCTGATTACCTACATGCGCACAGATTCCACCCAGGTCGCAGCGTCCGCCGTCGCCGAGGTGCGGGAGTACATCGAGGAGCGCTATGGCAAGGACCACAGGCCGGCCAAGCCCAGGGTGTTCACCCGGCGGGCCAAGGGCGCCCAGGAGGCCCACGAGGCCATTCGTCCCACGTCCATCCGGCGGGACCCGCAGTCACTGCGTTCTCACCTGACTACCGAACAATTGAACCTGTACACCCTTATCTGGTCGCGAATGCTGGCCAGCCAGATGGCTGACGCCATATCCGAGGCCACCACCGCTGACATCGACGCCGCCTGCAACTCCGGCAGCGTTTATAACTTCCGGGCCACCGGATCGGTCCTGAAGTTCGCCGGCTTCCGGGCGGTGTACCTGGAAGGGCGTGACGACAGTAATGACGCCGACAGCGGCAAGACGCTGCCGGTCCTCGCTGTTGACGATGCTCTGGAATGCGCGAAACTGGAAGCCAATCAGCACTTTACCGAGCCGCCGCCGCGCTATACTGAAGCCACTCTTATCAAGGAAATGGAGGAAAAGGGGATAGGACGCCCAAGCACCTATGCCCCCACTATCGGAACTTTGGTAGGCCGCCAGTACGTGGAAAGGGAGCGCAATCGCCTCACGCCGACGCCTTTGGGCTTCACCGTGACCGACCTGCTCACCGAGCATTTCACCGACGTGATGGACCTCGACTTCACCGCCAGGATGGAAGAAGACCTGGATGACGTGGCCCAGGGCGAACGTGAATGGGTGCCGGTATTGCGCGATTTTTACAACCCCTTCCATGAAGCGGTGAACCAGGCTTTAGAGACCTTTACCCGTGCCGAGGAGACCGACGAGGTCTGCGAAAAGTGCGGCAGCCCCATGGCAATAAAGTCGGGCCGGTTCGGGCGTTTCCTTGCCTGCACAGGGTACCCCAAGTGCCGCAACACCAAGGACATGGGCGACAATCCGTCGCAGCCCTTCGAGGAAGAGACCGATGAGGTCTGCGAGAAATGCAACCGGCCGATGGTCATCAAGTCGGGCCGCTATGGGCGCTTCCTAGCCTGCACCGGTTACAACGCCGAGGAGAATCCCTGCGACAATCGCCGCAACCTGCTGAAGAAGACCGGGGTTGCCTGCCCCAAGTGCGGGGGAGACATAGTGGAACGCCGCGCCCGGGGACGCGGCGGCCGCCCATTCTGGGGTTGCTCCAAGTACCCTAACTGCGACTTGCTGCTTAACCAGCCTCCATTGCCCACGCCTTGCCCGGAGTGCGGCAGCCTGATGGTGCAAAAAGGCCGCAACAACTCGGCGTGCACCTCGTGCAGTTGGCAGGAGGCGGTAGGGGACGCGGCCCAGGAGTTGGAGGCAGTTGGCGCTTAACCGTTCCATTGTCCCGCAGGCTGAGTTCCCGGACGCCTACGCCAGCCGGGCTCCGGCAGAATCCGAGCTCCAGGACTCCGGGAATGTGACAAGTCCGGAGTTGGCCCGGTTCGACGCATTGGTGGAGCGATACCCCTTCTACTTGAGGGGGCAAAAGGGTCTGTCCGAAAACACTGTTCGCGTTTATCTGGACGACATACGGTCATTCCGAACGTACCTTCAACTGCACGAGTTGACCCTAGAGGACATGGACCGGCCCATGCTGCGCGGTTTTCTGGCGTGGCTGGCCATGGAAGCTAAGGAAGGAAACAAGGGATACGCCCGGGTCAGTATCTCCCGCAAGCTGACGGCGCTCCGGTCGTTTTACCAGTTCCTGGTGCAACAGGGGTTGTTCAACGTTACCCCCGTCCCCTCAGGCCGCAGCTTCACCGTAAAGCTCGATAAGCCGCTTCCCGTGTTCTTGGGCCAGAAAGAAGTGGAGCGGTTGCTGGAGGCGCCGGACGAATCGACGGCAACGGGCATTCGGGACCGGGCCATCCTGGAGATGCTTTATGCTTGCGGCGTCAGGCTGGCGGAAATACAGTCGATGGATGTTTCCCAGATCAACTTTGACCGCCGGGAAATCTTGGTTATAGGAAAGGGGTCGAAGGAGCGGTCGGTGGTTTTCGGCCAGTACGCCGCGGCCGCCTTGCGCCGGTATCTCCAGGACTCCAGGCCCGAACTGGCATCCGGCCCCGATCCGGCCTTATTCCTGAACCGGTACGGGAAACGGCTCTCTCGTCGAAGCATCGAAAAACTGGTCGAGCGTTACTCCGGCCAAGCCCAGACCCGCGACGGGGTGCATCCCCATACGTTGCGGCATACCTTCGCCACGCACATGCTGGAAGGCGGGGCGGACCTGCGGGTGATACAGGAGTTGCTGGGTCATTCCAGTCCCAACACTACGCAGATATACGCCCACGTAACCAAGCAGGAGGCCTTGGCGTCGTACCTTGCCAATCATCCTCTTGCCGATGCCAGGACCGTCGGGGCTGTCCAGCAGGCGTCTGGTCCCGACAGTGACGACGGCGATGCCGCCCTGACCGATTCGGGTGTTGTCCAGGAAGAATCTCCGACTATGGAAATCGTGGAGGCCAACTGAATTGGCTAGGTTCCTTGTAATGAACGGGCCTAATATCAATATCCTCGGTCGCCGTGACGTTGGCATCTACGGCACAAAGACATTGGACGAAGTGAACCAAGAGATCGCCTCCCTGGCTGACAGGTTAGAGGTGGAGGTCACATTCTTCCAGTCCAACCATGAAGGAAGCCTCATCGACTGCATCCAGGAAAATTGGGGGAAGATTCAGGGCATCATCCTCAACCCCGGCGCGCTGACCGGCTACGGACTTTCGTTGAAGGACGCCTTGATCGACGCCAAGGTGCCGGTGATCGAGGTCCACTTGGGCAACCCACAAGCCAGGGAAGAATTCCGTCGCCACTCGGTAATCAGCGATGTAGCGATAGGCACAATTGCCGGGTTCGGCTTTAGAAGCTATACTGCGGCCTTGGACATACTTGCTGCGCAAACGAAAGAGGAAGATTCCTCCCCATGAGCGACCGCTTGGATAGGTTGACAGCCCGGTTTCCAGAGAGAGAGTTGGACGCCCTGTTGATTTCAGCGTCGGAGAACCGCCGTTACCTGTCTGGTTTCACGGGGTCTGCCGGCTATCTATTTATCACTCCTGAACGGGCGGTCCTTGTCACCGACTCCCGGTACACCGAGCAGGCAACCAACCAGGCCCCCGACTTCCAAGTGATACAGGTACGAGGGGGCTGGGACTGGCTTCTTGAGCAATTCAGGGAGACCGGCGTGAAGCGGGTGGGGTTTGAAAGCCGGAACATGACCGTAGCGACCTACGACAGCCTGATAGGCGCCATCAAGGATGACAGCGCCCTCAACCAGGTTTCCATGATCGCCACGGCCGAGATACCCGAGGAAGGGCGGGTGTTCAAGGACCAGCGTGAGTTGGCCCTTTTGCAAAAGGCCATCGACGCTTCCGACGCGGCGATGGAAGCGGTATGCCCCACTATAACAGCAGGCATGACGGAGAGAGAAGTTGCTTGGCGGATGGAAATGGCGATGCGGGACTTCGGCGCCGACGGCATCAGCTTCGACACTATCGTCGCCTCCGGCCCCAACGGAGCCATGGCCCACCACCGTCCCTCGGACCGCATAATACAAGAAGGAGAGCCCATAGTCATCGACATGGGCGCAATCGTGGAAGGGTACTGCTCCGACATCACGCGCACCGTGGTGGTTGGCGAACCCGGCGAGACTTTCAACAAGATTTACGACATCGTGCTGGGGGCGCAGCTTACCGCCATCAACATGGTCAAGCCCGGGATGACCGGCGAGGACTGCGATGACCTGTCACGGGCCGTGATCGCGGAAGCGGGTTACGGAGACAACTTCGGCCACAGCCTGGGACACGGTGTTGGCTTGGCCGTTCACGAGAACCCGCGGGTCAGCCCCAGGTCTCCAGACAAGTTGGAGCCGAACATGGTATTCACCGTGGAGCCGGGCATCTATTTGACCGGCTGGGGCGGCATCCGAATTGAAGACATCGTGGTCCTGGGTGATGACGGGGCCAAGGTACTGAGTAAGGCGGGCAAGTAGCGGTCAATTATGCAAGTCCGAGAGCATAGGGAAGTGGCGCAGGAGTTTTTGGAATCCGCCGACCGCTATTTTGCAGCGGGCGATAAACTCCAAGGGTCCGAAAAGCTGTGGGGAGCCGCGTCTCACGCATTGGTAGTGATTATTTCTGAACGGGGTTGGAGTGGCACCAGGCACCGTGATATGAAAAATGCAGCGGAGCGTCTGGCCGCAGAGTATGGGGACCGTGGTATCTCGGAGGGATATTTGGCAGCGGAGAAGTTCCACAGAAACTTCTACCACGGGTTCTTGGAAGACTACGAAATAGAATTGGATGGTCCCAAAGTGCACGACTTTGTGGCCCGGATATTAGCCCTGGCGGAAGACGGTGCTTCTTAAATAAGCAGAAGACTCGAGAGAGTAAGTAGAAAGTTAAGGCGAGGGAAAACCGATGAGCATCAATTTTGGCGATTTGAACCGGGGCATGGTCATTGAGTTGGACGATCAACCCTGGGAGGTTATGGACTATCAGCGCCATAAGATGCAGCAAAGGGCGCCGGTTACCCGAATCAAGATGAAGAACCTGATCAGCGGCGCGGTTGTAGAACGGACTTTCCAGCGGTATGACACCGCCTTTTCAGTTGCCGATGTTGACAACAGGTCCACCCAGTACCTGTATACCGACGGCGATTACTTCTACTTCCTGGACCAGGAGACCTTCGACCAGTATGAACTGGATGACAAGATGCTTGGCAGCGCCCTTGACTACCTGACCGAGCAGATGATGGTGGAGTTGGTCTTCTACAAAGGCCGCGCCATCAGCGTGAACCTGCCCACTCACGTAGACCTTACGGTTACGGAGACTCCGCCGGGGTTCAAGGGCGACACGGCCCAGGGCGGCAACAAGCCGGCGACCCTGGAAACCGGCTTGCGGGTCAACGTGCCCATGTTCATCTCCACCGGGAACGTGGTCCGGGTGGATACTCGCACCGGAGCCTATACCGAGAGAGTCAGCTAGCTACGTGGCGGCCGTCCATAGCGTCAGCCAGGTTTCACTCTATCTGAAACAGGTGCTGGAGAGCGACCCGCTGCTGGCGGACTTGCTGGTGGAGGGTGAGGTCTCGAACCTGCGGGTTTCGGCTGCGGGGCACTCTTACTTCACCCTGAAAGACGATTCCAGTGTGCTTAACTGCGTCATGTTCCGCGGCCAGTTCGGTGCGGAATTGCTGACCAACGGCAACGCGGTCCTGGCCCACGGGCGTATCCGGTTCTATGAACCCAGGGGCACAACCGATTTCATGGTGGACATGGCCGTGCCTGCCGGAGAGGGCCAGTTGGCCCTGGAGTTGGAACGGCTGCGGTTGCGGCTGGAAGCGGATGGGCTTTTCGAGGAGACTCGCAAGCGACCGCTGCCGTCGTTTCCCCGGATAGTCGGGGTTGTTACCTCACCATCAGGGTCCGTGTTCCATGATATTCAGAACGTTGTGAGGCGACGCTTCCCTTTAGTGGAACTTCTGCTGTCGCCGTCCGCGGTCCAAGGCGCGAACGCGGCGGGCGAGATTGTGGCGGCGATCGAGCGGTTGAATGCAGACGGGCGGGCGGACGTTATTGTAATTGCCCGCGGCGGCGGCTCTATCGAGGAGTTATGGCCCTTTAACGAAGAGGCGGTAGCGCGTGCGATCTATGCCAGCCGAATCCCCGTGGTGTCGGGAGTCGGGCATGAGACCGACTTCACTATCGCCGACCAAGTGGCCGACCTACGTGCTCCCACGCCGTCCGCGGCCGCGGAGTTGGCGGTGCCCGACCAGCAGGAGTTGAGAAGACAGATCAACGAGTTGCTTGAGACGTATTACCGGGCGTGGGACCGGCAGGTCGAGGCCCGGAGGGCCGCGGTAAGCAGGCTGGTCGACAAGAGCCTGCGGGCGTTGCCTGACACCAACGGACTGCGGCGGCGGGTGGATGATGTGGCGAAAAACGCCGAAAGCACCATGTCCAACCGTCTCAGGTTCACACGGATGCAGGTCAATAACCAGGAGGGCCGTATCCGGGCCCTGGACCCGGCGGCCATTCTGCGCAGGGGATTCTCAGTAGTCCAGACCGTCAAGGATGAAAGTGTAGTCACCAGCGCAAGCCACGTCAAAGACGGCGACCTGTTGTCCATCACTGTCAGCGACGGGTCGATACCGGCAACGGCGGGGACCGGGGAAGGAAAGACGCTCGTTGCTCCGGATGTGCGGGACGATGGCAAGGCGCCCGCGACCAACGGCTCCACTCAGGATTCCCGACCCGCGAGGAAAAAGCGCTCCAACGCCCCGGATCCCGGCATGAGACGTTTGCTGTAATCGCCGGCTTTTCCGCGGGAGGCATTGAACATGGTGGATTTGCCAAGCCCCGAAGCAAAGCCCGACGTGGACACGCTCTCCTTTGAAGAGGCCTTCGGGCGGCTGAATGAAATGGCGCAGTCGCTTGAGGATGGGGGGCTCAGCCTGAACGAAGCGACAGCCCGGTTTGCAGAAGGGATGGACCTGGTGCGCCGGTGTAATCAACTGCTGGACGAAGCCGAGTTGAGGATAACCACGTTGAAAGATAGCATGGTAGGCGTGCCGGACGAAGAGACGTGGCTTCCGGAAGAATGATTGAGATTGGATGGTTCTCCACCGGAAGAGGCGAGGGGTCTCTGGGGTTACTGCGTTTCGTACAGGACCGCATCAGTCGCGGGTTGCTGGATGCCCGAATAGGGTTCGTGTTCAGTAACCGGGAGCCGGGTGAAGCTGAAGGCTCAGACCGGTTCTTTGCCCAAGTCAGGGACTATGGCTTGCCGTTGGTTACTCTTTCCTCCACCAAGTTCAGGCACGCCAGGCGGCGTCCCTTTTCCGACGTGAGGGACGATTATGACCGGCAGGTGATGGACCTTTTACGCCCATACCAGCCGGATATATGCGTGCTGGCCGGGTACATGCTGATCCTCAGCGGCGCCATGTGCCGTGCATACCCGATGCTGAACCTGCATCCGGCGTTGCCGGACGGCCCCATAGGCGCTTGGCAGGACGTTGTGTGGGAACTGATCGAGACCAGAGCAACCCGGACCGGAGCGATGGTGCACCTGGCTACCGAAGACGTGGACCGCGGCCCGGTGGTTTCCTACTGCACCGTTCCTTTGACGAGCCGGGGGTTTGATGCTCACTGGAATGGACTGGAGCAAGCGGACCTGAAATCGGTCAAAGAGACCCAGGGAGAGGAGTTCCCGTTGTTTCAAGCCATCCGCCAGGCCGAGTATCGAAGGGAGCCTTATTTGCTGTTCGAGACCCTCCGGGCCGTGTCCCAAGGCCGCGTGTTGATAGAGGGCGAGGCCGTTTTATATCCAAACGACATTTCGGATGAGAAGGCCGGTGGTCGTCACGGACTTTGCCTGGATGCGGAAGTGGAACAGGCGATGGCCGCAGATGGCGTTTACACTGACGGCTAGGCCGCCTCTCGTACCTGTCCCAGCGTTATCGGAAGAATCTCTCCCTTCTCGTCCAGAAGCGTAGCATTGGCGTGGCCTTCCACGGCTTCCCGTCCGATTCTGCAGCGCGCCACACCGCTCAGGGACGGGACCTCGTACATCACGTCCATCAGGGTCTCCTCGATGATGTAACGCAGGGACCGTGCGCCGGTCTGTTGCGCCAAGGCACGTTCCGCCGCCGCCTCCAACCCCTCCGGCGTAAACTCCAGTTCAACGCCGTCCATGCTCAGCAGGTGGTGGTACTGTTTGACTATGGCGTTCTTGGGTTCGGTCAGGATTCTTACCAGCGATTCCAGGTCCAACGGCTCCATCGTCACGACGACCGGAACCCGCCCCACTAGCTCAGGGATAAGGCCGAAATGCAGGAGGTCCTCCGGCGTCACTTGGGCCAGGGGGCCGGCGTCGCCGTTATTGGCCGGGTTTTCGGCCAGAAATCCAAGCCTGGGGGAGCCGGAGGCCATCCTGTTGGCAACGATCTCCTCCAAGCCATCGAAGGCGCCGCCGCAGATGAAGAGAATATTACGGGTGTCTATCTGCAGGAATTCCTGATGCGGGTGTTTGCGTCCTCCCTGCGGAGGCACGTTGGCCACACATCCTTCAATGATCTTCAAAAGTTCCTGCTGCACGCCTTCGCCGGAGACATCCCTCGTAATAGAGCGGTTGACACCCTCCTTGCGGGCTATCTTGTCCAACTCATCGATGTATATGATGCCGTGCTCCGCGCGGGATACGTCCCAATCGGCGGCTTGCACCAAGCGGAGCAGGATATTTTCCACGTCATCGCCAACGTAGCCGGACTCAGTCAGAGAGGTGGCGTCGGAAATGGCAAAAGGGACATCGAGGGTGCGGGCCAGCGTTTCCGCCAGAAGGGTCTTGCCGCAGCCGGTTGAACCTATAAGCAGGATGTTGGCTTTTTGAAGTTCTACGTCCGACGGAGCGTGATTGCTCCAGATTCTCTTGAAATGATTGTAGACGGCGACACTCAGGATTCTCTTCGCGCGTTCCTGGCCTACCACGTAGGCATCAAGGTTGGCGTAGATTTCCTGGGGTACGAGGGGACTGGGAGGACTGGGATTGGGTGTGGGAGCGGGAGGTTCGTCCTCCACCAGCGCTCCCAGGATGCGGATGCATGAGTAACAAACGGATGCTTTTCCCTCTCCCGCCATGACTAACCTGGACTTGGCTTGCGCCTGTTCGCAGAACGAACAACACCACAGTATTGGGTCGTTTCTGTCGCTGGACACCACCCCTCCTCGTCCACACAAACACTAGTGGAGCCTTGCCACTCAACTTATTAAATGGCCGCCGTGCTTACGTGCTCTCCCGGCACGGCGGTACTACGGGAATTTTCCGCCCGGTCGCGTATTTGTCCCGGTGTGCCTCTTGCGTCTATCCCTCCGCCGGTGCAGACGCAACGGACCCCAGAATTTCATCCACCAAGGCGTACTCGACTGCTTGTTCCGCGGTGAGATAGAAGTCCCGGTCGGTGTCCCGGGCAATCTTGTCGTAGTTTTGTCCGGTGTTCTCTGACAGGATAGTCCGAAGCTTGTCCTGCAGGCGAATGATTTCCCTGGCCGCGATCTCAATGTCGGACGCCTGGCCTTGGGCTCCACCTATGGGTTGGTGCATGTGGATGGTGGAGTTGGGCAGCACGTACCTTTTGCCCCGGGCGCCGCCCGAGAGCAGGACGGTTGCCATGCTGGCGGCCATGCCGAGGCAGATAGTGGATACCTCCGGGTTGACCAGTTGCATGGTGTCGTATATGGCCAAGCCGGAACTGATGACCCCGCCTGGGCTGTTGATGTAGATGTTGATCCCCCGGTCGGGGTCTTCCCGTTCCAAGTAGAGCAATTGGGCGATGATCAGGTTGGCGACCATGTCGTTGATGGGCGTGCCCAGAAAGACTATGCGCTCCTTGAGTAGAAGGGAGTAGATGTCGAAGGCCCGCTCGCCACGTGGGCTGGTCTCGACCACCATCGGGATGATATTTTCCGGGACCAGCAGACCGGAATTCCTGATGTTCTGGGCCATGGATTCGGCATTGTCCCCGGCATTATACCGGGACAATGAGGGGTCGAAATTAAGCATCTGACTCTGCTCCTTGAGATTCTGGTGATTCGGATGGGGCGGAATCCTGGGGAGATTCGGGCCCCGCTTCAGCTTCTGTGGCATCGGGCGCTTCGTCGGACTTCTCAGCATCCTTGGAAGCCCCTTCGACGATCTCTACCAACCGTTGTAGTACATGCCGGTTGACCAAGGAAGACCTGATAGACTCGCGAGCATTGTCGGTGGAGAAACTTTGCTCCATCGCCTCCTTCATGTCGCCGGCGTTTTCAAGGGCCGAATCTATCTCCGCTTGGATGTCATCCGCGGAAATTTCTATTCCTTCCACTTCCGCCAGCTTGCGAAGCACGAGGTAGGTGTTAAGTCGCTCTTCGGCCCTGGGACGCAATTGCTCCCGCCATTCTTCATCGGTCTGACCCATGAAACGCAAGTAGGTGTCGAGGTCCAGCCTTTGATAACTTAAGGCGCGTTCTCGTTCCTGCTGCATCGATTCCAGCTCTCGTTGATAGATCAACGGAGAAGCTTGTACCGAGGCGACCTTGAGCAACTCTTCCAAGCTGCGTTCCTGGATGTCCCGGTCCGACGCGGACTGGGCTGACTCGGTCAACTGGTCCCTTACGTAGTCCCGCAACGCCTCCAGAGTTTCGTACCCGTCTCGGACGCCCTTGGCGAACTCATCATCCAATTCGGGCAGGTTCTTTTCCTTTACCGAGAGGACTTCCACGGTGAAACGGCATTCCCCTCCCGCATATTCCTCCTGATAATGTTCCTCGGGAACGCTCAGGGTGAACTCTTTCTCTTGGCCGGTGGTCATTCCCTCCAGGTACACAGAGAAGCCGGGCACAGGCAATTCGTTGTCCAACTGCGGGATAAAATCGACGCCCTGGTCATCAATCGCGGGTTCACCGTTGATTATGCCGGTGACGTTGAGGCTGAGCAGGTCGCCGAACTGGGCGGGACGTTCCACGGGTTCCCACGGCCCGGCTTGGTACCGGAGTTGCTCCACAACTTCGTCGACCTGTTCATCGGTGACCTCCACCGGCTCCCGTTCCAGCCGGATTACGTGAAAGTCCCCCAGGTCGACTACCGGTTCCAGAGGCACCACCGCCTTGAAAGAAACCGGCTCGATCTCCAGCAGGTCAAGCTCGGGTTCCATGAAGGCCTGAATTTCTTCATCTTTCAGAACTTGGTCCAAGGTCTCCGGGATCATGAACTCCAAGGCTTCCTGGACCAGGGCAGGCCTGCCCACATGGCTTTCGACTATCGACCTGGGCGCTTTGCCGCGCCTGAATCCGGGTATCTGGATTCGGCTGACCAGACGACGATAAGAACGCCCGATAAACGGTTCTTCATCCTCCGGTTCCATCTCCACTACGAGGGTGACTTCGGTAGCACTGGCTGATTCCTTGGTCACGTTCACCGGCGGCTTTCTCCGTTGATTGAGATTGCTTGCGGTCCCGGGCGTTCCTCATCCGAACAAGGGAATCGGGAATCGAAGCTGGGTAAGTATAGCATAATGCCCCCACCTTCAAAAGATTGCCGGACCGACGGCAGGCGCCTGCGCCAAGTCAGTCGGCGAGTTGGTCACTCTGCCAATTTTTTTATCTTTTTCTCAAAATTTATGTAAAACTATTATTAAATTATGTTGACAATTTGAGACGCGGATTGTTATGGTCACACCACGGGATGCGGGACGGGGTAGCCGGTAAAACGTTGGCGCCTTTACCCCGGATTCCTGGAAGGATACCCTTCCGTCGCATACCGGCGGGTACTTGACAGGCTGACCTGATACTGCGTTGGAGACACGGTGGTTGTAACGACGCCGACAACTGAAAGCCGCTCCATAACCTTCCGAGATGAAGGCCGATGGGAGATTTCATTGCCAGGTGAGGAAGAAACGGTTTTTCACCAGCCGGTCCTTGTACCAGAGGTCTTGCAACAGTTGCGCATCGGCCGCGGAGGCGTCTTTGTTGAT
Source organism: Dehalococcoidia bacterium (assembly GCA_965203835.1). GTDB lineage: Bacteria > Chloroflexota > Dehalococcoidia > Lucifugimonadales > UBA3495 > CBDCFV01. Next base: position 3,415,612 of record OZ241919.1, read on the forward strand.
GGGACGGTCGGGGAAGGAGGACATGCCGGCGCGATGCTCCAGGCATCGATGCCGGAAGGACGGGTCCTGGGAATAGACCGCGACCCAAGGTCTTTGGCGAGGGCTTCCGCAACCTTGGCGGGTTCCGGTGGCCGGTTTATGCCCGCGCAGGGGAACTACGCGGATATGGAGGTCATTGCCGCGGAGAGATCAATCTTTGCGGTGGACGGCGTTCTACTGGACCTGGGCTTGTCCTCCAGGCAGCTCGAAGCACCGGGTTACGGGTTCAGCTTTCAGGTTGACGAACCCCTGGACATGCGCTTCGACCCCCAATCGCTGTTGTCTGCCGATGAACTGGTCAACACATACTCCGAACAACAATTGGCCGCCATCATATCCGAGTATGGAGAAGAGCCAAGAGCCAGACGAATTGCCCAGGCGATGGTTCGAAACCGCCCCATATACTCGTCCGGCCAGTTGGCCCGCATTGTGGCAAGTGCACTGGGAGCAAACAAACGACGAAGGACTCATCCCGCAACGAAGACTTTTCAAGCTCTCCGTATTGCGGTCAATAACGAATTGCAGCACCTGGGCCAGGGTTTGAGCGCGGCCTTGCGGCTTTTGTCTGCCGGCGGGCGGCTTGCGGTCATCAGCTACCACAGCCTTGAAGACAGGACCGTAAAGCAGGTTCTGGCCCGGGAAGCCTCATCGTGTATTTGCCCTCCGGGTTTGCCAGTGTGCATCTGTGGCCATGAGCCATCGGTGAAATTGGTGAATCGCAAGATAATAAGGCCCTCTTCGGAGGAAATTGAATCGAACCCGCGAAGCCGCAGCGCGCGGATGCGGGTGGCGGAACGGCTCGCCCCTTAAACCGGTGGGGCGCAGAGGCCAAATCAACCTGAACTGATTAGGACGGTAACACCTTGATGAAAGAAACGTTTTACACCTCCGTTGACATTGGAAGCAGCAAAGTATCGTCCATGGTGGCCAGGATAGGCGCGGACGGCGACCTGAAAATCCTGGGAACGGGGTCGGTTGCCTCTCAGGGGATACAAAAGGGACGCATCGAGAACATCGACGAGGTAAAAGCCGCGGTCGGCATGTCGGTGGACGACGCGCAGCGTTACATTGGGCAGGGCATGGTTTCCGGCGCCTATGTAAGCGTCAGCGGCACGCATATTCGTTGCGTGAACACCAAGCAAATGTTGGACAATCCCGGTGATGACGGCGGCCTAAGCTCCAGTGGCCTGGACGAATTGATCCAGGGCACCGTCCCCGAAGTGGAGGCGAACGAGGAATTGCTGCACATCATTCCCATGGGTTACGAGGTGGACGGTCTGATGGCAGTGCGGAACCCGTCGGGTTTGCACGCCCAACAGGTCAACGTTCAGTCCCACATCGTCGTTGCCGAAGCTTCCGCGCTGACAAACACCATAAGGTCGGTTGAAGCGAACAAGATCGCAGTCAAGAGCTTGGTGCTGGGGTCCATCGCATCCGCCGAAACGACCCTTATGGCCGACGAAAAAGAGATGGGAGTTGTCTTGGTGGACATTGGCGCCGGCGTTACCGACATGGTCATATACCGGCAAGGCAGTCCGTGGTATTCAAGCGTGATCCCGGTGGGCGGCAACCAAATGACCAGGGACCTGGCAGTTTCATTGCGGGTCCCCTACTACTTGTCAGAAGAAATCAAGGTCAAGTGGGGCCACGCCATGCCGGAAATGGTGAACTCCGACGAGGATGTGGTGATCCCCAGCTTCCAGGGCCAACCGAGTCGTGTCGTCAAGAGAAGGTCTTTGTGCGTGCCGTTGTATGAGCGGCAGTTGGAGTTGCTGAAGCTGGTCTTGTTGCGGATGCGGCAGTCGGGGTTACGCCAACTCCCCACCGGGGGCCTGGTAATCACCGGGGGCTGTGCGGAAATGCCTGGAATCCAGGAACTTGTCAATAAAACCCTGGGCGGACCCGCGCGAATAGGATACCCAACTGGAATAGCCGGATTGCCCAGCCAACTGGAGAAGCCAGGCATGTCGACCGGCATCGGGCTGTTGCTTTGGGGCATTAAACACCAAGGGGAAAGCCGCACTTACCGTAACGGGGACCGGCCCATAAAGCGACAAAATAACGATGACAGGACTGCGAAACCGCATAAAAGCCTGCGCGAGCGATTGTGGGGCGGTCGTCGGAAGGAGCAGAAAGTGACGGTGGAGTGAGTGGGGGCGCAGTTCAACCGCCGGTCTTCCATATTGACGTTTCATGGGCACGCAGGAGCACATCTGCGTCATAAGGTAGCTGAAAGACCGTTGTAACCTAAAGACTAATACGTGACTCGGAGGGGAAACCATGGTATTGGATAACTCTGGTTATTGGGAACCTGCGCCGGGCAATATGGACCCGTTAAGCATGTTGCCGGAAATCGGCGTAGGAGTGCCCCGTCTCAAGGTCGTGGGAATAGGCGGGGGCGGCAGCAACGCCGTGAGCCGAATGTTCAAGGACAAGTTGCCGGTAGTTGAATACTACGCCATCAATACCGACGCCCAGCACTTGTTCCGTTGCGACGTGTCCCACCGGATCTCCATTGGCAGCAATTTGACGCGGGGATTGGGCGCCGGCGCGCAGCCTGATCTGGGCAGACAAGCGGCGGAAGAAAGCCGTCAGGAGATCGAACAGGCCTTGGAAGGGGCCGACATGGTCTTTCTTGCCGTCGGCATGGGCGGCGGCACCGGCACCGGAGCCTCCTCGGTTGTGGCCCAGGTGGCCAAAGAGTCGGGGGCGTTGACCATTGGGGTGGTCAGCAAGCCTTTCTCGTTCGAGGCCCATACCCGACGCAAAAACGCCGAAGAGGGAATCGCCCGTCTCAAGGACCATGTGGATACGTTGGTCGTCATCCCGAACGACCGGCTCTTGACGATGAATGAACACGGCGAGCAGACTTTCACTTGGGAAGATGCCTTGAAGATGGCGGACTCGGTCTTGCAGCAAGCGATCCAAGCCATCGCCGAAGTTGTGACCGTGCCCGGCGAAATCAACGTGGACTTCGCGGACGTCAAGACCATCCTCAGCAACGCTGGCCCGGCATGGCTGGCTATTGGCCGGGGCAAGGGTGAAAACCGCGCCATCGAGGCAGCCAAGATGGCCACCAAGAGCCCCTTGCTTGACATTGCCATGGACGGGGCCAAGCGCATCCTGTTCGTGGTGGGCGGTGGGCCAACCCTCAGCCTGAAAGAAGTTCAGGATGCCGCCAGTGTGATCGAGGACATGTCGGACCCCGAGGCGAACATCATCTTCGGGACCTGCCGCGACCCCAAGTTGGACGACGAAGTAAAAATCACCATGGTCGCCGCGGCGTTCCCCGTAGTGCAGGAATTCAACCAAGGGAGGCACACCGACCTGGACCGGCTGTTGCAGGACGTTCTCCCGGAAAGCGAAGAAGAACTGGACGTTCCCAGCTTCCTGAGGCGCCATTCGTCTTCCAGGAACAGGGGTTTTTTCCGTTAGACTTCAAGCGGCGTTCCGGTGTTTCGCAGGAACGCCGCCGTTGATCCATTCATCCGCTAGAGGAATATTCTCGGAGGCCTGAGAGCAGTACTAACCCTATTTAGCAACAATTAATATCTGGGCACCGAGAACCTTGTTGAGGCCGTCCCGCTATGGGGCGGCCTTTTTATTTTCCAGGCGGCCGGAAATCGCCGGTTTCATATTGACTAGGCCGGGGGTAGATAATACAATTCCGACTACGATATGTTGTAGTTTGACATAATATATACGCACCATATAGTGGTTGCGGAATAATTCGGAAATTATTTTAAACTTTGTTCAATTATGCGTTGCCCCCATTGCTCACACGGCGACTCCAAGGTAACCGACTCCAGGGTCGTCGAAGCCGGAATCCGCCGTCGGAGGGAGTGCCAGAGTTGCGGCCTGAGGTTTACAACCTACGAGCGGGTCCAGTCGACGGCCCTCATGGTGTCAAAACAGGACAACCGGCGCGAGGAGTTCAACCGGGACAAGGTGATTCAGGGCATTCGCAAAGCATGCACCAAGCGCCCCATATCGTCCCGCACCATAGAGAAGATGGCGGAGGATGTGGAATCTGAGTTGCAACACTTGGGACATGCGGAAGTCCCTTCCTCCATCATCGGGGCCATGGTGATAGAGCGGCTGAAGGACCTGGACCGCGTGGCGTACATTCGTTACGCCAGCGTGTACCGGGACTTTCAAGACATCGAGAGTTTCGAGCAGGCGGTGAACGAATTAAGGGAAGAGAACACCCAACTGCCCTTGATGGATACCAGTCCCGCCGAGCCCAGAAGAAGAGGCCGCCGGGCAGCCAATGCCTCCGGCGGCAACGATACGATGAAAAATAGCCGTGGCGGCGTCGAACGCCGCTCCGGGCAACCTGGTGAAAATGGAGGAACCACCCTTGAAGAGCGATAGTTTCGAAAGTCCCGTCTTGACCCGGTTGTTGATGCTGAACAATGAAGTACACGACTTGGAGAACGAACTCCGCCACAAAAAGGTGCCCAGGCTGCGCTTGGAGCACCATATACGGTTCGAGGCGGACAAGATAAACGAGATTGCCCGGATACAAGACGAGATGGATCAGGGCGTGCGGGCCAGCCTGGCGACTTGCTGGCTGGGGATGCCCAACGGCAAGTACTGAGCACATCGGCGCCTGACATAAGGCCGCCAGTCCCTGCGCAGTCGGGCCGGCGGTGAAACCCGGTTGAAGGTTGGCTGTTGTCTCAATCAGCCTCTCGGAAACAGGACGTGAAAATGCCCCAACAACCACGGGACGAATGGATAAACGTAGACGGCCTCAGCTTCCATTGCCGCGATTGGGGAGGATCGGGGCAACCCGTGCTGTTGCTGCACGGCCTGGCCTCCACCTGCCATATCTGGGACCAGGTCGCCCCCATCCTCGCCCGCAGCTTCGCCGTGGTTGACATGGACTTGCGGGGACACGGCGAAAGCGCCAAGCCGGACCACGGTTACGACTTCGCGTCGGTCAGCGGCGACGTCGCTGGTGTGATTCAAGCCAAGAACCTGTCGAAGCCCATAGTCGTCGGCCACTCATGGGGCGGCGACGTGGCGCTGGAGTTGGCGGTGGCATACCGGGACATTCCCGGTGGCCTCTGCTTCGTTGACGGAGGCATGATAGAGCCTTCGACCCGCTACCAGAGCCTCGATGAGGCCCGAGAGCAAATGGCCCCTCCGGACTTTACCGGCATGAACTTTGACGACTTCCGGGAGCGTCTCCACCAGCGGGCCGCCGCCAACGGCCCCGCCTTTGTGGATATGGTGCTGGCGAACTTCGACATATTTGACGACGGGACCTTCCGGGCCAAGTTGAGCCGTGAGAACCACCTCCGCATCGTCGAAGCACTGTGGGACCATCACCCCCCGGCCCTGTACCCGAAGGTCGCTTGCCCGGTGTTGATAATGCCAGCCCGGCAGAAGGACAACCCGGACGCGGCGGCCCGGGGGCTGCTCCGCGCCGAAACGGTTGCGGCCGCCGGCGCTGCGATCCCCAGCAGCAAGACGGTCTGGATGGAGGACAGCATCCACGACGTGCCGGTGCAGCGTCCGGAACTGGTGGCGGGAGTCATCAAGGACCATATAGACGCGGGGTTCTTCCGCCGCGACTACTCCATGCTGGACCGCCCGGCGATATCGATGAACGCCTTCTACCCCAGGCCCAACTGGACGGCGACGCCCGACGGAGCGTCGGACCACATCATCCAGGTTGAAGAGGCCGTGGCGCTGTCATCCCGGTTCTTTCCCGTGAGCCAGAGTGCGCCGACGGTGCTGTTTTTCTACGGCAACGGCGAGACGGCCGCGGATTACAACAACATCGCTCCTTTCTACAACCAAGCCGGCGTGAACTTCTTTGTAGCCGATTACCGGGGCTACGGACACAGTGGCGGCCTGCCAACCTTTTCATCCATGCTGGCCGACGCCGGGAAGGTCTTGTCCTTCGTGGAAGGTTTGCTCGAGACCGGCGGCTACAGCAAGGACCTGTACGTGATGGGAAGGTCCATGGGGCGTCATTCGGCCTTCGAACTGGCGACCGTCCATGACCAACGTCTCAAAGGGGTGATCATCGAGAGCGGGCGGCCCAACCTGGCCACCTTCACCCGCGGACTCGATCCGTCCGTCGCCGCATCCCTCGAGGCCGACTACGAGGCCAAGGCCGCCTCCATCGTCATACCCGTCCTGGTAATTCACGGAGAGCGGGACACGTTGGCCCCGGTGCAGGACGCCACCCGGATGTTCGACAACTTCCGGTCAACCAACAAGCACATGCTGGTCATCCCCGGCGCCGGTCACAATGACCTTCTGTACCGCGGCCTGCAAGAGTATTTTTCCGCCATCCGCGACTTCGTGACTCAGTAGCAAAGCTTCGCATTACCCCAATCGGCGGAGTTTTCTCCGGTGCGTGTTGGTGCTTGACATATTCCCAAAGACTGATTAGTATCGGCGAATCGCCATACCAGATATAGCAGTTATATTAACATAACGCACACTATATGGTATCGCGGTGTCGCCACAAACGTTATCAGGGAGTCTGGGCCATGTCCTCCACGCAACAAAGACTCGATCCAAGCACTCAAAACCGTAGCCACCGGATAGCCGCGGCGTTGACCGACGCAGGCATTACGAAGCAAATCAACGACCGCTCCGAGGAGCTTACCGAGAACGCCCGCGTAGTTCTGGCTCGCCGGTACCTGTCCAAGGACCGGGAGGGCAACGTTCTGGAAGACCCGGACGGGATGTTCCGGCGGGTCGCCAGGAACCTGTCCTTGGCCGACCTGAATTACGGGGCCACCGAGCAGGAGAGGAAGGCCACCGAGGACGAGTTCTACGACATGATGCGGCGGCTGGAGTGCCTGCCCAACTCACCCACCCTGATGAACGCGGGGCGCGAGTTGCAGCAGTTGTCCGCTTGCTTTGTCCTGCCGGTGGATGACGCCCTCGATTCCATTTTCGACAAGGTGAAGCAGACGGCTTTAATCCACAAAAGCGGCGGCGGCACGGGCTTCTCCTTCAGCCGCCTCCGGCCCACCGGGGATGTTGTCGGCTCCACCGGCGGCGTGGCCAGCGGTCCGGTCAGCTTCATCCGCGCCTTCGACACCGCGACGGACGTGGTCAAACAGGGCGGCACCCGGCGCGGCGCCAACATGGGGATTCTCAGCGTAGACCACCCGGACGTGCTGAGTTTTATAAGGTCCAAGGAAGACGGGCAGAACCTGAACAATTTCAACATCTCCATTGCCGTCACCGACGACTTCATGGAAAAGGTGAAGACCGGGCAGGACTACGATCTGGTCAACCCCCGGACCGGGGCTGTCTCCGGACGGCTCAACGCTAAGGAGGTCTTCCAGGAGGCCGTGGAGATGGCTTGGAAGACAGGGGACCCGGGGCTGATATTCATCGACAAAATCAACCGGGACAATCCCAACCCCCAGTTGGGCCGGATCGAAAGTACAAATCCATGCGGCGAACAACCGCTTTTGCCCTACGAGTCCTGCAACCTGGCGTCGGTCAACCTGGCGCGGATGGTGCGGTACGGCGCAGACGGCCCGTCCATCGACTGGGAACGGCTGTCCCGCGTCGTTCGCACCACGGTCCACCTGCTGGACAACGTGATCGACATGAACGACTACCCGATTGAAGAAATCGAGGAGATGAGCAAGAAGACCCGTCGCATCGGCCTCGGGGTGATGGGCTTTTCCGACCTGCTGATACAGTTGGGCGTCCGGTACGACTCCGAAGAGGGCTTGGCTGTGGCCGAGGAGGTGATGGGCCGGATCAACGATGAGACGGTCAAGGCTTCCAGCGAACTGTCGGAATCCAGAGGGAGTTTCCCGGCTTGGGACGGGAGTGCTTACAGCCGGCCCAGCGTCTTCGGCGTACCCAGGCCGATGCGCAACTCTGCGCCAACTACCATCGCTCCCACGGGCACAATCAGCATCATCGCTGGCGCATCCAGCGGCGTCGAGCCGCTGTTCGCCCTTAGCTACGTCCGCAACGTCATGGACAACACCCGGCTGGTGGAGGGCAATCCCTACTTCGAGGCGGTTGCCAAGCGGGAGGGGTTTTACTCGGACGACCTGATGCAGCAGTTGGCGGAGACCGGCAGCCTCTCCCGGCTGGACCCCTCGCTGGCTGTGCCCCAGTGGGTCAAGGACGTGTTCCGGACTTCCCACGACATCAGCCCCGAATGGCACGTCCGAATGCAGGCGGCCTTCCAGAAGTACACTGATAACTCGGTTTCCAAGACCATTAACTTTCCTCACGACGCCACCACCACGGACGTGGCCACGGCGTACACCATGGCCTACGATCTGGGTTGCAAAGGCATTACGGTGTACCGCGACGGCAGCAAGGCGGGCCAAGTGCTGAGCACCGGCGAAACGGGCAAGCAAAGCGACTCGCAGGATGCTGCGGTCGGAGACCGCGAAGCCTTGGACAATCTGGTAGGACCCGAGTTGCGCGGCTATCAGACGCCGCGGCAACGTCCCCAGTCGATCAGCGGGATCACGGAGCGGGTGCGTACAGGCCACGGCAATATGTACGTGACCATCAACTTTGACGAGGGCGGAATGCCCTTCGAGGTGTTCGGTAACTTGGGCAAAGCAGGGGGTTGCGACTCCGCCCAGTTGGAGGCGATCTCACGCTTGGTGTCCCTGGCGCTCCGGTCCGGAATAGACCCGAAGGTCGTGACAGAGCAGTTGAGGGGGATCACCTGCTGTCCGGCGTGGGACGAGGGTGTGCTGGTAAGGTCGGGCCCCGACGCCGTGGCCTTGGCAATGGCTCGCCACGTCGAAGACGGCGCACCGTCCAGCAGGGCGTCGGAAAACGGCGTACAAATGCAGTTCGTAGTGGGAAACGCCAGCAACGGCAACGGGCATTACAACATGAACAAGTGCCCGGACTGTAACGCGCCCGTCGTATACCAGGAAGGGTGCCTGAAGTGTTCGTCACTGGTGTGCGGCTGGAACAAGTGCGAATAGGGGACGAGTTGGGGTTTAGGCCGCAAGTGGCTATACAAGAGCCTGCCTGCTCTCCTCCTCAGGGGCTCCTGGGTTAACCCGGGAGCCCCTACTTTTGTCCGCCTACTAGCTGAGTACCCAGGTGCTATAATTTCCGGCGTACTCGACCAGTCCCGTTCGAGTTATTCAACCGGGTGACAGGAGATGGGAATGACTGCTGCAAGCGACAGACCGGCTATCGCCATAACCATGGGAGACCCTTGCGGTATCGGCCCGGAGGTGGTGGTCAAGGCCCTTTCCGACCCGCGGGTGTACGCCTCCTGCCGTCCCTTGGTCGTGGGCAACGTCTACGCGATGGAACGGGCCGTGGAACTGACGGGACTGCCGCTGCGCATCAACGAGTCCGATGACCCGGAGACCGCAGGCCGGAATGACCGGGTGGTGGACGTTCTTGACATAAAGAACCTGGACCCTGAAGACATCACCGTGGGCCGGATCAGCCCCGCTTGCGGCAAGGCAGCTATGGAATGGGTGACCAAGGCCGGGGAGTTGGCCCTGTCGGGAACCGTGGCGGGCTTGGCGACCGCCCCCCTGAATAAAGAGGCCGCCAGCCTCGCGGGCTACCAGTCCATCGGCCACATGGAGTTGCTGCAGGAGTTGTCGGAAGCCAAGACAGTCGCCACCATGCTGATGGCGAAGAACTTGAGGGTGGTCCACTTGTCTACCCACCGCTCCCTGCGGATCGCCTGCGACTACGTCAAGCAGGACCGCATCCTTGACTACCTGCAGTTGACCCACGACAGCTTCGTCAAATGGGGTTTCGAGAGTCCCAGGATAGGGGCCGCGGCGCTGAACCCCCACGGCAGCGACGGGGGATTGCTGGGCAACGAGGAAGCGGAGGAAATCGCCCCGGCGGTGCAGGCCGCCCGCGAGCGCGGCATCAACGTCACCGGCCCGGTACCTGCGGACATCATCTTCCACCAAGCGATTCAAGGTCACTATGACGTGGTCCTCGCCATGTTCCACGACCAGGGACACATACCGGTGAAGGTCTACGGCTTCGAGGAGAGCATTACCGCCAACCTGGGACTGCCCTTCGTAAGGACATCGGTCGACCACGGGACGGCTTTCGACATCGCCGGCAAGGGAATCGCCAGCGAGGCCAGTATGCTGGAGGCAGTCCGCTTGGCGGTGGGGCTGGCCAAGGGCAACGGCCTGGCTGACTTTTGACCTTTGCTCCACCGCAGCGGCGGTTTGCGGGGCAAGTTCGCCCGCGTCTGCCCCACACATGCAATGTTATAATTGACGCCACATTATTAGCGGGATGGACAGGTCAATGAAGCTATCTTTCATCGGCGGCGGCGTGATGGCGGAGGCGATTCTTCGCGGTGTGCTGGACGCCAAGCTGGCCAAGCCAAGTGAAGTTGGTATAGGCGAACCCCGACCAGAGCGGCGGGACTACTTGACCTCCCAGTTCGGCGTCCGCGCCCATCAGGGTAACCTAGATGCCGCCGCGGGCGCTGACTTGCTGGTCCTGGCGGTCAAGCCGCAGGACATCCCCGCAGTTTCAAGAGAAATGGCGGAGCGCCTCGACGCAGGCCAAGCGGTTCTTTCCATTGCGGCAGGCGTGAAGATGACCACCCTGGCCGAGGCCTTCCGGCACCAGTCGGTCATCCGCGTTATGCCCAACACTCCCGCCCAGATAGGCCACGGCATGAGCATGTGGACGTGCACGCCCCAAGTGGACGACGAGAAAAGGGAAATGACCCGTTCCATCCTGTCCACCGTGGGCGAGGAGATCTACATCGGCGACGAGAAATACCTGGACATGGCGACGGCGTTGAGCGGCAGCGGCCCAGCCTACGTGTTCATGTTCATAGAGGCGTTGATAGACGCCGGTGTTTACGTGGGCCTGCCCCGCGATATGGCCCGCGTCATGGCCTTGCAGACGGTGTACGGCAGCACCAAGCTGGTGATGGACACCGGACGCCACCCGGTGGACCTGAAAGATATGGTGGTGTCCCCCGGCGGGACTACCGCCGAGGGACTGCAGGCATTGGAACGGGCTGGACTCTCAGCCGCTATCGTGGACGCGGTCAACGCGGCGTACCAGAAGTCCGTCAAACTGGGGCAGGGATAGGCAAGGCGCCGTCATGGAAGAAATAGTCCGTATCGTGGCTATTGTCCTCAGGGTGTTGTCTATTGCGATCATAGCCCAGGCGATTCTGTCGTTCATAGTGCCCGTGATGGGGGACAGGCCTCATCCAATAGTAGTCAACCTGAACCTCGTGCTGCGCCAGATAACCGAACCGCTGCTGGGACCTATACGCCGGGTGCTGCCCACGGTAGGAATGTTGGACCTGAGCCCCATGGTGGCGATCATAGTGTTGGAAATCATTCGTTCGGTCCTGGTAAGAAGCGTTTAATCGGGCGCGGCGTTGTGCGCTTCGGCGGCGGCGTGTAAAGTAGCCAGGGTAATCATGCCTCTAATGTTCGTGAGGCGACCGGTCCCGCATCCTTTACGGATAGTCGTGAATAATGCACCAGCAAGAATTACTCAAGGGAAACACTGAAACGCTCCTCCTGGCGTTGCTGGAACTGGCGCCGATGTACGGCTACCAGATGGTGAAAGAGGTGGATGCGCGGAGCAGCGGGTACTTCGCGTTCAAGGAAGGCACTCTATATCCGGCGTTGCACCGGATGGAGCGCGACAATCTCGTGGAAGGGTTCTGGCAGGATACGCCCAACAACTCGCGCAGGCGTTACTACCGCATCACCGCGAAAGGCAAGCAGGCCCTGGCGGACCGGCAGAAAGAGTGGCAACGCTTCAGCCGGGCCATGAACTCCGTCATGTTGCCGGAACCAAACGGATAAGCTTGGGGAAGACCGGTGGCGGCAAACGTAACAGATTACCTGTCCTCTCTGTCGCGCCAGTTGCGGCTGGACCCCGACCAGGAACGGGAGATCATCCGCGAAGTCGAGGCGCACCTGGAAGACAAGGCGGCTGAATTCGAGTCCCAGGGGATGGCCAGGGAAACGGCCTTGGAACTGGCCGTGAATCACATGGGCGCTCCGAAGACCGTTGCCAGCCGTATGTATGCGGTCCACAGTCCCGGCGTCTGGCGTGACGTGCTTCTGGCAACGGTTCCCCACTTCCTGCTGGCCTCCCTGTTTGCCCTTCACCTTTGGAGCCACTACTTCCTGGTGGGGTTGCTCCTGATAGGGGTGACCTTGGTCACTTGGAGGAACTGGAGGGCGGGCCGTCCCAGCAAATGGTCCTATTCTTGGCTGGGGTATACCTTGGCCGCACCTATTTTGTCCTGGCTGCTGTCCCTGATTACCCTGGCCTACGGCGGCTGGACGCTGGTAACCACCGGTCAACTCCCCTTCAACGTGATCCTGTTCTTCCTGCTTATCGGCTATGTTCCCTTCTCCATGTGGATTGTGTTCAACGTCGTCCGGAAGGTGGTCCGTCAAGACTGGCTGCTGGCTTCCCTCACCGCTTTGCCCTTCCCGTTCCTGACTTCCTGGGTGCTGTTTCTCAACTGGCAGGGCGGGCTCTGGAGCGACCACAGGGAACGGATGCAGGCGACAGATACGGACCGGGCGCTGGTCTTCCTGGCGTTGGCCGTCACGACGGCCGTATTCCTCAAGGTTGGCCCGCGCTTGGTGAGAATAGGGTTGTTGACCCTTTGCACCGTGACGATGGTCATAATCACGGCGGCCTCCTTGCCGGTCGATTTCAACGCGTTGGCGATTTGCCTCATGATGCTGGCGTCGCTGGCCCTGCTGCTGAGCCCGGCTATGTTCGAGTCCCAGATTTCGCAACGCGAGTCCCGTTATTCCTCATCGGAGCCCACCGGCCCCCCTTCCCGTCTTTCCCGCGAAGGCGAGAAACACGCCGGGGGCAGGGAAGTGGTGACGCATTGGTTTGTGGACACGACGTAGCCGTCGTTGTAGACAGCAGTAGTTGTCTGCCTCCCGACTTGGTGCGCAGGTGGAACATTACTGTCGTTCCTCACCAGTTGATCATCGACGGGATGTCTTACCGCGACGGTGTGGACCTGCTTCCCAGCGACTTTTACCTTATGCTGAGGGAACACAAGGTAGTGTCCACCACCGCAGCGCCCAGCCCCCAGGCATTTGTCGAGGCTTTTCTCTCAGCCCGCGAAATAGCGGCTAACATCCTCTGCCTCACGTTGTCCGCCAACTTCAGCGTGGCCTACAGATCAGCCTTGATAGCGATGGAAGAGGCCAGCGAACGCCTGTCGCATTGCGCGGTAAAAGTGATCGACAGCCAGGCCGCCGCCGGAGCGTCCGGCCTTATCGCCCTTGCCGCCGCGCGGTGGGCCAAACAGGGTTATACTCTTGAAAAGACAGAGGCCGGCGTCAGGCGCTTGATGCCGAAGGTCAATTTGCTGGCGTTCCTCGACACGTTCTACTATCTGCGTCGCAGCGGGCGGGTGAGCTCCATCAAGGCGTGGACCGGCTCGCTGCTGGGAGTCAAGCCCCTCACGGAACTCAAGCAGGGGCAAGCGTTCATGCTGGAACGGCCCAGGGGCCGCTCGACCGCCATGGAACGCGTGGTGGACATCATGCGGCAACGTGTGGGCCAAACTCCGGTGATGGTGAACGTCATGGAAGCCGACGCGGCGGATGATGCCCAGACGATGCTGCGGCACATCCAGCAAGGTCTCAACTGCCGGGAGTCCATCACCAGCCAATTTACCCCGGTTATGGGGTCCCACACCGGGCCTGGACTGTTGGGTGTCGCCTTCTATGCTTACGATGATGAACAGGCGCGCCTTCCGGAATGAATCCGCAAAGCGAGAGCCAAAGGACCAGGCTCGAAGGGGCCCGGTCCTGGATGCCGTCGCGTTGTTGCGGAGGGTCCTGCAGCGGGATGCCGAGCGCCTCCCGGCAAACGCTGCCGGCGGACCGTTCCTGCTGGTTTTGACCGGACTGCCGGGTACCGGCAAGTCTTACTTGTCCAAGAGACTTCAACGCCGTCTTCCGCTGCTGGTCCTGGAGAGCGACCGGCTGCGAAAGGTGCTGGCGCACAGCCCCAAGTACACTTCCGACGAGAGCGCCCGCCTCTTCTCGGCCTGTCATCTGCTGATCGAGGAGTTCCTTGGGCAGGGACGGCAGATATTGTTCGACGCTACCAATCTGACCGAGAAGTTCCGCCAACCGTTGCGCAACATCGCGGCAAGGCGCGGAGTCCCGTTCCTGGTGGTGCGCTGCACTGCCCCTGTCGACTTGGTCCGGCGGCGGTTGGCCGATCGTGGCGCCGGCGCCCATCCCAGCGACTATTCCGACGCCGGTTGGCGTATCTACAGCAGGATGCATCCCTACGAGGAGGCGGTGGAGGGCCGCCATCTGAACGTTGATACTTCGCTGGATATACTGGGTGTAGAGGAGGAAGTCGTAAACGTGGTCAGGTCGGGACTTCCGCGCCGCGCCTCACCGGACCGCAGGACAGAGGCCGGAAGACGGAGTTGGAGTTGGGTAAATGAGCGACGTTAAGGCGCTGCCCTATTCCGAGCTTCCCGGAAGCTACCACCGGTGGAAATGGCGTATCCTGCTGGCCTTCTGCGTTTTTTACCTGTTCATCTACTTGGGCCGCTTCAATTTCTGGCCCGTCGCTCCCCTGATCAAGGAAGACCTGGCCCTCAGCCACATGGAGATCGGCCTCATCAACGCTCTTCTCCTGTGGGGCTTCGGGCTTGGGGACATCGTTCACGGAAGATTGGCCGAGGCCTACGGCCTTCGCTTGTGGGTGTTGATGGGCGCGGTGCTTACCACCGTGTTCAACTGGGTGACCAGCTACGGCACTTCCGCTTGGACCATTGCCATCCCTTGGGGCATCGTCGGGTTCGTCAACGCCGCTTGTTGGGCCCCGGCAATCAGCATGATCTCTCAATGGTGGCCCCGGCGGGACCGGGGCATGGCTATGGGCATCCTTGGCACTTTCACCGGCGGGGCCATGCTGTTGATGTGGTGGGTTTCCGGCGCGGTTGGCGCCCAATTTGGCTGGCAGGCCGCTTTCCGGTACCCGCCGTTGATCATCGCGGCGCTGGGCATCGGGTTCTACCTGCTAACAAGAGACCGCCCTGCCGACGTGGGACTGCCCGAGTACATCGAGGAGGATGAGGTCTCGGCGACACCGGAGGCGATGTCCGCCGAGCGTCTCAAAGGGTTTGGCCCCTACAAAGAGCTGTTGTCGAACCCGCGGTTCCAGTTGGCCAGCCACGTCAAGGGACTTGAGAACGTGGTCCGGTACGGTCTGACAACCTGGGTGCCGATCTATTACTTCACCCAAGGCGGACTGTCCATCGAGTCAACCATACTGGTCACTTTCCTGTTGCCCTTGGGTTACCTGCTTGCGCCGCCGCTGGCGGGGATTATTTCCGACCGGTTGCTGCACAGCCAGCGCAGGCCGATGGTTATGGCCTCGTGTTTCATCAGCGCCTTCGCTCTTGTTGCCATTGCGCTGGCGCCGCCGACCAACCTTCTGCTGGGCGCGGCATTGCTCCTGATTGGCGGTGTCTCCATGGGGCTGTCCCTGATTGGTTCGATAGCGATTGACATCGCCGGCAGACGAATGTCCGGCACATCGTCGGGGTTGATGGATGCCCACGGCTATGCCTACGCCGGGTTGCAGGCCGTGATATTCAGCGTGGTGCTGGACATGACGGGTAGCCCATGGCCGGTCGTGTTCCTGTGCATGGCTGCTACCAGGGTGCTGTCGGCTGGCATGATAGCGGTGGTCAAGGTGTAGCGGGCTTTCCGCCTATGGTTGAATCGTACGAAATCTCCGGTTGGCAATGAGGACGGTACTGTGGGAATGGGTCAAACGTTTTTGCACATGCCTTGTCGTGCTGGCGATGGCGTTGTGGGTGTTTTTTGCGGTGATACCGCAGGGTAAGGCCGCGCTCCACACCGCGCTTTTCGTGTTTCAAATATTGGAGTTGGGCATAAAACCCCAGTCTTGGTTCACTGGAACGCCAGTCCGGGAGGAGATCGAGTATCCCCTTCCCGCAGGGTCGGGCCAAGCAGACATATACAGGGTACCCGGCGGCAAGCCGCGGGCGGCAGTGTTGCTGTTTCTTGGCGCCAACGCAACCGGACGGGACGACAAGGACGTGGTGAACCTTGGGTACGCCCTCTCCCGGGCCGGGTTCGTGACGATGTTCCACTGGTCGGAGACTATGGGGCTGCGCCACAATATAGACCCGGACGAGATAGAAAACCTTGTGTGGGCCTTCCAATACTTGACCTCCAAGGAGTTCGTGGACCGGGACCGGGCGGGCATGGGCGGGTTTTGCGTAGGGGCGTCGTTCGCGCTGGTGGCGGCGGCCGACCCCAGAATTAACGACCAAGTGCGTTTCGTCAACGCCTTTGGCCCCTACTTCGACGGATCCGACCTGTTGTTGCAGTTCGGCAGCCGGTCACGGTTTTACGGCGGGGAAAGGGAACCTTGGGAGCCGGACCAACTGACCAGAAAGGTGTTGGCCAACGAACTCATCGACACCGTTGGCGATCCCCGCGCAAAAGAGATACTGCAACTCAGGTTCCTCGCCGACCAGGACGTATCTATGGATGGACTGGCGGAGCTGGACCCGCAGGCCGACAAAGTACGCCAGTTGCTCGAAGGCGCAAGTTTGGAACGGACGGAAGAGATTTACCGCGAACTGCCGGACGAATTCCGGGACAAGATGGTAGAGATTTCTCCCAGTTCCTACGTTGGACGATTGAACGCGGAGCTCCTGATCATGCACGACCGTAACGACCGGCTTATCCCGGCAGCCGAGTCGCGGCGCTTGGCCGACGCGATGGAGACGCGGGGCAACTTGCGGTATACGGAAGTCCAGACCTTTGACCACGTGCGCCCCGGCAGCGGCGCGGGCTTGTGGGCACTGGTCAAAGAGGGGTTCAAGCTGTACCGGCACATGTACGGTCTCGTCCGGCAGGCCGTTTGACCGCCGTCGGGAAGGGGATATCCCATAGGAAAAGGCCCGGTAACAGATACACCGGGCCTTGCTGATTTCGTGCGCCAAACGCTAGGCGTTGCTGCGCCGCCGCCGGTGCGCTACGCCTCGGTCTGCTCGGTCTCGCTTCCCTTCACCGTAACGGTGATGTGGGCCATCGAAGTCGAGTCAGGGGCGCCGTGCCAGTGGTTCTCTCCGGCGGGGATGATGACAACGTCGCCCTCGTTTACTTCCAGCACTTCGTCGTCAGTCGCGACCTTGCCGGTCCCCTCGGTGATGATGAGGATCTGGTCGCCGGAGTGCTTGTGGAACTTGTTCCTGGATCCTGCGTCGAACGCAACGATGGCGAAGTTGAAGTTGTCGCTGTCCTCAGCGTCCAGAATCGCCTGCCGCCAGACCTGGGTGCCCGTCATGAGCCCCCCTGTCATCTCCGCCTTGGTCCTGGGAACGTCACTCATGGTTACTTTCTTCATGTCTTCCTCCCGATTGGATTGTAGATAGGGTAAAACCTGTTATTTGTTCCTCGGTTTGGAGTGGAACCGTAATTGCGCCGCCGATAATGATAACCCGGAGCAAAGGCCAAGTCTACCGGCTAGTCCGGGCCACGGCCTTGCATGGCGCTCAAGGATTCGGCAATGGTCCTAGCCAACAGTGAAGGACGCTCGGCGTACTCGGGCGTTGGATACCATTCGTAATCGAAGCTCCGCAGCACCGTGCCGTCGATGCTGCACCGCAGGTTGGAAACGATTACCTTGAAGCCAAGGGCTTGGGTCGCCTGCTCGGCCAACATCTCCAGCACCACTTCGGGGCAGTCATACACCACCAGGAAGCCGCCCTGCTTCTCCCCTTCGGCCACCCTGGCGCGGAACACTTGGCCGTACAGCTCCACGTCCACAAGGGTATAGGCCCTTTCCGGTATTTGATGGTCCGGCCAACCGATGTTGATGGAACCGCCTACGTGCCAGTGGTGCATTGCTGACAGCCCTCCCCGACCCGGCCTTCGCGCCGCCGGTCACGCCGGATTATAGCCTACTGCCGCGTTCGCAGCATGAGAAAGGCCAACGGCGCCGAGGAAGCCAGTACCAGCAACAGGGACGGAGCGGCTGCTTGGGCGAAGAACGCTTCCGATGCTGCCGACCAGATGGACGTTGCCAGGGTTTGAAACCCAATGGGACTCAGGATCAGGGTTGCAGGCAACTCCTTCATGGTTAGCAGGAAAACCAATGCCGCCGCCGACAGCAGGCCTGGCCTGACCAAGGGCAGCGTAATCGACGTGAAGACTCCGAAGGGTGTTCTGCCCAACCCGCGCGCCGAGTATTCCAGGTTGGGGCTTACCTGCAACAGGGATGCGCGGATGGAACCCACCGCCGCGGAGACGAACAGCACCATGTACCCCAGGACCAGAAGCCCGGTGGTCTGGTACAGCAGCGGCGCGTAGTTGGCGCAGAAGAACACGAATGCCAGGGCGATGGGGATGCCCGGCAGCGCGAATCCTATGTAAGCGGTGCGCTCCAAAAGGTTGCTGAACATCCCGGCGTGGCGGACCGACAGAACCGCAATGGGCACTGCGGCCGCCACCGACGCCAAGGCAGCCAGGCCGGAGACGAAGACGGAGTTTCGTGTAGCTTCCCACAGTATCAGCAAAGGTTCTCCGGCAAATACACCGCGCACCAGCCAATAGATTAGGACCGACATCGGCAGCATCAGGGAGGTCACGATGACCAAGGTAACCAGGCTGACGGCGGGCCAGCGCCATTTCCCCAAGTGTACCGGAAGGTTGGGCCTGATAGCGCCAGACCCGCTCCGATAATACCGCCATTGGCCCCTGGTGATGCTCTCCCCAGCTACTACCGCCAAGGCAATTGCCACCAGCGCCAGCGACAGCACGGCGGCCAGGTTGCGGTCCAGGGCGGAATCGTATTGAAGAAAAATGGCCCAGGTGAAGGTCTCATATCGAAGAAGCGACACGGCGCCGAAGTCGGCGAGAGTGTACAGCGCGACCAACAAACCCCCGGCGGCGATTGACGGGCGAAGGGCAGGTAACACGACCCTGAAGAAAGTCGACCGGGCGCTGTGCCCCAACCCTCTGGAAATCTCTTCCAGCGCCGGGTCCATGCGGAGCAGCGCCGCCCGGACCGTAAGCAGCACGTAGGGATAGCTCAACAATATCAATGTGAGCGCCGCTCCGGGAAAGCCGTATATGTCTGGCAGTCTCTCAACGCCGAAAATCGGCTCCAGCAGCTTTTGCAGCATCCCGCGGGGCCCCAAAGCGACTATTAGAACGAAACTCGCCACGTAGCTCGGTACCACCAAGGGCAAAGCGGCCGCAACCGCCCAGAAGGTGCGGAAGGGAATGTCGGTGCGGACGGTCAACCAAGCCAACGGCACCGCAACGAGTATGGAACCCCCGGTTACGGCCAGCACCAGCAGCATGGTGCGCCCCAGGATTTCCAGGACCCGCACCCGCAGCAGAATGTCCAGGGCGTCGGGACCTGCCCCGATGGTCCTCAGGAGCAGGTAGACCGGGGCCAACAGCATTAAAGCCGCGACCAAACATCCCGCCAGCAGTAGAAATAACGGCGGGCGCCCAGGCCGTCGCGCCAGCGCCCGGAGCAAGGATGGCGTGAGCCGGTCCAAGAGTTTTGATTCGGTAGAGTTGGCCGTTTGCATCACTGAAGAATGCCGGAGATTTATTTGGGCGTACACCGCATCGGCGACGGTCTCGAATATTCCGGCAGGGAACATGTTGCCACGAATAATATGTTATGTACATACATACTGTGACGTTTGGTCACTGTTTTACAAATGCGTTGTGAATGGCAACGTCCCTGCCACGAATGTTGTAGCCTCTCATCATAGTCGTTCCCGAACTCTTGGAAATCCAACGTCATTCGTGGAAGGCGACATTCTCGGGCGTCATCGAAGGTGGATTCCCCCACAAGCGAGGATAACCGATTGGGTGGTATTTCACTATCGGAATAGACGTTGCATAGACACTGAAATCAAGCATATGTGTGTTGACGTATATGTATCCAATGCGTACACTTGCGCACGGTAAATTGAGATATTGTGCTGCTCGTGGTACGCACGCAGCGTTGTCATCGACTGCATTGACCGGGATTACACGGAACACCGTCAGGGAGATCGCGTCAAGCTTGAAGTTCTGGATAAACCTATAGTGGGCAGGAGAGGACAGATTTGAGGCTGGCTTTCCCGGCAATCGGCGAAAGAGCGCGGAAGGACTATCCTTCCGCGGAACAAGATGGATCGGCCGGCGGAAGAGCATTGATTTCGGCGGCATTGGAATGTCGCGGACTGACCAAGCGGTTCGGTGACGTTCAGGCTGTATCCGGGTTCGATTTGACCGTGGAACCGGGCCAGATCGTAGCTCTTCTCGGCCCCAGCGGTTGCGGCAAAACGACGGCGTTGCGTTTGATTGCCGGATTCGAACAACCGGACGCCGGCACGATTGCCATCGGTGACCGTACCGTAAACGGAGCAGGGTATTCGACACCCCCGGAACGTCGAAACCTGGGCATGGTCTTCCAGGAGGGCGCCCTGTTCCCCCATCTCAATGTAGCGCAGAACATAGCCTACGGGCTGCCCAAGGGAGACGGGCGTGCGGGCCGGGTAAACGAAGTGCTGGCCTTGGTTGGAATGACCGGCATGGGCCAACGGATGCCCCACGAGCTTTCCGGAGGACAGCAACAAAGGGTTGCGTTGGCGAGAGCATTGGCCCCCAGACCTGATATACTGTTGATGGACGAGCCGTTTTCCAACTTGGACCAGGGTCTCCGGGAACAAATACGAAGGGACGTGCTGGAGATTCTGAAGAAGGGTGAGGTTACGGCGCTGTTCGTGACCCATGACCGCGAAGAGGCCCTGTATATGGGGGACCGCATCGCGGTTATGAATCAAGGCCAAATCGAACAGTTCGAGTCACCAACGGGTATATTTCACGGTCCGGCTACTCGGTTTGTCGCTGAATTTTTTGGAATGGCCGACTTCATCCCCGCTTGGCGGGATGGTGAAAGCCTGACGACAGAGGTGGGTTCGGTAAGTTGGCCTGATGCCATTGACGCAATAGACTACAAGCCGGAAGGCGTGGATTCTTCAAACGGACCGCTGGAAGTGATGCTACGTGCGGACTGTTTGGACTGTTACCCGTCCGATGAAGGGCGGGCGATAGTGTTGGAACGGGAATTCCGGGGCGCTTTCTTTCTTTATCGAGTATTGCTTCCTTCCGGACGGTCCGTGCGTTGCCTCTTGTCTCACATCGTCGAGATTCCCGTAGGGGCCACGGTCTCGGTGGTTCTCCGCGATGGCCATACGCCAAAACCCTTCGTTAAGGGAAAGGCCGTGGCTTTGGCGTAACAAATGTCGGCGACCCGATTGATAGCCGCGATCTCCAGGGGCAAATTATGCCGCGACCGAGACGGGCTAACAGACGGGCTGATGTGAGTGAATCGGACTCCCAGGACGAACGTCTTTCTCCGGGGACCGAGAACTACCTTCTCAGCCTTTACACTTTGTGGGAAGATTCAACATTTCCCACCACCACCCAACTCACTGATACTCTAAGACAGCTTCCCCCCACCGAAGGACTGGGGACCTCCGTCCCATCTGTGGCCGGAATGGTGAGAAGAATGCAGCGCCAGGGGCTGGTGGACATCGGTTCCGACAAGCGCATCAGGCTCACCAATCGAGGTGTCGAAAACGGGGCGGACATCGCCCGCAGGCACCGGCTTGCCGAATGGCTGGTGGTCCGGCTGATAGGTATGGACCTGTACAAGGCCTACGTTGAAGCCCACCGCTTGGAGCATGGCATGTCGCAAGAGTTCCAAGAGAAGCTGATGGAACGGTTGGGCTACCCCAGTAAGTCCCCCTTCGGGCGTCCCATCCCCGGCAGCGGCGAACCCAACGTACCCGCCAACGCCCTTTCGTTGGACGCCGCGACTCCCAATATCAACTACGTCGTGGACAGGGTGCCGGAAGAGGACATGATGCTGCTCCGGTTCCTGTGTGATTCAATGATTATGCCCGAAAATGAGATCACCGTGGAAGAGGCCACCCCATACTTGGGCGTAATCATGGTCGCGTCGGCAGGAAAGCAATTACCCATCGGCTACAATGTGGCCCGCCAGATACTGGTCCGCCCCAGCGGTGAAGCCTAGCCGTCCCTTTACTGACTAGGCGCCGTCAGGGTATCGCGCACCAAGCCCCATCCCTCCGCCATGGAGCGCTCGGGGAAAGGCGGTAGTTCGTCGTCCCGGATCACTTTTACCAGGACGAACACCGGGCCGGGCTGCTCCATCACCTCTTCCATGCCGATGAGCAGCTCCTCCAGCTTTTCGAACTCGTAGGACTTGGCATATCCAGCCCCGTCGGCCATGGCAACCAGGTCAACTTGTTCCATTCCCCGAATGGGGATACCGCCGGTGGACGGGTTGGTCGCGTCGTCGAAGACAAAGTGGACCAGGTTTTCAGTTTGCGATTGGCCGATGGTTGCCAATGATCCCACGTCGGTGCGCAGGGTGGAGTCACAGTCCAAGACCAGGACTTTGCGTTTGGGTTGGGCCAATGCTAAGCCGAGGCCCACTGCGGGCGCACGGTCCATGCAGTCCTTCAGGTCCACGTCCAGATTGCGGCGTTCCGACACCGTGCTCCAATCGCGCAACGCCGAGGATGTCGCCACGACCAATGAGTCCTTGCGATGGAAGTTGATTGCCTTGGTTGCTTCAATGGAGGGAATCACCGCGGTTGTTCTCCTAAGGTGTTGCGATGTTTGGCTGAATGGAAGTTATGGCGTCCGACGGCCCGACACCATGATGTACATGCCTATCAATATTACCAAGCCGCCCAATATGCCCAGAAGGATGTTATGAGCCATGAAAGCCCTGAACAGCAGCCAGAAACCCAGGAGAAGGGCCCCATAGCTTAGTAGTCTGCCAGCCAGACCCATTCCCAGCATTTTCATTCAACTTCCGCCCCGGCGTCCAATATAAAAGTGACCGAGGCGATGTTCAAGTCACCGCCTCGGATGTTAGCAACGTTGAAGCCGCCCACGGTCAGCACGGCCCAGGATATGGTAAACGGGTTACTTCACGCCAAGAGCGACTGGCAACTCCCGGAAAGCAGTCTGCACCGAGCGGCTGGGCCGCGGGCGGAACTGCACCGGCGTGTTTTCGATCTCCGGTGCTATGGCCAACCGGATAAACACCGGCCCGGCAGTGGCCAGCACCTCATCGATGCCGGTGGTCAGGTCCTCGAGGTTATCGAAGGAATACACGGCGGCGTAGCCGGCGCCCCTCGCCAGTTCCTCCCAGTCGGTATCGCTGGACCCCGGCACCGGCTGGCCGCCGGTCACGGCGTAAACCCCGTTATCGAACAGGAAGTGATAGAGATTCCTGGGGGCCTTGTTCGCCGCGGTCACCATTGCTCCCAAGTTCATCAGCAGGCTTCCGTCGCCGTCGAGCACCATGATCTTCCTGTTGGGTTGCGCCAAGGCCAGCCCCAACCCCACGGACGACGCCTTGCCCATGCCGCCCGATATTGGAAAGTCCAACTCTTCCCTGCTGGTGACGCTGGGCAACCCGAACCGGCCATTTCCGGCATTCATGGTGGGCACAATTACCGAGTCTTCCCGCTTGCTGTCCAGAAGTCTTACAGCGTCAGTGTTTCCTATCATCTTGCATTTAACTCCCTTCAGGTCTGCTACGCTCCGAACTCGGTCCCCACCAGGACTGCTACGGGCTTCTGGGTGCGGTCGGCTTCTTCCAACGCCACTGTGATGCGGCCGGCATCGTCGTCATCCTCGATCAGGTAATAGTTGATGCCCCAAGCGTGGAGGATGTGCTCGATGAAGCGGGCCGCCGAGTCCGTCGTGATGCCGTGGCGGCTCCAACCACGATAACCTATCAGCATTACGAGCGGTTGATTGACGTCCAACCCCAGTCCGCGAATAGAGTCGCCGGACTCGAAAATGCCGGTGTTCTGAATGAGCACCACCGGCTTCATGCCCCCCACCCACAGGCCGGCGGCAATGGCCATTGTCTCTCCTTCACGGCAGACCGGCACCAAGTCCAACGACGGCTCGTTGGTCAGCAGGTGGTACATGAAATTCGTTTCACTGTCCGGAAGCCACACCACGTGGGTGATGTCGTTCTTTTTAAGCTCTTCTACGATGGCTGTGGGATGCAGCACCGCTTCGTGTGTCGTCATCAGGTCTCCTTGTTGTGTGCCCGGTTCACGAATTCGCACCATTATATTCGGGGCCATTTGGAGCGTCAATAAAGGGTTTGGGCATCGTGGACCAGGGGCGTGCTGACAAATGGCGCTTGCGTTGCTACCTCTCGTCCTCCAACAATGGGTGGTGTCGGCTCGGATACCATTGATTTATGAATGCAAGGAGGTAGAGCGAGTGCCGAGGGCTGTACTGTTCGTCGTCGGGGTGGCGGGTTTTCTGGCCGTCTGCGCTTACGCACTAGACTTGGCGTTTCCGGAACCCGGCCGGGTCAAAGATTTGGCAGGAATAGTCCAAGCATCAGTTACGGCATTAGCGATTGCCGCCGGTGGTGTATTTGCTGGAGTCAAGTTACAGGTGTTCCGGGACTTTCAGCCACATTTAACCATCTACCATGAAATTTCCCATCGACCCGTCGGCGATAGCTATGTCCACATCACCGTTACTGCGACGCTGCGCAATAGTTCACGTGTGATGGTTGAGGTTCGCGAGGGCTTTTCCCGGTTACAGCAAATCCTGCCCATTTCCGATGAGGACATTGAGTCCTTGTACTATCAAGCATTTGTGCATGGAGAAGAGGATTCTATCCAGTGGCCAACGTTGGAGGTGGTCCCGCGTGCTTGGGATAAAGGTGTCCTTCTCGTGGAGCCTGGCGAGGCGCATCAAGTACCATTCGAGTTTATAGTGTCAGTGGACGTCCGGTCGGTTATCGTATATACATACTTTGACAATCAGCGATTCTTACGGTCGTCTTCAAGACCATCCGGCTGGGATGCGACTACGTTCTACGACCTTGTGAATTTCTGTTCACACCACACATAGGTAGTGGGGGAATATGCCGCGCAAAGACTCCGACACCCAAGATGAAAAAGCAAACGCCCTGCCGAAGGCAAAGCGTGAAGTTGATCAGGATGCTTTAGTCAGTAGAGGAGAGCCAAGGGTAGCGCCTCCCAAACTGTGGGACCCGAATAAGCCTCCTGGGGGCAAGTTGCCCAAATCACTTAAAAACCCAAAGAATCCGCGCCAAGCGTGAAGGTAAAGGGATGGTCTTACTGACATGTGAAGATGTAATGATGACACAGTAAGCAGAGTGCCAGCCCCTCTTGTCCATCAGATCTTGTCCATCCGACACGGCGCCTTATTCCTTCAAGTACAACGCCGCTAAGCTAGCGGCACGGTCGAGCCTCCGGGCTGTCTGTCCCCCCGGTTGGTCGCCAGTATCGGGCCCGGCCTGCAGAGGCGGGCAGCCCACGACCACATCAAACTTCCTCCGGGCCATGTACACCGGGGCGGGAACGTTCTTGAGGATGTGCAGCCAGAGGTTAATTGGCGTGTCCAGGTACAGGTCCACCAACTTTTCGGCAGTGTCTACCATGACTCCGGCGGCGTAAGGAGTCAACGGGTCCGGTATGGGAGTGCGAGGTTTGGCGGCAACAAGGTAGTTGTAGAAGGCGTTGAGCACATCCTGTATCGCCTCCGCCCGGTCTTGGGACAAGGTGCGCAGTTGGGCGCCGTTCAAGTAGTTGGGCAGCCGGTCGAACAGCCAGTTGAGCATCTCCAGGTTGCCGGCAACGCTCTCCGGTATTCGGAAAACCTGACCGGGTTGGCTGGTCTCGAACAAGTAAACATGCTCTTGGGCGCCATCCTGTTCTACCCTCGGCTCATCGATAGCAGGCAACATACGCCCGTCGCACAGGTACACCGGCACGAGGAAGGGCGGATGAACGCCGGTCACCATATCTCCCAACGTCATCAGGTAGCCGACCCTGGCGATACATACCGCCAGAGGATTCGGGTCCATACCCATTACTTGGTCCAGGACGTGGAGCAGGACGTCGAAGTCGTCTTCCCCTCCTTGCCTCCGAGCCTCTGCGATGATGCCTGATGCCGCGACAAGAAAGGTCCCCGGGCCGCAGAGGGGGTCAAGAACGCTCTGCTCCGGTCGTTTCCCCAACTCCAACCGTTCTCTTAACAACTCCTCGAACCCCGTCATTCCCGCGCAGGCGGGAATCCGTACATCGCCTGCTTCGAACCCCGGCGGGTGCGCGATGTGATCGTACAGGGCTGTAAGCGCGTCGGGCGGCGCTTGGTGGAAGTCGTAGGCCGACAGGGAGTCGCATAACCGGGCCACTAATTCAGGGCCTTTTTCGCCAGCACAGGGAGTCACCATCCAAGTGAAGAAGTCATCCTCGACGAAGTTGTCGATCCCTTGTTCCTGGAAGTACTTTCCTGTGATGGCGTCCGATAAGGCCTGCGGGTCCCGGGCGGTAAACCGCGGGTCCAGGAAAAGCCGTGCCACGAGCCTTGCCAGCGTGGACAAGTAGGTGTGGCGCACGAACAGATGCGGGTCGCCCACCTGTGACCCATAAGCGTTGTCTACGAAGGAGCGCCATTCCCGGTAGCGAAGGTCCATGTCCGGCGTCCCTTCGCATTGATGGAAAAGGCCGTTAAAGTTGGCAGCGGCGCGGCGGAAGATAGGCGAGTCAGGACCGAAGGCCGAGAGCAATTCTTGCGGCGTTGGGCCGGGCGATGTCATTACGACAGCTAAAACTCGGCGCTCTTTGGCGTCCTCGGGAACGGTATTACGTCCCGAATGTTTGACACGCCGGTAACGAATTGGACGGTCCGCTCGAACCCCAAGCCGAATCCGGCGTGGGGTACGGTACCGTAGTTTCGCAGGTCCAAGTACCACCAGTAGTTTTCCTCGTCCAGCCCGCTTTCCTTCATTCGCGCCAGCAGAACGTCCCGCCGTTCCTCTCTCTGGCTGCCGCCGATGATCTCGCCGATGCGAGGCACCAAGACGTCCATGGCCCGAACGGTCTGCCCGTCATCCCCCAACCGCATGTAGAAGGCCTTGATCTCCTTGGGGTAGTCGGTGACGATGATTGGCTTTCCTATTTTCTTCTCGGTAAGGTACCGCTCATGTTCCGATTGCAGGTCGGAACCCCAGGACACGGGAAATTCGAAACGCTCTCCCGACTGCTCCAGCAGTCGCACCGCCTCGGTGTAGGACAATCGCTCGAAGTTGGAGGCAACGATGCCCTCCAGCGTGGAAATGGCCTCGTTGTCATACCAGCGATTGAAGAACTCCATGTCGCTGCCGCAGTTCTCCAGCACGTGGTTGAAGATGTACTTCAGGAAGTCCTCGGCCAACTCGGCCAGCCCGTCCAGATCGCAAAAGGCCACCTCGGGCTCCACCATCCAGAATTCGGCCAGATGCCGCGAAGTATTGGAATTCTCGGCGCGGAAGGTGGGGCCGAAGGTGTATACATCGGATAAGGCCAGCGCGAAGATTTCCGCTTCCAACTGGCCGCTGACGGTAAGAAAAGCGGGCTTGCCGAAGAAATCTTCCTCCGAGTCGACTTCCCCGTCTTTAACGGGCAGGTTATTCAGATCAAGCGTGGTGACCCGGAACATTGCGCCCGCGCCCTCGGCGTCGCTGGCCGTTATCATCGGCGCCTGAATGAAGAGGAACCCGCGGTCCTGGAAGAACCTGTGTATCGCAAATGCGAGGGCGTTCCTGACCCGTGCCATCGCCCCGAAAGTGTTGGTCCGGGGCCGCAGGTGGGCGATCTCCCGCAGGAACTCCGGGGTGTGCCGCTTCTTCTGGAGGGGGTACGTGTCGGGGTCCGCTCCGCCTATTATTTCCACCGACTTCGCTTGAATCTCGTAGCGTTGGCCCCGGGCGGGCGATTCCACCAGCGAGCCGACAACGCTCACGCTGCACCCGGTGGTCAACGAGTCTACTTCCTGGAAGTTGGACAGGGACCCGTCCGCCACGACTTGGATGTCCTGCAGGGAAGAGCCGTCGCTGATCTGAATGAAGGAAACGGACTTGGACGACCGGCGGGTCTTCACCCAACCCTGTACCAGAACATCGCCCCCGGCGGCTTCCCGTTGGAGGAGTTCCCTTATCTTGGTGCGCAACATAAGCCGGACTCCTTTACGACCATTCTAGCACCGGCACTCCCATCATCAAAGCATCGGTTGGAATCAACCGCTGACCCACAGAGTCTACACCCAGCAACGCCCGTTCCAAAGTATACACGCCCAGCAACGCGGTCCCCTCATCATCACCGAAGACTACTGTAGTTGAAAAGGTCTTACCCTCTATCCTTACTTGGGTCTCACCTATGGCGTGTTCGACCGTCGTGCCGTCCGCGATGCGAAAACCGACCCTTTCCGCGGGTTCTACACCCAAGCGCAGGAGGAGTGGCGATGGCACGACGGTAAAGGTTGCGCCCGTATCCACCAGAGCCTCGATTGTTTCAAACTCGCTGGCGTCGGGGCTGCCTACTTCTAAGGGGTATCGGAAGATGCTCACGGAGTCTCCTTTTGGCCGATTGACCGATTCTACAGGTCGGAATTTGGTGGTAGAGTTTATATGTTACACCCAATAAGGTTTACGCGTTGTAAGGAAAGACAATGAACGACAATGTTAAGCGTTGCCGCTATTGCAGAGGTGGGCCGATTGCGTCCGGCAAAACAACCCTGAAGGTTTGGCGCGACGAGCAATTGATTGTCATTCGAGACGTCCCAGCGGACGTATGTCAGCAATGTAAGGCAGAGCAGGCGCCTGCCGAAGTTATGCGGAAGGTTGAGCATTTCTTGCAAGAAAGGCATAGGTGGAAGCCGGTAGGGTACCTTACGGCGCCGCAGTATTCAATGAAACAGCTTATGAGTGAGGGATGATGAGTGAAGGGGTTTCACGTTGCAGTATTTGTAGAGATGGTCTGCTTGTGCCGGGCTTCACTGCTATGGAATTCTGGTGTGACGGAGAGTTGGTTGTCCTCCGTGACATCCCAGCGGATGTTTGTCAACAGTGCGGTGACGGGTTGTTGTCCTCCGAGGTTGCCAAAAAGCTGGAACAGTTCTTTTCCGAGAGACACAACCACAAGCCGGAAAAATATCTTACTGTGCCCCAATACTCGGCAGCTCAAGTCTTGGAAGACGCCTAAAGCTCCGGCTTGGCCCTGTGCCACTCCGTCGCCTGCTCGTAGGCGTGGGCGATGCCAAGAAGGCGTTTCTCCGACAGGTGCGGGCCGATGAGTTGGAGGCCAACGGGGAGTCCTTCCGAGAAGCCGCAGGGCACGGAAATGGCCGGAAGGCCGGCTATGTTCACCGGCAGGGTGCAAACGTCGATCAGGTACATCTCCACCGGGTCGTCAATCTTTTCACCCAAGCGAAAGGCCACGACGGGCGACGTGGGAGTGACTAAGGCGTCTACCTGTTGGAACACCCGGTCGAAATCGCGCCGAATCAGGGTCCGGGCTTGCTGGGCCTTCAGGTAGTAGGCATCGTAATACCCGGCGGACAGGGCGTAGGCGCCCAGCATGATCCGGCGTTTAACCTCCGGCCCGAAGCCTTGATGACGGGTCTGCTCCATCGCCTCCCACATGTCGTTGGTGTCCTGGTACGAGTAGCCGTATTTGACTCCGTCGTACCTTGCCAGGTTGGCGGAACACTCGGACGGGGCGAGGATGTAGTAACAGGCCAGCGCGTGCCGTGTGCTGGGCAGGGAGACCGGTTGGACCGAAGCGCCGAGGGTTTCCAGCGTGCCGATAGCCGCTTGCACCGCTTCCCTAACCCCGTCCTGCATACCTTCTACAAAGTATTCTTCCGGGACGCCAAGGCGAATCGCTCCCTCTCGTCCGGTGTTTGCCAGCGGTCGTGCCGGCAGGCCCCCCATCAGGTGGTTGGCATAGTCCGATTCGGGCCGCGGCAGGGAAGTGGAGTCGCGGGGGTCCTGACCGGCTATTGCGTTCAGCACCAATGCCGTGTCGGCAACGTTCTGGGCTATGATGCCGACTTGGTCAAAAGAGGATGCGTAGGCCACCAGCCCGAAGCGGCTGACCAGTCCGTAGGTCGGTTTCAGTCCCACAACGCCGCACATGGAGGCAGGCTGCCGGACGCTGCCGCCGGTGTCCGACCCCAGCGCATATACCGCCTCTCCGGCGGCCACAGCCGCCGCGCCGCCTCCACTGCTTCCGCCCGGCACCCGGTCCAGGCCCCAAGGGTTTCGGGTGGGGAAGAAGGCCGAATTCTCGCAGGAGGAGCCCATGGCGAATTCGTCGGTGTTGCCCTTGCCCAGCAAAACCGTACCTTGAGCGAACAACTTCTCTACGACGGTGGCGTTGTAAACCGGGAGGTAGTCTTCCAGCATCCTGGAGCCGCAGGTGGTTGGGACGCCCTTGGTGCAGATGACGTCCTTGATTTGAGCGGGGACGCCGGTCAACGGGCCGGAGTTTCCGGCGGCGATGCGGCTGTCGGCTGCTTGCGCCTGTTGCAGCGCCAGTTCCGCTGTTACCGTGATGAAGGACTTGACCCGGCTGTCCAGACGGTCTATCCGGTCCAGGTACGTGCGGGTGAGTTCGACCGAGGAAATCTCCCTATTGGCCAAGCCCTCGGCGGATTGCCTGATGGTGAACAGCCTATCGCCAACCAAGGGGTTTATTCCTCCAGCACGGCCTTGACCCGGAAATATTCTCGTTCCCTTCTGGGCGCGTTGCGCAGGACATCTTCCAAGTCTAGGGATTCCTGCGTTTCGTCTTCCCGCATCACCGCTTGCAAATCAACGGCATGGCCGGTTGGCGTCACCCCGGTTGTATCAAGCTCCTTTAGCGCCTCGAACTGGTCCAATATTTCCGACAGTTGTTCCCGGAACAACTCGACCTCGTCATCGGTCAAAGCGATGCGGGCCAGCGTGGCGATATGCAATACCTCGGCGCGGGTTAACGGCATCGTTGGGTCTCTTCAGCGGTTGTATGGATTCCCGCCTGCGCGGGAATGACAGCCAAGGACGGAATGCGGGAATGACGGCCAATGGCGGAATGATAATCAGTTCATTTCCGAGCCGCCGGCCACGCTGATGGACAGGCCGGTCAGGTAGTCCGACTCGGCGGAAGCCAGGAAAGCGGCGGTCCTGGCGATGTCGTCCCCCACGGCTACCCTGCCCAAAGGGATAACCTGTGACCGCTCACGGATCATCAAGGCCCGGTGCTCCTCCGCAGACTGCCCTTCCGGCGCCAATGCCGCCGCAATAAAGTCGGTCCGCTCGGTGTCCACCAAGCCGGGGCATATAGCGTTGACGTTGACGCGGTGTTCGCCCAGTTCCTGGGCCAGTGACTGCGTAAATCCGACCAAGGCGAACTTGGAGGCGCAGTAGGCGGCGAACCGAGCCCGGCCCCGCTTGCCCGCGCCGGACGATATGATGATAATCTTGCCGCCGCCGCCTCTTTCTATCATGTGACGGGCCACGGCCTGCGAGCACAGGTAGGTGCCCTTTACGTTGACCCGCATCACTTCATCGAAAGCATCCTCTTCCAAGTCAACCACCAACACCCGGTCCGGGCCAGGTTGGGAGCCGGCATTGTTTACCAGGATGTCGATACGACCGAAGCGATCAACAGTCTGTTTGACCATGTCGTTCACTTGCGAGGCGTCGGACACATCGGAAAACAAGCCCAGCGCTTCCCGGCCCAAGTCCTCTATCTCTTCTACGACGCTGGGCAGGCCGCGCCAGCCCGCCTCACGGTCTTCGGCCCGCATGGCGTCGGTGCTTCTCTGGACGTCGGTCACCACCACGTTTGCGCCCTCTTGGGCCAACCGCACCGCTATGGCGCGCCCGATTCCATGACGGCCGCCTGCGCCGGTTACTATTGCTACCTTGCCGTTCAAATCGTACATTCTGTTACTTGGTCCTCCACGCGAGAATTACGGAGAAATGTCAATACAGCCTAGCTGATTGCATCCGCCGACACGCAAATCTTGCACCGGCCGTAGACCTCCAGCCAGTGTCCGCTGAGTTCGAAGCCGTGGGCTACCGATACATCCCGGAGTTGATCCAGAATGTCGCACCCAACCAAGTCTTGCGAAGCTCCACAATGTACGCACAACAGGTGGTGATGGTGCCCCCGGCGGCTCAACTGGTAGTGCAGGTTGCCGTCTTCCAGAAGCACCCGGCAGATTACGCCTGAATCCACCAGTAGCTTCAGAGAACGATAGATGGTTGCCCTTCCCACTCTGGGGAGCTGCTGCCGCAGTTCTTCGGCGGTGAAGTGATGCGGCAGTTTAGCGATAGCCTCGGCTATCGCTTTGCGTGGCGATGTAGACCTGTACCCCTGCTCGCCAAGGGCCTCCAACAACTCTTCAGCCAATGAATCTGCGGATTTAACTACCATAATGGCCTTCACTCGTCAGGCGTCCAAGCATCGAATGGGTAGTAGGTTTGGCCCGTTAACGTTACTGTAACAGACCGGATGCTTCCGCTGCCCTCATTTTGGAACAGTCCAGTCCCAGTTTGACGTAGTGATATTCCGTCACTCCCGACCGGGCAGGGCAACTACGGCAGTGCCCCCGACGTACCGTTCCCCCTGCGGACCGGTCATCAGGATGTCGCACTCCACCAAGTTTTCGTCCCCTTCCTGCCGGGTGTCGGTCACCGTTGCGGATATGGTCAGGGGGCTGTGGTGGGGCACGGGTTGGCGAAAAACCAGGTCCAGGTCCCGCAGATTTTCGTGGCCCGCCCAATCCGTCAAAAGCCGGGCCATGATCCCCATCGACATGATTCCTGGGACTATCGGACCAGGCAGCCTGGCTTGCTCAGCGATTGCCCGGTCGGTAAAACGGTTGGGCCCGGGCGTGCCCCATACTTCGCAAAAGGAGGCTACGCCGTCATCGGTGGCTTCCGTCACCAACGGGCCGATTTCATCCCCCAGTTCAACGTCGTCAAAGAAAGGCAAGGTTCCTCCTGGTTGTCATCCGGAGTCGGTGGCCGTGCCGGGCCGTGGAAGGGTCACTCTCTCGAAGCGTATGATTCCTGGACATCGGCGACAACCACTCCGTCCTGGTTCGTGAACGTGGTCTCCCACACGACGAACACCATCGTGCCGCTGCGTCCGGTCTTGGGGTACACCTCCTTGAGGTGTGAAGAGGCGACGATGGAATCTCCGGCGACAATAGGGGCCTTCGATTGCACCCTCTGCCCGGCGTGCATCGTAGTCCTGCCGAACTTCAGCTTGATGTCGGGCAACGAAACGCCGCGGACCAGCACCGTGGGGAAGGTAGGCGGCGCAACCAAGCCTTTGAAACCATTGGCCCGGGCGGCGGCAACGTCCGTGTGAACAGGATTCGTCTCGCCGATGCCCTCGCTGAAAGCCGCAATCTGCTCATCCGTTACGTGAAAGGGGCCTGCCTCGTGCTCCTGCCCGTACAGCGAGCGGTCGTATTCCAACTCCATTACCATACAGATAACTCTCTACTATCAGGTCTCATGTCGCACGGCCAAGCATGGCAACAGCGGGCGATTTCCCTGTTCCTGTCAGCCTGCGTCCGCGCCGTTTTTGGAATCTTCCAACCATACAGGCTTGAAGTCGCCGGACAACAGCGCGTCGACCAACTGCGCCTCATTACGAATGCCAATGGTGAACTTGGTGAGGCAGACGCCAATGTGGCTGCTGAGGTGGGCGTCGCTTCCGCCAATACCTTGGTATCCTAACCGGTCGCAAAGCTCCCACGCCCGCTCATTTTCGCCTGTGCGGCTGCCCCCGTTCAGTCGTTCGACGATCCTGACGTCGTCGAATGTCTCACCTTGCGCGATGTACTCCGTGAGGCCGATGCCGAACCGGCCCGGATGGGCCGGGATGGCGATGGCATGGTGGTGCGCCGCAGCCTTGACCAACTCCCTGGAGTCCATCCGGACGTCGGAGAAGTCTATATCACGGGCAAGGTCTTCGGTGACTCCGTAAACCAGGAAGTGGCCATGGCGTGTGTCCAACTCGGAACCCTTCAACACGAGAACGTTATACTGCTCAGCCAATGCTGAGTAGTTCTTGTCGAAGTCGAACTTGCGGTGCTCTGTCAAGACTATTCCATCTACAGTATAGTCCCGCTTGCGGAGCACTTGGATCCACTTGACGTATTGCTCCACGGTGGCCCGCGAGTCGTCGGAAGATACCGAGTGGCTGTGAAGGTCCAGGTACAAGTTCTAACTCGTCTCCAGGTTCAATCAAGGCCCGCGAACATAGCCCAAACCGGCTGGCCGCCGCTGACGGAATGCCTGACCTATGATAATTGCTGGCGGCGCAATCATCAACTGCCGGTACTGACTTTCAACCGGTGCGCTCTCCGGGTCTTGGCGGATGTCTGGACGAACCACCTGGTCTAACCTACAATTCCGGCAAACATAAGGCTGGCAGGAGGAACCTATGCAGAACGGCATTATCAGGATAGGACTGATCGGGGCCGGGGCCAACACCACACTGCGGCATATACCCGGCTTCCGGGAGCAGTCCGGCGTGGAAATCGTCGCGGTTGCGAACCGCAGCCGTGAATCGGGAGAACGGATTGCCGGCGAGTACGAAATTCCCAAGGTGTACGACAACTGGCTTCAGCTGATGGAGGACGACAGCATCGACGCCATTTGTGTCGGGACCTGGCCGTACATGCACAGGAACCTGGTCATGGCCTCTTTGGAAGCGGGCAAGCACGTGCTTACCGAAGCGCGAATGGCCATGAACGCGCAGGAAGCCCACGAGATGCTGGACGCTTCGAGGCAGTTCCCGGACCTGGTCACCCAGATCGTCCCGGCGCCCCAGACGCTTCAAGTCGATAACACCGTCAAAGACCTGATTGCCAGTGGCTATCTTGGCGATATTCTGGCGGTGCGGTTGAGGGTCTGCGACTATCACGGCCGGGCCGACCGCGCGGATACGTTCATCGATCGGGAGGGCCATCTGCACTGGCGCCAGAACCGGGAGTTGAGCGGCTACAACATCATGGGCATGGGTATCTGGTACGAAACCATCATGCGCTACGTCGGCCCCGCGTCGAAAGTCTCGGCCATGACCCGTACCTTCGTGAACCGCCGGAAGGATGATGACGGCACGTTAAGGGCGGTGTCGGTGCCCGACCACGTAAACGTGTTGTGCGAGATGGCCTGTGGCGCGCAGGCAGATTTCAGTTGGAGCACGGTGACGGGCCTTCAGACCGGGACCGATTTCTGGATTTTTGGCAGCGACGGCACCATCAGCCTGCAAGGGCCTCCGTTCAATACCGTCCTGGGCGGGAAGCGGGGCGACAAGGAACTGGCGGAGATTCCAATTGCACCGGAAAAACGTGGAAAGTGGCGGGTGGAAGAGGAGTTCTGCCGGGCCATCCGAGGCGAGGAAAAAATCACCCATACCCCGTTCGACATTGGCGTCCAGTACATGGAATTTACCGAAGCGGTTACCCGCAGTGCCCAGTCGGGAGAGGTAGTGCCGCTGCCACTGTATTAGCCCCTGCTACAATGTAAGCCAAAATAGCGAATCGAAAGGCAATAAAAGATGGGCACATTCTACAGGCCGGTGACGCTTGCCAGCCTTAATGGCGATAAGTCCGTAACCGTGGATGCTCTTGTTGATACAGGCGCAAGTTACAGCGTGTTTCCCGCCAATCTGTTGACTGACCTTGGAGTGTCTCCGAGTGACCGCAATGAGTTCGAATATGGGGACGGCCGGCGCGTGGAATTAGAACTCGGGGAGCACCTCATCACGGTTGAGGGCCGAAGGACCGCAACCTGGTCCATATTCGGCGAGGACGAGTCAACATTTATATTGGGAGCCTATGCCCTGGAGGGCGTGCGGCTTGCCGTGGACCCGTCCTCGAAGCGGTTGGTCCGAATCACCGGGTTGATAAAGTAGGAGTTCCCGTACCGTCCTACCGGTCCACCAAGTGCTGCATTACCTGGGGCGCAGCCACCGCGGCCCGTTGCGTCAACTCTTCACGGGTCAGGGTAACGATGGGGTGGTCGATTATGGCCAGTCCATAGTTGGCGTCGCCCCGCATCCGGGCCATCGCGCGGGCCTGACTTACGAAGGGTGTGGTGGTCAGCACCGTGGAGGCCGCTCCCAGCAGTTCCGATTCCATTGCGTCGTGCACACTGCACGAAGTGCAGGAGCCTCATTCAGCCGTGGCGTGAATAATCACGTCGCAACGGCGGGCCAGGTCCTCCAGCGCTCCCCGGTCGGCGGGCCACTGGTGGCCTCCCTTGTTGTATTCCACCACTTCCTTGATGGCGTAACGCTGGCCGACGAGTCCGGCTACCATCCGCAGAAGTTCCTCGGAGTGAGGCTTGTTATTGGACAATAGTCCCAATACCTTGCCGTCCAGGCTGGTTGGACGAGTAGCCAGGACCGCCCGTACGGGTTGGGCTTCGTCCCTGGGGTCGATGGTGTAAATGCTGCCGGTTGAGTCGGGCATTGTTGGTCAACCTCCGTAGATCTTTAACCGGGAACGATGATTTCCTTGGTGACGGACCGGCTGCTGCCCCATGCCGAGATTATGGCCATAAACTCCCCGGCGTCGCCCCCCGCCGGGACAACGGTGATGCGCTCCGGCGCGGCGACGGAACCCATGACGCGGTCGAAGTCCGCACCGGGAGGCAGTTTGTCCATGCGCCGCCAGCGGTCCCAGTCTCCGGCCGTAAGTTGGGAATTCGCGTGGACAAAGGCCTGGACCTGCTCACGGGTCCAGCCGGCCGCGACGATGTGAGCCATCAGTTCCGGGCTGATGACCAGCACTATCTCCGAAAGGGAGGGGCCCAAACCCATCAGGGCATGGGCCGCGGCGGTCAGAAACCCTTCCGGCTCCTTGTCGCCGTGGCACTCGAATTGCAGCGGGGCGTTGGCCGCAACCATGGTCACGGTGCTGCTGCCGCGTTGAAACCCCTTGTGTTCCGCCAAGGACACCCAGGGGCTTATTCTCAAGTTCTCGGCGAAGCAGAAACTGAACTTGCCCGAGTGGCCCAGGGTGCTCTTGTCCATGTCGCCGGCGACCGAGCCATAGTAGTTGGACTTTACCAAGTTTATCGCCCGGCCAATGGTGGCGTTGGCCCGGTTGCCGTTGCCCATCAGGCCAACGCCGTCGTTCATGCCGATTTGGGCGGTGTAGGGGCCGCTGACCAGCGCCAGGTTGGTGATTCCATTGGTGGAGGTGCTGCTGGCGTGCAGGTTATAGCTCCGCTCGCAAATGGCGGATACCGCCGCAACGACTGCCGGGAAATACTCGGGCAGGCATCCCGCCATCACGGCGTTTGCCGCCACCTTCTCCGCTAGAAACGACTTGTGGCGAATACCTTCGGCGCCCAGAACGTGCCCGGCAGCCAGCCCGCAGTAATCTAGCATCGCCTCCACCCGGTCCGGCGTTGGCGGGATAATCGGAAGGCCGTCGGTCAATCCCTCGTCGAAGTAGTAGTCCTGGGCTTCGGACCAACCGGAAAAATGCATTCGAGATGATGGTTCGCTCACGTGCCGTCCCCAATCAATTTTGATACCACCGCCAGTTTGCTGAAGAACTGCCTAATTGTAGGCCTGCCCCATTGAATGGTGCAATCCCGGAAGGCCTGAACTTGTCGAAGGGCAAGAGTCGCCGGTTCAGGCTTCGACAGGTTCAGCATGAACGGGCTGTATGACTTTCCAGTTACGCGACGATTGTTTCAGGTGAATATACGGGGGCCGGGTACGCCTGTAAGCCGGGTTCTGTATCCGCTCAAAGCGGACGGTGGCCATCTATCTAGCCCACCCCGCGGCGCGAAGGCGCCGCCGGGCTTCCGTGATGCACGGAACGACGTCTCCATCGGGGTCAAGCAGCCAACCCGGGGACGGGCCGGGCGCCCATAGTCCCTCTATTCGGCCTTGCTCCAGGTGGGGTTTGGCCGCCGCTGCGTCACCGCAGTCGGCCGGACGCTCTTACCGTCCGATTTCACCCTTATCCCGGCAAGCCGGGACGGTATGTTTCTGTGCCACTTTCCGTCTTCTCCGGCACTCCGAGGACTGCCGGAGAATCCTGGGGGTTACCCAGCACCCTGCCCGGAGGAGCCCGGACTTTCCTCCCCAACGCCCCGGAAGACCGGACCGTTGCGGCGGCCACCCGGCGTACCCGGCCCCCGTACATCCACCCATAGCATACGCCCAATGCGTGATGTTCGCGTCAACGGTAAGACCACACGCGGTTTACCCAGCTCGTCATTCCAGCGCAGGCGGGAATCTATAGGCTCCGGCTGTCCACGAGTGGACGCCGGCGGACACGGGTGGTCCCTACGTGGGCAGCAGGATACGGCCGCAGGTGCTGCATAGCACGGTTTGCCGCCCGGTTCGCACCTGTTGCAGATGCCTGGACGGCAGGGCCATGCGACAACCTTGGCAGAGACCCCTTTCCACCTTTGCCACAGCTACTCCGCCCTTCGACCTGCGCAGGTTTTCGTATTGCCGTAGCGCGGCCGGGTCCACCGTCGCGGCCAACTCGTCCCTGCGACCCGCCAATCCCTCCCGCTGGGCTGTGAGCCGGGTCATCAGTTGGGTGAGCTCGGCTTCTCTCGCTTCCCACTTGGCCTTGGCTTCTACAAACTGCTGTTCCATCTCCGTGTGCTTCTTCTGGGTCTCCTCGATCTCGATGGAAATCTCAAGCAGTTCGTTGTCCTGCTCGTCCAGCATTCGTTTTACGTTGGCGACTTCCTCTTCCAAACTCTCCAAGTCTCTGGGGTTGGTGATTTGACCGTTATAGAGCCGGCCCTCCAGGTCGGAAGCCCTTTCACGCTGGATATCCGCCTCCACCCGTTGGACGCGCATACGGGTGCGGAATTCCTCCAGCTTGACGCCTTCGTCGTGCAGCGCTTGTTCCAGCCTCTCGAGGGTAACCCCGGTGCCCAACTCTTTTTCCGCTTCGGCCATTTGGCTGTCGATGGAGGCAAGTTCCAAGTCCAGTTCTTGGAGTGAGAACAGGTCTTTCAAGGTGCTCATAGTACCTACGCCCAAGGTTTACTTTGAAGATAAATAGCAATTTTTTGTGCTTTTGGTGATTCTAGGAAGCGGAACGGTTGGTTGTCAACGTGCCTGTCATGTATATTTGGATATAGCTCGTCCCTCCTGGTCTCACAGGACGTTATATTACCGCCCCTTCGGACCTTGCAGGGAGATCTTGGCAGAGTATATGCGAATTATCCACTTTTCCGACCTTCACATAGGCGTGGAGAACTACGGCCGGATCGATCCTGAAACTGGATTTTCCACCCGGTTGATGGACTTCCTGGGTTCGTTCGACGAATTGGTGGAATATGCTCTCTCGGACAACATCGACTTGGTGGTGCTGGCGGGAGACGCCTACAAGGGCCGCGACCCTTCCCAGACGCACCAGCGTGAATTCGCCAAGCGCTTGGTCAAATTGTCCGCCGCCGGTATTCCCACCTTTCTATTGGTGGGCAACCATGACCTTCCCAACTCGCCTTCCAGGGCCACGGCGGTGGACATCTTCCCCACGTTGACCGTACCACACGTTTACGTAGGAAACAGCCTCCAGAACTATGTCGTCCCGACCAAGTCCGGACCCTTGCAGGTCTTGGCGGTCCCTTGGCCGCGTCGCAGCGGCATCCTGAGCCGGGACGAGTCGAAAGGCCTGACCATCGATCAGGTGCGGAACGAGGTGCAGGACCGCATGACCCAGACTATCCAACTCCGGGCCCAGCAGCTTGATCCCAACTTGCCCGCGCTGCTAACGGGTCACGTCACCGTTAACGGCGCGACGGTGGGCACGGAAAGGTCCATGATGCTGGGGCAGGACCACGTATTGCTTGCCGGCAACATCGCTCAACCTCAACTGGACTACGTGGCCTTGGGGCACATACACAAGCATCAAACGCTGCGCCGGGAAAACCCGGTGATGGCGTATTCGGGCAGCCTGCAACGGGTGGACTTTTCCGAGGAAGGGGACGACAAGGGGTTTTGTGTGATCGATCTGGACCCGGCGGCTCCCCAGGGCCAACGGCTTGTTGACTTCCAGTTCCGCCAAGTAAACGCGCGGCCTTTCGTAACGGTGGACGCCGTAGTGTCCGAGGGAGACCCCAACCCCACGGCCACGGTCGTCAGGGC
Source organism: Dehalococcoidia bacterium (assembly GCA_965203835.1). Lineage (GTDB taxonomy): Bacteria > Chloroflexota > Dehalococcoidia > Lucifugimonadales > UBA3495 > CBDCFV01. Next base: position 3,455,720 of record OZ241919.1, read on the forward strand.
TATCGTCAGGAAGGAGGTCAAGGACGCCGTAGTGCGGGTGAGGATTACCTTGCCCGGGGAACTGGATGCACAGCTTCGTGACACCGATATCCGGGATGCCTTGCAGTCTGCGCACTACATCGCGGCCATTACGCGGGAAACGCCCGAAACAAACCGCAGGACCCGCTTGGATGCCGAGTCCGCCAAGGACCTGCAACCGATGGAGGCGCTGCGCTTGTACTTGGAAAGCCGGGGAGTAACGCCCCAGCGCCGTGAACTGGTGTTGCGGCGGGCCGAAGAATTGATGGAAAGGGGGGTTGCCGAGTAGGATGGCAATTTGCTTGCAGGCCGGGTTTTGGAAGATAATACCCAATCATCCAAGGCCACAATCTGACTGGGGGTTTCTGCTATGTCGAAAATCAGCATGATCCACCACATCAACATCCAGATCACTGACCGCGAACGCACCAGGGAATGGTACGAACGGGTCCTTGGGGCTGAATTCCTGGACCGCGGCCCGGCGTTGAACAGGCGTCAGTTGCAACTGCGCATTGGCACCGCCGAGATCCACACCTCGGACACCGATGATTTGATCCAAATCCCCCGGGTCCACTTCGCGGTGGAAGTCGAAGAGTGGGACGAGATGCTGGCTCACCTGGACGCCGAGGGCGTGCCGTATTCCAAGTCGGGCAACGGCTCCTTCTCCGGGACTCCCGGCGACGACCCGCGTCAAGGGAAGCGTGAGGACACCAACGAGCACTACACCTACATACACGACCCGGACGGCAACATGATCGAGTTGGTCTACCACCCGCTGGGTCTGGAGAGTTCCGGCGGAGAGTCCATTGAGTTGGTCCACGATGCGGACAACGTTCGCTGGACGCAGATAGAGGGCTTCGTAGAAACGGCCTACGCCGACAGCAAGGTGCTCAGCGCCTGAACATCGCGCCGTTTCGGCGGCGGCTTTCAGGGATTGACACGCCGGCCCGGAGTGATCATGTCACGGGCCGGTGATTTTGTATGCCAGGCTTGTATGCCATGAAGGAGATAGTATGGTCATAAGCCGGAACGACAACGACGCGCTGACGCGGACTGATCGCGGCACTCCGATGGGCGACTTGATGCGCCGTTATTGGATGCCAGCCCTCATGGCGTCGGAGTTGCCCGAGCCTGACTGTCCCCCGGTCAGAGTGCGGTTGCTGGGTGAAGACTTGGTTGCCTTCCGGGATACCGCCGGACGTATTGGACTGCTGGATGAGTTCTGCCCCCACCGCCGTGCGTCCCTGTTCCTGGGGCGGAACGAGGAGCATGGGATCAGGTGCGTGTTCCACGGGTGGAAGTTCGACGTTGCCGGGCGCTGCTTGGACATGATGAACGAACCGGAGGACAGCGACTTCAAGGACAAAATCACCATAACCTCCTATCCGGTTGTGGAAGTGGGGGACGTCATCTGGGCCTACCTTGGCCCCGCCGACCGCAAGCCCCCCGAGCCGAGATTCGAGTGGGCGCAGGTCAATGGTACCCACCGCTGGGTGTCCAAGAACCGCCAGGAGTGCAACTGGCTTCAAGGCTTGGAGGGCGGGCTGGACACGGCTCACGCTCCCATCCTGCACCGCACCATCAGCAGGAACACGACCCGTGCGGGCATCGGGCTGGACACCAACTTCGTGACCGGCGGAGTGCCGACACTGGAGGTTGACCAGACCGACTACGGGTACCGATACGCAGGCATCCGCAGCCTCTCCGACGATGCTACCTACGTCCGCACCTACCACTACATCCTGCCCTTCCATCAACTGCGGCCCCGCCAGTCGGGATACAAGGGGCAGCCCGGCAAGCCCCACATCGCCGGGCACATGTGGGTGCCCATGGACGACGAAAACTGCATGATCTACAACTTCGTCTACAGCTTTGGAGACGAGGGCATCTCCGAAGAAGAGTGGCTGGAAATGGAGCGGGGTTACGGACGCGCCCCGGAGCACCTGCTGCCCGACTACCGCACCGCGGGAAACAGGGACAACGACTGGCTGATTGACCGCCAAGTGCAAAAGCACGAGACGTTCACCGGAATCGACGGGATCAACGCCCAGGACGTGGCAGTGCAGGAGAGTATGGGGTCGATAGTTGACCGCAGCAAGGAGAACCTGTCGCGGAGCGACATGGCCATCGTCGCCACCCGGCGTATGCTGCTACAAGCCGCCCGCACCGTGGCCGACGGCGGGGACCCGCCCGGGGTGGGCGCCAGCTACTACCGGCTGCGGGCAATAGAAAAGACCGTATCCGGCGGGGTCCCTTGGCGAGACGCCCTGCTGCCGGAGATGTACCCCGAATAAGGCTAACGGAAGGGAGAAGTGATGCCGAGACTGGAAGGAAAGGTGGCCTTGATCAGCGGTGGAGCCAAGGGGCAGGGCGCGGTTGAGGCCAGGATGTTTGCCCGGGAAGGGGCCAGGGTGGTCATTGGCGACATCCTGGACGACCTGGGTATGCAAGTACAGGCGGAAATCAACGAGACCGGCGGCGAGTGCCTTTACGTCCATCTGGACGTCACCAGTGAATCGGACTGGCAGAATGCCGTGGAGGCTGCCGTGTCTCAATTCGGCAAGCTGGATGTTCTGGTGAACAACGCGGGCATAGGCAGCCCCAGGGGCGCCGACGGTGAGCGTCTCACCATCGAGTCCCTGACGGCAGACCAGTGGGATCGCGTGATGGACGTGAACGCCAAGGGCGTGTTCCTGGGCACGAAGGCGGCGATTCCTGAGATGAGAAAAGCCGGAGGAGGTTCCATTGTCAACATTTCCTCGGTTGCCGGAATGGTTGGTGGACCACCTACCACGGCCTATGGCGCTTCGAAGGGGGCGGTCCGGCTGCTGACCAAGTCTACGGCCATCCAGTATGCCAGCGATGGCATCAGGGCGAACTCGGTGCATCCGGGAGTCATCATCACCGACATGACCGCCGGGATGCTGGCCGACGAAGCAGGGCGGGAGTTCAACCTGGCCCTCCATCCCATAGGCAGGTTCGGCGTCTCGGAAGACGTCGCCTACGGAGTCCTATACCTTGCCAGCGACGAGTCTTCGTTTATGACCGGCAGCGAGTTGGTCATCGATGGAGGTATGACGGCCCAGTAATTCAGCCCACTCCTATCGCCAGCGCCCCTACCGCCACCGAACCAAGGTTCACCGGCAATTGTTCCCAGGTCTCTCCCCGGTCCCGGCTGCGGAACAGGCTGCCCCCGTCGGTAGACTGGTAGGACTGTGGGTTCTGACGCCTGGCGTTGGTGGACGCTGTGATCATCACTAGGTCGGGGACGACGGCTATGTGCATAATGTACCCCGAATAGAACCAAAGGTTTATGCGTTGGTGTTCCAGCGAAGGCCGCAGTGCCGGAATGCGCGTTCTCTATGCTTATTAACAGGTCAAAACACTGACGTGGTCTTCCAGCCACGGAACCAGATTGTCAAAGCGGAACGAGTTGGACTCGTACAGGCCGATGAAGAATGAGTAGGCTAAGTCGTTGTCACAATCGATAAAATACCCGTTCAGTCGCAGAAAAGCATCGGTGACAAAGAAGGAGACTCTCTTGTTGCCGTCGACGAATGGGTGATTGTTGGACAAGCTCTCCATCATGGCAGCGGCCTGCTCAATCAGGCTATCGTAATAGCCAATCTGTGGCCTCAACACGGCCGCGTCCAAAGCTCCCAAGTCCAGGACTCCGTGTGCGCCTCCAAAAGCCTCAATTAACTCTTCGTGCATAGCAAGGGCTTCTTCCGTAGTTGGAAACCGGTGCGTCATTGGGCAAGCAACTGCCCAAGCCGCTGATTCCTTTCCGTACTGGCCCGAAAGTGGGCCATAACCTCCGGTCGGACCCTATTCAGGGTAGGTCTGAGGCATACAGCCGTGCCATCTGCGTCATTAAATTCCACAATCTCCACATCATCAGGTATCAGGTGACCATGATTCCTGATGTAATACTGCGCGAGGGTTTCTTTCTTCTTTTCGCTGTAGTCCCGAAGTACAAACATGATTTTGCGGTACTCCGTCGGCGCAAGATGAAAGTAGTACATGGCCTCGTTCCAAACAGTGATTTTAGCGCTCGGAACGTTGCCGCCGGATGTCCACCTATGAGATTTGCATTCGACCAGCACTGGCGGACCGCCTGAGCCAAGGTCGAATTCATGCTTTTTCTTGGTGTCAGCAACTCCAAGGAGGATGGAGTGACCTTTTTCCAGCGAAATCCCCTGGCTCCGAAAATATGTCTGAGCGGTCGTTTCAAAATCGCGGCCCGCATGAGAATTTGAGCTTGAGCCTTCCCGCTGAAAGTTTTCAACCATTCACGTTGCCTCTGCTCAAAATGTACCCCGAATTAGGGACGCTTAACAACGAAACGAAAATGGGGCGGTACCGGAACCCGCCCCTTTCTGATTTGCTGCACCGTCGCTCCCGTGAAGGCGGGAGTCTAATGGGACAGCAGGTCTAACCCACACCTATCGCCAGCGCCCCCACTGCTACAGAGCCAAGGTTGACCGGCAACTGTTCCCACGTCTCTCCACGGTTCTGGCTGCGGAACAGGCTGCCCCCGTCGGTGCCGGCGTAGACGGTGCCCGGCGTTTGCGGGTCCCACTCGAATGCCACCACCATGTCCTCCGCGTTTTCGCCCTGACCGACCGACTCGACTAGTTGCCAATGGCTGCCGCCGTCGGTGGAGCGGTAGAACTGCGGGTTCTGGCGCCGCGCGTTGGTGGATACCGTGACCAGCACCAAGTCGGCGTCGTCGGGGGCGACGGCTATGTGCAACGCGTAGCGGCGGTCGATGCCCGTGTTTATCAACTCCCAGCCATCGCCCTCGTTATTGGTGCGGAACGGGCCGTTGGCCGTGGCGACATAGACGCTTTTGGGACGGTCGCCGCTGAGGTTCACACAGTGGATGTCATCGTCTATCCCCGGCAACTGCTGCCAGCTAACGCCGCCGTCGCGGGAGCGTACCATCCCGCCGACTTCAATGCCGGCGTACAGGTAGTTGGAATCGTTGGGCGATACGCGCAGGTCACGGACGTGAGAATCGCGGGTCTCGGAATGGAAGTACCACTGGCTTGATTCCGGCACCGCCCGGAAGCCCGGACATTCCTCCCAGCTATCACCGCCGTTGGAAGAGCGGAATAAAGCAGCGGGTTCGCTGCCCACGTACACCGTCTCCGCTTCGGAGGGATGGGCCAGTACGCTGTGAGCATAGTCGGAGGGATAGGAGTCAATGTGCTTCCAAGTCAGCCCGCCGTCGTCCGTCCGGTAGACGCCGGCTTCGTATGCCGCCAAGTAAGCGCGGTTCGGGTTAACCGCGCTGGAGGTCAACCGGGCCGCCGCGTGTGCCAGCGACGTAACCGGTCCCTGTTGCCATGTTTTGCCTTGGTCATCCGTGATGACGGCGCATACCCCGTCATGCATACCGATGTAGAGCCTGCGGTTTAGCGACATTATCGGCCTCCCTGTTTCGCAACGGCGCGGATACAGGCGCCGTGCTCGGTAGGGTCTATGAAACCAGTATTATGAGGTGCGCCGCGGACGTGGGAGATTACGGAGGGGGGATGATGATCGGGAGAGGCTCCACGTTTTCCAGTCCCGGCGGGTTGATGGCGTCCAGTGACTCCAGCATGGCGTTGAGGCTGTAGGTCACTTCGGTCAGCTCCGGGTCTTCTATCTCCAGGCCCACCGCGTGGCCCATCGCTTTTACTTCATCCTTCGTCAGGTCGGGCATGGTTTCCTCCGGCAGGTATCTAAGGATGGGATTGAGGCTATGTTGCAAGAAACATGGCGATTCGTCAAGATGACGGGTTGCCTTGAAGCGACGGCCGGGGTCACTTGAGCGGCCAACCGCCCTTGGTTATACTACCGGGGACAAACCCGCGGCGGGCATACACGGCGGCCTGCAACCAATCTTCCAGCAGTGAGCGATAGATATGGACCTTGGTCCCGAGTCGAGCTTCACCAAATTTCCGGCCCAGATCTACCTGAAAGACTGGCCCTTCTTCCTTCTGCGCAACGATGACGGCTATAAGTTGCTGTCGGCCATCTGCCCCCACCAGGGCGGTGAGGTGGTGGACTGGGGCACGACTTTCCTATGCCCCGACCACGGATGGCGGTTCGAGCAGAGGGATGGCGTGTGCATCAACGGGCCTAATTCGAAAATGTGGTCCTACGAGGTCACCGTGCAAAACGGTCACCTGCACGCTGACGTGCCCATCCGTTAGCCGCCCTGTGAATCCCTTGGATGGACAGTCGGCGACGGCCGGAGGCGTATTTGTCAAGAAAGCCTCCGGCCCATAAGGTATTCCCACCAACTACACCATCACTCCCGATCCAATACCGTCATTTGTATATTGCGAAAGCGGGAATCCACAGGATAGCGCGATAGATTCCCTCTCCCCACTTGCACGGGAACAAATTTTGCCGGGATGCCCGGCAAGGAGTCAAGAGCAAGAAGCATGTCCATGCAGATCGGCATGTTCTATCAGATGCAGGTCCCCAAGCCGTCATCTCGTTCCTACGAGGCTGACCGGTTCCTGGAAATGCTTGATCAAGTGGCCTATGCTGAAGAGATGGGCCTGAGCAGCGTCTGGATGGCCGACCACCAGTTCCGTACCGAGTGGTCCCACTCCAGCGCCCCCGACGTAACCCTTGGCGCATTGAGCCAGCGCACCAGCCGGATGCGTCTGGGCATCGCCGTGGTGGTGCCCCCGGTGCAGCACCCTCTCCACATCGCGGCCCGCACCGCCACCCTGGACGTTCTCAGCAAGGGAAGGGTTGACCTGGGTGTGGGCCGCTCCGGCTACCCATACCAGATGGCCGCTTTCGGTACAGACCTGAAAGACGCCACCGGAATGGTGGACGAGGCCCTGGAAATCATCCCGCAGGCGTGGACCGAGGGAGAGTTCACCTACCAAGGCAACCACTATAAGATTCCCTTGCGCGAGGTCCACCCCAAGCCGGTCCAGCAGCCCCACCCGCCCATCTGGCTCGGTTGCAGCCAGGAAGACACGTTCAGGAAGGCGGGACTCATGGGCTTGGGCTGCCTGGCAATGGCCGGCGGCGGGGCTACAGGGCTGGCCCCCCTCGTGCAAGCCTACCGGAGCGGCATCCGGAACGCCAGTCCGACCACCGGGGTTGTCCACAACCGCGTCTCTGTAAGCACCGTGGCCATCTGCGGGGAGTCGCGCAAGAAGGTGCAGGAACGCTCCGCCGAATTGATCGACTGGTACCGCCATCAGCAGGCCCTTCGGGACGTCCGCGTGTGGAGCGAACAGGACGCGTCCCGCGTTCCAGAAGACTACCAGTGGCACTACACCCGCTCCACCGCCACCGACTCTCCAAAGCGCGAGGAAACATCATCCCTCGACCAGATAAGGAGTGGACGCTACTGCATCGGCGACCCCGACGACTGTATCCGCTACCTGGAAGCCTATGCCGAGGCGGGCGTGGACGAGGTCATGCCCCTGTTTCAGGTGGGTGGCATATCCCATGAGGAAGTGATGGATACGCTGCGTCTCTTCGGCAAGCACGTCATCCCCCACTTCAATGCGAAGGCAAGTTCGTCCTCCGGTAGCCCTGCAAGATAGATGGTCCCATTCCCTGTCCTAACTATTATTCCAGCGTCAGAAGGAACCCCCTGCCTTGCCGTCGGCTTGCCAGACCACCTGACAGGGAACGCAACATCGTCCTCGGTATTCTCAATGTGTGTTGGCTATGGGCCAATCAGCCCTCGTCACTCCCGCGAAGGCGGGAGTCTATCGGTGTCCCTAACGACCGTGTCCCAGCCCGCTCAGTACGTCTTGATCTCCAGGACGTGCCCGTCGGGGTCCTTGAAGTAGACCGCCTTCCCCATGCCCTTGGCGCCGGTGGTCATTCCCGGGCCTTGCATGTTGTCCTGCGCCCTGGGGCTGTCGCCGTAAGGAATTCCCGACTCCTTGATCCTGGCGAAAGCTGCCTCGAACTCGTCCGGCTCCATTGCGAAGGCATAGTGGATACTGCGGAAGTCATCCGACTGTCTGAAATCGAAGTTCAGAGTGTCATTGACCCTGACTGCTAAGAACGGTCCCACCTCTCCCAAGTCGTCGAAGCCGAATATACGGGTATAGAACTCTACGGACCTCTCGCGGTCCTGAACGGGTACGATGGTGTGGTCTAAGACTGTAGCCATTTCTCCTCCCGCTTCCCGTTGAGTGAGTCTACCGGTGCAGACCACGGTCATCCCCGCGTATGGCACTGTTACTCCGCGAAAAATACCGGCGTCCCCGCAGCGAACACCGTCACCTCCGTGAAACACACCGTCACTCCCGCGAAGGCGGGAGTCTAGGGACGTGGGACTGCACCCGTATTTTAGTATACTTCATCAACGTACCCAGGTTCACATCACCAAAGCGTATTTGGCTTCAGGAGGAAACGCATGGACCAGCAGGACATACCGTTCCTTACTTTAACGGAACTGGCCGGGCTAATTGAAAGCAGGGAGGTGTCGCCCGTCGAGGCCACGGAAGCCTACCTTGCCCGGATCAATGAAATCGACGGAAAGCTCAACTCCTACATAACGGTGACCGCGGACGATGCCCTCGCCGCCGCGAGGCAGGCGGAGCAGGAGATCGCCCGCGGCAACTACCGCGGTCCGCTGCACGGCGCGCCGGTGGCGGTCAAGGACCAGTTCTTTACCAAGGGCGTGCGTACCACCGGCGGGGCCAGGGTGCTGGCCGACTTCGTACCCGACGAGGACGCAACGGTCATCGCCAAATTGAAAGACGCCGGGTCGGTGATCCTGGGCAAGCTGAACATGAGCGAGTTCGCCATGGCCGGGATTTACGACCATCCCTACGGCACGCCCCGCAACCCTTGGGATCTGAGCCGCAATCCCGGCACCTCCAGCAGTGGCTCCGGCGCGGCTACGGCCGCCTTCCTGTGCGCTACGTCTTTAGGGGAGGATACGGGCGGCTCAATACGGACTCCTGCCAACTGGAGCGGCTTGGCGGGCTTGAGACCGACCTGGGGCCGGGTCAGCCGCCACGGCGTCCTGGGCGGTTCGTGGTCTATGGACACCGTGGGGCCCATATCCCGGACGGTGGAAGACGCCGCCATCACCTTCGCCGCCATCGCGGGGCGCGACGACAAGGACCCCTACACTTGGGATACGCCTGTTCCCGACTACCGCGCCGGGCTGACCGGCGACATCAACGGCCTGCGGGTCGGGGTGTTGCGCGACAGGCTGGAGCACGACCTGGTGGAGAGGGAATTTGGGGAGGCTGTTTCCAAGGCCATATCCGAACTGGGAGAGCTTGGGGCCACCGTCGAGGATGTCCACGTTCCTTTGGCCAAGGACGCCGGAGCCTTGTCAATGGCCATCATCGGCGTGGAATGGTCGGCCCTGCACCGGGAGGCTTTCATATCCAACTTCAAGGACTTCGATCCCAACAACCGCATCCGGTTCCTGACGGGCAGCTTGATTCCGTCCCTGATGTACTACAAGGCCCAGAAACTGCGTGCGTTGCTGCGGGAACAGGTACTGGCGGTGCTGGACAAGGTGGATGTCATCGTCCTGCCCACCGGGCCTTTCGCCGCCCTGCCGGTGGAGTCGGTCCCCGGCGTGCAGAGCAAAGAGCAGGCTATGGCCGACCTGGCCGGTCGTATCAGTTTCACCGGCCCCTTCAATCTGGCAGGTGTGCCCGCCCTCTCCGTGCTGTGCGGCTTCAGCTCCAGCAACCTGCCCTTGGGGCTTCAAATAGTAGGACGGCCCTTCGATGAAGAGACGGTGCTGCGCGTGGGCCACGCCTACGAGCAGGTCAACCGTTGGTACACCCGCCGCCCGCCGATTTAGGGTCAATCATTGAAGAAGAGAAGGAGGATGAGTCATGTCTGAAGCTGGACTGTTCGAAACAATCTACAACCAGCGGCAAATCACCCGTTACCGGCGCGACCCGGTGTCCAAGGAGGACATCGACAAAATCATCGAGGCCGCCACCAAGGCCCCCAGCGGAGGCAACACCCAGCCCTGGCACTTCATTGCCATTACCGACCCGGACTTGATTGCAAAGGTAGGCGGCCTGTACCGGGACCTGTGGCTGGGAGGCCGAGGGCACACTCCGCCCCCTGACGAGCCGCCAGCCTACCGTGCGGCGCGCTACCTGGCCAACCACATGCCTGAAGTACCGGCGATGATCCTCATTTGCGCCGACCACTCCGTCGGTTACATGGACCGGCCCCAAGGAGAGCCGCTGGAGCGCGGCCGCTACGCCTCCTCCATCTGGCTGGCGGTACAGAACCTGTTCCTGGCAGCCCAGGCCCTCGGACTGGGCACCCGCATCACCACCACCCATATCCGGGAAGAGGAGAAAATCAAGGAGTGGCTGGGCATCCCTGACCACATAGAGACGGTATGCCTGACGCCATTGGGCTATCCAAGAGGCCGCTTCGGCCCCACAAACCGGAAACCCGCCGCGGAGGTCACTTCCTACAACCGGTACGGTAGCAGAGGTTAGGGCTTGTGGACCTTAGGCGGCTGTAGAGACGCCTAACTGAACCACGTCAGCCATCGAGGAACAACATGACTTCAAACAATGAACTGATAGAGCGCATCACAGTCAGATCTGACGTTTTCGGGGGGAAACCAATCGTCCGCGACATGCGCATTGCGGTCGAACATGTTCTAGGCATGCTTGCCGCAGGCGACACCCCGGAGACTATCTTGCAGGAATACCAGGTCCTCGAACCCGAAGACATACAGGCCTGCATCCTGTACGCTCACCGGTCCCTGGCCGGCGAGCAGGTATACGATCGCGTCCCATTACGGTAACTTCCCATGAAATTCCTCATCGACGTCTGCGCGGACTCCAAGAGCCTGCGCGACACCTTAGCCCGTATGGGATGCGACCGGCAACTCCAACAGTTGAATGTACACACAACTTTGGAAGGCGTTTCGAGAGTCCGTTCTCTTTGGAGACAAGGCTGAGGTGTGCTATAGCGCTCCCACTATCCCCGGCCCCCAGGTGGTGCCGAAGTCGGCCCGGGCCGCCAGTTGCCCGGTGAAGGTGCTGGCGTCCTGCAGGGCCAGGTACACGGCGCAGGGGCCGACGGCGCTGGGGTCATCCCTTACGTGCCAGTCGCGTTGCGTCCACGGGATTGCCGCGGAGCCCTCGCTGCGCAGCGGGCCGGGGCTGAGGATGTTGACCGCGATGTTGTGTTCCCGCACCTCGTCGGCCAAGCAGAGGCTGAACATCTGCACCGCGGCCTTGCTGGCGCTGTACAGGACGCCGCCGCCCTGGTTGGGGTCGGTGGCCATCCTGGAGCCGATGTTGATGATGCTCCCCCGCCGCTGCTCCATCATTGTTGGCAGCACGGCCCGGCTGCACAGGTATGGGCCGGTTACGTTGACCCGCATCAGTTGGCCCCAGCGGGCAGGGTCTATTTCCAGGATCGACTCCCCCAGTATCATGAACCCGGCGTTGTTGAAAAGCACGTCGATCTTGCCGTAACGCTCCATTGCTTGGCGGACCATTTCGTTGACTTGTGATTCGTCGGTAACGTCGCAGTCGATGGCCAGAACATCTCCGCCGGCGTCCCTGATGTCCTTGGTTGTCTCCGCCAGCGTTCCGGCCAGGCCGGTTGGGGACTGGCTGCGGGCGCAAATGACCACGTTCGCGCCTTCCCTAGCGTATTCCTTGGCAACCGCCCTTCCCAAGCCCCTGCTTGCGCCGGTGACGATTGCGACCATTCCATCCATCTGACCCATGATCAACCTGCCTACACGAACTGGGCCTTGACCCACCCTTCGTCGAAAGGAGTCCAGAAGTGGGAAGTCAGCTTCAGGTGCTTGAACATCCAGACGCCGTTTACCCTTACGTACTCCTCGTCGTAGCGAGCCGAACCCCATACGGCCCGGTCGCCGTCGGCGTAGGTGCAGGCTTGGAACAAGTACCAGATTCCAGTGGCAGTGTCACCGTTGACCTCGATGATGGGGTTCATCACCATGTGGATGGCGAAGGGCAATCTCTTTGAAGCGTTGACGAAGAAGTTGCGGATTCCATCCCGCCCTTCGGCCTTGCCCCGGATGCCGCCATCCCACACGGCGTCTTCCACGAACAGGCTGGCGATTTTGTCGGCGTCATAGTTGTCGTCGCAGTAAGTGCAGTAGCGGGCTTTCAGCCGCTTGATCTCCTCTACGTCTTCCAAGGCTCGGATCCGTCTTTCCAGGTCCTCTAAACTCATTGCCTGCTTTCCTCCGTAAGGGTGCGCTGACGTTGATGGGTCAGGTAGCTTGGCCGCCGTCCATTTCAATACATTGACCCACGATGAACTCGGCGTCTTTGCTGCACAGCCACGCAATTACCTTGCCTATTTCCTCGGGGGTTCCGGCCCGGCCCAATGGGATCGTTTGCAAGCGGTCGTGCCACTCCTGGCTGCGGGGATAACCGTAGAGAGCGTCGTTGCGGGCGGTGTCGGTCGTGCCGGGACTGACCGCGTTTACCCTGATGCCGTGAGGCGCAAGGGCGCGGCCCGCTTTACCGGTGAAAGTGTACAGGGCGCCGCTGGCGACGGCGTAGGCCACGTCGGCGGCGCGGGCGATTTTGGCCTCGACAGAGATAACGTTGACCACGCTGCCGCCGCCTTGCTTCATGAACTCCTTCACCACCGCTTGGGTGCAAAGAAAGGCCCCAGTGACCTTGATGTCCAGCACGCTTCGCCAAGCGTCCTCCGACAGGTCTTCGAGCTGGGCCCAAGCCGCCAGCCTGGGAGCGCTGGCGTTGTTCACCAGTATGTCCACGCGCCCGAATCGCTCCACCGTCCTGTCCACCATGGCCTGCACTTGGTCGCTCTTGGTCACGTCAGCGACCAGCGCAAGGGCCTCGCGGCCCATCCCGGTAATTTCCAGGGCCACGCTTTCAACGTCCCGCCAACCGGCGGCCTGCTCGTCGTGGGGAAAGGTCGCCGGGTCGCGGCCCGTGCCGGTCACGGCGACGTTCGCCCCTTCCCGGGCCAAGGCCAGCGCGGCGGCGCGCCCGATTCCCCTCATGCGGCCCGCGCCGGTTACAAGGGCCACTTGTCCGTTCAACTTATTCATCAGTGTTGTGCTGAAACTCCCGTCACCCCGGAATAGTGTCCCAAGGCTTGATTCCTTCCGGGTACACGTCGGCGTCGGTAGTGCCGCTCAAGTCGTGGATTCTTTCGATTATCGCGGCGATTGCCGCATTCACCCTTTCTTGTAAGGTCAGCCGTTCCTGTCCGCTCATGTGGTAGGAACTTCCCGCATAGCGGTATAAAACACCGAAGTTTGTTAGCCAGTCGCACTCTTTGTTAGGACGGTTGGGGTCTTCATACTCTACAAGGTTGAATAGTTCCGAAACGGCTTCGTGGACGCGACTGAGTTCCGGGTCTGACCAGTCTTCTATTTTCTGTATGTCTCTCCACAGTGGTATAAGGTCATGTCCGAAAGTCCGGTCGTCGTTGTAGGCCGACAGCCACCCCTTCAATGCGTTCTCGATAGCCTGCTGAGCAAGGAAACCTATTGCGTCCTGGTTCCAGTGATTCAAGTCAAGCAGGGCGTTGAAGCTGTAGCTGTTCTTTTCGGCGTTTTCGATGCGCCGTCTCGTTTCGGGCCAATGGTCAGGGTGGCCGTCGTCGTAGTCCGGCGGGGGGCCGAGTATTTCGCCGTTCATTACTACTCCATAACGGGCGGCTTGCCCCGCGATATGCTGGTTGGCGCGGCGGTAGTAGTCGAAGTCCTTTCTGGTCATCCGGATGACGCCGATTTCCAGTCTGGGCGGGTTGACATTCAGGTAGTCCTGGTTGATGTGATATGCGTTCGGTCCGGCGCTCGCCGAACCCTCGTCGTCGGTTACTACCAAAAGGTCAACGTCGGAATGTTCGTGGTGCCGGCCGGTAGCCCGGGAGCCGAACAGGATGACCATGTCTGGGGCCTCCCGTTCCTGGACAGCCCGTGCGATGGCGATAGCGTGTGGGTCCGGAGTGTTGATTGCCATGGGTTTAGTCCTTGGTAGACGCTACTGCGCTGTCCAGCCACCGTCCACAATGAGCAAATGGCCGGTGGTTGCGCTGGCCGATGGGCTGGCCAAGTAAATCGCGGCTCCCACCAACTCCTCCGGCTCCATGCGGCGGCCCAAGGGCATGTTGTGTTGAATGTCGTCGGCGATCTGTTCCGCAGTCCATGGGTTGGCGGCCAACATGCCCGGCGTGACGGTGGGTCCCGGCCCGATGGCGTTCACCGTGATGCCGTACTGTATCCACTCCAGCGCCAGGGCGCGGGTCATTCCGGCAACGCCCGCCTTGCTGGCGGTGTAGGCTACCCGTCGTGGTCGTGCTACAAGGGCCATCTGGGAGGCGATGTTGATGATCCGCCCCCGCCCCTGCTCCGCCATGTGCCGGGCTGCTGCCTGCGCGCAGAAGAACACCCCCTTCAGGTTGGTGTTCACCACGGCATCCCATTCTGCCTCGGTAAGTTCCAGGGCGGGCTTCGGCCTGCGTGTCGCCGCGTTGTTTATCAGGATGTCCAAGCGACCGAAGTCCCGGACCACCGAGTCAACGGAGTCCCGGATGCTGTCCAGGTCCAGAACGTCGAGGGCATAGGTGGAACTGGTGCGGTCCAGCCCCTCGATATGCTCCTGCACCTGTTTCGCTTGATCGAGCATCGTGGGTATGTCGGACACCGCCACGTCAGCCCCTGCTTCGGCCAACCCGATAGCCAAGGCTGCGCCGATGCCCCGTGCTGAACCGGTTACCAAGGCTACATGTCCTTCCAGGCTTAGACCGGAGTATGGCAAGGCGTTGGACCTCCTCGAGAGGATTGTCGTGATTAAGGAATCGTCACGCAGGGTTCTGGCGGCTATGCGTGGGCTGTCACTGGTTGCACCAGTTCGATGCGCACGTTGTCCGGGCCTTTGACATAAGAGATCAGGCTGCCGCTCTCCATGCTGGTTATGGGCAGAAGCACTTCGGCGCCGTGGGCCTGAACGTGCTCCATCGCCGCTTCTATGTCCTCTACGTCGAACCCGAAGTGGTCCAGCCCGTAGTGGTCCTCGGAGCTGCCGTCGGGCAACGGCTTCCCTCCGGGTTCGCTGCTCACGTTGATCCGCGTCCCGGCAATGTCCATCCGGATAGTCGTGGAGCCTGCCAGCCCTGCTCCTTCGCCGAGGTATTCCGCTCCGAAGACGTCAACGTACCACTGGACTGTTTTGTGGGGCTCGGGAGACCGCAAGTGGATGTGATTTACGACGAACATGCTTGGCAACCTCCGTCTGCTTGCTGTGTCCTTTCCGTCTCAATAATGCCGCGCCCACAGGGCCGCCGACGGCGGTAGCATAGCACAGGCACAAACGCCGGGCTAGGTGCGCCCTTTGCACAGGCCCCGTTTGCATAGTATTGGTCTCTCTTGCCAGAGCATCGCCTTGAACTTAGAATCGGCGCGGGAACCTGCCAGTCTTGGAGTAGAAATTGCTGGAACCGGCTGCCGAAACCCCGGTAAACCTTAGACAGAACCGGGGCTTTATTCTGGGAAGCATTTCCATCGGGCACGGGATATCCCACCTGTACGACCAAGGATTTCCCGTATTCATGCCGGCGATCACCGCCTCGCTGGGTCTCAGCCACCCTCAAGTAGCCAGCCTGCTAGGCGTCAGGCAGGCCGGGTCCGGCGTGGTCAACCTTGGCGGCGGTGCGATTGTAGACCTTTTGAAGAGCCAGTGGGGACTGATTCTTACCGGTTGCATGATAGGCTCGGCAGTCTCCTACACCTTCGTTGGCGCTGCGCCCAATTTCACACTCCTGTTCGTGGCCGTACTCCTCATGTCCGTACCGGGTTCCCTGTGGCACCTTCCATCCACCGCTGCCCTTTCGCAAAGGTTCCCCGATCGGCGGGGATTCGCCATAGCCATGCACGGGTTCGGCTCGAACATCGGCAACGTTCTGGGGCCTGTCATGGCGGGCGCGTTGCTGAGCGTCCTTTTCTGGCGGCATGTGTTTTTCCTCTATGCCATCCCCGCATTGCTTCTTTCGATGTTTGTGTGGTGGTCGCTGAAGGACGTGGGGAGAGGAACGGGCCAGGAACCCCAGGTGCGTCTGGCCGCCCGGTTCAGGCAGGGCTTTGGGTTTCTCAAGAACCCCTCGGTAATGGGTCTCACTATAACCGCCAGCCTGCGGGGAATTGCGCTCAGCGCCCTGTTCAATTGGACGCCTTTCTACTTGGAGGACGCCGAGACCGGGTTGGGTATGAGTCCCTTCGAGGCCGGCGTCCACTACGCGCTGGTTGTGGGAATGGGCATCATATCGGCGCCGATATTGGGGGCGCTGTCCGACCGTTTTGGACGCAAGGCCGTGATGGTCCCAGGCTTGGCCGTTTCGGCGGCTTTGTCCTTCCTGGTGGTGATGGTTGGAGACTCTCTTTGGCTGCCGTTAGTCCTGGCCGGCTTGGGGCTGGGCGCGTTTGCCCTGCACCAAATTATCCAGGCAGCGGTGCTGGACGTAGTCGGGAGAGGCACGGAAGCCACCGCGGTGGGGCTTATCTTCGGAATCAACGGGATCATAGGCGGCGCAACGCCCTTCTTGGCGATTTTGATAATCGAGCATTTCGGTGGTTATGGCTCCATCTACTACTACAGCGGCGCGTTGACGGCCGTCGCGGCTTTCCTGGCGATGGTCGTGCCGCTGCGGCGCGTCTGACGCCTTGGCCCGTCGTCTTGACACGCCCATGAGGCGCTCATAAAATTGACCCGCCACGTACCCTTGGCTGGACGTGAGCAACAGGGTTTCCGCACACAACCACTCTTTTGCGCCGCTGGGATCTTATGACGACCGAGACGGCCTTGCTGCTGAAACTATTTCCCTTTTCACCTCCACTGGCATGGGACTTTCCCTTTTGCTTCACTCTAAGGCCTTTTCCGGCTGGTGATGACGCCGGAGGACGCTGTTGAACGCCTCCCTCACCGCGGTCGAAGGCTTGGAAGTAGGACACTATACCGACCTGTCCAACGCCACCGGCTGCACCGTGATTTTGTGCCGGGAAGGGGCGGTGGGTGGCGTGGACGTCCGCGGAGGGGCTCCGGGGACCAGGGAGACCGACCTGTTGAGGCCCGGGCGCCAAGTTGAGCGGGTCAACGGGATAGTCCTCAGCGGCGGCAGCGCCTTCGGGCTGGACGCCGCCTCCGGTGTGATGCGGTACTTGGCTGGTGAGGGTATCGGATACGCCGTAGGCAATACGGTGGTGCCCATCGTCGCCGCGGCCATCCTGTTCGACTTGGGCTTGATCACGTCGGAGGTCCGGCCCGGTCCTGAAGAGGGATGGGCAGCCTGCATCGCCGCCAATGCCGGTCCGGTTGAGGAAGGGAGTGTTGGGGCCGGAACGGGGGCGACGGTAGCCAAAGCGCGGGGTATGGAAGGAGCCATCAAGGGAGGCATAGGCTCGGCAGCGTTGAAACTACCCGGTGGCGCCATTGTTGCGGCGCTTGTCGCCGTGAACGCCTACGGCGGCGTTTTCAACCACCGGACGGGCCGCCTTGTTGCTGGCCCGCGTCGTGAAAGCGGCGGCAGCATGGAAGACCCAGTGAAGTTGTTGTTGTCCGGCTTCGATGACAGCCACTCCCCGCCCATGACCAACACCACCATAGGCGTCGTTGCCACCGACGCCTCACTGACGCGGGAGCAGGTCAATCGCCTTGCGACCTTGAGCCACGACGGGTTGGCCTTGACCATAAGGCCTTGCCACACCATGCGGGACGGTGACACAATGTTCGCCCTCGCCACGGCCCGCTGTCCTGCGCCCCCCGATACTACGGCTCTCGGCGCGGCTGTGGTCGAAGTAACCGCCCTGGCCGTGCTTCGCGCGGTGGAAACGGCTGCCGGACTGGGCGGCATCCCTTCAATCGGGGAGCTTGGACCTCCTTCCCGTCTGTCCCGCTCCCCTTCCCGTCTTTCCCGCGAAGGCGGGAAACCCGCCGGGGGCAGACATGGTTGATAAAGACTTGGCCATCGGGTTCATTGGGATCGGGGTGCTGGGCAAAGGACTTCCCTTGGCACTGTCGGCCCGCGGGTACCGCGTTGCCGGCGCGTACAGCCGGTCGGCCACATCCGCGCAATGGCTGGCCGACAGAATTCCCGAATGCCGGGTCTACCCTTCGGCGCAGGAACTGGCCGCCGCGGCTGACTTAGTGTTTATCACCACCCCGGACTCCGCCATCGGCGAAGTGGCAGCGGCGGTGGACTGGCGGCCGGGGCAAGCGGTAGTCCATTGCTGCGGAGCGGCTTCCGCAGCACTGCTGGCTCCCGCGAATAAGCTGGGCGCGTTGACCGGAGCGTTTCATCCCTTTCAGACCTTCGCCGGAGTCCAGAGTCCCGAAGAGTCGAGCGCGCGGCTGGCCGGGGTGACCTTCGCTATCGCCGGGGACGGGTGGCTGGCCGAGTACCTGCACAATATGGCCCGCGCTCTTGGAGGCTACCCTGTTGTCATCCCCGATGAGTTGCGGCCAATGTACCACGCGGCAGCAGTGTTGGGATGCGGCTACCTTGTCGCGCTGTTGCAGGGAGCGGTAAGCCTTTGGGAAGAAATGGGATTTTCGTCCGAGGAAGCGATACGGGCATTGTATCCCTTGGCCAAAGCTACGCTGGGCAACGTTGCCAGGCACGGCATAGCGGCTGCCGCAACCGGGCCGGTGGTGCGCGGGGACGCGGTTACCCTGCATTCGCACCTGGAGTCAATCTTCTTGCGGATGCCCGAACTTCTGCCGGTCTATTCCAGCTTGGCAAGAGGATCGTTTCCCTTGGCGGCGAAGCATGGCGTCGGCCCAGACCAACTGACGGCCATGGAAGAGTTAGTCGATCACTACGTGGAATACGATTGAATGAGGAGGCAATGGTCATGGGAAAAGTAACAGTCCGTGACATCGCCCGCATGAAAGCGGACGGCAGGAAGATACCCATGATTACCGCCTACGACTACACCTCGGCGTGTCTGGCGGATGCCGCCGGAATACCCATTATTCTCGTGGGGGACAGCTTGGGCATGGTGGTCCTGGGGTACGAGTCCACCATCCAAGTGACCTTGGAAGACATTCTGCACCACACGAGAGCGGTCAGCCGCGGTGCCAAGCACGCTTTGCTGGTCGCCGACATGCCCTTTATGACCTACCACGTAGACGCGGGACAGGCCTTGACCAACGCCGCCCGCTTGATGCAGGAAGGCGGCGCTCATTCGGTGAAGCTGGAAGGGGGCGAACCGATGGCGCCGACGGTGCGTCGGTTGGTGGAATGCGGCATCCCGGTGATGGGGCACATCGGCCTTACTCCCCAGTCGGTCAATGCCTTGGGCGGCTACCGGGTGCAGGGGCGCGGCTTGGAAGCGGCGGAACGGCTGGTGCGGGATGCCCAGGCCTTGGAACAAGCGGGGGCCTACGCTGTCGTGCTGGAGTTGGTGCCCTCGCCATTGGCCGGACTGATTTCAAGCCGGCTGACCATTCCAACCATCGGCATCGGCGCAGGCCCGGAGTGCGATGGGCAGGTCCAGGTGCTCCACGACATGCTCGGATTGTTCACCAACTTCGCCCCCAAGCACGCCAAGCAGTTTGCCCAACTGTCCGAGTCCATAAAAGCGGCCTTCGCCCAGTACGTGCAGGAAGTGGAAGCGGGAGACTTTCCCACTAACAAGCAAAGCTTCACCATGGACCCGGTGGTGTTTAAGGAGCTGCAAGCCTTGTCTCGGTAAACAATCGTCCGTTTTCCCGTCGTTCCCGCGAAGCCTGTCCCCGGCTCGGTTTCCCGCCTACGCGGGAATGACGGAGAAGGGGGGCGGGAATCCACGGGCTTTGCCCGGTTACAAGTATGTGCCGGCTGGACCAGTTGGTTTTAAGATAGTCTATTAACGATGCAAGTAATTCACACCGCCAAGGATATGCGGAGCATTTGCCGCACCATGCAACGTCCCTTGGGCTTGGTGCCCACCATGGGGGCGTTGCACGAAGGGCACTTGGTCCTGGTGCGGCGGGCCAATCAAGAGAACAGCACCTTGGCGGCGACTATTTTCGTCAACCCCGCCCAGTTCGGCCCCGAAGAAGACTTGCAGCAGTATCCCAGAGATTTGGAAAAGGACCTCGACATGCTCCGGACGGAGGGTGTGGACTTGGTATATACGCCCGGCGTCGAGGAAGTCTATCCCACCGGGTTCAATAGTTGGGTTGAGGTCGGCGGCTTGTCCGACAAGCTGGAGGGCGCTCGCCGTCCCGGCCATTTCAGGGGTGTTGCCACGGTGGTGGCCAAGCTGTTCAACCTTATTCAACCCGACCGGGCTTACTTCGGCCAGAAAGACGGGCAGCAAACGGCCATAGTGCGAAAGATGGTCAAGGACCTGGACTTTGGTCTGGATATAGTGGTCGTCCCCACGGTAAGGGACGCCGACGGGTTGGCATTGAGTAGCCGGAACGTTTACCTGACCCCTGAGCAGCGCCGCGCAGCCCCCGTCATCTACTGCGCTCTGTGCGCCGCCAGTCGCCTGTGGGGTGACGGCGTCAGGGACGGAGATAGGCTCCGCGCCGAAGTCCTGGCAGTGCTGCAACAGGAACCGCTTCTCGATGGGATCGATTACGTCAGCGTCGCCGACGCCGAAACTTTGGAAGAATTGGACTGTGTGCAAGGCCGGGTGATGGTGTCGGTTGCCGCCAGGCTGGGCCAGACCCGCTTGATAGACAACATAATCCTCGAATAAAACGGTCCCGAAATAGTAAGGGGTCGGCGGTTAGTGGTATCATGCCTTTGGAGAAGGATCGTTGACAAATCAACCTGTTAAAAACACGCCTGAATGGTACTGGTCCATGAGCCAGCAGTACATCCGTCAGGCCGACGATGAATTCGAGCGGCAGGACTACAGTCAGTCCGGAGAGAAGGCTTGGGGCGCAGTGTCCACCGCTGTAAAGTCGGTCGCCCAACAACGAGGGTGGATACACAGTCATCACCGAAGTGTCGGCGATGCCTTGACCGAACTGGCCGACGAATTTGCTGCTGACGTTGACGAAGACCAGGTAAAGCACTGGTTTTCATACGTAGACTTGTTGCACAAAAACTTCTACGAGGGTGGAATGACGGACTCGGACGTAGCCTTGGGCATCCGGGACGCGAAGCGGATTCTGGGCTTCCTCGAATCAATCCGTCATCAACCGCCAAGGGATATTCCCGACCGGAGCAATACAAAAAAATCTCGTTGGGAGGCCCTCAACGGTGTGCGTTGGGACGACGCGCACCCCTGAACCAAAGAGATGCCAAGAAAGTACAGCAATAATCAACGGGTGCGCTTTAAGACCAGAGGCGGCGGTCCCCAGAAGCCGCCGCCGAATAACTACAAGGGCACCTACGGCACCATCGCGGAACAGTCCACCTCGGACTGGCTGAGAGAGGCCAACTCCATACACACGGAGACGCCGCCCTCCTATTACGTCGAGGCCGACGACGGTTCCATGCAACTCGTTGGTGAAGACTGGCTTGAGCCGGCGTAAGCCCTCCCCTTTCCCGTCTTTCCCCTGCAGGCAGGAAACCCGCCAGAGACGGGTTTACTGGGCGGTGACTCCGCCGTCCATCACCATTTCGCTGCCCGTCATAAAGGACGACTCGTCGGAAGCCAGGAACAGCGCGCCGTAGGCTATGTCCTCAACCGTGCCGACCCTGCCCAAGGCGGTCCGGGCGATGGACTCTTCCCGGCTCCGTTCGTCCCCCTGCCAGATGCCTTGAATCATGGCCGTGTCGATGGGCCCCGGGTGTATCGAATTGGCCCGGATCCCTTCCCTGCCGTACTGGATGGCCGTGGCCTTGGTGAACAGCCGCACCGCCCCCTTGGACGCGTTGTAGGCTGCGCTCCTGGGACTGCCGACCAAGCCCGCGGTGGAAGAGATGTTGATGATGGAACCGCCGCCGGCCTTCCGCATTTCTTCTATGGCCAGCTTGGTGCCGAGAAATACCCCCTTCGCGTTCACGTCCAGTATCGCGTCCCAGTCCTCGACGCTGGTGTCCTCCACGCGGCCCCTGCGCCATATCGCGGCGTTGTTCACCAGCACGTTGAGCTTGCCGAAATTGGAGACGGCGGCTTGGATTGCCTCGCGCCAATCGTCCTCGCTGGTCACGTCCAAGTGAACGTACAGAGCGTCGCCCCCCTGCTCGGCTATTTCCGCCGCTACGGCCATGCCCTCCGCGTCCAGCAGGTCGCCGATGACGACCTTCGCCCCTTCCTGGGCAAACATCCTCGCCTCAGCGGCGCCCTGCCCTCGCGCTCCGCCGCTGATAAGGGCTACCTTGCCATCCAGCCTTCCCATAACTCTCTCCTTATGGACACAAGACTATGTCAAGCCCCAATATAAAACTTCCGGGCCGGGAAAACAAAGTCGGGAGCAGTCTTCTCGGCAATCTTGTCCAATACAACTTTTCTCGCCGCGTACTGGAACGCCGGAGCTACTTGCTTCATAATAGACAAGCCTTGCCCGCGGCAGGGCAACGCTCTTATTCAAGCAATCGACCACGCATAAATGTCCCCTGAGAAGCAGCACTTGGCCTTCCAGACACAAATCCCTGCCATCCCATTTGATAGTTGTTTGCCGCGATGAACCGGGTTGTGAATTTTTGCCACAGGCTGGTTAAAGCGCGGGCGTTCGAGTACGGGATAATCGGCGTCATTATCGCCAATAGCATACTCCTGGGGATGGAGACTTCCGAGACCCTGGAGCGTCACTACGGTCACTGGATGCACATGGGGAACCAGGTTGCCCTCGGCATCTTCATCGTCGAGGCAGCTCTCAAGATCACGGCGGTGGCGCCCCGCATCCAAAAGTATTTCTTGGATGGCTGGAACCTTTTCGATTTCCTGATCATCGTGTTGGCGCTGATCCCGTCCACGGGGCAGTTCGCCATGATCGCCCGTCTCGCCCGCCTGTTGCGGGTGCTGCGGCTCATTACCGCCATCAAGGAATTGCGGCTCATCATCGCGGCTTTGATGCGGTCCATACCCAGCGTCGGCCACGTCATGATGCTGATGAGCATCATCGTGTACATCTACGCCGTGATGGGCTACCACCTCTTCCATGAACACGACCCGGATAACTGGCGGACTCTGGGCATCAGTCTGTTGACCCTGTTCAACATAATAACGTTGGAGGGTTGGACCGACATCATGCGCACCGCCATGGAAATGAACCCCTTCGCTTGGATATACTTCGTCAGTTTTGTAATAGTCGGGACCTTCGTCGTCATCAACATGTTCATCGCCATCATCATCAACAACCTGGACGAAGCCAAGGCAGACCGTCTCAGGAAGTTGCAGCAGCCCGTCTCCAGGGAAGAGCTTCTGAACGAACTCCGTTCCACAAGGGAGGCGCTCAGCCGGCTTGAAGATCGCCTCAACAACGGAGACGACAAGGGATGAAATGCCCCCGGTGTCAATGTTTTCCGTTTCCCGGACCCGGCCGATTGATTGTTAGGGAGAGTCATCTACATGCTTGAAATGAGGACCGTAGCCCCGGAAGAGTTTTTCCAGTGGGTCTGGGTTGAGGCGCGGGCTTACGGCAACCGGTTGAACGTTGACCCGGAGATATTGCGGCCCCATTTCGACCTAGACCGCTCCATCGCCGTCTTCGACCAAGGCAAAATCGTCGGCGGCGCTCACTCCCACAAGCTGGAAATGTCGGTCCCCGGAGGCTCGGTTGTAGTGGCGGGCGTCGCCAACATCGCCGTGCAGCCGACGCATACCCGGCGGGGCATCCTGACCAGGATGATGGACCACCAGATCAAGGACATTTACCAGCGCGGCGAGGCCTTGGCCGCGCTGTTTGCTTCCGAAAGCGTGATATACGGCAGGTACGGGTATGGCATGAGCTCGTTTCGTGAACAGTGGACCATCGAGCGGCACCACAACCGGTACGCCCGTTCCTATGACAGTCCCGGACGCATGGTCTTCATAGACCCGGCGGATATTACCAAGGACCTGCCCGAGGTCTTCCGCCGCGGCACCAAGGACCGGCCGGGAGTGTTCCAGAAGTCGAGCCACCTGTGGGAGCGGGAAAAGCGGGCGCCGGAACACCGCCAAGGCGGCCAGGGCGGCGTGTTCTACATCGCCTACGAGGAAGGCGGCAGAATAGACGGCTACGCCAGGTACCGCACCAGCGGTAATACCCTTACCGTTAACGAATTGATGGCAACGACTGCCCAAGCGAACGCCGCGCTATGGCGGTTTTGCTTCGACCTGGACTTGGTCACCCGGACTGAGGCGGAAAGACGCCCGGTGGACGACCCGATGCCGTGGATGCTGGCCGACCCGCGGCAATTGGAAAGAACGACGCGCGACGGCCTGTGGCTGCGCTTGGTGGACGTGGCTTCATCCCTGGAGCAACGGAGCTACATGGAAAGCGGCCGGCTGGTGCTGGAGGTCCGCGACGATTTCTGCCCTTGGAACCAAGGATGCTTTGAGCTGGAGGCCTCTTCCGAGGGGGCCTCATGCCGCCCCACAACCGTATCGCCCGACGTTACCATCACCGTTGCCGCCCTTGCCTCGGCCTACCTTGGCGGCGCCGGTTTCACCAGGCTATCCCAAGCAGGCTTGGCTGACGAGCACACGTCCGGCGCATTGCACCGCGCCGACCGCATGTTCGCCACCCGCCTGGCCCCCTGGACCCCTTGCGGGTTTTAGGGGGTAAGCCTCTCACCGCGTGAGAAACTCCACAATCTTCGGGTTTACTTCCTCCGGCCTCTCCTGGTGCATGAAGTGGCCGGTGCCGGGGATAATCACCTTCTCCAGCCCGCCGGTGTAGTAGCTGTCCATGTGTTCGCTCTCGAAGGACTCCAGCCGCTTGGGGCGGTCGCGGGTGCCGTGCAGGGCCAGCGTTGGGACGGTCACCGGTCCGGTGTTGATCCGCTCCTCGTCTCTCAGCAACGCCGGGTCCTGCGGCGCCGGGCCGAACCTGGCTCGGTAGTAGCCAAGGGCCGCCTCCACTACCCCCGGCTTGCGGAAGGTCTCGCGGATGCTTTCCAGGGCGTAGGCCGGGATGTCCCACTCAGGCGAGGCGTCGCGCCACCACTGCTCGACATAGGCGTAGTCATTGTGGGCCACCGCCCTTTCGGCGAAGGGCATCTGGAAGAAGTAAAAATGCCAGGTGCCCCTCAAGTACCAGTAGTCCATCGCCAGTTCCTCGTCCACGCGGCCCGAGGCGATGACCACCAGCTTGTTCACCTTCTCCGGCGCCAGCACCGACGCGCCGATTACGGCCCCGGCGCCCCAGTCGTTGCCGATGAGGTACGCCTGCCCGCCGCCCAAAGCGTCCACCAAGGCAACGGCGTCATGGGCCAGCGAAACGGCCCGGTAATTGCCGTCCTTGGGCGCCTCGGTGGGCGCGTAGCCGCGCATGAACGGCGCGACGGCCCTGAACCCCGCTTCCGCCAAGTCCGGCAACAGGTGCCGGAATGAGTAAGCATGGTCCGGGAACCCGTGGAGGCACAAGGCCAGCGGCCCCTCGCCCATTTCCAGGTAGTGAAAATTGATGCCGTTGGCCAGTACCGTTCCGGTCTTGAAATCGGTCATCATGTCCCCCGGATGAATTGTTCTTGATGGTTATGCCGCCATCTTGGTTTGCTGGGTCCTAACCATTGGCCCAACGCTCGGCCTCTTGAATGTAGTCACCAACTCTGCTGATTTCCGATATAACTTTGGCCGGCGGCCCCAATCGCCCATCGTAAAAATACGTTCCGTGCAACAGGCCTTGAAAATCGAAATAGGACCGTCTCAAATCAAACAGTCGGAAATCGTCATCGGTCAACTCAACCAGTCCATGAGTCACTTCAGGAGACCGCACCGGCAATTGATCGTTCCTGGCCAGCACCAAGGCCGCGGTCGCCCTGTTCACGGCGCCCCAAGCTTTTTCAGCCGCGTCTCGAAGGTCCCCTTCTTCCGCGACCTTCAAAGCCGATTCGTGCAAATTCTTGGCGTCGTTGAATAGCCTGACCACGTCCCGCGCTGCAACCATTCTCTTTCGTTACCCCTGTTGATAGTCCGGCTATTATAGCTTGGGCAGCGTTTCTCTTGACAGGTCGCCTTGAGCGGTAGATATTGACGGCATCGGCTCCGGACAGCCATAGCGGGGTAACCATGCTATAAGTCCACCTTTCCCGCACCATGCTTTGCAGCCCCAACCGACGTGCGGAGGTGAAAAGCCATGCCAGTTCGCACCGGACAGGAATACATCACCGGCCTCAAGGAACGTCCCAGGGAGGTCTGGCTCAACGGGGAGAAGATTAAAGATGTCACCACCCACCCGGCGCTCCGCAACGGGGTACGGTCGGTGGCGGCTCTCTACGACATGCAGCACGACGCGTCGCTGCGGGAGGAAATGACCTTCGCCTCGCCCACCACCGGAGAGCCGGTCGGGTTGTCCTTCATGGTCCCGAAAACCATCGACGACCTGGTGCGGCGGCGGGAGATGATGACCCGCTGGGCATGGGCCAGTTGCGGCATGATGGGCCGATCCCCCGACTTTATGAACGCCATATTCTCCGCGTGGGCCGGGTCCGCCGACTACTTTGCCCAGGACCGTCCCGAATACAAGCAGAACGTACTGGACTACCACGAGTTCATCCGGGAGAACGACGTCACCCTCACCCATGCCTTGGTGAACCTGCAACGCCGCCGCAACCCCGGCCCCACCGACATCCTGAGTGGCGAGGTTGCCCTGACCATGGTCAAGGAGACCGACGCCGGTATCGTGGTAAAGGGTAGCCGGACGCTGGCTACCCTCGGGCCCATCTCCGACGAGATCGCTATATACCCGGTGGCCAGCCACCGCTTGGACGAGACCGCCCAGCGCCAGTCATTCTCCTTCTCGATACCCTGCGATACGCCGGGAGTCAAGTTCCTCTGCCGGGAGAGTTTCGACCTGGGCCGCTCCCACTTCAACCACCCCCTCGGGTCCCGCTTCGAGGAGATGGACTCCGTGGTGTTCTTCGACAACGTGCTGGTGCCTTGGGAGCGGGTTTTCCTGCTGGGTGACGTGGAGTTGTGCAACGGCTACGGCATGGGCACCCAGTCCGACTCCCACACGGGCCACCAGATTCTGAACCGCTGCTTGGTCAAGGCTGAGTTCACCCTGGGCTTGGCCGACCTCATCGTGGACACCTTGGGGTCGGGCACCATCCCCCACGTGCAGGAACAGGTGGCGGAGTTGATCACCTACCGTGACGTACTGAGGTCCTGCATCCGCGCCGCCGAGGCCGATGCCTCTCCCAACCAGTGGGGTATGATGTGCCCCGACATAAACGCTCTCCGGGCTGGACGCACCGTGTTCGGACGGTCCATGTACCCGCGGATGGTGGAGATAATCCAGCTTCTCGGCACCGGCGGCCTCATGGCCCTCCCTGCCGAGGCCGACTTCGACGCCGCCATCGGGCCGGAGATAGAGCAATACTTCGCCACCGACACCGCCAACGCCCGCGACCGGGCCAAGCTGTTCCACTTGGCGTGGGACGCTTCCTGCAGCGCCTTCAGCGGGCGGCAGGTCCTCTACGAGCGGATGTTCGGCGGCAATCCGGTCAGGAACTCCATAACCCTGTACCAGAACTATGACAAGGAACCCTTCAAGAAAAAGGTACGCCGATTCCTTGAGTTGGAGGACTGGCCGTAAGGTCGGGCGCGCAAAGGAGAAGCGTCTTGGAAGAGAGACACGGCTGGGAATTGGCGACGTTCCTCCGGCGGCTGTCCGCCCTCGCTCTGGATAACCTGATGTTCGGCTTGCCGGTTGCTATTGCCATACTGTCGATTGTCGTGGGGGTGGTGGTTGCTCTTCCGGATGAGTGGAGTCCGGAGCCTGGTGTCCGTTTCGGCGCTCTCAGCATAGCGTTGTTCGTCGTCGGGTTCATCGGTATTGCCTTGGCCGTCGCGTATGTAATCTGGTGGTTCAAAGCCCTGTCGTCCGGTCAGACCCCCGGCAAGCAACTGGTGGGGATTCGCGCAATCAAGAGCCACGGCGAACTGCTGGGATGGGGCGATACCTTCGTGCGCGAGTTCGTCGTCAAAGGGCTGCTCGGAGGCGTCTTGTCATCCCTCACGGGAAACATCTACGGGGTTGTAGACGGCCTGTGGTCGTTGTTTGACCAAGACAGGCAAACCATTCACGACAAGATGGTAAGCACCATAGTCGTGCGGGACCGGTGATTACCCCCTGTCCTGAGAGCCATTCCAATCCGCTGTCCAACGGAGGTGAAATACCGTGTCAAGCCGGAACACCGGAAGCAAGGAAGCCTTGGCGTCCAACTCCAATGCGGCCATCGAGGCGGCCAAGCAGGAGTTGTTCGACCTGTCGATAGACGTTCACGAACACCCTGAATTGAACTACCAGGAATTCTACTCCTCCGCGGCCTTGGCAGGGTTCCTGGAAAAGCATAACCTGCACGTGGAGCGGGGCATCGGCGGGGTGGAAACGGCCTTCCGCGCCGTCATACCCGGCGGCGCGGGCGACGGCCCCACCATCGCCATCCTCGCCGAGTACGACGCCCTGCCGGAGATTGGCCACGGCTGCGGGCACAACCTCATCGCCATGGCGGCGATGGGCGCGGGTCTTGGTCTCCAAGCCAACGCCGGTGCCCTGCCGGGACGGATCATGGTCATCGGCACGCCTGCCGAGGAAGGCGGCGGCGGCAAAATACGCCTGCTGGAAGCCGGGGTGTTCGACGGCGTGGATGCCACCCTCTCATCCCACCCCTTCTCCAACCGCACCATCATACCCACCGAAGCGGCGGCTGGCGAAAGCTGGAGCCTGGCCATGGTGGGCTATCGTTACATGTACCACGGCAAGGCGGCCCACGCCGCGGCGGCCCCCGAAATGGGCATCAACGCCCTGAACGCCGTCATCCACCTGTTCACCGGCATCGACGCCATGCGCCAGCACCTTCGGGACGACGTCCGGATGCACGGCGTCATCACCGACGGCGGGACGGCGCCCAATGTAGTGCCGCAGTTCGCCGCCGCCAACTTCATGCTGCGCTGCCGCGACCGCCGCTACCTGAGCGATGTTGTCGTCGGCAAGGTAAGGGACATCGCCGAAGGCGCGGCGTCCATGACCGGCGCCCGGCTGGAGGTGGAGGAGTTCTACCCCTTCTACGAGAACGTGCGCCCTAACGCCACCCTCTCCCGGGCGGTCCGGGCCAACGCCGAAGCCCTGGGCATGAAGCTGGACGACCCCATACCCGGCCGCCCCGGCAGCGGCGCGTCCACCGACTTCGGCAACATCAGCCACGCCATGCCGGGTTACGAGATGAGGTACGCTGTCAGCGAGACGCCGGTGCCCTCCCACACCAAGGAAATGTGCGAGACCGCCGTCACCGGATTGGCCCTCTCCAACGCCCTCACAGTCGCCAAGGCCCTCAGCATCACCGCTGCCGACCTGCTCTTGGACCCATCGCTGGTTGAAGCCGCCAAGGCGGAGTACGCCGGGCGCAGCGTATAGCACATATCTCAAAACTTGGCCCACCACCCAACCCGCTATTCCCGCCTTCGAACTCGTCATTCCCGCGAAGGCGGGAATCCATCCGTACTGTCACCACCGGACAGACCAACTGAGATGGAACGTTATTTCAGCCAGTGGCGGTCAGGATGGATATGTGCGACATGGTGGACTCCTTCTTGGCCCCGTGCCAGTGGTTCTCGCCCGCTTTGATGTGCACTATGTCGCCCACGGCCACCTCCCGCTCCTCGTGCTCGGTCGCTACGATGCCGACCCCGGCGGTTATCACCAATATCTGATCACTGTTGTGAACGTGGAATCCCGTCGTCGCGCCCTTGGTAAAGTTCACCACGATAGCGTTGTAATATTCCGATGTGTCGGGCGTGACCAATGGCTGCTGGGTGCGGGAAACCGGCCCGCCGGTCCACCCGGGTATCGGTGTAACCGTGGGCATGGGCTGTTCGTCAACTTCGCTGGTCCTGATAACGTGCATATTTCCTCCATAATTACTCACGGTGTCTGCTTGAGTCTCAGTGGGAGGTGTGGGCGGCGACCACTGCTAACGCCTCGTCCTTGGGAATGAGGCCGGCAAAGTAATCAAGTACGGCCGCGACGGCCTCATCCTTGTCGATCATCCCGTTGTCGTTGGCGTCGTATCGCCTTAGCAAAGGTTCCAGTGAGTTGTGCTCGGCGTTGCTTACCTCTCCTGTGAAAAACGGAAACGCCGATGCATCACCGCCGCCCTCTATGTCCTCAAATATCTGTCCTACACTATCGATCGCTATACGCGCTTCACCTCTTTGGTAGAATCGCAGTGGAAATACTGGGCAAGGCATCTCCTCCGGCGTTAAGGGTACGCAGGTGCCGAGTTGAATCATTCCATCGAATTTAACGTCATCCGGCAGGCTGAAGTACCTGTCAATAGCCGGGAGGTAGAGATAGTTGCCCGTTGCAGGCTTGGTGGAACTGCCGGCGGTCGTTTTCGCCTCCATGTATCCTACATGAGGGGTATAAGGCACCGTCTCTGCTATTATCGGGTACTTGGTAAGGTCCATCGTTGGTACAGGACCGTCAGGCGTCGCCACCAGGTGCGGGGGTGGTGGCGGTAGGTCGGTTGATCCTTCTTGGGCCGCCGTGCGGTCCTCGTGGTCTTCTTTTCCTGTGAAAAACGGAAACGCCGACGCGTCACCACCTTCAATGTCGTCAAATATCTCCCCCAGTTGGTCGATCCCTATCCTCGCTTCGCCCCTCTGGTAAATTCGAAAAGGAGCGACGGGGCAGCGCGTTTCGGGGTCGCAGGTCATAAAGTCAATGCGGTCAACTAGTTTGACGTCGTCCGGCAGGCTGTAGTACCGGTCGATACTCCAGAGGTAGAGGTAGTTTCCCGTTGCAGGCTTAGCGGAACTGCCCGCATCCGATTTCGCCTCCATGTATCCTACAGGGGGAGTATAAGGCACCGTCTCAAATATTAACGGGCGCTTGGTCCTGTCCACCGTTGGCACAGGACCGTCGGGCGTTGCCACCAGGTGCGGGGGTGGCGGCGGCAGATCAGTTGACCCCTCCTGGGCAATTGTGCGGTCGGTCCCGGAAAGGCCGAAGGCCAGCCCGGCAATGAACGCGATGAGAACGACGATGGCCACTCCAACCAACCACCGCGACCGTATCCATCTTCCAGTCTCTCTCAACGACCTCATGCCCTTGCTCCTCCAGGGTTTTCTCACTGTCACAATGGTCATCCCACCGGCACTTTAGTGTCAACCTTTGTGGTTGCCCTCCGTGCTGCGCCAGCTTGCTCAATTGTCTACTATAATATTCTGGCAACGCTGATAAATACTGGCCAACGGGTGAATGAAAATGACAACTACCGTAGAACAGAGCGTACAGGGCCCCGGAAACTTCAAGGTAATCGGCACCCGTCCCATCCGGCACGATGGCTTGGAAAAGGTGACCGGCCAAGCCCGCTACGGGGCCGACGTGAGCCTGCCCGGTATGCTCCACGGCAAGATACTGCGAAGCCCCCATGCCCACGCCCGTATCCGGTCCATAAACACAGACAAGGCCCTGGCGCTGCCGGGGGTGAAGGCCGTCGTTACCTCCAAGGACCTGCCGGTCCTCTCCGGCAGGCCGGTGGACGTTGGCGAGGGGTCGGCATTGAACCCGCGCTTCCTCAGCAACAATGTTCTGGCCGCTGACAAGGCCCTCTACCGAGGCCATGCGGTAGCGGCAGTGGCCGCCGACAGTCCACACGTCGCAGAACAGGCGCTGGCCCTCATCGAAGTGGACTACGAGGTGTTGCCGGAGGTGCTGGACGGCAAGGAGGCGATGGCTCCCGGCGCGCCCATTCTCCACGACAGGCTCTACCACTCCGAAGGGGAGTATTTCCGACCAGGCGGCCTGCTCGACGAGGGCGACGACGCCGAGACGTCCAACGTCGCCAGCCATTTCGTGTTTCAGTTGGGCGACATTGAGCAGGGTTTCGAACAAGCGGACGTCGTGGTGGAGCGCGAGTTCCACACCAAGACGGTGCATCAGGGCTACATCGAACCGCACACAGCTACGGCAGTATGGCGCCAGGACGGCGCCATCACCATTTGGGACAGCTCTCAAGGCCACTTCTCCATGAGAGACCTTTCGGCGATGGTGCTGGGCGTTCCCGTCTCCCAAATCAAGGTTGTGCCCATGGAGATCGGCGGCGGGTTCGGGGGCAAGCTCCACGTATACATCGAACCCGTCGCCGCGTTGCTCTCCAAAAAGTCTGGGCGCTCCGTCAAGATCACTCTGGGCCGGGATGAAGAGTTCCAAGGGACCGGCCCCACCTCCGGCGGACATATCAAGGCCCGGATCGGCGCGACCCGCGACGGACGAATTGCCGCGGCCGAGGCGGTATTCATTTACGAAGCCGGCGCCTATCCCGGCTCCCCCATCAACCTGGCCACCCAGTTTATTTTCGGCCCTTACGATATAACTAATGTCCGGGTCGAGGCCTACGACGTGGTGGTGAACAAGCCCAAGGTCGCCCCCTACCGCGCTCCCGGCGGTCCGGCGGCCGGATTTGCCGGCGAGACCCTGATCGACGAACTGTGCGAGAAGTTGGAAATGGACCCGTTGGAATTCCGGCTGCGGAACGGCGCCAGCGAGGGCACCCGCCGGGTGACCGGCCTCCCCTACCGACGCATCGGCTACTTGGAAACCCTGCAAGCGGCCAAGGACCATCCTCATTACTCTGCTCCCTTGGAAGGGCCGAACCGGGGGCGCGGCGTGGCCACCGGCGTCTGTTTCAACATCTCAGGCCCCGCCTGTGCCCTGGCCAACGTAAACGCCGACGGCACTGTCAGCTTGATTGAGGGGTCTCCGGACATCGGCGGCACCAGGACCGCCGTGGCGATGCACGTGGCGGAAGTGCTGGGCATTCCGGTGGAGGACGTTCACCCGTCGGTGGGCGACACCGACAGCATCGGCTTTACCGGCTTCACCGCCGGCAGCAGCGTCGCCTACAAGACCGGCTGGGCCTGCTATGACGCGGCCCATGACCTGAAGGCGCAACTGGTTGACCGGGCCGCCCTGATTTGGGACGTGCCGCCGGATAACGTGACGCTGGAGGACGGCGTCTTCAGGCACACCTCCGACTCGGAGTTGAGTATCACCTTCAAGGAACTGGCCGCCCGGCTGGGTTCGACGGGAGGGCCGGTGGTTGGCCGCTCCATGGGCGACCAGGGAGGGGAAAGCCCCTGTTTCGCTGTCCATATAGTGGACGTTGAAGTCGACCCGGACACCGGCAAGACCCAGATCCTGCGCTATACCGCGTTGCAGGACCCGGGCACGGCGGTGCATCCCAGCTACGTGGAAGGCCAGATGCAGGGCGGAGCGGTCCAGGGCATCGGCTGGGCGTTGAACGAGGAATACTTCTTCGACGACCAGGGCCGGATGCTCAACTCGACCTTGCTGGACTACCGCATCCCCACCAGCACCGACCTGCCGATGATAGACACCCAGTTGGTGGAAGTGCCCAACCCCGGTCATCCCACCGGAGTCAGGGGCGTCGGCGAAGTCTCCATCATCCCGCCGGTGCCGGCCCTCGCCAACGCCATCTACAGGGCCGCAGGCGTCCGCATGGCCAAACTGCCCATGTCTCCCGGCGCCGTACTGGAGGCGATGGCTGGGGAGTAAGCAGGCGTCATTACCGCCTTCGCGGGAATCCGCTGTATCGTTGTGGTTGGAGATAAACCACCTTAAACGGAATGCATAGCAATCGGATGTATTGTGTTATTTGCGTATGTGTTCGGGTATAATACGGGGCTAGTCTGCCCAGGATAGGGTTGGGCTTGAGAACACCTGTGATCGGCTGGGTTTGACAGCATATCTCCATTGATTACCAGCAGCAGGTATGGCCGGTTCTTGTTGTGAGACTCTTGGAGGAGTGATGGCAACGACGGCATCTAGGATAAAACGGGTAGTGCTTCTTCAACCGGCGTCCGCCGGCGGCAACTTCGAATACATCGCCATTCCGCGGCAGGGAATGTTGTTCCTGTCGGGGGCCCTCGCCCAGTGGGAAGGCGACTACCTGTATGAACGGGAGATCTGGTTCGAAGACCGCTGCGGCGTAATTGACCCGGATAAAGACCTGGACGGGGTGGATATCCTGATGGTCACCGCCTTGATTAACGAGGCTCCCCGTGGCTACCAGGTCGCGCGGCAAGCCAAGCAATACCATCCGGACATCATCACCATCGGCGGTGGGCCTCAGATGAGCCCGCTCAGCCGGGAAGCCTTCGACAATGGCGACTTTGACGTCATCGTCCAACGGGAAGGCGAGGATATCATCGGGCAGCTTTGCGACATCCTGTTGTCTTACAAGAAGGGGGAGCGCGAGGCCTACCTGAACAAGGTGCCGGGCATAAGTTACTTGGAAGACGGTCACATAATCCAGACTCGGCGCGCCGGACTGGTCAGCCCGGACTTCGTGGAACTGCCCGACTTCAGGTCCATCAGGGACCTTACCCCGGCGAACCCAATGGCTGGCGGGGTGTTGGAGACCGTCAGGGGTTGTACCGAGAGCTGTACTTATTGCCAGGTTATCCAGCAGTTCCTCGGATACCGTCTGATTTCAAGGGAGACGGAAATCAAGCGTCTCAACCAACTGCGTGAACTTGCTGCCGACGGACTGATCCACAGTTCCCGGAACGGCAAATTCCAGGTCTTCATCTCGGATGACCTGCACCCGCCGCCCCTCAGAGCGGTCAAGTACCGCAACGAGCGCTTGGAGCGATTGAAGGCTTGGAAGGGTCATACCGACGACATGTACATGATCTGCCAAGCCCGTGCCGAGATTGGGCAGGACGCCGAGTTGGCTAACGCCATGACGGACGCCAACATCAAGATGGCCTACATCGGCGTTGAGTCGGACAACGCCGAGAACCTCAAGCTGGTCAAAAAACGCCAGGAACCCGGCCAGATGCACAAGGACCTGGTGACCCTCAATGAGCTTGGGTTCTCCGTGGTGGCTATGACCATCATCGGCCTGCCCTTCGATACCGAAGAGAGCATTATGGCCTTGGCCGAGTGGGTCACCCAAGTCAGCAGGTACCAGACCGTGAACCTGTTGACTCCGTTGCCTGCGACCTCCAATTGGGACAGCTTGCCTCCCCTGGACGAGAACGGCGACCTCCTTCCCGAAGGGAAGATGCGGCCCTACCACCTGTATACGGGACGCCAGTTCGTCCATTGGGACGAGCGGTGGTCCATGGCGGAAAGCAGGGAGTTGTTCGACCGCTATTCGGACAAGCTGGTCCCGGTGGATGATCTCTACCGGCGCATTTTCCGCATCCTGCGTACCTACCGGCTGCGTCTCGCCACCACCAGCCGCGACTTGGGAGACAGCATCAGCGCCCGGTTGGCCGACGCTACCGAAAACCTGCGCAATTGGTCCGACCCGGTATCTTTGGCAGGCTTGGAGTTCGGGGACAGCCTGGCCCAACGGGTGGGAGAACTGGCCGACAAGCTGCGGTCCGTGTCTCAGCCGCTGGCCAATGCCCGCCGCGATGTTGTGGACAACATCGGCACCAAGATTACCGAGCTGACCGACTCTCTGGTGGCCCTTTCCGCGCCCGTCAACGCCGGCAGCAAGGAGTTGGAAGCGGCGGTCTCCCACCGGATCAACGAGCTCAGCGAGATCGTCAACAACGTAATCACTGAGCCGCGGCGCAACACCGCCAATCAAGACTGAGCCGCTCCGTATTCATGAGCAGATTCCGCCGCGTTTTCGTCACCGGAATTGGGATTATCAGCCCACTGGGCTTGGATGTTTCTTCCACTTGGGACAACCTGGTGAAGGGAAATTCGGGTATCGACTTCATCACCGCTTTTGACGCGGAGAGTTTCGACACTCGATTCGCGGGCGAGGTCAAGGGGTTCGACGGCGAGCGCTACCTCGACAGAAAAGAGGCCCGCCGCATGGACCGGTTCGCCCAGATGGCCGCCGCCGCCGCTCAGGAGGCCTGCCGTCAAGCCGATCTGGACCCCAGGGAAGGCGATCCCTTCAGGGTGGGTGTCATCATCGGCAGCGCCATCGGCGGCATTCTCACCCTGTCCCAACAGTTCGACGTGTTGAGCCAGCGGGGTCCTCGGCGCGTCAGCCCGTTCCTGGTTCCCATGATGCTGGGCGACATGGCATCCGCTCAAGTCTCCATGGTCACCGGCGCCATGGGCGCGAACTACTGCCCGGTCTCCTCCTGCTCCAGCGGCGCCGACGCCCTGGGTCAAGGCTGGGAGCTTATACGCCGCGGCAAGGAGGAGGTCATCCTGGCCGGCGGAAGCGAGGCGTCAATCACCCCCATAGCCGTCGCGGGGTTCAATTCCATGCGCGCCCTCTCCAGGTTCAATGAGGACCCGAAACGGGCCAGCAGACCCTTCGATGTCCAGCGAGATGGGTTCGTGATGGCCGAAGGCGCAGCCGTGCTGGTGTTGGAAAGCGAGAGCCACGCCGCAGAGAGGGGTGCAACGCCTTTGGCCGAGCTAAGGGGCTATGGAGCAACGTCCGACGCTCATCACCTGACCGAGCCGGGGCCGGAAGGGGAAAGCGCGGCCCATGCCATGAAGCTGGCTATGGAGTCCGCCGATATCGGCCCCGCCGACGTGGACTACATCAATGCCCACGGCACTTCTACCCCCCTGAACGACAGGCAGGAAACCAAGGCTATCAAGCTCGCCTTGGGCGAACACGCCTACGGACTGCCCCTGAGTTCCACCAAGTCCATGACCGGGCACCTGCTGGGCGCCGGTGGCGCGTTGGAGGCGGCGGTCTGCATAATGGCCATCCGCAACGGTATCGTCCCGCCTACCATCAATCTTGAAGAGCCGGAGCCGGACTGCGACCTGGACTACACACCCAGCCAAGCCAAGTCCCATAGAGTCAATGTCGCCATGAGCAACTCTTTCGGCTTCGGCGGCCACAATTCGGTGTTGATTTTCGCGGACTGCGACCGGGCCTGTTGAGTCACATTACAAGACTATCTTCGTCCCAGCGAGTCACCCCGCCACTCCCGTGAGTACCCCGTTATCCCCGCGAGTCACCCCGTCGTTCCCGTTAGTCACCTCGTCATTCCCGCGCAGAGCCTGCCCCCGTGGAGACGGGGGCGGGAATCCACGCCCGTCCACGTAAGCCCTTAGCGAACGGTGGACTGGTCGACCTCTTCACCGGCGCCCGGTCTTACGACCTGGGCTTTGAATACCAGGAGTGGGATCGCTATTACAATCACGATCAAGGCCAGCACCTGCGCTTGGTTCAGGAAGTCGAAGTAGGTCTGGGACTCCACTCGCAGGAAGCTCAGGAAGAACCTCCCGATGGAGTACAACGCTCCATAGAGCACGAAGATCATGCCCCTGGGCCGCAGCCTGTTCCTCAACGGCCAGATGACCGCCGCCAACGCCAGGTCGAACAGCAACTCGTAGGCAACCGCCGGGTGGGAGATGGGCCTGCCGAAGCCCAAACTCTCTGGATTGGTGTAAACGAACCCCCAGGGCAGCGATGTGGCCTTGGCGAAGTGCTCCCCGTTAATGATGTCCCCGATTCGCCCGATGGCCATGGCGATCAACAGCGCGGGGGCAACGATGTCGGCCATGTGCCCTACCCCGGGCAACGGCGCCTTGTGGGGCTCGGGAAAGATGGGGATCGCCCTGCGCAATGCTCCCCAGAAGGCCAGGAACCCGTCGGAGTTGCGGATGATGATATACAGTCCCCCGCCGAAGAACCCGCCCAGGATGGCCCCGTAGATAGCGACGCCGCCTTCCCAGATATAGAACGCCCGCGTGAAGTTACTGCCGTAAATCTCCCAAAAGTCGATAACGTGGACTACCCTCGCGCCCACTATGCCGCCAATAATGGCCCACAGGGAAACCGAGTATATAGCGTCCGCGTTCAGACCTTCTTTATTGCCCCATCTGGCTGCCAGGAACACCGCGACCGCCACGGCCACGAAAGTGAAGAAGCCGTGCCACGCCACCACGAAACCGGCGGACTTGAATAGATAGGGGCTCATGCCTATGCTGATTGCGCCCAGAACATCCATTGATTAGCTCTCTGAGTTCTTAAAATACATCGACTCAGCCTGGCGCCAGCGCCAAGTGGCCGCAGTCGACGGTCTGTACAAGGTATACCCGTGCTTCATTAGGTTGCAAGGCGTTGGATATGGCCTCATATCCGTCTTTGCTCGAGGGTAGGAAATACAACGCCGGGCCCGCGCCTGAAAGGCGGGGTGGTCTTCCCGTCGCCTCAATCAGCCGGTCCCTCACCCTTGCCAACCCTGGGAAGGCGTCAAAAGCCACCTCCTCGAAAACGTTGTACAGTATATCTGATACGGATTTCCCGGCTTTCAGGTTTTCTACCAAGCGGTCGGTGCGCGACCCGTCGCTGAAATGCTCTGGCGTGAGGCGTGAATACAAGCGCGCCGTCTTATTGCTGATCTCCATATTGGGACAGACCAGGGTCGTCACTGTACCGGGCAGCGGCGCGACCGGCGAAATTTGTTCTCCCCTTCCTCCCGCCAGCGCGGTCCCGCCGGTGAGGAAGAAAGCAACGTCCGATCCTGTTTCCGCCGCCACGAGCGTCAATTCGTTGTCCGGCAGACCGAGGCCCCAGAGGCGGTTGAGCGACGTTATCGCCGCCGCCGCGTCGCTGCTGCCCCCGCCGAGGCCCATTGCGACAGGAATACTCTTTTCCAGGAAGATTTCAGCCTTGGGTTCCACGCCCGCGCGGTTGGCCAGTGCTGTCGCTGCCTTCCAGACAAGGTTGTCCTGGTCATTTAACGTGGTGTCTGTGCACCGGACGCTGAGGTTGTCAGCGGGCCGTGCCGCCAGCTTGTCCGCCAAGTCTATAGTCTGCATAACGGTCCGTACTTCATGGTACCCGTCGGACCGTTTGCCCAACACTTCCAAGGCCAGGTTCAGCTTAGCGTAAGCCCGTAGTTCCAACTTTCCCGGTCTCTTCCCATCGGCGATAGATCAAGGCCCATTCTTCCAAGGTCAAAGTTTCGGCCCTGCGTGAGCTGTCCAACTCCATATCTGCCAGGAGTTGGGCCACAAATGTCGGGTGCTCACCCAGTCCGTGGCTCAGGGAGTTACGAAGTTGTTTTCTTGGCGCAGAGAAACCGGCCCGGACCAGATCGAAGAAGGCCGCAGGGTCTCTCACGTCAACAGCCGGGGCTTGTCGCACATCCAACCTGACTACCGACGATCTAACGGCCGGAGGCGGGCGAAAGCTGCGAGGAGGGACGTTACAGACCAGGGAAGGCGCGGCGTAAAATTGGGTGGCCACCGACAGCATCGTCATCGCACCCGGCCTAGCCAACATGCTTTCGGCTACTTCCTTCTGTACCATCACAACCAGTAACTCTGGTGTCCTGTCAGCCTCCAGGAATCGACGCACGATGGGATTCGCGGCGTAGTAGGGCAGGTTGGCAACGACCTTGTAGGACGGGACGTCCCCGGTCAATGGGTTGAAATCTATAGTCCGCGCGTCGTCCTGGACCATGTGGAGATTCGGTGGATGATTCAAGCGAGACGGCAACGAAGCGGCCAATTCCCCGTCCATTTCCACCGCAACAACCTTACCGGCAAGTTGTACCAGCCTGCGAGTAAGCACCCCGAGACCGGGCCCTATTTCCAGTACCAAGTCATCGGGCTGAATGTCAGCGGCAGCCAGTATACGCCCCACGATTCGACCGTCGTGGAGGAAATGCTGCCCAAGGGCCTTTCGCTTGGCGGAACGGGAGGGGGGGTGGCTGCCGCCGTGCCGTGTCCGGTCTGACAAGCGGACTGCGTTGTTGATGAAGTTAGAGACCGCGCACCTCCCTTTGACGAAAACCATTGAGCGTGTTCCGGGCAGTAACTCGGGCCAGGCGATCCCACGGCGCCCGCAGTACCCTGCTTACCGTTGCTCCTTCCGGCCTGGCGGAGTTCGCAAGTCTGCGCCGCGTGGGGCCCAACCTTCTACATCACCGTTTCGGAATAGGGGCCCAATAGCCCCGCCTGGGGGAGGCATTCAACCCCGCTATAGCGGATTGCGAGTTCAGGGCACCGCTAGCTCCCCGTCTAGCACGGCCTCAATTTCATGGTAGGCCAGCCCTCTCTCCATGTCAATTGCTATAGCACATGGATGACCGGGCCTTTTCACTGTCGGAATCGCCGTGTCCTGCTACGTTGTAGCTCAATCGGACCGGTGATAGAATGGCCCCGCGTCAGGAGGAGACATGGAAATCAGGACTGCGGTGATACCCGCCGCCGGGCTTGGGACCCGATTCTTGCCGATGACCAAGTCGGTGCCCAAGGAACTTCTTCCCATCTTGGACAAGCCGATGCTCCAATACGTGGTCGAGGAGGCTTCCGAGGCCGGTATCGAAAGGGTCATCATAGTCACCGCTAAAGGAAAAGAGTCCATAGCCTCCTACTTTCAACCCAATGCGTCCTTGGAACGCCATCTGGCTGCCTTGGGCGCGGATAATCTGGCCGAAAAAGTGCGTCATGCGTCGTCCCTGGCCCAAGTGTCGTTTGTTATCCAAGAGGAGCCGCTTGGCTTGGGTCACGCCGTGCTGACCGCGGAGGAAGCGGTTGACGGCGAACCGTTTGTCGTGATTCTCCCGGACGACATTATCACCCACACCCCCGGCGTAGTCACCCAGATGCTGGACGTTCAACAGCGTACCGGGGGAGGCGTTATCGCCGTAGAGACCACACCTTGGGACGTGGTACACAACTACGGGGTAGTGGACGCCGAACCGGCGGGAGACGGCCTGCACCAAGTGCGCGGACTGGTGGAGAAACCGCCCAAAGAAGAAGCCCCATCCAACCTGGCGATCGTCGGGCGGTACATTCTGCCCCCCGATGTTTTCGAGTGCCTGAAGCGCACTCCTCCGGGCGCCAAGGGCGAGATTCAACTGACCGACGCCCTCTTGCTGTTGCTGGAGCGGCACGACATATACGCCTACGAGTTTGAAGGAACACGTTACGACGGCGGCACGCCTATGGGTCTGCTGCGAGCCTCCCTCGAATTCGCCTTGGCCCGTGAGGACACCGGCAATCAAGCCCGGGCGTTGCTCGATTCCATCACCCGCAGTTGGTCTGCGGGTCCGATACCGGCGACAGACTCACCCGATGTTCATCCCAACCCAGGGGAGGCCCAATGACCGGCGTATTTCAGATTATCCTAGCCATTCATATCCTGTCCGCCGTGGTACTCATCGGCAACCTGATTACCTCGGCGTTCTGGAAGGTCAGGGCCGATCAAACGTCAAACCTTGAGACCATCGCCTCGACCTGCCGGGCACTGCTCAGGGCCGATTACACATTCACTATCCCGGGGCTAGTGGTCCTGTGGGCAAGCGGCATGTTGCTGGTCGCCTTCACCGGTTGGCAGAGATTTGAACAATTATGGCTCGGTCTATCATTTGTCCTGCTTATCTTGACCACAATAATTTGGGTGGTCGCTATGTTGCCCCTGCAACGCCGAATGGCGCGGTTGGCCGAGGAGGGCTTGTCCCAGGGCCGATTGGACCAAGCCTACTCACGGACCAGCCGCCGTTGGTCGATGTTTGGCGGCATCGCCACGCTGCTTGTGGTCATCATCCTGTTCCTTATGGTTCTCCGGCCCTGAGCCGGGCCGCTGATGTTAGAGTCGCATGGGTACGAATAAAGACCCCAACTTGCAGACTGTCCGTACCATCCGGGCGGAACTGCTCGAACTCCTGAACGGAATGGACTACTGCTTGGACTGGAAGCCCGACCCGAACGCTTGGTCCGTTCGTGAGGTGGTATATCACCTGCTGGACACGCCGCCCGGAGGCATCCACGCCATCCTGCGGCAAGCCCTGGCCGGTGAAATCAGCGAATTCGACTTGCGGTCTGACCTGACCAACATGACCGTGGACCGCCTGTCATACGATATGGACCGGGTGGTGGAGGACATTGGCCGGCTGTTCCAGGGAATGGAAGCGGCCTTGGAGGCGGCGGGCGAAGGCGGGCTGTCGAGCAGGTCCGTTATGATCCACCAACGCAACCGGGGTTGGGACGAGCCGCGCACCTTGCAGGAACTTCTGGACGGGTTGTTTGCGCGCCACTGGCGGGAGCACTTGGCGCAGGTTCGTGAACTGCGGGAAGCCCTGGGCGTCTAGCGTTGCTAGTTGCCGATCTTGAGCAGCGTAAGAAAGGCCTCCTGCGGCACCTCCACGCTGCCAACCATCTTTAACCGCCGCTTGCCTTCTTTCTGCTTTTCGAGCAGCTTCCGCTTGCGGGTAATGTCGCCTCCGTAACACTTGGCCAGGACGTCCTTGCGAAGCGCCCGGACGGTCTCGCGGGCGATAATACGGCCTCCGATGGCGGCTTGGATCGGCACCTCGAAAAGCTGCCTGGGGATGGCAGTTCTCAGCCTCTCCACCACTTCCCTCCCTTGGGCCACGGCCCGGTCCCGGTGCAGGATCATGGAAAGGGCTTCCACCGGTTGCTGGTTGACCAGCACGTCCATTTTCACCAGCGGCGCCGCTTGATACCCCTTCAGGGAGTAATCCATGGAGGCGTAGCCCTGGGTCCGGGACTTGAGTTGGTTGTAGAAGTCGGCCAGCAACTCCACCAGCGGCATGGTGTACTCCATCACGACTCGGGACTCCGAAGTGTTGGTGGAGACGCCGTTCGGTTGGGCGGCGCTGCCCTGTATGTACTCCATTCGTTTGAACTCGGACCGCCGCGAGTGCATCAATTCCATGATGGCGCCTACGTAGCGGTCCGGGACGACGATGGTCAGGTCGAGCACCGGCTCTCGTATCTCTTTCACTTGGTGCGGGGGCGGCAGCTTTGAAGGGTTGTCGATGCTTATCTCTTCCCCTGTCTCCAGCAGCACGGAGTAGGATACGCTGGGGGAGGTGGCGATAATGTCCAGATCGTACTCCCTCTCCAGCCGCTCCTGCACTATCTCCATGTGCATGAGGCCCAGGAAGCCGCAACGGAAACCGAATCCCAGGGCGGTGCTGTTTTCCGGCTCTATGGTCAGGGAAGCGTCGTTAAGTTGCAGCTTGTCAAGGGAAGCCCGCAACCTGCCGTAGTCCTCCCCATCCGACGGGTACAGGCCGGCAAACACCATTGATTTCAAGGGCATGTAGCCGGGAAGCGGTTCGGACGCCGAGCGGTTGCTTCCGGTCAGGGTGTCCCCTACGTTGCACTCCCTGACGTCTTTGAAGCCGGTGGCAACATAACCCACTTGTCCCGCCGACAGGGTATCTATCGGCTTGGGTGTGGGTGTAAATACGCCGACCTCTACTATCTCAGCCATCTTTCCCGTTGACATAACCTGAATGCGCTGGTCCTTGGATATCTGGCCGTCGTCCACCCGGATATGGGCGATGATGCCCTTGTAGGGGTTGTACAGAGAGTCGAAGACCAACGCCCGCAACGGGGCCTCGGTTATTCCTTTCGGGGGCGGAATCCGCTCCACGACGGCGTCAAGGATATCCCTGGCTCCGGTGCCTTCCTTGGCCGACACGAAAAGTATCTCGTCCTCACGGAAACCGAACACCTGCTGTAGTTCACTGGCCACCCGGTCCGGCTCGGCTTGCGGCAGGTCGACTTTGTTGACGACCGGAATCAGGTCCAGGTCGTATTGCATCGCCAGCAAGGCGTTGGCGATGGTCTGCGCTTCGATGCCCTGACTGGCGTCCACCACCAGCAAGGC
This sequence comes from Dehalococcoidia bacterium, assembly GCA_965203835.1. Taxonomy (GTDB): domain Bacteria; phylum Chloroflexota; class Dehalococcoidia; order Lucifugimonadales; family UBA3495; genus CBDCFV01. The sequence goes on from OZ241919.1 coordinate 3,499,394, forward strand.
CCCTTCGGCAGCGGCCATAGCCCTGGAGACCTCGTAGCTGAAGTCCACGTGCCCCGGCGTGTCGATCAAGTGGAGCTGGTAAGTCCGTCCATCCGGACCAACGTGGTGCATGGCCACCGCTTTGCCCTTGATAGTGATGCCCCGTTCGCGTTCCAGGTCCATCTGGTCAAGGAACTGGGCCTTCATGTCCTGGGCGCGGACGGTGCCGGTGATTTCCAGGAAGCGGTCCGCCAGTGTGGACTTACCGTGGTCTATGTGGGCGATGATGCAGAAGTTGCGAATCAGTAGTGGGTCCATACATTTTCGATAGTATCACGGAGAGACTGCGGCTACAAGGAAGGTCGTCGTCGAATTTCGGCGCCCAAGAAAAAGAGCGGCTCCATTTGGAGCCGCTCCTTGTTGTCGACTGGTGTCAACCGGCAATACCTGAATGTTAGTAAGTGCCGTAACCCTCGGCGCGTATGCAGGCGGCCCAGTGGTCGGGTGAGACCTCCCTCAACTCCGGCAGCACCCTGGCGCAATCGTCAATGGCGGCGGGGCATCTCGGATGGAACACACACCCGGAAGGCGGGTACAACGGGCTGGGCACCTCCCCGGTCAGCAGTATCCTTTCCCTCTGAGCGTCAATGACCGGGTCCGGTATGGGCACAGCAGACAGCAACGCCCGCGTGTATGGGTGTACCGGGTTCACGTAGATCTCGCCCCGGTCGGCTAGTTCCACTATGTGGCCCAAGTACATCACCCCTACCCGGTCGCTGATGTGGCGCACCACTGACAGGTCGTGGGCGATGAACAGGTAAGTCAGGTTGAATTGCTCTTGAAGGTCTTCCAACAGGTTGATGATCTGGGCTTGGATGGACACATCCAGCGCGGAAACCGGCTCGTCGGCTACGATGAACTTGGGGCCCACCGACAATGCGCGGGCCACTCCTATCCTCTGGCGCTGACCGCCGCTGAACTCGTGGGGGAACCGGTCGGCCATATAGGGATTCAACCCCACGTTTTGCAGCAACTCGGCTACCCGTTCTCGGTACTCTGACTTGCCCTTGACCAAGCCATGTACCACCAACGGTTCCCCGATGATGTTGCCGGCGGTCATGCGGGGGTTGAGAGAGCTGTACGGGTCCTGGAATATGACCTGCATCTCGCGCCGCATCGTACGTAACTCGCGGCTGGCAAGGCCGGTCAGATCCCGCCCGTCGAAAATAATCTGGCCTGCGGTGGGCTTGTACAACTGGAGAATGCAACGGCCTGTGGTGGTCTTGCCGCATCCGCTTTCACCCACCAGCCCAAGGGTTTCACCTCTGCGCACGTTGAAGCTAACCCCATCCACCGCTTTGATGTGGGCCACAGTCTTCTGGAAAATCAGACCGGAGGTCACCGGGAAGTACATCTGGAGATCCCGGACCTCGATAAGGTTATCTTCCGCTGTCGGCTGTCCGTTGCCCTGGGTCTGAACGTCTGTCGAAGTGGTCATGGCTTTTGCCTCTTAATGTTGGGCTTGTCGGTATAAGAACAAAGTCCCGTCTGCGCCACTAGTTCGGGGCGGTGTAAGTTTCCTGCGCCAGCACATGCAGCTCTTCGGCCCGCCAGCACGCCGACCAGTGTCCGTCACCGGTGGGCATCAACGGCGGAGCTTCGATAGCGCACTTGTCGATGGCCCAGCGGCATCTTGCCCGGAAGGCGCAACCCTGCGGCACGTTAATCAAGTCCGGCGGCTGTCCTTCGATTGGGTCCAGCTTCTCCCGCCTCGGTTGGTCCAAGCGCGGAACGGAGTGCAACAGACCGACGGTATAGGGGTGGCGGGGGTTGGCGTAGACTTCCATGGCCGTGCCCCGCTCGATGATCTTGCCAGCGTACATGATGTTCATCCGGTCTGCGTAGCGGGCCACCACGCCAAGGTTGTGGGTGATGACGATCAGTGCCACCCCGAACTCGGTGGTAAGCGACTTCATCAGCTCCAGGATCTGGGCCTGAATGGTCACGTCCAGTGCGGTTGTCGGCTCGTCGGCGATGATCAGCCTGGGGTTGCAACTCAGGGCCATGGCGATCATTACCCTTTGCCGCATTCCGCCGCTGAACTGGTGGGGGTACTGCTTGATTCGCCTTTCCGGGTCGGGGATGCCCACTCTGGTCAGCAGGTCCACCCCCTCCTGGCGGGCTTCAGCCTTGGTCATGCCCATGTGCAACTCAAGGGTCTCCGTGAGTTGCTTTTCCACCGTCAGCACCGGGTTGAGGGAGGTCATCGGTTCCTGGAAGACCATGGATATCTTTCCGCCGCGGATGCGGCGCATATCGTCCATGTCCACCTTCAGGATGTCCTCGTTCTCGAACTGTATCTCGCCGTCCACGATCTTGCCGGGCGGGTCTGGAATCAATCGCATCACCGACAGTGCGCTGACGCTCTTGCCGCAACCGCTCTCGCCCACCAACCCCAAGGTTTCCCCTTCTTCAAGCTCGTATGAAACGCCGTCTACAGCCTTAACTACACCTTCGTAGGTGTAGAAGTAAGTCCTCAAGTCTTTTACTTCAAGTAAAGTAGCCACTTGACCTCCTAAACCAAAGACCTACGCTCAAGCGGTCTGTTTGTGTGTGGACCAGGTTATGACTATCGCCTGAAGGCCCCACCAAAAGCCTTTGGTGGGGAAGGGGAGACTCGAACTCCCACGCCTCTCAGCACATGATCCTAAGTCATGCTCGTCTACCAGTTCCGACACTTCCCCCAGCAGACTGTCTCCCGAAAGTCTCCTTCACCTTGGCGGCCTCCGCGTCAAAACGAAACCCTCTGACGCCAGAGTTATCCATTGACGTAGAGTCGCGGTATTATATCTGAAGCTATATCTCCCTGTCCATCCCAATAAAAATGAATAAGAACGCCGCCGATATATCATGATTTCCGGTCAGGGACGCGGAAGGCCCAGGTGCTGGTATACTTGCCCAATTGGGCTATATCAACCATGAAGGTGAAATGCAATGACTACTGAGCGTCGAAGAGGGACTGTGTCACTGCGTCAAATCAACGGTTCTGCCCGGTCGAAAAAGGTCAGGGCCGACTTGGGAGAAGAGTCTTCGTTTACGGCGTTCCCCGCGCCGGTCAAGGTAGGTGATGCGTCATACTTCCTGGTCCGCGGTAGTGACGGGTACAAGCTGTTGTCAACGGTGTGCCCGCACCAGGGAGGTGAGATCATGGACGAGGGCGACGACCTGTTCGTTTGCGATGGCCACGGTTGGCAGTATGATAAAAGCCAGGGCCTTTGCGCCAGTCGCCCAGACTTCCGGATGAAGACGTTCCTGGTTACCGTTCAAAACGGCCGCTTGGTGGCGTTGGTCCCCGATGAATAGATGGCTGTGGGTCTCCAGGAAGTGACGATGGATGATGGAGTCACGGGAGGTGAGCGGTATGAAACAGATTACGATCAGGGGCTTGGACGATAAATTGGCTGAAAGCATCCGCCAATTGGCGGAGAAAAAGGGGATTTCACTAAACAAGGCCGCGTTATACATGCTCCACGTCGGTGCCGGCCTACCGCCTCCCCCCACTCCCAAGAAGGGGCCCATTGGCAATTCGCTGGACGATTTCATTGGTACGATGAGTCAAGAAGAATTTGAAGAATTCCACAACTGGGGTTGGTCAAGGGCGGACAGCCATTTCGAGAACGTCGACGGGCTTGCTTGGGTAAGAATCCCTGTCAGGTGATGACGGCAGACTTCGCCGCAAATCAAGAGGCCCCTCGCCATAAAGCCAGGGGCCTTTTCTTTGGAATGAAACCAGCCGGGAGACCGGCTACTGCTCTGGGGTCTACCCTACCATCTCGTAGCTGCGCAGCAGCTTGCCCGGCAGGGCGCCCGTGCATTCGTTCTCCACGAAGGTAACCGTACCGTTCACCAGGATGTAGCGGATTCCGGTCGGTTTTTGAACCAGTCGCTTCTCGCCGCCGGGGAAATCGGTCTCGAACCTCGGCTTGTCGTAGAGCAGCCCCAACTCCTCCATGTTGTAGACCATGATGTCGGCCCAGTCGCCAACGCGCAGGGTGCCCCGGTTCTTCATGTCCGAGAACTGCGCAGGCAGGCCGCTCATCTTCTGATGGGCCTGTTCCAGCGTCATCAGGCCGTTGTCCCGGACCCAATGCCCCAGGAAGTAGACCGGCCAGACGCTGTTCACCAGGAACCTGGTGTGGGCCCCGCCGTCCGACACCGAAATGTGCGCGTATGGGTTGAGCAACCTCTCGGCGCGAACGTCTTCGCCTTGGGCGGCTGCCGGGTGGGCGAACTCGGTCTCAAGGTCCTCATCGAGGGCGATATCCAGGAACACGTCCAGCGGGTGCTTGCCCTCGGCCTCGGCGATATCGGCGATGGACAACCCTTCATACTGGAGATTGCGCTCCAGCGCGACTTCGACCACCTGCACTTGGGTCCAGTCCGTCCGTGGGTGGGGCCGTTCGATCACGTCGCGTTTCATGCCCTCTCGGATGCCTTCTTCGGACAGCTTGGCGATGCGCTCCTCCTGGGTGCCAACCAACGGCTGCACCCAGTTGGGCATGTAGTCGAACAGGTTGTATTCGGAAAGCTTGAACTCGGCGATAGTGGGCACCGAACCCTGTTGGGCCACAATCGGCAAGCCCTGTTCCCGCATCTCCGCCACCCAATCGTAGCCTTCATCGTCGCCCAATGCTACGTGAAGCGGGCGGCCGCTCATCCGTACCATCTCGGCCAGCATGTCCCGTTGCTCAGCGCGGTTGTCGGAGATGCCTATGGTCCACCCAAGGTGACCCACGCCGAACTCGCTCATGACCTGGGACAGTGCGTAAAACTCCTCTGGCGACGCCACGTGGCTTGGCAGCCAACTTCCGTCCTCCGGCCGGTCTTCCAGGTTTTTGTCGGCTGAAATCCCGAACGCCCCGGCTTTCATCGCGTCGTAGAAAATCTGTTTCATCTGGTTGAGTTCGTCCTCGGTGACCGAGGTGCGTTCGCGGGCGGGTATCATGCCCAGCACGTAAGCCCTGAGAGGCGAGAAGGGCACCAGCGCGCCTACGTTCACCCCCAAGCCTTGGCGGTCCAGGCTGTCCATGTATTCAGGGAAGGTCTCCCAGTCCCAGCGCATTCCCTGGCGCATCGCCTCAAGGGGAATCGCTTCGATGCGGTTCATCATCCTCATGTTCAGGTCGCGGTCCTCCGGCCTGGTAGGCGCGAAACCGAAGCCGCACTGCCCCACCGTGAGCGACGTAACGCCGAACCAGCCCGACAGCGAAGCGTAAGGGTCCCAGTTGAGCTGCGCGTCATAGTGAGTGTGCAGGTCCACCGCACCGGGGGCTACGATACAGCCGCTGGCGTCCAACTCCTTGGCCCCGCCGCTCATAATCCGACCGCTGACCATTGCTACGCGGCCGTCCTTGATGCCAATGTCGGCGCGAATCCGAGGAAGGCCTGTGCCGTCGATTACTGTTCCGCCACGGATAACCAAGTCAAATTCAGGCATACAGTCGCCTCCTGCGATAAATTGTGACGATTTCAAACCACCTTCAAGGCTCGACTCTCGTGAAGTGTAAGTCGGCATTACATTCAAGTCAACGTTAACGAGCGTTCTTTCAGTGTCCTTTGTTAAAATAGACCACGCTTTCCAAGGGTCTTGACACGGCCCGATACGTACGCAACGAGGTGAACTACATGGACTTGATCGTAATCAATGGCCGGGTAGAGACCATGGACGCCAACAACACCGTGGTGCAGGCGGTGGGTATTCGGGACGGAAAGATAGTGGTGTTGGGTACGAACGGCGACGTGATGGCCGAGCGACACGCTGGCACTACGGTAATCGACGCCAAGGGCAAAGCGGTGCTGCCCGGTTTTATCGAGCCGCACAACCACATGGTCGGGTATAGCACCAATTTATTGGAGGTGGACGTTCGAACGCCTCCCAACCGCAACATCGGCGACATTGTCAACCGGTTGCGCGAGCGGGCGTCCACGACGCCTCCGGGCGATTGGATACGCGGTCGGGGATACGACGATACCGGCCTTCAGGACGTGCGGCACCCCACGCGCAACGACCTGGACGCCGCGTCAACCGACCATCCCATTGCCATCGTCCACAACTCCGGGCACATGCTCGCCGCCAACTCCACTGCCTTGGAGATGGCCGGGATTCACGACGAAACTCCTGACCCCGCCGGGGGCCGCATCGGCAGGTTTCCCGCCAGCGGTGAGCCGGACGGGATGCTGTACGAGACGGCGCAAGGACTGGTGCACCAGCTTCTGCCGACCTACACCGAGGTGGACGTCCGGACGGGTTTCGTCCAAGCCCAGGATGAGTACCTGCGCCGCGGAATAACCACCATCCACGACGCCAGCGTAAGCAATGCCCGCGGCGTTGACATTCTGCATACCTATCAGCAGGCCCAACGGCAGGGGTTCCTCAAGTTCAGGGTCAACATGTTCATCCAGTGGGAATACTTGAAGGACTCGAACTTCGCTTGGCAGACCGGGGGCGGCGACGAATGGGTCCGGGTCGCCGGATGCAAGATCGTTTCCGACGGTTCGATCCAAGGCATCACCGCCGCTCTCCGCGAGCCTTACCACTGCGACCCCAACGAACAGGGGTGGCTCATCTACGAGCAGGACGAACTGAACGAAATCGTAATGACCCTGCACCAGAGGGGCTACCAAATTGCCACCCATGCCAACGGCGACGCGGCCATCGACGCCGTGCTGGCAGCCTACGAGAACGCGTTGCGGGCCATCCCGAAGGTCGACCACCGTTTTCGCATCGAGCATTGCCAAGTCTGCGTCCCGGAGCACATCTCCAAGATGCGGGACCTTGGGGTAATCCCCAACTTCTTCCCGAACCACGTGTACTACTTCGGCGACCGGCACCGGGACCGCTTCCTGGGGCCGGACCGGGTGACCCACCTTGACCCCATCGGGTCGGCGATTCAAGCCGGCATAAAGCCGCTGCTTCACTCCGACTGCCCGGTGACTCCGGTGAACCCTCTCTTCTGCATCCAGAACGCCATCGATAGGGTCACCAGTTCCGGCAAGGTGTTGACTGAGGCGGAGAAAGTCGCCGCCAGGGAAGCTATCTCCATGATGACGGTGAACGCCGCATACGGCGCCTTTGAGGAAAACGTGAAGGGCAGCCTGGAAGTTGGAAAGCTGGGAGACCTCGTGGTCTTGAACTATGACCCCTTCCAGGAAGCCGCCCACGAACTGGGTCAAATCGAATCAGCCGCCACCGTGGTCGGCGGCCAGGTCATGTACCAGACCGACGACGTTTCGATAGGGTAGCGCTGTCGGGAATTATAGTGGACCGGGGTCGCAACTCTCCGGGGAAACGGCGGTAATATAAGACCCCGTGGGTCCTGCGTCCCCCGTTGGTCCACCCATCTTGGTCCAAGAGTCGCATCAGAAAGCGGCCTGATACGTTCAAGTCTGCTACGCGCCAGTAGAGGCCACGGCAAATCCCGTTTTGCAAAAAAGCGCGTCTGCCCCGATTGGCACGATGTGGACACCGTTGTCCTTCAAGTAGTCGCGGATGTTGCAGAGTTGTTCCATCCCATCGAGTTGTAGTTCTACCGCCTCTCCCAACTCTTCTTGCACTTGTTCCAGCGAGTCTGAATGTGCCGCTGTCCCCAGCTCCAAGCATTCCCCAACCCACTGATCATCTTCTTTTTGAAAGTCAAAGGTGAGGTGGAACACGTAGTCAGGAAGGCCTTGGGAGGCCCGGTGAATTACTGTTACGGTGTCTCGCACGGCATCCCCTCCAGCATAGAGACGGGGGCCTCAATCTGGGAGATTGCTGCCCATCAGAGTTCCTTTCCGGTGAATTATAGCATTGGATGTCGTTTCCGATGCCTCACCGCCTCAGTATGGGATACCCCTCCAGGTAGTCCATCTGGACCAGTTCCACTCTGGGCGCTTGGCGGGCAAGCTCATGCTCGATTGGCTCCATGTCGGTGGGGCTGGTCACCGGCGGGTTCCAATTATCGTGGTGGCCCAATACGATACGCTTGGGGCGCAAAATGTCGGCCTCGCGGGCGACGAACTGGGCCAGCGTGCCCTGGATGGGTTCGCCGTCAATGTTGCCTCTCCCGGCGGCGGCGAGGAGCGCCACGTCGGGCCGCAGGTCTCGCAGGATTCCTGTCCAGTGGCCCGAGGTGTCTTTCCACAATATGCTGCCGTAGGGAGTCTCGATGAAGTAGGCCAACGCGCCGCCCTCTCCGCGAGGTTGTTGTAGGCACTCGGAGCGGTGGGCCTCGGCCTGCGCCATTCCTGGGTCGGCAGATGCGGCGCGCTGGGCCGCCCGCGCATCCAGATTAGCCTGCCGCTCCTGTAATGTAAGGCCCAGGTCACCCACGCATACTTCACCCGATGCGCCGGCGGTGCTCCAGATGCACGAGTGCTGGCTGGGAAACACCCGCACGGAGACGGTGTCCGATAGCCGGACCCGTTCTCCCCCGGCGACGGCAACCAACTGTTCGTCCGGCACTTCCTCCATTTCCATCAGCCGGACGGACTCGTGGGAGCCGATTATGGCGGCCCCGGTCTGGTGGGCGATTCTCTCGGCCCCCCAGAGATGGTCGAAGTGTGAGTGCCCCACCAGCACATAGTCGGCGCGTTGCACGTCAGCCACCCGCATTCCCACATCGGGCGCCAAGGGGTTACGGTCAATGTAAGCGTCAAGGAAAATGACAAGATCATCCACGGTCAACCGGTAGGTGGATACGCCCAGCCAGTCCAGCGACACACTCATCTTATTCCTCCAAGTTCATATTTGGTTGCCAAGCGTTGGTCTATTTGCGATAAACTTCTGAAACAAATATCGCTTATCATAATATACTTAAAGCCTGTACGACACCTCAGGAGCAGTCTGCCCAAATGAAGGCGGTCCCGGCATGACAGCCACCGGCCTCATGATCCTGATTTCAGGGCTCTTGCTCATTGGCATTGGCAGTATGCCCCAAGTTGCTGTCGGGGCGCGCAAAGCCAGGGGCGTCTATTTCGGTTGGTGGGTGCTGGTGTCAACCTTCCTGCTGGGGGTAATCTCCGGCGGAATATTCTCCCACAGCAACGGCATCTTCTTCGGCCCCATCAAGGAGGACTTGCGCCTCAGCAGCACCCAGACTTCCCTGATATTCAGCTTGGCCCGCGCCGAGGGCAGCGTCGCCGGGCCTATAGTGGGCCCATTGGTAGACCGGTTCGGCTCCCAGCCAATGATCATCATCGGGGGAATCATCGCAGGCTTGGGGTTCATTGCCCTTCACTGGGTCCACGGCTACCTGTTGTTCGTCGTAATTTTCATTGGCTTGGTGTCCACTGGAAAAAGCGCCGGGTTGGGCCAGGTCTTGTTGAGCGCGGTAAACCGCTGGTTTATCCGCCGCCGGTCCCTGGCCATGTCAATCTGTATAACCGGCTTCTCGTCCGGCGGCGCGGTGCTCCTGCCGCTGGTCACCATCGGCGTCCACACCATCGGCTGGCGCGACGTAATGCTCTACTCAGGGATATTCATGTGCCTGATCGTGCTGCCGTTGGCCGCCATCATTCGCCATTCCCCCGAGAGAATGGGGCTGGAGCCCGACGGTGTCAAACCCGGTAGTTCGCCCGCGTCAACCCAGGGTGCAACGCAACCGGCCCGTGACACTTCCGGGGATTTTACCGTCGCCCAGGCCCTCAGGACTCAAGCGTTCTGGATTTTGTCGGCGGGGACCATCATGCGGATCACCCTCTGGGGAGCGATCTCCATCCACGCGGTGGAGATGATGGTGTGGAAAGGGATGGGCCAGGAAACTGCCGGGCTGATGTTCTCCTTGATGTTCTTCCTGTCGATACCAATGCGTATCGGGGCCGGTGTGTTGGGAGACCGGATGCCTATCCAGCCGTTGATGTGCGGCGGCATGATGGCAGCCGGCTTGGCCACACTGTCATTGCTTGTCATCGAAGGGAACATAGGTATTTACCTCTTCGTCTTCCTGATGGCGGTGGAGCAGGGTGGAAGCACCCTGAACTGGGTTGCGCTTGGCAACTTTTTCGGACGCTCCAGCTTCGGCACCCTGATGGGCATGATGAGCTTCTGCTTCAACATGGGAATGCTGGTCTCCCCCATCTACGCAGGCTGGATCGTTGACCAGACCCACAGCTACACCCTGGTGCTGCTCACCTTTATCCCGGTGTACATGGCCAGCGGCGGGCTGTTCCTGTTAGCCAGGAAGCCCTCCCTTCCTCGCGCTGCGGTCCCCACTGCCGCGGCCGCTTAATCAGACCCTTTGGCGGTAAACGTGAAATCGGGCCGGGACTCTCAATAGTCCCGGCCCGGCAACGATGGGTAAAGCCGCCGCAGGGTCGAATCCTGCGGCGGCTTGGCTGTATTAAAATTACTGGCTGGCTGACTGCGCCTTTATCAACTGGGTCCGCGCCGCCAGTTCGGCAAACTCCGCAACGTTAAGGTCTCCGGGCAGAAGTTGCCGTACCCGGCGCGCCTCGTCCACCACGTCATCCAAGCTTCCGTCCTGCGCCCAGTAGCTCTCTCTCAGTATCTCGGCATACTCGGCTACTACCGCCGCCGACTGGAAACTGGGTGAGGCATCCGTGAACCGTGACGCCAGTTGGTCACGCTGGATTTCCTTGCTGACCTCGACAACTTCCCTGGTGTCCGCGTCCGTGTCGGGGTTCTGGTAGCGGACGCGCACGGTGCCAACCCTGCCCCAAGCGCCGTCGTGTAGCTTCAACTCGTACAGCGCGGTGACGCTGTGGTTGGCCCCGATCTCGCCGGCGTCCACCGTGTCATCCCGGAAGTCCTCGTCGGCCACCCGCCGGTTCTCGTAGCCCAGCAACCGGTAGCGGCTGACCACCTCGGGGTTGAAGTCCACTTGGACTTTGGCGTCCTTGGCGATTACTTGGAGGGTGCCCGTCAGGTCGTCTACGAAGATACGGCGGGCCTCGCTGAGAGTGTCCACGTAGTAGTAAGCTCCGTCGCCGTCGTTGGCCAGCCGTTCCATCAGCACATCGTTGAAGTTGCCCATGCCGAAGCCTACGGTGGTCAACGTTACTCCATTATCCACGGATTTTTGTATCCGCTCCAGTATTGCGTCGGCGCCGGTCTCTCCCACGTTGGCGACCCCGTCGGAAAGCAGGACAACGCGGGTGATCCGGTCCGGGTCCAGTTCATCCTGAGCCATGTCATACGCCAGCCGCAGCCCCTCCTCGACGTAGGTGGACCCGCCGGCCCGCAGTTCGTAGATTGCCCGCATGATGTTTGCCTTGTCCTGCCCGCTGGTAGGTTCCAACAGCACCGAGCCGCGGGAGCCGTAAACCACGATGCCAACTTTGTCCGTAGGCCTGAGTTCCTCCACCAAGAGCGACAGTGACCTCTGCACCAGTCCCAACCGGTCTTCACGTCCCATGGAGCCGGATACGTCTATGGTGAATATGAGGGTCGCGTCTTTCCGTTGATGGCTTGCCACCGACTTGCCCTGGATGCCCACCCGCATCAGCCAGTGGTTCTCGCCCCCGAACCGGGAAGGCGACCCTTCCAGATGCACCGCGAAAGCCCGTTCATGGGGCCTTGGATACCCGTGATTGAAGAAGTTCACGAACTCCTCCACCCGCACCGAGTCCGGGTCCGGCAGGTTGCCGTCCTGTATGAACCGGCGCGCCACCGTATAGGACGCGGTATCCACGTCGATGGCGAAGGTGGACAGGTGGTCGTCCTCCGTGTCTACGAAGGGATTGACGCCGTGATGCTTGAAAAAGGTCGAGTCGTATGGTTTGGCGTTTACCGTCGCCGAACCGCCCACAGCGTTAAAACCCTGGGGTTGGCCCTGGTCCACTACGACCTGTTTCTGCACTGTGACTTCCTTCACCGGTTGACCCGGCGAGGCGGGCGCCGCCGTCGCGCTTTCGCGGACAACTTCCACCTCCTTGACCACCTCTTTCTCCACTACCACCGGCTTTTCAACTTCCTCGGCCATCTCTTCAGCCATGGCCATCTCTTCAGCCATGGCCATCTCTTCAGCCATGGCCATCTCTTCAGCCATTTCCCTTTCCACCACCACTGGCTTCTCTACTTCCTTGACCACCTCCTTCTCTACCACAACCGGCTCGGCCGGCGCAGCGCGGCCCCCGCACGCCGCCAGGACCATGACCATGACTGCCACCGAAAAGAATAGTGCGAACCTCCCTAACCTCCGGACCATGGTGCAACTCCTTGCGTGGCCCTTGCGGCCACCTTGTTATTTTTTTGCCGGCAGGCCCTGATTGGTCAAGACCGCCCGGCAACGTGCATCCAGCATGAGGGAGAATCGTGTACACTCGACACTACACTTGTGTCACATTCGGTGTTCACTGCGTGCCGGAGATGTAACACTTGGCGACTTTCTCCGAGCTTTTGACCGATTACATGACCCGTACCGGCATCGGCGACGCCGACCTTGCCCGCCGGATCGGGGTCAACCGGCTCACCCTCGTCCGCTGGAAGGAGGGGGTCACCAACCGTCCTCGTTACCGGGAGGACGTGGTGAAGTGCGCTGAAGTCCTGCGCTTGACCGCCGAAGAAGGCGATGAGCTGCTGCTGTCGGCTGGGTTCTACCCGGACAACCCCGCCGCGTCCGCGGGGCCGCCCGCACCGGTCCCGGTTGAAGCAGAACTTCTTCCCGCGCCCGTCGAAGCGGCGCAGCCTCCGGCTTTGTCTGTGACCACGCTTGCGGGACGTTTACGCCAGCAACCCAGCTTGCGGATCGCAATGGCCGTTGTCGTGGCGGTGGCAGTGTTATGCGGCGTGGGCGCGGCGGTGGCCTTTCTGGCTTTCGGGTCGTCCCACCCCGTTGCTGCCGACGGTGAGTCCCTCATAGTGATGGCTCCTTTCGCCAACTACACTGGCGGGCAGCAGGGCTTCAATGTGCGGGGTCGGATTCGGGACGAAATCGACCGCGAAATGCAGACCGCCGGGGTCGTCGGGGTCAGGACCGTGGAGTGGCCCGACGCTATAGCCAGCGAGTCTGCCGCCCGGGATGCGGGGCGCCGCGCCAAGGCCGCCATCGTAATCTGGGGCGAATACGACAGCGGCAGGGCTATGGCGGCCCTCACCGTACCCTTCGCCACCGGGCTGCGCCACCATCAGCAGGTCGTTGACATAACATCTTCCCCCGCTGAACTGCCGGCGACTATCAACATAGACTTGACCGGCGAAGTCCGCGCCCTTGCGCTATTGACCCTGGGCCAGCTCTACTTGGAACAGGACAGGCCCGATGAAGCCAAGACCGTGCTGATTCAAGCCTTGGCAAGGCCGCCGGTGGACCCGGGGGCGATGGTCAGTTTGAAGTACCGTCTGGGTGTGGCGTACCAGAGCGGCGAGCTGGCGGACCTGGACGAGTCGATCTTGTTGTTTTCTCAAGTTTTGGAAGTCCTGCCCCGGTCTGTGGATGCCTACAACAGCCGCGCTGTGGCTTACTTGGAGCGTGGGCGAACGGGAGACGTTGGCCGCGCGATAGATGACCTGACCAGCGCCATGACCATAGCGCCTCAGAAGCCTGCACCGTACCTCAACCGCGCGGTCGCCTACATCGAACGTGGAAGGTCCGAAGACGCGGTTCTGGCCATCAACGATCTCGACCGTGCCATCGCGTTGGACCCGGATGCCGCGGGCGCCTACGTCAACCGTGCGGTGGCGTACCTCCAGAGAAATGATCCCGGAGATGTGGAGCGAGCCTTCGATGACTTGGAGCAAGCCATCGACATTCAACCCGGCTTGGCCCCCGCTTACCTCAACCGCGGCAATGCCTACGTGCAGCGGGAACAGGAGGGCGACCTTGCTCTTGCGGCTGAAGAATTTACCCGCACCATTGAGTTGGAACCCGATTCACCGATGGCGTTCTTCAACAGGGGTCTCGTATATTCGGCGCTCGGCGACTGGGACAGGTCCACGGCAGACCTGCGCCGTGCACAGGAGTTGGACGCGGAAAATGCCGCATTCAACAACACTCTTTGCTGGCAATTGGGCATACAGCAGTTGCCCGAATCGGCGTTGCCCTACTGCAACCTGGCGGTCGACTCAGACCCCGACGGACAGGCGCGGGACAGCCGCGGCGTGGTCTATGCCGTAATGGGCAGGAATGCCGAAGCCATAGCCGACTTCGAAGCGTTCCTGGTTTGGGTGGATAGGTCTACCAAGGACAGTTGCGCTGACCGGTACTATGACAGCCGGTATACTTGGATAAAAGACTTGCGGGCCGGTCGAAACCCATTCGATACCGTAACCCTTCTGGATATGCGGGCCAGGCCGGTGACCGCCAGTTCAGCCCCCTGTTAGACGGGTTTTGGCGGACATTCTCGTTGTATCTCAGGTCGTAGCACTTCGAAATTATCTTAAAACTCGTCAGAGTGCCCACCCCGTCATTCCCGCGCAGGCGGGAATCCATCGACCCTAGTCAGTGACGAGGTGTTGTCAGGAGAATCAGTCGATTCTGAGATAGTTTCTTAGCGAAGCTTCGAGGAAAACTTCTGCCGGACCTTGATAATCTTGGGGTCGATGACTATCCGGCAGTACATGCTTCCCGCATTGTTCTGGTAGAACAGTTGATGCGCATCTTCCGCCGCATAGAATGCTTCGAACGGCGCAAGCTGGGTTACCACCGGGCCGTTTTCGGTCCCTGCCTCATCCAATGCCTTGATGAATTTCGTCGCTTCGTCCCTCTGGGACTCGGTGGTGTAGAGAATCACCGAACGGTACTGTGTGCCCCGGTCGGCTCCCTGGCGGTTAAGGGTGGTGGGGTCATGGGTGGCGAAAAACACCTCCAGTATCTCCGGGAAGGTGATTTTGCCGGTGTCGAATTCCACCTTGACCACCTCGGCATGTCCGGTCTTCTCGCTGCAGACCTGATAGTAGGTGGGATTTACCGTGTGACCGCCGGAATACCCGGAAGTGACCGCTGTTACCCCCTTTATCTCGTTGAAAACGGCCTCAACGCACCAGAAGCATCCGCCGCCCAGTACTGCAACCTCTATATTTTCTTCAGACACCTTATCTCCCTCCCTGTCCCAATATCCCCGTCATCTCCCCAACAGCCCCCGGGTTATCCAGATTCTACAACATATCCGGCGCCCGCTCGGCATCAGCAATAAACTCGGCCGGTGATGTGTCGGTTGCTGAAGAGTTTGCAAAAAAGGACATCAACCCTCAGTATGTAGCAAGCCGCTACCGATAGGAGGTTTCGTGGCATGAAACTCGAGTTGCGCCGCCGTGCCAAATCCCCTTCGCAAAAGGAATCAAGCAAAGACGGCCGCGTCACAGCGGCCGAAATGTACCAGGTGCAGGACTCATACGTTCGGTTCAACCAAAAGGACCATATGGGCTCGCAGATGGTCTGGGACGCCTATTACAAGGCTGAAAGAGACAAATTGAAGGACAAGCAGCGACTGCTGATGGACAAGGGGCGTGTCGGATTTGAGGCGACTGCCTGGGGCCTTGACTCCGCCGCTGATTCCCTGCTGTACCTGATGGGCTTCTCCAAGAACCAATCGGATGCCAAGGCCAATGCATGGCAATCGGACTTGGAGCCTGCGCCGACGGGCCGGCCGGAGACCACCCCCGAAGAAGCCTCGCAAATCGTGCGAAAGGCCGCTCAACTCCTGGGAGCGGACCAGGTCGGCTTTGCTGAACTGGACCGCCGCTGGGTGTATTCCCATTACTTCGATGCGGAGACAAAGGAAGCCTACCCCATCAAGTTTTCCGACGAACCCGGGTACGAGCAACACTCCCAGCCCATTCGGCTTGAAGATGGGACCCGGGTTATCCCCAAGGAGATGAAATACGTGGTGGTGATGCTCCACGAGTGGGGAAAGGACCTGGACGGCACGGAGCACGCACCGACCCTTCTTACCGAGGGACTCAGCACACTGGCGTATGCTCGAATGGCGCCGACCCTGTGGATGGTCGCCGAGTTCATAAGGGGACTGGGCTACAACGCCATACCGGCGGCCAATGACACCGCCCTCAGCATCCCGCTGGCCGTCGACGCCGGTCTCGGCCAGCTCGGAAGACACGGACTGTTGATCAATCCCAAGGTCGGGTCGCGCTGCCGCATCTCCAAGATTTTCACCGACCTTCCCCTGGAGCCGGCCGGAGCCGTGGACTCCGGCATCACCGAGTTCTGCAACGCATGTCTGAAATGTGTCCCCAAGTGCGGCACGAAGGCCATCACCACGGGCGGACGAAGTTTCGAACCCTTGGACGAAAGCAATGCGTCCGGAGTGCTCTCCTGGAAGGTGGACGCGAAGAAGTGCATGACCTTCCAGAACCGTGTGGGGAGCACCTGCAGCACCTGCGTCCGTCGCTGCGCCTGGACCAAGCCGCCCAGCAGGATGTATGCGATTCCGCGCTTCTTTATCAGGAACTTCCGATGGCGATGGTTGAACAAGACATGGGTGTGGCTGGACGACCTGGCGGGAAATGGGAAGTTTGACAAGAAGTCTAATGACTTCTGGATGGATAGCCGTTAGAACGATGCGGAGGCGGGCAGGCGCCTACAAGTTTATTGGGGGTTCTTCGTAATCCTTCAGCTTGTTGTAGATTTGGAGCCGGTGCCGGTAGGACTCCAAAACTATAATCCGGTCGTCGGCGTCAACGTTGACGGCCACCGGTCGCCTGAACCGCCATTCAGGCTCCAAGTCTGTCCGCCGCCTGGCTTTGACGATATCAGGATTGCCGTCGAGGTAGGTCTGAGTCCAGGGCGAAGGCTCTTGGGCGTCTCCCACCAGCGCTGTAATATATTGGCCGTCGGCGGCGTAGATCTGGACGCGGTGGTTCCCCCAGTCGGTTACGTAAACATCGCCGTCTGAGTCTACAGCTACGCCGGATGGCCCCTTGAGAGAGCCCACGCCGGTGCTGGAGCCTTCGAACTTAACCAGCAACTCTCCATTGGGGGCGAATTTTTGCACCCGGTTATTTCCCCAGTCCGCAACATAGATGTTGTCCTGACGGTCGATGCAGATGCCCCATGGCATCTCCAACTCTCCGTCACCGCCGCCCTGCTTCCCGAACCTGGACTGAAACTCACCGATCTGGTTGAAACTCTGCACCCGGTGATTCAGGCTGTCCACCACCCAAAGGAGTCCTCGGGAATCGAAAGCAATTCCAGACGGTCCGTTTAGCTGCCCCTCTTCGCTGCCGGGCTTGCCCCAATGATACCGATAAGCGCCCCCTTCATCGTATATGGTTATCCTGTTGACATACTCGTCCGAAACGAACACTCGGCTGTGACGGTCCAAATCAATTGACCGGGGCCAAACAAAGCGCCCGTCTTCCGCGCCGACGGAGCCGAACTGGCCTTGAAACTGGTGGTCAAAGGTGATCTTGCTGACACGCTGCCCCAACTGTTCCACGCCGCGGCTCAGCACATAAATTCGACCGTTCGGTCCCAGGACGAAATCCTGGGGAGCCCAGAATCCCCGGCCCGACTGACTGTACATGCCGATGCAGTAGCTATAGTCATACACCCGGCCCGCGGCGACGGTGGTCAGCATATCCGTTCCCCCATGAACGAATTGGGGATCATAAACCTACACGAAGGACATTTGCTCGAAGTGTCCGCCGACAATAGGCACGGGGTCGAGTCCCAACCATTTGTCCGCCAGAGTGGAGTAGAAGCCGCGGAAATCGTAGTTGGGCTCCAGGTCTCCCTGGGTGAGGTCCTCCGGTTTCAACGACGGATAGGCCCCGTACATTCCACCGTTTACCCGGTCGCCGATGGCGAACGCTACCCCGGCCGCTCCGTGGTCGGTGCCAGTGCCGTTATCGCGGACGCGACGTCCAAACTCGCTGAACAACATGAGGACCACCTCGTCTGACGCGTCGTGCTCACGCAGATCGGTGTAAAAGTCGCGTATGGCGCCGGCAATATCCATCCAGACCTTGGCGTGTGATCCCATCTGGTCGTAATGGGTGTCGAAGGGCCCGTAAGAGGTGTAAAAGACTTGGGTGCCCAGACCGGCCAGATGCACTTGGGCCACGTCTCTGAGGCGCCTCGCGATGGCATTGTCGGCATACTCTACGTTTGAAGAATAGGTTTCGGGAGCAACGCGGATGATGTCCGCCCCTCTCAACGCATCCCGCCCCGCCTGTCCCAGATACTCCATGGTCGGTCCGGCGCCGATGGCGGGAGCGTACATACGGGCGAAGCTGTTCAATAACTGGACCCGTTCCTGGTCGGACGCGATTCCCGGATTCGATCTGAGCACGCCGTAAGTAGGAAGGTGGTTGACGGAAGTAACGGGCACCCCCCGCATGGTTAGCGCCCTGGGCAATCCCTGGCCCAGGTTCACTCCCTTCAGCACGTTCTCGCCGCCGGGGTCCAGGTCCCGTATGATCTTGGCGAGCCAGCCGTTGATCCCGATGGAGTCCGGCTCGCAGGTATGCCAGATGTCCATGGCGCGAAAGTGCGACCGGGGTGAATTTTCAAATCCGATCCCGTGAATGATTGCCATGTTCCCTTGATCGTAGATGTCCTTCAACGCCTCCGTATCCGACCGGAACGCGAGTTCGTCATCTATGGGCAATAATTGGTCTTCAGCGATATGGACCTTGGGCCGGTTATCCCAATACAGGGGATTGCCATAAGGGACGATCGTATTGAGGTAATCGTTGCCCCCTGTAAGCTCCAATACCACCAGCACGGGGTCCTTATGGGTTGATGCCATTTTCATTTCCTTCTACATCGGTTGTAAACGGTTGCCTAGGCAAACTGGTAGTCTCGCGAGGCGGCGATCAGGGTCAATATCTTGCTCACATTCCGAATTGTAGCACCCAGCTCTTCGTTAGTGCTCCAAGCCAGATCGCCGCACTTTTCGGCATGGACCATCAATTCAGTGTGAGTCGCCTCGCTGACTTCCAACGGTCCCATCGCATCGAGACAAGCCGCCACTATCGCCTCGGGTGACGGGTTCCCCAGCACCCGTTTGATGATGGCCTGCACGCCGGGCAGCGAGACGTCTCCAAATATCCCCGCGGCAAAATTCACCCGGCGCATCAAAACGCCAGGGTCGATCCATTCGGAGCCTGTGTGCCAACCCTCCACGCTGGGAGGGTTGAGAAGCTCTTGGCCCTGCCAATTGCATTCCAACGCCAGGTTGTTGAGTCCTGGCTTGAAGCCGTTATAGTTGCCCACCATGCGGACGGTGCCAACGATCAATTCAGCCGGGCTTTTCACCCGGGCGAAGCGTGCGTTCTTGAAGAACTCCGAGTTGAACAACACTCGTAAAATAGACCGGATGTCGCCATGGGACTCATTGTAGGCATCCACCAACAACTCGATGGCTTCAGGGTCGATGGGTGGCGTAATGTTCCAACTGGACACATGGGGCTCGTCGGCGACGAAGAATCTGTAGAGGTGGCGGGCCAGGAACCGGGCCGTAGCCGGCTGGTCCACAATGATGTCCACGATGTCTTCCCCATTGAACTTCCCCGTATGCCCCAGGAAGGTCTTTTCCCCGTGGTCGTGGTCCTCAGGTTTATACTCGAATTCCCAGTAGAAACGGCCTATCGGATTGCGGGGAATCTTGGGCGCTATCGTCCATCCGGTGAAAGCCCTGGCCGCTTCCCTGATGTCATCCTCTGAGTAGTTTCCGACCCCGAGGGAGAAAAGCTCCAGCAGCTCCCGTCCCCAGTTCTCATTTATGGCGCCGCTATGATTGCCGTGGTTGTCCAACCAGAAGATCATGGCCGGTGACTTTGCAACCTCCACCAGCAGGTCGCGGTAGGCGCCCAGTCCGTACTCACGGAACATGGCAATCTGGCGAGTCATCTCCGGTGGATTGTCCACCTTGGAGTTGCTGGTGGCGAACAACTGGTGCCAGAAGAGGGCCATCTTCTCTTCCAGGGGCCGCTTGGTGTTGATCATCCGGTACACCCAATCGGCCTGATTGATTGCCGGCCCCGCGGCGCCCTCGTAACCCGGGAAGAACCGGTACAGCAGTTCGTCGTCTATGGCTGGCTGCCGTTCCGGATGCAGAAGATCATCGACCACGGCTTCGTAGCCTTTGGAGGAGCGCGCCTCCAGTTCCTCGCGGGGGTCACCGAAACCCGCGCGTCTCATCAAGTGGGCCATCAATGCAATGTCTTCTTGGCGGGGCATTGCCACCTCTCCATTCATTGATTATGGCGGAGGGAAGTCACCCGAAAGTTGTTTCATAGCGCTTGGGTCACAGTTGGGTGGGTAGGTATTACAGGGGAATTGTACTCTCACGTCATCCCGCCGGTGCAACGAGAGTCCGTTGAGCGGTCTGAAGAGGTGCGGGGAGGCGCAAGAGCAAGAATGATGGTAATATCCCGATGGCAAAATGGTTTGCCGTTGATGGCAAAAGTGAATGAAACTAGACCTGATATAACCCGATCGGCCATGAATACATACTATATTTGGTGACCCGCCTCGGGGTCGAACCGAGAACCTACGGATTAAGAGTCCGTTGCTCTGCCAGTTGAGCTAGCGGGCCGCACCAATCGCAAAGGCCGTCCTTCGCCTTGCGAAATTGGTCTACTACGAATTTAACCGTCGTTTGAGCGGCTGTCAATGAACTCCCCCGCTCTTATCTCTTGTTGGCGGTGTCAGTGGCCCGGAGTGTGGGTCAAATAAAGCCGACCTATCTGTTTTTGGATACCGAATTGCCCAATTCGGCGATTCGCCTGTAAGATGGCAAACGGTCAAAGAAACCATATAACGGAACAGGATGATGTAGTGCTGGAAGGGCCTTTGCCTCGTACAAGCGAGGCGGTAGACTGGTGGCTGGAGCAGTGGGGGCGGAACGACGTATTATCCGGTGACGAACCCATGTCCCGCGAGGATGTTGAGGGGTTGATATGCGCCAATGGCGGAACGGCTGTCGGCTTGGCCTTGACCTCTCGGAATCTCCACGCAGCCGACCTTTCCGGAATGGACCTCCGGGAAGTGCTTTTACAATCAGCCGATCTGGGGCGGGCCGACCTCAGGGAAGCTGATTTGTTCCGGGCTGACCTTCAGGAAGCCGATCTGTTCCGGGCGGACCTCCGTGGCGCGTTTCTGGTGCAAGCCAATATCAATGAGGCATACCCTTTGGCCGTAAGGATAGATGATCAGACCAACCTGGAGGACATTGACTGGGGGGACAAGTACATCAATGGATGGGAGCGGATCAATTTTTACCGGAATGCTCGGGCGATTTACCGGCAACTGAATACTTGGCACCAGAACCATGGGCATTATGACATCGCCGGAGAATTTCTGTATCGGGAGTGGGTCTGCAAACGATTGGAAGCCGGGGACCAATTAACCGACGGACTGAATTGGCGGCGGCCCTTGCACACGTTGCAAGCGCTGAACTTTCAGTGGTGGCGCACCTTGGTCTGGTTCCTGTGGCTCGTCGTCCACGAGTTGACGTTCGGCTATGGGGAACGTCCTATGCGGGTGGTTCTGGCGGCGGCGTCCGTCGTCCTGGGGTTCGCCTTGCTCTACTTCCTCTACCCATTCTCGGAAGTCGCCGCCGCAGATAGCAGCGAATTTCTGGCTAGATCGTGGCAGTCCTTTTACTTTTCCTTGGTGTCTTTCACTACCCTCGGCTACGGCGAGTGGATCAGGCATCCCGACAATTGGCTCCGCTATCTGGGCGGGTTGGAGTCGTTCATCGGTCTGTTCCTCACGGCCACATTTCTGGTGACATTCACCCGCAAATGGACCAAGTGATGCTCGCAAGCACCTGTTTGCTGTGGCCCGGCGCCTTGAAGACGCCGTTAAGCCGCGCCGTACAAGTCCAGGCGCCCCTTGCTCGTCTTCTTCAACCGGCCTTGCTTCTCCAGCGACTTTACCGCCCGTAATACCTGTGGGTCGCCGTGCCTGCGAAACTGGCCAAGAATTTTGCTGCGGCTTTTCGGGCGTTCACAGTAGTCCCACACTGCCTCGGCCAACATCGCGTCTGCTTCGGGAAGTCTTTTCCGGGGCGTAACGATGGTATGGCCCGGATTGCCGTCGGCGCGCTCTCCGGGAGTGAATTCCAAGCAACTTTCCTGGGTCTCGAGAAAGGTCCTTAACCGCTTGAGCAATACACCGCCTTCTCCGCTGGAGCCATAGCCGTGCACCACGTCCACCCGCACGGCAGCCGGATTGCCGGCATTGTCAAATACGTGATTGTAGAAAGTTATGAATTCCTCCAGCGCCTCGGTCCGTTTGTAGCCGTGCAGGTCTAAATTGAACAACGTCATCTTCCTGTAGTCCGGTCCTTTTCCATTGGTGTCGGCAGTATCCGTCCAACATATTGTACAGCCCAATCTATCAACCCGCCTGTTCGCCGGTAGTCCCCGGTAGTCCAAAGGTGTATACTGCCGGGAGTTTGCCCAAGAGCCGTCCGGCTCTCTCGGGCTGCCATCAAGCGAAAAAGGCAGGTTCAACTCCTTGATCAGGTCTACCAGCGCCGGCGCCGCGCCATTGCAAGAAAACCGTGGAGGCGTGAAAGCCAGGACCATAGCCTCCACCATCCTCAGCGCCCACGGGCTGGAGCACCTCTACTCCCACAGTTTCCCCGTACTGGTGGCGGCAATTTACGCCGACCTGGGTTTGAACCCCTTCCAAGCGGGCATCATGTCCGCCGTAAGGCAACTCACGGCCGGCGCGACCAGCATCGGCAGCGGGGTCCTGGTGGACCTTTTCCGTCACCGCAGCGAGCAGGTGCTGGCCGGCAGCATGGTGTTGATGGGGGTCGGGTTCTTCCTGGTGTCCATATCCCCGGTCTACGGCCTGATCCTGGCGGCCTTGTTCCTTGCTTCCATAGGAAACGCCCTCTGGCATCCTCCTGCCTTGGCGCTCCTGTCCCAACACTTTCCCAAGCAGCGCGGACTCTACATCTCGCTCCATAGAGCTTCCGGCAGCATTGGCGACTTGGTGGGGCCGCTGTTGGCCGGCGCGTTGCTCGGGTTCGTGAGCTGGCGCTGGATCATGGGTGGGGGCACCCCGCTGGCCGTGGCGATGGGGTTGTTGGTGTTGTTCCTATTGTGGAAAGTAGCCGGCTCCCAACCCGCGGCGGTCTCGGTGCGCAGCAACCTGGGCAACCAAGTAGCCAGTATGCGCCGGGCGTTCCGTGGGACCGGCATGTGGGCCATCTTTGTCGTGTCCGCCGTCCGTGGCATGGGAGACAGGTCTTACATCTTCTTTCTCCCCTTGTACCTCAATGAAGGACTGGACAAGGGATTCATGTTCGCGGCCATCCACGTAGCATTGGTGTCGGCGCCGGGCATTGTATCCGGGCCGCTGTTCGGAGCTTTGTCCGATCACATTGGCCGGCGCCCCATCATCGCCGCTCTTATGGCCGTATCAGTCCTTCTCTCGGTGACGACGGTGATAAGCGGCGGCAGCGTCTGGATGACGGTGTCGGTTGTCCTGTTCGGGCTGTTTCACTCTTCGGTAAGTTCGCTGACGCAAGCGGCGGCCATAGATGAAGTAGCAGGGCGGGGCTTGGACGCCACCTTCATGGGGCTTATGTGGGGCAGCAACGCCTTTTTCGGGGCGGCCGCGGCCGCGGTGGTGGGCCTGCTGGTGGGGTTCTGGGGATGGGAAACGGCCTTTTATTGTGCGGCGGCGTTGTTCTTCCTGGGACTGGTGGTCACCATGTTCATGCCGGGAAACAATTCCCTGCGTTCCCAAACGGCTTGACCTAAAGAGTTATTCCCATCCTTCCCCGTCATTCCCGCGCAGAGCCTGCCCTCGCGAAGGCGGGGGCGGGAATCCATAGGCTTTCATCAACAGCGAGCGGTTTTCAGCCGAATCAGTCGAGCCTGGGAAAGTCTTTAAGTAGCCGCCTTCAGCACAGCTTCGTATTGCTCCGGCGTGTTCATGTCCCACAGGACCTCGGGGATGCCCACCTCGACCCGTCGGACCGCTTCCTGGTGGCGTTGCACCACCGCCTTGATGCCGAAGGTCTCCTCGTCTATATCAAGCAACTCGTCCAGCAGCGAGCCGTCGAGGACGATGGGGTGTCCACCCTTGCCGTTGCAGGTGGGTATGGTGACCAGCGCGTCGCCGGGCCGGTGTTCCCGCAATACCCGGCTTATGACGTCCGCGCTGCGGGGTTGGTCCACGTTCAACAGCAACAGGGAATCTGGCCGATCTTCGATGACTGCCCTGACGCCGGTCTTGATAGACGTGGTCTTGCCCTGCAGATACTCGCTATTGATTACCCAATCAACCCCGGTCAACCCCTGCAACTCGGGCAACAGGTTTTCCGGCTGGTGCCCCAGCACCACCAAGACCCGCTCCGCGCCCGCGGCGCCTAGAGCGGTAACCTGATGCCTCAGCAACGAAGAGCCCCGCCAAGGCAGCAGGGCTTTGGGACGCCCCATCCGGCGGGACTCTCCGGCGGACAACAGTATGGCGGCAACGCCGGACACGTCAGTCCCCTGGCGCCTGGACTTCGACCTTGCGTTGTACGATTTGCTCCGCGCGGTCTACGAACCACTCGGACATTTGGAGGGGAGAACCGGCCCCTCCGCGTCGCACCATGATGATCTCGGACATGATGCTGACCGCCAGTTCTTCCGGCGTAAGCGCGCCTATGTCCAGACCAACCGGGGCGCGCACCTGCTTCAACCGGTCCGCCGAAATGCCCTCGCGCATCAACCGTTGGTAAATCATCATGTTCTTGCGGCGGCTGCCTAACAGGCCCAGGTACCGGGCGCGGGTGGACATCGCGGACTCCAAGGCCATGTCGTCGTAGCGATGGCCACGAGTAGCAACCACCACGAAGCTGTTGACGTTCACCTCCAAGTGGTTGGCCCATTCATCGTAGCTGCTAACGACTGTCTGCTCGGCGTAAGGGAACCGTTCGGCGTTGCAGAACTCCGGCCGGTCGTCAACCACGTAGACCCGGTATCCCAGCGTGTGGGCCAGGTCGGCCGTGGCTTTGCCAACGTGACCTCCACCCACCATCACCAGGGTCGGAGGCGTGGTGAACCCTTCGATGAAGACCTCGACGCCGTCATCGGTGGTGAAGGACTCTATGTTGCCGACCTCGGCTACTTGAGTGGCAATCTCTACAGCCCTGTCGTCCAATGCGGTGTTGCCCAAAGTGCCGACGGTCGTTCCGTCCATTCGTAGCAGCAGCTTGGAACCCAGGCCGGAGCGCCCGGCGGGAACATTGACCACCGTGGCCAGGGCCACCGGCTCTCCGCCTTCGTAGGCCTCAATAAGTTCCGCACCGATGGGCACAAAGTCGTCCGGTTCCCAAACCGGCTCCAAGTAAAAGTACATTGTGCCGCCGCACACCAGTCCATCCCGGGCGGCAATGTCCTCGTTAAGGAAATAGTCCTTGAATTCCGGCCCGCTGTGGCGGCGCAGCATCTCTTTTGCGGCGAACCAGATGTCCCCTTCCACGCACCCGCCGCCCAGGGTCCCCACCCCGGTGCCGTCGGCGCGCACCAGCAGCATGGCGCCGGACTTCTGCGGAGTAGATCCCTTGGTCCGCACCACCGTAGCCAACACTCCCGGTTGGCCGCCTTCCAAAAGTTTGATCGCTTCCTGTATGACTTCCTTCATATCGCTCTCACTCGCGAAGGTGTATACCCCGTAACTTTACCAAACCGCCGGTTTAGAGGCAATTGAATGGACGAACTGAAACTGTCTACGTCGTGTCGGAATTGTTCCCGCCAAGTATCAGGCCGATTGACAACGAACGTGACAAGCGTCGGTCAGGACGCACGTTCTTCCACCATGCTCAATATCCTGTGAACAAAGGCGTGTACTATCGGGCGGTCCTGCGCTATTTCGTCATCCTCCATAGTGTCACGATAGAAGTTAGTGTGAAACTTCCGGGCCACGGAAAAACTAGGCACCAGCGAATTGTCATCATATTCTTGGGCCAGCCTGCCAACTGCTATGGAACGTGCGTTGTACTTGGCGTATGGCCAACCTCTCTTCTTGGCTATGGCCATAACGGCGTGAGACGCCGCACCCCACAGCTTCTCCGAACCTTGCATAACGTCCCCGGCCGCGAACTCCCGGTCGGAATGGTCCAGGAATTGAAGAGCGGCCTGAACATTTTCCTCTTCTGTCAATTCTCGTTTAGTCGTCATGGTTTCCTCAGCGGTTGACTGTTTGCCCAAGGCTGCGCTACCGGAATTGGCGGTCAAGCATCCTCCCGATGTGTTTGACTGAACCCAACCTTTGAGTGGCTGCCCATCGCGGGCCGCGCACCCCGCCGTAGTCCCAGCAGACTTCCCAACCGGTCCCTGTCTTCATTGTCCGTGACTGTAAAGGGCTGTGGCGGCAAGGCTCGTACCTCATCCAGCTTGGCGACGAAGCTCTCAACGTCATTTATGGCCGAAAGGATAGCGCCCGCTCGTCTGTTGTTCTCATAAAAGTTCTTGTGCATTGAGTCTGCCGTGTTCATGTGGCCATTGAAATCATCCCGGTCGAATTCCCTCGCCAGTTGTTCACCGATGTCAATAATGTTCAAGTGAGAGCTATGGCGCCAACCCCGTTGAATCGCGATAGCTTTCAGGGCGTGTGCCGCCGCGCCCCAGACTTTCTCCGACGCTTGAAGGCGGTGGCCCCGGCGTAATTCGGCCTTGGCATGGTCAATGAAACGGTGGCTCATTGCCACGTGGTCATCAATATCGTTGGCGCCTGCCGGTGGTAATCCTGTCGTCATATTCCTTTCATCCCTTCATTCACCGGGCTAGCAAACCGTATGGCTGCCAGTTGGATACCGCTCCAGTTTAACATCCGATTGTTACGCGAAAAACTTTGCTTAGAGAAGGAAATCAGGGTATAATAATAAAGATTATGCCTTTAGTTGCTGTTACCTCTGACGGTCTTCGTAACGCCCGCCGCTACATTCAAGTCATAGAATCTTTGGGCCTTGTTGCGCGCTTGATAACCCCTGAAACCGGCGGTTTGTCATCTGTACCGCAACTTATGGACGATGCAGGCGCCCTCCTGCTGACCGGAGGCCCGGATATTGACCCGTCCTACTACGGCGAGTCGCCGCGTCCGGGCGCGGGGGTTGAAGTCAACCCCGGACTCGACGATCTGGAATTTCGGGTCCTGGATTACGCGCTGGAACGGGACATGCCCGTGCTGGCCATCTGCAGGGGTATGCAACTGCTGAACGTGGCATTCGGCGGCAAGCTGATTCAAGACCTTCCGGACCACAAATCAGAGCGGAAGGACGGGCGTTGGGTCCCCAAGTCCCATCTCATATATCTGGCCCCCGGGTCCAAGGCCGCGGCCGTGATCGGTTCGGCGGGTTTCTTCAAGGTCAACAGTCTCCATCATCAGGGCCTGAAGGAAGCCCAACGGGCGCCAAGGTTGATGGCCACCGCTTTTTCGGTGGATGACGGCTTGGTTGAAGGTCTGGAGAGTCCTGAGCATAGCTGGGTGATAGGAGTGCAGTGTCATCCTGAACGCCAGGACGAAGTGCCACGCTCTTTTGCCAACCTGTTCAAGGGGTTGCAACAACGCAGCGAAGCCTTTTCAGTGCGTCGCTGACAACGTGCCGGAGAATCGCCGGGGCAAACGATGGCTGGAACAGGCTTGGCCGCCTGCGTAGAAGGCCCATAACTCGAAGAAAACCAACGGGCAAGTGAAGGACGGGTCGAGGAGGAGCGAATTATGGTGACTACCACCCCAACACCGCCATCCGAACATATCAGGCCGGTGCACATTGAAGAGGAGATGCGCACATCGTACCTCAACTATGCGATGAGCGTCATCGTATCCCGTGCGTTGCCCGATGTGCGTGACGGGCTGAAGCCGGTCCAACGCCGGATTCTGTACGCGATGCACGATATGGGCATACGTCCTGGGTCGGCCCACCGTAAAAGCGCCCGTATCGCCGGAGAGGTCCTGGGTAAATTCCATCCCCACGGGGAAGGCTCCGTTTACGACACGTTGGTCAGGTTGGCTCAACCATTCTCCCTTCGTTACCCGCTGATCGACGGGCAGGGCAACTTCGGCAGTGTTGACGGCGACCCGCCGGCAGCCATGCGCTACACCGAGGCCCGGCTGGCCCCGATAGCGGACGAGATGCTGGCGGACATCGACTACAACACCGTAGACTTCAACCCCAACTTCGACGACTCCATTCAAGAGCCCAGGGTGCTGCCCGGCCGGCTTCCCAACATGCTGGTCAACGGCGCAACGGGAATTGCCGTCGGCATGGCTACTAATATTCCACCCCATAACCTGACCGAAGTCTGCGACGCCATCGGTTATCTTATAGACCACCCCGACTGCGTCACCGGGGACCTGATGCAATTCGTGCGCGGCCCCGATTTCCCTACCGCCGGCAACATCCGGGGCACCGCGGGAATCGTGGACACCTACACCACTGGGCGTGGCCGCGTAGTCATGGAAGCGGCCACTTCCATCGAAGAAATGCGGAATGGTCGGGAACAGATTATCGTCACCGAGCTGCCCTACCAAGTAAACAAGGCCACGTTGGTGGAGAAAATCGCTCAACTGGTGCGGGACAAACGGGTAGACGGGATATCCGATATCCGGGACGAGTCCGACCGCCACGGAATGCGCATTGTCATCGAACTGCGCCGGGATGCCCAGTCGAACATCGTTCTCAACAACCTGTTCCGCCACACCGCCCTGCGCAGCTCGTTCAATAGCATCATGCTGGCGTTGGTCGACGGCCAACCCCAAGTGCTGCCGTTGAAGCGGGCCCTTTCCCTCTTCATTCAACACCGGGAAGAGGTGATACGCCGCCGGTCCGAGTTCCTGCTCAAGCGGGCGCAGGACCGCGACCACATAGTCCAAGGATTGTTGCTGGCCTTGGACCGCATCGACGAAGTCATCAACATCATCCGGGCCTCCGCCGACGTAGAGACCGCCCGCAACGAATTGATGGGGCAGATGCAGCTCAGCCAGGTGCAAGCCCAAGCCATTCTGGACATGCAGTTGAGGCGCTTGGCTGCGTTGGAGCGGGAACGGCTGGAAAAAGAGCACGAGGACCTGTTGAAGACCATCGCCGACTTGGAGGCGTTGCTCGCCAGCGAAGAGAAGATACGGGCGGTGGTAAAAGAAGAGACCGAGAAGCTGAAGAAGGACTTCGGCGACGCCCGGCGTACCGTCATCCACGACGAAGAGGTGGCGGACCAGACAGCGGAGCAGTTCATTGCTCACCAGGACGTGGTCGTTACTCTGAGCCAGAAGGGGTACATCAAACGGACTCCGTGCCAGACCTACCGCACCCAGCACCGGGGGGGCAAAGGTGTGCGTGGAATGACCACACGGGACGATGACGCCCTGCTGGACCTCGTGGTGGTGGACACCCACGACACCATCTTCTTCTTCAGCAACCGAGGGCGGGTGTACCCCCTCCGGGCCTTCCAGATTGGCGGCGAATCTTCCCGTACCACCCGCGGCATCCCGCTGGTCAACCTGCTGCCCCTGTCCCGGGGGGAGCAGATTCAAACGATGTTGTCCATTGAAAACCCCAAGGACGACTATCTCCTGGTGCTGGCCACCCGCAAGGGCCAGATCAAGGCCCTCAAGACCGGAGAACTTTCCAACATCCGCAGCGCCGGCCTTATCGTAATGAACCTCGACCAAGGGGACGAGCTTGTCGGGGTGAGCCAGGTCGGCGACGCGCCCGACATAATGATGGTGTCTGAGAACGGTCAGGCCATCAAGTTCCCGGTGGACAATCTGGTCCCCAGGTCAAGGTCGGCAGGTGGTGTCCGGGGAATGCGATTACTGGATGGCGACCAAATCGTATCTATGGCGCCGACGCCCCCCAACAGTCATCTGCTCATCGTAAGCAAGCGAGGGTACGGCAAGTCCACGGTGGTTTCCCGTTACCCCCACCACTCCAGGGGAGGACAGGGTGTCCGGACATTCAGGGTGACGGAAAAAACAGGGCCGGTCGCTGCTGCCCGCGTAGTAACCGATACTCCCGGACAGGAAATCCTGATCATCTCCGCCAAGGCCCAGGTGGTACGGATAACTTTGCAGGACGTCAGGGTAACAGGACGCGACGCCCAGGGTGTAATTGTGTGGCGAGACCGTGAGGCCGACGATCATGTGGTGTCAATCGCCTGTTTCCAGGAAGGCTTGCACACAAGAGCCGAGGCATCGTCAAACGGACGGCATTCCAGCAACGGTTCATCTAACGGCGCCCAACTTCCATTGTCGGAAGGCAAGTAAATCGGTGTCGTGCGCCGCGGCGTGGCAAGCAGGCCTTCCACGGACCGTCCGCTGGTTCTCGAGGGTAATTCGCTCTATTGATTTAACCCTTGATTGCTTCTAGAATGTGCAGCGAATATTATCCAAGGTACATTATCATGGTTGCGCGGTACGCTGGGAAAAGCAACTTAGCGAGGAGTGTATGAAACTGGTCTTCGTTCACGGCGCTGGTGGTTCGAGCTTGTCCTTCTACTATCAATTGAGGCACTTCCGTAACTCTAAGGCAATCGACCTTCCCGGACATCCCTTTGGAAAGCCCTGTACCTCGATCGAAGGATATGTGGAGTGGGTACGGGGGTTCAACACCGCGCGCCGGTACAAGGACATCGTACTCTGCGGCCACTCCATGGGCGGAGCCATCACCCAGCTTTACGCCTTGCGCTACCCGGACGAATTGAAGGGCATCATACTTATAGGCACCGGCGCCAGGCTGCGCGTCCATCCCGATTACATGGACCTTTGCGCCAATCCGGGTGAGGACAACGCCGATTGGATAGAAGCCCAGAAAGGGTACTACAAGGGCGTAGGCCAAGACATTTACGACGTGCTTCTGAAAAGGGCCGGTGAGGTGGGGCCTGAAGTGGAACTGAACGACTTCAAGGCATGTGACCAGTTCGACATCATGCAGGAAGTCAACGGCATTTCATTGCCTACCCAGATACTCTGCGGCAGCGAAGACGTGATGACCCCGGTGAAGTACTCGGACTATTTGACCGATAAGATCAAGGGGGCGAGGAAAGAGATCATACCGGGCGGCAGTCACTACGTGCAGTTGGAAAAATACCGCCAAGTCAACGAACAGATAGAGCGATTTCTGTCTGTCTTGAAGTAAGCGCCTGCGGCTTGATGTGTTCGGGTATCAGCCTGTGGAGGGGTTGTACCACCGGCTCCGGTAGAACATGAGCGGGTCGCCCGGATCGTTCTGCTTGATCTCCTTCACTTCTCCCAAGTAGATCGTGTGGTCCCCATACACATGGGCCCCGATCACTTGGCAACCGAAGAAGACCATGCTCTCGTCCAGAGTAGCGGGCCCAACTTCGCCGGCGCCGTAGCTGTAGTCAACGTCGCCTTTCCTGTCTTCCGGGCGTTTTGCAAAGTAGGCGCCCAGATCCTGCTGTTCCTGTCGCAGGATGTTCACCCCGAACCGGCGGTCCTTGTCCAGGAATTTGTAGGTGTTCGTCCCGTGGGCGACGCACACCAATACCACCGGTGGCTCCAAGCAGACTGACGTGAAGGAGTTGGCCGTCATGGCGTGGGGCCGGCCTTCATCATCAATTGTGGTGATCACCGTGACTCCGGTGGCGAAATGGGACATGGCAAACCTGAAGTCGTCTTTGGAAACCAACTCTCTACTCTTCCCTGGAAGTTTTCCCTATTATAAGCATTCTGTTAAAGCCGCGCCAATGGCAGGGCCGTAGACTACCCATCGGCCGTGTTGCGATTTAGGCGGTTTAATTCCTGAACCCAATCGTCATTCCCGCGAAGGCAAGAATCCACGGGTACATCGCGCCCCCGGCGTTGGAAAAGGCTTGAAGCACCGGGATATGTCGCCGGGCGGGAAACCTTCGCCCGTCGTTGGATCGAATTTGAGGACTGTGCCCGCGGGTATGTGCCCTTCGAAACGGTCGGGATTGATCAACTGGGCCAGTATCTCCAGCCCATCTATTACCCTCGG
Organism: Dehalococcoidia bacterium; assembly: GCA_965203835.1. Lineage (GTDB taxonomy): Bacteria > Chloroflexota > Dehalococcoidia > Lucifugimonadales > UBA3495 > CBDCFV01. Next base: position 3,531,260 of record OZ241919.1, read on the forward strand.
CCCCGGGTTGCTGAAGTACACGTGGTCCATCAAGTACACTTCGCCAGCCTGGACGGCCGGGACTTCCCACCACCCGTCAAGCCCCGCAAGCCAGGGCACCTCACGCAGGCCCCGGTTCAAGTCCGAAGAGCACAGGTCTATGAACAATTTTTCCGGGGCATAGTCCCTGATGGTCTCCCAATCGGGACGGCACGCCGGCGAGCCGGGCGGGAACGGCCCCTGGCTTCCTCCGGCCATTTCCAGCAGATCAGGTATCCAATGCCCTCCAATTGCGATGGGGTTGATACCCTCAAGTGAGAAGACCTTTGGCCTGTCTTTCAACCCACCCGTAACGCGCCGGACCTCTCCCATGCGGCCTCGCAATTCTGCCGTCAACTCCTCTGCCCTTTCTTGTGCTTTGCAGACCCTGCCTATCTCCATGATGGTGTCAAGTATCTCGTCCAGCGTCCTCGGGCGCAGCACTACGACTTGAGGCTGGGCGGGCAGGAGATGCACCGCTTCATTGACTGTGGATGCGTCTATTTCGCAAAAGTAACACAGGTCCTGCGTCAGCACCACGTCGGGAGACTCGCTCCAGATCCATTCCAGGTCCAGCTCATAGGGGCTTTCTCCCGCGTCGAGGATCCGGCGCATCTGCTCCTCTACCTCTTCGCTGGAAGACGACGCCACGTCGATCCGGCTGCGGGAGACCACCGGCTTTTCCCGCGCCGCCGGAGGGTAATCGCACAGATCGCTGACCCCGATCAGTTGATCGCCAAGGTCGAGCGCGTAGAGGATTTCGGTGCCGCTGGGCAAGAGTGAGCAGATTTTCAAAACGGGCGTAACTCCGCGTAATTTGGCGACCGTTACCGCTGGTCTCCGTATTATCATAAAAGGGCCAGCCCAACAGATTGTGTTGTATCATAGCTGACTAAATATGTCATTAGCAGCGGAGCGCAACTGGACCAGCCTGACGCTGTTGAGGCTTAACGCCTTCGGCGTTGGAATGAGCGGGTTCTACTTGGCCATTGACACGGTGGTCTTGCCCGTGCTGGTCTTGGTGCTTGCTCCTGAAGCCCTGAAGAACACCTTTCTGGCGGCTTTGGGCCTTTCCGGGTTGATGGTGGGCGGGTGTGTCCAGGTCTTTGTAGGACGGCTGAGCGACCGCACCAGGACTTTTCTTGGCCGCCGCGTCCCGTACCTGATTGCGGGGTGCAGCTTGGTCAGCGTCGGGATGGTCGGTATTGGATTGGCGCCCATTTACTGGGTCCTCTTCGCTGTCTGGCTTTTCGTTCAAGCCGCCGTTAACGTTGCCTACGGGCCCTACCAAGCGCTCATCCAGGACTTGGTGCCGCCCTCGCGCACCGGTGTCGCGTCGGCTTTCAAAATCCTTGCCGATGCCATCGGCGGCTTGGCCTTCATCAAGATTGCCTCCCTGTTCATGGGATGGTACGACTTCGGCAACGCGATAGAGTGGCTGTGGATTACGCTGGCGGTGCTGGGGATAAACCTCATCGTGGCCACCGGCATCACCTCCTGGACCGTCTTGACCTTCCAGTCCCGTCCTCAGCGGCGGCGGCAGGCCTCCCCAGGGGCCGGGTTGCATCCCCAGCTCAAGCTGTTCGTCACGTCCAGGCTGTTGATGGTCACCGCCATCGCCATCTTTCAGACCTACGGACTGTTCTTCCTTCGTGATAAGGTTGGATTGGAGTCCCCTGTCCACGACTTTGGCGACATGATACTGGTCGTGGGCGGAGCGGTAGCCGTCGGCGCATACTTGGTAGGGTTGCTATCCGACCGTATCGGGTACAAGCCGGCCATTATTGCCGGGGCTGCCGGTGCGGCAACCGGCACGCTGTTGATGCTGTATGCCGACACCACTACCGAAGTGCTGGCAATCGCCACCGTCATCGGCTTTTCCGTGGGCGCTTTGCTTAGCTCCAATTGGGCTTTGGCCAACGAGATGGGCACATCGGGGAAAGAGGCCCTCCACATGGGGTTGGTCAACTTGTCGACCATCGGCGGCACTGCCTTGGCCAAGCTCTTGGGACCCGGGGTAGACCTTCTCAACCGTGCCCAGGACGCATCTGGCTACTCCGCGCTGTTGATGGCCTGTACCGGCCTGTTCGTGTTGGGAGGGCTGCTTTTGCTGCCCCTTAAATCCGACGCCGAGGGCTCGCCTCCTTCCGGCGAATCCCCGGGAATGCCCTAGCCCCGCGGGAGAGAGTGAGGACCGTCTCTCTCATTTCAACGTTTCCCACTGAGAATGGCCTTTCCAACGGCCCCGGCGGAAAGCTCGTTGACATTTATTTGCTACATACTATAGTCTGTGATTGTGCATGGCGCCTTCTTGGAGATATGTGGGAATGGAAGTTTCAAATCGTCTTGCGCCATACTTCGCATCCGCGATAATTCTGGTTATAGCCATGATCAGCGGAATATTCTGGCTTGGGCAACTCGATAGCAAGGTTGAGTCGTTGCGGGACGAGGTACGGGAAAATAGACGGGAAATATCGAACACCCGTCAAGAAATATCGAACACGCGGCAGGAAATCCTGGATAAGATTGACGAGTCGAATCAACGAATGTTGGACGCTTTGGCCGGTCATACCCACAATGCCGAGGGTAAAGCGGTCTTTGTTCGCCCGCCTTAGCAGTCCAAACGTGCATACGGCCAATACAATCGCTCCGGCTTTCGGTCCCAGCCGGAGCGTTTTCATTCCACGTTTTCATTCCAATGGAGTGTGTCAACTCCTGGCAAGAGAATGGACTATCTGGGCGAAGCCGAAGCTTTCCTCAGGAACTGGCTGGCCCCTCGCGCCACCCAAGCGTTCCAGGACGTCATGACGAACCTGACCCCCTTCTCCGCGTAGGAAGCCACGTTGTCGTCGTTGACCAGCGTCCCCGCCGTTCGGCCTGCGGCGAGAATCCGGCTGATCGCGTCGTCAATGGCCGATTGCACATCCGGGTGCCCGGTGTTGCCGATGTGCCCCATGGTCTGGGCCAAGTCCGACGGGGCGACGAAGAACACGTCGATGTTGTCCACCTGCAGGATCTCGTCCAGGTTCCGCAGAGCCTCGACCTCTTCCAGCAGCACAATCAGCATGGTCTGGTCGTTGGCCCGGTGGAAGTAATCGCCCACGCCGAACGACTGGCGGCCGCCGAACATTCCCCGCTCTCCCAGCGGGGCGTACTTGGTGCAGCGCGCAGCGTGTTCCGCGGCGGCCCTGGTGTTTACGTGGGGCACCACTATCCCCATGGAACCCCGGTCCAGCGTGCGCGTAATGAGGGACGCCTCGTTGGCCGCCACCCTGGTGATGGGCGTCATCCCCCACAGGTCTGCGGCCCTTGTCATATCCCCCAATTGTTCCCAGGTCACGCCCCCGTGCTCCCCCTCAATCCACGCAGCGTCAAACCCAATGGGCCCCAGGAAGTCGATAATGTCGCTCGATTGGAGCCCTGATATGGTGGTTACCAACTCGTTGCGTTGCAGCTTTTCCTTGGCCCGGTTCGGCCTGATTTCAACCATCTGACCTCTTCTCCCTGTAAGTAGTGCGTAGGCGTCCTGCGCCGGCCACCAGTGTAGCAGAGCGCCGTTGCATGAGTCATATCGAAAACCCTTAGCGCGTGTAATCGCAGCAACGCCCGCATTCTGTATAAACCATCTGCGTGCTTCCTGCGGCCGGGGCTTGTGCAAAGGTTTCTCCCATAAACGATAAAACGCCCCCTGTCTCTGACATCTCCCCGTTGACACGCCGGATAACCCCCCGTAGCCTGTAACTGTCGGGAAGCGGGCACGAATTGAGCAACCTGACCGCTGTCTCGGAAGAAGGCAGACCACCCAACCCAGGGAGCAAATGCGAGATGACCACTGAAAACGTCATCCAGACCGCGGCAAGGTTCAGACTGCCGGACCCGCCGCCAAGAGAACCGGACGAGATGACCGCCTACGACCATGTCTACAAGTATGCCAGCCACCGGGCCTTGGCCCTCCACTTCGGCAACCCCGCGACCACCCTGGTCGAATACGACCGGTGGATAATCGCATCCCCCCAAGACAACCGGGCCCGGGCCAGGATACCTGACCTCCTCATCGCCTTCAACGTAAGCCCGGAGGACTATGCAGCCAGCAACGGCTACATCATCTCGGAACAAGGCAAGCCGCCCGACTTCGTCTTGGAGGTCGCCTCGGAGAGCACGGCGGAGACGGACACCGGTCCCAAGCGGGACGACTACGCCGCCCTGGGCATCCCCGAGTACTGGCGCTTTGACGAAACAGGCGCCTTCCATGGGACCAGACTCGCTGGGGACCGGCTGGTGGAGGGCCGGTATGAGCCCATCGCCGTCACGGAAACCGTGGACGGGGCCCTTCAGGGCTACAGCGCCGTCCTGAACATCCTGCTCCGGTGGGACGAGGGCCAACTCAAGTGGTTCGACCCGGAAACCAACGAGGAGGTCCCCAGCTTTGACCAGGAACGGGAAGGCCGCCTCGCCGAACGGGAAGGCCGTCTTGCCGAACGGGAAGGCCGTCTTGCCGAACGGGAAGGCCGCCTCGCCGAACGGGAAGGCCGCCTCGCCGAACGGGAAGCGAGGATCAGGGCAGAGAACCGCGCCGACACAGCCGAAGCCAGGGTTCGTGAACTGGAAGAGGAACTGGAGCGCAGGAACAGGGGCAGCTAAGGAGAAACCGGCCAAGTTATTCCGGTTGACAGCCTCAAAGGTGCCGCCGATAATTTGACCCACTTCTCTCCGGGGTCTTTTGATGGCTGATTCGGTCAACGTGATAGTGGTGGGCGGAGGCATTATAGGCTGCTCGGCGGCCTACTACTTGGCGCGCAGCGGCGCCCAGGTGAGGCTTTTCGATAAAGAGGCCATAGGCAGCGGCGCCTCGGCCCACGCCACCGGCTCCCTCAGCCTGCTGGGAGCCGAGTTCACCGAAGGACCGTCGTTTCAGTTCGCTCTGAACGCCTACCGTGAGTTCCCTCCCTTGGTGAAGGACCTGGAGGCGGCGACCGGGGCTGACCTGCTCTTCCAGCAGCGTCCCTCTTTGAGACTGGCCTTGGACGACGAGGAAGAAAGGCTCATCAAGGACTTGATGACCTGGCAGCAACCCCATGTCTCCATGCGCTGGATCGACTCGGACGAAGTCCACGCCATCGAACCCCGGCTCACCAACCGGATTCAGGGCGCAGTTTACGAGGACGAGTCTGCCCAGTTGGACAGCTACCGGCTCACCCTGGCGCTGGCCCAGGCCGCCGAGCGGTTGGGGGCGGAAATACACCTCCGCGAAGTGACCGGCCTCCTGACAGACGGCTCCAAGGTGACGGGTGTGCGCACCGCATCGGGCGAAGCGTATTGCGACGTGGTGGTGCTGGCGGCGGGCGCTTGGGCGTCGGCCTTCAGCGAGGACCTGCGTTTCCCCGTCCCCGTCCGTCCGTTGAAGGGCGAGCGTCTTATGCTCCGTTACGACGGCCCGCCCCTGCCGGTGCTCATCAGTTCCCCCAAGCGCGGCCACATGATAAGCCGCTTGGACGGCCTGTTGAGCGTGGGCAGCACCGGCGGGCGTGACTACGACCAGGAAGAACTCTTCTGGGGAGAAGAGTTCGACCGCGTCCCCACCGAGGGCGCCAAGCTGGAACTGCTGCAACGAGCCGTGGACATTTTCCCGGCCTTGGAATCGGCGGAGCTAGTGCACCAATTGGCCGGGTCGCGCCCTTTGAGCCCCGACCGGATGCCCATCATCGGCCCGGTCCCCGGAATGGAAGGTGTTGTCCTTGCCACCGGGCACACCACCAAGGGCATCCATTTGGGTCCCATCACCGGGCGGGTAATCGCTGATTACGTCATGGGCGGCTGCGTCAAGGTGCCAGAGGATATTGAGGCGTTCCTTCCCGACCGGTTTGCTGACTTGGCTACCGCAGACTTCCACGCCAGCGGCCGGTTGGTGGACGAGTAGTATCTCCGCCCAAGACTCATTCGTGAGGAATGCAATAATGGCAATGACCGCCCCGGCCCGGGAAATATTCGATGACGCTCGGCAGCTTTACCAGTCCGCCATCGAGCGGATGGAGGCCGGCGATGTCCGGGATGCGGCGGAAAAGGCTTGGTGTGCTACATTGAGGGCCACAAACGCCTTAATCCTCACCAGGACTGGGGAAGAGCCTCTGAAAACACCTGAAACCAGCCGGATGTTGGATGCCATTGTTACCGAGGACCGGAGGGTGGAGGAGCTGGTTGGGCGATACTATTCCAGGCAGACCCGACTTCATGGCGATTGTTTCTACCTTGGGTTGCCGCCGACCCCGGATATGGAGCGGCGCATTCGGGAGACCAACATATATATCGAGGATGCTGAAAATTTGGCTGAGTCTTGACTTGCCCGCTTGACGGTTTATCTTACGGTCTGATTTCCATTCAAAAAGGGAGGTAGAGCAGCATGGGTATTCAAATCAACGGCGTCGGCCATTTGGGCATTCTGGTGTCGGACTTTGACAGGTCGTTCAAGTTCTATACCGAGGTAATGGGTTGCTTGGTGACCAACCTGCGCAAGGCTGAAGACGGGCGGCAAACGGCGTTCCTGCGGTTCGGTGAAAACCACCACGACATCGTCATTTCCGAGGCCCCGTCCACGGTGGACGTCACCGCCAACCAGGGTGGCGAGCGGTTGATCCAGCAGATAGCCTTCATGGTGGAGGACCGTGAGGCGTACCTGAACGCCTTGGCGCACCTCCACTCCCACGGAATCGAAATGGTCAGCGGCCCCCTGATTCACGGGCCGGAAGGCGGCGGCGGCGTCCTCGGCAGCGGCAGCAGGTCCTTCTACTTCAACGACCCCGACGGCAACCGGCTGGAAATCTACACCGACTCCGTCAAGGTACGCAACGGTGAGCAGTTCCCCAGCCCGGAAATCGCCGCCGCGCTCAAGCACTACACCAACGTATAACCGGCCCCAACAACGTTATCCCGGCTCGCCCCAAAACGTCATTCCGGCCTTGAGCCGGAATCCAGGAGATAGTCATGGCAAAGATTCGGCACATAGCGTTGACCACCGAAAACCCCGAGCAGGTGGCGGCCTTCTACAAGGAAGCATTTGAGATGGAAGAGGTGCGCCGCAGCGACAACGGAGCGGTATTCCTCTCCGACGGCTACATCAACCTGGCCATACTCAACTGGAAACATTCCGACAAGGACGCCGACGTGGGGCCCAACGGCAACAACTACAACGGCATCCACCACATCGGTTTCCTGGTGGACGACCTGGACGAGGCTTGCGAGAAGCTGGAAAAGGTCAACGGCGAGGCGATCACCACCAGGGAGGGACTGGACATGATAGCCCCCGGCGCGCCGCGCAACTTCGAAATGAAGTGGTCCGGCCCCGACGGCGTGGTGCTGGACATATCGCAGACAGGTTGGGTCACCGGCGCGTAGCCGGTTTCGCATCCCGCCGTCCAAACAAAATGAGGCGCCGCCTCGTCACAAAATGAGAGGCCGCCTCGTCATTCCCGCGAAGGCGGGAATCTATAAACCAGCTATCTGCATCATGTGGGGCCGCCTGTTGTCCATCCCAAGGTTGGGCCAATAGAGCGGCCCCATCGTTCGCATCCAACGCCACATTTGAGTAAATGGAGGCCGGCCATGCCTGAATCAACCGCCATCACAGTGCAGTCCAACGTCGCCGTACCCATGCGGGACGGTATTACCCTGTACGCCGACATTTACCGCCCCGAGGGACCTGGACCTTTCCCGGTATTGCTCCAGCGCACTCCTTACGACAAGGGTACTCCCTTGTCCATGACCTCGTTGGATCCGTTGAAGTCCGCCCGCAACGGGTACGCCGTGATGATCCAGGACACCCGGGGGCGTTATGCCTCCGAGGGGGAGTTTTACTGCTTCCGGGACGAGATAAACGACGGCTACGACACCGTCGAGTGGGCCGCGGCCCAGCCTTGGTCTACCGGAAAGGTCGGAATGTACGGCGCCTCCTACGTGGGCGCCACTCAATGGCTGGCGGCCCTGTCCAAGCCGCCGCACTTGACCACCATCATTCCCAACGTCACCGCCTCCAACTACCACGAGGGATGGACCTACCAGGGCGGAGCCTTCGAGCTTGGCTTCAACGTCTCTTGGACCATGGTCCAACTGACACTGGCCAACCTTCAGAATATCTCCTCGACGAGACCCGACGCGGCGGACAAGCGGGGCGGGCTTGTGCAAGCAGTTGACGGCATGGAGGAGGCCTTCCGCTCCCATCCTCTCAAGGACTTCCCGCATCTGAAGGACGGCCTGGCTGACTATTTCTACGATTGGCTGGCCCATCCCGAATACGACGACTACTGGAAGAAGTTGTGCATCGAGGACCATCACCCGCAAATCAACGTCCCCGCGTTGAACATAGGGGGCTGGTACGACATTTTCCTCGGCGGCACCATCCGAAACTTCCTGGGAATGCGGAAGAACGGCAACGGGGATGACGCCAAGCGGGGTCAAAAGCTGGTCATCGGCCCGTGGCAGCACAGCTCTCGCGGCGGCAGCGTGGCGGGAGAGCACTACTTTGGCCTTGCCGCCGACGCCATGGCTATCGATATGGACCGCATCCATTTGCGGTGGTTCGACCACTGGTTGAAAGGCGTCGACGACGGCATGTTGGAAGAGGCGCCGGTGCGGATTTTCGTCATGGGCGACAACGTCTGGCGGGAAGAGCAGGAATGGCCACTGGCCCGTGCCCAAAACACCAACTACTACCTCCACAGCCAAGGCAAAGCCAATTCACTCCACGGCAATGGCTCCCTCAGCATTGAAGCTCCCGGTGACGAGCCGCCCGACGTGTTCCTTTACAATCCGTCCGACCCTGTTCCCACGCGGGGCGGCCAGCTCTGCTGCAACCCCTACTTTGCTGCCAATGGAGCTTTCGACCAGAACGACATCGAGAAGCGCGAGGACGTGCTGGTCTATTCTACGCCGCCGTTGCAGAGAGACATTGAGGTCACCGGGCCGGTCACCGTAACCCTGTGGGCGGCTACGTCGGCCACCGACACCGACTTCACCGCCAAGCTGGTGGACGTGTGCGAGGATGGGTGCGCCCGCAACCTGACCGACGGCATTATCCGGGCCAGGTACCGCGACTCCGCCGTTGCCGCATCTTTCGTAGAGCCGGGGAAGGCCTACTGCTACACCATCGACCTGTGGGCCACCAGCAACGTCTTCAAGGCTGGCCACCGCATCCGGGTGGAAATCTCCAGCAGCAACTTCCCCCGGTTCGACCGCAACCCCAACACCGGCACGGTCATTGCCGGAGAGTCCGAACTCAAGCCGGCCCTTCAGACTGTCCTGCACGACGCCCGGCACCCGTCCCACATAACCCTGCCAATAGTCCCCCGATAGGAGCAACCGTCTGAATCAGGATTTTCAAGATTGATGGATGAACGGGATTAAAGGTGTCCATCCTGCCCATCCTCAAATCAGGTAAATCCTGATTCAGACAATCACGATGGTGGTCTCCACCCTAAGGCACGTTTTTCCTTGCCTCGCAGGAACGGGTCGCCACGTCCTCGTCCCCGCCCTGGCCGTCGCACAGGTCCATTCCGTGCCCGCCCACCATCAGGTCTTTGCCGTCGCCCCCGTACAGCACATCATCCCCGGTCGATCCGAACACCCAATCGTCGCCGCCTTCTCCTCTCAGTATGTCGTTGCCGTAGCCGCCGGTCACCAGGTCGGTGCCGTCGCCGCCCTTCAGGAAGTCGTTGCCAGCCCGGCCCAGCACTATGTCGTCGCCGTCGCCGCCGTACATCACGTCGGATCCCGCTCCGCCAATCAGCCAGTCGTTGCCGCCCAATCCGATCATGATCAGGTCCTCGCTCGATTTACTGCAATTGATGGTATCGTTCATTGGCGTGCCAATGATAATCCGCCCCGTTTTCACCCCGTCCCCGTAGCACCCGGTCCCCGTTTGGGCGCGAGCCACGTCGCCACTGTTGAATGAGACCAAGGCCGCCGCTACAATCAGCAACGCGAGGCTGAGGTATCGTTTCATTCCGGCTCTTCTCCCGTTGTCTTCCCGTCATTCCCGCGCAGGCGGGAAACGTCTACACATTACTACAAGAACGGACGGGCGGCCACCACAATGCCGGGTAGCGTCAAGAAGATTGCAAACTCGAATCTCGGAAACGGGATGACGATATCCGATTCTAGTGGGCGACATTTTGAATGCAGAGAATCCCAGTACTTCGGGGTTCCAGCGCCCAGCCTGACGAGGGAACATGAAGCCAAGGAAATTGATTCTCAGTAGGAAAGGGTTTGACAGCAAGGCGGGAGGCTGTCCCAGCCCCATCTTTCCCGATGACACGATTTATTCGTTACCAGTTCCCGGTTACGATTATGAGGAACCGATTCACTATGCCGACCTGCATCACGGCAACATCAGTATCGGGCAGGTAGTCAAAGATCTCACCAGTAGGCGCTTTGACGCGTGGAGTCTCGCAAACCTGGACCCTGATATCCGCTCGGATGCCATTCCCCGGCATGATGGATGGCGTGGCCTGTTCGGGCAGGTGGGCATTGCGGAAGGCCATTTGGAAAATCAGCGCGTTAGGGCTGGAGATGTGTTCTTGTTCTTCGGCCTCTTCCAAAGGGTAGAGAGGACTCAAGATGGTTGGAGCTTTGTAAGGAGCGCGCCGAAACAGCACATCCTCTGGGGGTGGCTCCAGATTGAACAAGTTTGCAAGGTGGACAAGATAAGGGATGACAAGAAGTTCGATTGGGCCAGATATCACAGTCAATTCGGTTGGTATGATGACCCAAGCAACACGCTATACGTGGCGACCCGTCGGTTGGACCTGGGCGACGGCTTGACAGTGCCCGGAGCGGGAGTGTTCCCGAGGGTTGATGAGCGGTTAGTTTTAACTGAGCCGGGAGGTTCAGTGTCCCAATGGCGGCTTCCGCGCTGGTTCTATCCTGACGGTGACAAGACTCCCCTGACCTACCACTCTAATTGTCGGCGCTGGCGGTGCGACAACCGGTACGCCTACCTCCGCAGTGTTGGGCGGGGTCAGGAGTTTGTGCTGGACTTGCAGAAGTATCCCGAGGGAACGGACTGGATTTCCGGCCTCGTGCGAGACTTCGGAGCAAATTGATACCTGAGAGCATGATGCACCAGCAAGTTAAGGTTTGTAAGTTATTGCCATAGCCAAGCCCAGCCAAGTTTGCAATTACCGCCGTTGACAGTGGTACTACCCTTATTTACACTCGCTTACGCTCCATCCTTGACGGACCACCGTACCGAAACTAGGCAACGGTGCGCCGTAATCAACCGGTCTACGGAGGCATGATATGGCGGACGCCAGAGTGGACACCATTATCCACGGCGGGCAGGTGGTTACATCGACCCAGGCCTTTGAGAGCGCCATCGCTATTTCCGGAGAAAAGATCGTCGCGCTGGGGCCGGAGGGGCTGCTGCCCCCGGCCGACAATTACATCGACGCCACCGGCAAGTTTGTTCTCCCCGGCCTGATTGACGCCCACGTGCACCTGGACGGCCACGACGACTACGAGCTTGGCTCGTTGGCCGCTGCCCGTGCGGGCCTGACTACTTTGATCCCCTTCGGCTCCTACGACGTGGAGAAAGAGGAGACCCTCCCGCAGGCCATCAACCGTACCAAGGAGGAGATCGCCACGTCGGCGCTGGTGGACTTCGGGTTCCACTTCATCCTGCAGAACCGCCCCTACATCCTCAAAGACCTGCCCCAAGCCTTGGAAATGGGCGTCAAGTCTTACAAGATGTTCATGACTTACAAGAAGCGGCCCAACCGGATGTGCGACGACGACTTCATTTGCAGCGCCATGGAGCATGTCTCCGCCGGCAACGGCGTGCTGCAACTCCACTGCGAAAGCGGCAATATCATTGAATATCTGGAGAACAAGCTCCTGGGTGAAGGGCACGTCCACCCCACCCACTTTCCGGAGGCCTGTCCCGACTGGGCCGAGGAAGAGGCCATCAACCGCGCCATCCGTATGGGCGCCGCCACCAACTGTCCCACCTACGTGGTGCACCTGAGTACCCAACTGGGACTGGAGCGCATCAAGCAGGCCCAAGCCACCGGCCAACTGGTGTGGACCGAGACTTGCCCTCAATACCTGCTGCTCTCCGATGCCGAAATGGCCAAGGTGGGACCCCTGGCCAAGATCGGGCCGCCTCTGCGCGCCGAAGACGGCCCCGATAGGGACGCCCTGTGGCGGGGGCTGGAGCAGGGCTACACCTCCATAGTCGCCAGCGACCACTCCCCTCACCCCTGGGAGTTGAAGCAAATCGGGTGGGACAACATTTTCGTAACCCCCGAGGGTGCCTCTGTGCCCTTCGGTTCTCCCGGCGTAGAGACCATAGTCTCTTTGATGTACAGCGAGGGCGTGGTGAAGCGGGGCTTGCCCATATGGTGGCTGGCCAGGATCATGTCCGAAAACCCGGCCAGGATCTTCGGTCTCTATCCCCGCAAGGGTGTGATACAGGTTGGATCCGACGCCGACATCCTGATAATAGACCCCCAAGGCGATCGCATCATCACCGCCAAAGACCACCAGAGCAATGCCGGATATAGCCTGTTCGAAGGCTGGGAGGTGAAAGGCAGGCCGTGGATGACCCTGTTGCGGGGCAAGGTATTGCTGAACCCCGACGGAGAACTGGACCAGAAGCCCGGTTATGGCCAGTTCCTTTCCTCCACCAGTCCCAGGTCCCCCATGGGCGGACCAGTGCGGTAGCGGTCAAACCCTGTCAAGGCATCCAACACTGGAGAAGAACGCTGGGACCGCCGCTTGTAAGAGGAACGAATGACCACCGACGCTGAAACCGGTAATCAAATTGACGCTGCTGAGGTATGGCGCGCAATAGGGAGGCTCGAAGGCGCTACCGCCGCTCTCTTGGAAGGCCAGCGGGAAATCAAGGCAGGTCTGGAAGAAACGAACCGCCGCTTGGATGAAGGGTTGCAGGAAGCGAACCGGCGCCTGGACGAGGGGTTGCAGGAAACGAACCGGCGCTCGGATGAAGGGTTGCGAGAAACTAACAGGCGCATTGACCGGTTGCTCTATGCCAACATTGCTATTGGCGGCGCATTATTCGTCGCTATCTTTGTCAGCCGCTTCATCGGCGGCTGACGGACCACAGTACGACCAGGTCCCGTAGGGACGTTTCCGAAACGTCCTACCTGAAGTTGGGGATGACCTTCTCGGTCAACAACCGCACCGAGTTCATCACCCGGTCGTCGGGCACTTGGCCGCCGTAGTTCATCTCCAGCACCACCCCGGAAATATCCAACTCGTCCAAGTACGCTTGAAGCCTCTCGGTCACTTCCTCCGGAGTGCCGTACATGACGCGCTGCCGCAGCACTTCCTCGTAGGGAGTCTGGGCCATTTGTCTCAGCCGTTCCGCCCCTTCTTCGCTGGCCGCTGTCTTGATTAACTCCGTCGCAGCGTAGGTTATGGCGTGCATGGTGCTGGACTGGGGTTCGGAGCGGGCCGCCTCGGTGGTTTCCGCCAAGTAGGCGGGTATCCGCAGCACCACTTCCCCCGGCCCCTCATGGCCAGCCTCCTGTCGGCACGCCCGGTAGTCGGCCAACCGTTCCTGCAACTGGGGTATCGGCGTGTTGGCGCTGATGAAGATGGGATGCCCCAGCCTGCCGATTTGCGTGTAGGTGTCGGCTGATGCCGCGGCGACGCGGGTTGGCGGATGGGGTTGCTGCAACGGTTGGGGCACCACCTGCACGTCCTGGTAGGAGTAGAACTCGCCGTCGTAGGAGAATGGCCCGCCCTGCCAAGCCCGCATTATCACTTCCAATGACTCCAGGAAGCGGCTGCGGCTCTCGGAGTAAAGCACGTTGTACCCCTCGTAGTACTTGGTCAGCCCGCTCCGACCGATGCCGAACTCGAACCGGCCCTTGCTGATATGGTCCACTGTGGCGGCCTCCTCGGCGACCCGCAGAGGGTTGGTCAATGGGAGCACCTGCACCGCCAGCCCGATTCGTATTTTGCTGGTTCGGGCGGCGATGGCGCTGGCGATGACCAGCGGCGAGGCCAGTACCGACCGCTCCGGGCTGAAGTGGTGCTCCGCCAGCCACACCGAGTCCACGCCCATCTGCTCGGCCCGGTCAATCTGGCTGAAGGACTCTTCGAAAGCCTCCGCTTGGGTCATGCCTTGGCGAACGTGGAAGTCGGTAAACATGCCGAAATCCATATTCCTCTCCTTTTTCCGGTAAGACTTGGTCGTCTTCTGGTTGCTACCGAGTCTAGGCGCACCCTCTGACCGCGTCAATCCTGACAGCGTTTATGAGGAATACAGCCACAGGCAGCCGTCAGTCATTCTCCCCTGTCCGTCATTATTGTGAAAATAGGCATTTTCATGCTTTATGCATGGCCCAATAGGTCCATCCGTCATTCCCGCGCAGACGGGAATCCAGGGACACTGGAGACAATGCCATAGCAGGCTAAATCGGCCGCGCCCGGTAAATCCGGGGCAGCAACCGTTCGCCTACTGGGTCCACCATCAAGCCAAATATCTCCAGTGTGGTTGCGCCCAACAGGTATACGTCTTCGTCTCCGAAGATAACGGGACAAGGCCACTCCTCGTTATCAATAGCTATACGCGCAACCCCGTAGCCGTACTCTTTCTCACTCCCGTCTGCGAGGACATAACGGTCCTGCCTCCGAGGTTGGACATTGAGGTAGGCTAATAAAGAAGCCGGGAGGATGGAGTGGGCCGCGCCGGTGTCGACCATTGCCGAAACCTCGGTCAAGTCGCCGCCGTCAATGTGGCCTACACCCATGGTAACGTTGAAACTTCCCATGCTTTTGCTCTTTCAGTAGGTGTCGTTTAATTATATCTACTACCCTCAGGCCCACACCACCTCTATGTGACCGCCGCCGCTACTCCCGGCTGACGCCGATCTCGATAAAGCTGGTCTTCAACGGCACGTCGCCGCCGAAAACCAGGTTTGGTATTACTTTCCCTCCGGGCGGATGCACTGTCCCCATCACAATGGAAACCTCCAGTAAATCGTTGGCGTCTACCACCAAGGGAGCGGGCAGCCCCGCCGTTGCCTCATAGCCTCCGGTCACTAATTTATGGCTGTCGAACGCCTCTCCGCAGGAACTCCCGGCCTCCTCGCCGTTGATTCTGAAAGCGGCGCACCGGTAGTATTCCACGTCGTCCATCGGGCCGTTCAGTTGCATCACCAGCCGCGCCCAGTCTGTAAAGGGCCAGGAACCCGAGATTCCCGTGCCGGAGAATACAAGGGAAAATTCGCCCCACAGGAATTTGCGTAAATGCCCCCGGTCTTTCACCGGAACGTTGAATAACAAAGGTACTTGAACAATGGCCAGCCCCCCGGGGCTGTCTGGCGAGGGCGACAGGCGATGCGCTCCTTCCTCCGACTGTACCAAGTACAGTGTGACTTTCCCAGGCGTGGGTACCGGCGACCAAGCGGGAGCGTAGCCTCCCTTGGTTGTCACCCGCCGCAAGTCCGTGCCGTCGGGCCTTATGACGTACACTTCCCGTTCTCCGCTGCGGTCCGATTCGAAGGCTATCATCGAACCGTCCCTCGACCACGACGGCCACCTGTCTTCCGCTGGATTGTCTGTCACCCGCGTTTGACCGGAGCCGTCGGCGTTCATCACGTATATCTCGGCGTTGCCGTCCCGAAAAGAATGGAACACTACCTTCGTTCCATCGGGCGACCACGCCGGCCCTGCGTCGTCGGCTTGGTCCGTGGTCAGCACGGTCTCGTTGCTCCCGTCGGAGTCCATGACCGCTACGTCCAAGCCGTCCTGGTGGGACGTGAAAGCGATTTTTGTCCCATCGGGCGACCAAGCGGGCGTGGCGTTTTCCCCGTCGCCGTCATCGTCAAGGCTCCTTTTGTCCAGACCGCTGGAGTGCATCAGGAAAAGCCTCGAGCCTCCGTCACCTTCCGACTTAAAGGCGATTGTCTCGCCGTCCGGCGACCAAGCCGGGTCGCTGTCCTGGCCCGGGTCGCGGGACAAATTGATCGCGTCGGTGCTGTCTGCGTCAATCACGAAGACCTCATGATTGCCTTGGCGGTCAGACGTAAACACCAACCGCTTGCCGTCCGGCGACCAAGCCGGGCCCCAGTCGCTGGCCTCGTTGTTTGTAAGCCGGCTCAGTCTGTCGCCGTTTGCGTCCGCCGCGTAAATTTCCGAGTTGCCGTCGCGGTCGGACGTGAAGGCAATCAGCCCCAGGGCCGTCACGTCCGAAGTCGCCTGTGGGTCGATAGGAGGGGGCGTCTCTGTTGGAGCAACGGTGGGAGTCGCGGTTGCGGGCGGAAGTGTTGGCGGAGCCGCGCCTTGTCCGCACCCGATGAGGGCTACCATAGTTAACGTAAGAAGTGCAGAGGCGACTGGGAATAGGCGTAACACGTGCCTGCCATACAGCCACCCGATGTTTCCGATTGCCATGTATTTATTCAAGGCCTCCAACTTTAGCCTGTGGTTTGGCAGGGAATGGGTTGACCCGACCCGGAAACCGCCGAGGTTACCGCGGGTAATGGCGGCGCAACTCCGAAGTGTAGCTGCGTCCTATCAGATGCCCGTTCTCGTTCATCCATGCGCGAAACGACGTCTTGCCCAGCGGCGGAGACGAGGACACCAGCAACCCTGCCATCAACCCTTGGACCTCTTCTTTGGTCAGCACCACGTCGCCGATCACTCGGCCCACCACGCGGGACAGCAATAAGGCCAGCATTGGGGGAGCGTGAATTATCCCGGCCCGGCTCCCGGTTGCGCGGGCGATCAACCTCACCAGTTCGTCGAACGTGTAAAGCTCCGGTCCGGCGGCATCCAGGATTCGGTCTTCCCTGCTCTGGCCCGCCTCTACAGCCAACTCGGCCAAGTCTTCCACGAAGATTGGTTGCATCCGGTAGTCGCCCTTGCCGGGTACAACGAAGAGAGGGAATTTCCGCACCAGCCAGCCGATGTTGTTTATCAGAATGTCTTCCACGCCGAACACCACCGTCGGCCTCAGAATGGCGTAGGACAGTCCCGAAGCCAAGATCGCTTCTTCCACCAACCCCTTGCCGCGAAAGTAGGGCAACGGAGAATCCGACGACGGGTTGCTGATGCTTACGTGAACAAGCCGTTTGACCCCCGCCTTTTGCGCTGCGCGAACGAGGGTCTTGATACTCTCTACCGCCGAGTCAAAGGTCACATCGCCCCGGTCGAACCGCACCCAGTAGGTGTTGTACACCGTCGAAACGCCCGAAAGTTGCTTGGTCAGCTCCGCCGGATTGTCAAAGTTGAAAGGCTCCGCTTTGACCTTTCCCCCAAAAGGGTCGGTCCGGTCCGGGTGGCCCGTAAGGGTCTTTACCTCACCCCCCATATCCAGGAGACGCCGCGTAATGTACTTCCCCGTATACCCGAAGGCCCCCGTTACTACGTCCATTGGACCAAACCCCGCTGGCATCTTGAAAAGCCATATTCCATGTTACACCAGCTTACTCGGGCGGACGAAGACAAAATGCAACGGAGCAGGACCTTTTCATTCTCCGTCAGGACAGGTTCCCTCCGTTCGTCCTGAGCTTGTCGAAAGCCCCGTTGACGCTCCGGCAGTGCCGGACCAGTTTCCAACCGCCGCCGGGCAGAATCCTGCTAATCCTTCAATCCTGAAAATCCTGATTCAGACGAAAAATCACCCCGTCTACTGATAGTTTCTCGTTGACACGTAGGACTGCCGCCCCGTAGCGTACAACACACAGCAAGCGGGCCCGCTCCAAACTACCCAAGGAGGCAACAAACTGCATATTCTCCTCTCCTTGCTGAGGAGAGGACACACGCAGGGGCAACCCTCGTAGTTGCCCGGTTCCAGGGAAAAGGCACAAGAGCAACAGGTGGCGTACCAAAACCCGCCCGGCGGGCCTTTCGCGCCCGCCGTGGCGATGACTATCAGGTAACCATCATCCGGTCTCGCACCGGAATGATGAAGATGCCCTGCGCCGACCGGAGCGCGGGCGTCCCGCCCGCCCTTGGTAGGGGCGCCCCGCGCCGGAACAGCCGGGGCATAAAAGGCTATTGCCCATAAGCAGCGCCCGCCAGGTCCTCGCATGACCATTGGCCGCTGCCCTCGTTATCAACCCGCCTGCTTCAGGGCAGGCGAAGAGTTTCTCGTCAGAGAAATTGTTTCCTTGCGCCAACGCGCCTCCGAGACCAAGGGAGGCAACCTTACTGACACCTGCTGGGGACCGGCGGAGGATCGCTACGCCGTCTGGCGTCCATGCCGTCGGCGTCGACCGGTTCCAAGGCTTTCAAAGCCTGAACAGGCGTACCGTCAGAAGGGCGAAGGCGCAAGATGAGGAGTCTTCGAGGCCATCGAAGCGGTCATGGCCTCGGCGTTAGTCCACCTGTTGCTCGCTGCCCATCCCGACGGTCCCGCCAACCCCCGATACGAACTGAGTAAAAGACCTTGATAGCATCGCCCAAGCCGCATTGAGCGCCGGTGGCATTCGGCGTACAATGGGGCCGCCATCAGACGGAGAAGGGAATGCTCAAGGTCGATCTCAGGCCGGCGCACATGACCGTTGGGACCCGCCGTATCCACTACGGCTGGATTATCGTCGTCCTGGCCGGGTTGATGTGGATGACCAGCGGCTCCATCCGCTTCTCCGCCTCCGTTCTGGTGCCCCACCTGCACGACCCCGACGGCATGGGATGGAGCTACGCCGCCGTAGGATTTGCCTTCAGCCTTCAATGGTTCCTGTCCGGGTTCGCCGGTCCGGCGGTTGGCTGGGCCTGCGACCGCTACGGCGTCCGCCGCACCATGTTCCTGGGAGCGTTGCTCTTCATCGCCGGCATGATGCTGACCGGCACCATGACCCAACTGTGGCAGTTTTACCTCTACTTCGGCATCATCCTGGGCATCGTAATGTCCATCTTCCAAGTGCCTCTCGTATCCGGGACGAGTGGGTGGTTCAGGACTCACTTGGGCCTGGCGATGGGCGGCCTCCAGTTCATCCAGAGCTTTGGCATAGTGATGTTCATTCCGTTGATGGCGTTCCTTTTCGCCAACTACGGGCTTATGGGTACCTTCTGGGTCCCGGGAATTATCGGCGGAGTGGTCCTCCTTCTATTGATACGCCCTTTTTACAACGAGCCGGCGGCCATAGGAATGCGGCCCTTTGGCGCTCCCGAAACCGAACCCATAAGACGTCCGCAAACAGATGCGACGGCGAAACAGAGGTCCTCCGTCTTCTTCCGTCAAGCGCAACGCACCGGCGCGTTCTGGAACCTGATAGGCATCCACTTCTGGGGGTGCATGGGTCACAACGTATTCATAGTTTTTCTTATCGCCATGATCGAGGACCAGGGCATATCCAAGGCGCTGGCCATCGGTGCCTTTATCACGATGCACGCCGTCAGCACTTCGGCGCGGTTCCTGGTGCCTGTGGTGGCGGACATAGTGGGGGCCAAGATCATCATGGTGGCGTGTTTCGCCCTGCACGTTTTGCCGCCGCTCCTTCTGGTATTCTCCCAGGACCCGTGGTCCTTCTACCTGTTTGCTGTTCTGTTTGGCTTGGGCTTGGGCGGCGAAGTCCCGCTGTTCCCGATCATTAACCGCCAATATTACGGCAGTGCGCCCATCGGCACCGTCTACGGATGGCAGATGTTCGGCAACGGGGTCGGCATGGGTCTCGGCCCGTTGGTGGGCGGGTTCCTGTGGGACATCACGGGGAATTTCCTCAGCATCGTGTACGCATCCATCGGGTTCAGCTTGGTGGGCCTTCTCTCGGTGCTTGTCCTGCCGCGCACGTCCCACGTATTGACGCCCCACTGGGAAGACGCCCTGCCGCCGGAAGCCCGGTCCGCCGCCCAGACCTGAGCTTCACCGCTTGCGACCCGGGTTCTTTTCGTTCTCTCGTCATTCCCGCTCCTTCCCTCGTCATTCCCGCGCAGGCGGGAATCCATGTAGTCTTGCCACGGGGAAGTTGCCGTATGTCACGGTGACGTGGATTCCCGTTTTCACGGCAATGACGGTAAAGCTTGTCCCCGTGGAAACGGGGATAGTCCCCTAACTTTATAACCCGACACCCTGCCCGCTGCCACCGTGTTAAAATATGGCCGCTTGGCGCGCACTGGCGCCGCATTACTACGTTCAACAAGGAGGTAGTTCATGCCAGGAAGTTGGGTAGACATAGATGTATCCGGCGAGACTATGGAGGGTTACCTGACCAGGCCGGAGGGGTCCGATGAGCCGCGGCCGGCGGTCATAGTAATCCAGGAAATCTGGGGAGTGAACTCTCACATCCAGTATATGACCGACCGCCTGCCCGCTATGGGTTACGTGGGCTTGGCCCCGGCCATGTTCCACCGGCAGGGCAGCATGTTGATGGGCCTGCACGAAGAAATGGAGACCGCGGTTTCCAGGATGAGCCAGTGCACCGATGCCGGCATCGTCGCCGACGTTCAAGCGGCGGCCAACTACTTGAAGTCGCAACCTTTCGTCCAAAGCGACCGCATCGGCATCGTCGGGTTCTGCTTCGGCGGCAGGGTGTCCTACTTGGCCGCCTGCAACGTGTCCGACATCAAGGCTACGGTGGTCTACTATGGTGGCCGGATCATGAATTCCCTGGGAGACGGCCCGTCCCCCTTCGACCAGACCTCCGGGATAAGTTCTCCCATCCTTGGCTTGTTCGGGGAGGATGACGCCAACCCCACACCCGCCGACGTGGACCAGATATCTGCGGAATTGACCAAGCACAACAAGGTCCACGAGTTCCACCAGTACCCCGGCTGCGGGCACGGCTTCAACTGCAATGCCAGGTCCAGCTACCGGCCCGAAGCCGCCAGGGACGCTTGGGCCAAGGCCACTGCCTGGTTCGACCAGCACCTCAAGGGGTAGGTGGGATTATCTGGCTGGACCGCCTTAAGAGGCTATTACAAACTCAGCTCAGAACCCGACCCGTCATTCCCGCGAAGGCGGGAATCCATAGGCTTCAGCCATCGACAAGTGGATGCCAGCAAAACCAGTCTGGTTTGAGATAGTTTCTAACACTTGCCGGGCTTGCGCGATACAATCTCGCGTCCTCGGCTATGATCCAGCGACCGCACAAGCGGGGAGAGCCTTTATGAGAAGGCCCTCCCCGCTGTTGTATGTTTGACCCGGACTGACTTATGCACCAACCACCACTCCCGGAAACGTCCAACGCGGAGCATACCCAGCGGCCCCTGACCAGCCTTCAGGTAATCAGGGGCTATCGGGACTTTCGGCTCATCTGGGCCGGTAACTTCGCTGCCCAAAGCGTCCAATGGCTGCAAATGCTCACCGTCGGCTGGTTGGTGCTCCACCTCACCGAGGGCAACGCCCTTCTTACCGGGACGGTTGTCGGTATCCGGACCCTTCCAGTATTGCTCATCGGCCCCTGGGCCGGTGTGCTGGCCGACCGGATGGACCGGCGAAAACTGGTAATGGTTTCCCAAACGGTAATGGCGGTGATAGCCGCGCTGTTTGCCTTGATGGTGCTGTCTACTGACCTGGATTCCGACCCGGTGTCCGGCCCGCTCCGCTGGTGGCACCCGTTTATCTACATGGCGTTGGCCGGCATAGGCCACGCCGTCATCCAACCCGTGCGCCAAGCCATGGTGGTCAACACCGTGCCGAGGCACGGTCTCACCAGCGCCCTGGCCTTGAACGGGATGGTCTATCCCGCTACCCGCATCCTGGCCCCCGCGGTCGGCGGGGTGCTGATAGCGACCTTAGGGTTCAAGTGGAATTTCTTCCTGGAAGCTATGGCCTACCTTGGAATCGTGCTCTCGTTGCTTCCGGCCCGTCTCCCGTACCGCGGCGGCAGTTCCGGCCACCATTCGTCGGCGTTCACCAGCTTGGTGGATGGCGTCCGGTACGTTTGGCGGGACAAGACGATAGTCCAGTTGATAGTGCTGGCGTTCATCCCCAACTTCATCTTCCAACCGGTCACTTTCCTGCTGCCGGTGTTCACTTCAGACGTGTTGGGGCGGCAGGCGGACGCAGGCGGCATGTTGGCCGCGGGTATCGGCGTCGGGGGTGTTTGCGCCGCCGTGATCATTGCCGTGGTGGGATTTGTGCTGCGTAAGGGAGTGGTCAGCTTTGCCGGCCTCATCGGAGGCTGCGTTTTTGTGGTGCTCTTTTCCCAGTCCCAGTGGCTTATGGTTTCGTTCGCCCTGTTGGCGGGAATGGGCTTTTGCCAGTACGTCTTCCGAGTCTCGAACGGTATCCTGGTACAGTCCATAGTCACTGACGATATGCGGGGCAGGGTGACCAGCCTGTACCAGTTGGAACACGGCCTGGCGCCTTTGGGGACGCTTATTATCAGTTCTATGGTCCACCTGTGGAACCCTGCCGACGCGGTCACCACCGTCGGCGCCGCCGCATTGTGCGGGGCCGTGTTGATGGCCCTTACCTTCCGTGCGGCGCGGCGCCTGGAATGATTTGGCGAGTAACTTTGACGATGGCGAGTCTCGGCACATATCATAGCCTAAGCGACCCATTTCTCAGGAGTGCAGCATGACTACGACTTACTCGGTAGTTGGTACATCGGTGGCGCGGGGTGAAGGTCCCGACAAGGTATCGGGGCTGGCTGTCTACCCGGCTGACGTCGTCCTTCCCGGAATGCTCTGGGGCAAAGTGTTGCGCAGCCCATTCCCCCACGCCCGCATCATAAGCATCGACACCTCCAAAGCGAAGGCCGTGCCGGGCGTACACGCCGTCATCACTGGCGCCGATATTCTGGACAGCAACGTGGGCAGGCTGTTGCGGGACTGCCCGGTGATGGCCAGGGACCGCGTTCGGTTCGTTGGCGAAAAGGTGGCGGCGGTGGCCGCCGACACCCAGGAGGCGGCGGATGAGGCCCTGCTGCTCATAGATGTCGAGTACGAGGAACTTCCCGCCGTGTTCGACCCGCAAGATGCCATGGAGACTGAATCCCCTACGCTGCACCCCGACATGGCGACTTACCCGGGGCTGCCCTATCCTGTCTCACAGGTCAACAACGTCTTCGCGGAGAACCACTGGACCAAGGGCGACGTGGAACAGGGTTTCCGCCAGTCGGACCTGATATTCGAACACACCTTCAACGCCCAATTGATGCACCAAGCCTACATCGAACCTCATGCCTGCGTGGTGCGGGTCGACGATTCAGGACGGGCCGAGATATGGGCCAACAACAAGGGCCCATTCATGTTGAGGGAACAGGTGGCCGAGGCTTGCGGTATTTCCAAGCAGGACATCACCGTCTACCCCTGCAACATCGGCGGAGACTTCGGCGGGAAGGGTTCCTTCATGGACGTGCCCCTCTGCTACTACCTCGCCCTTCACGCGGGCCGTCCCGTCAAGATGGTGATGAACTACATCCAGGAACTTATGGCGGCCAACCCGCGCCATCCGGCAACCATTACATTGAAGACCGGTGTAAACAAGGACGGGCGACTCCAAGCCCGCCAAGCGACGGTGGTGTTCAACAGCGGCGCTTACGGGGCTTTCAAACCCCGCGTCTACATACGAGGCGCAGACCACGCCGGCGGGGCCTACAACATCCCCAACGTCGATATCACCAGCTACATGGTCTACACCAACAACGTCCCCTGCGGCCACATGCGCGCCCCCGGCAAGCCCCAAGTCATGTTCGCCGTCGAGTCCCACATGGACATGATCGCTCAAGAGTTGGGGATCGACCCCTTGGATCTCAGGATGCGGAACGTGCTGCGGGACGGCGACGAGACCCCTGTCGGTGAGCATCTACAGGACATCCGGGCCGAGGAAACTCTCCGCCAAGCGGCCTCAGCCGCCGGTTGGGAAAGTCCCAAAACCAAGCCCTTTACCGGACGTGGCATCGCTATATCCGACCAGCCCACCGGCACCGGCGAGTCCGCCGCCAGGGTGGTCATGGACGATGAGGGCAAAGTTGACCTCTTCATGTCCCTGTTCGACACCGGCACCGGCGCCCACACCATCCTGCGCCAGTTGGTGGCCGAGGAACTGACTATCCCGGTGGAAGATGTCCGCATGGTGGTGGAAGACACCGACGCAGTGCCCTACGACTCCGGCTCCGGGGGCACCAGGGTCACCTACACCAACGGCCAAGCCGCCTTGGGAGCGGCAACCGTGTTGCGTCAGACCCTGATCAGCCGGGCCGCCGAGATGTACGAGACCACCGAGGACCGCGTCACGCTGGAGAAGGGCAGCTTCACCATCAACGCGCCCACCGGCGAGACCATTCCCGTGCGCGACGTTGCCGCCAGGGTTGTATCGGATTCCTCGGAGCCGCTCGCCGGGGAAATGACCCACGCCTCGTCCTCACCGGAGATCACGTCCTACTGCGCCCAAGTCGCCGAAGTAGAAGTGGACCCGGAGACAGGCCAAGTCAACGTAACCCGCATCGTCACCGCCCACGACGTCGGCACCGTGCTAAACCCGCTGACCCATCAGGGCCAGATCGACGGCGGCGTAATCCAAGCCTTGGGCTACGCCCTGATGGAAGAATTGGAAGTGGAAGACGGCCACATCTCCACCCTCAGCCTCGGCGACTACAAAATCCCCACCATGCCCGACATACCTCGGCTTGACACCGTCCTGCTAGAGTCCGCTCCCGGCCCGGCCCCCTTCCAGAGCAAGGGCATAGGCGAAAGCAGCAACGTCCCCCTCGCCGGCGCCATAGCCAACGCCGTCTACGACGCCATAGGCGTAAGAATCACCGACCTGCCCATAACCGCAGAGAAGGTGCTGCGGGCGTTGCGGGACAAGTCATAAGAGGCAACGCACTACCGCCCATCCGCGCAGGGGGTGAAGATGTTTGAGGAACATCAGCAGATTGTGCTTACGACGGAAGTTCCTGGAGATGATGGCACTGGACTGAAGCCGGGGGACGTGGGCGTCGTTGTGCATGTTCACCCAGGCGGAGAAGCATTGGTGGTGGAGTTCATGTCCCTTGACGGCGACACCTTGGCTATCGCCACCGTCCTGCCGTGCCAAGCCCGCCCGGTAACCGGTAGCTACCTCCCCCAAGCTTGAGAGATGGAAACGGCGGTAGCCTGTGTTTGACAAGCCAATTTCAAAGTGATACATTGTCTCACCCACAAAAAATATGCCGCAGTTCTTGATGGGCGGTATTGAGACATACTATCAATAAGAGGTTTTGTGATTCCACACACAAACCTGATGGCGGTGCTAGAGGGGCTGGGCTATAGAGCCACTGCTCCCAGGAAAGCGATAGCCAAACTCATAGAGCAGAAGCACGACGGCTTTACAGTGGAGGAACTCAGTGAAGAGCTGCCTTCGGTGGGCAGGGCGACGGTATACCGCACCACCAAGCTGCTTCTTGAGGCGGGGGTGGTCTGCAAGCTTGCCATGATAGACGGATCTCAAGTGTACAGCCTCTGCCAAGTTGGTCATCACCATCACCACTCAGTGTGCATACAATGCGGCGCAGTGGAGGAATTCAGGGCCGCCGCAGTTGAACGGTTGATCAGCGCAATTAGCGCTGAAATTCCAGGAGAGCTCATCGACCACCGTATCGAGTTGTACGTGGTCTGCGGCTATTGCCCCTCCCACAGGGGTAAGTAGGAGTTTGTTCCAACCGACTGGGACCCTGTTGTCGTTTGTTACATACTGATACAGCGTATCAGTTAAAACCTGGGCGACAGTAAGCTCCACATCAAGTTCAAATCTTAATCATGAATGGAGGTATCGGGGTGTTATTGATACAAGGTCGCAATATAAATTTTGGCCGTCTGGTCCAAGCGTTAGCTATGGGTCTTGTCGTATTTTTTGGCGCTTTCATTGCTGCCTGCTCGAATGACCAGGACACGCAGGCTACAGAAGGGCCAACGCCGACCGCGGCAGTCGCCGTTGCGCTCGCCGATTCCCAGCCAACCCAGGAGGCTGCGCGTCTAGGAACCACATCTACTGGCGCGGGCGTTGCTGGGTCCTCACTCTCCAACTCGCCCGTCAAGGTGGTCACTTCTACCAACTTTGTGGGTGACTGGGCCGGAATCGTGGGTGGAGACCATGCAGAGGTCTTTGCCTTGCTGCCACCCGGTCAAGACCCGCACTCCTTCTCGCCGGGAGCTCGAGATGTGGCCAAGGTCTCGGATGCGGAGCTAGTGTTTACCGTTGGCCTGAGCCTGGAGGACAAATGGCTGTATGACCTGTTGCACAATGCCAGTGCAGATGACTCCAGATCAATCGCCCTTGGCGAATTGGTTGACCCCATTGAGTTTTCCGGGCCGGACCTGCATGGCCACCACGGGGATGACCATGACGGGCTGATGACAGACGAGGACCACGGCGAACCGACGATGATGGGGCGTTTGCTCGTAGGCGATGGTGAGGCGGGGATGCTTTCCGTCATAGACTTGGAGACCGGAGAAGTGGACCAGGACCGTTTCGATCTGGGGTCCCGGGCTGGCCGGATTTATCCCACCAGAAATGGCCGCTATGCGATCGCCGTTTCCTCTGACGCTAACACCGTCCATCTGTTTGACGGCGGCATATTTATGGAACCCCATGGAGATCACTTTGACTTGGTGGAAACACCGACGCAGCAAATGGAGATCGACCTGGCGGGGGACCGCCCCGTACACCTGTACGTGGGGCCAGAATGGGCTGTGATCTTCTACGACGGCTCGGGCGACGTGGTGCTGATTAACGAGCATGAACTGGAGGAAGAGGGCAATGACTACGTTCCTCCTCGCTTCAACGTAGGGCCTCAGCACGGAGCAGCGGTGCCGCTGGAAGATGACCTGTTCGCCACCAGCATCAAGCATCCGGATTACCCGGCCAACCCCGACGCCAGGCGCCCTATCGGCGCCGACATCCGCGATCTGGATGGCAACATCCTGTACAGCGCGGAGGGTTGTGCCGAACTCCACGGCGACGCCAGCAACGGCCACATCGCCATGTTTGGCTGCGTCGGCGGGGTACTCGCCCTGGAAGCCCACGAAGGCGAATACAGCCACTCATTCATCTCCATCCCGGACGAGTCTCTGGCGGAGACCCGGCTTTCCTCGGTATGGGGTTACCCTGGGTTGGACCACTTTTTCGCCCTGGGTTCCGAGGTGGGGTTGTATGTGGTGGAACCCGAGGAAGGCGAAATGGAGCAACTAATCCCTGCCAGCGATGAGTTGCGACCCATTCAGGTCGCCTTCAGCCACGATGGGGAAGCCCTGTTCGTGGTCATGAGCGACGGCGAGTTGCGGATGTACGAGGCCCACGACCTGGACCTGCTGGCGTCCGCATCGGGCTTCCTGGACACTCCCGTAGAGACCGGCTTCTGGGCCCGCCCTCACGTGACCACGGCCCCCGGCGCGGTGTTTGTAACCGACTCGGTGGGCGGCACAGTGTACCAGCTTGATGCTCACGACTTGGAAGTGGTGGAGCACTGGGACGTATCCGGGTCTCCCACCAAGATCGCTTTCGTCGGAATCTTGGGTGGCGAGGCCGGCGGCCATGACGAACATAGCGATGACGAACACGGCCATGACGAACACGCCCACGGGACCTTGGACCCCCATTTCTGGTTCGATCCAGTCAGGGTGAAGATTGCCGTAAACGAAATAGCCGCCCAGCTTTCAATCCTGAACCCGGGAAACGCGGACACCTACTACCTCAACGCCGCCGCCTACCGGGAGGAACTGGACGAGCTGCACGCCTGGATCCAGGAGCAGGTTGCGATGGTGCCGCCGGAACGCCGGCTGCTGGTCACCTCTCACGACAGCCTCTCCTACCTGGCGATGGCCTACGGATTTGAGGTCGTCGGCCTGGTTATACCGTCTCTGTCTACGGACTTGGAACCTTCGGCGGACCACTTAGTGGAACTGATTGAGGTGGTTCGGGAACACGACGTACCGGCCGTGTTCGGAGAGACCACCGTCAGTGAACGACTGGCGCGGACCGTGGCTAGTGAAACCGGAGCGGAACTGGTCCAGCTCTATTCCGGCTCCATGGGAGTAGAGGGTAGCGGCGCGGACACATACCTTGGCATGGTGCGGACCAACGTGGAACGGATAGTGGAGGCCTTGAAATGAACTCGGCCCTCCAACTGCAACGACGCCAGCATCTCGCTGGTTCCGGCAAGACGACCATGCTCAACAGAATCCTGAGTCAGCAAGGTGGAACTGGACGGGTACATGGCCCTGAGCAAGGTTACCTTCGATGTGGGCGCAGGTACCCTGGTGGTCGGCATCGGACCCTGCGGAGCCGGTAAGAGCACCCTGTTCAATGCAATTGCCGGGCTGCTCCCTGTTCACCAGGGGAGAGTAAACCTATCTCAATAAAACCTGAAGGAGGATTCTATATGAACACGCAGCGCAAAGTACCTGTCACCATCCTCACCGGCTTCCTTGGCTCCGGCAAGACGACCCTGCTCAACCGTATCTTGACCGAGGAGCACGGCAAGCGCATTGCCGTGATCGAGAACGAGTATGGAGAGGTCGGTATCGATCAGGCCCTTGTCATCAACGCTGACGAGGAGGTCTTCGAGATGTCCAACGGTTGCATCTGCTGCACGGTGCGCGGAGACCTGATCCGGGTGCTCAACAATCTCAATAAGCGCCGCGACAAATTCGACTATGTGTTGGTGGAAACCACGGGGCTCGCCGATCCCGGTCCGGTCGCTCAGACATTCTTCATGGACGACGAGCTTCGCGCTGAATACGCCCTTGACGGGATCGTCACGCTCGTCGATGCAGCCCACATTGATCAGCAGCTCGGCCGAAGCGACGAAAGCACGGAGCAAATCGCTTTCGCGGACGTCCTCGTGCTCAACAAGACGGACCTCGTCAACGGCGAGGCCCTCGACAGTCTGGAAGCTCGACTCCGAGGCATGAACCGAATGGCGCAAGTGGTGCGCAGCGAGCGGGCAAACGTACCCGTCGACACTGTACTCGACCTCGCTGCCTTCGACCTGGACCAGGTGCTCGAGCGTCGTCCCACCTTCCTCGAGCCGGAGTATCCCTTCGAATGGACGGGAGTCTATTCGCTCGATACCGGCCGCTACGAACTCAACCTCGCCGATGGTCCTGATCCGGCGATGTCCCTCGTCGTCGTGCCCAATCAGGACACGGATGACGTTGCCCTGCGGGAAGGTGCGGAGTGGTGCGTACGGGAGTACGCCGAAGATGCGGAGACCATTCATCCGGGGGGAGAGATTCCGATCGGAAAGCATGTGAACCTCTGGCTCGATTCCCCAGGACGCAAGTCGTTCTTCTTTGGGGTCGATACGCCGGTGCGGGTTGGCCTCTACGCCCAGCACCTCGCGGAGGAGTTCGATCTCCAGCTGAGGAACGCAGATGGAGAGGCTTTCAAACTGGGGGGCAACTTTTGCTCCGAGCCTGCCTGTGAAGAGACAGAGACAGACAAACATCGCATCAAGGGAGCGGCGGTTCCCGCCGAAGCCGAGCGAACCTGGGTCGCCCAGCACGAGCACGACGACGAGGTGGGGTCTATCTCGATAGAGATAGATGGTGACGCCGATCCCGAAAAGCTCAACGCCTGGCTTGGCCAACTGCTCCGGGAGCGCGGGGTGGACATCTTCCGAATGAAGGGCTTCATCAGCGTCGCGGGGGAGTCCCGCCGCTTTGTCTTCCAGGGGGTTCACATGCTCTTTGACGGCCAGCCGGACCGCGAATGGGGGGACGCGCCCCGCCGCAATCAGCTCGTCTTCATCGGCCGCAACCTCGATGGACAGAGCATGCGGGAGGGATTCGAAGCATGTCTGATTTAGATGTCGGCGGCCCGATGGGCGTTCTTTGCCAGGGCTGGTCTGCGGCGGTTGGCGACTACGCTATCGCCGGTGGTTGGAGCCTGCGTGGCGAGGCGCTGGTGGTCGGTGATACCGAGGGTGGTGTCTACGCATTCGACGGCAAGGCTGGTGCGGCTGCTTGGGCGCGGCGCGGGGTTCATGACGGTGGCGTGCTCTCGGTCGCAATTCACCCAAACGGAGGCGCGTTCGCCACGGCCGGCCAGGATGGACGGGTCTTAATATGGAGCGCCGCCGAAGGTCAGGTAAGTCGGGCTATCGAAGTCGGAAGTGCTTGGGTGGAAAACCTGGCGTGGTCTCCGGACGGCCAACGGTTGGCGGCCTCCTGCTCCCGGCAGGTTTACATGTATGACGCCGATGGTGCGGAGGTTTGGCGGTCTGATGATCATCCCAGCACCGTCAGCGCGATCGCCTGGTCAAGCGTAAGGGAATTGGCAACGGCCTGTTACGGTCGAGTGACGTTCTTCGAGGCAGCCACCGGCGAGCTTCGCCAGAAGCTGGAGTGGCAGGGATCTTTGGTGTCGATGGTGCTGAGCTCCGGCGGGGGTGTCGTAGCCTGCGGCAGCCAGGACAACTCGGTGCATTTCTGGCGTCGCTCAACGGAGCAGGACTCCGAGATGTTCGGATATCCTGGCAAGCCGTCGGCCCTGGCTTTCGATGACACCGGCACCCTTTTGGCCACCGGCGGTGGGGAGGCGGTGACGGTCTGGAGCTTCCGGGGAAAGGGTCCCGAAGGAACGCGGCCCGGCGTTCTGAAGTTTCATGTTCAACCCGTAACGACGCTTGCCTTCGCTCCCGGCGCGATGCGCTTAGCATCCGGGGGCCGAGATGGCGCCGTGGTTGTGTGGTCGCTGCAGAGAAATGGAAAAGGCGGTCCGATAGGGGCCGAGGATGTGGGGGACTCAGTGGCCGAATTGTACTGGCGGCCTGATGGGGGTGCGCTTGCCGCCCTTGACGCCCAGGGTGGTGTGACGGTTTGGCGGATAGGACAAACAAAAGGCCGAATTAGACGCCCACGCCCACGCCCACGCCCAGCCCCGGGCCCCAGTGCGGACAGCGGCTGAGTGTCCACCCACCCATCGGGCAGTCACATCTGTCGCCCCCTCGACCAGACATCGGTATTCGTCCGTCGAAACCCATCCGGGGGACCGTTTTGCCAAATCTAATGACACAAAAATAAGTCCCCGGACTCTATCAAAGTCCGGGGACTCTAACATCTCAGGCCATTTGACCGCTGCTACTTCTTGAACAACGCCGCTATGCTTTGACCCACAATCTCCGCCTCTCCGTCATACAACCCGAAGGCGTGAAGCTCGATGCCCGTCTCACCGTCGCGGACGCGGGTCCAGATGGGTGGGTCGCCCTCCTTCAGCCGTGCCACAACGTCGTGGTCAGTGAAGCCGGCGACATCCGCGTCAATTTCCAGTTTCACGCCGTAGGGCATGTGACCGATGACGTTGTCTATCAGGTTCGCTTGCAGGCCGGGAATGCCCACCAGCGGGGCCAGCATGGCGCGGGACTTCTGCTCCGCGTCTGCCAGCCGGTCCTCGTGGTTGATCGTCATCCACCGGCGGGTCGCCGCCACCGCGCCGATTATCTCTTGGCGGTCCACCTTCTGCGGGCGGCCTACCCCCCGCACTCGCCGGCCCTCGTAGCTGGCGAAGGCTTGCAGGCCGATCCTCCGAATCATCTCCCGGGACCCCAGCGCCAAGCCGACCGACTGGGGCGCGCCCATGTACTTGGCTGCGATGCACTGGAAGTCGGCGCCCATGCGGATGTACTTGCCGAAGTTTTCCAGCGGGTAAATCTGCCCGGCGGCATCTACGGTCACCAGTACGTCGTGGGCGTGGGCAATCTCGATGGTCTTTTCCAGCGACAGGGCCTGCGGGTCATATTCCTGCTCTACCGCGTAGTAGTGCACGGCGGCGGTATTCGGCCCGATCGCCTTCTCCAAGTCTTCCTCGGTGGTCTGATCTTCGGACCCAAAGGTCACCAGCTTGGCCCCCGCCAACTCCAAACAGCGGTCATACCAGTAACGTTGCCTGGTCTGGATGAGAACCTCGTTCTTCATCCCGGCAGTGTTCGGCAGTTGCTGTATTTTGTCGTCGTCGTCGCCGGCCATAGCGGCGGCAGTGGCCAGAGTCAACGCCGACCCTGCGCCGGATGTTATATACGCCGCCGGAACATCCGCCATCCTGGCTATGACGTCCCCTGCCTTTTCCTGCAAGTCCATCAGGGGTATGTATGCGCTGTTGGCTTGGGCCATCGCCTCCAGGACTTCAGGCCAGGGAGTCGATCCTCCCAGCATGGTTACGCTGCCTGTGGCGTTGATTACCGGCATGGCTCCCAGTTCTTTGTAAATGCTTCCCCAGTCTGTCCCTGGCACGATGTCCTCCTTCATGCCCGGTCTCGGCCCTTCGCCGGACGGTGCGGGATGTTTCCGTTGAGTATCATATCCACCGCTACCCGCCGTGTCTAGGGAGTGCAATGCGTTAGTGGCGCCTCGCCACTGCCCACGCTACCAAGAGTGGGCTATAATGCCTCTGCCCATCGTATTCTCCCCGACGAAGGAGTATGACGTGAAAAGCATTGAGCTGGACTATTCGAAACGTTGCGCCGACGAACCGACAAAAGGCCATAACCGTTGGCACCCCGACATTCCTCCCGCAGTGGAGGCGGAGCCGGGCGAAGAAGTTGTCATGCAGACGAGGAACGCTTTGGACGGAGAGGTCACTCCCAATTCCAAGGCCGAAGACCTGCGAAACGTGAACCTCAACCTGGTACATCCCCTGACCGGTCCGGTCTACGTTCAGGGCGCAGAGCCCGGCGACCTGCTGGAGGTGAACATCCTGGGAATCGACCCGGCAAGCTGGGGCTTCACCACCATCATCCCCGGCTTCGGGTTCCTGCGCGACGTCTACCTGGACCCCTACGTGGTCCACTGGGACATCCAGGGCGATTACGCCGAGGCAGCCGACCTCCCCGGCGTGCGCGTCCCCGGTGCCTCATTCATGGGCACCATCGGGGTGGCCCCGTCCCGCGCCCTGCGGCAGGAAATACTGCTACGGGAGGACGAGTTGCTCCGCAGAGGCGGCGCAGTTTTGGGGCCGGAGCCCAGCGGGGCCGTGCCCGCTTATGAACCACTGGCCTCCGAAGGTCTGCGCACCGTGCCGCCCCGTGAGCACGGCGGCAACGTGGACATCAAGCAGCTTACCGCCGGGACTCGCCTGCTTCTGCCGGTCTATACCGAGGGCGCTCTATTCTCCGCGGGCGACGCCCACTTCGCCCAAGGCGACTCCGAGTGCTGCGGCACCGCCATTGAAATGGACTGCACCCTCCACGTCAGCTTCCAGGTACGCAAGGGAGAGGCCGCTAGGCGGAACATCGGCGGCCCCATGTTCGAGCGCGACGAATACTTCACCAGCCCGGAAATGGCGGCGCCCCGCCGCTTCCTGGCAACCACCGGCATGTGCATCGCCGATGGAGTCAACGAGTCTGAAAACGCTACGCTGGCCGCCCGTAACGCCCTTCTCAACATGATCGACCTGCTCATGGAGCGGGGCTGGTCCAGGGAACAGGCCTACTGCATTTGCAGCGTCGCCGTGGACCTGAAGCTGAGCCAGATAGTAGACGTGCCCAACTTCCTGGTATCGGCGTTCTTGCCACTGGACATCTTCACGTCCTAGCGTTGCGGGAAGTAGGAAGCTATGCCTGTCGTTACGGAGGAACTGCTACAGGAGATAGTTGACAGAATTGTGGCGGCAGTCGCCCCTGAGCGAATCATCCTGTTTGGCTCCCAAGCAAGGGGCGACGCCCATGAACATTCTGACGTAGACCTGATTGTCCTGGAAGCGGAGCCGTTCGACGAAGATAGAACGAAACGCAGTGAGGAAGTTCGTGTCTACCGTGCGCTTTGGGGTTTGGGTATACCCAAGGACGTTCTGGTATACACGCTGGAAGACGCTGAGTATTGGAAGGACTCGCTCAATAATGTCCTGGCCCGGGCGCTGCGAGAGGGAAAGGCGATATATGAGCGAAGCTAAGCAGGCCCGTACTCCATAACCCAATCCCCTAAACCCCGCTGCTTTTCGGCCTGCCGCTTAAAACGTTCTGGTAATTTTTCCGGCAAAGCCAGCACAACCCGCCCATTGGGGTGATGTCTTCTTCGCACAACTCCGGGTATGTCCGGAAAGCGCCGTCACCCAAGGCTTGGATCTGTTGCCCGAACTGGCAGATGTACTGTGGGTCCAGGTAATGTACTTTGCTGGACGTTTTCCCGGGAGTGGTGCCGACTATATATACATCCATCGAATTGGCGCCCCTTATAGGTCTGCGGTAGCAGTGGAATGGAAGTATTGTATCCGATGCGTAGGCTATAATGTCCCCATTCAGCGCAACTCCGGTTGGATGTATCTGCATCCCAGTCAAAGTCCCGGTCCCGAGCCGGTGAAAAGGAGAGTGCCATGCTGGAAGACAAGACGTTATTGATGGAAATGCTCCGGCGCATGATACGCATCCGCTTGTTCGAGGAGCGGGTCATTCAACTTGTCGAGCGGGGTGAGATCGTCGGCGCGGCCCACTCCTACATCGGCGAGGAAGCCGTCGCCGTCGGCGCTTGCTTGGCGCTGCGTGACGACGACTGGATGACCGGCAACCACCGCTCCCACGGGCATCCCATCGCCAAGGGCGGCGACGTGAACAAGGCGATGGCAGAGCTACTGGGCAAGAGCACCGGCTTCTGCAAAGGCAAGGGCGGCTCGATGCACTTGGCCGACTTCAGCGTCGGCATCCTGGGCGAGTCGGGAATCCTGGGTTCCTCAATCCCCACCGCCGTCGGTGCGGCCCTCGGCAGCGTCCTGCAAGGCAACGACCGGGTGGCCGTGCCCTTCTTCGGCGACGGCGCCAGCAACGAGGGCGCGTTCCACGAGTCGGTCAACCTCGCCGCCATCTGGAAGCTCCCTGTGGTCTTCTTGTGCGAGAACAACCAGTACGCCGTATCCAGCAGTTTCAAGAAAATGGTCGCCTCGGACAACATTTCCGACCGCTCGGCTGCCTACAACATCCCTGGCGTTCTGGTCGACGGCCAGGATGTCATCGCCATGTATGAGGCGGTCTCCGAGGCCGTCGCCCGCGCCAGGTCGGGTCAAGGCCCGTCCCTCATCGAAGGACGCACCTACCGCTACTACGACCACTCCCTGGGCCTCGGCCGCATCGTCCGCGCTCCCTATCGTGACGATGAAGAAGTGGAGCAATGGAAGCAGCGCGACCCCATAGCCATCCACAAGGAACGCCTGCTGGCCCAAGGCATCGCCACCCAGGAAGAGATCGGCGCCATGGAAGCGGAAGTCCTGGCCGAGATTGATGACGCCGTTGAGTTCGCCCGGCAAAGCCCCTACCCGGAACCGGAAGCCCTCTTTGAAGATATGTACGCCAACCCCATCCCGTTGGAGTGAGCGGTAGTTACGCTATCCGGTCAAGAGTCGCCAACTCCGAGGAGGTCAATCATGACTCAAACCCAGACCAGAGAAATTACGTTGACCCAGGCCCTCAACGAGGCCATGCGCGAGGAAATGCGGCGGGATGAACGGGTGTTCATTATGGGAGAGGACATCCAGTCCGGCGTCTACGGTGCGTCCGCCGGTTTGGCTGCCGAGTTCGGCATGGAGCGGGTGCGGGACTGTCCCCTTTCCGAGAACGCTTTCATGGGCGCCGCCGTGGGCGCGGCGGCTGTAGGTATGCGTCCCATCGTCGAAAGCGCTTTCTGCTTCATGTGGGTGGCTATGGACTCACTGGTGAGCCAAGCCTCCAAGATGCGTTACATGTTCGGTGGGCAGGTCAACCTGCCGATTGTCTATCGTTCGTCCATGTACTACGGCGGCAGCATGGCCGCCCACCACTCCGACCGCTCCTACCCCATATTCATGCACATTCCCGGATTCAAGGTCGTTTTCGCCAGCAACGCCTATGATGGCAAGGGGCTGATGAAGACCGCCATCCGCGAGGACGACCCGGTCATTTTCTGTGAGGACCGGACCATCCTCGGCGCACGCGGATACGTGCCGGAAGAGGAGTACACCATTCCCTTCGGAGTTGCCGACGTGAAGCGGGAAGGCAGCGATGTCACCATCGTCGCTATCGGCGGCATGGTGGGACTGGCGTTGCAGGCCGCCGAAGCCCTTTCCCAGGAAGGCATCTCCGCCGAGGTGATCGACCCTCGCAGCTTGGTGCCGTTGGACATGGAGACCATCCTGGGGTCGGTGTCCAAGACGGGCCGGTTGGTCACCGTGGACATGGCCCACAAGACCTGCAGCGCGGCCAGCGAGATCGCCGCCTTGGTGGCAATGGAAGGCTTCTGGTCGTTGCAAGCCCCGGTGCAGCGGCTCGGCGCGGCCAATGTTCACATCCCCTTCAGCACGGCGCTGGAGCCCCTGTGTTACCCTACTGCCGCGACAATAGCCGAAGCCGCCAAGGCTACCCTGGAGTAGCGGAACAAGCAACTGGTTTCTGGGTCGTGTTGACATTTCGCGCAATTACGAGCTATGAGAGGCGTACAATCTGCCCAGGCTGACGAGGCCCGTGATGACTACCCGACGCCCGTTGAAAACACCGAAGACACCTCCGGCAGACAGGCCTGCTGACCCCGACCCGCTGCCTGACCCGTCGCGCGTGCCTGATATGCAGCAGAACAAACACGTTGCCCGCACCGCCGAGGCCTTGCTGGAAAACGAGCGCCTCCGGGAACAGTTGCGCCACCTGCAAACGGAAAGTTAAAAGCCACTGGTAACTAAAGAGGAGGGACCGCATGGCCACCAACGTATTGCTGCCCCAGTGGGGCATGGAGATGGCCGAAGGCACCATCGTCAAGTGGTTGAAGCAGGAAGGCGACACCATTCAAGAGGGCGAGTTGCTGGTGGCTGTCGAGACCGCCAAGCTGGAAACCGAGATGGAGTCCATCGCCTCCGGCATCGTGGCCCACATCCTCGTCCCCGAGGGAGCCACGGTCCCCATAAGAACGGTGCTTGCGGTGATAGCCGAGCCGGGTGAGGATGTCCCCCGCCCGGAAACCGCTCCATTGACGCCTTCCCCAGGCGTGGCGGTCACCGTCCCGCCCGCTCAACCTGCCGCAAGGCCCGCGCCTGCGCCTCCCTCCGGCGGCGGAACGGGCCGCCCTAACGTCCAAGTTGTCCCTGCTGCCCGCCGCTTGGCCCAGCAGAACGGCATCGACCTGGCCGAGGTGCAGGGAACTGGTCCAAACGGGAGGATACTGATCGCGGACGTGGAGCGGGCCATCGAAACGCAGGCCCAGTCCGCGTCTCAGACCGTCCCGTTGCAGGGCATGCGCCGCACCATCGCAACCCGCATGATGCAAAGCCTGCAAACCATGGCGCAGGTGACCCTCACCACCGAGGCCGACGTGACCGACGCCATGACCTTGAGGGAGGGGCTGAACCGCCAAGCCGACCGCGCAAACCTAAGCCCGCTGCACTTGGCCGTAAAGGCCGCAGCCAGGGCGTTGAAGGAGCATCCACGCCTGAACGCTGTTCAGGAGGAGGACGGTTACCGGTTGATAGACCAAGTCAACATCGGGGTCGCCGTGTCCCTTACCGAAGGCCTGCTAACCGCCGTCATAAGGGATGCCGATGCCAAGGGGCTTGACCATATCGCCGCCGAGTCCCGGGAACTGGCCCGCAAGACCCGCGAGGGCCTGGCTACCCCCGACGAGGTCTCGGGCGGCACTTTTACCATTACCAACCTTGGAACCTACGACGTCGACGGCTTCACTCCCATAATCAACCCGCCGCAAGTGGCGATCCTGGGCTTGGGACGCGTGGCGGAGAAGCCTGTGGTGCGCAACGGGCAGCTTGCAGTCGGAAGGACCATGTTCCTCAGCCTGACCTTCGACCACCGCATAGTCGACGGCGCGCCCGCCGCCGATTTCCTGCGGGCAATAAAGAGTAACCTTGAAGACCCTTGGTGGATGCTAAGATGACTCCAGATAAATCCCACCATTGAGGAAGTCCCATGACTAATCTGGATTTGTCCCCGGAACCCCTACCTGTTAAATGGGACGCCCATGGAGTCGCACGCGTATCAGGTACGAGGGTTTCGTTCCAGGTTGTCCTGGGAGCCTACATTCACCGCTCGCGGAAGCCGGAACAAATCGCCAAGGATTTCCTGTTGCCCTTGGGCGACGTGTACTTGGTGATTGGCTACTACCTGCGCCACAAGGAAGAGGTTGACGCATATATTGAGGAATGTCTCCGCCGTGACGAGGCGACCCGACTGGAGCTGGAAGCCCAGGGATTCACTCCTGCCGATTGGCAACGGCGTCTCCGTGCTCGTGCCAAGTCGCGCACCCGGGATTAGCCGACGTCAGAACGCTTCCTTACTGACGAAAACATCGAGCCCTTGTCCTGGCTACCCGTTAGTTCGTCCGAGCCTTTGCCACCAAAAACTCCCTCCGGTCTCCGTCCGGGAACCCCTGCACCTCGGTGGTCACCATACCCGGGCTTGCCAAGCCGGCCCTGACAATCCACTTGTTGAACTCGCTGACCGTCTCTTCCTCCAGGAACTCACCCACGGGCATCCACAGGCATTCCTGGATTTCCTCGGTCTGCATGGTTATCTCGCTGCTCAGCGGCCTCAACCGGCAGACGAAGTAAATGTCAGACTTGCCGTAACGGTAGCCGTGCCAGTGCCGGAAGCAGACCACCGACTCGAAGCGGGAATGGACACCGGTCTCTTCCAGCACCTCTCGCTCTACCGCCTCTATAAGATGCTCTCCTTGCCGCAGCGCGCCCCCCGGCAGCTTCAACGTTGGCGGCCTCCCCCTGAAACCGTACTTCTCCCGCACCACCAGCAGTTCGTTGCTGTCATTCAACACCACGCCGCCGGCCCCGATGTAATGAGTGGCGTAGGGCGGGATGAAAGAGTGCTCCACCAGCATCAGGGTCAGCATCACGTAATCTTCGTGTGCGTGGTGGTAACTGAACCCGGCCTCCACGGCCACAGGCACCAAGGCTGATTTGCCTATGGGGACTTCCAGCCAGACCGTCAATATCCCCTCGTCCTGCCAGGATTCCAAGGAATGGCGCAAACCTTCTCGGAACGCAACAGGATCATCCGGCAGGTTCTCCGGGTTGACGATCATCCCGTTGAAGGGGTTCTTGCGTGCATCTAACAATTCGGACATAAACGCCCCTGGTCGAAACAGGCCAACGTGCTAACCGTTGGCCCAATGCTCGGCTTGTTGAATATAAGCGCCAACTTCGCTGATTTGCGACGCGATAACTTCCGGCCTGTCCATCAGTCCCCAGTAGAAACACTCCCCGTGCAACACACCCTGGAGGTCGAAGTAGGACCGTCTCAGTTCGGTCAACCTAGGATCGTCGCTTGCCAACTCAATCAACCCCCTGCTCACGTCCGGCGACCGCTCCGGCAATATATCTGTCCTGGCCAGCACCAATGCCGTCGTGGCCCTGTTTACCGCGCCCCATGCCTTCTCGGCGGCGTCCCGCAAGTCTCCGCGTTCCATCATGGCCAAAGCGGACGTGTGCAGACCAATGGTGTCATCGAAAAGTCTGCGGACATCCTGGGCTGCAACCATTCTTCACCATCGTTCCTGTGACATTGAGCCGTGTTTCGAGGCCAACTCCTGGAGACCTACTCGAAACAAAAGCTCTTCCAGATTCTCTCCCCTCTACGCCGGCTCCGCAACGAACACCGGAATCTTCCGGGTCGTCCGGCCCTGGTATTCCTCGTAGGGCGGGAATGCCGCCACTGACAACTCCCACAACCGCGCCCGTTCGGCCTCTTCCTTGACCTCGCGGACTCGCATCGTGTGTACTTTGGCCTCGTCTTGGATCGTCACGTTGCCGTCCGCCCGCAGGTTGTACACCCACACCGGGTTCTTTGGCGCGCCGCCCCGTGAACCCACCAGCACGTAGTTGTCGCCGTCCTTCACCCTCATCAGCGGCGTCTTGCGGATTGCCCCCGTCTGGTTCCCGCGGTTTGTCACGATGATGACGGGCAGTCCCGTGTCGCGCAGCGTCGTTCCCTCTGTGCCCCCGCTGCCCTCGTAAAGCTCCACCTGCTCCCGCACCCAATCGGAGGTCGACGGTATGTACTCAGCCATAGTTCACTCCTGCATTCTGATCGACGATTGCTTGTCGCGTCATCATATCTTGAATGGCTGTTTTTCTCTACTGCTGCGATACTGTCCCAATGTCAAGATACAAGTTTTTACCGGCGGCGAATGTCTGAATCAGGATATACTGGATTCCGGGATTTTCAGTATATTCTCGATCCTGAGAATCCTTTAATCTTGATAATCCTGATTCAGACAATTACTTTTCACATGCCCTACCGCATGACAGCAGCATAGCGATTGTCTTCGCCCCCTGTGCTACACTTCCCGCATGTCGATTCCCTACTTTCATCCAATAATTCAGGAATGGTTCCAAAGCCGGTTTGAAGGGCCCACTGAGGCTCAGAGCACCGGATGGCCGGCCATCGCCCAAGGGCGGCACACGCTCATATCCGCCCCCACCGGGTCCGGCAAGACCCTTGCCGCCTTCTTGACCTGCATCGACCAACTGGTGCGGCAGGGCATACAAGGTGAGCTGCCCGAGACAACCCAAGTGGTCTACGTTTCCCCCCTCAAGGCGTTGTCCAACGACATCCAGAAAAACCTCGCGGAGCCGCTGGAGCAGATAACGGCCTTGGCCGAGGAGCGGGGAACGCCCCTTCCCGAAGTCCGGACCGCGGTGCGTACTGGCGACACCAAGCAGTCGGAACGCGCCCGCATGGCCAAGCAGCCTCCCCACATTCTCATCACCACGCCCGAGTCCCTGTACATCCTGCTCACATCCGAGAGCGGGCGGCGGGGACTGAAGGACGTTCATACTGTCATCCTCGACGAAATCCACGCCGTCGCCGACGACAAGCGCGGCTCCCACCTGTCCCTGTCGGTGGAGCGGTTGTGCGCCTTGTCCAACGGTCCTGTCGTCCGCATCGGCCTTTCGGCCACCCAGAAGCCTATACAGGAAGTGGCCCGCTTCCTTGTCGGGAACGATCACATAGCCTCCGAAGGCACTCCCGACTGCTTGATCGTAGACACCGGCAAGAAACGGAAGATTGACCTCTCCATCGAGTTGCCTCCTCAGGAGCTTGGGCCAATCGCCACCCACGAAATCTGGGGAGAGACCCTCGACGGCATCGCCGCTCTGACCAAGCAGCACCGCACCACGCTGGTCTTCGTGAACACCCGGCGGTTGGTGGAGCGGGTTGCTCACCAACTTACCGCAAGGCTGGGCGAAGAGGTGGTGGCGGCCCATCATGGCAGCCTTGCCCGCGAAACGCGCTTGGCTGCCGAAGAGCGGCTGAAGTACGGGCAAGTAAAGGTGTGCGTCGCCACCGCTTCCCTGGAGTTGGGCATCGACATCGGCGACGTTGACGTGGTGTGCCAGATTGGGTCGCCCCGCTCCATCGGATTGTTGCTGCAACGAGTGGGACGGTCGGGGCACCGCGTAGGAGGCACCCCCAAAGGCCATCTCTATCCCCTGACAAGGGATGAGTTGGTGGAGTGCGCCGCCCTCCTCCGTGCTGTGAAACACGGCGTTCTTGACACCTTGAGCATCCCGTCCTGGCCCCTTGACGTCCTGGCCCAGCAGATGGTGGCGTCCTGCTCCGCGGAAGAATGGAGCGAAGACGGCCTGTTCGAAATGTGCCGCCGTGCCTATCCCTACCGGGACCTGCCCAGGGACAAGTACGATCAGGTAGTCGAGGTCCTGTCCCAAGGGTTCGCTCCCAGGCAGGGCCGCAACGGCGCCTTCCTGCACCGGGACGGCGTCAATAACGTCCTGAAAGGCCGTCGCGGCGCTCGCATCTCTGCCCTCACCAGCGGCGGGGCCATCCCGGACAACGCCGACTACGACGTCATCGCCGACCCGGAGGACACCTTCGTCGGCACCGTGAACGAGGACTTTGCTATCGAGAGCCTGGCCGGGGATATATTCCTGCTGGGAAACACTCCTTGGAAAATACGCCGTGTTGAGAGCGGCCGCGTCCGGGTGGAAGATGCCCAGGGCCAGCCACCCAACATACCATTCTGGCTTGGCGAGGCTCCCGGCAGGACTTGGGAGTTGTCCCAGGAAATCAGCCACATCAGGGAGGAACTGGACAGTCGGCTGGACCATCCGCCTCAAGCCGCCGCTTGGCTCGCTGTCGA
The DNA here is from genome assembly GCA_965203835.1 of Dehalococcoidia bacterium. Taxonomy (GTDB): domain Bacteria; phylum Chloroflexota; class Dehalococcoidia; order Lucifugimonadales; family UBA3495; genus CBDCFV01. The sequence goes on from OZ241919.1 coordinate 3,573,239, forward strand.
AGCCGGAATCTCCCACGAGACCGCCAGCCAGATAACTGCCTACCTGCTGGAAGGGAAGCGGGTATTGGGAATGGTCCCCACGGCCCGCCGGGTGGTTGCGGAGCGTTTCTTCGACGAAAGCGGCGGTATGCAGTTGGTCATCCACGCCCCTTTCGGCGCGGCTATAAACCGGGCTTGGGGAATGGCCCTCAGGAAACGCATCTGCCGGACCTTCGACTTCGAGTTGCAGGCCTCGGCCACCGACGACGGTCTGAACTTCTCTTTGGGGCCTTCCCTGTCCTTCCCTGTGGCGGACGTTTTCACCTACCTGTCGCCCCGCACCGTGGACGAGGTGCTGCTTCAGGCCGTGTTCCAAGCTCCGCTGTTCGGCACACGGTGGCGGTGGAACGCCACCCGTTTCCTTGCCCTGTTGCGCCACACCGGGGGACGCAAGGTCCCCGCGCCCTTGCAGCGGATGAGGTCCGACGACCTGTTGGCGGCTATATTTCCCGCCCAGGTCCAGTGCCAGGACAACGCGGTCACCGACGTCATCGAGCCTCCCGATCACCCCTTGGTCTTCGAGACAGTCCGCGATTGCTTGACCGAGGCCATGGACCTGGAAGGCCACAAGAGGGTATTGGCGGCTATAGAGTCCGGCGAGATAGAGGTCTACGGCAAGGACACGGTGCAGCCCTCGGTATTCTCCCACCAGATATTGAACGCCATGCCCTACGCATTCCTGGACGACGCCCCCTTGGAGGAGCGTCGCGCCAGGAACGTGTCGTTGCGCAGGGCGTTGCCCGAGGATGCCCGCGACTTGGGAAGCCTGGACCCGGCGACAATCGAAGAGGAGTCGGACAATGCTTGGCCCCGCATCCGCGACGCTGACGAACTTCACGACGCCCTTCTCACCTTGGTGATGACGCCGGAACAGGTAGTCCTGAGCAGAGGGCGAAACCCGAACGCTGAGGACATAAGGACATGGTTCGAAGAGCTGTGCCAAGCCAACCGCGCCTTCCGGTTGATTCACCATTCCGTCATTCCCGCGAAGGCGGGAGTCCACGATGAGATGCCGGTCTGGGTTGCCGCGGAGCGAATGTCCCTGTACCAGGCTGTCTTCCCCGACGTATCAATTCCCACAAGGGCTGCCGTGGCAAGCGTTCTCGGACCCCTCCGTCATTCCGGTGAAGGCGAGAATCCACAAATGTCCCGGGACGAGGCAGTCCTGTCCCTGTTCAGGAATTGGGTGGAGTGCTGGGGGCCGTTCACACCGGACGAAATGGCGCGGACCCTTGGCCTTCCGGTCCAGGAGGTTAACGGGGCCGTTGCCCAACTGGAAGTAGAAGGCTTGATACTGAGAGGCAGTTACCGGCCCGGAGTCACCGGCCCGGAGTTCTGCGACCGCCGTATCCTGGCCCGCATACACCGGGGCACCATCGGTCGGTTGCGGGAGCAGATCGAACCGGTATCCCAAGCCAGCTTCATGCGGTTCCTTTTCCAGTGGCAGCATGTTGAGCCGTCCTCTCGGGTCTACGGCGAGGGCGGCCTGCTGGACGTTATCGAAATGCTCCAAGGGTTCGAGGCAGCGGCCGGGGCAGTGGAGCCGGACTTGCTTTCCAACCGGGTGACCGACTACCAGCCCTTCCTGCTCGACCGCCTCTGTGTCGGCGGCGAGGTTGTCTGGGGCCGCATCAGTCAACATAATGACCACAGCAACGGTTACGACGGCAAATCTAACCGGACTTCCCTGTCCCGAGTAACCCCCATAACCCTGGCCCTCCGCGAGTCCTTGGACTGGCTGCTGGACCAGTCTGCCTACTCCCCCGATTCATCCGATTCCCTTAAATTAAGCAGCCCCACCCAATCGAGCAGACCCACCCAGTCGAGCAAACTCACCGAGTCCTATGCAAATAGCCCCGCGTCATTCCTGCCCCCACCTCGTCATTCAGCACCTCATCAACCCCCACCTCGTCATTCCCGCGAAGGCGGGAATCCACCAACCGGGGCAGCCGCCGAAGTTCTTCAAGTCCTGGCACGGCGAGGCGCGTGCTTCATGTCGGATATTGTCGCTGAGACCCGCCGGCTTCCGTCCGACGTGGAAGAAGCAATGTGGCAGTTGGCGGCCGCCGGCCTCGTCACGTCGGACAGCTTGGAGAACCTCAGGTCCCGTATCAACGGAAACTCTCAACGTCCGCGGCGGTCCCCCCGCGGGAGAGACTCAAGCCGCAGGCGGGCCCGGCCCTACCGGCGCGGCGCGTACAGCCGGTGGTCGCGATTGGAGCCGGTGGCCCCGGTGTTGGACTCCATCGAATTCAAGGCCCACCAGTTGCTCAGAAGGTACGGCGTGGTGTTCCCCGAGTTGCTGGCCCGGGAGCCTATGGCGCCGCGGTGGCGGGACTTGGTGCGTACCTTCCGTCGCTTGGAGGCTCGTGGGGAGATACGCGGGGGGCGTTTCGTGTCCGGTTTCGTGGGCGAACAATTCGCGCTGCCCGAGGCTGTGGAAATGCTGCGCAAGGTCAACAGGACCGAGGCATCCGGTCAAATGATCGCCGTATCAGCTTGCGACCCGTTGAACCTGGTTGGCATTCTGACACCGGGAGAGCGGGTTCCTGCGTTGCTGGGCAACCAGGTCGTTTTCCGCGACGGCGTTTCCGTGGCGTCTTGGGAGGCCGGCTCCCTGGTCAACCGGTGCTCCGCCGACTCTGCTACCCTTGCCAAGGCGTCCGCCCTGCTGAGGCGGTCGCCAATCGAGAAAGAGTCAGGCGTCGTTGCCGACCCCGTCGCCGCCTTCTGAGGCCTTCGCTGGTCCGGCCCGCTCTACATCAGGTCTCCGAGGGTCAGCCAGTAGAACACGATGTAGGCGCCGGCTATGATCATCAGCCACGCGCCCACCGGTTGCACGTAGGGCAGGGCCTTCCTTACCGCTCCTACCATCGCACCCTTGGCGACGGCCATACCAAGAGTTAGCGCCATTATGACCAACCCCATCCCCAGGGCGTAGAGCAGGAACTGGCCTAAAGAAGCCCCAAGGTCGGAAACCGCCAGGCTGGTGCCCACTACGGTCAGGAAGATGGGCAAGGTGCAACCCAGCGACGCAACGCCATAGCTGAGGCCGAAAAGGAAGTACCCCTTGGGACTGACCCGGTTCGGGTCGCCGATATGCGACGCCGCTCTAGCGGCCAGCCCGCTGTACAGCTTACCGCCTCCCACCAGCCAAGCCCCGGTCACGGCCAGGATGATGCCGATGCTCAAGCCAAGCCACGGTAGTATGCCGACCACCGCGGACCTGGCCCCAAGGGCGATGATGAGGCCTGCCGCGCCGAAGAGGACGACGAACCCCGCGGTAACGGATAGCCCCACCAGCAGCGCTTTGCCCAACTGTCGCGTGGGTTGCGCCTCTTGATTGGACCCCAAGTACAGACCCAAGTAGGCCGGCAGCATGGCAAAGCCGCAAGGGTTGACCGCGGAAGCCATCCCCGCCGCAAAGGCGAACCCGAGCGGCGCGAACAGTCCAAGGTCTCCAAGGAAGGAACTGGAGCTGCCGGACAGTGATTCGACAAACCCGTTGACGCCGTCTATACCGTCGTCCTTGCCGATGAGCTTTGCGGCGACGAACGCGCCAACGAGGGCCACCAGAGCTATCATAGCCGGCAGTCCCACCCGCCGCAGGAATGCCGGCGCCTCCGAGGCTATGGACAAATTCTTGGAAATCGACATTGTAAGCGACCTCCCCGATAGAAGGGTCTTGTCACGTTAGTTCCTTGGCGGTTACCGGCTGCCCTCGCCCGGCTCACTTTGCAACATATCTTCCGTCACTTCCACCAGTGTCTTCCTGTCCAGGACTCCGTTCCAAGTCCGGAAAACCTGCCCGTCGGAGTCGATGAATACCGTGGTCGGCATAGTCAGGACTTTGTAGCCTGGAATCACCCTGTCGTCGGTGGTGGACCCGGCAGGATAGGTTATGTCCAATTCCGTCAGCAGCGCCTTGGCCGTTTCCCGGTCTCCCAAGCCGTTGAACTCCCCGACGTCGATGCCCAACAGGGTGACCCGCCCGATGTTCTCATCGTGAAACTCTTGGAAGTCGGGCATCTCCGCCCGGCACGGGGGACACAACCCGGCCCAGAAGTTGATGATCAGCGGGGTTCCGCCCAGGTCGGATATGCTGATGCTGTCCGCCCCAAGTTGGTCCATACCTTGGTACAGGTCGACCACTACGTTCGGCGGTCTGTCCTTCGGGGTAGAAGCGCCACTGCCCTCTGGAAATGATCCATCCCCGCACGCGGCCAGCATGACCAACGCTGCCACTGCCAAGCCTTGCAGGGCAATCTGCCGGAACCGGCAACGGGCCAGGATGTCATTGATTCCGGTCAAGGTTCCTCCGTTGGGTAAAGCTGTATCTCAACAATAATTACGAATCATGGATACTGTCGGATGTTCACTGAAGGACAAAAAGAAAGGGGAGGGCGTATAAGCCCTCCCCCGATGGTCCTTGAGTCAGGGGCTACTCCTTGTCCCAGAGCGCTTCCAGTACGGCGCCCGGCGACATGGGGAGGCTGGTCATCCTCACGCCCACGGCGTTGTGGATGGCGTTCGCGATTGCGGCCATCGGCGGTACTATGGGCACCTCGCCGACTCCCCTTACTCCGTATGGGTGGGTGGGGTTGGCCACTTCCACGATGACGGTGTCGATCATGGGAAGGTCGAGGCTGGTGGGCATACGGTAGTCCAAGAAACTGGAGTTGGCCATGTGCCCGTTCTGGTCGAAGAAGTACTCTTCGTTCAAAGCCCAGCCTATCCCTTGGGCTACGCCGCCTTGTATCTGCCCCTCGACGTAGCTGGGATGGATGGCCTTTCCGGCGTCCTGCAGGGCGGTGTACCGCAGGATGTCTACCTTGCCGGTGTCCGGGTCCACTTCCAGGTCAACGATATGTACGGCAAAGGTGGCGCCGGCGCCGCCCGGATCGACGTTGGCGCGGCCTACGATGGGTCCGCCGGTGGAGTTCAGCCGGGCGGCCAACTGCTTGAAGGTGATCTTCAACTCCGGGTCCGACTTGTGGGTTATCACGCCGTCCTGGTAGTCCACATCCTCGGGAGAGACCTCCCAGATGCGAGCGGCGCGGTTGATCATCTGCCGCCGGACATCCTGGGCTGCTTCGTAGCAGGCCCAGCCGGTCTTGAAGGCAACCCCGCTGCCGCCGGTCATGGATGTCCACCCGATGGAGTCGGTGTCTCCGACTTGGGGATTAACGTCTTCAGCGGCAATGCCTAGCACTTCGGCCAACTGCATCGCAACCGCGGCCCTGGTGCCGCCGATGTCCGGCGACCCTTCCGTCAAACTGATCGTCCCGTCCGCGTTGACGCTGGCAATGGCCGAGGACGGGCCGGTGCCGTTGAACCAGAATCCGGCGGCAACGCCCCTGCCCCGATTGGGTCCTTCGAGATTGGCGGAGTAGTGGTCGTGGTCCAGAGCCGCCTGCACCGTCTCCAGGAACCCGATGCGCGGGAACACGGGCCCGGTCAAGCGCCTCGTACCCTCCTTGGCCCCGTTCAACATGCGGAATTCCAAGGGGTCCATGCCGATCTGTTCGCAGATCTCGTCGATGACGGTTTCCACCGCGTAAGCGGAGCCGGGCGCCCCCGGGGCGCGGTACGCCGCGGTCTTGGGCTTGTTCAGCACCACGTCGTAGCCTTCTATCTTGCCGTTGGCGATGTCGTAGGAAGCCAGCATACACTGGATGCCGGGGTTGATTGGCGATCCGGGGAATGCGCCGGCTTCATAGGCCAGGGTTGCGTCAGCGGCGGTAATCTTCCCTTCCTTGTTGACCCCCAGCTTTACCCTCATGTAGCTGCCGGAGGTCGGTCCGGTGCCCTCGAAAACATCGGCGCGGCTCATGGCGACCTTCACCGGCTGGCCGGTCTTCTTCGCCAGCATAGCGGCTACAGGCTCAAGGTAAACCAGGGTCTTGCCGCCGAACCCGCCGCCGATTTCCATGGGGACCACCTTGATGTTGGAAACCGGAACGCCCAGGATGTTGGCCGTCTGGTCCCGGACGTTGAAGTGCCCCTGGCTGCTGCCCCAGATGGTAATGTGGCCGTCCGCAGCCCACAGCGCCGTGGCGGCATGGGGTTCGATGTATCCTTGATGCACCGACTCGGTGCGGAACTCCCGCTCCACAATGGTGTCGGCTTCCGCGAAGCCCTTCTCGATGTCGCCGGCCTCGAAGAAGAAGTGGTTGGCGATGTTGGTGCTCTTCCCGGGGTCGTCGTCGGACCGGAGGCCGCCGGGTCGCATGTTGGGGTTGGTCGCGTTGGCCAGCCGCTCGTGGAGCACCGGCGCGTCGTCCTTCATGGCTTCCAGCACGTCTACCACTGCGGGCAGGACCTCGTAGTCTACGTCAATCAGCTTCAATGCCTGCTCGGCGATGTGCGCCGACGTCGCAGCCACGGCCGCTACCGCATGGCCCTTGTACAGGGCCTTATCGGCAGCCATGCAGTTGTTGCTCAGGAACCTGGGGTTGACCATCGCCCCTTCGCCCAAGTCGATGACCCTTCCCGTCGGCTGGTTAAAATCGGCGGAGGTCACCACTCCCCTTACTCCGGGCAGCGCCAAAGCCCGGCTGGCGTCTATGCTCTTGATCCGGGCGTGGGCGTGGGGGCTTCTCAGCACCTTGGCGTGAAGCAGCCCCGGCAGGTTGATGTCCGCACTGTACCGGGCCCTTCCCGTAACCTTCTCCTCCCCGTCGTGGCGTACAGGCCTGCTGCCCACCACGTTATATTCTTGGTTGGATAAAACTATATTAGAAGTCATGGACGAATACCTCCGTCGTGTCGGCCCCGACCGGGGCCGTTGGCAGGATTTTACCACACCCGAATGGGTAATTGATTCACCGTAGTAAGGTTAAACGATTAACGTTGCGTTAACGACGCCCAGGCCGGCAGCGCTCTCTGCAAGCGTTGGGCCTCCGCCATGCATCGTTTCAGCAGGCCGGACGCCCCAATACTCCGGGCGCAACCCTTCTGTTCAACCACTGCCCGTCGCCCGTCTCTCCCAGCAGTTGCCCATCCTCTACTATCACCTTGCCGCGAAGGATGGTCATAACGGGATAGCCCTTGCACTCGAACCCTTCCCAGATGGAGTAGTCGGAGTCTGCATGAAGGTCGTCCAGCGTAAGAGTCTTGTTCAGGTTGGGATCGTAAATGACCATGTCGGCGTCGCTTCCGGCGGCGATGGCTCCCTTCCTCGGGTACATGCCGAGTATCTTGGCGGCGTTGGTGGAGGTTATGTCGGCGAACCGCTCCAGCGAAATGCGTCCCGTGGACACCAGCTTGGTGTAGGTTACCGGCAGCCGGGTCTCTATTCCGTTGTGCCCGCCGCACACCGTGTCGATAGTGTTGCCCGACATTTTCACGTCTTTGTAGGTCGTGTACTCGTCGGTGGCGGTGGTGCACAACGAGCCGTCGGCCAGCCCTTCCTGGAGGGCATCCCGGTCATCGGCGAACTTGAGGGCGGGATACGTATGTATCGCGGTGCCGATGGGCTGCCGGTAGTCGTCGCAGGTGAACTCCAGGTAGTTGTGCAGTGCTTCGCCGTAGACCGGCTGCTGCGCCCTCCTGGCCTCGGCAATCGCGGCAACGCCCTCCTTGGCGGTGGTGTGAACAAAGTAGATCCCCGTCTCCGTGTGTTGAGCGAGGCGCAGGATTTTGCGGAAGGCTATATCCTCCGACACGTTGTTGTGCACCAAGTGAAGGTTGTATCCTTGATCCCTTTGTTCCCGCCGGAGTTTTGCTTCCATGTAGGTCACAATGTCGTCGTCTTCGGCATGAACGGCCATGATCCCGCCGTTCCGTGATACTTCGCCGAATATTTCCCACAAGTGCCCGTAGGGACACCGTGCGGCGTTGAAGGTGGTGAAAATTTTGAAGCTGGCGACCCCCGATTGGATAGCTTCTCCTATTTCGCCAATCGTCGATGGGGAGACGGCGCCCGCCAGAATGTAATGAAACGCAAAGTCGGTATAGGAATGGCCGGTAAAAGCCTCCCGCCGCTCGTCGACCTGCTGCATGATGGGGTCAGACGACGGGGAGTCCCCGGGCGTTATGGGCAGGTTCCCGGCAAAGTCAATGAATGTCGTAACCCCGCCAAAGGCGGCGGCGCGGCTTGCGGCCTCCGGTGGCTGAGTAATAACCTCCGAGCGGCCCGCCCATACCTTGGGCACCGGTATGCCGATGTGAGTGTGGGGCTCTATACCTCCCGGAAAGACGATCTTGCCCGTGGCGTCGATAGTCCTTCCTGCGTCGGCATCCAACGTGCCGGGGGAGGCAAGCACAGCGATTTGCTCCCCTTGAACGCCGATGTCCATCTCGCTCGCGCCTGATGGCGTCACCGCGATCCCGCCCCGGATAATCAAGTCCAACATTTCGAACCTCCTGTCTGCATTTCATCCACCGCCGGCGTTTTCACGCTCCGCGGAAGACCTGGGGACTGGGGTTCCACGCTGTTGTTTCACGGCCCGGCGTCGATAGCTATAGGAGCGGCCAGCGTCGCCGGTATCCAATCGGTGAGCAACTGTTCCAGTTCGTCCTTGCACTCGTCCAGCCGATGTTCGGCGCCCTCGTAGAGCACCAGTTCCTTTGGTTCCCGAGCGCGGTCGTATATCTGTTGTGAGCAATAGAAAGGCAAGCGACTATCCGCCTTGCCGTGCACCAGGAGCAACGGGCGCGGCGAGACCAACGGGGCCGGGTCCGCCCCGTAGGTCTGTGACGACAGGCAGACCACACCCTTTACGTGGGTGCTGCCCGCCCCGGCGCAAATGACCACCGCGCCCCCGAAGGAGTGGCCGACCACCACGACGGGTTGGTACTCCAAGCCTTTGAAGAACGCCACGCCCGCCAGAAGGTCCAGGACGCACTCGGGCAAATGGTTCGGCTTACGGTAGTCCAGCCGCAGCGACGTGATGCCTTGTGTCACAAACTGCTCGGCCAGCCTGGTGTAGGTGCCGCCGCCCGGTCCGCCGTAGCCGCCGCGCGCGCCGTAAACCCAGATCACAGCCAAGCGAGAGTCCTGCGCTTGGTGCAATATCCCCGGTATGTCGCCGCGGTTGGTCCGGATGGCGATCCCTTCGCCCGGCTCGGTCTCCGGCGGCGTCCAGGAATAAACGCCGCGGATTTGCATGGCTATCTCTTCCTGGCCGCTCCCCGTCGTTGATTCCTGGCTCATTAAATACCTCAACTGGTGTTGGTTGGATGCCGACGCGGGCCGGAATCTTTGCAACTATCTCAAAACTTGGTGTGCTGCCCGCCCGTCGGCGTATTACCCGCCCGTCGGCGTGCTGCCCGCCCGTCATTCCCGCGAAGGCGGGAATCCATAAACTTCCGCCGACAACTCTCGTTGCCGGCGGAAGCAGTTGATTTAAGGTAGTCTCTTAGTCCAGGAAGGGCTGCACTGCCGCCAAAAAGCCTTCAGGGTTGTCTTCGAAAACCATGTGCCCGGCCTTCTCCACTTCCACCAATTTGCCGTTGGGCAGCGTATCGACCATTCGCTGCGCGGTCTCCGGGGTCAACAGGTCGGTCTCGGTTCCGCGCACGACCAGGGTGGGGCAAGTGATTTTCGGGAGCGCAGGCCACAGGTCCAGGGTGGGCGCCACGTCGCCGCGGCGTCTCGACTCCCGTATCTCGCGGTCGTAACGCCAGCCGAACTTGCCGTTGGGCAACTCTTTGCTGGCGTACTGCAACCGGCGGCGCATGACCCGTTCAGGAGCGAAGCGGTTCTGCTTGTTCATGTACTGGAACAAGTCCTCGAACGTGTCGAACTCCTCCGGCACGTTGATGACCTCTTGGGCGATCCGATTGCTGCCCCGCGGGTCCAGGTCCGGTCCGACATCGACCAATACGAGTTGCTTCAGCTTTTCGGGGTATTGGGAACCGAAGAGCATGCTGTTGCGCCCGCCCATGGAGTGTCCCACTAGGATGAACGAGTCTAGGCCCACGGCGTCGCAAAAGCCGGCCAGGTCGGCCACGAACGCGGGGGTGGTGTAATCGCCGTCCTTGGCCCAGTCGGTCTCGCCCCGGCCCCGTTGGTCCAGGGCCAGCACTTGATAGTCCTGGCATATCGCTGCCGAAAAGTCGTCCCAGGAGTGTCCGTGTCCCCGGAGCCCGTGCAGCAGCACGACAACGGGCTTGCCCTCGTTGCCCCAATCGAGGTAGTGCAGGTTCAGACCATTCGTTGTTACCGTCGCGTCACGGGGTTGAACTTGGGTCGTCATGTTTCACCCTCCCATCAGGATATTTCACTATGCTAGGAAGTGGCCCCAGTTTAGCAACACTGACGCCCTAAATAAAGCGCATTCGTATTGCTGATGACTGTGGGTTCATCCCGGCTGTTTATCACGAGTCGGTCGAGATACGGCTACGTTGACATGTGCCAAGTCTGTTAGCTGACTCGCATCGAAAATCTCGAACGCGATTACCCGGTCCTCCGAGTCGAAGTCCACCACCACGCCAGGCAGTACTTCCCTTGATTCTTTGGCCCCCTTGGCGGCGAGGACAATGGATAATATATCTACGTCGGCGTCATAGCTGACTTCCATGATGAGGAACTCCTCCTTACAGATATCTAGGGTGTGAAGCCAGAATCAATAAAAGCAGTTACGATGGTTTCGCCGTCAATGTCAACCACTACTCGAACGTATCGCCGGAAATCATCTACATATGCCCAGTAACGAGTACGCCCATCTTCCTGAACAAATACTCGCACAGGGTCCTCGATAACCTTTATGGCGTGCCCAAGTGTGATGGCTCGAACCAAGAATCTCTGCCTGATGTAATGCTCGCTGAATCTCACGTTGTAATGAAAAGATGTGGCTCTAGTCTAGCATCGTGGCTGCCCCATCGTAACGCAATACGCTGATTGACGCTGTTATGGCCCGTTGATACACTCGCGCCAAATGAACACTATTTCACCAAATAACGGAATATACTCAGGTTGTGCTACTATAATCCATCAAATATGAATGTAGAAAAGCGTTTATCAGGAGGTTTGGTCAATGCCGACGCAAGAAATACGGAACTTCTGGGACAAGACGCGGGAACAACTGGCCGAGGTGGAAATGGACCCCCGTGTAGAGTTGGTGGAGGACGCGGACCCGTTTACTCAGGAAGGACGCATCAAGTCCAGGAACATTTATCGTGTCACCATGACCAGCTTCGGAGGCAAGCGCATCCGGGCTTGGTATGCCACCCCCTCCGGCCAGCCGCCTCGCCACGGGTGGCCGGCGATTATGGAGGTCCCTGGGTACGCCGGCGTGATGCCATTGCCGGTCCACTTGCTTCAATATGGCTACGCTACCCTGTCCCTGTTTCCCCGCAGTCAGGGTGAAAGCCTGCATGAATGGGAGATAGAACACGGCACCAGGCTGGTATATAACATCACCGACCGCGACAGCTACTACTATCGCGGCGTGTACATGGACTGCGTCCGGGGACTGGACTTCCTGTGCAGCCGCCCCGAGGTGGATACCGACAGGATCGGCGTGTTGGGGTTCAGCCAAGGAGGCGGGCTGACCTTGGCGACCGCGGCGTTGGACCAGCGGGTCTCGGCGGCGGCAGCCGGAGTGCCGTGGCTGTGCAACTTCCCCGTGGCCGCGGACATCACTTCCTCGCCTTACGTCGAGCTGCACGACTACCTGCAGGAGCATCCGCAGAAACGGGAGGCCGTGCTGGAAAACCTGACCTACTTCGATCAGCTCAGCCTTGCGGACGCTATCGAGTGCCCGACAATAGTGGGGGCGTCAACGATAGACGACGTGCATCCCCTGAGCACCGTTATGCCGGTGTTCGAGAGGATACGCTCGATGAAGTCCATCGTCATCTATCCCGACTTGGACCACGAGTACCGGACCGACTTTACCCAGCAGGGCAAGACTTGGATGGACCGTTACCTGCGCTAAAAGGTGGTTACTGCACCACCAGGTTGACCAAGCGCCCAGGAACGTAGATGGCCTTGCTCACCGCTTTGCCCTCGGTGTAACTGCGGATTCGCGGACTGGCCAACGCGAGTTCCTGGGCCGCCTGTTCCTCAATGTCCACCGGCACTTCCAAGCGGTCCCTTACCTTCCCGTTGACCTGCACAACCAAGGTCACGGTGTCCTCAGCCGCCAGGTCGTCGTCCCACGATGGGAAGGACTGCTGGTGGATGCTGTAAGGGCGGCCTGTCCGCTCCCACATCTCTTCCGCAAGGTGGGGTGCTATGGGGGCCAGTACCAGCAGGAACTTCTCTACGCACTCCCGCCATACATCGGAATCAACGCTGCCATCGGCCCAGACCTTGTTCAGGTGGTTCGACAATTCCATGAGTGAGGCGATGGCAGTGTTGAACTTGAACCTGTCCAGGTCGTTGTAGCACTTGCGGATTGTCTGGTGCAGCAGCCGCAGGGTCTCTCGTGAGTCCTTGCTTCCGGCGCCGTTGGCGGATGGCGCACCGGTCCCTGGCTCGTCCAGGTCAGAGGGGTCCCGACCCAGTATTTCCCATACACGGTTCAGCCACCTGGCCACGCCGTTGATGCCAACCTCGCTCCACGGCCCCCCTTGGTCCCACGGACCGATGAACATCAGGAAGCAGCGCACTGCATCCGCTCCAAGGTCGCTGACCACCTCGTCCGGGTTGACCACGTTGCCCCGGCTCTTGCTCATCTTCTCGTGGTCTTCCCCAAGGATGACTCCTTGGTTGAACAGCCGGAGGAACGGCTCCTCGAAGTCCACGATGCCCATATCGTAGAGTCCCTTGATGAAGAAGCGGGAATACAACAGATGCATCACCGCATGTTCCGCGCCGCCGGTATATTGGTCTACCGGCAGCCAATGCTTCCCCGCCGACGGTTCGAAGGGAGCGTCAACACTGTTGGGGCTGATATACCTGAGCATGTACCAGGACGAGTCGAAAAACGTGTCCATGGTATCCGTCTCGCGGCGGGCCGGGCCGTTGCAACGGTAACAGGTAGTGTTCAGGAACTCCGGGTTGGCCGCCAAAGGCGACCCTCCCCCCGTGGGTATGTATTCGGCGTCGGTCGGAAGCAGCACTGGCAGGTCCTCTTGCGGGACGGGAACGATGCCGCACTGGTCGCAGTAGACCACCGGGATCGGGGTGCCCCAATACCGCTGGCGGGAAATCAGCCAGTCCCGAATCCGGTATGACACGGCCCTCCGCCCCCAGTTTCTCTTTTCAATATCGTTGGCGATGGCTACCTTGCCTTCCTCGTTGGTGAAGCCATCGTAGGGGCCGGAGTTGGTCATGAACCCTTCGTCCACATACGCTTCCGTCAGGTCGCTGCCGTCCCAGGTTATCGGCGCAATCACTATCCGGATGGGCAATCGGTACTTCTGGGCGAACACAAAGTCACGAGTATCGTGGGCGGGAACGCCCATCACCGCGCCGGTGCCGTAAGTCATCAGCACGTAGTCGCCGATGAATATGGGCACCCGCTCGCCATTGAGCCTGTTGACGGCATAAGCGCCGGTGAAAACGCCGGTCTTCTCGGTCTCGGTGGAGAGCCGGTCAATCTCCGAAGTCCGGCGGGCTTGGGCGATGTACTCATCCACTTGGGCCCGCTGCCCATCGGTGGTAAGCCGGTCGACGAGGGGGTGTTCCGGCGCCAGCACCAGGAAGGTAACGCCGAATATGGTGTCGATACGGGTGGTGAAGGTGGAAATCACCCTCTCTTCCAAGCCATACTCTGAAATGTCGAAGGAAATCTCGACGCCCTCGCTGCGGCCAATCCAGTTGTTCTGCATGGTCAGGATTTTTTCCGGCCATTCCACCAAGCCGCCGAAGTCCAGCAACCGGTCGGCATAGTCGGTAATGCGGAAGAACCACTGTTCCAGGTCCCGGCGGGTGATGGGTGTATTGCACCGCTCGCAGTTGCCTGCCACCACCTGCTCGTTGGCCAACACCGTCTGGCAGGAAGGGCACCAGACCACCGGAGCCTTTGCCCGGTAGGCCAAGCCGTGCTCCAGGAATTTCAGGAAAAACCACTGGTTCCACCGGTAATATTCCGGCAGGCAGCAGACTATCTCCCTATCCCAGTCATATATAGCGCCGATGGAGCGGAGTTGGCTCCGCATCGTCTCGACGTTTTCCATGGTCCAGGTATGGGGATGAATTCCCCTGCTGATGGCGGCGTTTTCCGCCGGCAAGCCGAAAGCGTCGAACCCGATGGGGTGCAGGACGTTGTAGCCTTGCATCCGGCGGAAACGGGCGTGGCAGTCGGACAAGGCCAAAGCATACCAGTGACCGATGTGAAGGTCGCCGGACGGGTAAGGGTACATGGTCATTTCGTACCACTTGGGCCTGGGGTCGTCGTCTTCAACACGGTGAAGACCGTCCTTCGCCCACCGTTGTTGCCACTTCCGGTCAATGGCTTCCGGATCGTAACGTAACTCCACACGTCTTTGACGGGTCGCCATTCAATCACCTCGTTACATGCCTGCCCCCGGCGGGTTTCCCGCCTTCGCGGGAAAGACGGGAAGGGGGAGGGAATACCTCAACATCTTAGCATACATACCCGTAAAGTCATGGAAAAACTGCAATGTTATCCACTCCACTGGCGGCGGAAAACTGGAATCCTGCCGATTCTGTGATAAGCTGGGCTGGTGGCGATGAACCGCGGCCCCAGAATCCGTGAAACCGTTATCCGCCAGACCCGCGCCAGCGAGGTCGAACCAACTCCTGTTCAGGCTCCCCCTGTCCGCAGGCCTAACCGATTTTCTAACACGTCGAACCTCCTCCTTCTGGGTTTCCTCCTGTTGATCATAAGCGGCGGATTGTTGCTGGCAACGCCGTTCGCCAGCAATGGCTCGGAATTCACGTCGCTGGAAGTATCTTTCTTCACAGCCGTCTCCGCCGCCACCGTTACAGGACACACGATGGTGAATACCGCCACCCACTGGAGTCACTTCGGTCAGGCCATAATTTTCTTGCTAATGTTGGTGGGAGGCTTGGGATTTATGGCCGTGGCCACCTTCCTTCTCGCCCTTATCGGCCAACGGTCCACTTTGCCCGAAAGACTGGTGATGCGAGACGCGGTAGGCACAGACCGGATGGAGGGGCTTCGCAGGGTCAGCCGCAACGTCGTCATCGTGGTCTTTCTGATATACGTATTGGGCGCAGTGATGCTCTTTTGGCGCATCGACGGCATCGACGGTATAGGACTGGGGGAATCCCTATGGCAATCGGCCTTTTTGTCGGTATCGTCTTTCAATAACGCCGGCTTCTCAATTTTGCCCGAATCTCCCGCAGGCAGCGGGTTGGCCCGGTTGTCCTCCATGTGGGCGGTGTTGGGATTCATGACGGTGCTGATGGTCCTGGGATGCATCGGATGGACGGTATTGGTGGACGTTTACCGGAACCGCCGGTTCGCCCGATTCAGCTTGGACACCAAGCTGGTTATAGTAACCAGCTTGTTTCTGTGGGTCTTGGGAGCAGGGATTTTCTTCTTATCCGAATACGGGCGCGCTGAGACGCTTGGGAGCCTTAATTTCGGCGATAAAGTGGTTTCGGCTGTCTTTCACTCGGTCAGCGGAAGAACGGCGGGATTCACCGTCGTAGACTTCGGCTTGTTGGACGACTTCACCAAGCTGACCTTCATTCCGCTGATGTTCATCGGAGGGGCCGCAGGATCGGTTGCAGGGGGAATAAAGGTGACGACCTTAGCCGTTGTCATTGCAGCCGTCTTGTCGTCCATCCGGGGCAGGTCGGAAGCTGAGGCATTTGGCCGGGAAATCGCCCACTTTCAAGTGCTAAGAGCTCTTACGGTAGCAGCATTGGGGCTGGGGTTCATCATGGTGGCAACCCCAACGTTGACCCTGACAGACCCGGGCATCAAGTTCATCGATTTATTTTTTGACACAGTTTCCGCATTTGGCACCAACGGCGCGTCCACAGGTATTGTCCCGGACCTGAGCACTGCCGGTAGCGCAATCTTTATGATAAGTATGCTGATTGGAAGGCTGGGTCCCCTCTCTTTGGCGCTGGCCCTGGCGCCGCGTGAGGAGACTACCGTATACCGTTACGTAAGGGAAAGAGTTAAAATAGGGTGACCGCACCCCCTTCCCCTGTCTTTCCCGCGAAGGCGGGAAGCCGGGCCGGGGGTAAGCTGCGAAGAGTGTACGGAGGCAGGCGGTGAAAAAACAAGTGTGTGTGATCGGCTTGGGACGGTTCGGTTCCACCGTGGCTACGGAGTTATACCAGTCGGGACACGACGTCCTGGCCATTGATGTCGACGACGCCAAGATACAGGACATGCTGGGCCACGTGACCTACGCGGTGAGGGCCGACGCTTCTAATGAGTCGGTGCTGAGGGAGCTGGACGTAGCGGATTTCGACGTGGCGGTAGTGGCGTTGGGGAACGATAACATCCAGTCAAGCGTTTTGATGACCTCGCTTCTGAAAAGTCTGGGTGTTCCTTTCGTGATCGCCAGGGCAACGGGAGAACGTCACGGCGATGTGCTCGAGCGGGTCGGCGCCGATAAGGTAGTGCATCCCGAAATGGAAAGCGCCGTAAGGGTAGCCCACATGGGATTTGACAACGGCGTAATAGACTACATGCCCATCGTTCCCAATTGCGGCATAACGAAGGTGCACCCGCCGGAGGAAATGTTCCAGCACACTCTGGAAGAGGTGGGGCTTGGCGGAGGCCCGCGCCAAAAGTACGACATTCACGTCATAGCGATCCGCAGGGGACGCAGCTACGTTGTGAATCCGGCCAAGGACGAACAGATAAAGCCCGGTGACCTGTTATTCGTAGCTGGAGCCAACGAACAAGTCGGGCATCTTTATGATCTCGGCAAAGAACTGCCGCCGCCGGTAGCCGCGTCTACCAGGCCGTCGTAGTAAAGTATCCTCTTTTCCGCTTCCAATGCTCCGGTCCAGGACAGTGGTGTTCAAGACAACGAGCAGGCCCGGTTCGGAAGCGCCATGTCATTTCTGCCTTGAACTCGCGGAACTCAATGTATATAATTCGATATTGGCATGTTTATTTTATGTCTCCCCAACGTAAGGAGGCTTCTTGTCCGGCGAATGCGTAGATGCCAAGTTCATACTGGTCCCGGTGACGGGAGAGGCCCATAGCGATGATGCTTTTCGCCGTGCTTGCCGAATGGCGCGGCAGTCCAAAGCCCATCTGCACGCCGTTCACGTCATTGAAGTTCCGATGGACCGCCCCTTGGAATACCAAGACGCTGAAGCAACTGACAGGAGCGAAAAGATACTGGCCCGAATGGAGGCCATAGCGTCTTCCGAGAAGTACAAGCACCTGCACGCGCGTTCGTTGCGGGCCAGGCACGCGGGACCAGCCGTAGTTCTGGAGGCCGAGGACCGCAACATGGATGCCGTAATATTGAGCGTTCCCTACAAGCGACGGTTCGGCTCTTGCAGCATGGGCGCGACAGCCAGTTACGTCTTTGACAATGCTCCTTGCCGTGTTATCCTCTGGCGGGAACCCACCCCTGTTATTGCTGCATCCTGAGCATCCGGCCAAATGCGGGCGCTGATACTGGGATGTGACCGGTTGACCACCGTTTTGGCTACTGAGTTGGCGTCGGCCGGTAATCAGGTTACCGTTTTATCCCAGGACCGGGACTGCTTGGAAAGACTGGCCGAAGAGCCCGGCATTACTCCCATATTGACCACCGGGCCTTCCATGCAGGACTATCTGCAGGAGGGGGGTGTGGCGACCGCCGATGTTTTCCTTGCGTTGTCCGATGACGATCACCAGAACGTCTTGATGGCCCAGATTGCACGTCATATTTTCAACGTGCCCAAGGTTGTTTGCCACCTCGGCAACCCGCAACTCCAGACCTTCTACCAAGACTTGGGACTGGATGTGGTGGGGTATTCAATGGGCCTCGTCCAGGAAATCCGCCGTTCAATAGAGAATTGAGTCCAGTGCTATGTTTGCCGTAATAGTTGGATGCAGCGACGTCAGCTACCACTTGGCCGGATCGCTGCTCACGACCGGCCATGAGGTGGTGGTAGTCGAGCAGCGACGTTCACGTTGCCGGCTCCTCAACGACGAATTGGGAGGCATTGCCTTCCAGGGCGACGGCACCGACGAGGACGTATTGAGACAGGCTGGGGTGGCCCGCGCTGACGTTCTCGTCGCCACGACGGGCAGGGACGAGACCAACTTGGTGGTCTGCCAGGTAACGAAGCATCTATTCCAAGTGCCGCGAATAATCGCCGTAATAAAAGACCCGAAGAATGAACCGGTCTTTCACCTGCTCGGCGTCGATGTGGTGGTCAATTCCCACCATTTGGTGTTGGCCAACGTGGAAGACGGTCTGCCCGGCAGGCCGTTGGTCCATCTCAAAAGCCTTCGGGCGCCTCTCACTGAGTTGATAAGTATCTCTATCCCGTCGACCGCCAGCATAGTGGGTATGCGGTTGGAGGACCTGGAGTTGCCGCCGCGTAACTTCATATCGCTGGTCATCAAGAAGGACGGGGCAAAGCTGCCCTCTAATGGCTTGGTATTGGAGGCTGAGGATGAACTGTTGGCGGTGACCATGACCGGTGATGAACAAACTCTTTATGATATTTTTACCGGAGAAACCTGATGCCCAGGACTATCGCATATCTGGGCCCCGCCGGCACCTACACCGAGGAAGCAGCGCTTCTGTACGATGCGGACGCGGAGTTGCAGCCCTTCTCCACCATCGTGGCGGTGGGGTCTGCCGTCTCCACCGCGATCACCGATCAGGGCGTGGTGCCCATCGAGAACAGCCTTGAAGGGGCGGTGAACGTCACCTTGGATTTGCTTACCGCCCAGCAGAACTTGTATATCTACCGGGAGATCGAGCTTCCCATCCAGCATTACCTGATGGCGGCGGCTGGTGTGCGTCCCAATCAGGTGGAGGTCATATTCTCCCATCCGCAATCGTTGGGACAGTGCCGAGGGTTTCTGGAGCGTTGCTTTCCTAACGTCCAGCAAATGGCGTCGTTGAGCAACGCGGCGGCGGTAAACGACATGAAGCAGAGCAGTGTCCCTGCGGCGGCCATTGCCCCGGGTCGCAACGCGGAGCTGTATGGTGTGGAAATAATCGGACGAAACATCCAGGACAACCCAAATAACGTTACCAGGTTCGTTGTCCTGGCGCCCTACGACCATCCACCGACCGGTAACGACAAGACATCCTTGTGTCTGTCGTTTCAGCAGGATGCGCCGGGGGTCTTGTACCGGGCTCTTCGGGAGTTCGCCAACCGGGACATTAACCTGCGGAAAATTGAGTCCCGCCCCACCAAACAGCACTTGGGGGAGTACATCTTCCTGGTCGATTGCGACGGCCACCGGGAAGACCGAGCGGTAAAGGAAGCCATCGACGCGCTCAACGACTCCGATAGTGTGTTAAAGGTACTGGGATCTTATCCCCGGTGGACGGACCAGTCCACAAAATAATGCCGGCCCTCCCCGGCTCACCGCTAAGACACCAACAACCCTCGCCACACTACGACAACTCTTAGCCGGTTACCACCAGGGAAGGGCCAGCAGGACAGGTCTTCATCCGGGACCGGGCGCTTGTCCGTTACCCTCCACTTGGGTATTTCAAATGGTTAGCTCTATAGATAAGTCATGATGGATCAGTCTCTACTTGGTAATCACCAAGTGACGGTTCCGGCGTTCTTTGATGACCCCCTGTGACTCCTCCCGATGTTTGTGCCGCAGGTTCTGAAACGCTCCACCCGTCTTTCTCCGCCAGTGCGATGCGCCGCCTGTCGCCGCTTGCTTGGATCCTTTACCAGGCTTTGGGGCAACCAGCAGACTCATCGCACTGCCGACAACGGCGCCGGCCACGATCCCGGCCACTAGCCTATTTGCTATCGTCATCATCCGACCTCCTTCCCCGCGAACGTAACTCCTGCACCCACCCCAGCACGTAGTTGACTATCTCTATGAGTGGAGGCAGTGAGGTTAATGGGCGCGCCACCCGGTCCAGGACTATGCCGGATATCTCCTCCATGTTTCCGGTTACCCGTCTGGCTGACCGGTATAACCGGAAGGCTAATATCGCGATCACCAGCAGGACTATCGAGAACACCCCGGTGTACACGATGATGAAAATGTCTCGCACTATTGCTAGTGATTCTATGATCCCACCTAATTTTTATCAAAAGTATAAAATTGGTATAAAAAAATTAGCAGTTATGTCAATGGATTGTCAATGGGTTGTAACGTCAAGTTTTGACATAATGCGCAAATTTCCAGGTTTATGACAATCCATCTATCTCAGGGCTGCCGGTCGGTCCGGTAGATGGTGACTCCCTGATTGCTGAACACGAGTTCTATCACACCTTCGTCGGCCATCGACTCGAATTTGCCTATTCCCGCCTCTCCGTAATACAAACGTTCCAACTCGCCAACGACTATGTATTCTACGTTGTACCTTTCCAACATGGTTTCAAGTTCTGCCACGTTGGTAGTTTCGTACATTCTACGAACGTCGGCGGCCCGGTCCCCTATAGTGTGTTGGTACTCCCATCGTTGCTGGGTCTGGTGCCAGGGCCAACCCAGAACGGTCGGCAAGCCGGTATATGAGGCTATCCGTCCGCTCCAGTCGTATTGCCGTGAGTGGGCTTCCAGGACCACTGGAGACCCTCTTACGTTGTCTTGGAGCCATCGGACTGCCTCCAGGTCCCACTTCAACTCCAATGCCCCGCCTTCGCGGGTATAGACGGCCTTTTCCATATAGGCTGTGCCGTCCAGGGTCATGGGTATGGACGTGTCGAACCGGTATGCCAGTCGCGCCTGCGTTCCCAGCACCGTGTAAATCAAGCTGCATACTACGAGCCCCGCCAGGACCCCCAGCCAGGCCACTTTGGCCCACTCGGGCCGCGCTTGGAAGTATCCTCGGTCTCCCAAGTACCACAGCATGTAGGCCGATGCCAGGCCCAGAAGTACCCACACCTCCAAGTAATACTTGAACAGAGTGTTCATTCGCCCTATGTCGCCCTCTATGCGGACAATATCCACGCCGATGCTGATGGCCAAGGCCATTCCCAGCAACAACAGCGGCATCAGGACAAAGGGGCTGCGGTGCTCCTCGCTTGCTGCCAGCCGCACGCCAACCGCGCCCACAACCGCCAGCAGCGCCGTAAGGAATGCAGCGGTCCAATAACCTGCCGCCGCAAGAAACGCCGCCAAGACAAAGCTGAATAACAGGATCACCCTTGGCCAAGTGATCGCAATGCCTGCAATGAAAGGGACCCGAACAGTCCCCAACTTGCTGAGGTCTCCAGACCGCGTAACCCCGGCGTTGACGGTCACCGCTCCCCGAATGTGGACGGCCAGAAAGGTCACCACGATGAATAAAAACAACCCATGAATCCACAAGTAGCTGCTGATGGGCGTGCGCCACTTGGATGCTTCCAAGCCGGTATTGAACGCCTCGTAATACTGGTGAAACGGCAGGAAGCTGATAATGCTGAGAAGGGACACGCTCAACCCCAGAACAGCCCACAGCGCGAATCTGGTCCGCAGGCGGCCATGGGAGAAAAAAACGCCCAAACCAAGTACGCCCATCGTCAACAACAGGTAGGACGGGAAGTCCCAGCTATTGGTCACCCACAGCGCTCCCAACGCTACCGAAAGCGCTAGTATGGGGAACGCCGTCCACCCTAAACCATGCCGTTTGAGTCCCGCTGCTACTGCCAACCCAAGCCCGACGACCAGCATGGTCAATGGAATAACCATCATGTGAGGATGCAAGTCGGCGAAGAGAAAGGTAAAAAACGGAAACTCGGTGATGTGCCAGGAAACATCGGGTTGGCCGGGAATCTTGTCGGGCACCCAGAAAGCCAGCGGTGATGGGTCAGGGTTCTCCATGTTGGGGATCATCCGGCTGCTCCGCCAAAAGTCGAAAGCCGGCGCGTTGCCGCCCTCTGCCAACCTCGCCCACCAACTCCGTGCGACTTGCGCTATTCCGTCCAGGTTGCCAATCACAACGGTGAACAAACCCGCAGACAGCCCGGCGGCGGTTGGCGTCCACAGGACTGATAATCCCCGTCGAGGGCGCGTCTCTTGGTCGACAGCCACCCCGTCGTCATTCACGCCCCACCACCCGTCATTCACGCCCCACTCCCCGTCATTCACGCCTTCGCGGGAATCCACAGGCCCCGAGTCGCCGGTCCGCGATGCCCGAAACCTCCGCGTTCCCTCGGCAAGGTTGTACACCAGGGAGTAAGCGCCGGTGAAGGTCAGCGCGAAGAACAAGGGCACCGCTAGGTTGAAAGCCACTTCCGGCAGTATTCCCGTTACCCGAATAATTCCTGCCAGCCCGAAATAGCCCCAATAGTAGTAGTTCAGGTAGCCGCCGGCGTACCATGGGTCGAAGGGCGGCAAAACTGTGGAACGGATTACGGCGTTCAGATAGGCGAACTCCATGGGCTTCTCGCCGCCTCTCCAAGCGTCCCAAAGGTCAGGGTTGGCCATCCGCACCACCACGAACGCCAGGAAGGCCGTCAGGAACACTACCTCGCCCTTTATCAATAACCGCCAATGTTTCGATAAGAATTCCCGGATTTCCTCCCCTCGCAGTACTACGACCAGGAACGAAAGGCACGCTACTGCCAGGACTCCCAGCAGGAACGCGTTGGCGGAGAAGTCTATCCACCCCGCGCTCACCAGCAGCCAAGTGACATAACTTACAAGCAACAGTCCAAGAATCCGGGCTAAAATCACTCCCCGGTCGGGCAACGGGCGAAACAGGAACATTGCCAATGGCAG
Organism: Dehalococcoidia bacterium; assembly: GCA_965203835.1. Classification (GTDB taxonomy): domain Bacteria; phylum Chloroflexota; class Dehalococcoidia; order Lucifugimonadales; family UBA3495; genus CBDCFV01. The sequence continues at coordinate 3,595,984 of OZ241919.1, forward strand.
GGTTGCCAAGCTGATGATTTCTATCAGGAGCAGCCAAGCCAGCACGGGGACCCGGTTGGTCCAACTATTCCTGTCGAAGATCTCCGACCAAGTGCCACCGCTTAGCTGCGACGCTTTTTGATCCGTGGACATCAACGGGCCGACAGGTTTCCCCTGCCGGAGGTCCTCGGGAAGGGACGTAAGGCGCAAGCGGATATCCTCCTCGGAAAGGCCCTCACTGTTTCGAAATATCAAGACCAATGGGTGGTCGTACCCAACCACGTTGTCGTCCGCGTACCCAAGGTCCAAGATAAGCCAGGAAGATTTGTCCCCTGTGTCGGCAACGGGACCCGGAAGCCCGGCTCGTTCGAAGGGGTCGTCGCGGAAAGTCACCCCCAGGAATTGGGGATAGGAAACAAACTTCCGCTCCGGTTCGTAGCCCAATTCCCCCGAAAAAAGCTGCCGGTAATAGGAATAGCTGTATGGGTAACGGTCCGGCGCGCGGCTGACGCTGCTGTATGGCCGGTTGCTGTAGAACACCAAGTAGTCCGACTGGGCCAGCCGCTGCGCCAAAGTGTGCATCTTGGTCAGGCTGTCCGGCATGTCATATACCGGGTACTGCCATACCCTGTAGCTGTACAGGTCCGGAAGATATTCGTCCCAATGGTTGTCACTGACTATGGCCGTGCCTGGAGACACATTCTCATTGATCCAGTCCGACGCAGTTATCGCGGGATGTTCGTTGGCGTAGATTCTCTGAAAGGCCAGGGTGTAGAAAACGGTCGCCGCCACCACGACTATCATGACTCCCACGGCGGTCCATTTCAGCACGGGAGCCCACCGTCGCAGTATCAGGACGGGGTAGTTCGGTCCCGGCGACGGAGCAGGCCCTTTACGGCAGTCTCCGAAGTAGTCAACCAGCCGGAAGAACGTCCGGGACGCCAGAATGAGGAGGAAGGGCGCCAAAGGGAACACATAGCGCAGGAAATGTACTTCAAAAGTTTGCAGAAACAGGAACGTCGGGACTATCCATGCGAGCACTAGAATATCGGCCCGCCGGTGGCGCGGGTCGCCCAACGCCAGCAACGCCGCCGCTGGCACCGCCAGCCAAGCAACTATCCCCAAGGGCAGCCCCAACCCCCAGATGCTTAGTTGTTGTATCTGATAAGTGAATATTGGGGTGTCTATGTACTGGACGGTGAACGGCAAGCTACCCGCGTTGCTGGCCATGTCCACCTGTGTCTGTATACCATCCAGAAAGGCGCGATAGTCCAGAAGCGAGTAAGGGGATGAGATAACGAACACGGCGGCCGCCACAACGCCGGCCAGGGCGGCGTGGCCCACAACATCCGCGACAGACTGGTACCTGAGCCGGCACCATTGGCCGTCCAACGTGTCATGGAGGCGGTACAGGTAGGCCAGCCCAAGAGGGAGGAGCAACGGAAGAATGTTCACCTTGGGGGCCAGCGCCAAGCCCAAGCACAGGCCCAGGACCGCAGAGTCGCTCAGCCTCCGGCGCTCCACCATACGCAACACGGCCCAAAAGCTTGCCAGGGTAAACAGCACCGAAAAGGTTTCGGGCCGGTAAAAATGGCTGTGCTGGACGTGGATGACCGCCAGCGCCGTCAAACCCGCCGCCAGCAGTCCCACACGTTCCCCGTACATCCGGCGGCCCAACAGGAACACGAAGAATACCGAGCCAACGTCGGCTAGCGCGGACAACGGTCTGGCCAGGTATCTCATGTCCAGCGCGGAGATGTCCGTGAAGACCTCTACGATGGACCTGAGAAACACCAGGACGTACAGCAGGACGGTGCCCAATGGGAACCAGTGGGGATTGAGAGGGCTTCGTTCGGGATCCAGAAACGCCCCTAGGCCGGGTATACCCGTGGGCGTCTCAGGGTACTGGGCCAGGTACCCCCACGGCTCGTAGCACTGGCGGTAGCCCGGATTCTCGGTAAGGACATCGTACATGCAACCGCTGCGCATGTAGATGTCCCTTTCGTCGGGATGAAACCCGTACCCTTGGTCCCAGTTGATGCCGTGCAGACGTAGTCCCAACGCGACAAGCAGGACCAGGGCCATCACCAGGAACGGGTGGGGTCGCCGGACGTAGGGAGTGAGCCTGTGAATCACGGATGGGGCCTTCAATGGACTAATCGCCGGAGCATCAACAAAACAATCGGGGGATTGGGAAAATATCGCATCTTGCGTTTTCCCGATCCCCCGTCACACGCTTGACGCCCCTCCTCATAGTAGGGGCAACCCTTTCGGTTTTCCTTTAGACGCCTTTCTCGCTGATCAAGGCGCAGAGGTCGGCGGTGCGGCAGGAGTAGCCCCACTCGTTGTCGTACCAGCCCATCACCTTGATCATCCGGTTCTGCATGACCATCGTGGACAGGCCGTCGATGATGCAACTGTGGCTGTTGCCGCGGAAGTCGGAACTGACCAGGGGTTCGGTGGAGTATTCCAGTATGCCCTTCAGGGCGCCCTCTGCCGCTTCCTGGTAGGCAGCGTTGACATCCTCCACCGTAACGTCCTTGGAAACTTGCGCCACAAAATCGGTGATGGACCCGGTGGACGTAGGGACCCTGAAGGCGATGCCGTCCAGCTTGCCGTTCAGTTCGGGCAATACCAGCCCCACGGCCCTGGCCGCCCCGGTGGTGGTGGGTATGATATTCATCGCCGCCGCTCTGGCCCGCCGCAGGTCCGAGTGACGCTGGTCCAGGATGGCCTGGTCGTTGGTGTAGGAATGGACGGTGGACATTACTCCGTGCTCTACACCGAAAGCGTCATGAATGACCTTGACCATGGTGGCGAAGCAGTTGGTAGTGCAGGAAGCGTTAGAGATGATCTTGTGCTTTTCGGCGTCGTACAAGTGCCCGTTGACGCCAAGCACCACTGTCAGGTCCTCTCCGCGGGCCGGAGCGGAAATCACCACTTTCTTGGCCCCGCCCTCCAGGTGAGCGCTGGCTTGGTCCGCGTTGGTGAAGATGCCGGTGGACTCCACCACCACGTCCACGTCCATCTCGGACCACGGAATCCGGGCGGGTTCCCGTTCCGAGAAGACCCGGATGCTGCGGCCGTCCACAACCAGGTCGCCATTGCTGGCTTCCACGCTGCCGGGATACGGTCCGTAGGCGGTGTCGTACTTCAACAGGTGGGCGTTGGTCTTGGCGTCGGTCAGGTCGTTGATTGCGGCTACTTCCAACTCATCCGGATGTTGCGAGTTGGTCGCCCGCAACACCAGCCGCCCGATTCTACCGAAGCCGTTGATCCCGATTTTCATTGTCATACCTTACCTCCATAACTAGCGGACCGTCCCCTGTCTATACAGGAGTTGTTCGCCTGGCAGCGGCAACTCACCCATGCAGGTTTTTGGACCCTTCTCCACGTCATCCCCGCTTTCCCCGTTATTCCCGCCTCCCACGTCATTCTCACCTTCCCTGTCATCCCCGCCTCCCCCGTCATTCCCGCGAAGGCGGGAATCCAGAAACTTCTACACGATGGTCGTCAGGACTCTGTCTTCAACAACGCCGGGCGGATGCGGCTGTGCCAGCGGTCATTGTCGCCTTCCAGTCGCAATTCCTCCACCAGTTCCGCCGTTTCCGTGCTCACGGTTTTCTGTAATGCCTCGGCGGACCAGTTTCCCCCCAACTCGATTACCGCGGCCCTTAGCTTCATGACGTATTCGGCGACTTCGAGAGCCGCTTGGTCGGAAGCTGAACGGGCTTGCAGGGCTTCCAGCTTTTCCAGCCACTCCAGCCCCCTTTCTGCTTCTTCGAACCCGTCGTCCAGTGCGTTGGTCGTAGTCATTCTATCTTCTCTTTTCGCACGTAACTTGGTGTGGGCCAAGCCATCAGTCATTTGCCCTAATGCAAGTGCCACCTGTCGCTATAGACCCATTCTTGAGATGGGCTGATTGTATCACACTCAGTCGTTTTAACCGACCCGGAGTAAGGGTACGATTATTGCGGCGATGATTATTCCAACGGCGGCGGTTAGTCCTACCAGCATGAGTTGATCAATTCTCTGGCTGAGCCGGTCAATTCTCTGGTTAACATGCTGGAAGCCGGCGTTCGTCTCCGTGCGAAGTTGCTGTACTTCCGTGCGGACCTGCTGTACTTCCATGCGGACCTGCTGTACATCGTCGTGAAGCCGGTCGATGGCCTTACTGTGTTCTTCAACCTGCGTCTCGACTCTGATGAGTATGCGTTCCTGGGTCTCGCCTTCGGTTGTCATTGGCTTGCTCCCTGCTTCGGCGGTGGTTCGCAAGTTTACCATAACTAACGGTTCAGGAATTCGAACGCCTTCCGCCCCGCGTACCTTGCCTCCGCACTCAGCTCCTCTTCAATCCGCAGCAGGCGGTTGTACTTGGCTACCCGGTCCGACCGGGCCGGCGCCCCCGCCTTTATCTGGCCTACGTTCCACGCAACGGAAAGATCGGCGATGGTGGTGTCTTCGGTTTCGCCGGAGCGGTGGCTCATAACCGCGCCCCAACCGGCGCCCCGAGCCAGTTCCAGGGCTTCCCGCGTCTCCGTCAAGGTGCCGATCTGGTTCGGTTTCAGCAGCACGGCGTTGGCGGCGGCGGCATCGATGCCCCTCTGTATCCTTTCTTTGTTCGTAACCAGCAGATCGTCTCCAACCAGTTGGACCGACCTGCCGATACGCCGACGCAGCTCAGCCCAACCTTCCCAGTCGTCCTCGTCCAGCCCGTCTTCTATGCTGATGATCGGGTATTCCCCAGCCCAGCGAGCGTAGACCTCCACCAGCCCCTCGGCGTCGAAACTGGCCCCTTCCCGCTCCAGCAGATACTCCTTTGAAGATGCTTGGTAAAGTTCCGATGCGGCTACGTCCAGTGCTATGAACACGTCCTGCCCCGGAGTATACCCTCCCTTTTCCACTGCCCGTAACACCAGTTCCAGTGCGTCGCGGTTGGACGGCAGGGTGGGGGCGAAGCCGCCCTCGTCTCCCACGTTCAGGTTGTGTCCGCCCTGGCGGAGCAGGTCTCTCAGGGAGTGGTATATCTCCACCCCGGCGCGTAACGCCTCGGAAAAGCTGTCCACACCCACCGGCACGACCATGAACTCCTGGACGTCGGTGGAGTTGGAGGCGTGCCTGCCGCCGTTGAGAATGTTGAACATCGGGACCGGCAAGCTCACCCGTCCTGCAACGTCACTCCCGGCTCTCCTGTCATTCCCGCCTTCCCCGTCATTCCCGCGAAGGCGGGAATCCCCGGCCAAGTAACGCCACAACGGCAAATTCCGGCTCCGCGCGGCGGCATGGGCGACGGCCAACGATACGGCCAGTACCGCGTTCGCCCCCAACTCGCTCTTGTTGCCGGACGAGTCCAAGCCCAGCAACGCTTGGTCTACGGCTGCTTGGTCGAAGGGCGACGGCCCCGCTTCACCTGTCAAGTACCCCGCAATGACGTTGTTGACATTGTCGACTGCCTTCCGTACTCCACGCCCCAGGTAGCGGCCAGCCTCGTTGTCCCGCAGTTCCACGGCCTCATAGGCCCCGGTGCTGGCGCCCGAGGGCACCGTAGCGTGGGCGGTTGCCCCGTCGGACAGCCGTACCTCCGCCTCCACCGTGGGATTGCCCCGGGAGTCCAGGACCTCGCGGCCGGTAATGCCTGCGATGGCAGCGTCGGGTTGTGAGCTACTCATCCTCTCGCCCTCTCGCGGCCTCCAACGCCTTGTCCACGGCGTCCACCGGGTCCGATGCCCAGACTATGTCCACTGGCAACCCCTCTCCGGTCTCGGCCAAGGGCCAGGTCCTGAGGCCCACCACAGGGATATCGTACCCCAGCGCGAAGCCTATCTCTGACAATGTTCCATAGGCTCCGCCGATGGCTATCACTGCTCTGCCTGTCGAGACGACTATGACGTTCCTCGTGTACCCCATGCCGGTGATTATGGGTATGTCGACGTACTCGTTGGCTTCCTTTGGCGAGCGTCCGGGCAGTATTCCGATGGTGGTCCCGCCCGCCGACTTGGCGCCCCGGCAGGCCGCTTCCATCAACCCGGTCATGCCCCCGCATACCAAGGTAATGCCGCGTCGGGCCAGTTCCCTGCCCACCTCTTCGGCCAAGCGAATGTGTTCTTCGGACTTGGGTTGGCTGCTGCCGATAACCGCAATAATCATGAGGAACCTCTAACCGCCGGGCAATATAGCCATACTGGCCGCGTCAATCGCTTCCAGGAACGGGGCCGGATAGACTCCCACCCAGAACACCCCGACCAGGGTCGCCAGCAGCACGACCACCATGATCGGAGACGGTGTAAGTGACAGGACTTCGCTCCCGGCGGAACCCTCGTCCATCTTTCCGTCTTCCGGGTCCGGTTGGTCATGGTCGCCATTAGATTCTGCGTCATGGCTTCCGTACATTCCCGCGGCCTTCGCTCCGGGTATTGGAAGTATGTACATGCGGCGAATGACCTGGAGGTAATAGTACATGGAGATCAAGCTGCTGAAGATGGCCAAGCCCGCCAGCCACAAAAGGCCCTCGCTGGCTACGGCTGTGAACAGGTAGAACTTCATCGTAAACCCGGCGAAGATTGGCAACCCGGCCAGCGAGAAGAGGCCTATGGCGATGGTCGCCGCCAGGAAAGGCTGCCGGTCCGCCAAGCCGCTGAAGTCGTCTATCTCGTCCTGCCCGGTCGCGTTGAAGAAGGCTATCAGCGCCGCGAACACCATCATGCTCGTGATGGAGTACCCCAGCAAGTAGATCATCACTCCGTTGGCTGGGAGGACCGAGTCCGGTGAAAGGACCGCCACTCCGGTCAGGATAATTCCCACGTGGCCCACGCTGGAGTAGGCCATGAGCCGTTTGATGTTGTGCTGGGCTAGGGCGACGAGGTTGCCCACCAGCATGGTGACCGCCGCCAGCACCGCCACCACGATTTGCCATTGGTCGGACGCTGGAAGGAAGCCTTCGGAGAAGAGCCGCAACACCAGCGCGAACGCCGCCGCTTTCGACGCTATGGCAAGATAGGCGGTCACCGGCAGGGGCGCCCCTTGGTACACGTCCGGCGCCCACATGTGGAAGGGCACCGCGGCCAGCTTGAAACCCAGTCCCACCAGTATCAACGCCAGTCCTACCCACAGCGCGGGGCTAACGTCGCCGCCCGCCGCCAGGGCCGCGCTGATGGCCGCGAACTTGGTCACTCCAAGGGTGCTGTACACCATGCTGACGCCGTAGAGCAGTATGGCTGAAGAGAAGGCGCCGATGATGATGTATTTCAAGCCCGCCTCATTGGACTTGGCGTCGGTCCGTGCATAGGCGGCCATGATGTACAGGCTGAAGCTCAACAACTCCAGGGCGATATAGGCGGTCAGCAACTCCCTTGACTGGGCCATGATGTTCATCCCCAATATGGAGAACAACAGCAGCCCGTAGAACTCTCCCTTGTGGGTGAGATATTTGTTTACGAACTCCAAGGAACTCAGGATGATGAACACCCCAAGAGCCAGGAAAAACACCTTGAAGAACAGGGAGAAGGCGTCAACGGCGAGAAGGCCGTCGTAGAGGGTCTCGTCCTCGCCCCACAGCATCAACAAGGACAGGGCTATGAGGCCCAGCAGGCCCAGGATGGATATCCATCCCAACAGGTCTTTGCGGTTTTCGGGAACAAACAGGTCGAGGACAAACACCGCCAGCGCCAGCCCGGCCAATGCGAACTCCGGCGTCAGCAGTTGTAAATTGTCGGTCAGTCCCGGCATACCGCTCCCCTTCCCGTCTTTCCCGCCCTGCCATGCGGCCAGCTAGGGGCGGGAAACCCTACGGGTACAGGTTTTAGACTCCCGGTAAAACGTCTACGCTGACGTTGATCAAGCGCATCAGGGGTTCCGGCCAGACGCCAACGAATATCAGAATAAACACGAATGCTCCCCCGACTGCCTTTTCGATAGGACTGGCGTCGGTAAGATGCTCCCATTGCGGGTCCGACTCGCCCAGGAAGGTCCGGGCCAGCAGGCGCAGAATATAGACTGCCGTGAGCGCCGCGCCAATCACGGCAAGCACCGCCAGCGGCAAATAGGTGCGGAACGCCCCGACAAACACCATGAATTCGGCTATGAACCCGCTCAGTCCCGGCAGACCCAGTGACGCTAACCCGGCAATGGCGAAAAAGAAACTGTTCACCCTCATTCGGGTGGAAAGACCGTTCAATATACCGATGTCACGGGTGTGGGCCCGCTCGTAGACCGCCCCCACCAGAAGGAACATGAGAGCCGTCATAATCCCGTGGGAGAACATCTGGAGCACCGCCCCGCCGATGCCGATACGGTCCAGCGTGGCGATACCCATCAAGACGTACCCCATGTGGCTGACGCTGGAGTAGCCGATCACGTATTTCAGATCGGTCTGGGCCATGGCCGACACCGCGCCGTACAGCACGTTTACCGTGCCCAAGCTTATCAGGATCGGCATCCAGGCCTCGGCCCCGTCGGGGAGAAGCACCATGCCAACCCTGATGATGCCGTAGGCGCCCAGCTTCATCAGCACACCGGCGTGCAGCATACTGACCGCGGTCGGCGCTGCTACGTGGCCATCGGGCGACCAAGTGTGGAAAGGCCACAGACCGGCCAGCACCCCGAACCCGATCATGAACATCGGGAACACCCACAACTGGAAGCCCTCGTCGAACTGCCCCGCCGTTGCCAACTCTCCCAGGATAGCAAGGGAAAAGGTCGGGAAACCCGAGTCGGCGGCGGTGACGTACACCGCCAGGATGCCCACCCATACCAGGACGCTCCCGGCCACAAGGTACAGGAACAGCTTCATCGCCCCGTACTCTTTGCTGCGGAAGAAGGTGCCGAAGTCCGTCGAACTCCCCCATACGCCTATCAGCAGGTACATAGGGAGCACCGCCAGTTCGTAGAAGAAGAACAGGAAGAACAGGTCCCGGACGACGAACACCCCGAAAACGCCCGCGCCCAGGGCCAGAAGCAGGACGAAGAAGTCCCTTGGCCGGTAGGTCACCGTCTGGGAGACCAAGACCCCGCCGAACAGGATGATCCCGTTCAGCAGGACCAGTAGGGCGCTGATGCCGTCGATGCCGAGGGAAAGCGTGATATGCACCGGCGCGTCCAGCCATTCGTAGGTGCGCTGGAACTGGAAACCGCCGACGCCGTAGTCGTACCGGATGAACACGTACAGGGATAGCGCCAGGGACAGGCCGGAGACGACGATGGCGAAGTACCAGATGTCCTTGCGCCGGTCGGCGGGCATGAACATCGTCAACAGCGCCCCGGCAAGGGGCACCAGGATGGTCAGGAACAGGACGACTTGTTCGAACTCTTTCATTCGACTAGGCAGCCATCAACCACCAGAAGATACCGAACGCAATGGCGCCCAAAACCATCGCCAGCAGGTAGCTGTAAACGTGCCCGGTGACGTGTAACCGCAACGCCACTCCCAGATGCCTCACCGTGTCTGCCGGGCCGTTGACCGCAATATCGTTTACGAACGCCCGGTCGAACCATCCGAGGAAGTTGGCGAACACCAGCACTATCCGGTCGATGGCCCACTGGTACGTCTCGTCGAAGTAGTACTTGTTCTCCATCAACCGGATTAACCAAGGGAAGGCCCTTTTCAAGCCCTCAATAGACAGGCTTTCTCTCAAGTACACCAAGTAGGCGAACACGAAAGCGCCCACGGCAAGAACCGCCGAGAGGATGCCCAGCCACCACGTAAAGTGGAAGCCCTTCTGCTTGCCGAAGAAAACAAAGCTGCCCACTCCTTCATAGCTGCCGGGCCAGTTGAAGCTGATGAACCCGAACCCGGCTGCCAGCACCGCCAGCAGCGCCATCGGCACAATCATGCTGGCCGGAGACTCGTGGACGTGTTCCATCTCCTGCTTCAGCCTGCCGAAGAAGGGGACGAACATGGCCCTCGCCATGTACAGGGCGCTGAGCAGCGCGGTCAACAGGGCCAACACGATGAAGGCCGGGTTGCGGTGCTCGGCGACCGCCGCCAGCACCTCGTCCTTGCTCCAGAACCCGGCCAGTATCGGGATTCCGCCCAAGGACAACGCCCCCACGGCGAAGAGAAAAGCGGTAAAGGGCATTACCTTCCTGAGACCGCCCATTTTCCGTATGTCCAGTTCCTCCGTGCTGTGCAGCACGCTGCCCGCCCCAAGGAACAGCAAAGCTTTGGCGAACCCGTGGGCTACCAAGTGGAAAATGGCCGCGGTGTACCCGAAGGCTCCCAACGACAGCATCATCAAGCCCAAGTGGCTGACGGTGGAGTATGCCAGGATGCGTTTCAGGTCCACCGATACCAAGGCGATGGTCGAGGCCAGCAGCGCGGTTACCAGTCCCACTATGGCTACCACCAGCAGCGCGTCTCCGTTGTAGGCCTCGAACAGCGGGAAAGCTCGTGCCACCAGGAACACCCCCGCCACCACCATGGTGGCAGCGTGAATCAGCGCACTGACCGGGGTGGGGCCCTCCATGGCATCGGGCAGCCAAACGTGGAAGGGGAACTGGGCCGACTTGCCCATCGCTCCCAGGAACAGCAGCAACGCGGCCGCCGTGGTAACCCCCTGGCTCATGGCCCCACTGCTGGCGGCATCGAAAGCCGCCGACATGCTGAACGAGCCGACTTGACTCCACAGGAGCAGTATGCCGACCAGCAGCCCCACGTCTCCTATCCGGGTGACCACGAAGGCCTTCTTGGCGGCCTCCTTGGCGGCGGGCCGTTCGTGCCAGAAGCCGATCAGCAAGTAGGAGCAGACCCCCACCAACTCCCAAGCCACGTAGAGCAACAGGAAGTTGTCCGCCAGCACCAGGGTCAGCATGGATGCGGCGAAAAGGGCGTGAACGGCATAGTACCAGCCGAACCGCGAGTCGCCGTGCATGTATCCCAGCGAGTATATCTGGACCATCAACGCGACGAAGGTGACCAAGCCCAGCATCGCCACCGTCAACGGATCGACGATGATCCCCCAAGTCAACTGCACGCTGTCCGCCGCTCCGGCCAGACCCGCGTTGAACCATGTCCGCTCGTAGTTACACGTCACGGCCCCGGTCTGCTGCCCGATGGCGCACTCTTCGGCGGCAACCGGGTCAACGGTCAGGAACGAGGCAAACACCACCCAGAACAGCACGAACCCGGCTGCGATGGCCAGGATCGAAAGGAAAGACCCTTTCCCGGGCAGGTACGGTCCGAATACCACGATGAGAGGCGCAGCGACGAAGCTGAACACCGGAATAAGCCAAGCCCACTCCATGCTAGGCAACCCCAACGTGAGAGCGCATCTCGTCTACCATTTCATCAGGTCTATTTCATCCACGTTGATGGTGGAGCGGTTTCGGTACATGCGCAAAATAATCGCCAGCGCCAACCCCACCTCGGCGGCGGCCACCGTTATCACGAAAATAGCGATTATCTGCCCGTCGAAGTTGGCGAAGGCCTCACCGGGGGTCTTGTATCCCAAGTGGGATGCCGTCGCAATCAGGTTGATGTTGACCGCGTTCAGCATCAACTCAATTGACATAACGATCAGCACGGCGGAACGGCGCGCCAGCACGCCGTAAAGCCCGATTACGAAAAGGGCTGCGCTCAGCAACTGGAAGTAGACCAGCGGGACCACGGTTACCTCTCGTCCTCCCCTTGCCGGGCGATGACTATCGCCCCGATCAGCGCTACCAGCAACACCAGCGACGCCACTTCGAACGGGATCGCCCAGCGGGTGAACAGGGAGTTGGCCAGCTCCCCCAACGCCGGGGCGTGGGGTTCGGTGCTCGTCTCGCCCCTGATCCAGAAGGACGCGCCCAAAACCGCCAACGTTCCCAATGCGGCCACGATTGCCAGCGGCCACTGGCGGTTGTCCGTTATCCGCGGGTACTCCGCAGTGCGGGTGAGCATGATGGCGAACAGCAGCACGATGATAATTGCGCCGCCGTAGATGAGCACCTGCACCAAGGCCAGGAATTCGGCAAAGAGAATGAGGTAGACGCCCGCTACCGCAAGCAGCGAGACCAGCAGCGCCAGCGCGGCGTGAACAACGTTCCTGGTCAGGACGACCCCCAGGCCTCCCCCAAGCGTCACAACTGCCAGCAGGATGAACAGGAACCAGGACACGGTTATCTAATAACCTTCATATCTATGGCGTCTCTTCCAACCAAATAATAAGCCACCTCAACGGCGGCTCCTGTCACCATCCCGTCCCCCCTCATCCCAACTCTTCACTCCTCCCGCTCCCATCCCGTCACTCCCGCATCGCAACTCGTCACTCCCCCCGCATCCCATCCCGTCACTCCCGCGAAGGCGGGAGTCCATAGCAGACTTGTCTCCCCAACTAGCCGTCGCCGCCAAACCCGCCGGGTGGCATAAGTCACTGCGCCCCGGCGGGTTCTTTCGCCTCGGCCTCTTTCTTCGCCCGTTCCGTGGGTGGAATCCAGTCGGTCTCCTTTTGGAACTTTGAGCCGATTTGCAACAGGGCGGGAAGGTCCACCCGGTCACCGTTCCTCTGGTAGGTGCTCATTTCGTGTTCGTGGCTCATGACGATAGCGTCGAAATTGCACACCTCCACGCAAATCCCGCAAAGTATACACCGATTGAGGTTGATTTCGAAGCTGTTGACGATCTTCCTGCGCTTGCTCAACCCCTCCTGTTGCAACGGGTTGTCCTTCATAGTGGCGCTCATGCACTGGGTGGGACATTGCCGGACGCAGACCATGCAGCTTGTACAGTAAGGCTCCCCGACCTGGTCGTCCCAAGTCAAAGCCGGAAACCCCATGAATCGGGGTTGCACCGGCGTCGGTGCCTCCGTTTTGCTCCACAGGGTGCCCGTCGCCGGGTATTGCCTAGTCACCGGCTCGCGAAACCCGTTGAACGTGGACACCAGAGTCAACCAGAGTCCCTTCAAGCTGTAAATCATTTGTCAGTCTCCACCTTGCACTTCATTCCCGCTCGTACGCTACTCTCATTCCCACGCCACGCCAATTTACACACGTCATTCCCGTTATACACGTCATTCCCGCGAAGGCGGGAATCCCGGTTTCCAGTCTTAATCAGCCCCCTGCGTTCTCCCGCTGGCTGCCGCCCTCCGGCTGCTGGCCAGTGTCTGCTGCCGCGCCCGTACTTGGGCAACCTGGCTGGCCGGGCCGGTCATGCGCCGGTAAATTAGCCAGGCCACCACCGCCAACCCCGCCAGGGACATCAACGTCAACGACCACGGTGGCAGCTCGTAGAACAAGTATACGCCGGATATCACGATAGCATAGAAGGACAACGGGACCATGATTTTCCAGGCAAATGCCATCAACTGGTCTATCCTGAGCCTCGGGAACGTCCCACGTACCCAGAATATTACCAGTATTACGGCGTAAACTTTGACCAGGAACCAGATAATGTCCCAGTTACCCGATAGGAAGGGGCCGGACCAACCGCCCAGGAACAGCAGCACCGTCAGCGCCGCTATGGCGAAAGTGTTGATGTACTCGGCCAGGAAAAACACCGACCAGTGCGCGCCGCTGTACTCGATGAACGGACCGCCGACGATCTCCGACTCGGCCAAGTAAATGTCGAAAGGTGTCCGTCCCACCTCCGCTAGGCCGGCTATAAAGAAGATTACCAACCCAAGGGGCTGGATCAGCACGTAAGGGTAGCTGCCCTGCTGCTCCACTATGGTAATCATATTCAGGGATTGGGCCAGCATCCCCACGGAAATGACCACCATGATCACGGGGATTTCGTAGCTGATGAGCTGCGCCGCCGCCCTCAACCCGCCCAGTGTCCCGTACTTGTTGGCCGAACCCCAGCCCGCCAGCACCAAGCCCAGGATACCCACCACGGCAAAGGCAATGATATAAAACAGCCCCAGATCGCCAAGGTTCTTCAGAACGGCGCCAGGTGCGGCAGGTATGGTAACCCAGATCATGAACGCCGATATGACCACTATGACCGGGGAGGCCCAGAAGATGGCCTTTTCCGACGACGACGGGATGATGTCCTCTTTGAGTATCAGCTTCAGCGCGTCCGCCACCGGTTGCATAAGTCCCATCGGGCCGGTGCGGGTGGGACCCAGCCGGCGTTGCAACCGGCCCAGCACCTTGCGCTCCAGCCACACCAGCGTCAACACCACCACGGACAGGACCGTGAACATGACCAGCAGGCCCACCACGATCCATGCAAAGCTGATCAGGCTGATATTGAGTAGAGGCGGGGTAATACTCACCGGTCCACCTCGCCAAGCACTATGTCCAACGATCCAAGGATCACCACCGTATCGGCCAGCCAAGTGTCCTTGAGCATGTATTCAATCGGTGAAAGGTTGCAGAAAGACGGGGGCCGCACCTTGACCCGGTAGGGCCTGTCGGTGCCGTCGCTCACCAAGTAAACGCCAATTTCGCCCCGCGGGTTCTCCAACCTGACGTAGACCTCTCCCCGGGGCGGGCGTATCAAGCGGCGTCCCAACGACGAAGTCACGTTGCCTTCCGGCATCTGTTCCAGCGCCTGTTCCACGATTCTCAGGGACTCGTACATCTCCTGCACCCGCACGTAGTGCCGGTCCCAGCAGTCGCCGTCCAGCCCGATTGGTACATCGAAGTCGAAGCGGTCATAAACGGAGTAAGGGGCGGCTTTGCGCACGTCGTAATCCACTCCGCAGGCCCGCAGGCAGGGGCCGGTGAAGCCGAAGTCTACAGCATCCTCCACGGACATGGGAGCTATGCCCTTCAGCCTGGCAAGGAAGATTTCGTTGAAGGTAAGAAGCTTGTCCGACTCCTCAACGTCTTCCCGCAGCAGCGGCAGAAGTTCCCTGACCATCTGCTCGAAGTTGTCCGGCAGGTCTTCCTTGAGTCCCCCGATGCGGAAGTAGTTGTGCATCATTCGCGCGCCGGAGACCGCCTCGAAAACCGATTGAATCCGCTCCCGCCCGCGGAAACAGAACATCGACGGTGTCATGGCGCCGGCGTCCAGCCCCATGGTGGCGACGAACAGGAGATGGCTGGCGATGCGGTTCAACTCGCACAGGATTACCCGAACGTACTCCGCCCGTTCGGGTACGGTAAGGCCCATCAGCTTTTCTACGGCTTGGCAATAGGCCATCTCGTTGTTGAAGTTGGCAACGTAGTCCAGCCGGTCGAACAGGGTGATCACCTGGTGGTACTGCTCACCCTCGCAAAGCTTCTCCGATCCCCGGTGCAGATAGCCAATGTAAGGCTCAACGGCGTTGATTTTCTCGCCGTCGACCCACATCACTATGCGAAAAACACCGTGGGTCGACGGGTGCTGCGGCCCCATGTTCAGCAGCATCTCCACCGGCTCACCGCGGGCATCGACGGGAGGCGTAAGGTCTGCCGTTTCGTCGGCTATTTCGGCCATTGCAAATTCCTTCGGAATTGACCCGGTCGTCTACTCGTAAGGCCTGGGTTCGCCTATCAACCCTGTCTCGCTGTCAAATATCGTTATTTTGGGGTCGGCCACCGGCACGACCAGGTTGCTGGTCCAGGACTCGCCGTCGTTGTAGAAACCGGCCTCTATCAACACTTCATCCAAAATGCCAAGGTCGGCGCAGTCCTGCAGGTAGGACGACACCTGTCCCCGCAAAGCCTCTCTGGCCTCCTCCGGGGTATCGCCGAAACCGACAATATCCAACTCCGGGCAGAAGGCCTCACAGGTCTTGTCCGACCTCGACTCCTCGACCTGGTACACCACACGGTCGTCTATCAGAGAGTCGTCCACCGGCAATCTACTCCACAAACTCCAGTTGCACCTCGGTCTCCGGGGCAACCCCCGGAAAACCGATGGCCTCCATCTCCCGCTCCAGGGAATCGGTGGTGTCGTTGAATTCAATCCACCCTCGCAGGGTCTGGATCAATTCGTCCTGGGCTTGTTCCACCGAGTCACCCGCGCCTTCCAAGGGGAGTTGGTCCACCTTGGCAACGTATCTGTCGCCTTCAAGAGACACTCGGGCTGTCAATACTACTGAGTCCACTGCGCCCTAGAACTCTTGGTAATCATTGAACGGGTATTCTTTTCGCCCCGGATACCCTTCGAATCCTTCGTACAGCAACAGGGGAGCCAGGTCCGGATGGCCCTCGAAGTGTACGCCGAACAAGTCGTGGGCCTCCCGCTCGTACCAGTCCGCCGCCCTCCACACCGAGGCCACCGACGGCACCGTTGGACTCTCGTAGGGCACGTCCGTCTTGATAACCAGCGTCCTTTCCGGTTCCATCGAATGCAGGAAGTAGACCATCTGGAAATATTCCTGGTAGTCCACGCAGGCCAGGCACAACAATTGTTCCATGCCCAGCCGCGGATCGTTCTTGGCAAGGCGGCAAACGTCCAGGGTATTTCCGGGGCTGATGGTCAACTGGAGGATGTCGTCGAGGATACCGGGCTGCGGCTGGTAGTCCGCCAGGACTTCGGTCAAAACGGGCAGCCATTCCTGGTCGTCCGGCTTCAGGCCTTCGACCGCCACCGGGCCGGCGTCTGATGCCTCGCCGTTCGGGACCTCGCCGGATGGCATGTTATCTTCAGCCACGGGCCTTGGCGTCCAGCATGATTTTTTCCTGGAGCTTGAGTATGCCGTACAGCAGCGCTTCGGGGCGCGGCGGGCAGCCCGGCACGTAAACGTCGACCGGGATGATGTGGTCTACTCCCATGACCACCGAGTAGGACCGGTAGTAAGGGCCTCCGTTGGTGGCGCAACTACCCATGGCGATGACCCATTTCGGATCGGGCATCTGCTCGTAAAGCAGCCTGATGGGTTCGGCCATCTTCTTGACCACGGTACCCGCCACGATCATCACGTCGGACTGGCGGGGCGACGGCCAGGTCACCACGCCGAACCGGTCAAAGTCGTGATGCGCCATGTAGGTGGAAATCATCTCTATGGCGCAACAGGCCAGCCCAAAGGTGAGCGTCCACAACGACGACTTCCGGGCCATGGCGAACAACTGGTCCGTCGTCGTCGTGATGACGCCCGGCGTCATCGGCGCCACTTTCTGGTCGAACAGGCTGGGTCCGGGAACGTTGCCCGTCCCGAGGCTTATTTCTGCCATTCAAGCACCCCCTTCCTCCACGCGTAAACAATTGCGAAGAACAGCACACCCAGGAACAGCATCATGGCGTAGAAGGGTATCGCGTTGCCCTCTACGACCTTCTGCTCTATGAATATAACCGCCCAAGGAAAGAGGAACACCGCTTCAACATCAAAGATAAGAAAGAGAATCGCAAAGATATAGAAACGGACGTTGATGTTGGACCAGTGATACTGCGTAGGGGGAATGCCGCACTCGTAGGGCGTCAACTTGACTGCGGACCTGCGCCTCGCCGACAGAATCTGGGAGGCGGCGAACATTCCGGCGATAGCGACTGCCGCCACCAAGCCGGACAAGGCCACCGCAGTCCAGTTCTCAGTAAAAATTTCGAGGTTGAACATATTAAGCGGTATGCAAGGGCCGGTTGCTCAACCAAGGAAGGTAGTCGTTGAACACAGTGGACAGGCCTGCCTCAAATAAGAATGAGTTACCTTTGGCCTTCCAAGCGAACGGGAATATATCAAAGGCCCCTGTCGAGTGTCAATCAAAATGCGGTGTCTAAAGAGTAGTTTACGGGTCGCAGAACCGGATTGGGTTGGCGGCGCCAGGAGGGCGGTATCTCTCAGGAACCTGTTTCCCAAAGTAGTAGTCCCAATCTACTGCGTCGGCCCGTTTGCCCTCGAACCCGCGCCTGCCCGGTCTATCTTCCATCAGTATCCCAGGGAAATTGTCTTTGGTGGCTTCGAGCCACCTTTCTGGCCGGTAGGCGCAAACAACTAGCCCTCTGACGTGGCCAAGGACTAACTTGTATCTATTGGCCCTGCTGACGTTTATTTTCCAGGCAGTACGCACCGCGTCATAATCATTACGTTTCAAGTAACTATCGCTGATGGAAATTAGAATCAGAGGCTCCCTGACCTCAAACGGCTCTGCGGCGTGCTGTCCTCTACCGGCCTGCCTCAACTCGGTGGAAGAAATATCCCTGCGGAACTCCGCCTCCGTAATCTCGGTGAACATCGAAGCGAACCCGGCGGGTATGTCTACGTCCGCTAGCGTCCTAAACACTCCATCGTCGGCTCGCCCTGCCACCAGGAATTTGGCGCCGCCGGTCATCATTTCAGCCAGGGCCCCCATCATCTCCGGCTCACCTCCATAGTAGCGCGGGGCCACCAAGCGAATTGCCGTGTCCCAGCCCAGCAGGAACACGCTGCGAGGGAAAAGGGACGCTTTCTTCCGGAACGTCTCGGCGCGGGTCAGCACCACCGTCTCATCCGGGCCGAACTGCGCCAAGCGTCTCAGTATCTCGGCTTTCTCCAGAGGGGGTTTGTCTACATTGGTGACCGACAGTTCGAAGGCCCCCGGCTGCCCGGTGGCGCGGCCCGCGGACTCCATCATCTCCCGGTGGCCGGTGTGCAACGGGTTGAATGAGCCGGGCAGCAACACCGGAGAGGGCGTGCCTTCAACATCCATGCTTCCGTCAGGGCGGCGCACCACCCAGCGAATATCCCCGGCCAGCAGTTCCTCCAACGGTTCGGGGCGGGTGACGCGTTCTACTTCCAGCGAATCGCCGGCGGTGAGGCCCAGTTCCATATCCGGGTCCAACCCCGAAAATTCCGACAATGCCAACAGGATGAGGCGGCTGACCACGTCCTCCTCGCCGGCCCGGTCGCGCAGACCCTTGTGAAACGTGATGGCCCAAGTGGCGGTGGTGACGGCGTCCCAGGCTGCCACGACGGCGCGATGGTCGCCCCGCTTGGGGCGGTCGGTCGCTATCGTGGCAGTGCAGCCAAGGCCCAGGACGGACTCCGTACCTTCACGTAGATGAAGCGCGCGCAGGTAGGCGGCCTTGGCCATGTTCCGGGCGTTTTCCACCGAAACATACTGGTCGGGTTCATGCCCCACCCAGTCGATCATGGAGTTGGAAGCGTAGGGAACCACTACTTCCAGCACGGTGCGGGATGCTCCGGCAACGCCCATTATCCAAGCGATGGCGTTGGTCCCCGCGCCGGATACGGCGAACACGCCTTGCGGCGGCGAATCGTGAATCTTCTGCACTAATGCCCGATGGTCGTCCATATCTGTGGTACTTCCTGCTCTGCCGTGCCGTCACGGTCCGGCAGCGGTTATATTTCGCTTGGTCCGCACGTTGTGTCGGGATGTTGCGGTTAGCCCCCGTTCTTCCGGTCAGCCCCCGCTCTTCCAAGGAGAGTAATCGATTAGTCCCATCTGTTCTATGGAATTTTCTATCTCCCCGGTTATCTTCCGGTCCCATTCCTCGTTCCATTCCGCCGGAATCATTCTCCGGGCATCGCGCCACCAAAGCGGTTCGCTTTCCGACAGCGTCTCGCCCTCCAGCACTTCGCCAAGGAAACAGGTCATGTCGCCGCCGTCCATGGCGTTGACCACGCGGCAGTCCAAGTATCCAAAACTGTCGTCGAGGATGGGACAACCCGACGTGCCCGGTGTGTGCGCGACCCCTTCCAGCTTGTCCCGGTCCCTTCCTGAAACCAAGCCAAAGTCCTTGATCAGTTGAAGTTGGTCTTTACGGAGGAAATTCAGCGCAAACGCCCCGCTCTCGTAAATCAGGCCGTGGCTGTAGTTGCCCTTGTAGATTTGAACGACCACGCGGGGCATGTGAGGCACGATGGATGCAGCCCCGACGGCCACCGCTATCTGGACGTTCGATTTGCCGCGCCAGTGGCTGGTGACCGCCGCCAAGGGCGACCACAAGCGGCCCATCATGGGTGCAATGCGGGAGTATTCCATACAACCGTCAAACGGGGAAGCGTCTTGCTTTTCCGAGTGTAGCACCCATATCAATCGATGGTCTACTGTGGGGCATGTTAGTCGATTTCAAAGTTAAATTGATAAAAGTTTCCTATGGTAGAATCAACATCGGACAATCTACCTGCTGAGAGGAGGCCAACGTGAGTCTCAACATCAAGAACGAGGAGACCTGCCGACTGGCCAGTGAACTGGCGCGCCTCACCGGCGAGACAATGACCGGGGCTATCACCGTGGCTCTCAGGGAACGTCTGGAACGGGAGAAGAGGGAGCGAGACGCGGAGGCGCTGGTACAGGACCTCTTGGCCATAGGACGCCGGTGCGCCGCAACCCTCCGCGACGGCCCGTCCGCAATAGAACACGGTGATTTCTTGTACGATGAGCGGGGACTGCCGAAATGATCATTGACACCTCGGCAATACTGTCCATCCTGCTCCGGGAACCCGACGCAGAGCGCTTCGCAAGAGCCATCACCGCCGCTTCCTCCCGCCGTATATCCGCCGCCACACTCCTGGAAACCACAATCGTCCTCGAAAGCCGCTCCGGGCCCGCATCCGCCCACGAACTTGACACCTTCCTGAGAAGAGCACAGATAGAACTGGAGCCGGTCACTCCCGAGCAGGCGCAGACAGCACGACAGGCCTGGCGGAGATTCGGCAAGGGCAACCACCCCGCAGGACTGAACTTCGGCGACTGCTTCGTCTACGCCCTGGCCGAAGCTACAAGAGAACCGCTTTTATTCAAAGGCCGCGACTTCGAACTCACCGACATCCCGGCCGCCTGAACGTCCCGCCCGCAACTTCATTGGCGGACGGCAAGACAGAATGAACGGCGTGAATCCGGTGATGCGGCTGGTAACGTACTTGCGAGAGTTACGCCGCGATGTTAAAAAACATCTTGCGCACGTTACATGATAGCGTCGCCGGGTTAGGAGGAGAGTGGCATGCGAAGGTTGTCCAAGCTATTGATGGTCTCGTTGGGGCTGCTGCCGGTCTTGGTGTTGATGGGCATAGCCTGCGGAGGCGGCGCGCCAGCGCCGGCGCCCACGGTGGCGGAACCCATGGAGACAGTAGAGGTCTCGACCGCAACGCCGGACCCCGCTGATATGAAAGAGCCATTCAGGATTGGAGTGATGGAATCGCTTACCGGTCCGGGCGAGACGTACGGCACCGTTTCGAACCAAGCGAAACAGATGGCCGTGGATGAGATCAACGCCGCCGGCGGCATCAATGGGAGAATGATAGATCTGGTCGTTGAAGACTCCAAGTGCAACGCGCAGGATGCAATCACGGCTTACAACAAGCTGACCGACGTGGACGGGGTGAAGATCATCCTTGGAACGTCGTGCAGCGGCGCGATGCTCGGCGCGGCGCCCTTGGCCGAGAAGGAAGGCGTTATCCTGTTCTCCGGGCTGGCAACCAATCCGGACATTGCCGAGGCGGGCGACTACATATTCAGGACCTCGATGAGCGATGCTCAGTTGGGTATCGACACCGGCAACGTGCTCTGGGCTGACGGCATCCGCAGCCTGGCCACCATAACCGAGGCGACGGACTACGCGGAAGGTGTTCGGCGCACCTCCGTGGCGCAGTTCGAAAAACGGGGCGGTACGGTCGTGGCTGAGGAGCGTTACGCTTCCGACGTCACCGACTTCAGGACCCAGTTGACCAAGTTGCTCAGCGCGGAACCGGACGCGCTTCACGTCGCAGCCCAATCCGAGTTCACCGGCGGCACCATCGTCAAGCAGGTGCGGGAGTTGGGTTACGAGGGGCCCATATACTCGGAGATTGTGGTGATAGGCACCACTGCGCTGGAAATAGCCGGCGATGCCGCCACCGGCATGAAGGCCATTTCGGCGGAGTTGGACCCCGCCAACAACAAGGCCCAGGAAGTCCTTGCTGATTTCAGGGCCAAGTACGAATACGTTACGCTGCCCTGGTATTTGGGCTCGGCCTACGATGACGTCTACATCACTGCGGAATGCCTCAAGCAGACCGATGACGACCAGGACGCCGACGGGATGAAGGACTGTTTGTACAATATCACTTGGAGCGGCGCCATCGGGAACAACTACAGCTTTGATGAGAAAGGGGAAGTGGTAGGCCTGTCCAATGCGGTCGTCCAGATTCTCCCCGTTGCCGAAAGGAACGACGACAACCAGGGTTACAAGGTATTGGGCGGTGCTCCAACCGAGTAGGGACCATGGCGCTGTCGGGATTGTCAGCAGGGCCTTTTCATTTTCCGGTTTGGGCTACATGGGTCCCGTCATTCCCGCGCAGGCGGGAATCCATGTAGTCTTGCCGTGGGAAAGTTGCCATAGACCCGCGGCGATGTGGTTCCCCGCTTTCGCGGGAAAGACGGGAGGGGGAATTGCTTAGCAACCTTGCAGGCCAACGAAGGGCCCTCGCGGTTGCACTGACCGCTCTTGTGGTGGTCTACATCGGGTGGAAAATCACCCAGTCCCCTGACCAAGCCCTGCAATTCGCCTTCAACGGGCTGTCGGTGGGTGCGGTGTACGCCCTGCTGGCGATGGGATTCACCATCGTCTACAGCACCGTCTGGTTTTTCGATTTGTACTATGGCGCCGCCGCCGCCCTTGGTGCTTACGGCGTCTTCTACTTGAGGTCGCAGGAAGCCCTGGGCGGGCTGTACGCGGTAAACAGCCCTTACGTCAACGTCGTGTTTGCCGTGGTCACTGCCGGAGTCGCCGCGTGGGCCCTCTATGCCGCTTTTTACGGACGTCTCCGCCACAGGGTCAACCCGACTGTACTGCGTGTTGGTGTGGGGGCGCTTTCGGCGGGAGCGGGCATCTACATAGGCGTGGTCCTCACCTATCCCACCCAACTCCACCTGACCCTGAGTCCCGCGGTGGGCCTGTTGACGGGGTTGGTTGCGCTTTGGGCGCTCCGGAAGGGTTACCGGGAAATCTTCGGCAATACGGGCTTGCGGCCATTCCTGGTTGCGTCCGCCATTGCGGTCTCGATCCTGGGTGCCTACTGCGGATTCCTCCTGTCCGGCGCTCCCGGCGCAAAGCTGTACTTGAGCTGGGCCGTATCGTGCCTGCTGGCCGGAGTAGTGGGCTTGGCCTTCTACAGGGGTCTTTACGTTTATATGCGGCAAAGGGCCAGGTCTCCCCTGATTATGCTGGTGGCCTCGTTGGGTATCCTGCTGGCCATAACCGCCTTCATAACGATCGTCTTTCAAAGCGCGCCCCGGCCGTTGCCCGCACCCTTCGCCAACGACCCATGGACCCTTTGGGGCGCCAATATAAAGGGGTTCAACATCTTCACCATCGGCGTGGCGCTGGCGGGCTTCGTTGGGCTGCTGTTCCTTCTGAAGATGACCCCCTTCGGGAGGGCGGTCCGGGCCATCGGTGACGATGAGGAGGTGTCAAAGGTCGTCGGGATAAACACGACTGTTATCATCGCCGTCGTCTTCTTCATCGGCGCGGCCTTTGCCGCCATGGCCGGATTGCTGAGCGGCCACGATACGGCCATCCAGCCCAGGATGGGCCTGCTGCTGTTGTTGAAGGGCTGGATAGCCTCCGTCGTCGGCGGCATCGGCAACCTGTACGGCGCAATAGTAGGCGGGTTCATCCTGGGTATGCTCGAGCAGTTTGGCATTTGGGACCTGGCCGGCGAATGGAAGGACGTCATATCCTTCGTCGTCCTGATCCTGTTCCTGTCGTTCTGGCCCTTGGGCCTGCTGCCGAGAAAGTAGGTTTGTGCCGATGCAACCGCCCCGCATAGCAGACTTGATAAGGCTGGCCCAAGACCCCAGTGAGATTCTGCGGTTTACCAAGGGCAACATGGAACTGTGGGCCAACCTTTTCGTCATCTCCTGGGCGGTGGCGTTCACTATCTGGCAGGGGCCCGGATTCGCCATCACTGTGGGCACCGTCTTCGGTATCTGGGCGATTCTGTCGGTCAGCCTCAACCTCGTCGTGGGTTTTACCGGGCTGCTGTCCGTGGGGCACATCGGCTTTTTCGGTATTGGCGCCTATACGGTGGCTATTCTCACCTCCGACGCCTCTTACGAACAACTGCGGACGGAAGCGATCCCGACGGTGGGATGGCCCTTCTTTGCCGCGCTGCCCATTGGCGTCGTCCTGGCCGGACTGGCGGCGTTGGCGGTTGGGGTCGTGTTCAACCGTTTCAGGGACGACATCTACGTTCTGGTTTCCTTCGGGTTCGCCATCATATCGTTCAACGTGTTCCTCAATTGGCGGGCGCTTACCAGGGGAGCGTTTGGTATTCACGAGATAGCGCGGCCCGATATAGGCGGATGGGTGTTCGACGACGAGTTGGAGTTCCTTGCCTTGGTGCTGGTGTTTCTGGCAGCCGTGATACTGATTTGCTGGTTCATCGTAACCTCATCATTCGGCCGGGTGCTTACCGCCATCCGCGAGGATGAGCAAGCCGCCGAGGTCTTCGGCTACCAAGTAACCCACTATAAACTGGCGATATGGGTCATATCTGCCATGATGGCTGGCTTGGCCGGTGGACTGTTCGGAAGTTGGACCACCTTCGTCGATCCCAACTCGTTCATCCTGCTTGAATCGATCCTGTTGGTGTCTATCGTGATTCTGGGCGGTCTGGCGACTATCTGGGGGTCCCTGCTTGGCGCAATGGCCTTCGTGTTGCTGGAAGAAGGGATGCGGTTTGTCCCATTCCTGCCCACCGAGTTCATCGGGCAAGCGCGGCAGGTTGTGCTTGGTATACTGCTGGTGCTGCTTATGCTGTTCAGGCCACAGGGTCTTGTTGGGAGGTACAAGCTGTGAACACCCGTCACGCTAACGACAGCGATTCCTACGCCTTGGAGACGGTCGAGATATCGAAGCTCTTCGGCGGCGTGAAGGCGGTGGACGACCTCTCCATTTCCATTCCCCGGAAGGGGATGACCAGCATAGTTGGCCCCAACGGCTCGGGGAAGTCCACCTTGGTGAACCTGCTGAGCGGAACATTGCCCCTGGACGGCGGGATGGTGATAATCGATGGTCTGGGCCTGAAGGTAGTTAAAGCGTATGAGACACCTGCCCACGGCCTGACCAGGACGTTCCAGGAAGTGAGGCTGTTCGACCAGATCACCGTGTGGGACAACATAATGGTTGTTTTGACCAACCGCAGCCTCTTTCCTGCGATGATTGAGCGGACCAAAGCCAGTCACCGGGAGAAAGCGCAGAGGATCCTGGAGAACGTCGGAATGTGGGAGAAGCGGCGTTCCCTGGCCCAGGACTTGTCCTACGGCCAGCGGAAGCTGCTGGAGATCGGCCGGGCGCTGGCGTTGGACGTGAACACCTATCTTTTCGACGAGCCTTTCGCAGGCCTGTTCCCGCAGATGCTGGAGAGAGTCAAAAACATCATGAAGGGTATGCGTGACGAAGGCCGCACAATCATTTTCATCTCCCACAACATGGACATAGTAAGGGAGATGTCGGACTATATCATTGTGCTCGAAGGTGGCCGTCTCCTGACGGAAGGCGAAGTGGAGGAAGCCCTGGGCCGGCAGGAAGTAATTGAAGCATACCTGGGGGCGTAAGCCCTCCAGCGACTTTGAATCCCCAGACCATATATACCGTTAGAATATGCCGATAGAAACTACTTCAAAACTCGTCGCAGCACCCAACCTGTCATTCCCGCCTAACTTATCGTTCCCACCCAACCTGTCATTCCCGCCCAACTTATCGTTCCCCGCCCAACCCGTCATTCCCGCGCAGGCGGGAATCCAGAGACATTGGCCACTGATATGCAAATAGACGGAACGAACGAAATGACCGAACAACCTAACACCGGTCCTCAGGCAAGCGTCGCGGATTTCAATGGACCTGCGGACGAAGCGATGCTTCTGGAACTGGTGGATATATCCGTGCGTTACGGGGCGGTTTCAGCCTTGGAAGAAGTGAATCTCGGAGTTCGCCGGGGTGAGTTGGTGGCGGTGATGGGCCCCAACGGCGCCGGGAAGTCCACCGTTCTGAAGGCCATCATGGGGCTGGCGCCGGTTGTTGGCGGCACCGTTTACCTGCGTCGGGAGCCGCTGGCTGCCGAGACTCACGAAATCGTAAAGGAAGGCATCGCCTTCGTTCCCCAAGGCAGAAGGGTGTTCACCCACCTGACCATCCAGGAAAACCTGGAGATGGGGTGCCTCTACCTGAACGACAGGGAGGAGCAGGACCGGCGGATGGACTCGGTCATGGAACTGTTCCCCATCCTGTACCAGAAGCGGCGCGACATGGCCAGCCAGATGTCCGGCGGTCAGCAACAGATGCTGGCCTTGGGCAGGGGACTCATGGCCGGGCCGGAAGTGCTGCTGCTCGACGAGCCCACCCTGGGCTTGGCGCCCATCGTGGTCAAGGAGGTCTTCGAGAAGGTCGCAGAGATCAACGACAGGCTGCAAACTACGATCTTTGTGGTCGAGCACAACATCAAGGGCGTGCTGGACATTGCAAACCGCGCCTACGTGCTGGACAAGGGGCGGATAGCCCACGACGGCACGCCCCAATCGGTGCGCGAGACCGATATACTGACCGAGGTTTTCCTGGGCCGGGTAAACGCCGGTGTTGAGGAAGAGGAGTCATAGGGAACACCATGATGCCGCGATCATCTGAAGCTCCTTTGCCCGTCCCCGAAGATTGGCAGACCGGGCTGGCGATTGTTGCCCATCCGGACGATCTGGAGTACGGGTCGGCCAGCGCCATAGCAAGGTGGACGGCACAAGGCAAGCACATCGTATATTTGATAGCCAGCCGGGGAGAGGCCGGTATCGACAGCATCCCGCCTTGGGAGGCAGGCCTCATCAGGGCCCATGAACAGACCAACGCCGCCCGTGTCGTTGGGGTGGATACTGTGGAGTTCATGAGTTACCCTGATGGCGTTATTGAGTACGGCACGTCGCTGCGCCGGGACATCAGCCGTGCCATACGGCGTCACCGGCCCGACGTGCTGATCACCCTCAGCTATAACCTCCAGTTCCCATCCGGCCACCTCAATCAGCCCGACCACCGGGCCGTGGGGCTGGCGGCGTTAGATGCGGCCAAGGATGCCGGCAACCGCTGGATATTTCCCGATCTGATGTCGGAGGGCTTGGAGCCGTGGGATGGCGTCCGTTTTGCCATAGTATTCGGCTCCGGCGCCCATACTCGCTCGATAGACGTTTCTGACTACTGGGAAGCTGGCATCGCGTCCCTGCGGGAGCACAAGGTCTACTTGGAAACCTTGAGTGACGCAGGGGAGGGTAGTTTCGACTTTCTGAACAAACACGGCCGGGAAGCAGGGGAGGCCATCGGGTGCGAGTACGCTTGTTTCGCCGAATTGGTGCTGGTGCACGAACCGTTTGACTCGGGGTAGGCCCTATCTCCTGGTGGCCCGGCCTTTGAGCGCGGCCAAAGCCATGCCTATGCTGGCGACTCCCACTAGGGCGGTGGCCCCAAGCCCCTTTATCAGCGTCAATGGCTCCCACCCGTTGGATATGAGCGAGCGCAGCGCGGCAAGCAGATAGGTGACCGGATTGTAGTTGGCTACCTCGCCCAGCCAACCGGTCATGGCTTCCTGCGGCACGAACAGCGTTGTCATAAACAGGAAGGGGAAAAATAGCAGGAAGCTGATGTTGACCGCAGAGGCGTTGCCGGTCTTCAAGGCAATGGCATAGGGGAACCCGGCATAAATCAGCCCCCACAGGCCGCTCAACAGCATGAATACCAGGATGCCCAAGGGACCGGTTTCAAAGCTGACGCCGACGATAAATCCCATGATGATTACCGGCACCGTCAGCGCGATAACCAGAGCGAAGTCGGCCACCATAAGTCCCAGCAGCAGCGCCAACCGGTTGACCGGCGTGATAACCAATCGGTCGAAATACCCGCTCTGGATGTCGGTCACCACGGTAATGGCCCTGGAAACCCCTGTTACCGCGAACAGCACCGCCACCGGAAGCTGGAACGCCAGGTAGTCCAGACCGGGAATCCTTTCGGCCATATCCTTCAACGCGCCCACGGTCATCACGTACATGAACACCGGTATGGCCAATGCCGGAATGGTAACCTCGAAGTCCCGGCGCACCGACCGGAGCGCCCTCTCGGCAACAGTGGCCGTGTCCCGGATGAAGCGGCCTCTACGGGCCAGCATGGAAGTCCCGGTAACTGTTGTGGACATTCTTCAGCTCTCGATCACAGGCCCAACAACGTTATCGCCGCTTTGCAAACGCCCTCCGGTGACTTGCAGGAACACATCGTCGAGGGTCGGCGTGCGCAGCGTAAGTTCCTGTACCCGCGTTCCCTCATGGTCTAACGTCAGGGCTACGGCGCTGATTAACGTCGCCCCGTTGGACACGCTGGCAGTGAGTTCTTGACCGAGAACATCGACGCGGGACACTTCCGGGATTCTGTTCAGAGCCTGTACCGCCCTGTCAACCTCGCCATCCACCTTGATTACAATCAGGTCTGAACCGGTGGCCCGCTTCAAATCGGCGGGCGTACCCTGGGCCGCCAGCCTGCCCCGGTCGATGATTCCGACCCGGTGCGCCAGTGCGTCGGCCTCCTCCAGGTACTGGGTGGTGAGGAAGATAGTCACTCCCAGCCCGGAATTGATGCCCCTGACCTCGTCCCAGATGCGCGAACGGCTGACGGGGTCAAGCCCCGTAGTCGGCTCGTCCAGGAACAGGACCTGTGGATTGTGAATAAGTGCGGCCGCCAGGTCCAACCGGCGCTTCATGCCGCCGGAGTAGGTGGCGATCATCCGGTCCATGGCGCTTCCGATGTCCACCAAGCCGGACAATTCGGCGATGCGCCGGTCAGCCTCCCGCCGGGAAAGGCCGTACAGCCGGCCTTGAAGGCGCAGCAGTTCCCGCCCGGTCTGCTTGTCGTCCAGGGAGGCGTCCTGCTGGGCTACGCCGATGCGAAGGCGCACTTCGTTTGGCTCCCGCAGCACGTCATACCCGGCCACCCGGATTTCACCGGCGGTGGGGGTGAGCAGAGTAATCAACATGCGGATCACCGTGGTCTTGCCGGCGCCGTTGGGACCCAGAAACCCGAAAATCTCGCCTTGGTGAACGCCCAAGTCCACCCCGTCAACGGCCTTTACCGATCCGAATGTCCTCACCAACCCCTCGGCGTATATGGCGTCGTCGCTCATGGTTAAGCCGGTCGCTCTCTTAACCTTCTACCGGATCGGTTGAGGGTGGTTCAGGGGTTTCCTCGTCCTGCCCATCCAGGTTGGCAACTTCTTCCAAGTCCGCCGGCGCAATGGGGCTGTTCCACTCTTGGGCCAAGTAAACAATGATGTCCTTGCCCATCGCCACCAAGGGCGGACCCAGGATCACTCCCCAGAGTCCAAAGTAATTGCTCGCTATCACAATCACCATGATCACCGCGATAGGATGCATCTTGAGAGTGTTGCCCTGAATCCTGGGGACCAGAAGGGTGTTTTCCAGAAGTTGAACGACCAAGTACAACAGGATCACCCAAAGGACTTTGTCCGGAGCAGTAGCCAGGGTTACCAGGACGCCGACCGCTCCGCCGATCCATGGCCCTATGATGGGCACCAACTCGGTCAACCCGGCGACGATGCCCAGGACAAAGGCGAAAGGCACTCCCAGCAGCAACAGCCCGACCGTTATGATGACCCCGACGATCAGACCCAGGGCCAGTTGACCCCGGATGTATCCGCCCAGCGTCCGGTCCACTATGTCGAGGATGTCCCGCAGGTGGGCGCGTAATTCAGAAGGAAAGGGTGTGTAGAGGGATGCCTTGATCGGCCCTGAGTCTTTCATCAGGTAGAAAATCAGCACGGGTGCGGTGGCCAGTCCCAGGATGAAGGCAAAGGACCCGGAGATGACGCCAAGCGTCTGGGAAAATACATTCCAAGCCGCCCGGCCTACGATGCCGCCTGCGTTGGCCAACGTATCCTCCGCAGAGTCCCGAATATTGTCGGGAATGAGGTCTGCGTACTCGGCAATCCAGCCTTCCAAAGTGATGCGGGAAGAGTTCAGGAAGCTGGGAAATCCCTCGATGAACCGTTGACCTTGGTGGATAGTGGGAGGAATCACCAGAGCCAGGGCACCGACCAGAACGCCCAGGCCGGCCAGGAAGATAATCCCTATGGCGATACCCCGGCTCAGGCCGGGACGGTGGCGGCGCCAAGGCATTGCCCGCTCCAGAAGCCGGGCCACTGGAAGGAGCACGTAGGCGATAACGACACTGATGCCCAGG
Organism: Dehalococcoidia bacterium; assembly: GCA_965203835.1. GTDB lineage: Bacteria > Chloroflexota > Dehalococcoidia > Lucifugimonadales > UBA3495 > CBDCFV01. The sequence continues at coordinate 3,625,946 of OZ241919.1, forward strand.
GTCAGCAACACGCTGCCCAGCAGGTATAACACCGCCAGAGTAACAACCACCAATGCGGCTGCGGCCAGCAATAGGAAACGCTTACGTCTCATGTTCCATTCCATTCAGTGCTAAATCAGGGATAGCATTGTGGGACGAACCGGATGAGGAACGCAATCGGGTAGTGTCATGATTTTTGTCCAAAAGCGATTGGAAACAACATGAAATAGAGGGCCGTCGCTTGGAGCGTCCGCCGGACCAGTCCCCGTAAAATATCACCGGGATACGGCCAACGGTTTGAACCTTGACAGCGAGCCCGTGCGGCATGGACTTATCCCGCATGAAGTTATCCGGGAGGTGAACGGCGTGGCGCAGAGTATGGCAGAGACGGTGGAGGACTACTTGGCGGAACTGACTGAGGAGCGCCGGCGGGCTATCGCAGAGGTGCGCGCAACGGTCTTGGACCATTTGCCGGACGGCTACCACGAGACCATGCAGCACGGCATGATCAGCTACGTCGTGCCGTTGGAGACGTACCCTGTTACCTACAACAGGCTGCCGCTGGTCTACGCGGCCTTGGCCTCCCAGAAGAATTACATGTCTTTGTATTTGATGAACATATATGCCGAAACCGGTGCCGAACAATGGTTTGTGGATGGGTTCAAGGCGCGGGGCAAGCGGCTGAACATGGGCAAGTCCTGTGTTCGTTTCAAGAAATCGGATGACCTTCCGATGGACCTCGTAGGCATGGCAATCGCCCGTACATCCTTGGCCCAATTTATAGAATTGTACGAGATGTCCCGGCGCAAGGCTTAGCTGGAACCCGGTCCGTTCCTTGGCTGAAACCGCTTTACACCCTGGTCCGGGACGCCGACATGAACAAAACCGCCGAAAGTCCTCTGTGCGTACTGTAAGTGTCATTGAGCAGAGCTTGTATGATTGAAGGTACATCAGCAGCTTGCAAATGATGGATTACTTGATTTGGGAGGGTTGAAGTGAAAGATGTGAAAAAGGCGATCTGTCTTGTAATAGCGATGGTCTTAGCATCCGCAATTCTTATTGGCTGTGGCAACGATTCCGACGTTGCGGAACAGCCGGCCAAGGAAACAGGCTCTGCTTCTGCAGCCGAAGCCGCCGTGACCACCGAACTCCCAATGGCGGCAGCCACCGAAGTCCCTGCAGCCGCTCCCACCGAAGCGCCGAAGGCTGCGCCTACTAAAGCGCCGATGGCTGCACCCACCGAAGCGCCAAAGGCTGTACCTACGGAAGCGCCGATGGCCGCTGCGACCGAAGCCCCCCAGGCTATGCCCACCGAAGCTCCGATGGCTGCCCCCAAGTCAGGCGGAGATATGGAGCTTCCGGCGGAATGTGCCCCCGGCGGCATGATCGACGACGTGGCAGTGGTCTCGACGTGCAATACGCAGGCCATGCAACAGGTCAAGAGTTTGTCCTTCGAAGGGGAATTCAATCTGATGGCTGTTTTCCCCGTCGAGGGCGCCGGAGCGCCCCCAGGGCAGGGCGTCATGCGGTTGAGCGGGGCCGCCGTCCTGCCGGAGGAAAAATTCAGGTTCAGTGTCTTCATGAGTCCTGATGGGCGAGAGATAGAGATAAATGGGGTAATCGTCGAAGGCGATACCTATATGCAGGACCCTGAATCAAAGTTATGGGTCAAGGGAGGTACTCCCGACGACTCCCTGCAAGTAATACAACTGGTGGGACTGATTCACCAGCCGGGCGACGTCGAAGGAACTCTGAAGGAGTCCATAGACCTTGCGGACGGGACAAAGGGCTATGTGATTACCTACGGCCCCATGATAGTGGAAACCGGGATGGAGGGGTTTGGATTTCCTGGCAGCACCCTGGTCAAGGTGGTGGGGGCTGATGACTTTTCGACCAAGGAGGTCAGGGTAGGCATCGAAGACCCGGACGGCGAAACGCGCGACATCATCACCATCAGCTACAGCGGATACAATGAGCCTTATGAAATCGGACCGCCCGCGGAATATATTACTCTGCCGGACGACTCAAGCATGTCGGGAGGCTCTATGGGTCCCGGAACTCCCGGAGCGCCTACGGTTGTGGGATTCGCCAAGAACGGAACGGGCGATGTCGAAGTGACGTTCAGTGAACCGGTCAACGTCGACGGCGAGGTGGAGCTTTATGTCCTGGACCCCCAGACCGGCGGCTGGGGTCTTCCCCTCATCGGCGGCAGCGGCACTGACACCCTCATATTTGACGCGGACGCAGCGGGCAGACCTGCGCTGGTCGTTGGCGAGAGCCGGATAGGCGGCATCACTTTCCCGACTCCGGACTCTGAGATAAGGGACTTGGACGGGGCCAGGCCGATATTGGACTTCGATCCTTGGACCTACGAATAGCGGCATCAACCCCAGTTCAAGGTTACAAGTAGCCGGGCACCCTTTAAGGATGCCCGGCTGCTTTTGTCCACTAAGGTCTGGGCGTGCTCGCCAGCACTCGGTTAGTTGTTAGCTGCTGGGAATGGAACGGTCGATTTCGGCGTCTTCGTAGTCGTCGCTGGCATTGCCGCGGTTCCGCAGGTTGCCGACATACGAGCCGGCCCTCTGCCGCAAGTCATCCGCCCGTTGCCGCAACTCGGCGGCCCTGGCTGCCACCATTTCGCGGGTCTCCCTGCCCGACTTGGGAGCCAAAAGCAGCGCGGCGGCAACGCCAACCAAGGCGCCGGCAATGAATCCGGTAATGAGCTTGTTGTTGTCTGAACCCATTGTCAAACCTCCTGTATTTGGTTTAATCCGTTGGGGTCTACAGTAACTCTTATAAGTGGTTTCTGAGGACTCCCTAACGTTCTCCATATAAATATTATCAAGAGAGCAAGGGGTAGGCAAGTGTTTACGATGTCCCGATTCGTTGAAGACCGAATGGAATCAACGATGAACGTGGCTGCTTTGTCATTATAGCGGAGATTGAGGGAAATAAACCGCGATTTGAGGAGACTATTCCAACGACTTGTACAAAGCAACTGTTGGAGAAAGAGGCCATTTCATTAGCGTTCGCTGGCTCGGTAACCCCTGGGGGTCGCCATGCGGCTGCCGTGGACGTAGGTGGTGGAGTTGCCGATTACCACGGTAGTAACCATGTCGATGGACTCGTAGCTCTGTTCCAGCGTTTCCAGGTCGGTGACGTTCACTTGTTGCCCCGGACGGAAGGCATCCCGGACGATGCCCACCGGCGTGCTGCCCGCGCGGTGTTCCATCAGGATGCGTCGGGCCTCGGGTAGTTGCCACCGGCGGGTGCGGCTGCGGGGGTTGTAAAGGGCTACGACGAAATCGCCCCAAGCGGCGGCCTCCAAGCGTCGGCTGATGGCCTCCCACGGCGTCAACAGGTCGCTGAGACTGATGGCGCAAAAGTCCTGCATCAAGGGTGCGCCCAACAGGGCCGCCGCGGCCTGCATGGCGGAAACGCCCGGTACGGTCTCGACCAGCGGGTTCATCCCGTCCCATCCTCGGTCTGCTAAAACCTGGAACACCGGGCCGGACATGCCGTAAATGCCGGCGTCTCCCGAAGACACAACCGCAACCGTTCGCCCGGACGACGCCAGGTCCACTGCCCTGGTCGCCCGTTCCATCTCTTGGCCCAACTCCATGACGACCAACTCTTTCCCCGACAACACCATACCGGCTTGGTCGATGTATGCACGATACCCCACCACAGCCTCGGCCTCTTCCAAGGCCGCCAGAGCCTCGGCGGTCAGGTGATGCGGCCCTCCGGGGCCCAGTCCTACCAAGTACAGCTTGCCGCTCATATCAGAGACCGGACTTCGGCGCGGGAGCGTCGTTTGACGTGTGGACGGTTAACGACATGCTTCCCTGCCTGCATCAGCAAACGCCTGCCCCCAGGTTCCCGCCTGCGCGGGAAAGACGAAGGTGGGGGGTATGCGCGCGACTGCTATGGTGGCCCTGGTGGTCTTTTTTCTTGTGACCAGCAACTCCTCCGCTCCGGAAGCCAGTAGTGCGGCCGGTTCTGACACCCCCCAGATGCCGAGCAGTCTGTGGGCTGTTTCGGACGGAGTGGGCCTTAACCTGGCGTTCCTGCCTCCCACTCTGGCGTTCCCGCCCCCTACTATGTCGTTCCCACCCCTCACTCCGTCATTCCCGCCCCCTACTCCGTCATTCCCGCGCAAGCGAGAATCCACGTGGTCTTGAAACACGGAGTTCAACTCGTCGCCGCTGTAACAGTGCACCGGCACGCCCAACCTCTCCGCCAACGACACGATGCCCACCTCGTCTCGTTTCAGTTCCGCTGTGGCAATGCACTTGACGCTGTCCTTGCAAAGATTGTGGCTGCTCAGGGTTTCGTCAAGGAGTTGTTCCAATTCTTCCTCTGGCACGCCTCGGCGGCAGCCCAACCCGACGACCAGGCTTCTGGGCCGGTATATGACTACGTGCTTCTCTGCCAAGGTTGAAGGCCAGGCGCCCGGTCCGTCGGGGCTGAGCGAATCTGTAATCACCAGCGCTGCGGTGCACGATGACCCCGCTAAGCCCTTCAACGAGTGGAATACCTGAATGTTGTTGGGCAGAGGTCTGTCCTGTTGCCGCCAAGCGGGTTCCCCGGAATCCTGGTACACCCCGACAGGTTCTCCATTCACCACCGCCGCGCTGGCGCGGGTGACCGTCAAGGAGTCGGCGTCCACCTTCCATCCGAACTCCCTTCCCAGCAGGTCCACCGCCAATACGCCGTTGACCTCCGACGCCGACGTTACCACGGCTGTCGCGCCCAATAGGGAGGCTGTTTGTTGGGCGAGGCGGTCGCCGCCGCCGACGTGACCGGAAAGCAGGCTTACCGCGAACCGGCCCGCCTCATCCACGCAGACAACGGCGGGGTCGCGGTGCTTGTGCCCCAAGCAAGGGGCCAGCAGCCTCACTGCGGCGCCCACCGGCATGAAGAGGACCAGTTGCCGGTGGTCCAGAAAGGCTTGCTGCACCACCGGCTTGGCGGGCAGGTCGAACGGAACGGCGCTATCCCCAGGTTCCAGGAAGCGCCTGTCGATATATAGAGCGGAGTCCGAATCAATGGAGCCCGCCAAGGCACGACCGAGGGCCGCGCCCCGCCGTGATATAGCCACTATCCCAGTCGAGGTCACGGACCGTCGTCAGGAGCCGGCTGTGGGGTCCGGGTCGGTGGCAGGGGCGCCCATCTGCCCGCGGCGGTAGAGGTGGGTGTAGGAACTGGAGTAAAGGTGAGAAGAGCTTGCTCCGTTGGTCCCGGCGGCAACAGGCTTCAACAGGTCCGGGTCCACGGCTTGGCCCACCATTATCAAGGCCTGCAGCGTAATCTTGGCTGCCCGCACTTTCTCCGCAATATCCGCCAGCGTACCTCGAATGACCTGCTCGTCGGGCCAGCCGACGCGGTAGACCACCGCCACCGGCGAGTCCTCGGTGTACCCCGCGTCCAGCAACTGGCGCACTACGGAAACCATACGGGTGACACTCAGGAATATGACCAGGGTGCTGCCGTGGGCTGCCAGGTCTCTCAGTTTCTCGCCGGGAGGCATGGCTATCCTGCCTTCGGCACGAGTCATGATTATCGTCTGGGACCCGCCCGGCACCGTCAATTCGGCTTTCAAACGGGCCGCCGCCGCAAAGGCGGAGCTGACTCCGGGTATGATTTCGTAATCGACATCTTCCTCTTCCAGTATCCGCATCTGTTCCAGGATGGCCCCGTAAATGGCCGGGTCTCCGCTCTGAATGCGGGCCACGGTCTTGCCATCCCTTACGGCTTGGAGGGTCAACTCCATGATCTGGTCGAGGTTAAGGGTCTTGCTCCCATGCACCTCGGCTCCCGGTTTGGCGAACTCTACGATGGACGGGTGCACCAAGGAGTCGGCGTAAATGACCACGTCGGCTGATTCGATGACCGACTTGGCCTTCAGCGTGAGGAGTTCCGGGTCGCCGGGGCCGCCGCCCACTATGTAGACTTTCCCTTGTTCGTCCGGCATGGGGTTTACCTCTTGATTATCAATAGGGAGAAGTAGTCCAGGTCCTCTGCGGACAGCCTGGACAGGTCGCTAACCACCTGTTCGCTGGCGGTGGTGGCGCGGCGGACGTAGATGCCCTTTCCCGCCAAGCCAAGCTGCTCAAGGTTGGCCAATGCTTGAAGAAGGGTCCGGTTTACCTTCATCAGGACTATCGTGTCGTAGCTGGCGATAGCCTCGGACAGGTCGTCTATCCCGTAGACCGCCGGCAGGATTGCCAACCGTTGCCCGTGAGTCACCAAAGGGACGCCGGCGCTGGCCGCCGCCGCCATTACGGAAGACACGCCCGGCACAATCTCAACGATGACGTCAGGATAGCCGGAGCGGATAGCGTCCAGCACGTAGGCGAAGGTGCTGTAGAGCATCGGGTCGCCTTCGGTGATGAAGGCCACGTCCTTGCCCTGTGAAAGGTGGGCGCCGATGGTGTCGCCCGCGCCCCGCCAGACGGCAGCCGCGGCGTCCTCATCGTCGGTGGGGAAGACTATCCGCAATATTTCCTGTCTCTCCCGGTCCAGGAAGCTGCCCACTATGTCGAGGGCGTAGCTTTCCTGGCTTGTCTCGGAGCGAGGAACGCAGATGATTGGCACTTCCTGGAGAATTCGGCGCGCTTTCAACGTGAGCAGCTCCGGGTCGCCCGGGCCTACGCCGATGCCATAGAAACGGCCGTAGCTAATGTTCGCTTCCGCCGCGCTCATTCCGTTAAACTTCCCGCCGGGCGGTTACGATAAAGACCGGGTTGAGCGATTCGAAGCGGACTGTGCCGTCCGGCATTTCCTTGCCGCGGGCCGAGTTCACCATGACCAAGTCTGCCTTGAACCCCGAATTCTTGAATTTGCGGTATGTTTCCTGGGTGCGCTCCATAGCTGCTAGATTGACCACGATGCGCCCTTCCGGACGGACCCGGTGCATTGCCGCATCGAGTATCTCATGCAAGTGTCCGCCGCTTCCGCCCACGAACACCACGTCAGGGTCATCCAGGCCCCTCAAGCACTCCGGCGCCTCGCCGTCCACGATTTCGACGTTTCCTGGACTCCAATTGTCCAAGTTGACGCGCAGCAGGGGAAGGCTTTCGGCGTCGCGCTCGATAGCGTATACCTGACCCCGGTGGGCGATGCACGCGGCTTCCACCGAAATGGACCCGGTGCCCGCGCCGATGTCCCACACCACGTCATTTGGCCGCAACCCCATTGAATAGAGGCTGACGGCCCGGACTTCCCGCTTGGTTATCTGTCCCGCCAAGGGACGCCGCTGCTGAAAAGCGTCGTCGGGAAGGCCAAGCCCCCGGACGGATGCGACCTGTGGCTCCCTAGTCATGGACGCCGTTTCCCGCGGACCCGGTGAAATGGATGCCGTCGGGCGATGTCGATGCCGAACCAAGTAACGCCCCGTCAAAGTCGAAACACAGGGTGTCGATCACAAGGTCGTCTGCGTCATCCTGGAGCAGCTTCCGGCTCTCGTCGCAGACCATCCGGCACATCAGTGTGAACACCTCGGTCAACCCGTTGGACAGGGCAATTTCCTGGAAGTGCCGGGCGCTCGACGCTTGGCGTATTTCATCCTGCACGGCCGGCGATGCGCCGCATTCGGCGGCCAGCGAGGCGAGAAACCCGGTGTCCACCCGGTTCCCGGCGACGTGAGTCACAAAGTAGCCCATTGCCATCTTGGAGAGCTTGCCCACCATGCCGGCGTGGGTGGCGCGTTGCACCTTGCGCATGACGCACCGCTTCAAAGAAGCCCCGCTGAATATGCCGGCCTCGATGTAGGCCATGTCGGGCAGGTCCAGGCATCGCTTGGTGAATGCCTCGCTCTGTGTTCCGGTGGATAGGACCAAGTGGGACAGGCCGTTGGTCGCCGCCACGTCGATGGCGAGGTGTACGCTGGCCCGCCATGCGGCGGTGGAGTAGGGTTGCACAACGCCCGTGCTGCCCAGGATGGAGATGCCGCCCATGACGCCAAGGCGAGAGTTGGTGGTCTTCTCCGCGATTGCTTCGCCGTCGGTGACGGATATTTCGACCGTGAACCCGGTTTCCTGGCTGCCGCCGCTGCTCTTCACTGCCTGCGCCACCGACTCGAGGATCATGCGCCGGGGCACCCTGGTGATGGCCGGGTCGCCGACCGTTATCCCGGTGCCCGGACGTGTTACCGTGCCGACGCCCAGCCCGCCGGTGAGACGGGTCTCGGCGGCTCCATCGGAGTTAAGGGATACTGTGGCGCATATTTCAGCGCCGTGGGTAACGTCGGGGTCGTCGCCCCCGTCCTTGATGACGGAACAGGTCACCTTGCCCAGGGCTTGGTCGCACCGGTGCACTTCGAAGGTGGCTGGCCTCCCCACCGGCAATTGGATGGTCACTTCCGCCGCGGGCTTGCCGGTCAACAGCGTCTCCACCGCCGCCTTGGAGGCGGCAGCGGCGCAGGACCCGGTGGTGTATCCCGTGCGAAGCCCCCTGCGCCGGACGGTTTGGCGGCTGTAATCGCTTTCCAGCCTGCCCCCGGCGGGTTTCCCGCCTTCGCGGGAAAGACGGGAAGTGGGTTGATCGTTGCTCGACTTGTCGTTCATTTGGCTCTTGTGCCCTGCCAAGCGGCGTTTCCTGCCTAGACCCGGTCCCAGACTTCCTGCACTCTGTGGGCGGCCACCGCGACTACTTCATCCGTTACTCCCAACGGGGGAGTAACGGTCAAGGGGATGTGCGGGTATTTTTCGGCCATCCGGCCCATCTCGCCGATGATGTTCCTCTTGAGAATTAACCCAGGAAAGAACAGGTACGGTACGACCATTACCGACGATACGTTGCGTTCTTCCACCAACTGACTGGCCGCCGCCTCGAATGTGGGGTCTCCGTAGTGGGACTGGGCCACGTCTACAGCATAGCCTAACCCAAGGTTTTTCTCCACCATGCGGCCCAATTCATGCAACCACATGCAGTTGTCGTACTGGTTCTTGGTGCCGGCCTTGACCAGGAGCACGCCGGTGGGACGGTCTCCTGCGGTAGATCTCCCTAGCGACGCCTCTAGGTGACGGATTCTGTCCACGACGATATGGGCCATCCTGGGGTCCGGCCCCAGGGGCTCGGCACGATGAAGCGTCACGTTGGGCAACTCAGACTGTACCTCTTCCAGAAACTCGTCCATCTCAAGCGTTACATGCTTCCCCTGACCCAGCAGGTAAGGCATTACTACGATGTCCCGCAGTCCTTGGCTCGCCAAGTTGTGAATCGTCTGGTCGGGACGCGGTTCGATGAACTCCAGGCAGGACAACTCCACCGTAGCCCTCTCGTCGCCAAGGACGCCCTGAAGACGCTCCGTAGCGTCTTGAAGTCCCGTGGGAGTATTGGGACAGTGCAGACACCATTCCGGCAGGCCTGGCCCCGCCGCCTGCCAATTGCAGGAACATTCCTCGGGGGTGGAGCCGCGTTGGCTCCCATGGGCCACTACCACCACGCCCCAGCGCCCTTCGCCTGCCCCCGACGTGATTCCCGCCTTCGCGGGAATGACGGGAAGGGGGCTGGACTCGGTACGGTCGATATTTTCAGTCATTGGCCCGCCTCGCCCATCCGTCATTGGGATGGACTTTCCTTCATCAGCGACAGGAGAGCGTTGACCGTCGCCGCCGCGGCGGAGCTGCCGCCCCGGCGTCCCGTCACCGTGATGTATGGAGTGGGTCCCTGGGTCAGTTCGTCTTTGGACTCGGCGCAAGCCACGAATCCCACCGGCATACCGATGATCAACCTTGGCGAAACAACCCCCTCATGCACCAGGTCCAGCAGCGCCAGCAGGGCCGTGGGCGCGTTGCCAATCGCCGCCACCGCTCCGTTCAGGTGCGGGGCAAGCTCCCTGATGGCCGCGATGGACCGTGTTGTGCCTTCTCTTTGCGCCCTTGCGGTGGTCTCGGGAGTGTCTATCCGGCAGTGGGTGTTGATGCCGCGGCTGCGCAGCAACGCCTTGGATATACCGAATTCCACCATTCGCACGTCGGTGATGACATCCGCGTGGTCTTTCAGCGCCGCTATGCCGGCTTGCACCGCTCCCGGGCTTATCCGCACATCCAAGGATATGAGGGGGTCTCCTTCCGCCCGGACTATCCGGCTGACCACGTAGAGTTCATCGCCGCTCATGTCCAGCGACTCGGGCAGCGAATCGCTGACCATCCGCAGGCTCTCGCGGTCGATCTCCTCGGGCGTAAGCGCGTATTTTTCTACGAGCGACACGGTGATCAGTCCGGCCTGCCCCCGGCATGATTCCCGCCACTCCTATCGTCATCCCGGCCACTCCTATCGTCACTCCCGCCACTCCTGTCGTCATTCCCGCGAAGGCGGGAATCCAAGCGGGAATCACGGGAAGGGGGAACCTCTACCTGGAACATTTGCTGCGCCGTGCGCAGGTCGCTGGGACTGCGATGCTTTTTGAGATATACCGTGGGCCCGTGCAGCATTTTCTTGACTATGGCGCGGGTCATGGCCTCGAGTGCTTCGTGCTGATCCTCGGATAAGTCAACATCGAGCTTTTTCAGGGTCTTGGCCACCTCCCCGGAGCGAATCTTCTCTGCGCGGTCTCGCAATGCAATGACCGTAGGCAGAGCCTGCTGGGTCAATGACCACTCCAGGAAGTCCTCGGTTTCCTGGGCTACCAGTTCTTCCGCCAACGCCGTTTCCTGTGCCTTTTCCAGTCTCCGGGACTCGGAAATGGCCTCAAGGTCGTCCATGTCGTGCAGGACCACGCTGTTCAACTCTCCGGCTTTGGGGTCAATGTCCCGTGGCACGGCGATGTCGATCATAAACATCGGCTTGTCGGGTCGGTCGTGCATGGCTTGGGACACGGTATCCGCGTCCAGAACGAAGCCCGGTGAGCCTGTGCAAGCTATAACCAGGTCGGCGTGGCGCAATGCTTGGGCCATGTCTCCAAACGGCACGGCCCTGGCTGGCCGCATGGCAGGTCCTGAAAGCAGCCGGGCCATTTCTTTAGCCCGTTCGTAGGTGCGGTTGGTGACGGTTATATCCTGAACTCCCGACATGCTCAGCACCTTGGCAGCCAGCCCACCGGCGTCTCCGGCGCCCACCACCATTGCCCGCCGCCCCTTCAGGTCGCCCAGGTTCGACTTGGCCAGTTCCACGCAGGCGCGGCTCACGGAAACGGCGTTGCGCCCGATTCCGGTTTCCCGGCGCACCCGCCTTCCCACGCGGAGGGCCTGCTGGAAAAGCGGAAACAGTGGGCCCCGTATGGTCTCGTTTTGCAAAGCCAGGTCGAAGGCCTCGCGCACCTGCCCGATTATCTGGTCCTCGCCCAGCATCATCGAGTCCAGGCTCGACGCCACCCTGAACAGGTGGTTGATGCACTCATGTCCTTGGTAGGTGTAAAGGTACCGTTCAACGTCCACCAATGAAATGCCGAAATAGTCTACCAGGAACTCCCTGATGCGCTGGTCGCCGGCCCCCCAATGGCCCGAGATCCCATCGGCGGAAGGCGGGTCGAGAGCGTAAAACTCGGAACGGTTGCAGGTGGAGAGAATCACGCCTGGCATACCGCAACGCGACATCGCTTGCAGCGCATCGGGCAGCCGCCCTGCGCTGAGTGATAGCCTTTCCCGCACTTCCAGGGGAGCGGTGCGGTGGTTCAGACCGACGACGAGGAATTCCAAGCGCGACTCCTCAAATCGACACTGCGGGGCCGTCCTGACCCGGGTTCCAATTGTTGGGAGCGTAATGTTGCCACTATACACTATCAATGCAACCTGCTGCTTGCCAACGCCCTGACTCGCTCTACCGGTCTTGGCCGCGTCAGCGTTCCGCAGCGGCGGGGGCCGGCCTGCCGGGTCGGGTGTCCCCCGCAGCTATGGCCTCGGCTTGGTCAAGTTGAGTCCCAAGGCCGCGCACGTTGCGGTTCAGCAGCCCAGGACCGATGGCAAAGCCGGACACGGCCAAGCCTCCCACGACAAGGGCGAAGGGCGCGGTGATGATGGACGCAAGGGCGCCCGCCTGCATTCCGCTCAGCGGCATTATGCTGTACGTCATTCCGTAAAAGCCCATCACCCTGCCGCGCATACTGTCGGGCACCAGCATCTGGAGCGAGCTTTGTATGGAGATCATGTAGGTGGACTGGCTGACGCCCATGACGAACATCAATGCCATTACCAATGAGAACGAGCCAACGTAGCGGGAAGCGAGGGCGAAAGCGGCGATTAGAAGGCCGAACATCACCCCCCCGCCGACTATCAGGAAGCCCTTGTAACGCACGTTGGGCCTTGCCCCGAACCAGAAGGTGGTCAACACCGCGCCCAACCCTCCGATGCCCAGCAACAGTCCTTGCCCCCGTGCCCCCACCTCCAGGATATCTACGGCGAACACGGGCATCAGCATGATGTAAGACGTTCCGAAAAGGCTGTTGAAGAAACTCATGCTCATCAGAAACGCGAAAATGGAGTTGCGTTTGATGAAGCGCAAGCCGTCCAGCATGTCCTGGGCGGGGTTGCCCCGGGACCCCGTGGGAATGTTTGGCACTTTCAGGAAGAACATGACCACGGCCATGACAACGAACCCCGCACCTGCGACGAAGAACGAGACCGATGTGTTGACCAAGTCGATGATGAACCCGGCGATGGCCGGTCCGATGATCCGGGTGCTTTGCCAGATGACCGAGTTCATGGCCACGGCGCTGGTCATCACTTTCCGCTCGATCAGGTGGGGGTACATGGCTTGGCGGGCCGGAGTGTCGAAGGCCTCTACCGCCCCGGCCAGGAAGGCGACGGTCAGAATGTGCCACGCTTCCACTTCGCCGGTCATGGTGAGGACGCCCAGCAGAAGAATGAGGCTGCCAGTCAGGCTCTGGGTGGACATGACCAGCAGCCGTTTGTCCAGTTTGTCGGCGAACACGCCGCCGACCAGGTTGAACACCATGCCGGGTATCGCGTTGGCCACTCCGACATATCCCAGGAACACCGGTGAATCGGTGATCTCGTATATCAGCCACAGTTGGCCCACCCGGAACATCTGGAAGCCCGTAACCGCGGAGAACAACCCAAGCCAGTAGGCGCGAAACTTTGGATATTGCAGAGCGGGGGGCAGGAATGAGACCAGGATGCCGGCTTTGCTCCGGCCCCTGGTGCGTCGGTTTATTTCGGGGACAATGGCAAGCGCCAGGAGCAAAAGGCCAAGAGCCAATACCAGCAGGCCGGTAATCGTCATGGCAACGGTCGATCCAGCCGGGACATGGCGCTATTGCCGTCCGTGCTGAAACCAATATGACGCTGATTGAATTGGCAGCCTCTCTATGCCCGGATAGAGGCGGGGAGCTATACAGTGGGGGCAGTCTTTTCCTGCTGGACCAGCATTCCTTCCAGGATTCGCTGTAAGGCCATCGTATGGCTGCACACTCCCCTCGTGGCAAAGAAGTGGCACTGGCAGTCCCAAGCTCCCGAGTCAAAGGTAACCTGGTATGTATTGTGGTTGCCTTCGAAATCGGCTTTCAACACAGAGATTGCCACCCGACCTCGCTCTTCTGCGTAGGTCCTGGCCTTGTCGATCTTCCCGATCATGCTGGAATCCATTTACTCCTCCAATCACCCTCGTCAACGACCGAGGAGCACCTATTGTAGATTGATGCTGGGATAAGGGTCAACCGTTTTTATGTCAGTGGAGAATGGGTATATGCGCTTATGAGAAGCTCTGGCTTACAGGCCAGGTTCAATTGACGCTCATTTACCCGTAGCCTAAAATTGCCTTGGCATTAACGTAATCCGTCACGTTGGCATACTTGGCTTTCATTTGACGTATCCGGCAGCGGACGAGTGGATGATTATGACTGGCGACCAGATAAGGGAAGCATTTACCAAGTTCTTCGAGGAACGGGGGCATCTTCCCATGCCCAGCGCTTCGCTGATACCGGCGGGGGACCCAACCCTGTTGTTCACCAGCGCCGGTATGGTGCCCTTCAAGCCGTTTTTCATGGGAGAGCAGACCCCGCCTTCGCGCCGCCTGACAAGCAGTCAGAAGAGTTTTCGGACTACTGACATTGAAGAAGTGGGGGACCATAAACACCTGACCTTCTTCGAAATGCTGGGCAACTTCAGCATCGGCGACTACTTCAAGGAGGGCGCCGTTGATTTTGCTTGGGAGTTGGTCACTCAGGTCTTTGGACTGGAGCCTGAAAGGTTGTTCGTTACCATCCACTTGGACGACGACGAGGCTTTCCAAATCTGGCGTGACCGGATTGGCATCCCCGTCGACCGTATCTACCGTTACGGGGATAAAGACAACTGGTGGGGCCCGGCAGGCACTGAAGGGCCCACCGGCCCATGCTCGGAGATTCACTACGACGGCGGTGCGGAAAAGGGATGCGGCCCCATGATAGAGGTGGACCTTCTGACCGCCCAGCTAAGGGAGGAACGTGACGGCGCTCCTCCTCGTCCGGTCCCCGGCTGCCACCCCAACTGCGACTGCGAGCGTTTCGTCGAGCTTTGGAACCTGGTGTTCATGCAGTACTACCAGGATACGGAGGGGGCACGTACCCCCTTGCCGGCTCCCAGCGTAGACACCGGCATGGGGCTTGAACGGGCGGCGGTCGTCCTTCAAGAGAAAAATAACGTATACGAGACCGATCTGTTCGCGCCGATAATCGAAAGGGTATCGGAGTTGAGCGGCGCGGCTTATGGCGAAAAGCAGGACACGGACTTCGCCATGAGGGTCGTCGCCGAGCACGCCCGGGCCGCCTCGTTCCTTATCGGCGACGGCGTAGTTCCCGGTAATGAGGGCCGCGGCTACGTGCTGCGCCGCATCATCCGCCGCGGTATTCGTTACGGGCGCCAACTGGGACTGGACGGGCCTTTCCTTTCGGAAGTAGCCGAACAGGTGATAGCCCGGTTCCAAGCCGTGTACCCGGAGCTTTCGGAAAACCGGGACTTCATCCTGCGGGTTGTCCGCTTGGAGGAGGAACGGTTCGCCGAGGCTGTCCAAACGGGACTGCCTCTCTTGGAGGACGGTTTTATCCCATTCCACTTGCGGCTTCGTACTCACGTCCGCAACGGTGGGCTGGATTCCGCTGCCGTATCCGAAGCACTGGACGAAGCAGCCCAAACAGTCCCCGACTGGGTATTCCAGAAATTGTCCGAGGTAATTTCCACCCGGTTGCCTTCCCAAGGGGACCAGCAGGAAGCGTTCGTCAACACTCTTTCTGACGTGGAGGCCTTTGTCCTCTACGACACCTACGGCTTCCCCCCGGAGCTGACCGCCGAAATCGCAAAAGAGCACGGGCTGGAAGTGGACATGGAAGGCTTCCAGCGTGAGATGGAGGCCCAGCGAGAACAGTCAAGGACCCGGTCGGCGCAGGCCTTTACCGGAAGCATGGAAATGCTCACCGTATACGAAAACCTGGGGGCCGGTGAGACCAGCTTCGTTGGATATGCGGGAATTGAGGAAGAATCGGTGGTGGTCGCGCTGCTCGCTGCGGAACGTCATTCCCGCGAAGGCGGGAACTCCGGCGCATTGGAGCCGGTCGGCCACGCGACTCAAGGCCAACAGGTCGAACTGGTGCTGGGCCGGACGCCCTTCTACGCCGAGGGCGGCGGTCAGTTGGGAGACCAAGGCACGATCACAGGCCCCAACGGGGCGGTACGGGTGCAGGATACCCAGAGCCCCGTGGCCGGGTTGATTGTCCAGCGCGGCGTGGTGGAGCAGGGAGACATTTCCTTGGGAGACCGGGTCACCGCGCACGTTGACCCCGCCCGCCGCTTGGACGCATCGCGCAACCACAGCGGCACCCACCTGCTTCACGCCAGCCTGCGCTCGGTGCTCGGGCCGCACGTGCGCCAAGCCGGGTCGCTGGTGGCGCCGGACCGGTTGCGGTTCGACTTCAGTCATATCAGCGCCCTGTCCCCGGATGAGTTGCTCTCGGTCCAGGCCCTCTCCAACGAGAAGGTCTGGAGTAACCTGCTTGTATCCTCCCGCGAGACCACCTACGCGGAAGCAGTCCGGCAGGGCGCCCTCGCCTTTTTCGGCGACCGTTACGGCGACGTTGTCCGGGTCGTCAGCATGTCCGATGGTACCCATACCGGCTCCGGGGATGATGCCCCCTTCAGCATGGAGGTATGCGGCGGGACCCATGTCGCGGCCACCGGCCAGATAGGCACCCTGCTGGTGCTGGGCGAGTCGTCCATCGGCGGCGGTATGCGCCGCATCGAGGCCGTCACCGGCAGGGCCGCCGAGCAGCTATTCGTTGAACAGTCCGCCAAGTTGGACGCTCTTTCACGGAGGCTGCAAACCCCGGTGGCGGACCTAGAGACCAGGGTCGAAGGCTTTTTGAAGGACAATGACGACCTCAGAAGACGCTTGGCGGTGATGGAAAGGAGTTCCCTGCGCACCGAGTCGGAACAAATCCTGGGCCGGGTCATGGATGTGGACGGTGTGAAGGTGGTGGCGGCCCGCACATCGGCCCAGAACAACGAAGCCATGCGGGAGATGGGCGACTTCCTCAAGAACAAGCTGTCCAGCGCGGTGGTGGTGCTCGCCGCTGTCGTGGAGGGCAGTCCCATACTCATCGGGATGGTGACCCCCGACCTCGTAACCAGGGGCCTGAACGCGGGCAACATAGTGCGCGACACTGCCAGGGTCATCGGCGGCGGCGGCGGCGGACGGCCCGAAATGGCCCAAGCCGGAGGGCGAAACGCCGCCAAGCTGGACGAGGCATTGACCGGCGTACCCGAGTTGGTCCGCCAAGCCTTGGGATGAGGATTAAGAAACTATCTCAAAAGCCAACTCGTCATTCCCGCGCAGGCGGGAATCCATAGGTCTTTGGAGGCGACTCATGGAAATCGGCAGACTGATTGATTTTGGAAAAGTCTCCAAGTGATCGGTGGCTGATGCGCTGAGATTATTGGCACTGGACCTGGGTGAACGTCGCATCGGCTTGGCCGTCAGCGATGCAGAGGGAAAGTTCGCCCTTCCCGCCGGGCACGTCCAGCGGACCAAGCTCAAGGAAGACCTGCTCAAGGTGCTGGAAGCGGGACGGTCAAGAGGCGTTCACGGGTTCGTCGTGGGGGTTCCGTATAACTCGGACGGGACGGTTGGACAACAGGCGAAAAGGGCCTTCGGATTCATAAAAGCCCTCAAGCGGCAGACCTCGCTCCCAGTCTACACAGTTGACGAAAGCTTCACCTCTGTGGAAGCGGAGGGTCTGATGAGAGAGGCAGGACGGCAACCGTCCATGCAGAAGGCCGCCGTTGACGAGGCCGCTGCGGCGTTGATTCTCCGCCGTTTCCTGGATCAACGCCAAGCCTGAACGTCTTACTCCGGTCTTTCAGGCTTCACACGCGCCTTACTTATACGTAAACTCGGTCAAAGTCCTTCGACAGAAGTGTCATGGTATCCATATCCCAGTCGAAGGAGAGCACCACCGACTCCTCGGAAGTGGCTTCCAGAAGGCGTTTGCCCTGTTGTGCTACCACGCTCTCCGCCTTGCGGTAGTCCAACTCTTCCGGTTCCACTCCGGTGCGATTGCAGACCACGATGGGCAGCCCGGTGTCCAATGACCGCTGCTCCCACTCTCCGTCCGGGCCGCAGGTGCCGGGTCCCCACGCCACGGGCGAGACCAGTATCTCCGCCCCGCCGTCCTTCAGGGCTTGGGCCACCTCGTTTTTGTAGCCGTCGGCGCAAATCAGGATGCCAGCGTTGATGCTGTCGCATTCCACCGGGCTGATCTCCGTGCCGCCGGTCGACCAAGCTTCGGCGCCCCGGAGGGCTTTGACCTTGCGATGCTTGCCGATGATTTGCCCCTTTTGATTGATGACGAACACCGTGTTGTACATGTTGCCGTTGTTCGTATCCAGTTCCGGGTGGGACAGGAAAACCGACAGCCCGAGTTCCTTCACAAGCTGGCAAAAGCTGCTCATCCATTCGTCCGGCTGCGGCAGAATCCAGTCCACGCCGATGTCCTTCATAAACAGGTAGCCGGGAATGCACAACTCGGGCGTAATGACCCAGTCTGCGCCTTCTCTTGCGGCTACCCTGACCGCCGATTCCACGAGCTTGCGGTTATGTTTGATGTCGCTGGTGACAGGCGCCAGATGGAGCAATGAAATCCGCAACTTTCTCATACTCGTCCCGCTAGAATCCTACGGATATGGTCCCTGGTTCTTGCAACCCTGACAAGTCGCTTACCGCGCAACGGCAATTATAGCACCGGCTGAGATGGTTATTGTACCGACCCCACTGACAGCTTCCCGTTGACACGTAGGACAGCCGCCCCGTAGCGTACAACACACAGCAAGCGGGCCCGCTCCAATCAACCCAAGGAGGCAACAAACTGCATATTCTCCTCTCCTTGCTGAGGAGAGGACACACGCAGGGGCAACCCTCGTAGTTGCCCGGTTCCAGGGAAAAGGTACAAGAGCAACAGGTGGCGTACCAAAACCCGCCCGGCGGGCCTTTCGCGCCCGCCGTGGCGATGACTATCAGGTAACCGTCATCCGGTCTCGCACCGGAATGATGAAGATGCCCTGCGTCGACCGGAGCGCGGGCGTCCCGCCCGCCCTTGGTAGGGGCGCCCCGCGCCGGAACAGCCGGGGCATGAAAGGCTATTGCCCACAAGCGGCGCCCGCCGGGTCCTTGCGTGACCGTGGCCCCGCCGCCGTCTTTACCGACCCGCCTGCTTCAGGGCAGGCGAAGAGTTTCTCGTCAGAGAAATTTTTTCCTTGCGCCAGCGCCCCCCGAGACCGTTGGCTTCGGAGGAAAGACTTGCCGGCGCCTGCTGGGGACCGGCGGAGGACCGCTACGCCGTTTGGCCTCCACGCCGGCGGCGTCGACCGGTTCCGGGGCTTGCAAAGCCAGACCACGCGTATTGTCGGGAAGTGCGAAGGCGTAAGATGAGGAGTCATTCGAGGCCATCGAAGTGGTCGTGGCCGTCGGCGTTAGTCCACCTGTTGCTCGCTGCCAACCCCGCCGCAAGGACAGAGACCTCGCAGAAAGGCCCAAGCCGGACTGGATAATCAACGTGGAATGGGGAATGGACCGGTTTTGAGAATGAAAAGGCCTTGATATCGGATGCTTCTTCCTTGCATACAGCCCGATTCAGGTGATAAATTCACCTTCACCCATAGCACCAATAACTCATTTAGTCTATACGAAGTTTGTACGATTACGGCCTTATAGGCGACATGTATTCGGCGGCGCTGGTCGGTACCGACGGCGCCATTGACTGGTGTTGCTTCCCGCGATTCGACTCTCCCAGCATCTTCGCCGGAGTCTTGGACCGCAACGTCGGCGGTCACTTCCGCATCAGTCCTGCCGACCCCGTTGCGAGCGTCCGGCAGGAGTACTTGCCCCGTACCAACATTCTGGAAACAACATTCTCCACGGCCGGCGGCCAAGTGTCCATTACGGACTTCATGCCCGTAGCCGATGATTACGACAACGATCCGGACACCCCGCCCGACGCTCCCCATGAAATCCACCGCATAGTCACCTGCTTGTCAGGCAAGGTCGACCTGCGTTGCGATTTCAAACCCAGGCACAATTACGCCCGGGTCCTCCCTGACTTCCGTGCGCTGGGCCGCAATTCTGGGGGCGCCGCCGTTCAGGCTCGCGGCGGACGCCAGACTGCGACTCTCTTGGCGGATATTCCACTGCCTTTCGACGAGAGGGGCATCGAAAGCGATTTCACCCTCTCGCAAGGACAAACGGCGACCTTCGTCCTTGCTTATGGACATAGACGCCCTACAAGTGTTGAAAGGTTCCATACCGCTGAGAAACTTGACCATACCCGGCGTTTCTGGCAGCGGTTGGTCGGGCGAATGAACTACGATGGGTTATGGGGCGACGCCGTCGTCCGCTCCTTCCTGGTGCTTCATCTCATGATGTACCAAGGCACGGGAGCCATCGTCGCCGCTCCGACAACCAGCCTGCCGGAGACTCTGGGAGGGTCGCGCAACTGGGACTACCGTTACTCGTGGCTGCGCGACGCCAGTTTCACTGTGGACGTCCTGTACCGTTTGGGAGACGCTTACGGCGCCGACCGGTACATGCGTTGGCTCCTTGAGCAGTGCCGGTTGCACCAGCGCAGGACCCGCATACTGTACGGAATCAGCCCCAACTCGTCCCTCAGGGAGTACACCCTGGACCATCTGAGTGGGTACGAGGACTCCCGCCCGGTGCGCATCGGCAACGCTGCGTCGGACCATCTCCAGATGGACGTCTTCGGAGAGGTCATTATCTGCATCCATTCACTGCTCTTGCTTCACGGAGAAATTCCGACGCAGGCCTGGGAACTGGTCCAAGCCCTGGCTGAAGTGGTGATGAAAAATTGGCGACGGAGAGACCGCGGCGTTTGGGAGGTGCGCGGTGACCAGCAACATTTCGTCTATTCCAAGGTGATGTGTTGGGCCGCCCTCGACCGTGCCTCCTACGTTGCCGCCAACATGGGACAAAGGCAATTGTTCCGTCGCTGGTCCTTGGAAGCCGACCGCATCAAGTCGGAAATCCTCGACTTGGGATGGAGTTCGGACAAGCAGGCCTTCCGGCAACGGTACGGGCACGACGCCCTGGACGCTTCCAACCTGGTGATACCCTTCCTGGACCTGGTTCCCCGCGATGATCCCCGCCACCGGCAGAACCTGGATGCTATAGAAAGGGAGCTTACAGACGGGCCGCTGGTCTGGCGCTACCTGCCGGATGAGACCGACGACGGACTGGGGGGACAGGAGGAGGGCGCCTTCACCCTGTTGAGCTTCTGGCTGATCGGCAACCTTCTCTACACCGGCCAGGTGGACCGCGCCCACGATTACTTCCACGAGATGATCACCAAGCGCGCGAACCACCTGGGCCTGTTCGCCGAAATGTACGACACGTCCGTCGACCGGCAACTGGGCAACTTCCCCCAAGCCTACTCGCACATAGGCCTCATCCACACCGCCCTGAACCTCTCAGGCTTTATCGCCGGTACCCCCACCAGGCTCGCCAACCGCCCCCAGTAGGGGCCCGAAAAATCGGCGTGGTGGATTTCCTCATTCATAACTGGGGTAATGTATCAAGTCTCGTGGGAGTCATAGTTTCGGCAGTCGGTCTCGTGTGGGCAGTCAGCGCGGCGCTAGGAGCCCGGTCAGCCGCTCAGGCGGCGGAACAATCAACGATAGAGACCAGAGACAGTATCGAACGGCATTTGCTAGTAGTGGACTTGCAAAAGGCTGTAGACTTAATCCAGCGCCTGAAGCTGCTTCACGGCATCGGCCGGTGGGAAGCAGCCCTGGAACAATACCAAGCTCTCAGAGTCATGATTTCCGCTATCATAGCTCATTACCCTGGGCGAGAAGCCGACTTCCCGCACACTCTCGGGCGTGCAGGGATATTGATAAGAACGATGGAAGACTATGTTGATTCCCGTACCGCTCACGGGTTGGAGATCGACAACCAAACTGGGCTCAATGAGCAGTTGAATGAAATTCAGAGTAATCTGGAAGATATGGCCAGCGCAATGAGATTAGGCGATTAAGGGGAAACCAATATGTCCAAAATAGCCGATGTGTTGCAAAGTCTGATCAGACGAACCAGCGACGGGAAACTAGGTTGGCAAACGTCGGTAGACCCTGATAGATTCCTGGTAGTTATTGACACGATTGGAGTGACAATAAGGCGAACGGGCCGAGCCTCTGTGGTAGGCGACGAGCGGTACCAGCTTGAAATTCTCAACGATCAAGGAACAACAGTCGAGGTGTTGGAGACGAAAGATCCCCTTGCGCTGGAGTTTCGGGAACTGGGCGTGACGGAAGAACTAGACAAACAATTGAGTCAGCTCTTCACCTTGGCGCGTCGTTCAGCTCTTGATGCTGACGCGACCTTGGAGAAATTGGCCAACAGCCTAGACAACTTTTAGCCGGTACCCCCACCAGGCGCGCCAACCGCCCCCGGTAGGGGCCACAACGGTTCGCCTCAATCCGCCGCCTGCCCCCGGCGGGTTTCCCGCCTTAGCGGGAAAGACGGGAAGGGGGGCGCCTAACTGGCCGGTGACGGGGCTCCGATACCCAACGCCCAGAATAGTATCGCGTTGATGATAAGCACTGGAATGAGCGATATGATGACCACACCGAACGCTCGCCACGTCGAACTGTAGTCCAGGCTCTGGCGCACGGCGATCATCATCCCCGCAACCTGCCAGAAGAAGATGACTATAGCTATGATCGTCCCGGCTATCGGTATAAAGACCAGAATATTGAAAAGCCCCGGTGTTTGGGCGAACCCGGTCCCCCGGGCCAGTTGCCCCCAGTCAGCTTCCGTGTCGCGGGTTCTCAGGATTGTGCTGCCCACAATCCAAGCGATCAACGCCCACACGCCCCAAGACACAAGTCCCCTTATCACGCCGAAAAGCAGACCGTCTAGCAAGTCTATAGTGCCACCGAATATCACACCGCCCAGTATGGTCCCAACACCCCCGGCAATTGCCACCAAAACAACCACCGCCAGCGCTTGTACGATAGCGCTACCGTCTCTCTCCACTTCCTCGTACGTGTCTACATTCAAACGTGCGGCGCCCAGCATTCTCCCGAACATCTAACTACCTCACATTCCATGCTTCCGCGAGTTGGGAAGCCTAAAAGCCCCAACTCGCTGCTTGCCCATAATACCACAGCCCGTTGGAGTCATTGTGTCCCTGCGATATTCGGGATTAGCCAAAATGCCGCTTCTGGACAACATCGGCCTGGTCGAGCCCGCCTGCGTTATTGCGTTATAACGAATGCGGTTACAGCGGCAATCCACAGGGGTCGTTCAAGCGTACTAACCGGCGGATGGACGGGAATTGCAGTCTATGCCTGGGGTACATATACTTCGAACGATGGTTAATAGCGAGGGACAACATCCGCTGCTATGGTAATGTACCTTAAGTTCGCTTTGTGCAAGGAGATTGATCGAATGCCCGACCAGACACCGCCGACACCCGGCTATACCATGGGATACAGCGAAGATTTCCAGAAGCTGTTGAGGATGCGCAGCGCAGATACCCATGCCAGACACCTGCTCCCGCGCCTCAGGCCCGGCCTCCGGGTCCTCGATTTCGGCTGCGGGCCGGGAAACATATCGGTCGGGCTGGCCAGGGCAGTGGAGCCGGGGGAGTTCCACGGCATCGACATGGAGGAGTCGCAGATTGACCTCGCCCGGTTCGCCGCGTCAGCGGGCGGCCATGCCAATGCAACCTTCCACGTCGGCAATGTGACCGCCCTCCCCTTCGAGGACAACTACTTTGATGTGGCCCACTGCCACGCCGTTCTGATGCATGTCCCGGATACTGCCGCTGCTCTGGCCGAAGTGAAACGGGTCTTGAAACCGGGAGGCATTATCTCCAGCCGCGAGGTGATTGTCGATTCGTGCTTCCTGGAACCCGGCACGGAAAACACTCCTGCGGCGTGGACCACCTTCGCCGGCCTTCTCTCAGCCAACGGCGGCCATCCCAGGATCGGGAAGGACTTGAAGGGCATACTGCTTGATGCAGGGTTCACCGATGTAGAAGCGACGGCGTCTTTCGACGTCTTCAGCACGCCGGAAAGCGTGACCCTGTTTCACGCCTTCATCAACGAATGGTTCCTCTCACCCCAGGTAATTGCGGCGGCGACGGCATTCGGGGCGGCGACCCAGGAACAGTTCGACGTATGGCGCCGTGAAATGGACGAATGGCGGGGACATCCCGCGTCATTTGCGGCCCTCGCGTTTGGAGAGTGCATCGCTTCTAAACCCTAACGGGGCCGGTTGGCACTTGCGTTCCGGGGTGCGAATAGCAAATAATATATCCAGAGGGGTAGTCAGAGTTCTTGGCATTGGCCGAGGGCTTACGCGGCCGAAAATATTATCTGGGAGGGACAGCCAATGCAGAAACACGATATCCACGAGTGCGACGCTCACGAACATCATGGGGAAGAGGCGGGCCACGTTCACGACACCCACGAGTGCGATACCCACGAGCACCACGCCGAGGTCCACGATCACGACTCTCACGAGTGCGATACCCACGAACACCACGGCGATGAGCCCGGCCATGTCCACGACGTTCACGAGTGCGACGGGCACGAGCACCACGAACATGACCATGCAGGCCATGTCCATTAGATAAACGGCCCTGGGTAGATAAACGGCTCCGAGTTGACTAAAGAGACCCCCGTCACACCGGCGGGGGTCTCTTCTTTTCTGCCGAAATTCGCATCAGACCGGTCCGATGCGGATACTTTCAGCCCCCTAACGGGACAGGGCAAGCAAGTGTCCTACGTGGTGGTCTTCAGTGCATCCTTCCAGCGACTTCTCCAACTGTAAGGTAACGTGGTTTATGCCGTACTCGTTGTGCAACAGGTCCTGCATTATTACAGTCAACTCGTCGATATCACCCTGGTAAGACGGGTCCATCAGTACGTGGGCCGTAAAGGCTTCATTTCCCGACGTTATGGTCCAGACGTGTACGTCGTGTATCAAGGTTACGCCTTCCATGTCTTCCAGGTCGCTGCACAATTTATATACGTCTATGTGCTCCGGGGATCCTTCCAGCAGCACGTTCAATATGCTGATTATCAACCTGCGGGTGTTGTAAACAATAAGCAGCGCGATTACCACGCTGAGAATCGGGTCGGCTATGTGCCACTCGAAGGCCATTATCAGTATGGCTGACACAATGACGCCGACGGAGCCCAGCAGGTCCGCGATCACGTGCTGAAATGCGCCTTCCACATTCAGGCTCTCGCCCGACGACCGGTGCAGCACCCAGGCCGCAGCCAGGTTGATCACGAATCCTCCGATGCCGACTATCAGCACCGGCAACCCAATTACTTCAACGTCTTCCCTGAAGAGCCGGTGATAGGCCTCGAAAACAATCCAACCGGCTATGAGCCACAGCGCGAAGGTATTGGCCAAGGCGGCAAGTATCTCGGTGCGGTGATACCCGAAAGTGCGCTCGACGGATGCCTCTTTCTGGGCAATCCACATGGCCACCAAGGCCATCATTATCGCCGCCGCGTCCGTGAGCATGTGGCCGGCGTCGGCCAACAGCGCCAAGCTGCCCGACATGATGCCGCCGATTACCTCGGCGACCATATAGGTCGAAATCAGCGCCAAGGCGAAAATCAGGCTGCGCTTGCTCGCTCCCCGCAAGTCGTGGGCATGGTCATGGTGTCCATGCCCGTGGCCGCCGTGGTCATGGCCTGCATGGTCGTCATGCCCTCCGTGACCGCCATGGTCGTGCCCAGCATGGTCATGATGATCGTCATGCCCTCCGTGACCGCCATGGTCGTGGCCCGCGTGGTCATCATGGTCGTCGTGTTCGTCATGGTGGTCATGGGCGTCATGATCGTGACCGGTATGTTCATCGTGACCGCCGTGAGCATGGCCTCCGTGATCATGTCCCGAATGGTCGTCGTGATCGTCGTGGCGGGCATGGCCTCCGTGGTCTTCGTGGCCCGTTTCGCCATGGGCGTGACCGGAATGGTCGTGGCCGGGACCTGCGGACCCAGTTGGCCGGGACTCCTCCCGGTTCGCCTCTCGGCGATCGTCTTCGGTCATATGCCCACCCCCTTTGGTTCGGCAAAGTATAACACGCTCAACTTACGCCTCACCTATATCAACCGGACTCGTCCAGGGCCTTTTCATTTTCCGGGTTGGGCTGCACAGGTCCCGTCTTTCCCGCGAAAGAACGTCACCCCCGCGAAGGCGGGGGCGGGAATCCACATACTTCCAGCCTATGGCAATGTTCTCGTGGCGAGACCACATGGATTCCCGCCTGCGCGGGAATGACGCCTGCCCTCGCGGAGGCGGGGGAGAGAATGAAAAGGCCCTGTGGACTCGTCGTAGCGCCGGCAGGTTGTTCTTAGAGCATAGCATTAAAATTCACTGCAAGGTCTGCTGCCGGTCGTCTGTTAAGACCGGTTTGCGACATCACGGCGGAAACCTTGGCAGCCGATACGGCTATATCTCAATAAACGAAGTAAAAGGCCAGGGCCTTTTACTTCTCTCGTCATTCCCGCGCAGGCGGGAATCCATACCAATCGGGAAAGGTTCACGCCCAGCCTCCGGGGTCATTCCCGCGCAGGCGGGAATCCATATAGTCTTGCCATGGGAGAATTGCCATAGGCCCGTGGTGATGTGGATTCCCGCCCCCGCCTGCGCGGGGGTGACGTTCCTGCGCGGGGGTGACGCCTGCCCTCGCGGAGGCGGGGGAGAGAATGAAAAGGCCCTGAGGGAAGGCCCGGCCTATTGTGTTGTGGTGGGCGCGCTGTCCCGGCGCCGCCGGCTCCCTCTAGCGGAACGCGGGGGGACGGCCTGCCAGTGTGCCGGGGCAGGTCCCGGCGGACTTGTTCTTCCCACGGGATTGCCCGTTCCCCCGCTCCTGCCGTTGTCCCTCCGCCCAAGCGCGGGCGTGAACGCTGCCGCGGGCGGAGAACCGCCCACGGTGCAGGTCAGCGTCTCCGCCGCGCTGTACACCTCGCTCTCGTCGGCAAGCTCGTAGACCGTCTTGACGCTCACGCTGGCCTCGCTGCCCGCTTGGTACTCCCCCGTCCGCAGCAGAGTGGTGATGCCGATGAGCCGGCCGCCCTCGCTCCTGCCGCCGGGCAGGGTCAACTCGTAGTCGTAGGCGTAGGTCTCGCCGCCGGACCACTCCGGCGCGTCCCACAGGAAGGCCACCCGCCCGGTTTCGGCGATGCAGCGCAGGTTCTCCGCCGGCGTCGGCGGCCCCACCACCGACACGTCGAACGTATCGCTGACCGTGTTGCCGTCGCTGTCCTCCGCCGTTACCGTGACGGTCGCCGACCCGTCCGACACCGCAATTACCGTCAACGCGCCCTGGAACAGGATGGCCTCAACCACCTCATAGTCCGAGGTGTTGGCGGTGATGGTGAGCGCGTCGCCGTCGGCGTCGCTGAACACCCCGGCCAGGTCTATGTCCTGCGTGGCTTCCGCCTCCATGCCAAGGTCGCTGATGGCCGAGGCCACCACCGGCGCGGCCTTCACCTTCACCGTGAACGCATCCTCCACCGTGCCGCCGTTGCCGTCGTCGGCGGTTACCGTGATGCTGGCCGTACCCCTGCTCTTGGCCGTAACCGTGAGGCTGGAGTAGTCGGCGGACACGGACACCATCGCCACGGCTTCATCCGACGATGCGGCGGTGATGGTCAGGCTGTCGCCGTCGGCGTCGTCAAACACTCCCGACAGGGAGACTTGGTGGGCGCCGCTCTCGTTGACGAGGGCGGCGTCGGCTATGGCGGCGGACACCGTAGGCGGCTGGTTGGGCGGGCCCTGTTGCTGTTCCGGCGTGGTGTCCGACACCGTCGCCTTCACGCCGGGGCCGCTCTGCCGGCTTCTCTGTTGGGCGCCGTCCACCACGGTCACCTTCACGCTGGGGCCGCTGATCCCGTCCAGCGGGTCAACGCCCCACTTCTCCCGCCACTCCTCCTCGTTCAGGTTAAGTTCCTCCCACATCGGCAGTCCCTCCAATTCGCTGAACGGAAGGCTCCAGAGATCGTATTGGACCACCGCCGTCTCCCCGCCCTGGCAGCCGGAGGCGTCCACATGTATGTCCAGCCCCCGGTTCCACGGCACCGCGAACCGGTCCTCCGGCGGACCCCACCAGAAGTCTTCCCAGAACTCCTTACTGGGACGCAGGTTGGTGGGCAGCAGGATCTGGCCCTGCTGGTACGGCAGCGATTCGGTCAGGCAATCCGGGCCCTCCCAAAAGAAGTACACCCTCAGGGGCCACTGCGGAGACCGGTTCAGCCTCACGTTGAAGCTGCCCGAACCGCCCTTCTCCACTTCGAGTTCGGCGGGGGATGCCTTTACCGCCGAGCCGGCCCGGTGCAGCGCCACCAGGATGGACGTAGACCAGCCCCCGGGCCCGTAGCTGTTCCCGGCCCGCACCTGGAACTCGTAAGTCGAGGTGGTCGGCAGGCCGCTGACCGTCACGCTGGTGGCGGTCCGGGGCGTTACCTCCTTCGCGTCGTGGATGTTGGACCGCCATTCGTAGTATTCCACCTTCCCGCCGACGCTGGGCGGGTCCCATTCCAGAGTCACGTAGTTGCTGCCCACTTGGGCGACGCGCAGGTTCTGCGGCTCTCCCGGCAGGTCCTCCGGCGCGCCCTCTGTCGTGGCGCAGACGCGGGCGGCGAAGGGGCCGGTCCCCCCGGCGTAGATTGCCGCCACCCGGTAGCAGTACCGGTCCCCCGGCAGCAGGCCGCCGTGCTCGTAGCTCCTGGGGCTGGTCCGGTAGCCGTGCTCCAGCGTCCGCCAGTCTTCAGCGGCGGAGGGGGTGTAGTCTATGCGGTAGCCGGTGACCAGGTCCGCGCCGAAGGCTGGCGGGTCCCAGCTCAGGTCGATGCGGTTCCTGCCGTCGGCCGCGGCCGCCAGGTTTTGCGGCGGGCCCACCGCCTCGGTGGCGGCGCTGGCGAAGACCCAGCCGCTCTCGAAGGAGGCGTTGTTGGCGGTGCCCACGGCCCTCAGCCGGTACTGCCGGAGGGCCCCCGGCGCCAGCGCGTCGTTGACGTGGGGGTGAGACGTCGCCGTTGCGGGCAGCACGGTCCTGGCTTGGTCGTCCGCCAGCCGGGTCCAAGTGTTGCCGTCCGAGGAGAATTCAAGGTGATAGCCGGTGTGGGTCACGCCGGTCACGGCCTCGGGCACGGTCCACGACAGGTTGACCTGCGACCGGTCAATGGCCCGCGCCGCGAAGTTCCGGGGCGCGCCCGGCGCCGGGTAGTCTTCCGTGGCCAGGGCGTAGGCCCAGCCGCTCTTCACCGCCACGCTGCCCACCGTGCCCAGCGTCCGCGCGCGGTACTGCCGCACGGCGTCGGCCCCCAGCGTGTTGTCGCTGTGGGTCAGGGACCAAGTCGATCCGTCCAGCGTCGGCGTCCCCGTCACCGTGGCCCAACTGGCGCCGCCGTCCTTGGAAAACCCCAGTTCGTAGCCGCTGATACTCACGTAAGTCACGGCGGCGGGCGCGCTCCACGACAGGCTGGCCTGCGTTTCGCTTTGGCCGGCGGCGGCGAAGGTCGCGGGAACGCCCGGCTTCGGGTGCGCCAGGGTGGCGGTTGCCCAATCGCTCTTCACCGTCGAACCATCAATGGTTCCCACCGTGCGCACCCGGTACTGCCGGAGGATGTCCGGCGTCAGGCTGGCCGCCGTCAGGGCGGCGTCGGTGTGGGTGTAGGACGTTGCGCTCTGTCCCGTTGCCAGCGAGGCCCAGGTGGCGCCCCCGTCCTTGGAGAACTCCAGGTCGTAGCCGGAGACGGTCACGCCGGCCACGGTGTCGGGGGCGCTCCAGGACAGCCCGGCTACGGTGTCGCTCTGGCCGGCGGCGGTCAAGGACTTAGGACTGCCCGGCTGCAGGTGGGGCGTTGCCGCCATGGACCACGGCCCCGGCACGTCGAACTCGTTCACCGCCCGCACCCGGTACTGCGGATTATCACTATCGGGAGCCATGTCCGCGTAAACCGTTCCCTTTACGTTCTCCGCCACCGTCGTCCAGGGGCTGGCCGACCGCTGCACCCGGTAGTGGGTCACCGGAAGGCCGTTCACTTCCGCCACCGCTTCCCACTGCACGATGTTACCCACCGGGGTTTCCACCACCTTCACGCCTTTCGGCCCGCTGAGGCCCACGGCGGAACCGGCGTGGGCCGCGATGGTCGCCGTGTTGTTCCCCTCGATGTGGTCTAAGAGGGGGGTGGAGTGCTCGGTGTAACCCGTCGGCACGTTTCCCGCCGCGCATTCCAGGTCGTTTTCGGGAGCGATGGCGCCCGTCTTGATGCGGACACAGTAGTCCTGGGTGTTCTCGATGCTGGCGGTTATCGGGGCGGTGGCGTCGGTTACCAGGGTCAGGGTCGGGAATGCGGTCTTGCCGGAGGCGCGGCGGATGACGCCGGTGTCCAGTTCTCCGATGGTCCAGACGCCGCTGGCGGGGCCGTAACTGCCATCGCTGGCGAAGAACTCCGTTACGCCGGTGGGCAGGCCGGTCACCTGGACGGCTGGCGCGGCGTCCGGCCCGTTGTTGACGGCGACGATGGTGTAGGCCGACTGGCCGGCGGCCACGGCGGGGTTGGCCCCGGCGTCCCGCACCTCCAACTCGGATATGGGACCGACGTGGAAGGTGTAAGTGCCGCTGTCGGTGTAGGTGGTGCCGGAAAGGCGGCCCGATATTTCGAACAGCGCCTTGTATGTGCCCAGCGCCCAGAAATCTATTTTGATGTCCAGAAAATAATCAACCGGGTTACTTCCTATATCTGACAGGTCAAAAAATTCATACGTGACCTTCGAGCTATCCCTAGCGTCCAGAATATCAAAATTATTGGCAGGCGAGTCATCGAGGTTGGTCATCAGCCAGCGGCCCGGCGCGTTTCCGCCACCAGGCGCGGTTACCGTTACGGATTCCTTGACTGACCAACTGGAGGAGAGCCTTTCCTGGCTGTCTCTCAAATCCAAGTTGTCAACGGTGGACCAGATTACGCTCCCGGCTTTCGTGCCACGCCCACCGGGTTCATTGACATGAATGAGCACCGCATCGGGCCGCAACAGTGTCCGGCCATAGCTTTGACTTTTAATATCATCAACCCGGCCGAATCCCGGCAGATCGATATTTATCCGTCGTGCATCCGCCACCAGTTCCAGCGTGTCCGCGCTGGTGCAGATTAAGTCGGTGACCCCGATGCAGGGATAGAATTCGATCAGATTGATCGCGCCACTGGTCAACAGAACCTTCGGGTCATCCCCCAGGCAAGCGGTGGCGGTATCGTTCTCCCGCTTCGAGGGCCAGGGCAAGGCGCTGACCACCTCGGCCGTCAGGCACCGCTCCTCCAGGGGCAGATCCGCCAGTTCGTCGGTGGAGAGGTCGACCGCCACCGGGAGCGACAGTATCTTTTCGGCGCCCATATCAGCCGACTCCAGAACACCCACGTCCCAGATACCGGTGGACGTATCGAACATCGTTCCGGAGGGCTCCTGCGGCTGGGTCCCGGCGAGCGCCAGGCCCTTCGAAAGACTGATTTCGACCTGTACGTCAAACTGGCGATGATTGTTTTCAGAATCTTGGCCAAATTGGAGGGTGTGGAAACTCGCGGCATGAACCGTGAAGGTCGTCGCCCCCCCCGCCTGCGGAAACCGGTCGGATATGCTGACGCCAACGACAGTGTCTCCGCTGTTATAGTCTTGTCTCCCAGTACGACGGGCGAGTATGGCCCAGTGCTCCGTGGCATTGTTGAACTGGAAGCCCGGCGGTTCCACCGGGTCTGATTCGATGATTCTGGCCTCAAGCCGAACCCCCGCCCAAGCCGGTCCCTGATTTGTTGGGTTAAACACCGGGCGGTGAAAAATGTACTTCGCACTTTCCCCGGGAGGCAGGTTATAGATGTTCCATATTGTCGTTTCTTCATCGCCGTTTCCGTCAGTAAAGACAATCCTCACCCGTACGTGTCTGGCCACCGGGCCCCCCATGTTGTTGTTCTCGACCTCAAGATGCCACCCACTGAATGTGGTTGTTAGGCCAGTACGATATTCGGAAACGATAGACAGGTCCATGAGGTGATGGTAGGAATCATCCGGCTGCTGGGCGTGGGCCATGCCGGCGCAGGCAATGCCAGCCGCCAGCACGATGGCAAGCGCCGCCACCAGGCGAAAAAGGATGTGGGATGCTACTGTCATTCAGATTCTTCCGTGCGGGGGGCGTCTAAGTAGGCAAATATCCCTTCCCCCTCGACGGGGGCGTCTAGTAAGCAAAATCCCTTCCCCCTTGACGGGGGAAGGTTAGGATGGGGGTGATAGCCGCTGAACAGCCATAAATATCGCTTCCCGCACCGCGTCCGTCTCTTCCAACACCTGATTGTTCCAGAACCTGATCATCCTGAAACCTTCAGTCTCCAACCATGCAGTGCGCTCAGCGTCATAATTCGCTCGTTCCATGTGCTGCCCGCCATCCACTTCTATGACAAGTCTATTTTCATAGCATACGAAATCAACGATGTACGGTCCTATCGGCGCTTGTCTGCGAAATCTGTAACCTGATACTTGGCGTTTGCGCAGGATGTTCCACAATGCTTGTTCGGCGTCTGTGGGATTATTCCTCAACTGCCGCGCTTTGGAGGTATTGTTTGCTGGCTGCACCCGTTCACCCCCATCCTAACCTTCCCCCGTCAAGGGGGAAGGGACTAACTGTCTCAAAGCCGTTGATGGGAGTTTCACCCTCATCCCCGTATCAAGTACGGGGCAGGCTCTAACCCTTCCCCCGTCGAGGGGGAAGGGACTCCTGCCTACCCTTGTGAGGCCATCAAGGGGGAAGGGGCTTTTGAATGGCATCAGGACAGGATTATCACCGGGCGGCGGTGTAAAATGCCGCCGCCCGGCTTGGTCGGGTCCGGCTAGTTCCCCGGGTCCCCCCAGGTGACCCGGATCTCCTCGGAATTCACGAACTTCATGGGCGTTGCCGGGTCGTCGTCGTCGTCCCACTCTACGGACACCCGGTACACCTTGCTCACCGGGCTGGACTGCGAAACGGACCAGGTGGGAGCGTCGTGGCCGAAGTCGACAGGATGCCACTTAATGCCATCGTGTAGCGTCTGGATTCGCTCTGCCCACACGTAGTCGACCGCTTGGTCCACAAGTTCCGGCGTCGGCTCATACCTGGCGATGAAGTTCACCGTTTCGCCAACCGCCGGGTATGCTTGGTCAACCTGGAGGTCCAACCCCGGGGCTTGGTCCTCCAGGGCGATCATGACGATCATGGTGTCGTCTATCTCCACCTCGCCTTCGTCCTGAGGGTTGCCCTCGTGGTCCAATTTGTCGGTGACGGTGAGCTTGAGTTCGTAGGAGGGGGGCTTGGGCTCCTTCGTCTCGAAGTCCAGGCTGGCCCCGTCCGCTACCAAGATCTGGACGGCGTGGGGGTCGGTGGTCTTTTCCGTCTTGAAGTTATCACTCCCGTCGCCGGCCAGACCGTAGTAAAGGTCATCGGCATCAGCGTTATAGACCGGTACCGGGCCGCCGACGCTGACGCCGGCCGGGGTGTTCTCGGCAACGCTGAGGCTGACGCCGAATATGGGCGGCTCCGTCTCGTCGAGCTTGTCGCCCACCTGGATGGTGTACTTCTTCACCCCGCTGGTCTCGTCCTCGTTTTCGCTGATGGGCTCCCAGTTCGCGTCGTAATCGGGATGGTCCGGTAGGTGAGGATTCACTTTGCGGACGAAGCCCTCGAGGTGTACCGACACCACGTAGGTACCGGGCTTGGTGAAGACCCACTGCAGGGCCCGGTACTCGCCGGGGTCCAACAGCATGTCGTCGTCGTCAATGTCGGGCTTGGTGCTGTCCCAGACGAGTTCCGCCTCTGCGTTGCCGGCCTTGGGGGCCTCGTAGGTGAAGAAGTGGGGATCGTCGGCAGGGCCGGTCGGGTAGCTCTTTACCTCGAACTTGTAGCGCATGGGATTCCCCTCGGTGCCCTTGAGCCAGTAGTTGCCGTCCAGCAGGAGGGTGGAGAACCCCAGGCTCAGGTCCGAGGTCTCGTCATTCTCCTTTTCCGGAGTGTTCGGGTCGTCCACCGTGTCCGGGTCGTCCAGCCGCAGCCACCAGACCTGGGTCCCGGAGGGCAACGGGTCACTTGGCCCAAGGTGAAATGCCTTGCGGACGTCGGGGTACTCTTCCAGCGACAACTGGCCGCTGGTGGCCTCGGCGTTGGTGGCGACCACGTCTACCTTGTGCTTGTTCAGCACGTGCATTATGGCTTCTTCGATGTCGATGTTGGACACGTGGCGGGTGGTTGTTGTTACGGTTCTACCGCGCACCCTTTTAGTCGTCTGGGTCACCTTGGGCGGGCAGAGGTTGGTGTGGAGGACGCCGGTGTTGACGGTGCCGTCGGTCGTGTTGATGGGTTCCGTTGTGCGCCAGTAGGCGTCGAAGAGGGCGAAGTGGCCTTCGGTCACCTCGTGGGGCTCGGGTTGGGAGGCCTCAGCGGCGCCGGTGCCGCAGGGCTGGGGGTCGGGGTAGGTGTTGCCAGCGTTCTGGGCCTGGGCCGGGCCGGTGGCGAAGGTCACCGCCAGCAGGGTGATGACCAGTGCGGCCAACGCTATGGCGGCCGCGTAGAACCTGAATTGTCTTGGTGCGTTGGTAATGGTACTCATTGGTAACTTGGGTGCTCCTTAGTATAAGTTTACCGTCCGGGAATGGTGCCTTGGTGTCGCGCCGTGGGCGCGCTGGGTACTCCTACATTATCGGGGTGTCCTCCTTGATAGATTGCTTTCTGCCGCGGCGCGAAATGCCTCGTCCGGCGGCGGTCCGGCTGTTACTGGGTACGGCAACTGTGGCATTGATATTTAGTCTCATATCCGGGTGCTAAACGATACTCAGTATCAATCACTCTCAAAAAAAAGACTGGCCCCTACCGGCAGGCGCTTGCGAAAACGACCTGCGCGGCAACCGGTCGAGGGGCAACGGGGATGGTAGCCCTCAAGAGGCGGCGCGACTTCCTGCTGTTGTTGTTGGCTTCGAACATGACGTAGCTTTCTATTTACCGGCGGCGCGGTTGCTGCTCTATTTCGCGGGCATTGCCGGCCCGCACTTGGCCTTGCACCGAGAGAGAAGTCTACACCATAAACCGTATGATGTGCGTAATAATTAGGGCTATTTTTGTGTGAGTTTTCATATAATTCCGGCTTGGTCAGCTACGTAACCAGGTTCCGGTCATGCGCCGCCGTCGTTGCGGCAACAAAAAAAACCGCCCGCCGGTGCGGGCGGTCCGAAACGGGATCAGGGCGATCTGTGTGGAAGCCGGTTCGGGGAGTTCACCCAACACGGCGGCGGGCGGCGGGCGGCGGGAATCCATGTGGTCTCACCACGAGAACATTGCCATAGGCTGGCAGTATGTGGATTCCCGCCCCCGTCTCCACGAGGGCAGGCTCTTCGCGGGAAAGACGGAGCTGGAAGTATGTGCAAAGTAATCGTCTGAATCAGGATTTACCGGATTCCGGGATTTTCAGGATATTCCCAATCCTGAGAATCCTTTAATCTGATAATCCCGATTCAGACATTCGCCTCCGGTAAAGACTTTACACATGCCCTGAGTCAGGGACCCTGGCGGCGCAGTTGTTCCTCCAATTCTCGAACCCTTGCTTCAGCGGCAGCGCGGGCTTCTCTCTCGGAATCCCGTTCGGCCTCGGTGGTATCGGCGCGGGCCTCAGCGGCAGCGGCGCGGGCCTCGGCGGCAGCGCGGGCTTCTCTCTCGGAATCCCGTTGGGCGTCAGCGGCATCGGCGCGGGCCTCGGCGGCATCGGCGCGGGCCAGTTGGTCTTTATAGGTGAGGACGCGCTTCCCCGTGGCCGGGTCGTAGAACACCAACTTGCCGCTTTCCCAGCGCAGGTACAGGTCCAGCGCCGCGCTGTATCCCTGCAAGTTCCCATCGGGCAGCTCTTCTATGGGTATGGGAACGTACTCGCCCTCCAGCAGCCGGTCCCCGGCCAGCCGCGCCCCGTGATGCCGGCCGGTCTCCGTCTGGTCGAACCGCCAGTATTCCGGTACCCTCAGGGCGGCGTAGTCTTCCCGTTTGGCCCCCACGTCAACCGCGCCCGTGCTCTCCGAGGCAACCTCCAGCACGAAGTCCGGCGGCTTCCCCTGCTCGGCGATGATGTACCCGTTGCTCTCCTTGTACAGGCCCGGGTCCACGCCAAAGGCCACCAGCAGGTCCGGATACCGGCTCCCGGCCAGGTTCCGGGTGGGCCGGACCACCAAGTAGCGGTCGCCGGCCACCAGGGTGGTTTGCGGACTGCCAAGGTGCAGGGCCAGGTAGTGGGCATTGCCGTTGATGGTCAGGTTGTCGAAGTTGGTCATCTTGTCTTCCGGGCATTCCGGCGGGTCCGGCAGCCGGAAGCGGCCCCGGACTTTGGGTGTCCCGGCGAAGGTGTCTGACATGCTCATATCGCACCTGGCAATTGGCGGCGTTGCCGCTGCTTCGGCTCCCCTGAAAGGCGTCTGTTCACGGTTGGTATTCTACACCCAATGAGATGATTGCCGCACGGACCACCGGACGGTCTTGTCTAATGCCACCTGTTGAACTCGCGGCTTCTCTGCACCGCTAACTGATCGGATGACGCGCCGCGTCTCTTCAGGTAGAAAGTGCCGTACCCGGCCAGCGTCGCCGCCACCGCCAGTATGATGATTGGGATGAACCATGGCGGCAGACCTTCGGACTCTCCGGTTTCCGAATCCAACGAAGTATCCGCGGGTTCCGGGGTGGCTTCCGGCAACTCGGCTTCAACCGCCGGTGCGCTTGGCGGCATACTTCCAAGCGCCTTGGCTATGCCCGACGGTGTCGGCGCCGGAGTAGGCGTCGTTGCCGCCGGGTTGCCCAAGGGCCCCGCCGGCGGGCGGGACGACGATGCCGTATTTTCGGATGCAGGCCCCGCCCCCTCATTGTTCGCCGGCGGCGGCGTGGGAGTCGGCGTGGGCGTGGGCGTAGGGGTAGGCGCGGGCGTAGGCGTCGGGGTAGGAGTAGGCGTGGGTTCCGGCGTGGTCCCTTGCCCTCCCTTTGACAAGGAACTCGATCCGGTTTGCCTCTGCGTCTGCACCGAAAGCGACTGGTTGATCATTCCCGCGTATACGCCGAAACTGCTGACGCCGGTGATGGTGATCACAATCCCGCCCGAACCGTCCGCTTCCAGCGTGAACGTCAACTCGGTCCACTGGCTGCCCGACTGCCCCAGAGTGTAAACCTTGACGCGTCCCTGTTCGTGCAGACCCAGTACGGCGTCTACGCCGCCCCGGTCGTCGGCATTCCGCGTAATCCTGATTGTCGCCGGCCGGGAGAGCGTTACCCCCTGCTCCCGGTTGCCTTGGTTGTCGAAGATGTCCACCGCCAAGCAGAACCACAACTGCTCGCCGGCGGAGTCCGGGTTGCAGTTGGTCAGACCACGGTCCAGCCTGACTTGGTAATCGCCGCTCCGCGATCCCGAGGGGAAGGTAACCGCCGCGCTTCCGTCCGGCATCGATACGGTCGTGTCCCGTTTGGAGTCCACAACCCCCATCGTCTGGGTTGACCCGCTGGCCAAGGGGGTATCGGACACGTTGGTCACCGTGATGGTTACTACTATAGTGGCGCTGGCCTCATCGGGGTCGAAAGCGCCCACGGTGACCCTGTAGCTGGACTTCCTCTCGTAGTCCAGGGCCGACTTGGTCTTCAACTGGCCGGTGGCCTCGTCTATGGCGAAGGCGGACCCGTCGTCGCCCCCGACGGTGTAGGAAAGTTGGTCGTTTTCAGGATCGGCGGCCTTGACCGGTGCGCCTATGTTGACCCCGGCCCTCGTGTTTTCCGCCACCGAACGGGAGGCGGTCGCTCCTTCGGTGAACACCGGCGCCCCGTTTGTCGTCTCAGCGGGCCCGCCGCCGCCGGCGCCGCCGTAGTAGCCGCCGCCGCCACCCCCTCCGGACTTCCTTCTACGTTGCTGGGCGCTACGCTGTTTGGCGGCGGCGGTATCGTCGTCATTTATGGTGACCGCCGCAGTCCCTTGGCTGCCCGCGGTGACCTTGCCGGGGAGTTGGCCGAACCCCAGGGTGACCGTCTCGTCTACGGTGTCGGTGTCCTGGAGGGCCTCGAAAGTGAAGCTCCTGGAAGTGTCGCCGGGGACGAAAGCCAGGGCGTTGCCGGTCAAGCCGGTTAACCGGTAATCGCCGGGCTGGGCGCTGAGGGCTGTTGCGGACACGGGCACTTGCAGCTTCCGGTCGGCCGCCGGGGCCAGGGCGACCGAAACGGTGACGCTGGCGCCCTCGATGACGGTGTAGTTCGCCGCTTGATAGCTGACGGTCAGATCGACTTGCTGGTCCGCCGGGGTGACGGCGGTCTTGCCGGTCCCCGGGCTGGACCATGCGCCCGCGCCGTCGGCGTTCTTGGCCCGCACCCGCACTTGGTAATTCGTGTCCGGCAGCACGCCGGTAATGGCGGCTGTGGTCCCGGTGACCGTCGCGTTGGTGCTGCTCCAAGCGGTCGCGCCCTGCTTCCGGTACTGCACGTCGTAGCCGGTGATGGCCGAAATGCCGACGGCGGAGGGCGCCTGCCAGCTTGCGCTCAAGGCGTTGTGCCCGCCGGTCGTGGCGGCCTGCACCGTCGGCGCGGCGGGAGCCGGAGGCGGTTCGGTCGCGTAGGTGACCGTAACCGTTACGACCAGCGTAGCCGTGTTGGTCCCGTCGGACGCCCGCACCGTCACCAAGTAGATGTTATCTCGGTTGGCGTCCGCCGGGTTTTCCCGGTCCGGGGTTGCGGCGAAGGTGAGAACGCCCGTATTGCTTATGGAGAAGTCCCCGCTGTCGGCGCCGGCCAGGGACCAAGCGATCGAGCCATTCTCCGGGTCTGCGGCGGTGTAGGTCGCCACCGCATCCGTCCGGGCTTCCGAATAGTATATGGAAGTTTCCCCGGTAATTACCGGCGGCTCGTTTTGATCGGTGACGGTGATGGTCACCGTGATGGTGTCCGAGAGGCCCGACGGGTCCGCCGCCTGTACGACGACTGAGTAGCTGGGCTTCGTATCGTGGTCCAGGGCGACCTTGGTCCGCAACTGGCCGGAGGCCATGCCTATGGTGAATGACGCGGCGTCAGTCCCGCTCAACGTGTAGGTAAGAACGTCGCCGGCGTTGGAGTCCGTTGCTGTGACCGGGTCGCCAACGGCGTTGCCCACAGGGGTGTCCTCGGGAATGGAGCGTGTCGCGGTCGCTGCGGAGAAATACGGCGCGGCGTTGCTTGCGGGCGCGGCCCGCACCCGGTAGGCCGAGATGCCGTGGGCGCTGACCCGGGCGTTCTGTGAGTTGGTGTAGGTTGCCGTGGCCCGCAGGTAGTTGCCCACGTTGCCGGCTACCGGAGTATAGCTGCTCGATGTCGCGCCGCTGATGGCGGTCCAGCCGGAAGACCAAGTGGAGGAGCTTTGCCACGTCCAGGTTATGTTGGTGGCGGCGCCGTCCGGGTCTTCAAGTGTGGCGGTCAATGCCGTCCCCACTTGGGGTTGCAAGGATGACAGGATAACGTTCCCCGCCTCGGCTGCATCGATGACGGTGATGGTCACGTCGATGGTGTTGTCGACGGTTGTGTCGGCATTGTCGTCTACGTCCTTGCCGTCGGTGACCGAAACCGTTACGGAATAGCTGGACTTGGTCTCGTAGTCCAGCGGGTCAAGGGTCTTCAACCGGCCGGTGGCCCCGTCAATGGTGAACGATGGAGCATCGGCCCCTCCCAGCGTATAAGTCAGGGTATCGCTGGAGTCGGGGTCGGTAGCCGCGACCGCGGCGCCGATGTTCTGGTTTGCCGGGGTGTTTTCGGCAACCGAACGCGAGGCGGTCGCTCCCTCGGTGAACTGAGGAGGCTCGTTGACGCTCGAAACGGTGATGGTCACGCCAACGGTGACGTGCAGGCCGGCCCGGTCTGTCGCGGTTACCGTCACTTGGTATGTGCTTTTGGCTTCGTAGTCGTAGGTCACGCCGGGCTTGGTCTTCAACTGGCCGGTGGTTTCGTCGATGACGAAAGAGGCGGCGTCGGTCCCTGCCAGCGTGTAGGTCAAAGCGTCGCCGGCGTCGGGATCGGTTGCCGCCACCGGGGCGCCTATGTTCTCGTTCGCTGCCGCATTTTCCGCGAAGGTGCGGGCGCCGTCCTCGGAGTCCGGGAAGGCCGGCGTTTCATTGACGTTGGAAACGGTGATCTCCACGTTCAGCAACCCCGAACCGGCTCCGGCGGTAGCCTTCACCGTCACCAAGTAGACGTTGTCGGCGTTCGCGTCGCCGGGGGTATCGTGGTCCGGCGACGAATTGAAGCTCAGAGCGCCCCCGGTGCTGATGGAGAAGAGGTCTTTGTCCGCCCCCTCCAGCGACCAGGTTATGGAGGCTCCCTCGGGGTCTCTGGCGGTGTAGGTCGCCACAACGTTCGTGCCGTTCTCCGGGTAGTCGACTACGTCGAGGCCCGACACCTCCGGGGGTTCGTCGACGTCGTTAACGGTGATGGTCACCGCGATGGTGTCGGATTCGGCGGACGGGTCCACCACCTCTACCGTCACCGTGTAGGTATGCTTGGTCTCGCGGTCCAGGGCGGCCTTGGTCAGCAACTGGCCGGTGGCCCTGTTGATGTCGAAAGCCGCGGCGTCCGTCCCGCTCAAGGAGTAGGTCAGCAGGTTGGCGTCGCCGGCGTCGCCGTCGGTGGCGGCCACCGGGGCGCCGATGTCCTGGTCCGCCGCGGTGTTTTCGTCGACGCTGCGGGCCGCCGTCGCCGAGGCGAATTCAGGGGCAACGTTGGTTGCCGGCGTTCCCCGTACCGGATTGTCCGAGACCTCTACTGCCGTCTTCCCGGTGCCATGGCCGTCGGTGTAGGACGCTTTGGCGCGCAAATGCTTGCCGAGGTCATCGGCGGTTGGAGTGTAAGAGTTTGACGTTGCGCCGGGAATGAGAGTCCCTCCCGTTTCTTTTTTATTCCTCCTCTTGTGCCACTTCCATGTAACTCCGGTTATGCTGCCGTCGGGGTCGGTCAGGGTTGCGACCAAGGCAGTCCCAACCTGGGGCTGCCGCGACGACAGGACTATGCTGCCCGGCTCTTCCACGTTGTTGACGCTGATGGTTATGTCGATGGTGTCGTCCGTCACCGCGTTGACCCGGTCGTCCTGGTCATTGCCGTCGCGGACGTGCACCGTCACTTGGTAGCTTGACTTGGTCTCGTAGTCCAGCGGGGCCTTGGTCTTCAACTGCCCGGTTGTTGCGTCGATGCTGAAAGAATCCCCGTCCGCGCCCGCCAGCTTGTAGGTCAGGGTATCCCCCTCGGGATCGTCGGCGGAGGCGGCCGGACCCAGGTCCTGGTCCGCCGGCGTGTTCTCGTCCACGCTGCGCGTCCCCGTCTCAGCCGGGAAGGCGGGGGACTCGTTCACGTTGGTGACGGTTACCGTCACAAGCAACCTGACCGTTGTGGCGCCGTCGGACCCTTCAACCGTCACCAAGTAAACGTTGTTTTCGTCGGCGTCCGCCGGGTCTTCGTAGTCCGGCGACGCTTGGAAAGTCAGTGACCCGGATGCGCTGATGGAAAAATCTCCCGCGTCGTCACCGGACAGGGACCAGGAGACCGAGGCGTTGTCGGGGTCGGTTGCGGTGTAGGCCGCAACCGGACCGGTGTCGTTTTCGGTGTACTCTACGGCGGTGCGCCCGTTCAATACCGGCGGCTCATTGACGTCGGTCACCGCGATGTTCACGGTGATGGCGGCTGACAGACCGGCCCGGTCCCTGGCGGTCACCGTCACCGTGTAGCTCCTCGGCCCGACGTCGTAGTCCAGGACGGTCCCGGTCCGCAACTGCCCCGTACCCGGCACAATGGAAAAGGACGCCGCATCGGTCCCGCCAAGAGTGTAAGTAAGGGTAGTATCTCCGGAATCCGGGTCGGTGGCGGCCACCGGGTCTCCCACGTTATCTCCCACTCCGGCATTTTCCGGTACGCTCCTGGATCCTGTTGCGCCGGAAAACGCCGGGGCCTCGTTCACGTTAGTGACTTTGATGGTTACCGCTCTTGTAGCGTCTACGGCGGTGTCCGTGTTTCCGGCGGCGTTCTTCCGGTCCGAAACGTGCACCGTCACCGAATGGACTGGCGCGGTCTCGAAGTCCAATGCCGCCTTGGTCTGCAACTGCCCGGTCGAGGCATTGATGGCGAAGAACTGGGCCCCCGCGCTGTCCAGCGAATAGGTCAGCACGTCGCGCTCCGGGTCGGCCGCCGTTACCGGAGCGCCTATGTTCACGCCGGCGCCGGTGTTTTCAGGCA
Source organism: Dehalococcoidia bacterium (assembly GCA_965203835.1). Lineage (GTDB taxonomy): Bacteria > Chloroflexota > Dehalococcoidia > Lucifugimonadales > UBA3495 > CBDCFV01. Next base: position 3,667,653 of record OZ241919.1, read on the forward strand.
CGCTGTGCACGCCCAGGCTGCCGGAGAACTTCGGCTGTTCGTTCACGTCGGTGACGTTGATGGTTACCGTTATTGTGGCGTCCGCGGACGTGTCGGTAGTCCCGCTTGGATTCTTCCCGTCACTGACCGATACGGTAACCGTGTAGGTAGCCTTGTTTTCGTGGTCCAGGGCAGCCTTGGTTATCAACTGGCCCGACGGCGCGTGGATGGCAAAGGACCTGGCATCCGTTCCGCCAAGACTGTAAGTCAGGGTGTCGCCGGAGTCAGGGTCGGTGGCCGTTACCGGCGCGCCTATGTTCCGGTTCGCCGGCGTGTTCTCCGGCTTGCTCCGGGTTGCCGTTGCGCCGGGAAATGTCGGAGCACGATTGGTTGACAGTGCGGCCACCGCATTGGCCGATACGGCTTCGGCCCTCTTGCCGCTGCCGTGCCCGTCGTTGTAGGAAACGGTGGCCTTCAGGTAATTCCCCGCGTCGCCGGCAACCGGCGTGTAAGACGCGGAAGTTGCCCCGCTGATGTCGGTATAGGGGCGGCCGCTTTGGGAGCCGGACTTTTGCCACTGCCACGTTTCGCCCGTTATGCTCCCGTCCGGGTCTGCCAGGGTGGCCGTAACCGCCTCGCCGACCTGCGGCTGGGAAGCCGGCAGGGTTACGGTCCCGGTCTCATCCACGTCGGTGACTTTGATGGTTACCGTTATTGTGTCGTCTTCGGCATTTGAATCGGGGTCGCCTGTGGCGTCCGCGCCGTCGCTGACCGACACGATCACCGAGTAGCTGGTCTTCGTCTCGTAGTCCAGCGGGCTCTTGACCTTCAACTGCCCCGACGACGTATCTATGTTAAAGGACGTTGCATCCGTACCGCTGAGCGAGTAGGTCAACGTTTGGCTGTCGGGGTCGTCGGCCTCAACCGGAGCGCCTATATTGTCCCTGGCCAGAGTGTTTTCGGCGACGGAGCGGGCGGTGGTGCTGCTGCCGAAGGTGGGCGGGGCGTTGTAGCTGTCGGAGATGGTGATGGTGAGTGAATTCACGGTGACCGACGGGTTGGTGGTGGTAGCGTTCAGGATGATCGTTTCATCCGCCTCGTCCGTCGCGTCGTCCACGACGGTGATGTCGAACGTGTTAGTCCTGTCGCCCTCGGCGATGATGAAGGAGGAGGGCATATCGTAATCGTGGCCACCGCCAGAGCCGCGGGTCGCCGTGCCGGTTGTGGCGAGGGTAACCCTCGTGCCGTTGGCCGGCGCAGGCCTGTTCAGCGCCGCGGTGACGGTGACTGTGCCCGTATCCTCGGCGACGGTGGTGCTATTGACGGACAAGGCGAGGCTGGTTGGCAGGGGGTCGTTGTCGGTGATGGTCAGCGTCAGTTCCTGCGCGGTGAGCGCCGGGTTGGCGCTGGTAGCGTTCAGGATGATCGTTTCATTCGGCTCGTTCTTCGCGTCGTCCACGATGTCGACGGTGAACGTGGTAGTCCTGTGGCCCTCGGCGATGGTGAAGGGGGAGGGCGGAGTGTAGTCGCTGCCATCGCCGGGGCCGGGGTCCGCTGAGCCGGCTGTGGCGACTGTAACCCTCGTGCCGTTGGCCGGCGCAGGTTCGTTCAGCGTCGCGGTAACGGTGACATACCCCGTATTCTCGGCGACGGTGGTGCTGACGGTGGCGCTATTGACGGACAAGGTGAGGCTGGAGGGCGGTAAGTCGTTGTCGGTGATGGTCAGCGGCAATCGATACGTCCCCAGCGAGGGGGTGGTGGTAGCATTGAGGATGATGGTCTCATCGGGATCGTGAAAAGTGTCGTCGTTCACGGTAATGGTGGCGGTGCCCATCGTGCCGCCCTCGGCGATGGGGATGGTGGTGCGAGACAGGGTGTAGTCGCTGCCGGGGGTCGCGGTGCCGGATGGGGCGAGCGTAACCGTTACGCCGTCGGTTGGCGCGGGGCTGCCCAGCGTCGCGGTGACGGTGACCGGCCCTCTGCCCTCGGCCGGGGCCGCGCTGCGGGTCAGCCTGAAGCCGTCGTTATCAAGTATGGTGAGGTTTACATAGAATCTCACGATCTCATAAATGCCTTCATCTGGAGTCGAGTCTTCAATTGTGAAGATCAGCCTGGTGGTCTCGGTCTCGCCGGAGTCCTCGATCTCATTGTCGTCGTTGATGATGATCTCGAACGAGACGGTCTCATCTCCTACAGACCCATCAATTTCCCCTACACAGTAGTCCCAAGGGTCCCAACTTTCTGGCTTCTCTGATTTGTAACAGTCAGAAAGACTTCCTTGTGCAGATTTAGCTAAGCCTCCTATGGGACCTTGGACCGAGAAACTATTCATAGTGTCAGTTGCCGGCCCGTCCAGAGTCATGGTCACGGTTACCTTGCCCACTCCCTCAACCGGCAGAGGGTCAACGGTTACACCGGGGGCGGCGCCTTTATCCGCCTCATCATCATCAGACCATGCCCCGTCCCCTGCGGTGTTCACCGCGCGCACCCGCACCAGGTACATCCTGCCATTGACCAAGCGGGTGATTTCGTGAGTGGTGTCCGTGCCGGTGTGGCCGGCGTCCACCCAGCCCGTAGACGGATCATTGGTAGTGGTAGCGGGTTGGTCGTGGGCAGACTTATCCTTATACTCTACATCATAGCTGGAGATGGTCCCGGAGGGGGCGGTCCAGGTCACAGTGAGCTTGCTGTCGCCGGAAGCGAAGATCAACCCCGTGGGCTCAGCGGGGACGGACTGGGCCGCGGCGGGCGCGGGGCTGCCGAGGAAAAGCACGGCCAATGCCAGCAGGACGGCCAAGGCGGGGACGCCCAGGATTGCAATCGTTCCAACAAATGCTTTACCACACATACTTCTTCCTCACACTCCCATATCGACCCAATTGGGCAGGGCGCCCATCGGCTGCGTATTTTCGGCTGCCGGACCGGTCTGCGCAGCCGTCGCTTTCTATGTATGTCTACTTCACTACCGGCAATGTATCCGCGTATTCTTTTCTGGACTCCTCCGGTCCCGGTTCGTACACTTTTCCGGGATGGGTTGCACAGGTCCCGTCATTCCTGCGCGGGAATGACGCCTGCCCTCGCGGAGGCGGGGGAGAACAGGAAAAAGGCCGTCATACCCAGTCCGGCGGACAGGGCCATGACGGCCTTTCCTGAAGCGCGTAACTTGGTCCGGAACACCATCCGGGTATGGTCCATAGGACACCACCTCACTTCTCCCGCCAACGCCCGATGAACCGGTCAGCCACACCCGGGCCCGGTTGCCCAAGCCCCCCACTCCCGATCCAAGCGCAAAAGCACGTAAAGAGCATACACCATAATCCATATTATAGGGGTATTATATTTGCCATTTTTTGTGTGAATATTTATATATTTGGCTTGGTCTGTTGTATAATTAAGCCGCAACACCGCGCGGCGGCGCCTGCCCCCACTGAGGGGCAGGGGACGTGGAGGAAGAAATGGACCAGCCAGACCGGCGGGACCGGGAGATAGACGCCCTGCGGGAGCGCCTGTCCCGCCTAAGCGAGGCCAGCCTGCGCATCAACGAGAGCCTGGAGTTCGACCAAGTGCTCCAAGGGGTGCTGGACTCCGCCCGGTCCCTGACGGAAGCCCGCTACGGGGTGATGACCCTGCTGGACGACAGGGGCCGGGTGCAGGACTTCCTGTCCTCGGGGATTACCGCCGGGGAGGCCGAGTTGCTCTTGCTCACCCCGGACAAGTGGCAACTCTTCGAGGCCCTGACCAACGTCTCCGAACCGCAGCGGCTCCCAGACTTGACGGAATACGTGCGGGCCCTGGGTTTCACCGGGTTCAGCATCCCCCTGCCGGGGTGGGACGGGGCCTTCTCCTTCCTGGCGTCGCCGATTTTCCACCGGGGCGGCCGGGTGGGCCACGTCTTCGTGGGCGTCAAGGGCGGCGGGGAGGAGTTCACCCAAGCCGACGAGGAGACCTTGGTGATGTTTGCTTCCCAAGCGGCGCTGGTGATCGCCAACGCCCGCCGGCACCGGGAGGAGCGGCAGGCCCGGGCCGACCTGGAGACCCTGGTCAACACCTCGCCGGTGGGTGTCGCGGTTTTCGACGCTCGGACCGGGGAGATGGCGTCGGTCAACCGGGAGGCGTTGCGCATCGTGGACAGTCTGCGGGACGAAGGCCAGCCGCCGGAGGACCTGCTGGACGTGGTGACCTGCGTGCGTTCCGACGGTCGGGAGATCTCCCTGCGGGAATTGCCCTTGGCCGAGGTTCTCAGCGCCGGGGAAACGGTGCGGGCCGAGGAGGTCGCGCTGAGGGTGCCCGACGGGCGGAGCGTCAGCGTGCTGCTCAACGCCACGCCCATTCAATCGGAGGACGGGCAACTGGCGTCCTTCGTCGTCACGCTACAGGACATGACGCCCTTGGAGGAGCAGGAGCGGCTCAGGGCCGAGTTCCTGGCCATGGTGAGCCACGAGCTTCGGGCGCCCTTGGCGGCGGTCAAGGGTTCGGTCACGACCCTGCTGGAGGCGGCGGGCGAACTGGACCCGGCGGAGATGACCCAGTTCTTCCGCATCATCCGGGACCAGTCGGACCAGATGCGCTTCCTCATCGGCGATCTGCTGGACGCGGCCCGAATCGAGACGGGCAGCCTGTCGGTGGACCCGGAGCCCACGGAGGTGCGCGCGCTGGTGGACGAGGCCGGGGCCAGGTTCCTGAGCGGAGGCGCGAAGAACCCCCTGCGGGTGGAACTGGCGGAGGACCTGCCCTTGGTGCTGGCCGACCGGCGGCGCATCGTCCAGGTGCTGGGCAACCTGCTCTCCAACGCCGCCGGGTACTCGCATGAAGGATCGCCCATCGTGGTGAACGCGGCTCGGGATAGCGTCCACGTGGCGGTGTCGGTCTCCGACCGGGGGCGGGGCATACCGGCGGAGCTGTTGCCGGAGTTGTTCCGCAAGTTCTCGCGGGGGCAATCCTTGGAAACAGCATCCGGCGTGGACGGTTCGGGCTTGGGTTTGGCCATCTGTAAGGGCATCGTGGAAGCCCATGGGGGCCGCATCCGGGCCGAGAGCGACGGTCCGGGTTTGGGGGCGCGTTTCACCTTTACCCTGCCGGCAGTGGAAGCCCCGCCCGCCGCTCCTGTTCCGGCCTCCTCAGCGCGTTCACGCCGGGCAACCCGCGGCCGGGTTCGCGTCCTGGCGGTGGACGACGACCCCCAGGCGCTGCGGTACGTGCGGGACGAACTTGCCAAGGTGGGCTACGCACCCATCGTTACCGGCGACCCGGCGGAGGTGCCCCGCTTGATGGCGGAGGAGAGGCCTCACTTGGTCCTGCTGGACTTAGTGCTGCCCGGCAGCGACGGCATCGAGCTGATGAACGACATTCTGCGGATAGCGGATGTGCCGGTGATCTTCCTGTCGGTGTACGGCCAGGAGGATACCGTGGCCCGGGCTTTCGACATGGGGGCGGCGGACTACTTGGTCAAGCCCTTCTCGCCCACGGAACTGGCGGCCAGGATCAGGGCGGCCCTGAGGAAGCAGTTGGAGCCGCTCCCGGGCGAGCCGTCGGCATCCTACTCCGTGGGCGGGCTGATCATCGACTACGCCGGGCGCCGGGTGACACTGAGCGGCGAACATGTGGAACTGACGGCCACGGAGTACGCGCTGCTCTACGAACTGGCGGTCCATGCTCCCCGGGTGCAGTCCCACAATGTGCTGCTCCAGCGGGTATGGGGTCCGGAAAGGGTGGGCGAGTCCTATCTGTTGCGGGACGTGGTGAAGCGGCTGCGCCGCAAGCTGGGGGATGCGGTGGGCAACCCCATATACATCGTCACCGAGCCGCGGGTGGGGTACCGGATGGCGGCGGGGAATGGGGAGGGAGAGGGGCTGGAGGAAGCCGAGTGAAAACCGAGGTTGCATCCTCGTCTGCGGCGTTGCGCTGTTTCCGTTGTCCCGGTCAGGTTGCCGCGGCCTCAGGGTCCTTGGCGGCGCAGTTGTTCCTCCAGTTCCCGGATGCGGGCTTCGGCGGCGTCAGCGCGGGCCTCGGCAGCGTCAGCGCGGGCTAGTTGGTCTTCATAGGTGAGGACGCGCTGCCCCGTGGCCGGGTTGTAGAACACCAACTCGCCACGCTGCCAACGCAGATACAGGTCCAGCGCCGGGCTGTATCCCTGCAAACCGCCGTCCGGCAACTCTTCAATTTCAAGGGCGACGTATTCGCCGTCCGCCAACCGGTCGCCGGCCAGCCGCTCCCCGTGATACCGGCCGGTCTCCGTCTGGTCGAACCGCCAGTACTCCGGTATTCCCAAGGCGGCGTAGTCCCGCCGCTTGGCTCCCACGTCAACGTCCCCCGTGCTCTCCGACGCCACTTCCAGCACGAAGTCCGGCGGCTTGCCCTGCTCCGAGATGATGTAACCGTTGCTGAGTTCGTAGGCTTCCGGGTCCACGTCAAAGGCGACCAGCAGATCGGGCTGCCGGGCACGGGATTTGTTGAAGCTGGCATCCGGCACAATCCAGCGGTCGGCCTCCACCAGGGTGGTGTCCGGGCGGCCCAGGTGGATGGCCAGGTAGCGGGAGTTGCCGGTCTTGAACAAGCGGTCGTACTGGGTCATCTCGTCGGGATCACGCCGGGGCGGGTCCGGCAAGCGGAACCGGCCTGGAGTTGTCGGCGTCTTGGCGCCGGTCTTGGGCGTGGTCATGTCGCACCTGGCAGTTGGCGGCTGACCGTCCCGCTCTTCAACAAGCTCCCGGACCGGCCTCGCCGCGCTCTGGCTTCCCTTCTGACGCGTTCTCCTACGGCGGACATTCTACACCATGGGGCAAGTTTGGGGCAGCAAAATTGTCATCTATCATTTTGCGGAAGCGCGAGAAAACTTTGAGTTCTTGGCACGCACCCGCACCTGGTACATCCTGCCATTGTCTAAGCTGGTGATTTCATAGTTAGCGCCGATTCGGGAGCGCCGCCGCTACTCTCTGGCTTGTATGACGACGCTGCCGCCGTCCACGACTTCGATGTTCAGGTTGTGGCTGTCCAGCAGGAGCATACCCACGAGGGGGGTGCTGCCCACGGCATCGGCCTCGATGTGTCGCGGCTCACTGTCCCAGAGCGTGGTGACGCGGTGTACCCGGAAGCTCACTTCTGTATCGTCAGCCAACGTAGCCTTGCTGCTGAACACGTAGGGCAACTCCAACTCCGCCACCAACTCAGGTGGCAGGGTCAAAGCGCCGCTGTAGCCGGTGTCTATCACGGCGTTTACTTCCCGCGTTTGTCCCTCCGGGCCACGGAGTGACAGTGGCACCATGGCCTCGCGGTTGGCGTTCACGAAGCCCTCTATCATCCGGTCCTCGGCAGGGAACTGCCCCCGAAGGTACGCAGCGCCGGATACCCAATCCTCACAACCCAAACATCAGGTGCGGGACGCCGTTCACGCAGGGCGTCCGCTGCGCAAAGGGCGGTGTCGGCGATGGCATAGTCCCCACTTTCCAAGTCTATAGCGACGACCTCTCCGTAGTGGTCGGCCTCGACCTGGGGCCGGATGTCTCGCTCGTATATTTCGTCGCCCAGGCGTGCGGTCTCTTCTAACAGCAGGGTTGGCTCGATCAGCTTGGATGCGGGGATGTCTTCGTCACTCATGCGTCCCCCTTTCATAAGTTCATTCCACTACGCGCAATTTTATCATTTTGCGGAAGTGCGAGAAAACGAGGAAAGGCCCTTGATGCCTGTGCTACGATGATGCAGATGGTACTGGCGAGAAGGTTGTTGCTACCGGCCATTGTCGGCAGCGTGTTGCTGCTGGCGCTTGCCTGCGTCTGGGAAGAGCAACCCTTGGCGGGTACATCCTGGATGCTGCTTTCCATAGAGGGTATCCCAGCCATCGGAAATGTTGAGGTTGAGTTTTCCGATGAGAGACGCATCAGTGGCTGGACCGGATGCAACTCCTATGATGGGAGGTACCGGGCTTCCGGGTCGTCCTTCACCACAGAGGATCTCCACTGGACCGAGGCGGGTTGTCCAAACCACGAGATGTTCATGCAGGAGTCTCTTTACACTGACCTGCTGGTTGGTGCGGAGGAATTTGCCATCAGCGGCTCCCGGCTGACCATCACAAGCTCGGACGGCCGGACCGTCACATTTTCCCCGAGAGAATAGGCCCGCCAAAAAGTAAGGGGCCAGCGTTTAGTGCGACTGTAGCGCTAAGTCTATCGTCGCCACAAAGTGGTAACGGCCTTTTCATTCTCTCGTCATTCCCGCGCAGGCGGGAATCCATGTGGTCTCGCCACGAGAACATTGCCATAGGCTGGAAGTATGTGGATTCCCGCTTTCGCGGGAAAGACGGGACCTGTGCAGCCCAACCCGGAAAATGAAAAGGCCCTGACAAAGTGGTAACGGTTACCGCGTTTTTTGAAAGCCGTAGCTGAAAGAGGGGTTTATTGGCTCCCGAGGCAGAGGCCGACCCTGTATTGCAAGACGTATCACACAGTATCAATAAGTGCCTTATATCGGTCAATCTAGCTTCAATTTATTGATACTGCCGTCTCTTGACATGTCAGACCATGTCCTGTAATATCCCTCTAAAAGTGGTAACAGAAGTGGTAAACGATGGGACGGCCCAAGCGGTTGTCAGCGGTTTTTGTCCAGAAGGTCAACGTCCCTGGCCGGTATGGCGACGGACGTGGCGGGTTTGGACTATCCCTGTTGGTGAAGGATACCACAACTGGGCGGCTGTCAAAGACCTGGGCCCAACGGCTGAGGTTGAACGGCAAGCCATTCGACATCGGGCTGGGGAGTTTCCCGGTTGTGACTCTTGCCAAGGCGAGGGAAAAGGCGTTATCCAATGCCAGGTTGGTAGAGGACGGCCAGGACCCACGGATTAAGTCAGTGACGGTCCCAACGTTCCAGGACGCGATGGAGTCCACCATTGATGTGCTCAGGCCGGGCTGGAAGTCTGGGAAGACGGAAAGGCAACTGCGTCATCTCCTGCGGGAGTACGCCCTACCGCATATCGGGACGAAAGCCATTGACGAGATCACCCCATCGGATGTCCTGTCGTTTCTTGCTCCCTTGGCCCTGAACAAACCCGCGACGGCTGGCAAAGTTAAGACGCAAATGGGGCAAGTGTTCAAGTGGGCAATTGCCCAAGGGCTGAGGACTGACAATCCGGCTGACGGCAACATTAACCCCGCGTTGCCGCGGCTGTCCACCAAGGACCACCACAAGGCATTACCGTTTGCGGCGGTAGCGGGTGCGGTCAGGACCATCCGGGATTCGGGCGCATGGTCTGGTACGAAGCTTGCCCTTGAGTGGTTGATTTTGACAGCCAGCCGATCTGCGGAAACTCGGTTGGCGACGTGGGATGAAATCGACTTAGGCGGGCGCCTATGGACCATCCCGGCCCAGCGAATGAAGTCCGGCAGAGAACACCGTATACCCCTGTCCGATAGGGCGATGGAGATTTTGGCCGAATCACAGTCCCTGGGGGATGGTAGCGGGTTGATATTCCCGTCGTCCACAGGCAAAGCTTTATCAGACAGCACTCTGTCGAAATTGCTTCGGGAAAACAAGATCGGCTGCGTACCCCACGGATTCCGCAGCAGTTTTCGTGATTGGTGTGCCGAACAGAACATAGACCGTCAGACGGCGGAATCAGCCCTTGCTCATAAGTTAGGTGACTCCACCGAGGCCGCCTATCTCAGGTCAGACTTATTCGCGCTAAGGAGGGCCGCGATGGACGCCTGGGGTGACTACGTGAACTGGGGTTGACGTGGGCGGCAGGACTATCGACCATTTTAGCTATTGATTGTTACGACATACGGTTGATGCAGTCGATAGAGACAACGAATCCTTCACAACTCTGGGCGCAGCATGATAGCATAGAGCAAACTCTTGAATCGTGTGGGTGTGTGTCATGGAGCAACCGTTGGAGCGCTTGGTCTCACTGGATGAAGTGGGTGATGCCGGAGTGATCGAACACCGGGTCGTAGATGGTCAGGGAACAAAACCGCCTGAAGGCAGTATTCTCGGAGATGGCCGGGCACAGCCTGCGGAAGGACGCTATGTTGTACAGGGAGCAGATGAGGAGCGCCCTGACCATCACATGGGGATGGATGGCCGGTCTGCCGAAATCGGGACAGCACCGTTCCTCGCGGGGCGCCGCCCGCTTGACGAAGTCTGGTTGCTCGCCGGTCCGGATGAGCGGACGGTTGGGGTCGATTAAGTCCCGCAACCGCTTGGTGGTGAATTGGAACAGCGTGGAATCCCTGCGACTGCGGTCCAGAGGCTCGAGCATCGCAGCCCCTCGCCAGCGACTGCGTATGCGCCCCAGTTTGATCAAGAGTCGGCCACAACTTCAATTTGCCGACTTTTTTCAACAAAAAACATACCTCAAGAGGCGATTATACATACACCAAAGATGATAAAAAGTCGCCCGTAGCCTAAAATCGCTGCATTTCTCAACACATCCGACCGCAAAACATACGTCAGGCGCCGATTTCGTATGCACCCAGTATGATAAAGAGTCGCCCGTAGCTTCAAATTTCTGCATTTTCAGCACTCCAGACCATGAAAACGGCACATAGAACCGCGTCTGGCGGCGAATATATACGGTGAAACTACGGTGAAACTACGGTATGGAAAGGCTTTTTTCCCTGCACCGTGGCGCCCTCGGTCAGTCGGTGGCCATTGGCGAATCGGCCCGGTCCTCTGCCTTGGCCCACTCCTTGCCGTCGTCCGGCAGGTCCGTCAGCCACGATGTACGGTGACGTGGGCCTCCCCCGTGATGATCACCAGTTCCGCCGTGTCCACCAAGGGCATCCGGTTCAGGCGGTGCATCAGTTCCCGGTCGGACACGCTCATACATCGAACGCAGCAGACCGGATGCCCGGCGGTCAGCAGGCAAATCGGCCTGATGCTCCTTGTATCTTGGCATTGCTGTGCGACAATCACTTCACCCACCCGGAAAGGGGTGCGGCAGACCGAATGCTCCTTGGTCTTGGAAGGCCGTTCAATAGCGAGGGTCGCCGCACCCCTGGCCACCGTAGACGAGTTGGCCCGCTTAGGGAGTGTTCCTGCCTCCATGCTGTGCCAACGGTTGGAGAAGCTAGCGGAGTGCGAACTGGCGGACTCCGTGTCCCACCACCTGTCATCCCTGGGGTCCCGTCTGTTCCGCGTCAAGCATTTTTGCCGATCCTCGTTGCCTCATTGAGAAATGTTACCGAATAATCAACACCTGGAGTCATTACCTGCCAGCACCATTACAGAGATATCGACGGGATCAGGCGTCGTTGCTTCGGACGAGGCGTAGACCAACTTGTTCGCCATGATACTCCGCCACTGCTAGATCCTCCGTTGCAACGTTCTCAAGTGAGCCCGGCTGAATCGGCCCGGATCAGCCACTTGCAGCCGGTCCAGCAATGCCACGGCACTGGCGTCCGGGTCATCCTGCAACCAGTTCAACACATCGCACCACACACCTTCAAATGGGTCCTTCCGCGTTCGCCAGGTCCGGGGTGCTTTCGCCCGCCGGCTCCCGTTAGCCTGCTCCTGTTCTTCCATCCACCGGCTGGGCAATCCGGCCAGGAACCGTTCCAGGCTCTCGCCCTTGGGCGTGGGCCGGAGTTCGGGGGAGCCGATGGCCGCCAGGGCAGACTGGGCTTCCCTGATGCTGTGCAGCAGGGCCACCGGGTCCAACGTTGCCCGCTGGTGCCTGAGCGCTTCCTTGGCCTCGGAGGTCACCGCCTCGTGCCCGACCACCAGGTCGCAGGGAGTGGCTAGGGAACTGTAGCGCTTGATCATCGTTGAGCCGTTGCGGGTCTTCTCCACCAGCTTGAACGACGGCTGGAAGTAGTTTACGTACAGCCGTATCGACCCGTGCAGGTGGGCCATGGTCTGCCCTGCCACCTGCCCCGAGTAACGCTCATGTCCCAGGAACCGGCGGATGGCCGCGCCATTCTTCTGCTCGATCCAGGCTTGGTCGTTTTTCCGGTAGGCCCGGGAACGGGTGAACTCGATGCCCCGGTCGGCACAGTACCCGGTGAGGGTGTCGTTGATGAAGACCGTGTCGTTGTCCGAGTCGATGCCGAGCACGGGAAAGGGCAGCTGTCCGGCGATGGCTTCCAGTCCGGCCACCACCAAGGACTGCTCTCTGGCCAGCAGCGGCACGGCCCCGGTTCAGGTTGCGCCGCCGTTTGCGCCGGCTTACCACCGCCGCTAGAACGGGCTTGAGCAACTGGTCCAGGGTGGCGGCGCTGGCGGCTAGGAGACGTTCCGCGTGGTCCGTCCAGACCCCAATTCCTGCCTGGTTCCTACACTAATTGTTTCTTGCGTATGCCTTAGACCGCGTTGCGCATCGTCACGGGACTGCTGTTGCCCCACGACCCATGCATCTCTGCGCAGGACATCTGCGGCAGTCCTCCCGTCTCAGCTGCCGGCTCCCGGATGCACCTGAATCGATGGCCAAACCATAATAGTTATTGCTAAATAATTATTAGTAGTTTATAATGATTATACATTAGACGACAGGAGGCCATCCCAATGCTTGCAGCAATTCCGATGCGCTGCCCACACATTGAAGAACGATTTCACCATGATACGCTGCCAGAGCGCGAAGTCGCTTCAGGTCAAGAATGGTTGCCGAATCAACTGGACCTGAAGGCGCTCCGCCGGCACTCGCCCGTGTCAGATCCCATGGGCCGAGACTTCAACTACGCCCAAGCCCTGGAAACCCTCGACGTCGACGCCCTGAGGAAGGACATCGAGGAAGTGATGAAGGCGTCCCAGGACTGGTGGCCCGCAGATTACGGCCACTACGGGCCTCTCTTCATCCGCATGGCCTGGCACGCCGCGGGCACCTACCGCACCAGCGACGGGCGCGGCGGCGGAGGCTCCGGACAGATGCGCTTTGCCCCCCTCGACAGTTGGCCCGACAACGCCAACCTGGACAAGGCCCGCCGCCTGCTCTGGCCGGTCAAGCGGAAGTACGGCCGGCAGGTATCCTGGGCGGACCTGATCATCTTCGCTGGCAACTGCGCCCTGGAGGACATGGGCTTCAGGACCCTGGGCTTCGGCTTCGGCCGCCCGGACGCCTGGGAGGCAGACGGGACCTGCTGGGGTACCGAGGGCTCCTGGCTGGGCGACGACCGCCACGACGACGGCGGGGAACTGGAAGAACCCTACGGCGCGGACCAGTTGGGCCTGATCTACGTGAACCCGGAAGGACCCGGCGGTAACCCGGACCCGGCGGCGGCAGCGCGGCACATTCGCCAGACCTTCCGCCGCATGGGGATGAACGACGAGGAGACGGTTGCGCTGATAGCGGGCGGGCACACCTTCGGCAAAGCCCACGGCGCCGGGTCCGAGGACTTTGTCGGACCCGAACCCGAGGCCGCCGGCATCGAGGAGCAGGGTCTCGGCTGGAAGAGCGGCTTCGGCAGCGGCAAGGGCGGGGATACTTTCACCAGCGGCCTGGAAGGGGCCTGGACCAGCAACCCGGTGCAGTGGGACAACGAGTTCGTCGAGAATCTGTACGCCTACGACTGGGAACTGACGAAAAGTATGGCCGGCAAGTGGCAGTATGCTCCCGAGAACGGCCTCGGTGCGGCCACCGTCCCGGACGCCCACGATGCGTCCACCAGGCACGCCCCCATGATGCTCACCACGGACCTCTCGCTGAAGGTGGACCCTGCCTATGGGGTCATTGCCAAGCGCTTCCTGGAGAGCCCTGCGGAATTTGAAGACGCCTTCGCACGGGCTTGGTTTAAGCTGACCCACCGCGACATGGGACCGAGGAGCCGGTATCTGGGCCCGCTGGTCCCGTCAGAGCCGATGTCGTGGCAGGACCCGGTCCCCGGCGTCGATCACCAGTTGATCGATGAGCGGGACATTGCCGACCTCAAGGCCACGGTCCTGGCCACGGGTCTGCCCGTTTCCCAGTTGGTGTCCACCGCTTGGGCTTCGGCGGCCACGTTCCGCGGCACCGACAAGCGGGGCGGGGCCAACGGGGCGCGCATCCGCTTGGCCCCGCAGAGGGACTGGGAGGTGAACGACCCGGCCCGGTTGGAAGAGGTGCTGCGGGAACTGGAGCAGATCAGGGCGGAGTTCAGCGGCGCCCAGACCGGCGGGAAGAGGGTCTCCCTGGCCGACCTGATCGTTCTGGCCGGGTGCGCCGGCGTGGAGCAGGCGGCCAGGAACGGCGGGCATGACGTGCTGGTCCCCTTTACGCCGGGGCGCACCGACGCATCCCAGGAGTGGACCGACGCCGAGTCCTTCGCCGTGCTCCAGCCCGCCGCCGACGGGTTCCGCAACTACCTGCGGGCCGGACACCGGGAATCTGCGGAGGAACTGCTGGTGGAGCGGGCATCCCTGCTGACGCTGACCCCGCCGGAGATGACGGCGCTGGTCGGCGGGATGCGGGTCCTGGACGCCAACACCGGGCAGTCCCAGCACGGGGTCTTCACCCACCGGCCGGGGGCGCTGACCAACGACTTCTTCGTGAACCTGCTGGACATGAGCACCGAGTGGCGGGCGTGCTCCACGGCTGAGGGGGTCTTCGAGGGACGGGACCGCCGGACCGGCGAGCTCCGGTGGACCGGCACCAGGGTGGACCTAGCATTCGGCTCCAACTCGGAACTGCGCGCCCTCTCGGAGGTGTACGGATGCGACGACGGGCAGCAGGCCCTGGTGCGCGACTTCGTGGCCGCGTGGGACAAGGTGATGAACCTGGACCGCTTCGACCTGGGGCGATCCGGTTCTTATGCCTCCCCCGGGGTCTCCGGCCGCTCCATCCGGTAGCCCACCCGCGGCTCGGCGAAGATGTAACTGGGGTTGTCGCCGTCCTCGCCCAACTTGCGCCGGAGCCGGTTCAGGTGGGTGCGGATCACCTGGGGGGTTGCTGTCCGGGTCTTTCCCCACACCCGTTGCAGCAGGTGCTGGTGGGTCAGCACCCGCCCGGCGTGGATGGAGAGCTCCCGCAGCAGGTCGTACTCCACGGCCGTCAGCCGCACCGGATTGCCGGCCACGCTCACCAGCCGCTGGGCGTAGTCGATGGTCAGGTCGCCCCGCACGTAGGGTTCCGAGGGCGCCATCCGGGCCGGGCCGGTGCGCCGCCGCAGGGCGGCCTGCACCCGGGCCGCCAACTCCGTGGGCGAGAAGGGCTTGACGATGTAGTCGTCAGCCCCCATCTCGAAGGCCCGGGCAATCACCTGGTCCTGCCCGTAGGCAGACAGGAAGATCACCGGCACGTCGGCGATGCGGAGGAGGTCCTGCATCAACTCGATGCCGTCGGTCCCGGGCAGCACCAGGTCCAGCAGCACCAGGTGGGGCTGCTCCCGCTCCATCAGCCCCGGGACCTCCTCCGGGTCGGTGGTCGCGGTTACCTGGTAGCCCGCTTCCGTAAGGGCGTCCCGCACGAACCGCAGCGCTTGGGCGTCGTCGTCCACCGCCAGCACCCGTACCCTTTGCCTTCCTCCCTGGTCGGAAGAGTCTGCAGGACTGGCGACTTCCTTCGCCGCCGGCAGGGTGAAGGTGAACACGGCTCCCCGGCCCGGCCCGTCGCTCTCAGCCCGGATGCGCCCCCCGTGGGCCTCGACGATCCCCTTGCAGACGGCCAGCCCCAGGCCGGCTCCCACGCCGTCCCGATCGTCGCCCTCAGCGCGGAAGAACCGGCGGAAGAGGTAGGGCAGCCGCTCGGTGGACACCCCCACGCCGTCGTCGGCCACGGAGACGGCCACATGGACCCCTTCCATAGCGGCAGACACCCTGATGGCGGAAGACTCCGGGGAGTGCCGAGCCGCGTTGGCTAGCAGGTTGGTCAGCACCTGCTCCACCCTGCGCCGGTCCGCCAGCGCCCGGGGCAGGTCCGGCGGCAGCTCTACGCTGACGTTGCTCCGGCCCTCGCCGCTCTGGAAGAGGCCCACGGCCCGGTCCACCAGCACCGCCATATCCGAGGGTTCCGGGGAGACGGACAGGACGCCGGCGTCGATGCGGGCCGCGTCCAGCAACTCGCCGATCAGGTCCAGGATGTGGTCGGCCTGATTGTCGATGATGCGCAGGAACTGCTGGGTCTCGGCGGCGTCCAAGGTTGACGGGGCGCGCATCATGGCGGCGGCGGACCCCTTGATGGAGGTGAGCGGCGCTCTCAGCTCGTGGCTCACCGTGCCCAGGAACTCGGCCCGCTGCCGCTCGGTCTCCTCCAGGGGCGTCAGGTCCTGGAGGGTGACCACCACGGTCTCGGTGGCGCCCTCCTCGGAGATGATGGGCGTGGCGTTGATCAGGGTGGTGACGCTGCGCCCGTCGGGGACGCTGATGACGATCTCCTCGGCCCGCACCGTCTCACCGCTGCCCAGGGCGCGGGTCAGGGGGAACTCGCTGAGGGAGACCTCCCGCCCGTCGGCCCGCCGGAAGCTCAGCACGTCCAGCAGCTGCTCCGTCGTCCGGTCCGGGTCCCGCAGGCCGTCCACGATGCGCCGGGCCTCCCGGTTGAAGGACAGCGGCGCGCCGGTCACGGCATCGAAGACCACCACGCCCACGGGAGAGGTGTTGACCAGCGTTTCGAGGTACTCCCGGCCCCGCCGTTCCTCCCGGTAGCGCAGCGCGTTGGCGATGGCCAGGGCCGCCTGGGCGGCGAACAGCGCCAGGGTCTCCTCGTCATCCTGGGTGAACTCCCCGCCGTCCTGACCTTCATCCTGCCCCTCCTTGCCCGCCAGGTAGATGTCGCCGGCGTGGCGGCCCAGCAGACGGATGGGCATTCTCAGGAAGGCCCCCACCGGGCCCAGGGGCGGGGCGATGTCCGGCAGGCCCGCCGCCCTGATGTAGGCCGAGAAGTCGGCCACCCGCAGCGGCTCCGGCAGTTGGCCCAAGTAGGCAAAGAACTCCAGCCCGCCGGGCAGTTCCAGCACCAGCCGGTGCTCCTCCGGGGTCAGGCCGGAGGTGACGAACTCCCACAGTTGCCCGTGTTCGTCCAGGGCGGTGATGCCGGCCGTTCTGGCCCCGGTCAGGGAGCGGGCGCCGTCCACCACCCCTTGGAGCACGGCGCCGGGTTCCAGGTCCCCGGTGATGCGCAGGCTGGCCTCGCTCAGGCGGGAGAGGCGCTCCCGCAGGGCGGCGTTCTCCCTCTGTAGTTCGTCGGAATTCATCTTGTTGCCTTGCCTCCCTCCTGACCGCAACCCGCCGCCGAATGGAAGGGGAATACAGGTCCCACCCGGTGGCTGCGGCTCGTTCCTGCGTGATTGAGAAAATGTTACCACACCGTTATTTGCTTGATGTTACTATATTGTTATCGAAATGGTCTTTACTGTGATGAAAAAGCATGTATAGTTAGTTCGCTTTATTGAAGATAATTGATATAACGTATCAACAACTGCACATGATTGAGACAACATATCAACAAAGAGAGTATGCCGCCTGCCGCCCAGAGCCGGGGATGTCCCGGTTCGGCCAGATGGGGGCGCGACCCGGCGGGTGTCGAACTGCTGCATTTGCCGCCCATCTCCAGCCGTCCCCGACCAGCCCAAATGGGCATCGAAGTGTTATCTATATATATCGAAATGGCACGGTGCGACGCCAAAACCAAGTAACCCGGAGACAAACACAGCTTGAAACCGACGCCGGGCCTCCCGGGAATCCAACCCCGGCGCGGAAGGGGGAAATAGCACCAATGGCCAACAGCTACCCAGGAGATGGACCAATGTAGGATAACCAGGAACACCCAAAGCGCGATACCAAGGCGACCCAACCTGAAAACAAACATAAGGAGAGTCAAGGCAACCAAGATGGATACACTTACCAAGGCTCCAATGCAACTGAAACTCGCCGGGGCGTTGCTGGCAGTAGCCGCCCTGTTCATCGGCCTGATGGCCGTGGTCTTCGCCGTCGGCCCGGCCCAGGCCCAGTCCAAGACCTACCCCGACCCCCAGCCCTGCGGCCAGGGGCAGGCCAAGGTCCCCGAGAAACCGGTGGACCAGATAACCACCGGCAAAATCGCCTTCTTCGACGCCTACTGGGACATCCCGACCAAGACCATCAACAACAACCTCTGCCCGCCCTCGGTCACTCAGACAACTGTCACAGAGACCGACCCCAACACCGGGGCAACGAAGAAGGTAACTAAAGTCAGCCGCATCGACGCCAAGATAGACATCGCCAAGTCGGTAATCCACGTCACCGACGACTACAAGGTTACGGTGGTGGCCGGCGCGGCGGGCGCGGGGCAAATCAGCCTGGCTGAGTACCCCTTCCTCAAGAACGGGCTGGAACTGAACAGTGACGGGACCCCCAAACCGGGCACCGAGGTTTACTGGCTGCGGCTGGACGACCCGGATACCAACGACGTGAACGAGACCTCGGACCTGACCCTGGGCTTCTCCACCAAGTTGTTCGACGCCAAATACTGGGAACCCAGGAACGGCAACAAGCCCTTTTACTACGAGTTTGAGTCGGAACGGGACAACATCTACGAGGTCCACGGCCCCCACTTCTTCGCCTTCGGCGCGCCCAAGGCAAACAACGGCGTCCAAAAAGGAGCCATCTGGGACAGCTATGATGCCGACGTCAATAAGATGCAGATGGAGGCCGGGGTGGAGTTCCAAGAGGTCCAGTGGGTCTTCACCGAGCCCGGCACCCACCACATTGAGGTCCACGCCGTTGGCCATGTAAATCCAAGTCCGAGTGCCCCCAGCAAAGACTGGAATGATAACCTCCCCGAAGAGAAGACCGTCACCAGCGAGGTGCAGGTGTACACCATCCAGTCGGGCCCCCTGTCCTTCAACGACCAGCCCATGTTCCAGGTGGAGCGGTCGGTGGCGGAGAACTCCGCCTCCGGCGTGAAGGTGGGCGCCCCGGTGCCGGTGGCCGGGGGAGACGACGGGGACAAACTGACCTACGGTCTCAAGGGCAAGGGGAGCTCCCATTTCGATGTGTCCAGCGCGACCGGCGGCGCCCAGATCACCGTGGCCGCCGGGGCCCTGCTGGACTACGAGACCAAGTCCACCTACGACCTGGTCCTGGGGGTCAGCGACGGCAAGGACCACGAAGGGCAGGACGACCCGTCGATAGACAGCACCGTGGCCCTGAAAATCAGCCTTACAGACGTGACCGGCCCTCCCAAGGTCACCATCGAGGTTGACGACTCGGCCCCGACGACCGGAGCGACTGTCACTGTCACCTCGTCTCTCAGCGGCGATATCCCGCCGCCCGAGTTGATCGAGTATATCTGGATAGAGCGTGACATGAAGACCGATGGCCGTACCGATCTTAACGTCAACAATAACGTGGGAACCACGACGGTCTCCGTGGCCCACAGCACCGAGGGCGAAAGAAGATACCAAGCGCACCTGTACTTCGATGGGCACGCCGGAGGGCTGCCTTCTAACGTAGTCAGCGTGACGTGGGCAGCCAAGCCCTAGCCCGGCTCCGGGCTTACTCCGCCGAGGGCATCCCGAGGGGATGCCCTCGGCAAACCGCGCAGGCCTTGCCTGGATTCCTCCCTTGAGGTGTTGTTATGCATTTAGTGAGACGAAAATCCTGGGCGCTGCTCCTGGCGCTGGCCGTCGCGGTCATCCTGGCGACGGCAGTTGCCACGGAGACCGCCCAAGCCCAGGAACCCCCGCCCCCTCACGACCTGTCCCTCCGTTACCGGCACGGCTTAGTCGCGGGTGCAGGAGAATTCGTCGGTTGGATATTTGTCCTGACCAACCAGGGCGGACAACACGCCCATAGCGGGCAGGTCAAAGTCTCATTCACACCCTACCGTGACGGTACCGTTTCGGCGGAAGTAGCAAGCACCCCATTCGACATAGGCCTTGATCCGAAGTTTGGGAGCTTCGACCCGGCGACGGGAATCTGGCACTTCAGAAACCTCCGTCCTGGCGAAACGGCGGAATTGGCGTTGCACGCCACTTTGCACGGCAGCACTCCGGGAAGCGAAGGCCGGTGGCTGGTGAAAGGGCGTGGGGAGATCATCAGTTCCCTGCCCAAGGAGGAATCTATGTTTCTGTACAACAACGTGACGCGAGAGGCATGGAAATACGCTTACATCGGCAGAGAGCACGCGGCCGAGGGGGATGCTGTTGTGGACATGCTGGTCAGCGACCGGTTCCCCCAAATGAACGATACGGTTGACTTCACCGTCAGGTTTAATAATAGGCCTGGTTATCGAGGCTCTTTATATGATACTCACCACATGTACGAAGTGCGGGTGAAGGTGAGCCCTTCCCCGGGCCTAGAGCTGGTGAGCGCCGAGGCTCCCAGCCGCACGTACGATTTAGGCACTTCAACCACTAGAGACGATATACAGATAAGCTCTTCTTTCGACCTGGCCACCGGGATCTGGAATCTCGGTACTGTGCCCGAATCTAGGATTCGTTACCAAATAGACATGCCCGTAACAGTCCGGTACACCGGGTCGGCCCCCCTGGAGGAGGCGTGCCTGACCGCGGAGCTGGTCAACGTCGTGCCCCCGGAGAGACCTGCTGATGACCTGGGACCTGATGTTCCGGATACACAGCGGAACAACCGGGTCCGCGTGTGCCTGGGCAAGGACCCGACGGTGTTGATTCGGGATGGCGAAATCGGGATATTCACCGTCCATCCTTGCGTCGGGGCAACCGCCTACCCCTGCAACGACCAGGATACCCTGGAACTAGTGGCTCGCATGTCTCGCGCCCAAATTCTGGAGCATGACATCGGCATCGACCGGAGTGACGGTCTTGTAGAAATCCACTCCGGCGCCGGGGAGCAACCCGTCGTCTTTCTCCAGCCGGAGACCATTGTGATCCAAGTGGAGGATACTTGACCGTTGCAACGCGGAAAACAGATTCCACTGGCAAGCTATACTGGTCCACCGGACCGGACTCTGGCCTAGAGCACTCTCTTGACATTCGGGGACTGAATGCTGTCTCTGAATGGACTCACATGAAGAGGGGCATTTCCGTCCCTACTGGCGTCACGCTGCCCGGCTCTTTCTCCATCCGTCCGGCCAGCCTGCTGACCTTCAATTTCCTGGATCCCGTCAACGCGCAGCAAGCGGGCCCATTCCAACTCCTCAATACGTTCAATGTCAACCAAGTAGTACACTTCGGCGCACTGGGTATCTACCAGGTCACTCCCGCATTTTCCTTCACTCACAAGACCATTGACGCCGACAGTGACGGCAACAAGGACGTCTTCACCGCCAGCGGCACCTACACCTTCCACGTGGGTCCCGTCACCGAACTGGAATTGCAAGCGGCGTGGGACGCGCCGGGGGTCTTCACCCTGACCGCCCTGAACCGCGGCCCGGACATCCCTCCAGCGGCCCGGGTGACGGTGAAGTCGCCCCCGGGGCTGCGCTTCGCGCGAGGCGAGACGGGCCAAGGCAGCTTCGACGCGGCCTCCGGCGTGTGGAACATCGGGAGGCTGGAGACCTCCGATTACCGCCGGGCTGGGTACATGCCGGAGGGTGTGACCCTGACCGTATTCACCGAGCCCACCGGCGCCGTGGCCCAGACCGACAACGCCAAAGACCAGGAGATAACGGCCAGCATCAAGAACGCGGAGGACTACTGCGTCCGCATCAAGAGCGGCGGCAAGTTTTCCGACGACGTGGAATGCGACGGCAGCCCGGTTCCCTCCGGCTACACCCAGCACTCCACCGAGTACTACGACCACCGGCCGGACAACAACAAGGTCACGCTGCCCGCCGACTGGACCGCCGCCCCGGTCGCCGGCACCCGCCTGACCGGCCTGGCCTTCACCTCCCGCGGCGGCTACCGGCCGGGAGATGACATCGAGATCACGGCCACATTCAACAAGGCGGTGACCGTCGCCGGCCAGCCCCGGCTGCGCCTGCGGGTGGGCGAAAGCACCCGGGAGGCTGCCCTGCACTCCAACAGCGGCAACGCCATCGTGTTCCGCTACCGGGTGCAGGAGGGCGACAGCGACGCGGTGGACGGCGTCAGCATTCCGTTCAGCCCCTTCGCGCTGCCCCCGGGCGCGAGCATCTCGGGTCCCCGCGGCGCCAAGGTGTCCCTGTACTTCGCCGGGCTGCCGGACCAGGCCGCCCACAAGGTGTATCCCGCCGCAGGGAACCGGGTGACCGGCTCCAACGCCCTGGTGTGGTCACCTGCCGAGTCCCTGTACACCGGGGTGGAGGGAGCCCGCTACCGCCTCTTCGAGCGGATGCGCCACTACTACCGCTACAACGACCTCACCCGGCGGTGGGAGATAGAGTTCCGCATCGCCGACGCCAGCCTCGACGCCCCCGACCAGAACCTGATCCAGTGGTTGTACCTGCGGACCGGCGGCTACTACCTGGCCCGGCCTCACATCTACGGGGCCGCCCCGGTGGAAATGAAGCCGTGGCTGGGCGGCTGGGCCAGCGACTGGGAGCGCCAGCAGCAGCTCTGCACCGGGTTCAAGGCGGAGTTCAGCCCGGGCAAGACCCGGGAGCAGCGGCTGGAGGAACTGAAGGACGTGGAGATACATTGGTTCTCCTATAAGGCCTACGGTGACGGCGAGTACGAAGTGAGCCAAACGGAGAACGTGGAAAACTCGCTGCGGACAGCCAGGGGTATTGCTTCCAGGGCGACGTGCCCCGACCCACCCAGCGGCATGGTGACCATCCAGGAGCAGGCGGTCACCAAGGGCCAGCCGGGCGCCGTGCTGGAGGACCCCAACGGCGTGGACCAGGACAGCGTCAACCGGCAGTGGAAGCGTTCCTCTCCAGGGACCAACCACCAGGACGTGGACGACACCGGCTTCGACAACCTCCCCGGGGCCACCGGGTCCCCCTACGCTCCGAGAGAGGAGGACACAGGCCGGCGGCTGCGGGTGAAGGGGACCTACACCGCCGTGCTGGCGGACCCCAACGGCGTGAACGAGGACAGCATCAGATGGCAGTGGAAGCGTTCCCCTCCGGGGACCACCTACCAGAGCGTGAGCTACACAGGCTTCAACAACATCCCCGGGGCCACCGGGCCGTCCTACACTCCGGTAGAGGAGGACGCGGGCCGGTGGCTGCGGGTGAAGGCGACCTACACCGACGGCCAAGGGGCCAACAGGACGGCCTGGGGCCAGAGTGACGGCCCGGTGCAGGGCGCTGCACATCAACAGCCGGAGCAGCCGGCGACGGGCCGCACCGTGGCGGCGGACTCGCCCCTGGTCCCCGAGGGCCTGGAACCCGGCGACAGCTTCCGCCTGCTGTTCGTAACCTCCGCGACCACCAAGGCGGAGTCCGCCGACATCGCCGACTACAACGCCCACGCGCGAGCGGCGGCCCACGGCAACGACGGCCTGAAGCCCTTCAAGGACGAGTTCACCGCCCTGGTCTCCACGTCCGGCGTAGACGCCAAGACCAACACCCGCACAACCGGGACGGGCGTCCCCGTCCACTGGCTGGGCGGTGAGAAGGTGGCCGACGACTACGCCGACCTCTACGACGGCGACTGGGACTCCGTCAGCGGCAAGACCGAGGGAGGAGGTTCCTACACCGGCCTGGTCTGGACTGGGGGCAACAAGCAGGGCGGGAAGTCGGGGCAGAAATACGCCGGGGCCGCCGAGGTGCGGGTGGGCGACCTTAGCGACGCCACCACGCCCCTGTCGTCGCCCACGGCCAGGGCCGCCACCGAAGCCTATCCCCTCTACGCCCTTTCGCCGGTGATCACCGTGGTCGACCCCAACGCGGACCGGGCCGGTGTGGCGTCCCTGGACATGGAGACGCTGCGGGCCGGTTCCCCGCTGAGGGCCGTGCTGCTGGACCCGGACGTCGTGGTGGCGGGCAGCATCGCGTGGCAGTGGCAACGCTCCCCCGCCGGGACCACCGCCCAGGACGTGGCTGACGCCAGCTTTGAGGACATAGCCGGGGCCACCGGGGAGACCTACACCCCGGTGGAGGCGGATGTGGGCCGGTGGCTGCGGGCCAGGGCCGTTTACACCGACGGCCACGGCCCCGGCAAGACGGCCGTGGCTCAGACCGACGGCCTGGTGGCGGGCCAGGTCCGGGGAGCGCCGCCGGACCAGCAGCAACAGGCGGCCGTCATCACCGGGCTGACGATGCGCAGCAGCGGCCCCTACGGCGACGGCGACGCCATCTCCGTGGCCGTGGCCTTCAGCCGGGACGTGACCGTCGCGGGAGCGCCGGAGTTGTCCATCGAAGTGGGCGGCCAGCGCCGCGCCGCGGCCTACGCCGCCGCCCAAAGTGGCCCGGCGTCGGTGGCGTTCAGCTACACGGTAAAGGAGGGCGACCAGGACGGCGACGGGGTGAGCGTTTATCCGGGCAGCATCGTCCTGCCCGCAGGCGCGTCCATCACGGACTCCGGCGGCAGCGACGCCGAGTTGGCCCAGCCAGGCCTGGCTCCCCAGCCCGGGCACACGGTTGATGTCCAGCAACAGCAGAGGGCGGCCAACAACGAGCCGCAGTTCGCGTTGGACAGCGACACCCGCAGCGTGGACGAGGACGCGGCGGTGGGCGCAAACGCGGGCAGCCCGGTGACCGCCGACGACGATGACGACGGCGACGCGCTAACCTACACCCTCAGCGGCTCCGGCGCATTCGCCATAGACGCAAGCGCCGGGCAGATAACGGTGGCCGGCGCGCTGGACCACGAGACCCAGAGCAGCTACGCGCTGACGGTGACCGTAACGGATGGCAAGAACGCCTCCGGCGGGGCCGACAGCAGCGCGGACGACTCCATCGCCGTGACCGTCAGCGTGGGCAACGTGGACGAGGCGGGAAGGGTGTCCTTCGACGCCGGCCCGCCCCGGGCGGGCAGCCCGCTGACCGCCACCCTGAACGACCCCGACGGCGGCGTGAGCGGCGTGACCTGGAGTTGGGAGAGTTCCGCCGACGGGACCAACTGGACAGCCATCGGCGGCGCCAGCGGGGCGTCCTACACGCCCTCCGATGACGACGCAGGCAGCTACCTGCGGGCCACGGCCGGCTACGCCGACGGGCAGGGGCCGGGCAAGAGCGCCGCGGCGGCCACGGCCAGCGCGGTGGCCGCCGCGCCTGCCCCCGCGCCAGCGCCGGAGCCGCCGTCCGTAACCGCCGGCCCGGTCATCGTCAGCAGTCCCGCCAGCGGCGACACCTACGGCAATGGCGAGGCCATCGCAGTCGCCGTGACCTTCAGCGAGGCGGTGACCGTCAGCGGCGAACCCCGCCTGCGCCTTGCCGTCGGCGAGCGCAGGCGCTGGGCGCGGTACGACCGCTCCGAAGGCAACGGGACCAGACTGGTATTTGCCTACGCGGTGAAGGGCAGCGACCGGGACGGCGACGGCGTCAGCATCCCTGAGAACGGGCTGGGGCTGAACCGCGGGAGCATCGAAGACGCCGACGGCAACGCCGTCGGCTTGGAGCATCCTGCCCTTGCCACGCAATCAGGCCACAAGGTGGACGGCTCCCAAGAAGCGGGCCAACAGCAACAGCAGCAGGCGGCCAACAACGAGCCCCAGTTCGCGTTGGACAGCGACTCCCGTAGCGTCGATGAGAACGTGGCGGTGGGCGCAAACGTGGGCAGCCCGGTGACCGCCACCGACGCCGACAGCGACGCACTGACCTACGCCCTGTCGGGCAGCAACCCCTTCGCCATAGGCGCAAGCTCCGGGCAAATAACGGTGGCCGGCGCGCTGGACTACGAGACGCAGAGCAGCTACACGCTGACGGTGAGCGTCAGCGACGGCAAGAACGCCTCCGGCGGGGCCGACACCGGCGCGGACGACACCATCGCGGTGACCGTCAGCGTGGGCAACGTGGACGAGGCGGGAACGGTGACCCTGGACCCGGAGGCGCCGCAGGCGGGCAGCCCGCTGACAGCCACCCTGAGCGACCCCGACAAGAGCGTGAGCGGCGTGACCTGGGCGTGGGAGGTTTCCGCCGACGGGACCAACTGGGCCGCCATCGACGGCGCCAGCGGGGCGTCCTACACGCCCTCCGACGATGACGTGGGTAGCTACCTGCGGGCCACGGCCGGCTACGCCGACGGGCATGGGGCGGGCAAGAGCGCCGCCGCGGCCACGGCCAGCCCGGTGGAAGCCGCCCCGGCCGCCCAGCAACAGCAGGCCCCCACCGTTCCGGCGGACTCGCCCTTGGTCCCCACGGGCTTGGGACCCGGCGACAGCTTCCGCCTGCTGTTCGTCACCTCCACCACCACAAGGGCGGAGTCTGCCGACATCGCCGCCTACAACGGCTTCACGCAGGCCCGGGCGGCGGCCAACACCAACTTGGCGGACTTCAGCGGCCAGTTCACCGCCTACGTCTCCACCGCCGCGGTGGACGCCAAGGACAACACCGGCGCCACCGGGACGGGCGTCTCCGTCCACTGGCTGGGCGGGGATAAGGTGGCCGACGACTACGCCGACCTCCAGGACGGGGACTGGGACTCCGTCAGCGGCAAGACCGAGGGAGGAGGTTCCTACACCGGCTTGGTGTGGACCGGCGGCAACAAGCAGGGCGGGAAGTCGGGGCAGAAATACGCTGGGGCCGCCGAGGTGCGCATGGGAGACCTGAGCGACGCCACGCTGGCCCTGTCGTCGCCCACGGCCAAGGCCGCCACCGAAGCCTATCCCCTCTACGCCCTCTCGCCGGTCATCACCGTGGCCCAGCCGGAGTAACCCGGAGAGCCGGTACCGGAGCTAACCAACGGCAGGAACGGCCCGGACGCTCCCCGAAAGGGTCGCTGTCCGGGCCGCGGTTGCGGGAATTAGAACCCGATCCCGAACAGTAGGAAGAACGGCCAGATGCTTGTCCCGTCGCTCTCCATGGTCCCGCACATCATCACCGTGAACGCGGCCAGTTCGTGGTTGGCATCACGGTCGTAGTAGTGGTTATCGGTGATCTCCTCCTCGATCAACCTTTCCACATACTCGTTGATAATGGGCTGCGCCGCTTCGCTGATATTTCGGGCCAGGGACTCCTTGGCGCAACGCGTCGCCTCCGCAATCAAGACCTGCCGGTCCGCTTTAGCTTTGGCGCGCTCTGCCTCGGTGGGCGTCTCAATGGAGACCTGCGCCCAGCGCAATGGGGCCCGGCACTGGACGGTCTGACCCCCGATGCGGATGTACGACACCGCCACTTGGTAGACGGACCTGCCAGGCAGGGCTTCGCCATCCCACGAGTACCCGCTATCAAACCAGAAATGGTCGGTAACGTGCTCCGCTGAACGCCACGTCCCTGAGCTTTCCGGGCGCCACCTGATGGTGAAATTCACACCGAACTCTTCGTATAGCGGCGACTGGGAGGGAAAGTCAATGTCGTTGGCATTGATATCCCAATACAAATATGCATCGTCATACGCCCCTTCCCCGGCCAGGTTCACGACCTCCAGTTCCCGGCACAGGCTCCGGGCAAACTCCGCCAACTCTTCGGCGGTCGGCGTCGCGAAATACGATACATAGACTTCTTCGGCCCATGCCAGCCCGCCGGGGCACTCCGTCGTCTCTCCTTGGTGGGTAACCGAGGCCAGGGCCATCCGGTAAAGCCATTCGCCCGATTCGATCTGTCCCTCCCACTCATGGGCATCGGTGACGTTGGCCACCAGTTGCCACTCCCTACCCTTAGCCGGTTCAGCCCGGCGTTCAATGCGAAAGGTGAGTTCATAACCGTCATAGCGCGGCCCGGTGTGAGGGCCTTCGTATGGGTCGACATCCCAAGCGAGTCGTAACCTGTCGTCTGATGGCTGGACCTCAGTCCACCACGGCTGGACGTTGTTGCACAGGCTCCCCACAAACTCCTCCATCTCCGCATCCGTCAGCGGAGGCGGCGGAGTTGGAGGTGGCGTCAACGTCGGTGTCGGTAGGACGGACTGCATGAGCGGGGCGGCCGGCACGCCTTGCGGGCTTGAGGCCGAGGTGGTGCCGATGAGGGCAAAGGCTACGGCGGACACTATTACGCCGACTGCGGCGACGGCGAGGATGCCGAGTTTCTTCATGGCTGATGTGCTCCCGCTGGGTGTTGCCAGGGCAGGCAGCCTGCGGGGGGTTAGCAACCCACCGGAGGCTCCGGTATCCCCTCACGGCCCCTGCCCCCATTCAAGATCCCTATCCGCTGCCGTCCCGCCACTGGCGGCCCCATACATAGTACCAGAAATCGTAACCTTTATGAACACTTGACTTTCACTTTATAATCACTTAGCTACTAAAACGACATCTGCCAGTAGAGTTTATTTGCCAACATTAGGAAAGCTGAAATTAAATATTGTGACTACCGACGGCTCAAGGTTCACTAAGTTTTCACTCGATATTCTAAGGAGGAATGTCCATGCTCAAACCCGTGGTGTTCGCCGCGCTGCTGGTTCTCCTGCTTTCCACCGCCGCCTGCGCCTCCATGTCCCTGGAGGACTACGCCGAGGAGTGCGGGGAGTGGGCGGACGATTACGGTGGCCTGTTCGGCGGCTCGTTCTCCAGTTCACTGTCCGTCTCGGACTTGGAGGAGGCCCTGGAGGACTGGAACGCCCTGAGCCCGCCGGGAGATGTGAAGGCGCTCCACGACATCCGGGCCGAGGGGTACCGGCTGTTCCTGGAAACCGCCGAGGAAAACGAGGCGTTGGAGGACCAGCTGGACGACCTGCGGGACGATCTGGACGACGCTCCGAGGAGAGAGTGGGATGACATCAGGGACGAGATGGACGATTTGAGCGACGAACAGGAAGACCTGTTCGATGACCTGCGAGACCGGATAGACGACTTGGGCGAGGATTACGAGGACGAGCTGGACGACCTTCCCCGCCGGACGGAGCGGGAGCTGGAAAGAGAGGACTGCATCTAGCCCCAGACCGGGGTCTTAGAGAGAGGTAGGACATGGAGTTGAAACTGGACGCGGTTCTCATCGGGAGAATCCTGGCCGGAGTGGTGATTGTCTTGGCGTTGGTATCAGCCATCTTGGCTGCCGCCGGCGCCCGGTCAGGAGGGTTCGACCTGTTCCTGTGGCGGCTGACCACACCCCTGGCCGTGGGATTCCTGATCATCGTGGCTACGGAGGTCCTGCGAGTCATGGACAAGGAACCGGATGACAAGGGCGGAGACTAGCTCCCCGCCGGCGACCAGACGGAACCCGCGCCCGAGGCCACTATTCGTGTCGTGGAGGTACCGACCTTGAGAAAGTCACCGGCAATAAGATCACGGCTGCTGCTACCCCTGTCCGCCGCGCTGGCCATCCTCCTGGTCCTGTCCCTGCTGGCGGCCTGCACCGCCGGGCAGGAAGACAGGAATTCCGAGGACCGGGAGGACTCCCGGGAGAGGGCCAGTTCCGACCGGAGCGAAGACCGGAGTTCAGGAGGCAGTTCCATCTTCTCCGGTCCTTCGGACCCGACGCCCGAGCCCACGGTCGAGGCCCGGGAGCAAGGGTCAGAGAGGCGTTCCATCTTCCCCGGCTCCACCACCGCCGCACCGGAGCCAACCAGCGGACCACCAACCCCAGCGACTGACGGGCCAGCGCCTACGGAGGAGACTCGGGACCAAGGGTCGGAGAGGCGTTCCATCTTTCCCGGTTCTACCGACGCCGCACCGGAGCCGACGAGGGGAGTTCCGATTACGCCGCCCCCTCTTCCTCCCGACAAACCGGAGGGCTATCACCACGGCCAGGAGCACGGTCTCGCCCTGGTCCAGACCTCCCGCAAGCCCAGCCTTGAAAGGGAGGGCTGGGTGGACATCACCCTCAACTTGGTGGCCGTCAGGTGGGGTGGAGAGGCAGGGTCAACGTCCAGACCCTCCATGCCTAATCCCAACTCGATCTGCTTCGGCGGCACTGACGACTGCTTCGTAGTCAAGTGGGGCAGCACGGAGCAGTTCGTTGCGGAGATTACCCCCGAACGTCTGCAATCAGAATCGGAAACCGTGGGCGCCCAAGCCGTCAACCTGGCGGTGACCTTCGAGGTGGCCGGCAACGCCGACAACGCCAACCTCTATTTCGGCGACAACAAGGTTTCGGTAAACCTCCAAGGCGACGTTGCGGCCCAGGGAGCGGACTACAAGCCCCAGCCTGCGCCGACCCCTGCGCCTTCCGGGGACGCAAAAACCAGCGGCTTCTTCATGGACAAGGAGCACGGCATTGCGGTAACCGGCGGGCACCGCATCTTCAACCTTGAAAGTCCTCCGATGCTGGAGGTCCAAGTGGACCTGGCCGTCCTGCCCTTGGGCGATTACGCAAACGCAGACTCCGCAGTCCCGCCCGACGCCACACCGGGGAGTGTCTGCTTCGGAATGGACGGCGGCGAGTGCCTCCGCATCTTCTGGGGGGAGGAAGAACAATTCAACGCCATCCTGTCCTTGGAGGCCGTTGAAGAACTCCCCGACGCGCTGGGCAGGTCCATGCCAGGCCAAAGTGATCAGACTCCGGGGGAGAAATTCGCCAACGCACGAGGCCAGGGTGCCCAGTGGCCCCTTCCGCTCAGCGTCCGGTTCAAAATGCCGCGCAATCATCACCGCGCTGTCCTGGAGTTCGGCGAGCATCGGATTCCCGTCGACATACGGGGTATGAGGGGCGCCCCGGTCTACGACTACACCGCTTACTATTCCGAGGCGTCGCCCGGCACGGTGCTGTACGACGTGGATGGGAAAACCGTCGTCCTCGACGCCGTTGCCCACAACTCCGAAAACGGCGGCATGGAACTGAGCATGACCGCCAGCAACAACAGCGAGGCCACGGACTTCACGCCCACGTTCATCGCCGAAGCCGTCTTCTCCAAGAGCGGGCAGGTGCGCATGACCGGGGAGACCCGCTCTTTCAGCACGGAAAAACTGGCGCCGGGGCAGAGCGCTTCCCTGAGTTTCATCGTTCCCCGGGTCGGCAACCTAGACTGGGGTTACGCCCCATACTCGGCGGATCCTGCCAAACGGCCCGACGGGGTGGTGTTCCGGCTGAAGGACGAGGTAGCTGAGACGGACGAGCCTGCAACCGAGGGATCCGGGGAGCGTCTCTCCCAGCATTTCGTCAAGTTTGACCGGCCTGAGGACGAAGGGAATTTCTGGCAACTCAAAAACACTTGGTCCCGGACGCTGGGAATTAAAGCGTTGGCGGACGGAGTGGCCTACGGGGATTGTGGTCGCGGCTTGTGCGCTGTTGATTCCGCGACTGGAGACACGCTCTGGAGGGTGCACGGCGGCGCACAAGCCGCGATTGGGGACGGCGCAGTGTACTTGACGCGCGGGGATCAGCTCTACGCTTTTGACCCCGCCACTGGGAACATACTCTGGGAATCCCAGCTATCCCATCGCGCTGCATCCGTTATGTTCCACAACGGGGTGGTGTACGCGGGCACATCTTACAGACCTTGGAGCAGTACGTATTACTACATCTCCGCCTTCAAAGCCGCCACTGGGGGCCCTATCTTCTCGGACATAAACGTCGGTACCTTGGATAACGTGATCATCGGCGACGGAGTGTTTTACACAAGAGACCGGGCTGGTCAAGTAGTCGTACACGACCTCGCCACCGGGGAAGAAAGTTGGTCTATCCCCGGTCCCGGCAGGAGAGACCAAAGCGTAAGTCTTATAGCGACCTGGGGCGGAGTGGTGCACTCAGTACGTTGGGGAGGGATGTATTACTCGGACATTCTGAGAGGCCATGACGCTGCCACCAAGGAAACACTCTGGGGCGTCCGTCCGGGAGGCGACGATAATGATTTTGATGGCATCAGTGTTCAGGACGGGGTAGCGGTGACCTTGGCAAGACTGAACTATGGTGAAAAAAAGGGGCAGTCTGAGCTAAAAGCTATGGACGCAGTCACAGGCGAGCAACTCTGGATTGTCGAGGGCGAAAAACACTACGCTATTGCTGGACATCAGGATGGAGTGATGTACGTTCTGAAGACAGTGGTCGTAGGCGGGGAGGACGAGGCCAAGGCACGGTTCTATGGTGAGGGCAGTATCGTATCCGTTCTGGAGGCCCTGGATGCCGCCACCGGGAACAGGCGCTGGAAGTCAGAGTTACTCGGCGACGGCAAAAACGACGCAAAAATCGACTTCCTCGCTGTTGCCGACGGAGTGATGTACTTGGGAAGGGGAAGGTATCTCCAAGCGATACTCTTGGACAACTGAGACCCCAGCCCTGCCCTCGCGCCGCGATGCGGCGGTCCCCGACCACCGTCGCATGGCTGACTACAGCGCTGGAGGATTGTTTGCGTGAGCCTGCGGCACCATAGGCACCAGTACGCACCGACCTGTGGGGATCTGATCCGGGAAAGCGAGGTTAGACATGCAGCTGAAACTGGACGCGGTTCTAATGGGCGGGGTACTGGCAGGGGTGGTGATATTCCTGGCGGTGGCGTCCGCCATCGCGAGGGCTGTCGGCGCCTGGTCGGGAGGATTCGACCTGTTCCTGTAGCGGCTGGCCCACCTTTGGGGGTGGGGCTCCTGATAATCGCGGCCACCGCGGTGTTGAAAGGGATTCAGGAGCGGCGGGCGTGGGGAATAGGGTCTCCGAGAGCACCGGCATCGGCAGAGCCGGTGAAAGGGTGCGGACGGTCACCCCGAGCCAGGCTGGGGAATCGGCCCAGGCCACCGCGTTGCAGGGACCTGGAATGCTCAGGGTAGCATAGTTGGTAACCGGAATCCTTGGGTCCCTGTTTAACCTCGGAATAAGCAGGAGGGGCTTCCATGACTGACAGGCCCAGCGACGCCGGCCATCGCGGCCTGACGATGCACCTATTGGCAGCGGCCCTGTTCTTGGCGGTGCTGCTGCTGGCAGCGGCCTGCGGCGGGGATTCGCCCGGCAGCGGTGCGGACGGCGACAGGGAGGACCCGGGAGCCAGGGAACCCCGGGACACCGCCGGAGAAGCAACGAGACGGCCGGCTGGCCCTTTCGGCGGGGCTGCCTCCGAGCCGGAGGCGACCGGAGAGTCGGCGGAACCTGAACCCACCCGCCAGGGGTTCCCGGGCCGCGCCGACGAGCAGACCACACCGGAGCCGGAGACCACGGGGGGAACCACAGGACAAGGCACAAGCCAGGAAACACCCGAGCCGGGACCCGCGGTGGAATCCGGCGGTATCATCTCGAGGCTCCGCGAAGGCGGTGGAACGGCGAAGGTCGAGTTCGCCTCGGTCAGCGCCGGCGGGGCCCACACCTGCGGGGTGTTGCGGGACGGCTCCGTCCAATGTTGGGGCAATGCTGTACACGGCCAATCCACGCCGCCGGAAGAGGAGTTTACCTCGGTCAGCGCCGGGGGAATACATACTTGCGGGGTGAGGACCGACGGCTCCGTCGCCTGCTGGGGCAGGAATTTGCATGGCGAGGCCACGCCACCGGACGGGGAGTTCTCCGCTGTCAGCGCCGGGGGCTTGCACACCTGCGGGCTACTGCGGGATGGCTCCGTCCAATGCTGGGGTTCCAATGTAGACCCTGACGGCAAAGAGCTGGGCCAATCCACGCCGCCGGAAGGGGAGTTCGTTTCCGTCAGCGCTGGGTATGAGCACACCTGCGGCGTGCGGCGCGACGGCTCTGTCGAGTGCTGGGGTTCCAATTTGCAACACTTTAGCGACGAAGAGACAGGCCAAGCGACGCCGCCGAACGGGGAGTTCTCGTCCGTCAGCGCCGGGACTTTTCACACCTGCGGGATGAATCGAGATGGCTCCGTCCAATGCTGGGGCAGTGATAGCCACGGCCAAGCGACGCCGCTGGACGGGGAGTTCGTTTCCGTCAGCGCCGGGGCGTATTATGCCTGTGGTGTGAGCAGGGGTGGCCCTGTCCAATGCTGGGGCGATAGCCATGGCCAATCCACGCCACCGGCCGAGGAGTTTGCCTCCGTCAGCGCCGGGTCTTCACACACGTGCGGTATGAGGCACGACGGCTCTGTCCAATGCTGGGGCCATAATGTCCGGGACAGGCCATGTCTCCGGACCAGGCCATGTCTCCGGATGTGGAGTTCGCCTCCATCAGTTCCGGGGGAAGCAACACCTGTGTTGTGAAGCGGGACGGCTCCGTCCAGTGTTGGGGCGCCGATTTCTACTGGGTCAGGCCACCCGGCGAGGAATGGGAGTTTGCCCTCCCCGGCATGGATGAGTTTGAGTCTGTCAACGTAGGAAGGGACCACACCTGTGGAAAGAGGAGGGACACCACAATCGTATGCTGGGGCCATATCGACGACGGCGAAGCCACGCCGCCTCCCGACGAGTGGGAGTTTGCCTCTGTCAGTGCTGGAACTTCTCACATCTGTGGTGTGCTGCGGGATGGTTCCGTCGTATGCTGGAGCGGTAGACAAGGCCAAGTGACGCCGCCCGGAGGAGAATTCACTTCGGTCAGCGTCGCCGGTACTGGCGGTCACACCTGCGGGGTGATGCGAGATGGTTTCGTCCAATGCTGGTGCGATGATAGCCACGGCCAGGCCACGCCGCCGGAAGGGGAGTTCACCTCCGTCAGCGCCAGCGGTAGTTACTTACCCTCTCAGTCACACCTGCGGGGTGCGGCAGGACGGGTCCATCCAATGCTGGGGCGATGATAGCCACGGCCAAGCCACGCCGCCGGAAGGGGAGTTCGCCTCCGTTATCGCCGCCGAGAATTACTCCTGCGGTGTGAGGCGCGACGGAGCCGTCGCTTGTTGGGGATCCCTAGTTTTCGGGAACAACCTGCCCGGAGGCTGACCAGGGGCGTTGTCCTTAGCCTGCTGCCGGAGGCCATGCGAACGCTGCCGCTGGGGCGCCCTCGCATGGACAGGTGTCCCCGTTGTCCCTTCTTCAATCGGCGTGAAAGAGAGTCAAGGAGCAGGACGTGATGGAAAACGAGAGCCAGGAACCCGGAAGCCAAGCCAACTCCGGCCGGAACAACCGCCAGCGCTACTGGATGTTGGCCTCTGCGGTCGTTGTCGTCGTTGTCATAGCCGGTCTTGGAGCGGGGGCGGCCCTGGGCGTGGTTCCGGTCCCGGGATTTGTCTGGAGTTCCCTGACCGGCGCCAAGTCCGCCGAGCACTCCGCCAGATATGTACCGGAGGAAACGTCGGTCTATGCTTGGCTGACCCTGGCTCCCGGCGGCGGGCAGTTCGAGCAGGCCAAGGACGCTTGGGAGCGTCTCAACGAAATCCCGGAATTTGAGGACGTCTACGAAGACTTCCGCGATGAGTTTGATGACGAATACAACTACGATATTGACGACGTGAAGGACTGGATCGGCCCCGACCTTTCGTTCGCCTGCGGCCTGTACGACCGCAGTTGCGATGAAATGGGCGCCCTGATAATCGGCGTCCGCGACCACGGCCTCGCAGAAGATTTCTTGGAGAGCGTATTGGAGTACCAGGAGGATGAAGAGGGCGCCTCTTTCGACGATGATGACTATGGAGGCTTCGACATCTGGATTGATGAATACGGCGACCAGGCCTTCGGCCTCTCCGGCGACCTGCTCATCATAGCTTCCGACGAGGACTACCTTGAAGAGATCATCGACGGCGTCAACGGCGACATAGACGAATCTCTGGCCGATGATGAGTTCTTCCAAGCGGCCCGGGCCGCCATGCCCGACCGCCGCTTTGCCTCCTTCTACGTCAACATCGCTGACAGCGACCAGGCCGTCGATGCCTTTCACGACCTCGCCGACATCCCCGTGGACGTGGCCGGCTCCGCCCCCGACTGGGTGGCCGGCTCCGCCGCTTGGGGAGACAGGTCCATCGGTGTCGAAATCGTCACGCCCCCCGTACTGGAGTTCAACCTCAGCGCCCCGGAAATCGACCCTCCCGCCCAGGCGCTGCCCGAGGACACCCTGATCATGGCTACCGCCGCCTTCGAGCCGGACTTGGACGTCTGGCGCGACCGGCTCGGCGAGTACGATATCGTCGACATCTTGGGCGACGATGCCATTGACGGCATCAACGAAGGAGTTGCGTTCCTCGAAGATTCTTTCGACGTCTCCGGTCTGCCCACCGCCTCCGACCGCGACGGCCTGGACTTCTTACTCGACCTTGCCATCGACGCCGTGGACGAGATAGTCGGCGTTGACATCGAGACGGGCATATTCGACCATCTCCGCGGCGACCTCTCCTTCGCTGCCTGGGGCATCGCCCTGGACGAGTACGGCGACATAGATGACGACGTGCCCCCCGCCCTGGTTGTCCTGTTGTCTTACGACCGGGGCGCCGAGGACGACTTGGCCGACACTCTGGACATCGTCTTGGAGTACGTTGAGGACCAGACCGGCGAGAGCTTGGAGCCGGTGGACGTGGGCGCTGGCCGGGACGCCCTGATTTACTATACCGGCGACTACTTCTCCCCCGGCTACGTGATTAACGACGGTTACCTCATCTTAGCCGGCTCCGAGGATGATCTGGCCGACACCGTGGACCTCCAACAGGGTGGGGACGACACTCTGGCCGACAGCCCCGAGTACCGGCGGGCGCTGGAGCTTCTGCCTCCCGACCGGCAGCTCCAGTTCTACGTCAATCTCAACGAATTCATCCGAGCCTCCGACCCGGCCGCCTTCGACACCGACTTCGAGGGACAGGAAATCGAGGGACAGCCCATCCTGGAAGAGACCGTCGGAGCCTTCGCCTTCGGCTACACCGCCGGAAACGAAGACGATGGCACCCACGACCGATACGCCGCCGTCCTCACCCTCTTCCCCGAATAGCTGCCGGGCGGGAGAAAACGGCAACTCCCAGCTCGGGCAGTCTCACCCGTCTCCCGCCTCCAGAATCACCCGCACCAACTCCCGGATGTCCGGCGGGTACGTCTCCAGGTTCCCCGGCTCCTATTGGTCGCAATCCGGCCTCAGCGCCATCCGATCCTGCTATACTGACCATCAAGACCATAGGCGGTGTTCAGCCTTGAATCGAGCAGAGAAACCGGGACCGGAAGGCCAACCGACGGGAGACCGCCTCTCCCGCATGAGCGAGGCCAGCCTGCGCATCACCGAGACCCTGGACCTGGACTCCGTGCTCCAAGGGGTGGTGGACGGGGCCTGTTCCCTCACCGGCGCCCGCCACGGCGGCGTCACCGTGCTGGACGACGCCGGGCAGTTGCAGAACTTCATCACCTCGGGCCTGACCCCGGAGGAGCACCGCCTGCTGCTGGAATTGCCCGGCGGGTTGGAGTTCTTCGAGCACCTGAGCGTCCTTCCGGAGCCGCTGCGGGTGGGGGACTTCTCCGGCTACACCCGGGCTCTGGGCCTGCCCGAAATCGGCCCGCCCCTGGGACCGGTGGGGGCCTTCCTGACGGTGCCCATCCGGCACATGGGCCGCCGGGTGGGCAACCTCTATCTGTCGGGCAAGGAGGGTGAAGCGGAGTTCACTCCTGAGGACGAGGGGATGCTGATGCTCTTCGCCTCCCAAGCGGCCCTGGCCATAGCCAACGCCCGAAGCTACCGGGAAGAACAGCGGGCCCGGGCCGACATGGAGGCGCTGGTCAACACCTCGCCGGTGGGCGTGGTGGTCTTCGACGCAGTTACGGGGACGCTTTCCTTCATCAACCGGGAAGCCTTGAGGATCGTGGACGCGCTGCGCGACCCGGACCAGAGCCCCGAGCAGTTGCTGGAGGAGGTGACCTTCCGGCGGGCCGACGGGCGGGAGGTCTCTCTGAGGGAGTATCCCCTGGCGCGGGCGCTGAATTCCGGGGAGACGGTGCGGGCGGAAGAGATCGTCATCCAGGTCCCCGACGGGCGCCGGATCAGCACCATCGTCAACACCACACCCATCCTCTCCGAGGAAGGCGGTGTTACGTCCATGGTGATCACCCTGCAGGACCTGGCGCCGATGAAGGAATTGGGCCTTCAGCGGGCCAAGTTCCTGAGCAGGGTGAGCCAGGAGTTGCTGGCGCCCCTGACCTCCATCAAGGGCTCGGCCGCCGCCGTGCTGGAAGACATGTCCCGGCTGGACTTGGCCAAGGCCCGCCAGTTCTTCAGCATCATCGAAGGGCAGGCCGACCGGATGCGGCGCCTCATCTGGGACCTGCTGGAGTTGGCCCGCATGGAGGCGGGAACGCTGGTCCTCGCTCTGGAAGCCACGGACCTGGCCTCCTTGGCGGGACAAGCCCGGGCGTCGTTCCTTGAGAGCGGTCCCGGCAATCCGGTGGAGGTGGACCTATCCCCGGACCTGCCTTGGGTGATGGCGGACCGGCAGCGGGCGCTCCAAGTGCTGGACCGCCTGCTGTCCGGCGCCGCTGGCTACTCCCCGGAGGATTCGGTCATCACCGTGACCGCCCGGCGGGAGGACTCGCACGTCGCGGTGTGCGTGGCCGGCCAAGGCCGGGAGGCGCTGTCCCAGCCCCTGCCCTTGCTGTTTCACAGGCTATCCCGTCCGGAGGCGTTGGACGACAGGGGCGAGGCTGGGGGAGAAGCCTTGGGCTTGGCGGTGATCCGGGGCATCGTGGAGGCCCACGGGGGGCGCATCTGGGTCGAGAGCGACGGGCCGGGCTTGGGGTCCCGGTTCATCTTCACCCTGCCGGCGGCCGAGACTACCGCGCCGCACGGGGCAGGCTCGCCGGGCCTGTCTTCTGCCGGCAACCGGCGGGCTGCCCGGGGACAGGGTCGCGTGTTGGTGGTGGACGACGACCCCCAGGTGCTGTGGCACGTACGCAACACCCTGACGGAGGCGGGCTACACGCCGGTGGCCACTTGGGACCCGGAGGAGGTGGAGCGGCTCATCGCGGTGGAGCGACCCCACATGGTCTTGCTGGACTCGGCCCTGGCCGGGGTGGGCGGACCGGGGCTGATGCAACGCATATCGAAGGTAACCGACGCGCCGGTGGTGTTGCTGTCCGGGCACGGCGCGAACCAGGAGGGGGACTTGGCCTTGGCCTTCGAGAGCGGCGCAGACGACTACGTCGCCAGGCCCTTCTCACCCACCGAGTTGGTGGCTCGGGTGGGGGCGGCGCTCAGGCGGCGGGAAGCGCCGCGAGAGGGGCCCCAACGGGAATCATTCCAACTGGGGGAGTTGGCCATTGACTACGCCCGGCGCCGGGTGACGCTGGGCGGACTCTCGGTGACTCTGACCGACACGGAGTACCGTTTGCTTTGCGAGTTGGCGGTGAACGCTGGGCGGACGCTGAGCCGGGAACTTTTGATGACACGAGTCTGGGCGGTGCGGGACTCCTCCGCCGATTCCAGGGTGGTGCGGGCCTACGTGAAGCGGCTGCGCCGGAAGCTGGGAGAGACTGCCGAGAACCCCACCTACATCTTCAACGAGCCTCGCGTCGGCTACCGGTTGGGAGAGGTCAGGGAGCAGGATGAAGGGGTAAGGCCATGACGACGTCGGGAACTGTGACACCGTCCCTCGCAAGAACCGTAACGCTTTCCCTGTTCATGCCCTTGGTCGTGACGGTCGCCTTCGTCATACACTTCGCCACCGGGTGGACGACCTTCGAACGGGAGGACATTGAATTCGAGGTTACACTGCTGTCGTCGCTGTCAATCGTGGTCTGGCTGGCATCCATCCCCTTGAGCCTGGCGTTGGTGCTGCTCTACCGGCGTTCCCGCCTGACGGCTTGGCTCTGCGCGGCGCTGCTCATTCCACTCTCCATTGCCGGCTTCATTGTCGCCGGCCTGCTGCAATCGGCGGTTGTCGCCATTCTCGTGGCGGCGCTCTCCCTGCCTGCGTGGGTTGCCCTGCTGGCGGTCAACTGGCGGCACGGCCGTACCCGGTGTTCTGTGCCTACCTGACCCATTCTGTCTCTCCCTCCAATCCGTTCACACCGCACAGTGGTCCTCGCACTCGTCCCAAGGGATGGCCCCCCAGTGGGCCTCACACCAAGGGGATCAGTCCGCCTCGTAACGGGGTTCTTCCAAGGGGGATGAGTAACACAACGCTGAGACGGGATCCGACGGTTATAGCTGAGGAGGTCATCGTCCTGAACTGTCTTTCCGGGCCAACTGACACGGAGAGGGCGCGTCGTGCGTACTGGTCGGAGACACCCCCAATAACGCCCGTTCCGGAAATGGAGCATTCGGGAATAGGACGCGACGAGGCTGCA
Organism: Dehalococcoidia bacterium; assembly: GCA_965203835.1. Classification (GTDB taxonomy): domain Bacteria; phylum Chloroflexota; class Dehalococcoidia; order Lucifugimonadales; family UBA3495; genus CBDCFV01. The sequence continues at coordinate 3,707,433 of OZ241919.1, forward strand.
AGCGGCAGAGATTGATATAGAATAAAGAACGGCCCCCGGCAACACCATCGCGCCGAGGTTGAGAGCGAGCTTAATAGACTGCGCGAGTTGATCCGTGTTCATCAATCCATCGACGAGCCGTCACGCAATATTGAGATAGATGAATCCGACTTGATTCATCGTCTGCGCAAGGTATGTTTTCAGGCGTGGGCAATTGAGGGCTGGGGGATCGACGACATTGACATCATCTGCAACTCCGTATCTTAATTATTGAGCTATCCATCTTTCCGCTTGTTCCGCCACCAACACAAACCCCACGTCCCCGCTATAGCAATCAACATGAACGCAATAGGGAACAGCGCCAAGTCCTGAAGGTCGTCCCGCAGGTTATAGACCCACTCTGGGCACGGGTAGCAGCCCACGAAATAGCCCGCGAACCAGTACCACACGGTATGAGACGCCACCCAGCACGCGACCCCCAACCCGCCGCCAACCAGTCCGCCCCATAGCCGCGTTACTCCCTTCTTCCGGTACCCGCACATGGTCCCCACCACGGCGGGAATCAACATCGGCAATACCAAATATACCGTCAATCCCCCTAACAGAGCCAACCATGAGAACTCCCACGAACTCTCGGTGCCAATAACCTGTAGAATCAACATCGTCAATTCCGATGTCCACCGAGCCGCCCGTATATCGCCGCGAAGATGAAGTATAGGATAAGGAGCAGAGCCGCCAACACAAACATGAACCCTATTGCCATCGCCCTTGCGGAACTGTCCGCCCACATGTTGCTTATATCGAAGAGGACCATTATGGCGGTGCTCATCACTGTCGCAATCACAATGGTCGGGACCGCCATCATGATTCCCGCACTAACCTTCTTGCGCCCTGGCCATCCGGTGGCCTTCCGAGACGCCACAATCACGATGGCGACGGACGCCGCGATAGTTGCGATCCAGACCGCGATGATCAGTAACACGATGCACCCCCTCTACACAACAGTGACACCCTCGTGGCCTCCGGCCTGTCGGTGGGTGTAGGAATCGGATCATCCGACGGCACAGTCGTTCCGTCTGGGTTGTCGACCTCAGTTGTAGCGGTGGGTTCGTCCTCGCTGCCCACAGCCGCGGCAGGCTTTTCCGCTGGGGCGGTTGCCCCGGTCTCGCCAGACCCGCAGGCGGCCAACAGGAGGAGTAAAGTCGCCACCAGGATGAAAACGCCTAGAACTCCGGTGGGTCTGATGGTTCTCATAAGGTATCCTTTCGACCGTAGTCCGAGTCTATCTATCTATTATTCGGCGTTATCTATAGCGGTGATAGTGCTGGTAATAAGTCGCGTGAGTTGGGTGATGGGCATACTCTCACCGCCCGCTTTGGCTGCGACTAGACTGTCTGCGGCAACTGTGCTTTGATGATGGTCAAGTGGGACCCGTCTAGCTGTGGCCCCATCTATAATCCATACCTGATGTCCCATGATATGACTGGCCTTCCCTCCAAACGCCTTGAGTTGTTTGGCATTATATTCAACCTTGGACGGGTGACCATCAAAGTCGCCAAGATCCCCAACTTGCTGCCGTAGGAATAGGATGTATTCCGCATTCCGTTTCAGGGCGATGTTGGGCCACCGCGACAGCGCCACTACTTCAAAGGTCGCTGGGAAGGGAGTCCCTTGAACCGTACTAATGAGCTTTAACTTGGTCCGAGTGTAGGTGCGGTATTCGAGTTCGGGCGATATGTATGGCGGATGTTTAGGATTGGGCCAAGTGACGTTAAGGGGGACTACGTGAGTGCGGTGAGACAAGACCTTGACGCGCGCTACGCCGTCGAAGGTACTTCGGTTCTCACCGATAAATTGAACGAGTTTCTGGGATATGGTTTGTTCTCCGGAGCTGGCTCCGCTCGGTGGACTGGTGGGATTGGGTGGCAACGTGGGGAATGGCGTGGTAGTTGGTAGGTCTGTGGGTTTGACGTAGTCAGTAGGGTAGGGGGTGCTAGTAGGCTGCTCTGTGGCATTTGGGTCCGGGGTTGGTACCGGGTGTAAGGGGACCAGGTCAACGGAGTCGTTATCACTGGGTGACGCGGCAGGACCGCAGGCCACCAAAGGGACGAGGCCCATTAACAGCAGAGCAGCTATGCCAAGGATTTTCCTGAAATTTACTATTGCATACTCCTTCCTTCTTTATATAATCTCGCCGTTTTAACGGGTTTGTGTGCTCCGTGTACCGGAGTACATCCACCACGGAAACCTGAACCATAACTCACCGTGGACCTATAACTCCAGGTTGCACCATTAGAAGCGACGGTGAATCAAAAGTCAGTGGCGTGGGTTGGTTTTAGTGCAAAGTCTCCCTGAGTACCACCGCGTGTATGTCCCCTCAACCGATTTGTCATAGGCACCGGAGTCTTCGGTTAGCAGCGTAGTGTAGGCTCCCAGCCGGGACATTCCGTCCGCCAGAAGACGCCATTCTTCCACGTCCGCCAGGGAGGTGGCTTCGTTCAATTTGCTGCCTATTATGGCCTTCATCTCGGGCGCGCCAAGGGTGCGGAATACGTAATCGTCCAGCACTGCGATGCGTCCCCCAATGCCGTGCTTGTCGTAGGCCGGAGGCGAATAGACCATGCTGTATTCAGCTTCATAATCCTCACCCCAGCTGTAGTAGGAGATGCTTCGGTGTTCTGCGCGAGTGTGCGGTGGACACTCGGCGCAGGCTTCCAGGGACTTGCCGGACGCCTGGGGATCGAAACTGCCCCGAACTACGTCCATCGGAGTCAACCACTCTATCGGGGGCTCTTGTTACAGGGACGGGTTTACAATAAGGGTCTGACTCACGTTCCGTATGTCGAGAGCGAGGTACTGCAGATTATTCTGCATGTACGTTTGCCGGCTATACCAACCCCAAAATGAAATGCTTCCAAATGAAAAAAGTCCAGGATACCCAACCCGATCAGGGGTGGGAGTGTCCCGACTGCTGGAAGGGCTCCAGTCGTAAAATGCCTCCAGCGCATCGTCGTGGGCTGCCTGGCATTCCTCGTCGGAGACCCCGCCGCCGCCAATCCCGTTGCATTCCACCACGCCATCGTCGGCGGTTACTGTGATGGTCGCTCTCCCCCGCCTGCCCGCTTGAGCCAGGCTTTTTCGTTCCGGTAAAGCCACGCGACCGCGTAGATGCTTTTCGCGTAGTCGGGCGTGTTGGTGACGGTGAACGTCACGCCGTATTGCCCGGCGCCCCTGTTCTCTTCTTGCCGGGAAGCTCAAGTGTTCATACAAAACAGTTTAGCATATATACGTGAATACAGAGTTAATATCAGGAAATAAATTAGGTGACTTATATCCAGGCGACTCATATAATGATTGTCCCAGTTGCAGTTCGTGCGCCAAGCTTTTTTCACCCGCCGGGAATCCTTCCAACTGGGGAACTGGCCATTAACTACGCCCGTCGCAGGGGACCCTGGACGGACGCGCGGTGACTCTGACCGATACAAAGTACAACCTGGTCGGAGAATTGCCGGTGAACGCGGGGTAAACACTGAGCCGGGAGTATTTGATGGCGACAGGAGAATCGGAATGCGTTATCTAATGGTCACCCTGGCGATTTCCCTGATGGTCTTCCTCTCCGGGTGCATCGCCCCGGTCGAGGCGTCAACCCACCAAGCCGCAGCCGATCCGTTCGCAGCCCAGTACGACGCGAACAACAACAACCTGATTGACAAGGACGAAGCCGTAGCCGCCGTCATTGACTACATCCAGGGCGAAATCACGAAGGAGCAAGCGATTGCTATCGTCATCCTTTATCTCAACGGCACCCCGATCCGGACGGTTGCCGACCCGTTCTCCAAGTGGAACGGCTTGGAGCCGCAGCCTTGGTGGAGGGAGTCGGAGCCGTACTCGTGCCTGAACCCCGCGAAAGAGACCTCCCCTTGGATAGAGGCCGGGATGACCGACCTGGGGGGCTCCGACCCCCTGTCGCTCATCCGGTTCTACGGCAACGGCAGCTACCTGCGCTACGGGTTCATGGGCTTCGAGGGGTGTACGCCGATTAAGAAATACCCTGACCGGACGCACCTGGACCCGCCGGTTGACCCGTCCTACTACTCATTGGGCGACCTGGACATCGCGGTTGACATCGCCCGGGTGCCGCCGGATGCGCCCGGATGGTTCGAGGACGACGGGGCGCGGGAGACCATGGAGATGGGGGAGGCGGTGAACATCCTGAATACGCACGTCGCCGCCTATTTCGAGAAGATCTCGGAGGGCAAGCTCAGGATGCGCTTCCATGCGGGGAACGACTTCGCGTTGGAAGGGGAAGGTTCTCCGGATGACGTGCATGGGCAGCAACTGCGGCTGGCCGGCGTGATGGACTGCCGGGGCGAAGCGGCGGACAGCTACCCGTGCGATTTGGGCGCTCCCGGGGGCCTGAACCGCCTCCTGCTGACCGACGTGACGACCGACCGGGGCGGCGATGCCTTCAACGGCAGTGTGCGTATGGGCTTGGTGAGCCTGCGCGAGGCGAACATGGAAGCACTGGTGCACGAGATGGGCCACGCTTGGATGAGCTGGCCCCACTCCTACGCCGAGGTCCGGTGGGAAGAAGAGGAAGCCGGAATCCCCAACCCGTACAGCAACGCTCTGGACTTCATGTCCGGGCTTGCGTTGACGCCGACGCCGGGTTGGCACCAGGATATGCCCTCGACCCTCGCGGTGAACCGCTACGCCGCGGGGTGGATCGACCCTACGGAGGTCGCGCTGCACCTTAGCGATGCCGGAACGTACACGTTGCAACCACCGCGCAAGAGGGGCTACCAACTCCTCGTGATCTCCTCCGGGCGCAAGTACGCTTTCACCACGGTGGAAGTGCTGGACGAGCGCAATCCCGTCTACGTGGACCAGACGCCCAAGGTGTACGATCCATCGTCGTCAGGAGAGCGTCCCTTTCGCTACGATGGGGTGCTGGTGAGCCGGTACGACCAGTCCACCGGCGCGGGGACGCACGCCCGCTTCGGTCCTGCCTTATACGACGAGCGCAACCCCGATTTTTCCTCCGACGTTAACTGGGGCCGGGACGACTTCTCGGTCATGCGGGACGGCGAGACCCGCAACATCGGCAGCGGTGTTCGGCTTCAGGTGTCCCGCAACCAGGACGGGAGCTACGAGGTCCAGGTGAGCGGAGGGCGGACTGCGGAGTTCCAACCCTGGTGCGCCACCATCTGGTTCGCTTTCGGGGAATACGACACAGGGTGCGCCCTGGATGATGGGGGATAGGGCAAGGCCGCCGGGCCATTATTCCTGGGCCTCGGCCCCGGCATCGGGCTGCTCCATGCGGTAGCCTACGCGGGGTTCGGCGAAGATGTATTTGGGGTTGTCGCCGTCTTCTCCCAGCTTGCGGCGCAGGCGCTTGACGTAGGTGCGCACCGTATGCGGGAAGTGGATGGGGTATCTCAATCGATAGCGACAGGAGAATCGGAATGCGTTATCTACTGGTCACCCTGGCGATTTCCCTGATGGTTTTCCTCCCCGGGTGTATCGCCCCAGTCGAGGCGTCAACCCACCAGGCCATAGCCGATCCGTTCGCAGCCCAGTACGACGCGAACAACAACAACCTGATTGATAAGGACGAAGCCATAGCCGCCATCACGGACTACATTCAGGGCGAAATCACGAAGGAGCAAGCGATTGCTATCTTCATCCTTTACGTCAACAACACCCCGATCCGGGAACAGACTTCCCCTCCGTCCATAACGGAAGTTGTCGCCAGGGTGCTGCCATCGGTCGTCAAAATCCTGAATCCCGAACTCCGCGCCCAGGGCAGCGGGGTTATCTACCGAGTCGATGGTCAGAACGGCTACATCATCACGAATGAGCACGTAGTCAGGACGGCCACCAAGGTAACCGTAACGGTGGGCAACAAGAAGGACTACGAGGGGACGGTCTTGGGTGTGGACGCCAAGCGGGACCTCGCGGTGGTGAGAATCTGTTGTAACGCGGACACAAATTTCCGGGCAGTGGACTTCGGGGACTCCGAGGAATTGGAGATTGGCGACGACGTTCTGGCTATCGGCTACCCGGTGGACTCCATCCTCCCTAAGGATGGCGAAGCCATTCAGCCCAAAGTTATCGTCAACCCCGGCGAAGTCTCCGCGACCGTGACCCGTGGGATAGTGTCGGCGGTCCGGTACGACAGCGAGAACGACCGGGAACTTTTGCAGACCGATGCCCCCAGCAACCCCGGCAACAGCGGGGGGCCGCTGTTCGCCCTAGATGGGACGGTTGTTGGCATCATCACCTTTGGTATTGGCGGCTTTACGGAGGGCCTGCACTTTGCCATCATGGAAACGACGGTCCAGAAGCACCTACCGACCCTCGAAAAGGGGACGCCCCCAGGCCCCGGAACCTACCGCCGAGAGTACATATTCCGTCCATTCGCGGGACCTTGGCCCGGACACCTGCATCACCACCCCGACGATAGACGGGTTGAGAGCATCAGGTCTCGCTTCCAGGCGGAGGACCTCGTGGTGTCGGCACGGTTCTATAACCCCTACGACGGCGGTACCCACCGGTTCAGTTATGGGTTCATTCTCCGGGACAACGGTCATGATCCCCAGATAGCTTTCGTCCTGCGGAGTGATAAGGAGTGGTTCATCCGCCGACGCACCGACGATGGTTGGCAACCCGTTGTTAATGGGCCTGCACCCAACCTCTCCACGAAAGCGGGACAGAGCAACTTCCTGCGGGTCGGCGCGGTCGGCAATTACGGTTGGATCGAACTGAACGGAGAGACGCTGACGGACGGCACCGACAAGACTCTCTTCACGCTGGGCACCACCGAGCCTTACGCCGGAGTGGTTCACTTAGTAACGGGGTTCTTCATTGGGGACGCGCAACACGGCGCTGAGACGAGATTTGACGGCTTCATGGCCGAGGAGGTTATCGGTTACGCCCTTCTCTCCACGGCGGCTGATGTGGAGAGGGTGCGCCAAACCTATCAATCGGAGACGCCCAGGGTAATGCCCGCTCAGGAAATGGGGCACCCGGACGAGTCGACGCCGTAGAGGAAGCGGTGTGGGCGCGATCGTCATGGCCCAAGAGCTTCTGTGACCAATTCGCGCGGAGCGGGGGCATCGACAGGGACGAAATCATATGCACTCTGATAACGGCGAATGCACCGTGATTGGGTCATGATCCTCTACTGGCTATACGTCATATTCGCTCCGTTTGGGCTCACTCTCGGAACCGGTCTTGCCTGCCTCATTTGCATGAAAGTGCGCGCCCGCATCTGCGCCATTCCTGTTGCTCGGCCTTGGGCATCCTCGTCTACGTGCCCTACGTGGCCCTGATGGGCACCGATGATCCAGCGTCAGGCAGCGTGGCGTGGTACGCCAAGCCTGCGTCAAACTTCGTCGAAGCCATCGCCCTGTTGCGCCGCCACCTGTGGGTCGCCTCGGAGGGTTTTTCAACGTCGCCACCGCACTCTATGCCAGACTCCTCGACTCCCTGGGCTGCGCGGCCCGAGTGTACAAAGTCCAGCTTTGGTTTAGGCGCGAAACGACACCATAAGGCACTACCGTTCTACGATGTCCCCAAGTGGTGCAGACCCTACGGTCCATGAAGTCTCGGCCTTAGACCATTTTGGCTCTCGAGATCCTAATCCGGACCGCCCGGTGGAGTGGGTCGAAATCGACCGCAATGCAGCGCTGTGGACCATACCGGCAGCAAAGATCAAGTCGGCCCGGGAACATCGCGTTCCTCTTAGTGACGGGGCGCAGGAAATGTTGACCAATGCCGAAAACCTCGAAAGGGCCGGATGACCTCGATTCCTTGCAATGCGACGGAAACCGCTTTCCGACAATAGCTTGGGCAAAATCTTGCGAGATCGCGATATCAGAACCGTAGTGCATGGATTCAGAAGCAGCTTTCGAGACTGGTGCGCCGAAACTAACGTGGGACGACAAATTGCAGAAGCTTGCTTTGCCCATGCGGCGGGTGACACTACTGAAGTGGTTTATCTTCGCAGTAATGTTTTTGAGCTACGGCGACCTCTGATTCAATTATGGAGTGATTACGTCTTCAGTGTCAGCCCATCCATTCATAATGCACTCATACAAGAAAGGCTGATATACTTCTGTTTACGTCATCTCTGCCGCCTGTGTCAACCGTTTACGTTATATATTGACCCGGTAACTACGATTATAGTTGACATGATGACCGTCCATGTGGTATCTTGCGGGCAAATGAACCATCGGAGAGGGACCTATGGAGACAACAGGCGACCGCCTAATCAAACTGCAGGACGTGATGGCGATCACAGCGATGTCACGTGCTAGCGTTTTCCGACGCATTCGGGACGCGTCGTTTCCGAAAGGCGTCCAAGTGGGTCCGCGGGCTGTCCGATGGCGCGAAAGCGAAGTTCAGCAGTGGATAGCGGAGCGGAAGAGCCAAGACTGAGAGGTGTTTGGAAACTGCAACCAAAGAAGGATTGGCCCAGTGTAGCATTGCCGTATGGTTCTCGGACACCATTTCGCATCGTATGGAGATTCTCCGAAATTGCTTTAGCCGGTTGAGCGTATACTATATCGGATGGTGGCTGCGCTACAGTTCCCAGTCGAATGGTTCGTTTTTCCTTTCACCCCTCTTCTTGGAGATGACGTAGCTAACCCGATGTGCAAGTTCTACCATGCAAGCAACTTGTCGAATTGGAGTGGTGGGTTTCTCTGCTCCTGATTGAGGCTGAAAGCCAGCGTATGGCTAAGCACCTTGCGCAACAATCGAGCCTGCAGATGCCAGATGTCCCTGGCCCAGACTTGTTTGGCTTGAAAGCGCTCCACCAATTGACTGAAGACAGTCTCAATCCGGTAACGGGGTCGGCTGAGTAGGTAACTCCTCTCAGGGGAGGGGTCTTTTTTCTTCGACTTGAAAGGGGCCAGCAGACTCAGACCTTGGTCACGCAACTCCTCAGTCAGGGCCGGGGACCAGTAGTTGCGGTCACCCAACAGGACCCCTTGGGCGTCTGCGGCCAGTTCGGGGACCATGGCCAAGTCATGCACGTTGGCTGGCGCCAAGCCGAAGCCGGTGATCAGCCCGGGCCAGTTCAGACGCAGGTGCATCCTGAAGCCATAGAAAGTCTGCCGGGCTACATCATCTCTTCCGAAAGCGGCTTCTTGCCTGGGACGCCACTTCATTCTTGATAGGAGTTACGCAGTTGGGTTGAGGGAGTACAGGGGTTGAGCGAGATACTGTCGAATGGCAGGGCGGGCTATGCCCGCTACTGCTTCATACCAACTGACCCCGGACCTCAGGCGATGGACCTCCAAGCGCAGAAAGGCTTGGATCGCCATACCGATGTGGCTCCGCTGGGATTCCGCCTTTCGTGCCTGGCACTGCTCCACCCCGCAGCACTGCTTCAGCCCCCGGTGATACCGCTCTATACTCCAAGCCCAGCCCTTCAGCACCTCCTGCTCCTCCGGGGTCATGTCTGGATCGTTGGTGGCCCAATGCTCCACGTCTCCGTTTGGGGAGTCTCTCCGGAACACCTTGACCAACCCGTAGCCCCGCAAATGCACCATCCGTCCTTCAGCCCCAATCTCCACCGCGTCCACCCTGACGTTGCCCGCTCCGTCAGGGTTCACTCTCCGGTTGGCCTTGAACTGGGTCAACCAGGTCCACCCGTAGCTGCGCACCTTCTTCAAATTCTCCAAGCTGCTGTACCAGCTATCGAAGAGGACATGGCCGGGCCGGAATCCCCGGCCATGAGCTACCTCCACCATCTCCCGGAAATAGTCGTTCTTGTTCTTCCCACTCAAGGGCTTATCGTAGATGCGGAAATCGCAGGGTATCAGGGATTGACCACCACTCCAGACCAGGGTGAGCAGGTTGATGCCGGAGACCACCCGGCGGTGTTTGCCGCTCCAGTGCCGGGTGACCAGTTCCATCTTCCTGGCGTAAGGCTTGTCCAAGGTAGTGTCGTCCAAGACCAGAGCACCGCCCTCCAGCTTCACCAGCCCTCGGGTCTCTCGCCACAGCACCTCGGTATCGGGAGGCTGTCTCCGCAGCAGGCGGGTGAAGGCGTCATGGGCCGGGACCCGGTCGGATTCAGGCTGGCACCTGGCTGCCTCGGTGCACGTAAAGCTCTTTTGCGCCGCCACCAGGAAGTCAATGTAGTCCAAAGGTCCACTTCGTGCCGGGTTCATTCCCACTCACCGCCTCACGATTTTACTGCTGCCAGAAGCATACCCCTCTGATGCCTTGAATTGAATCCTATTAGACCAACTGCGTAACTCCTATCTTGATTTAGCTCCAATAACCCGAACATCGCTGATCAGTTATCACTTTAGATATCATTATCGTACCGAATCCCTTCAGTACAATAGATACATCTTAACTCAACCACATCCTGTATGGCTTACCGCTGGCCCGCACTTTCTCCGGGGCAATCACGTTCTGGCGTGTAAGCCCTAAAGTGCTTCAAATATCCCGATAATAAGGGCTGGCGATAGCGTACTCTGGTTTCAACTTCCAATTCTTCAGACTCCAATTAGATTTCAACCCTGACAAGTCTTACTCACTCAAACGGGTATTGATGGGTATAGGTCAGGCTGAAATGGTTCAGCGGCGAGATGTCGCACCACTGCGAACAAAAACGCGATAGCCTCGACGGAAGCAATCCGTCACGATGTTTTCGTATGTCGGGGAAAGCCGGCAAGGTGTCGTTGTCGGACAATGAACACCCTCATTGAGTCCCTTGATTTTAACGCGCCGGATTCACGGGGTAGTCCTCAGGCCTCCCAGTATCACCCGGTTGGATGACGAAGTCGCGGCGGTCCCTGTAGAGATGGGCGCGGTTGATGACGTAGTCGCCCTCGTCGTTGTAAGGGTCGATGTCGTTGTAGTCGGTCATCAGCCAGTACTTGTAATCGCCGATGAACAAGTAGGTGTTGTTCATGCGGAAGAAACGGCAGGCGACCCCCTCACCGGCTCGAAACCTTTCACAGACGGCGGCCAGCAACTCTCGCTGGTTGTCTTTCTTGGTGAGAACGTATTCGTGAGGCCAGGTATCCCGGTAGGTGACCACCTCCCGCCAAGGAGCGTGGGCGATGAGTTCAGTCAATGCCGGCAACGTGCACCTCTCAGTGTCGCGGCATAAGGGTCCAATGACCGATGGAATCAGGTCGAGATGGGCCAGCGTCCCCCCGGTAAAGGAGGACTTCGCACACAGGCTTTATTCTTGTTTGCGACGAATGGGACGACCACATTGAGAGCCTTTTCCGTAGCGAGGTCCAGTGGTAATTGCCCTTGATGGTCGAGCGTCAGCGGATTTTCCGCCGCCGGGTGTCAGGGTTCGTTCCCGTGAAATACTGGGTTATACAGTATTCACCATTTCCGAGATACGGTCCCGGAGTTGCTGCCGGCGGGTTGAATAATAGTCGGTGAAGTCCTTGATCTCCCTTGGGACATCGCCCAGCAGATGACGGTCGCAGTAGTGCTGACGGGCCAACTCGTCAGGGCAGTGGACATCCAGCCAGTCAGCGGGCAAGGAGGCCCGTTTCTCATTGTTGACGGACCGGTCCAGCAACTGGAGGTTCGCCAAGCGGTCGCACCGGTCACGGAATGTGTCGATGTCCTCAACCTCGACTCCCGCAGTGCTGAGACGGTTGGGCGTAAACCTGCTCTTTGGAAATACGTGGTCGATGTCGGACCCGTCCCGGGACCCGAAATGAGGAAACAGCATCGTCAACAACGGGAAGATGCGCCGGTCTCCCAGGCGCATGTCCGCTAAGTCTTCCACCTCCTCCTCAACAAAGTTCAGCGTCTTGCCCCTCTGTGCCATCACCCGGCGAAGTTCCCCGGCCGGGAATTCGGTCCCGTTTGAATTGCGTATCACCTCCCGCAACGCCGTCAGCAAAGTGTCCAGTCCGCTGCCCCATATTCCCGACTCCTTGAGGATGGAACGGGTCAACCAGCCCCGAATAATCCTGCGGTCGTTCAGGTAATGGTCGCTGGTCTCAAAGTCCCGGGGCGCTCCCTTCTTGTAAAGGTAGTAGGCGATGGGCAGGAGCGAGTTGGTTGCCTGGATGGTCCTGCTGTCGAAACCGAAACTGTCCATCAGTTCCACCGTTTCCAGCAACGCTTGGCGGATATTCGGCCAGTTCCTCTCCAGAATGGCCATGTTTTCGTGGGTGAAGTTTTCCACCCTGAACCCGACGCTGGCTATGTCGGTCAGCATGAGCCCTGCCTTCAGCACGAAATCAGCATTGAACAGCAGCCCTGCTCTGACATTGTTCATGTCATCCACCAGCCCATGGACTTCCCTCCTGGCATCCAGGGTTTCCCACTGCGACACTGCGATGCTCAAGAGAAGGTTGGAGTAAGAAAGGGATGTCCCACCCCTGTTGCACCGTATAAATATGTTGAGCACTCGCTCAACATCCTGGCTCTTCTCCTCGTAGTAGGCGACGACCGGCTCGACGCAGATTGCTTGGTGGAGTCGGTTTAGTATGCGAAACGCCGAGCGATGTCTCTCCGTATCGAGGCCCCTGTCAAAGAGCCAATCTTGCATATCTGGGGCAGGGTTCTCCGTAGAGAAGCTCATGATGTCCGACACTCTGAACCACAAGCGATCACCGTGCAATCCGATGCGGTCTTCATTGACGAACTCGAAGGTGTAACGGCTGCCCTCTTCGTCGGGATCCGGCGGCGCCAATAAGTCAAGTGCCAGCACCCTCTTGGGAAAGGCATCCGAACTATTCCACCACTTGTAGGGCAGCTTGATGGCCATCGAACCGCGCAGGCCTATGTTGAACGCGGTCAACCGCTGCTGGCCGTCGAGTACGGCGGTGAGAGGCTTATTGTGGATTGGCCCGAGTTCCGGACAGTGCGGGTTGTTGCGCTGGTGGTATTCCCGTACGAAATCGTACCAGCGGTACTGGCCGGAATTCTGGGACTCAACCCTCCAGAACATGAACTCGCCGAAGGGATAGCCCTGCATCACGCTGTCAAACAGATTGCATACCTGTTCCGGCCGCCAGACAAACTCGCGCTGGATCGCCGGCAGAACGTATTCATGGGATGCGATGCTGTCCAGCGTTTGTTTTATGGTGCCTCCTTGTTGGTGCATTTGCCTTCCTCCGATTGGGCGTTCGAGTCAACCGTTACCCAGGGCAAGAACACCTCGCCTTCCAACCGAACTTACAAGAGGCCTAGCGCTATTGCCTTCATGTCGTGACGCGGGGGCGCCTTCTCACGAGTTCAATCAAGAAGCCTCGGGCTTATTTCAGAGCCGTCGGCAACCCCTTCTCTACGAAAACCAACCGTTGCGACATGATTCCACTAACAATTGCCAAAATAGCCAATACAGGCGACATGGCTGAGCCAACAATATTGCACAGGAAGCTGTCGCATCGTTATGTCAAACAGACACAGATGCTCACTCCCGCGAGAACAAGTCCAAGCAACAAGAGGGGTAGACCGGAGGATGGTAAGAAAAATTCGCCCTTGATTTCCCATTGTTTCGGGAATGCCGACGAATTGGCAGGGGACCTCGGGGCAAATGGAGGACGGACCGGGAGCATCCATGAGGGCCCCTCGCGGCAAGGATAGGTTACTCGCTACAGTCCCCGTCCTTAATGTGCGCCAAACGAGGGGCGTGTTGCCCATCCCGCCAAGGAAGGCGCACATAGTTGAAGAACAAAGGACTGTAGCGAACGGGACTCTAGCCGCTTAGGGCTGCTGTGTCAAGTTCACAATTGTTGCCCGTTTGACATTCGCCTAATTCACCGGTAGCATTCTTCACATACAGTGACCCGGCGGTGCGGTAACACCCCGGGTCGTGGCGCCACCTGATGTGGACAGGTGAAGCGGTGGTATTGTACTACTTGCAGACCCGCTCCTAACAGGGGCGGGTCTTTTCATTTGCCTTCTGAGCAAATGATGATCTCAGCAGGACATGGCACATGGGGAGCCGAAAATGGATGCTGGAGATGACTATGGACTCTACAACGTCTCGTCATCGGCTCGGTGGTATGGCATCGGAGCCGTTCGTGCTCCGACATACACGACAACTAGGGATGATGTTTCACCACGACATAAGTCGGTTACCACTCATTTATCCGGAGATTCCCTCAGATGATTTAACCTGCGTTGGTCCGGAGGCTCAGGTGACTAAGCTCTAGGTTCCCATATCCACGCTGCCACAGAAACACGGTTCTTGAGAGTTGTGCAGGGAAATCCACGGCGACTTTGAAACTGCGTGAGGTTGGAAGGAACAGAAGTGTTGGCAACACTAGGTCATGGAGTACCCAGAATGCCTGGCTGATTCCATGTGAGTTTATCCGGTTCGCTCCTCCCCGCCGCGGTGAGGTTTTGGAGCGTAACGAAAAGAGACTTATCTTCAGGAGGTATGGGTGAGGCGGTCAACCATTTGACGTTTTCTCAATTCCTATTGACAAGAGGTTAGACATGACACAGTTACGTAGAAACGGGCCTTACTTTTGGGTAACCTGGCTGACAAAGCTGTTGGCTGGAGAAAACACGTGCGAATGGGCGGCATGGTTCAAAGCCCAACACGAAAGCGGCAGTTGGAAACAGGTTCCCAACTCTCTCGACCTGACTATGTGGCAGATGAAGCATACCGCAAGACTCCATGAAGCCGTTGAACAGTGGGAGGGAAGAGGTTTCTCTGTGTTAACTGAGAACAGCAACGCATTCACGCTCAAGGGCATTGCTGCCACCCTGGGAGGCAAACCCGACCTGATCGCCAGACAGGGCAACTCAGGCACAATAGTTGACATTAAGACGGGAAAGCCCAGTCCTTCCCACAATATTCAGGTATTGACCTACATGTTCGCCGTCCCTAAGGCAGTCCAACAACACCACGGGGTTCACTTCGACGGTCAGGTGGTCTATACCGACCATGTGGTCGACATCCCGGCATCTGCGGTCGACGACGACTTCATAGAGACCCTGTCCCGAATGATACGCCGGTTGGCTTCGAAAACGCCTCCTGGGAAGGCTCCCAGCCTGGCGGAGTGCGGTTTCTGCAACATTACATCTACCGACTGTCCTGAGAGAATGGCCGTGGGGTATTTGCATGAGGGGAATACCGATGTTTTCTGACGATTAATATTTACCTTAACCATGGGGGCGGATTAACTGAGATTTCTATGATGAGGTGAAACCGAGCGCGCTACAGCTTGCCCCATCTGTCACCTCCATAAAGGGCTGTACTGGTCGGTCTTCGCTGGGGAAGCTGGCCAATGACGTTTGAAACATAAAATACGAACACACAGATGTCGACCTGGTCCCGTTAAGCCACGGGCCACGGTTTAACAGTAGGCGTCTATCCCGGCCAGCGGGTCATGGTCGCTTATCTGCTCCGCAACGGTAACGAGGGGCGTGCCATTGATGTACAGAACAATCACGTCAATGGCTTCATCCTTATCAATGACGTTATTGCGGTTGCGATCTGCGCAGACCAAGTAATGCGTCTCTACCGAAGCAACAACGGCTGGGATCAAACCCGTAAACACGAGGGCAAGCGCGATAACCGCGCCCATCCCAGCCGATGCAATGGAGATGATAAACTTATTCATTGGCGTCCTCTTCCCACTCACTGCCGTAACTGGTAATCGCTTTCAAGAAAGCTCCACCGGCAATCACGAGCAGGCTAACCAGGATCAGTAATGTGCTGATCGCTCCGCCCGTGTTCCGCTTTGGTTCCATGTCCATCACGGCAGAAGCGCACGACACCCACATGCCGATTAAGCCGAGGCAGAACAAACTCAACCCAAACCACAGCAGGAACCGGGCTATTCGTTGCATCCGCACGTTGCGACTCAAGAATGTCTTCTTATCCGCTCGCCTCACCGCTTGTTCCGCCACCAACACAAACCCCAGGTTCCCGACCCGGCAAGCAGCGTGAACACGACGGGAAGTATCCAGCCCTCCAGAGCATCCCGCAGTTCGTAGACCCAATCATCGCGCGGATAGCAACCGCTGGCATACTGGCCCGCGAACCAGTCCCATATAGCATAGGACGCCACCCGCCCCAAGATACCGAATCCGGCACCTATCCATCCGCCCCACGTCCGCGTCACACCCGCCATACTCGCGCCGCACATGCCCCCCACCCCGCAAGGGACCAACACCGGCAACACCAGATACAGGGCCACAGCGACCAGTACGGACTACCACGAGAAGTCCCATGAACTCTCGGTACCGATGACCTGTAGAATTAGCGTCATCAAGCAAATCTCATCCAAATGGGTAGCGTTCTGCTCCATTATAGGGATTCATTATCAGCAAGGTTAATGTCGCAGAATTATTTATGTTATCCCTCCCACGTAGTTGATGGGGAGGTGAACCTATAGTGAAAATGCACTAATATAAATATCACGCTCCCAAAAGCACAGCTCCGACGCCAGGGTGCCGAGGCTTTTGTTTGTCTAAACCGAAGCCAAGGTGAAATGCGCAGAAACAAGGGGTAAATTCTTGGAGCAACTGGGTTAGCCTGTCTTGGAACCAGGGGAGGGTAGTTGTGATGGGCATGAGAGATATAGACCGGTTTCTCCAACAGTGGAAGATGAGCGTAAGGGATGTGCGTCAACGTATGATTCTGGCGCCCACGCCGAGTGTAATCGGCGGAGGTAAATTGGACCGTGCAGGCGGATTGACCGACTGACATTTGGCTGTCGTAGTTCAGGAAGAATGTCCGTTCAACTGTTCAGGAGAAATGTCACCTGCCGACTCTGTGATGGTATCAGATCTCGTCTCGGTCGATGCAGCCGGAGACCGACGCATCGGCGGACTCTCAGCATCGATGTATTTCCGCACGGTGTTGCGGTGAATGCCCAACTCCCTGGCCATGCCCCGGATCGACAGCCCCCTGAGCTTGGTCTGCTGCACCGCCTTCCATCGTTCCCTCTGCAGGAAGGTCGGTTTTCCAGGTGACGGGAATACCTGCAGCTCACCGGTAGGAGTATCATCCACCGAGACGGTGTGGTCACCTTCTGGACAGACTTGGGAGTTGAGCATTTCCTGAGTGCTCGCCGAAGCCGGTGACGGGAGTCCTGGATCGGGACTGTGGACAGGTGCGGATGGAAGAGAACCTCGGGTTCTGCGGAGAGTGCCTGGGCTGGGAGGAGCTTCCTGGGCAGCGATGATGCGTCCATCATGCTGCACCGACAATCGGCCGTCCAGTCCTTCCAGGATCACCACCTGGGCCCCGGCATAGCTGGGTCGTTCCAGGCTGGGGAGCAGTTGCAGAGTCCGCTTCTGGAACCTGACGGTGTTGTCCCTGGCCACCCTCCTGCGGTGCTTGAAGCACAGGACTTGTTCCAGGCGAAGGTCCGGCTGCAGGGACCGGAAAGCAAGCCCGGAACACTGGGCCGGCACTTGGAACCGCCGGTTGAACCGGGGCAGAAACTGCCGGAGCACGGCATTGGCCTGTTCCATGGTGGTGGCCTCAGCCAGCCGAAGTTCGGTGATCAGCCGGTCCTGGAAGGTGCCAGCCGTCCGCTCTACCCGTCCCTTGGCCTGGGGCGACAAGGCGAATATCATCTGGATACCCAGCTCATCCATTGCCTTGCCGAACTGGGTGGGCGTGCCGGCGGGTTGATACTCCGACTTGTGCTTGAAGACCGGGTGGCGGTCGGCGTAGAGGGTCAGGAGCATACCGCGGCGGCGCAGTAAGCCCTGCATGAGCAGGAAGTAGTTGTGGGCATCCTCCTGGCCGCAGAAGAGAGCATTGACCACGGCGCCGGTGGCATCATCCACCGCGATAAGCAGGGTGAACCGGGGGCCGTCGTCGCCCAGCCACCGGTGATAGCTGCCGTCCAACTGGACCAGCATACCCTCCCGAGGCATCCGCTGCCGGCGCACCCGGTGTTTCGGTAGGCGTCGTCGCCGAGGACTTTTCAATCCGGCGCTTACCAGGATCCGCCGCAGGGTGGTCCTGCCGATGACGATACCCTCGCGTTCGGCAAGCAACTCGCTTAGATGGGAGTGGTTGGCGCCTTTGTAGGTGGTGCGGGCCAGGTGGACCACGTCGGACACCACGGCATTGGGCGTGGCGTTGGTCGGTCTGCGGCCCCGGAGACCGTGGGCTAGGGCGGCGGCGCCTCTATCCTGGTAGGCGGTCACAATGCGCCGGGCGTGGCGCGGGCTGACGCCCATCAGTTCAGCCGCTTGGTCCAGGGTAGTGTGCTCCGCGAGGAAGCTGTTGAGGACCTGAAGCCTGGTTTGTTCTTTCGGGGTCAAAGTCACATTCTCCATGTAGTGAATGTGACATTTCTGCTGGCCAGTTAGTCAGGACGTTCTTGCTGGACATCGACAATTTGGCGGTTGAAAAGTGTACCGTCCGCCGCCATTCATAGGGGCATTTTCGACCCCATGGATGGTGCCAGGAATGTACCAAGTGGAATCGTATCTGCGGGTCCGCAGGGCGGTGATGGTGGAGGGCATGAGCATTCGGGAAGCCTCCCGGATGTTCGGGCTGCACCGGGACACTGTACGGAAGATGCTGGCCTACTCCGTCCCTCCGGGCTACCGGAGGCAGACCAGGCCCCGGCGCCCCAAGCTGGAGCCATTTACCGGTATCATCGACCGCATCCTCGAAGACGATCACAAGGTCCCCAGGAAGCAGCGCCACACGGCCAAGCGCATATTCGAGCGGCTCAGGGACGAGTACGGGTTCGACGGCCAGTACACCATCGTCAAGGACTACGTAAGGGAGCATCGCCGCCGGACGAAGGAGATGTTCGTGCCGTTGTCCCACCCGCCAGGCCACGCCCAGTGCGATTTCGGCGAGGCCCTGGTGGTCATCGGCGGCGTGGAGCAGAAGGCCCACTGCTTCGCCCTGGACCTGCCTCACAGCGACGGATGCTTCGTCAAGGCCTACCCCGCCGAGACCACCGAGGCCTTCCTGGACGGACACGTCTCGGCCTTCGCCTTCCTGGGCGGCGTGCCGCAGATTATTCTCTATCACAACACCAGGCTGGCGGTGGCCAAGATACTGGGAGACGGACAGCGTACACGCACCCGTGCCTTCACCGAGGTCCAGTCCCACTACCTGTTCGAGGACCGGTTCGGGCGTCCCGGAAAGGGCAACGACAAAGGAAAGGTCGAGGGACTGGTGGGATACATGCGGCGCAACTTCCTGGTGCCCATCCCGTCCTTCGAGAGCTTTGAGGCATTGAATGCCTTCCTGGAACGGCGTTGTCTGGAGCGGATGGACGACAGGCTCAGAGGCCACAGCGAGACCATCGGACAGCGAATGGAGCGGGACCTGGAGGCGCTGCTGCCCCTGCCACCGGCGCCCTACGATGCCTGCGAGAAGCAGGCAGGCCGGGTGAGTTCCCTGTCCCTGGTCCGGTACCGGACCAACGACTATTCGGTGCCGGTGGCCTACGGGCACCGGGACGTTCTGGTGCGGGGCTACGTGGACCGGGTGGTCATCAGCTGCGGCTCTGGGGTGATCGCCAGGCATCCCCGCTCCTACCAGCGGGACGACTTCGTCTTCGATCCCATCCACTATTTGCCGCTGCTGGAGCAGAAGACGGGCGCCCTGGACCAGGCTGCGCCCCTCCAGGGATGGGACCTCCCTGACGAGTTCGGCACCCTGCGCCGGTTGCTGGAGTCACGCATGGGACGACGGGGCAAGCGGGAGTTTGTGCAGGTGCTCAGGCTGCTGGAACATTTCTCCCACCGGGAGGTGCATCACGCCGTGAGAGATGCCATCAGATTGGGAGCCGTCAGCTTCGATGCAGTGAAGCACTTGGTGCTGTGCCGGCTGGAGGGACGGCCGCCCCGGCTGGACCTGGAGCTGTACTCCTACCTGCCGCGGGTGAAGGTCAGCACCACCTACGCCGGGGACTACATGACCCTGCTGACGGGGAGGGCGTCATGAACAGCAAGTCCACGCTGCTCTTGGAGCACCACCTGAAGGAGTTGAAGCTGCCCAGCTTTCTCAGGGAGTACGGAAAGACGGCGGCCCGGTGCGCCGCCGAAGGTGTGGACCACCCGGAGTACCTGCTCCGTCTCGCAGAACTGGAGCTTATCGACCGTCACCGGCGCATGGTGGAGCGGCGGGTCCGGGCGGCCCGGTTCCCGGCAGTCAAGAGCCTGGACACCTTCGACTTCCCCGCCATCCCCTCGGTGAACAAGCAACTGGTGATGGAACTGGCCCGCTGTGAATACATCGAGCGCCGGGAGAACGTCATCGCCGTCGGCAACAGCGGCACCGGCAAGACCCACGTGGCTCTCGGGCTGGGCTTGGCTGCCTGCCAGCGGGGGATGTCGGTGGGATTCACCACCGCCGCCGGCTTGGTGCACGAGATGATGTAGGCCAGGGACGAAAGACGGCTGCTCAACCTGCAAAGGCAACTGTCCCGGCTCAAGCTGCTGATCATCGACGAACTGGGCTTCGTGCCGCTTTCCCGCACCGGGGCGGAACTCCTCTTCGAGGTCTTCAGCCAGCGCTACGAGCGGGGCTCGGTACTGGTGACCACCAACCTCCCCTTCGACGAATGGACCGAGGTGTTCGGATCGGAGCGCCTCACCGGCGCATTGCTGGACCGCCTCACCCACCACGTCCACATACTGGAGATGAACGGGGAGAGCTACCGCCTCAAGCGCAGCAGGGAGACCGCTGCACCGGAAACTTCACCCGGACCGGACAACCTCTAGCCCAAACCGAAACCCTCTCCATCCCCCGCCATAATTGCCTTAGCTTGCCTCCCCTGCAACCACTGTTCATCCTCCAAATGGTACACAATTCCTCCGCCACAGTGGTACATTTTATCGCCGCCCTTGACAGCCGTGGGTGGGCCAGACGAAGGAATGCCTGGAGTAGGCCAGCACCACGATCAACGCCCACACCGTGCGGCGGCGGCCCGTGTCAAGATCGTGGATCAGGCCCAACCGGCCGAAGTCCACCTCGGCCACTTCACCGGGAGCCGTGTCCTCCATCCGCACGGTGGTCCTGCTGCGCCTGCTCCAGTTGCGTTTCTGGATGAAGCGCCGCAACGACTGGTACGACACTGGACAACCCCGCCTCAGCAGCAACTCGTGGATGCGGGTCATCTGCAGCCGGTCGCCGGTGAGCCACTGGTAGATCTGGTCCGCCCACGGAGCCAGCAGGTCCTCGCTGGGCGCCTCCGCCTCACGCGGGCCCGGCTGGCCGATGACCGCCAACCGGCAGAGTTGATCATCGGTGGGAACGGGCCCCTCCCGTGCGATACCCTCGGCTTTAGCCGAGGTCAGGTACTTGCGGACAGTGTTTCCCGAAAGGCCGGTGCCTGATGCAATCCGACGGTATCCTTCCCCCGCCTGTGTTAGTTACGGGGTTAAAGTGAACGAAAGTTACGGAATGGAGTTGACCCACTTGAGAAGAAGGGCATCATCTACGGAGACTCCGTGGAGGTGCCGCAGAGAGATTGATAAAGGTGGGAGACGTGAAAGAGATATACGAGAAGAAAGGGACGGGCTGTTCGATCCGAGGGATAGCCGATGACCTGGGCATAGCCCGGAACACGGTGCGGCGGTACCTGAGGACGCCTGATGCGATGCGGCCCAAGCCGCGAGCGCCGCGGGGTTCGAAGCTGGACCCGTACCTGGAATACATTGACCGACGGATGTCGGAAGGGTTGGAGAACTGCCGGGTGTTGCAACGGGAGTTGCAGGCTCTGGGGTACGACGGGAGCTACACCATCCTGGCGGACTATATGCGTCCTCGGAGGCGCAGCCGTCAGCCCAAGGCGACGGTGCGCTTCGACACTGGGCCTGGGGAGCAGGCCCAGGTGGACTGGGGCAGCCTGGCGTACATCGGCGCCGATGGCCGGAAGCACCGCATCTGGGTGTTCGTGATGGTGCTGAGTCGGTCGAGGGCCTACTACGTGGAACTGGTGCGCCGTGCCGACACCGCCGCCTTCATTCAGTGCCACGTGAACGCCTTCGAGTACTTGGGAGGCATGCCTCGCCGTTGCCTCTACGACAATGCCAAGGTGGTCACCTTGGGCCGGGACCAGGATGGCCAGGTGGAGTGGAACCTGCGGATGCTGGACTTCTCCCGGCGGGTGGGCTTCGAGCTGAAGCTGTGCCAGCCCTACCGGGCCCAGACGAAGGGGAAAGTAGAGAGTGGGGTGAAGTATGTCCGAGGCAACCTGTGGCCCAGCGTACGCTTCACCGACGACGCGGATCTCAACCGGCAGACCCTGGAGTGGTGCGACCAGGTGGCCAACGTCAGGGAACACGGGACAACCCATCGTGTTCCCCGGGACATGCTGGCGGAGGAGCTTCCCCATCTGGGCAAGCTGCCCGAGGAGAGGGGCCTGGCTCCCTATCTGCGGGAGGACCACACCGTGGCTCGGGACGGCTACGTCAGTTGGGAAGGCTCCCGCTACGGGGTCCACTGGCAGTGGGCAAGGTCTACCGTGCAGGTAGGAGTGCGCGCTGGCACGGTGGAGATCTGGGCTGGCGATGGCCGCATCGCCACCCACCCCAGGGCCCAAAATCCGGGGCGGCGCTTCATCCTGCCCGGTCAATGGTCCGGCTTGCCCAAGGTGGATGGCCGTCCTCACAAGGAAGCGGTGGCGGTGCAGGCACCGGTGGGCGAGGTGGAACGCCGTTCCCTGGATGTGTACGAGCTGGCCGCGGGAGGTGCGCGATGACCACCATCGCCCTGGAACAGGTCCGCCAGCATCTTCAGACCCTGGGCCTGAAGCAGGCCGTGGAAGCCCTGGACAACTCCCTGGACGCCGCTGCCAGCAAGCAGTTGCCCTACCCTGAGGTGATGGCTGAACTGCTGGGAGTTGAAGTAGCCGCCCGCCGGGAACGGTACCTCACCACTCGGACCAGGCTGGCACACCTGCCCTTCCAGCGGACCCTGGAACAGTTCGACTTCGGCTTCCAGCCCTCCATTGACGAGCGGCTGGTGAAGGAACTGGCCAACCTGGCCTTCGTCACCGAGGCCACCAACATTCTCCTCCTGGGTCCGCCGGGCGTGGGCAAGACCCATCTGGCCATTGCCCTGGCCCTCAAGGCCATCGGGCAGGGCCTGGGCGCCTACTTCGTGCGGGCCTACGACCTGATGGAGGACCTGAGGAAGGCCCGTATCGAACACAACCTGGACCGGCGGATGAAGGTGTACCTCGCCCCCAAGGTGCTGATTGTGGACGAGTTCGGCATCTGGCCCTATGACCGAGAATCGGCCACCGCCTTCTTCACTCTGGTGTCGGCCCGCTACGAGCGTGGCAGCATCATCCTCACCTCCAACAAGGGCTTCGGCGAGTGGGGTGAATGCTGGGAGACAGCGTCATAGCTGCGGCCATACTGGACCGGCTGCTGCACCACAGCCACGTGCTGAACATCAGGGGCGAGAGCTACCGGCTCAGGGAGAAGCGGCAGGCCGGCCTGTTCCCGTCCCAGCAACTGCTCAACTCTCCATCGGAGGAGACCGGCGCCAACTACACAGGCTGACAAAATCATTGGAAAGCTACCGGGGTGGCTCAATTCCAACCTGTAATTTTTGTCATTGCTCTACGATAATGACCGCTTGAACTGCTCAGGGAAAATGTCCGCCTATGAAGGACGTGACATTGAACCAGAGAGAGCAAGCCAGACTCCAGGTACTCAACAGTGTGATGGAATATCAACTACCCAGGTCTCAGGCGGCCGAACTTCTGGGGATCAGTGAACGCCAGGTCCGGCGAGTCCTGGCGGCCTACCGGAGGGACGGGGCCGCCGCACTGGTCCACGGCAACCGAGGCCGCCAGCCCCGCAACACCATTCCCGAAGAGGTCGCCTCCGCCGTGGTCATCCTGGCCTGCGAGAAATACGCCGGCTTCAACCACAGCCACCTGGCCGAGGTCCTGGCGGAACGGGAGGACATTCACCTGAGCCGCCAGACGGTAAGCCGCCTCCTCAACCGCCACGGCCTGCCCAGCGCCAGGCGGCACCGTCCACCCAAACACCGGGTACGGCGTGAGCGGATGCCCCGGGAGGGCATGCTCCTGCAGATCGACGGCAGCCACCATGCCTGGCCGGAGGAGCGGGGACCCCGGTTCGTTCTGCTGCTGGCCGTGGATGATGCCACCGGTACGGTCGCCAACGCCGTCTTCCAGCCTGGGGAGGACACCCGGGGCTACTTCCAACTTATGGAAGGGGTCATCCGTCGCTACGGGCTCCCCCTGGCCCTCTACGGCGACCGGCACGGGGTCTTCAAGTTTGCCGGAAAGCCCCGCCATATCCAGCCGCCGGTGGAAGCCACCCACTTCAGCCGAGCCATGCAGGAACTGGGCATTGAGCAGGTCTTCGCCCGTTCTCCCTAGGCCAAGGGCCGGGTAGAGCGAATGGCGGGCACCTTCCAGGACCGGCTGGTCAGCGAACTAAGGCTGGCGGGCGCCGCCACCATCGACCAGGCCAACGCCGTGCTGCAGGACTTTCTGCCCCGGTTCAACCAGCAGTTCCGCGTCCCGGCCCAGCAGGCCCAGGTAGCCTACCGCTCCTTGGACTCATCCCTGTCCCTGGAACGCGTCCTCTGCTTCAAGCACACCCGCCAGGTGGCCAGGGACAACACCGTTAAGTTCCAGTGGCGTACCCTGCAGTTGCTTCCCAGTGAGGAACGGCCCAGCTATGCCGGGGCCAAGGTGGAGGTCCTGGAGCAAAGCGACGGACAACTGATGGTCCAGTATCAGGGGGAAGTGATCGCCCACCAGGAAGCTCCGCCCAGGCCCGGCGCCTTGAGAGCTTCCAACGGCGCGCTGGCGCCCACCCCGGAGATGGCCCAGGTGGTCAGGAACCTGGCACGGCACGGCCTCACCAGATTGCAACTCCAGCGCCTGGCCGCCCTGGAAGCTGCTGTCCCCCAGCGCCAGGAGGACGCTGAACCCCGCAGGCCCGATGCTCCACCGCCCCGGGAGGCTACCCCGCGCAAGCAGGCCCTTTGGAAAGCCATTCACCACGCCAGGCTTCAGGGTGTCTCCCTACGGGGCATCGCCAGGGACCTGGGTATTTCCCGAAACACGGTCAGGAAGTACGTGGAACTGCCAGCTCCGCCCGTCAACCGGACTGCCAGACGGGCCGCTTACCTATCCGCTCAGGACAGGACTAATTGACATTTTCCCTGAGCACTTAACCGGACCTTTTCGCTGGACATCGACATAATTTTTGGCTCATTTTTAACCCGTAATTGACAGCCCGGAATGAAGCTTGGGAAACCTAGCCGGTGAAGCAAGCCATTGGAGCGGATCATCTTGACGCTCAGCCGTCGTTGCGGTAGACGAATATCCGGCAGAGGCTGCTGCCCAAGAGTATGCACGAACATCTCCTACCGGTGCAGACCTCATTCTGCGGATTGCCATGATGTCCTTGGTGCCCTACTCGTAAATCGCGATTGCCCACCAGGTGGGACCGGAACGCGGAGCGACGGAATGGTCTGTTATCACTTGGTGAAATATCTTCTATCATCGGTAGCTAAACATGAACCTCGACATTGCTCGGGTCCGTGAAGCACCCTTACTCGCAGAGACCGGCCAATGAGATAGGTGATTATCAAGTGAAAATTAAGTTTACCTAAATGTAACTGTATCTGGTACTATGGGTTCGGCGGGAGCCGGATGTCAGCGGGAGGGGGTTTTGAATGAGGATAGGAGCGGTGAGGGGATATCGAAGCCTCCGGTGGGCTGGCAACCCTCCCGCAAGCTGCCCCGCCCCGGCAACATTTGGCGGATCCGTGAAGTTTCCGGAACCCGGCAAAGGTCCTGGAAAATTGGCGGGAGGGCTGTCCTCTAGAGGGAAATCGGACATCGTTCGTTTTTGGCAGTTAGCCTAACGACTTGGACCCCTTACCGCCAAAAACGAACGATACACCCTCTTTCAATCAAGGGTTAGCAACCCTCCCGTAACAGACTTTAGTTTGACGTGGAGGTTGCCATCATGCCCATTCTTGACCCTGCTCTCGACTTTTGCGGCGTTTGACTGCTAGGGCCTCCGCAGGCCCGTGGGCCCTGGTGGTCTGCTCAAAATTCAAACGGTAACTGGATTCCCGTATGCGACAGTAGCTACAGAGAGATAGGTGGGCCGCGCAATAGGGAATCGAGCGCAAAGTTTCCGACAAGAATCTGCGACAGTTGCGGCGCGTTGAGCTCAAGCCCGGTGGTTTCGGGTACGCAGCCAGGGTTTTCCACCCATGCCAGACCAACTCCTGTGTGACCGCTGTCGTTAATAATTTGCGGCGGGTTTGGCCTGCCGCCTTTTTTGCAATTGCAGAAAGGAGACAACGATGAGGTTCCTACCATATTAGTCTTTCAAGACACCTCAAATGCTAACTGATGGATGAAATGGTTCCAAGAGCTTATCCGCCGGGCTGGTCTAACATGAGGGCGTACAGGAGAAATGATATGGGAGGCATCAAGCTTGCTATGGCACTGGCAGTAATTCTGTTGGCGGTCATAGCCTGCCGTGATGAGCAGCCTAAAACGCCGGACGTCGAATTGACGGCGGAGACAAGTGTTCAAGCAACTCGCACCGCAGAACCGGCGACGCCGACCAGGGGCCTGACCCCGACCGCCACGGCTTTGCCGATGCGCACGGCTACCCCAACCGCCACGCCCATACCCACGGCTACGGCTATCCCAACCGGTCGATGCTCCTATACTAAACAGCCTGTCTCAGAAGTCGGCAGGCAAGATGGCGTGTACACTATAGGGAGACGATGCGATAGGAGTCGAGAGGGTGCCGCTTCGAGACATGCCCCGTGAGCAGGCCTAGCTGTTGCCGCCGTCTCTTGATGAGTTGTTGTCCTTGGATCATCCAGTCCATTTCGTGGCCGAGTTCGTCGACTCCCTAGACCGCGAGGCCTGGAGGGAACTCGGCGTGGAGATAGAGGGCGAATCGCTAGGAGCACCAGCCTATCATCCCCGGGCACTACTCAGCGTCTGGCTGTTTGGCTTCGTTACCGGAATTCGCTCCAGCCGAAAGCTGGAGGCGGCCTGCCGGGACCAGATTCCCTATTTATGGATTACCGGCTGGCAGCATCCGGACCACAACACCCTGTGGCGGTTCTACAAGGACCATCGCCAAGCAATGAGAGGTATCCTAAAGCGAACAGTGCGTACGGCAGTGGCGATGGATCTGGTGGACCTGGCGGTGCAGGCGGTGGACGAGACCAAGGTGGCGGCCAACGCATCGTCCTGCCGCAGTTACGATGCCGAGGAACTGGCCAAACTGTTGGAGCGACTGGACCGGGCCATCGCCTTCAACCTGCGGACTCTGTGGCGTATATGGCGTACCCGGCGGCCGGTTTACCCCCGTACCTCCATCGGCAAACCGCTCCCATCCCATAGTCACCCGACCGACTGCTAACCGGTTGTCATGGCTGTCCAATCCCTTTTACGCCCACAGCCGGTGAATTTGCCGCGACGCCGGTCTACGGGGAGTCCATGTGTCGCCTTATGAGACAGGCTGCAATGCCAAGGTGGGATATACATTTAGGGCATCTTGGCGACGAGCGAAAAGACTCCACAGCACCTTATACCGTCTTTAAGCCCCAACGGGGTGAGCATCGACGACATGGTCTGGCGACATGTACATTTCACCATGGCTTTAGTTTAGGGGAAATAGATCTCCTGTTCCAGACCGTTGAGTGCTCGCCAGTCCTGTAATCGTCGTTACGTTGATCACCCAAGCACCGCCCCTTACCACTCTCTAGCCCCAAGGGCGAAAGTGTTAAAATCCCCATCAAGCATCCCTGCATTTCGGAGCAATACGATGCAAAATGTCCACGACTACAATTACCGGCTGCTTCCCAGGACCACGGGGGAGAAGCTGGATCACGGCATCGCGCCGGAGCCTCCCCATGACTGGACCGGCTGGGAAAATCGTCTCCGGCATTCCAACATGAACGCGGAGGACCGGGAGCGCATGCTCACAAAACTAGCCCGCCTAGAAAGGGCCGTGAGAGTCCACCACATCCCCCCCGGATACAACCCTGCCCTAGAACGAAATGATCTCGGCCTCCGCTATCTCGACATGGGAGACATACCACGGGCCTTCCGGCAGCTTCGCGGCGCGGTCAGGCAGGACCCAAACATGGCCATGCTCCACAACAATATCGGTGCCATGTACCTGGAGATCGGGGACCTAGAGCGGGCCGGGCATTACCTCAGCCAAGCGGTCCTGCATCAGGAGGACCTGGACACAGCCTACGGGAACCGGGCCCTAGTGCACATCGAGCAAGGCCAGTACTTGGAGGCTTACCAAGACTTGGCCGCAGCCATCAGGCTGGCGCCCGGCGACCCCGCGCACCACAATAACATGGGAGTCCTTTTCCTCGAGGCAGGATTCCCGGAAACCGCCCTAGCCTGCTTCATGAGCGCCATCCAACTGGACTCCACCAGCCCCATGTATCACAGCAATCTAGGATTCGCCCACCGGGAGTCGGGTAACCCAGCAGAGGCCACCCGGTACTTCCAGAGCGCCGGCAGGATGGCGGAAGAGCAACTCCAAGAAGCCCTGCGTGGCAGCGCCACGTGAGCGAGACTCCGCAGGAGCCATCCCCTCTTCACCCATCCCCACCAACGCAGATCCGCATGGTGGTCGACAGCAGCGTACTCCTCCCCATTCTCGCCAACCCCGGAAGGGACTGCCATTGGATGGTCAAACTATGGGATCAAGGCCTCGCTGTACCCTTAGTAAACGACAGGACTATCCAGGAGATCAGAAGGAAGCTCTTGGAGTGGAGCCCCACCCCCAAGCCGCTCCAAGCTCAAAGGTTCGTCCAGAACTGCCTCAGACCCTACGAGCGGAATTGGGAAATGGTCCCCTGGGAAGACATGGCCCACACTCCCAGGTGCAGCGACCCGGAGGACCAGATGTTCATAAACCTAGGCGTGGCGGGAAATGCCGATATCCTCGTCGCCCGGGATAGATCCCTCCTGATGATGGACGGAGACCTCCCCTTCCGCATCATGAATGAGCAGGATTTCCGCGGAGCAATGTTGGGATGAACAATCCCGCCAAGGTCTGACTTCAACCCCTTACTCCAAGGGATACACGACCACTGGGCCCATTTCGCTCCACTAGATTCGGGCGGCTATGACGTCAGGGCACCTGACCGGGAGCGTCCGCGTAGAGCCACTGATCAGCTTGTGTTATTAACGGACTTAAAATGAGCCAAAAATTATGTCGATGTCCAGCGAAAAGGTCCGGTTAAGTGCTCAGGGAAAATGTCAATTAGTCCTGTCCTGAGCGGATAGGTAAGCGGCCCGTCTGGCAGTCCGGTTGACGGGCGGAGCTGGCAGTTCCACGTACTTCCTGACCGTGTTTCGGGAAATACCCAGGTCCCTGGCGATGCCCCGTAGGGAGACACCCTGAAGCCTGGCGTGGTGAATGGCTTTCCAAAGGGCCTGCTTGCGCGGGGTAGCCTCCCGGGGCGGTGGAGCATCGGGCCTGCGGGGTTCAGCGTCCTCCTGGCGCTGGGGGACAGCAGCTTCCAGGGCGGCCAGGCGCTGGAGTTGCAATCTGGTGAGGCCGTGCCGTGCCAGGTTCCTGACCACCTGGGCCATCTCCGGGGTGGGCGCCAGCGCGCCGTTGGAAGCTCTCAAGGCGCCGGGCCTGGGCGGAGCTTCCTGGTGGGCGATCACTTCCCCCTGATACTGGACCATCAGTTGTCCGTCGCTTTGCTCCAGGACCTCCACCTTGGCCCCGGCATAGCTGGGCCGTTCCTCACTGGGAAGCAACTGCAGGGTACGCCACTGGAACTTAACGGTGTTGTCCCTGGCCACCTGGCGGGTGTGCTTGAAGCAGAGGACGCGTTCCAGGGACAGGGATGAGTCCAAGGAGCGGTAGGCTACCTGGGCCTGCTGGGCCGGGACGCGGAACTGCTGGTTGAACCGGGGCAGAAAGTCCTGCAGCACGGCGTTGGCCTGGTCGATGGTGGCGGCGCCCGCCAGCCTTAGTTCGCTGACCAGCCGGTCCTGGAAGGTGCCCGCCATTCGCTCTACCCGGCCCTTGGCCTAGGGAGAACGGGCGAAGACCTGCTCAATGCCCAGTTCCTGCATGGCTCGGCTGAAGTGGGTGGCTTCCACCGGCGGCTGGATATGGCGGGGCTTTCCGGCAAACTTGAAGACCCCGTGCCGGTCGCCGTAGAGGGCCAGGGGGAGCCCGTAGCGACGGATGACCCCTTCCATAAGTTGGAAGTAGCCCCGGGTGTCCTCCCCAGGCTGGAAGACGGCGTTGGCGACCGTACCGGTGGCATCATCCACGGCCAGCAGCAGAACGAACCGGGGTCCCCGCTCCTCCGGCCAGGCATGGTGGCTGCCGTCGATCTGCAGGAGCATGCCCTCCCGGGGCATCCGCTCACGCCGTACCCGGTGTTTGGGTGGACGGTGCCGCCTGGCGCTGGGCAGGCCGTGGCGGTTGAGGAGGCGGCTTACCGTCTGGCGGCTCAGGTGAATGTCCTCCCGTTCCGCCAGGACCTCGGCCAGGTGGCTGTGGTTGAAGCCGGCGTATTTCTCGCAGGCCAGGATGACCACGGCGGAGGCGACCTCTTCGGGAATGGTGTTGCGGGGCTGGCGGCCTCGGTTGCCGTGGACCAGTGCGGCGGCCCCGTCCCTCCGGTAGGCCGCCAGGACTCGCCGGACCTGGCGTTCACTGATCCCCAGAAGTTCGGCCGCCTGAGACCTGGGTAGTTGATATTCCATCACACTGTTGAGTACCTGGAGTCTGGCTTGCTCTCTCTGGTTCAATGTCACGTCCTTCATAGGCGGACATTTTCCCTGAGCAGTTCAAGCGGTCATTATCGTAGAGCAATGACAAAAATTACAGGTTGGAATTGAGCCACCCCGGTAGCTTTCCAATGATTTTGTCAGCCTGTGTAGTTGGCGCCGGTCTCCTCCGATGGAGAGTTGAGCAGTTGCTGGGACGGGAACAGGCCGGCCTGCCGCTTCTCCCTGAGCCGGTAGCTCTCGCCCCTGATGTTCAGCACGTGGCTGTGGTGCAGCAGCCGGTCCAGTATGGCCGCAGCTATGACGCTGTCTCCCAGCATTCACCCCACTCGCCGAAGCCCTTGTTGGAGGTGAGGATGATGCTGCCACGCTCGTAGCGGGCCGACACCAGAGTGAAGAAGGCGGTGGCCGATTCTCGGTCATAGGGCCAGATGCCGAACTCGTCCACAATCAGCACCTTGGGGGCGAGGTACACCTTCATCCGCCGGTCCAGGTTGTGTTCGATACGGGCCTTCCTCAGGTCCTCCATCAGGTCGTAGGCCCGCACGAAGTAGGCGCCCAGGCCCTGCCCGATGGCCTTGAGGGCCAGGGCAATGGCCAGATGGGTCTTGCCCACGCCCGGCGGACCCAGGAGGAGAATGTTGGTGGCCTCGGTGACGAAGGCCAGGTTGGCCAGTTCCTTCACCAGCCGCTCGTCAATGGAGGGCTGGAAGCCGAAGTCGAACTGTTCCAGGGTCCGCTGGAAGGGCAGGTGTGCCAGCCTGGTCCGAGTGGTGAGGTACCGTTCCCGGCGGGCGGCTACTTCAACTCCCAGCAGTTCAGCCATCACCTCAGGGTAGGGCAACTGCTTGCTGGCAGCGGCGTCCAGGGAGTTGTCCAGGGCTTCCACGGCCTGCTTCAGGCCCAGGGTCTGAAGATGCTGGCGGACCTGTTCCAGGGCGATGGTGGTCATCGCGCACCTCCCGCGGCCAGCTCGTACACATCCAGGGAACGGCGTTCCACCTCGCCCACCGGTGCCTGCACCGCCACCGCTTCCTTGTGAGGACGGCCATCCACCTTGGGCAAGCCGGACCATTGACCGGGCAGGATGAAGCGCCGCCCCGGATTTTGGGCCCTGGGGTGGGTGGCGATGCGGCCATCGCCAGCCCAGATCTCCACCGTGCCAGCGCGCACTCCTACCTGCACGGTAGACCTTGCCCACTGCCAGTGGACCCCGTAGCGGGAGCCTTCCCAACTGACGTAGCCGTCCCGAGCCACGGTGTGGTCCTCCCGCAGATAGGGAGCCAGGCCCCTCTCCTCGGGCAGCTTGCCCAGATGGGGAAGCTCCTCCGCCAGCATGTCCCGGGGAACACGATGGGTTGTCCCGTGTTCCCTGACGTTGGCCACCTGGTCGCACCACTCCAGGGTCTGCCGGTTGAGATCCGCGTCGTCGGTGAAGCGTACGCTGGGCCACAGGTTGCCTCGGACATACTTCACCCCACTCTCTACTTTCCCCTTCGTCTGGGCCCGGTAGGGCTGGCACAGCTTCAGCTCGAAGCCCACCCGCCGGGAGAAGTCCAGCATCCGCAGGTTCCACTCCACCTGGCCATCCTGGTCCCGGCCCAAGGTGACCACCTTGGCATTGTCGTAGAGGCAACGGCGAGGCATGCCTCCCAAGTACTCGAAGGCGTTCACGTGGCACTGAATGAAGGCGGCGGTGTCGGCACGGCGCACCAGTTCCACGTAGTAGGCCCTCGACCGACTCAGCACCATCACGAACACCCAGATGCGGTGCTTCCGGCCATCGGCGCCGATGTACGCCAGGCTGCCCCAGTCCACCTGGGCCTGATCTCCAGGCGCCGTCTCGAACCGTACCGTCGCTTGGAGCTGGCGCTGGTGGCGGCGGGGACGCACGTAATCCGCGAGGATCGTGTAGCTCCCATCGTATCCCCGGGACCGGAGTTCCCGCAGCAGGACCACACAGTTCTCCAGTCCCTCCGACAGCCGCTGGTCGATGTACCCGGTGTGGGGGTCCAGCTTCGATCCCCGCGGCTGTCGCGGCTTGGGAACTATTGAGTCCGGCGAATTCAAATACTTGAGCACCGTGTTCCGGGCCAGACCCAACTCCCGGGCGATGGCCCGGGCCGAATGACCCCGTCCTTTCATCTCGTAAATCTGTTTCACGTGTCCACCTCTTAGCAACTCTTGCAGGCACCTCCGCCGAGTGTCCGGCGATGATGCCCTCGCTACCGGGGTGGCTCAATTCCAACCTGTAATTTTTGTCATTGCTCTACGATAATGACCGCTTGAACTGCTCAGGGAAAATGTCCGCCTATGAAGGACGTGACATTGAACCAGAGAGAGCAAGCCAGACTCCAGGTACTCAACAGTGTGATGGAATATCAACTACCCAGGTCTCAGGCGGCCGAACTTCTGGGGATCAGTGAACGCCAGGTCCGGCGAGTCCTGGCGGCCTACCGGAGGGACGGGGCCGCCGCACTGGTCCACGGCAACCGAGGCCGCCAGCCCCGCAACACCATTCCCGAAGAGGTCGCCTCCGCCGTGGTCATCCTGGCCTGCGAGAAATACGCCGGCTTCAACCACAGCCACCTGGCCGAGGTCCTGGCGGAACGGGAGGACATTCACCTGAGCCGCCAGACGGTAAGCCGCCTCCTCAACCGCCACGGCCTGCCCAGCGCCAGGCGGCACCGTCCACCCAAACACCGGGTACGGCGTGAGCGGATGCCCCGGGAGGGCATGCTCCTGCAGATCGACGGCAGCCACCATGCCTGGCCGGAGGAGCGGGGACCCCGGTTCGTTCTGCTGCTGGCCGTGGATGATGCCACCGGTACGGTCGCCAACGCCGTCTTCCAGCCTGGGGAGGACACCCGGGGCTACTTCCAACTTATGGAAGGGGTCATCCGTCGCTACGGGCTCCCCCTGGCCCTCTACGGCGACCGGCACGGGGTCTTCAAGTTTGCCGGAAAGCCCCGCCATATCCAGCCGCCGGTGGAAGCCACCCACTTCAGCCGAGCCATGCAGGAACTGGGCATTGAGCAGGTCTTCGCCCGTTCTCCCTAGGCCAAGGGCCGGGTAGAGCGAATGGCGGGCACCTTCCAGGACCGGCTGGTCAGCGAACTAAGGCTGGCGGGCGCCGCCACCATCGACCAGGCCAACGCCGTGCTGCAGGACTTTCTGCCCCGGTTCAACCAGCAGTTCCGCGTCCCGGCCCAGCAGGCCCAGGTAGCCTACCGCTCCTTGGACTCATCCCTGTCCCTGGAACGCGTCCTCTGCTTCAAGCACACCCGCCAGGTGGCCAGGGACAACACCGTTAAGTTCCAGTGGCGTACCCTGCAGTTGCTTCCCAGTGAGGAACGGCCCAGCTATGCCGGGGCCAAGGTGGAGGTCCTGGAGCAAAGCGACGGACAACTGATGGTCCAGTATCAGGGGGAAGTGATCGCCCACCAGGAAGCTCCGCCCAGGCCCGGCGCCTTGAGAGCTTCCAACGGCGCGCTGGCGCCCACCCCGGAGATGGCCCAGGTGGTCAGGAACCTGGCACGGCACGGCCTCACCAGATTGCAACTCCAGCGCCTGGCCGCCCTGGAAGCTGCTGTCCCCCAGCGCCAGGAGGACGCTGAACCCCGCAGGCCCGATGCTCCACCGCCCCGGGAGGCTACCCCGCGCAAGCAGGCCCTTTGGAAAGCCATTCACCACGCCAGGCTTCAGGGTGTCTCCCTACGGGGCATCGCCAGGGACCTGGGTATTTCCCGAAACACGGTCAGGAAGTACGTGGAACTGCCAGCTCCGCCCGTCAACCGGACTGCCAGACGGGCCGCTTACCTATCCGCTCAGGACAGGACTAATTGACATTTTCCCTGAGCACTTAACCGGACCTTTTCGCTGGACATCGACATAATTGACAAGGGCCGTGCTATGCTGTAATACCATCGGACTCCGAACCGAGGTTAACTGAGGCAAGGGACTTGATACTCGACGAAGTTACAGCGTCCGTAGTGGCCCAATTGAACGATCAGGCCAAACTCGGTGTGCAGATTGAAAATCAAAACGAGGTGCCGGAGACCGGACCTGCCAACCGGGGCCTGTGGCTGCGGATTCCGAATGTCACCGCAGTGTTCGCCGACCTAAAGGGTTCGACGGCTCTCAGTTCATCCGTCTCGCCGGAAGTTGCCGCCATCGCCTACACCTACTTCAACCGGGCGATGAGCGTGATTTTGGAACGGTTCTCGGCGGGATACGTGGAGATACAGGGAGACGGAATTTTCGGCCTGTTTTCTGGCAAAGGGTCCATGTTCCATGCGGCGGCCTGTGCCATCACCATGAGAAGCCAGGTGGAAGAAATTGTGGCCGCCCGATTTAAAAGTGACGCCTCGGTTCAATGGGACCTCAAAGTTGGGGTTGGAGTTGACAGGGGCACCCTGATTGTCCGCCAGTTGGGACTGAGGGGAACCAAGTTAAACGAGGTCTGGGCGGGCAAGCCCGTGAATATGGCCGCCAAGTTGAGCTCCGTAGCCGGACCCAACCAGGTGGCCGTGTCTGACCGGATGTTTGCCGGATACGAAGCTGCTGCCAAGATGAGGCAGCGAGCCCTGATCTGGTCCTGCGGCTGTGGCGGCAGCAATCGAGGGGCTGGGTTGAGCGCTGCCCCAAGGCAAACGTCCAAGTTGTGGATACAACAGGCCGCACCAAGGAATTTGGGGTTGGACTTTGAGAGTGTCCATACGCGCAAGTCCGGGTGGTGCCAGCGACACGGCGCGGAATTCTGCGAGGCAATTCTGACGGGCCAACGTACGGTCGGGTGAAATGTGGAGGAACGCCTTAGGTCCCATTACGAGTCTCTGGCACGGGCGATTGGGTTCACTAGAACGGTGGACAATAAGGCGGCGCCGGCGCTGGCCCTCCAGGTGGCGCTGGTGGGAACCATAGCGGCCCGGTTTGAGAGGCTGGCGCCCATAATCGGGAAGGAGCCCTGGGGTGCAGAGTCGATTGCGCTGGTGTTAGTGCTCGTGCTCTACGCCATTCTTGTCGTCGGTGTTGTCGCATTTGCGGCCAGCGTCTATCTACCAAGAACTCCTAGAACCGTAGGCTCCCTCATCTACTTCGAGGATGTCGCAGCTATGCCGTTGGAGTTGTTCAGGGAACAAGCGATTTCAACGGATGCGAAGACAATTGAGCACCAACTGTTGGACCAGATTCACGCCGTATCCTGTATCGCGAGTGCCAAGATGCGTCGGGTCCGTCAGGCATACTACTTGAGCCTCCCGTCGATTGTCTTGTGGGCTATATTGTTGGGTTGGGGCAGCTTCTGATTCACTATTGCGCTTTAGATTTGTTCCTGTCCAGCGATTCCGTCCCCACAACTGAATGGCGAAGAGGGCATAGTAGGTAACCGCACAGAACGGCGCAAAGTCCGTGGCGCATCCGACACCCTGTCGGGGTCCCTACTGATCCAGAACAAAGGGGTCAACCATGAGCGACATACAAGCATTGGCCAACGCGGGAGCAGAAGGTGCTAAAGCGGGAAAGGCAGGATTTGACCTTATTGGCAAGTTATTCGGACCAATGTTCACTCGGCGTCAAACGGCAGCTGATGCCCAAGCTGAAATACAAATGGCTTTAGCTAATCGGCTGGCTGATCACATTGAATCAAGTCCTCTTGACCCCAATGTTGTGGAAATGCTGGCCGCTTGCGGCGGCAAAGCATCAGTAGCCAACCTGGCTAACATACTGTCAAAGGCTTTGCCTATGCTGGATGAAACCGCAGACTCAGCGTTAATCTCCGACGACTGGATTGCAAACTGGAGAGATAAAGCACGCTTGGTATCCGACGAGGAGATGGCAGTACTATGGGCACAACTGCTGGCTGGTCAGGTGAATTCCCCCGGAACATATTCCCCAAGGGCGGTGAATATGTTGGCGGACATGGACAGATCAGACGCCCAGCTCTTCCACGACCTTTGCCGCTTCCAGGTGATGCGGTACGAGTTTGACTTTGGCCCAAGAGACACCATTCCCTTGGTAGTCAACCCGAGTGACGACATTTACCGGACAAATGGAGTAACCGATGAAGGGCTTCTAGCCTTGGAGGACATTGGATTGATAAGGTACCCAGTGCTGCCCAACCTTCCGGACCGGGCCAAGGCGTTCGCGTACAGCAGGGGATGGCTGCTGAACTACTCCGCAGACCATGTAGAAACGGGCCGCGTCAGCTGGACTTACAACGGAAAGCAGATGTCAAAGTTGTGCCTCCCGTTGGAATCACCGATGGGGTTTGAACAGTACTTGTTGGACAAATGGAGGGGAGCAAACCGCGACATTAGGCACCATGCTGAACTGGCTGTGCAATTCAAGGAAGGTACGCTGCGTGCTTGCCCGCGTTCGGCCACGGTGTCCTGGCACTAACACTCGCCCGCGTTGCTTGTCGCATAACCTCTGGTAAGAGTAGCACATAGCATCCACTACGGAATTGATAGCGACCGCAAAAAGCGAGTGTTCAACGCGCGACCAATTGTGAGGCGATATGCACGACGAAATCAGCAACGCGGTGCAAGGACTTCGGCACGACATTGAGCGTTTCCGAAACGCCGCTATGCAGTCCGCATCGGCAGCGCAAGGCGCGCTTGACCACTGCGACCTCTTCCTATGGTTCGTGGCCCAACGTTCAGCGGCAATCACCAGTGAATTTGCAGACGCTATCGAACGAAGAAACCACTTCGTCGCACCAGCGCTGGTGCGAATGCAACTTTCAAGCCTGCTCGGGCTGTACGCGGCCAACTACCATGAGAAGGATGCGCACGAGTTCGTGGGCGAGTGGATGAACGGGAAAACCATCGGCAGTATGCTCGACAACAGTCCCGGCGGTGGAAAGAGGATGACTGAAGGTCGCCTGTTAGAGCGCATCGACCAGGAATTTGCAAACAGAGTTGGCAGCATAGGGGGATTATGTGGCGCGTCTTCAGGTTGGATCCACCTGGACCCAAAATTCTTCTACTCACTGATTGAGAAAATTGACGACGATGGAAGTTTCGAGTTCAGGCTGTACGGAGAACAATTCACGATACCGCCCATGACGGTGAAAGACGAACTGACGTGGGTCAGGTCACTAGTTGGAATTAATAATCTGATAGTGGCCAAATTGCTCTCATGGGCAGCGTGCAAACAAGAGATGTTTGGGAAGGTAACCAACATTGGGGAAGAAACAGGCACCATAGAAATCCTACCCCTGGAAATCGTAGGTGACTTGAACGGTTTCGAAGCCGTCCTGCTGCCTCAAGCAATACAGGACGAGGGCGTGACATTCTCGCTGTGGATTAACGACACCAAGATCACGCCCAAAAGGAACTTGGCGTATGTCGTCTTTCCTACGAGGGAACTGGCTGTGGAATTCGCGAATCAGTACGTCCGAATTTTCCGAACGGCGGAGACAGCGCCTATAGGGACTGCCGAATGACCATCCTCCACCCCGAAACCGATGGATCACTTGAACGGAACCTTGCCGTAGTCGGAGGGCCACCAGAAAATAGCCGGCCGACGCGCGCATCGCCGCGCTGGCTCTGGGAAGTGGGACGGAAGTCCACACGCACAAAGCACGGGATTTCCAGTGCTTTCCGGGGCTGCTGGGGTGGAACCCACTGGGGTAAAGGATGGGCATAGCAATCGAATGAGATAAATAGGTTTG
Source organism: Dehalococcoidia bacterium (assembly GCA_965203835.1). Classification (GTDB taxonomy): domain Bacteria; phylum Chloroflexota; class Dehalococcoidia; order Lucifugimonadales; family UBA3495; genus CBDCFV01. The sequence continues at coordinate 3,745,797 of OZ241919.1, forward strand.
AGACAATGCAGAAGGACATCTACCAAGAGACGCGGCAACAGGCCGAATTGCAATTTGCCGAAATTGTAGGTCGGCTTCATGCGTGCGAACACCTGGAAAACGGCGCAGAGCAGGTAGAAGACCACAGGGTCCTATACGGCTGGAATTTTCTAACCCAAGAGGTGTTAATCCGGTTGGCCGAAGCAACGTTGAAACTGGTCTATCAGCTTTACTTCGATGCCAAGCCTCCGTATGGACATAGCCTCAAAACCCTGTGGGACAGCATCCCTGCTGATGCTCAACAAGAAATCCAGAAGAGACGTGGTCAAGTGCTCAGCTTCGAAGAGTACGACAGTGGCACGTTCCAAGACGTTCGTTATTCCGCGGAACGGCTCAAGGGTGGTCAAACCACACACTTCCAGATACGGCGACTCTATCTGGATTCGCTGGCTGCCACTGGGGTGGCGGAGGATTGGCTTGGAGAAATAACTACCTGGCCGTGGGCTGGAATCCTGGACGAAGCGCTAGCGGGCTACCAAATCTTTCCCATGACCGATGACAGGTTTGAGGTGTGGGTAAAGGAACCCATCGAGCCAATGGATTGGGCTGGTGCAATCATCACACCCAAGGAGAATGTCTATATTTGGACATTGTACTTCGGTTTCACAGACCGACAGGGGGAGAAGTGCGGATATGAACTGCCGTGCCTTGCGTACCCTTGGCCAATGGCGGACCTTTTCGCTTCATCCGTTATGGAGTGTGTAGAGAAAATCCGCAGGGCATATCAAGAGCCATCCCCGGCACTACTGACAGCGTTGGAAGTAGCACGGCGCGCGAAAGGAACTGCGTAGTGAGCTACTCGAGGGGCGCGGAGGCTATTGGCCTTCCGGAGCATACAACTCAATGTGGCTCAAGTCACCGCCCAGTCTTCCGCTCTTGTTGATTCGACCAGTATCCAAGAGCCAATCATAACTATGTACCAGGATTCTTTGGTCCCTAGCTGTTTGACGCCGGAAGTCGTTGAACCTCGCAGAATATTTGTGACGCCTGCCGCCAATAACCAATCCCGGACTTCCTGAATCGATCCCGACCAATCCCAATCCACCCTGCTCGGGTGGTCTCCTGGCATAGTCTCGATTATTCCCAATCCAAGTACGCCAATCCTTAATTTGGTCAATGGCATGGTTCAGTTCATGCCTAAAGCTACCATCTTCCCGCTCTAGTGGCAGGTTTGGTTTTTCGATCTCAACCAGGCACCATTCCACTCCTATGGAGCTAGCTTCCGCAATGAGGAAATCCGCTACAAACTGGTTGCCTAGTGCCACCTTGGACAGCTGAAAGCGACCATGGCCGCCTCCCAATGTCTGTACAAGAAACTCTCGATGCTCTGCCAGGAATCTATGCACATCCTCCTCTCTCGAACTGGTGTTCAATATTTTCTCGAGAGCATCACAGGCATCCACACTGACCCGGTCCCAAATTACTGATTTTTCCTCAAGCTCACGATAAGCTCGAGTCTTCTGGTACTTCGCCCGCTGGGATTCAACATAGGATTCAACGAGTTCGTCAAAATCCTTCCTGGACCACTCAGGGTAGGCATCCCATTCACCTTCGTTAGGTCTGAGGCGCTCAAGTCTCTGCCTAGCCGTCTCTTCAATTTCCTCTTGACTATAGCGACCTATTTCTTCATTGTCGTCCACTGGGTCTTCCTCCTTTCCTCATTACTGACCATCGCTTGAATGCTCCGGCTAAGCGCTAGGGCATTCCCTTTCTATCACGGAGTAAGCTTCTACCCCTGGAAGTCACAACCTTTAGAGCATGGCCACAATCAACAGCATAGGCAAGCCCACCGATCCCGGCAAGAGCCGAACCGCGAACTGCGTCTCGCCCTGTACCTGAGCCGGGACCGCGCCGAGTTCGCCGTCTGCCTGACCGACAGGCCGACTGGAGATATTCGAGCGAGGGGCCGTCAACTAATATCCGTCCCGTCGGCTCAAGGTTCACTGCCCAAGAGTACCGGAGTTTTTGGTGTTGATTGGATAACGGATACCTTACTTTCAGAAAGTAACGTTTTTGTTGAGGCAATGCGTGGTCGGGGTCGATGAAGTCACGCAACTGTTTGGTGGTGAATTGGAACAGTGTGGAATCCCTGCGACTGCGGTCCAGAGGCTCGAGCATCGCAGCCCCTCGCCAGCGACTGCGTATGCGCCCCAGTTTGATAAAGAGTCGGCCACAACTTCAATTTGCCGACTTTTTTCAACACGCCCGACCACAAAACATACATCAGGCGCCGATTTCGTATGCACCAAAGATGATTAAAAAGTCGCCCGTAGCTTCAAATTGCTGCATTTTTCAACACTCAAGACCATGAAAACGGCGCATAGGACCGCCTCCGGCGGCAAATTTTATACATCAAAAGTACATCAAAACAGCATAAGCGAAGGCTTTTTTCCCTGCACCGTGGCGCCCTCGTTCAGTCGGTGGCCATTGGCGAATCGGCCCGATCCTCTGCCTTGGCCCACTCCTTGCCGTCGTCCAGCAGGTCTGTCAGCCACGATGTACGGTGACGTGGGCCTCCCCCGTGATGATCACCAGTTCTGCCGTGTCCACCAAGGGCATCCGGTTCAGGCGGTGCATCAGTTCCCGGTCGGACACGCTCATACATCGAACGCAGCAGACCGGATGCCCGGCGGTCAGCAGGCAAATCAGCCTGATGCTCCTATAGAAGTCAAGAGGTGATTTGAGCTACCTGGTTTATGTTCCGCAGGGTGGAGAATACCTCGCGGGCGACGTAGCGGTTGAGGCAACGGATCACCTCTTTCTTGCTCATCCCCTCGGAGGTGCGACGGCGCATATATGCCTGGGTCCGTTCATCATGACGCAGCCTGACGATTACGATGCGGTGGAGTGCCGCGTTGGCTTGTCGGTGGCCGCCGCGGTTGAGGCGATGGCGGTTGGTCCGTCCGGAGGAGGCAGGTAGGGGATTCACGCCACAAAGAGAGGCGAAGGCAGCCTCTGTGTGGAGACGTTGGGGGTTGCTGCCAGCGGCCACGAGGAGGGTCGCCGCCGTGTCGAGGCCGATTCCGAAGCTGTCCATCAGATCCGGGGCTACTGCGTTGGTGAGCTGTTTGAGCTCAGCCTCCAGGTCTTTGATTTCCTTGCCGAGTTGATGGTAGCGGCGGGCCAGGGAGCGAAGGGCGTGCTTGGCCGCTGCGGTGGGGCTGTCCAGACCGCCGGGCCGGAAGCTTCTGCAGAGAGAGACCAGGGAGCAGTCGTACTCCCGCTGAGGGACTCTCGCAGTTGGGCTGGGGAGGTGACAATCAGAGATTTCATCTGATTGAAGGCCTGGGTGCGGGCCTTGACCACCGAGTCCTTGGCGCTCTTGAGCATGCGTATCATCTCCACCTCGCCCACTCCCGACTTGGGAGTGGCGTCAGCCACACCGGCAAGCACCGACCGGGCTGCTGACTCGGCGTCGGTGGGATCGCTCTTCCCCTTGCGATAGCGGGTCGCACGGTCAGGCCGGTTCACCTCCACTACCTGGTGGCCCCTGCCGGCGAGGAAACGCGCGACTCCAGCGCCATAGGAACCGGTGCCCTCAATGCCGAACGCCTGAATCTCTCCCAGTTCCTGCGACCACCGTTCCAGGTCCTCATAGCCACGGGTGGTAGTCGTCGTGTGGAACTCCCCCAGGCAGACTCCCTGCAGGTCGATGGCCACCGCTACGTGCTTATCCTGGTGGGTGTCCACGCCGACCACTATCTGGAAGGACCTGCGGCATTCGTGTACGACGCCTCCGGTCATGGCAGCCTCCTCGCATCTGGTAAACTGCGCACCGGCAGGGCGAGCGGACAGGACTGCGATGGGACTTGGGGCCAAGCTCCTATTAGGTCACTGCCCGCCTTGCTCAGGGCGCTTGCGGGAGCCACCTCGAATCGAGTCGACAGATCAGGCTGAAGGCATGATGCCAGTCTCATAAGGGGTCAGGCCCGAGCCGAGGTGGCTCGGGATCCATCATCGCAGTCTCATAAGTCGCGGTGTACACTATGAGGAGACGATGCGAGAGGAATCGAGAAGGCGCCGCTGCGGGATATGGACCGGGAGCAGATGTGGCTGTTACCGCCGTCTCTTGACGAATTGCTACCGTTGGACCATCCGGCTCGTTTCGTCGCCGAGTTTGACGATGCCTTGGATTCGGAGGGTTGGTCGGAGTTGGGTGTAGAGACAGAGGGAGACCCTTTGGGAGCTCCAGCCTACCATCCCAGGGCAGTGCTCTGTGTGTGGCTGTACGGGTTCATGACCGGAGTGCGCTCCAGCCGCAAGCTGGAGGCGGCCCGCCGGGACCAGATACCGTATCTGTGGCTGACCGGTTGGCAGCACTCGGACCACAACACCCTCCGGCGGCTCTACAGGGACCATCGTCAGGCAATGCGGAGTCTGTTCCGGCGCACGGTGCGCATGGCGGAGAGCATGAAGCTGGCGGACCTGGCGGTACAGGCGGTGGACGGGACCGGGGTCCCGGCCAACGCATCGCTGTACCGTACTCGCGACGCCCGGGAACTGGAACGCCCGCTGGACCGGCTGGAGAAGGCCATCGGCGACCTGGAGGCTCAGAACCAAGCGGGAGAGGATGCCCGGCGGCCCATCTGCCCGAAGAATTGGCGGAAAAGCAGGCGTTGCGAGAGCGGGTGAGGCGGGCGCTGGACGACTTGGGCCACCGGGACAGTGGCCAGCGCATCAACCCCACCGACCAGGACGCCAGACTGATGCGGACCCGCCAGGGCATCGCGCCCGGCTACAATGCCCAAGCAATGGTTTCGCCCCTTGGGCCGGATGGCCAATCCACCGGCATGCCGATCACCGCCGTGGACTTGGTGGATGAAGCCCATGACTACGCCCGCCTGCTGCCCATGCCGGAGCAGGCCGGGGAAATCACCGGGGTAAAGGCGCCGGTGACCCTGGCCGACGCCGGTTATCATTCGTCAACGAACTTGGAGAAGCGCGCTGAGCGGGACCAGGTTGATCACGTAGCGGCGTGGGTCCATGCAGTGGCCGGAACGCCGCCCCGACGGGCCGGGGCGATTGCAAAGCCCCATGCGGGGGAAGGGCATGGAATTTTTCACAGACACGGCTTTGCGGGTAAAATCCTCATATACTCCCAATATCCAGGTGTCGCGATTCCAATGCCGACTGAAGATGGTGTCAGACGGAGAGTGCTGAAATAGGTAATAAACTGTTGCTGCATGTGCTTTTGCTACTGACGGCGGCAATGTTGCTCACCGGATGTTCGTCCGGGGAAACCACGCCGGTTCCTGCGGTTGGGACGCCGACGGCCGTACCGGCGCTGGAGGCAACGGGGGCACCCGCAGTTGAGGGGCCAACCATGGTCTCCACGGCGGTTACCACGGTTGAGGATGCAGAGAACGAACGACCAACTGCCGCCGAACCGGCGCCCTTGCCTGCGGCTGAGGAACGGAGTGGCGATGTGCAACTCCGCATCCTGGCCATCAACGACCTGCACGGCCACATCGCCACCTCGTCGGACTCCTTCGGCGGCGTGGGTCGGGCCGACTACCTGGCGGCGAACATTGCGGCGGCGAGAGCCGAGGCCGAGAATTCCATCCTGGTTTCGGCGGGAGACCTCATCGGCGCCTCGCCGCTGCTTTCGGCGCTTTATCACGACGAACCCACCATCGAGGCCATGAACCTGATGGGCTTGGACATCAATGGCGTGGGCAACCACGAGTTCGACGAAGGGCCGGCGGAGTTGCGGCGCATGCAGGCGGGCGGGCCGCACCCCGTCGACGGAGACTTGGATGGCACCCCGTTCGGCGGGGCGGACTTTCAGTTCCTTGCCGCCAATGTCATCGACAACGCCACGGGTGAGACGGTCTTCCCGCCCTATGCCGTCCGGGATTTCCAGGGAATAAGGGTTGCGTTCATCGGCATCACGCTGGAGGGAACGGGCGGCATTGTGGCCCGCAGCAGTGTGGCCGGGCTGACCTTTCTGGACGAGGCGGAAACGGTCAACGCGCTGGCGCCTGAACTGAGGGAAATGGAAATCGAGGCCATCGTAGTCCTGCTGCACGAGGGCGGGTGGTCCGACGGCGGCCGGAGCGACTGCGGCTCCGGCCTCTCCGGGCCCGTCGCGGATGTGGCCCGGCGTCTTGACGGCGCGGTGGACCTCGTTGTCGCCGGGCACACCAACGACGAGTTCGTCTGCCGGGTGGAGGGCCTATGGGTGACCATGGCGGATACCCGGGGGCGTCTGTTCACCGTCATCGACGCAACTCTCGACCGGGAGTCCGGGGACCTGCGGGTGATGGAGATCGAGAACCGCCCCAATTCGCAGGATGGCGTGACGCCGGAGCCTGCGCTCACTGAACTCATCGACAAATACGAGGCGCTTGCGGCTCCCAGGGCCAACACAGTAATTGGCTCATTGACTGCCGACATTGGCCGGAAGCAGAACGAGGCGGGCGAGTCGCCCCTGGGCGACGTCATCGCGGACGCCCAGCTGGCAGCGACCGGCGGGGCGGACTCGGGCGGCGCGGTGGCGGCCTTCACGAACTCCGGCGGCATTCGCGCCGACATGCGCTTCGCGTCTTCGGGCGATGAGGCCGACGGCGAACTGACCTACGCGGAGGCCTTCGCCGTGCAGCCCTTCGGCAACAGCCTGGTGACCATGTCGCTCACCGGGGCGCAGGTCGACGCCCTGCTGGAGCAGCAGTTCGGCGGCGCCGATGTGGAATCCCGAAACGTACTCCAAGTATCGAAGGGATTCGTCTACACCTGGGACGCGGCAAAGCCGCCGGGAGACAGGGTCGACGCGTCCGGCATTTCCATTGACGGGGTGAAGGTGGACCCGGAGGCCCTGTACCGGGTGACCGTCAACAGCTACTTGGCCGACGGCGGCAGCGGCTTCAGCGTTCTGACCGAGGGCACGGAGAGGACGGGAGGAATGATCGATCTCGACGCCCTGGCTGCGTATTTCGACAGCGCAGGCGTGGTTTCCCCCGGCCCGCAGGACCGTATCACGCGATTGAACTGAAGGGTACGAAACCGTCGAAGACATTGAGTTGAGATCGTATCCCAAAGGCCAAACTCAGCCACAGGATTTCCGCACCCGCCGGGAGTAGCAGCAGCCGACCAGGATTTTGCAGCCACCGAGGGAGAGCTGCCGGCCGGAGACCAGGCCGGCGTGGTCTGGCAGCAGTGCGGCGGTGGGCTGGGCAACTACCCTCCCGTATTGACCGCCCCGGACACCTGCCTGGCAAACATCCTGGCGTAGGCCGAGGGCCTGCTGGAGTCGTCCCACCGGTCCCGGCGCGACAACCCCGGCCCCCACTCCGACGCGCTGTATCCCTCCGGCGTGCAGGCCGCCATGCCGCAGCCTGCGCGGCAATTGGCGTCAGTCCCGGCAACCCGGCTGACCCGGGCCGGGAAGGACGATCTGGACCTGCTGAGGCCTGGCCCCGATGCACCCGGGAGCAACTGGCCGGCCTGATGGACGGCGTAACCCAGCGCCGGGTCAACCAGATGCTGCATTCCCTCCGTGAAGACGAACTGGTGCTTGAGGACGAGTCCCGGCTGATGCTCATCGACCGGGGGCTGACCTGCCTAGCCCGGCGGGACCGGGCCTCCGTGTCCACGGCGGTGTGGCGGTCGAGCGCGGAACCCGATGAAGGGAGGCCGGTCTCCTGCTGGCGGGACGTTCCGGGAACGCGGAGTCGTCCCCTGTCCCCTGGCCCGCACCATCGAGCACACCCAGGCGGTGCACCGGCTCATGGCCGACCTGGTGCGGCAGCCAACCCCAAACGGGGGGCAGCGTCCTCCAGGTCAGTCCTCCCCACCACTCCACCCATTACTCCCCACACCGGGGCAGGCTACGTTCCGTTCACCCCGACGGCTTCGGCGTCGTGCGGGTCGACGCACGGACGATTCCCTTCTTCCTGGAATGGGAGCGGCGGGCGTTGAATCTCTCCACCATGGCCGCCCGGCTGGCGCCCTACCTGGGCTACTCCTCCTCCAACCGTCCCCTGGACAACCACGGCCACCGGCCCCTGGTGCTGGTGGTCTTCGACGATTTCCTGGCCGAGGGAAACTCCCTCGGCGTGGCTCGGGAGGAAATGGAACGCGCCAGGGTCAATGTGCCCCTGTGGGTGTCCTACAGGGAGCTGCTGGACAAGGTCGGGCCGCTGGGTAGAGCCTGGCGCAGCCCAGAAGTCCTGGAACCAACCCGGGCGTTCCGTTGACCGTTGCTGCGATTCCTGGCACCTCTGCTACTGGGAGAACTTTGCCGTGTTAGCTCCATTGCTCTTGTTCCTGAGCGATGACGGCACCGGTTTTGGAATAAACCGAGAACGCCAGAACGCGATTGACCCACCTTATGGTATGTCTTACCATCGGTTAATACGGAACGTAGAGGGAGACCAACCAGAAAGGGGCACTGGCCGCGCGGCTGCATTCAACGAAGCGGATACGTGCAGTTTGGGGATGCCACCGGGATAGGATCGCAAGCATGCCTTTGCCATTAGTTGCCATAGGGCTGGCAGCAGCTGGCATTTCCATAGGTTCGACGGTGCACAGCACCCTGAAGGTACGCAAGTGGAAGAAGATACACGACGAAGCGTTGGAGAAATGCCGGGAGACTGAGGCCGGCGTCAAGGCCACAGCCAACAGGTTCAATCGACAGGCCAACCAATTCGGCGAGTTCAGGGTGAACAACCTGGAGGGCCTCAAGGAGGCTGCTGAATTCCTCCAGAAGGCCAAGGTGAAGCACCGGGAATTCGAGGAGCTGAATGCTTCCATCCCCGACGTGACCATCCTCCACTGGCATGACCTCCATCAGGCGACGCTGAAGTCTGTCGGTAGGGGAACCCTCGGAATCGCCGGCGCGGCCGGGGCTGCGACCGTCACCGTGGCCGGGATGTACACAGCGGCGGGCATCTTCGGGGTTGCGTCAACGGGAGCGCCCATAGCGAGCCTCACCGGCGCCGCCGCCCACAGCGCTAGACTCGCTTGGTTGGGAGGTGGAGCGCTTTCCGCTGGAGGCGCGGGAATGGCGGGAGGGCTGAGCGCCCTGGCTTTGTCAGCCAACGTAGTGGCAATACCCATCGGGATCGGGGCAGCCGCGTGGGGCCAGTGGAAAGCCAGCCAGCTCAAGGGGAAGGTCGAACTGGCTCTCAGAGACTTTGCCCAAGCCGAGGTCCGGATGCGTGAGCAGGCCTCAATAATGACCGTCGGCGGGAAACGAATCGACGAGCTGAAAGAGTCCATCCTGAGCGACAGGTCGGCATTGACCGGGCAACTCCAGGTGAGTGACGAGGACAATATGGAGGGAATTATATATCAAATTACACAGCCACCCCTTTTTTGGGCGGCTAAAGGAGGTTAATAACTAGGTTCTGTTGACATTTGGATATAATGGAGAGATGTCAATACTTCAACTCTCAACCAGTCAGTGGACCGGGATTCTCCAATTCCTGCGGGGGCGTACCGACCTGTATGTTGGCCGGGAAGAGGAGTCTAATCAAAGGAGGTGTTCACCGGAAAAGGGGACCCAATCACTGGCAGGAGCGCAGGGATTCTCACTTAACTCAGCCTTAATCCTGTCCTAATAATGGGTTCCACCTCAGAAATTGACCTTGTGTAAAGAGTGAAAGAACATGGACGCTGATACCCAAATCATCTACGAAGAACTAAAGGAAGTAGCAAGGGCTAGACTAACCTGCTTCTACGAGGACTTATTTAAGCTTATCAATCTCTCTTCACGCAGCCGCCGACTCTATCAAATCCTTGATTCAATCAACCTCCATGAGCATAAGGAAGGACGGCCTCTATTGTCCGCATTAGTGGGCCGTAAAGGGTATCGCATCTCCGGCTCCGGTTTCTTTCGTCAGGCCAAGGAACTCGGTAGGCACGATGGTAGCAGCGGCGACGCTACCGTTGATGTTACGTTTTGGGTTGATGAGGTACACCGGGTTTGGGACTATTGGAAAAACTATTAGACGTTAAGAAGGAATAATGGGAATGAATGAAAACCACCTTCAAGCTCGTGTGGAATACCTTAGTGGTGCTACTGAGGCTTACGAAGAATTTGTTATAGGTCTAGCGTCAATTGTACAAGCCGGGAGAGGAGGCGAATTGAAGGATAGATGGCCGGAACTTGTTTCTAACTTAAGAAATAAGCTCTCCCAAGGCTCTAACCTTACTGCCGATTTCGCTAGTGGATACCAAAATATTGTGGAAGCCATTAATGATATTATGCTCTAATTTTTTGGCGGCAAGAAAGGGGAAAGATAATGACAACACCAGATAACCCTCCAGCGTTTCCACGAGCAGGAAGTGGTGTTCGCGTATCCAGAGAAATGAGGTGGAACCCATTATTAGGACAGGATCAGGGCCGAATTAAGTGAGAGTCCCGGTTCTCCAGCCAGTGATTGGGTCCCCTTTTCCGGTGAACACCTCCTTTGATTAGACTCCTCTTCTACGGCTTCCTGCTCCCCATAGAACACCTCAGCCGGAGTCCGGTAGCCCAGGGTCTGATGAGGCCTGAGCCCGTTGTAGAACCGGAAGTAGTCTTCCAGCCCCCCTGGGCCTCCAGGACACTGGCGTAGGCTTTCAGGTACACCTCCTCGTACTTCACCGTCCGCCACAGCCGCTCCACGAAGATGTTGTCTTGATACCTTCCCTTGCCGTCCATGCTGATCCTCACGCCCCGGTCCTGGAGGACCTGGGTAAACTCCAGGCTGGTGAACTGGCTCCCCTGATCGGTATTGAACACCTCAGGCTGGCCCTTTTCCAGGGCCTCCTCCAGTGCCTCGGCGCAGAAGCCGGCCTCCAGAGCCTGCCCCCGACCCCGATCGGGGGGTGTTGGACAGCCGCCAGGCCAGCACGTACCGGCTGTGCCAGTCCATCACCGCCACCAGGTAGAGGAACCCCCGGGCCATCGGCAGGTAGGTGATGTCCGCAGCCCATACCTGGTTGGGCCGGGTGATCCTCACATTTCTCAGCAGGTAGGGGTAGACCGGGTGCTCCGGCAACCTCCGGCTGGTGTCAGGCCGCCGGTATATGGCCCTCAGCCCCATGGCGCGCATCAGCCGCTGCACCCGCTTACGGCTCACCGGCATCCCCCGCCGCTCCAGCCAGGCCTTCATCCGTCTCGACCCGTAGAAGGGGGTCTCCAGGTACTGCCGGTCGATCTCGCCCATCAGGGACAGGTCCTCAGCCGGGGCAGCCCGGGGACGGTAGTAGATGCTGGAACGGCTGACGCCTAACAAAGCGCACTGCCGCACCAGGGACAGGGAGGGATGCTGCCGGTCCACCATCTCCCGCCGCCTGGCCGGACTCATGGACCGGACCTCTCCGCCAAGAAATCCCGCTCCACCTTCAGCTGGCCGATCTCCTGGTACAGGCGGGCGATCAGGGCAGCCTCGTCCCTGGACTTATGCTCCTTGCCATTGCCAAAGACCCCGGAGGCACCCTCCGCAAGAGCTTTCTTCCAAGCCTGAATCTGGCCCGGATGGACCTCGTACCTGGCGGCCAGCTGGGCCACCGTTTCCTGTCCCTTCAGTGCCTCAAGAGCCACCTTGGCCTTGAAAGCCGGACTGTGCTTCCTGCGTCCTTGCGACATTTCCTGCTCCTTCCGACAGCAACCGCTGCCCTAAGTTTAGGAGCGGGACTCTCACTTAGCTACCTGTACCAAATTCCGGGTCCACCTCAGAAGGCCGAGGGTAGAAGTAGTGCGACAACGTAGACCAAGGAGGTAGAGTGTAACCTTGGTGCAGCAGTGTGGAGGGAGGACGATGATGAAACGGTACGAAGTAAGCGCATCTCAGTGGCGGCGGATGGAGGGCTTTCTGCCGGGGCGTGCCGGGCATGTGGGCGTGACCGCCAAAGACAACCGGCAGTTCGTCAACGGCGTCCCTCGTCTCCACGAGGGCAAGCCTATGGGTGCTGCGCAGCGGAGCCCAGTGGAAAGACCTGCCCCTTGGGTACAGCAACTGGAAGAGCGTCCACAAGCGTTTCACCCGCTGGGCCAGAGCCGGGTTATGGGAGAGGATATTCCAACTCCTGCTGGATGACCCGGACAACAGATACGTAATGATTGATTCCACCATAGTCCGGGCACACCAGCAGGCGGCCAGTGGAAAAGGGGGAGCCAGGACCAGGCTCTGGGGCGTTCCCGAGGCGGTCTGAGCACCAAGATTCACATGGTGTGCGACGCTCAGGGACAACCCTTGCGCTTTGCTCTCACCGGGGTCAGGCAGCGGACTCAACCCAAGCAGTGCCCCTGCTAACCGGCATAGAGACCGGGGCCGTGATAGCTGATAAAGGGTACGAGAGCAATAGGATACTGGCATTCATCCATTCAAATGGTGCTGCGGCGGTCATACCGCCCAAGGCCAACCGAAGGGACCCTTGGGAATACGACCGGGAACTCTACCGGCAACGGAACCTGATCGAGCGGGCCTTTAACAAACTGAAGCACTGGCGGAGAATCGCCACCCGGTATGACCGGAGGAGCATCTATTTCCTGTCGGCTCTCTATCTGGTCGCTTCTATCATCTGGGGATGATAATTGTCGATTCGTCCTAATACCCCAAAATTTCGGGCTGGCCGTGTAATTAGGTATATAATTCCCTCTACAAAGTGGCCCACACGCTGGCCGAACTCCTGGCGCAGCCGGTGCTTACGCCCGAACAGCAAAGGGTGTTGCAGGCATGAGTTCATACTGGCACATAGCGTACCTTGGGGCCTCGGAAATCTTGCAGGCGGGTGCCGACTACCTGAAGAAGCAGGAGGAGGAGAAGACCCAACGGGAATGGATCCGCGCCAATTATCAGGCTTTTCTCGACGCACTGCAGGCGGAACAGGAGACCCTGCTGGCCTACTTCGAGATCAGGTTTGCCGAAAGAAAAGAGAGCCTGAAGGAGTTCTACAAGGTGCTGCACCAGGCTGTTGAGACGGGCAACGATCACCAGTTGGACAGTTCCATCGCTGGCATTCTCGGGATCATCAGGGAAAATCCCCTGTTGGAGTATGCCGAGTTCAAGCGGGCATTCTCCGACCCCGACACGATCATCGAGCTGTGAACCACCCAAGCCGCAATGAAGAGAACCGCCATTAAGACTCTGACTCTTAATAGGGGCTTACCCAAATATGGGAGACCCCGAGCATGACCAAAACCATCGTCACCGCGTGCGGAGCCTGCGGGATTGCGATAGTCCTGCCTGAACAGCAAGCGATTCTGGACCTCTTGGGACAACTGGCAGGTTTCCTACCGTACTACGACTACTTGTGTCAAAGCTGCCCGCCGGATTGAAATTAGCCTTGTCGTCTGCCACGCGTGAGACTTTACAGGCGTGGGTCAACCGGATCGCTTTCCAGGGCCAGCACCGCGAAGGCGCACTCGTGGACGCGGTAGAGCGGCTCGCGATCAACGAACCGCTGCAATCCCTCCAGGCCCAGCGCGAATTCCCGCAGCGCCAGCGACCGCTTGGTGGAGAGGCCGCGTACCCGCAGTCGGTCCAGGTTGGCAGGCAGGGTGTATTCGGGGCCGTAGATGATGCGCAGGTACTCTCCACCCCGGCATTTCATCGCCGGCTGCACCAGGCCCCGCCGTCCGGTGGCTATGAAGCCGGTCGGCTTCACCACCATTCCCTCTCCTCCCACGGCGGTCAGTTCCTCCCACCAGCGGACGGTGTCCTCCTCCTCGTGGGAGGCGAGGTTCACCTCCCGGTGGCCCGTTGCCCTGAACAGCCCGGGATCCGCCTGGCGCAGGCGCTCGGCCACAGCCAGGTGCCAGAGGTGGTCCCTGCCGGAATGGACCATTCCCTCGCTTGCCAGCAGATGGAAGGGCGCAAGCTTGATGTCATCCAGTGAGGTTACCGGCCAGCAATACCTGGCGTAGGCGTCACGATAGAGTTCCGCCAAGCGCCGCCGCTCATCGACCAAGGCCAGGGTTTCGCCGGTGTCCACCCCCCGCGCCGACGCCTGCCGCAGGAGAGTTTGTGCCGCCGACAGCCCGGCGCGAGCGGACGCTCCCACCGGTGCGTACTGCTCCTCCACCAATTCCTGGGCCTTCATTGACCACGGCATCAGCTCGCAGTCCAGCAGCACCCAGTCGGTCTCCAGGTCCTCCCAGAGGCCGGACTCGCCACAGGCCGCTTGGACCCGTTCCAGGAACTGCGCCTCAAGCGCCGGGTCTTCAAAGAACCTGCGCCCCGTTCGGGTGTAGCATACGCCGGCGCTCTCGCTGGCGATGCCGAACCGCCGCTCGATGGCGTCGGAGTTGCGGCCCGCAACCACGATGGCCCGCGATCCCATGTGCTTCTCCTCGCAGACGACGCCGGAGACGCCATTGTTGCGATAGTAAGCGAAAACCTCGGCGGGGTGTTCCAGAAGACCGGGGAGCTTGCTGGTTTCGCATGGGGAGATCGTGGGCGGCAGGTACACCAACCACCGGGGATCCAGGGCGAACCGGCTCATCACCTCCAGGGCAGCCGCAGCCTGCTCTTCCCTGACGGTGACGTTGCCCCGGAGCCGGGTCGACACCACGCGCTTCCCCGTCACATCGTCGATGTCCAGCAGATTCGACGGGCGGTCCTTCGTTGCCGCAACCCGGGGTTCCTCCTGCGGGCCGCCAGCCAGGGGCCGCACCGGCTCGTAGTGGACCCGCGCCGCCGGAACCGAAACCAGTTCGTTTTCGGGATAGCGGAGGGCGGTGAGCCTTCCTCCGAAGACGCAGCCGGTATCGACGTTGATGGTGCGGTTCAGCCACACAGGTTCCGCCACGGGCGTGTGCCCATAGACCACCATGGCGTTGCCGCGATAACCGGCGGCCCAGTCTGCGCGCACGGGCAGGCCCCATTCGTCCGTTTCTCCGGTGGTCTCGCCGTACAGGCAGAAGTCCCTGACCCGCGCCGAGGCCCGGCCCATGTATTCCTCCTTCATCCCGGCGTGGGCCACCACCAGGTTGCCGGCGTCCAGCACGTAATGGCTGATCAGACCGTCCATGAACCGGGTGGCCATTTCCTGGAAATCCGGCGATTCCCTTTCCAGTTGCTCCAGCGACTCGGCCAATCCGTGAGACACCTGAACGTTCCGCCCCTTCATTTTGCGGACCAGCTTGGACTCGTGGTTGCCGGCGACGCACAGCGCCGTGCCGTCCGCTACCATGGACATCACCAGCTTCAGCACGTTGACCACGCCGGGGCCGCGGTCCACCAGGTCGCCGACGAAGACGGCCTTGCGACCCTCCGGGTGGGAAACCGCATAACCATTGTCTCCAGCGTCACCGGCTATCGGCGGTGTGATCCGGTATTCCAAGCGTTCCAGCAGCGAGACCAGTTCATCGAAACAGCCGTGCACGTCTCCAATGATGTCGAAGGGCCCCGTCTCATCCCGGCGATTTGTCCACGACGGCACCCGTTCGATGCTGGCCGCCTCCACGTCCTCGGGAGTATCGAGCACGTAGACGTAGCGGAAACCCTCGCGTCTCAGTCCCCGGATGGACCGGCGCAGCTGTTGCGCCTGCTGACGGACGACATGAGAGCCAAAGTTCCGGTCGTCGCGTTCCCGGTTGCGGGCAAGACAAACGGACTCGGGCATGTTCAAAACGATGGCCACCGGAAGGCAGTCATGCTCCCGGGCCAGGCCGACCAGCGACCTGCGGGCCTGGGGCTGCACGCTGGTGGCGTCAATGGCGGTGAGGCGTCCGGCCCGGAGGCGGGTGGATGCGATGAAATTCAGGAGAGTGAAGGCTTCCGGTGTAGCCGCTTGGTCATTGGGGTCGTCGGCCACCATGGCCCGGCAGGCGTCGGAGGACACCACCTCGGTGGGTCTGAAGTGCCGGGCGGCGAAGGTGGACTTTCCCGATCCAGTCGGCCCAACCAGTGCCACCAAGCAGAATTCCGGGATTTCCAGGTTCATCGGGTGAAGACCCCCATCTGGGTCGGCGCGCCGCGGGTGGGGTCTTCGGGGCCGATGCCTTGGAAGCGCACATCGTAATGCCGGCGAGCGGCAACCCCACCCGCCCAGGCTTGAAATTCCTCCCGGGTCCACTCGAAGCGGTGGTCCCGGTGCCTGAACTCGCCGGGCGGCAGGTTCTCGAACAGGGCGTTGTACTCGGAGTTGGGCGTGGTGATGATCACCGCGCCGGGTTGCGCCGCTCCGAACACAGCGGCTTCCAATGCTTCCAGCCGGTCCGGGTCGATGTGCTCGATGACCTCCATGGCCACCGCAGCGTCGAATCCGGCCAGCCGTTGGTCCCGGTAGGTAAGGGACCCCTGGAGCAGCGTGATCCTCTCCCGCTGGGCGGCGGGCAGGTTGTCCAGACGCAGGCGGGAGTGGGCTGTTTCCAAGGCGCGGTGGGAAACGTCCATGCCGGTGATGGCGCGAAACGCGGGTTCCTTGAGCAGCTCTCGCACCAGGTTGCCCTCTCCGCAGCCCAGGTCCAGCACGCGCGTCGCGCCCACCTCCCGCAGGACGGCGAGCACCGCCCGCATCCGCTGCTCCCCCAGCCGGAGTGGGGTTTCGAGACGCTCCTCATCATGTTGTCCCCGTTCGGCGGCAACGTCGGGGTCGGACCGGCCATCATCAGACAGCCGGTCCAGGGCCTGTCGCACCAGGCTGCGCTGGCGCTTCAGGTAACGGGTGGAGATCAGGTCCTGGTGTGGATGACCGCTCAGCCAGCCTGCACCGAACCGCAGCAGCTTGTCCACCTCGTCGTCGCCCACCCAGTAGTGCTTGGCGTCATCCAGTACGGGAAGCAGCACGTAGAGGTGGGCCAGCAGGTCCCGCAGCCTCACCACCCCATTGAGGACCACACTGAAGCAGGGACTGGCTCCCCACTGGGGGAAGTCCCCATCCAGCGGGTGTTCTTGGATTTCAACGACGTAGCCCAACGGCTCGAACAACCGGCGTATGAGTTCCGGCCCCTCCCGGGACGGCAGGGTGGGCAGTTGGGCTTCCAACGGGATCGGTTGTTGCGCCAGCTCAGGCCGCTCCCTGGAGTTGCCCGCCAGCGCGCTGTTGAACACCGAAGCAATCGCCACGCTGAGGTGCGACGAGGCGACGTAGGGACGGTCGTTTACGTACTGTTGGAGCCAGCCCGCCGAATTGGACATGCCGCTCTTGGGACGCACCAGACCCACCGGGTCGATATCCAGCAGGAGGGCGGCGGTGCAGCGGTCCATGTCTGCCAAGGGATAGAAGACCTCGGCCCTCCCGAAGGGCAGCGGGAACGACTGGAACCGCCCGGGGTTCTTGTGGAGCAGATACCCCAGGTCCGTGGCGGGACGATGTGTGGTGGAGATGGTGAGCAGCATATTCTCAATGGTACGACACGCCCAGACCGGCGGACAAGGCTCTGAACTGGGTGCTCGTGACGGTGCTGGAGGTCCGAAAGAGGCCGGCGCTCATCGTGATGATGCTGCCTCCGATTTACCGGCAAGCAATCTGGGAAATGCGGCGTGGAAAGTGACGGTTGGGGCTGCGCTCTGGGTATCCGACTCGATACCATATAAAGCAGGATACCGGCGAAGCAGCAAGTCGGCACGCCGGTCCGCCGGAGCTTGACCATGCCGGACGCCCAGCACCCTGGCAGAGATGAAATGACCGTAGCCCTGAACCAGGCCCTCGCCGATGGCGACACCCATGAGTTGATGGGCAACCTGGGCCGGATGGCCCGCGCCCACCGGATGCGCAGACTGGCCCAGGAGACCGGCCTGGGCGAGAAGAGCCTCTACAAGTCCATGAAGGCCGGGGCCAGGCCGGAAGTCGGCACCGTGATTCGGGTGCTGCGCGCCCTGGGCTACCGGCTGCAGGTAATTCCTATCGACGATGAAGGCAATGACCGGTAGCCAACCGCCGCAGGCAGCGTTGGAATGCGGATAATTCACTATCAGGAGGCAACCACCATGAACCAGCAAACAGACCTCACCCCGGCGGCACTCTACGCCCGGGTGTCCAGCGACCACCAGGACGTGGACCTCTCCGTGGCCGCCCAGCTTCGCGCTCTGCGAAACTATGCCGAACGCAACGGCTGCTCAGTGGCCCGCGAGTACGTGGACGAGGCCGGGAGCGGCAGGGTCGCCGACCGGGCCCCAGTTCAGGAAGATGCTGGATGAGGCCGCCAAGCCGGAGGCTCCCTTCAGGGAGATTCTCGTATGGAAGTTTTCGAGATTCACCCGTAATAGGGAACACGCCGTGGCCTTCAAGTGTAATCGGCGGAGGTAAGGGAATGTTGAAAAAGTCGCTGCGACGCCCGGCATCCTAACGGGATAGAATCGTGAGGTTTTCGCTTTTCCGATCCCCCAGCCCGAAGACATACCATGGTGCCGCAGGTGGCGGTAAGGGGTCCGGCAATGAACCTTCAGGGTTGTTCTCTGCACCACAGGGAGCATTGGGGACGGGTGGCGCAGGGTCACGAGGTTCGACGCCCTGGCTCAACTTGCGCACCATCTTCAACATGTTGTGGGCCGGGGCGGCCATAAATCCTTTGCAATCCATCCCCGACTTCTCGGGGACAGGCTTTTCCACAAGCCGTCTAATTGTCGTTAATCACGCACAGGGCGACAATGGCGGCTTCACAGTCAAGGGTCCGTTCTTGCAAGCCAATCATCAGGTCAGAACCGGAGGGACTGCCGGAGCCTTCTGACGATTGGTGCTGTGAGGAGTCCAGCCACGGGTCCCGGTTTCCACTGCGCGCTCCATCTCACTGAAGGATTCATGCTCCTCGGGCGTCACGTACCGCCAGGACTGAGGAACAATGAAGTTGTCGAATTGGCCCCTCAGCATGGCAAGTCCCGGCGGGTTGGCGTATTCCCAGACATCGGTGATCTCCAGGGCATATGCTATCGATTGCCCTGCGTAGTAGGCGTCGAAGTCATCCTTATCGACGCCGGCCCATTCGGACACCCTCTCCCAGATGTCCTGCGGCGTCCCGGCCCATACCTCTCCCACGCGGAATCCTCCCCGCAGCATCATGACGGGGCTGGTAACGTAGACGAACACGTCGCGCCCCTCCATCTGCACCAGGGAACGCCTGCGCAGTTCGGCCTTTTTCAAACCCTCAAATATCAGGTCCGCATAGCGCGGTTTTAGCGAAAGAAGCAGCGCTTTGGGTATCTCACTCATATTTGCTCCGGATATCCCAGTTCCAATAGCTTCCGAAACGTGCGGAGCTCTATTTTCCTGGGCGACTGCAGCGACCGTGCTACTCCGTCCTCGTCGAACACGTTCCAGATTTCGTCCAGCGGTACACGTCTCCGAAGGGGAAAGGTATGCGAGAACAGCAAAGCCATCACCTCCTTTGAGATGTCGCCACCGCACGTCTTGTAAAGATGCCTCCACTCGAAGGTCCCATACCTTCTGAATCGCCTGAACAGTTCCTTGGGCCTGTCGAGCACAACTTCGTCAAGATGCGATATGGCCGCAAGCTCTTTTGAGCCTCCGCTCACATACCACAGTATCCGCCCAGGAGCCTTAAGCATTCTATGCTGAGTCGCCGCTCGATAGTACACATTGCTCCAGCGCAGTAGTACGTCGGGGTCTCCGCCAAACATATCGATTGACGAAAGATGCCTGTCGATAAGATTGCGGGCAAAGCTTGGTTTGATTGACATCAGGAAGTAATTCTGGGCAGTGTCCGAGAGCAGAGGCGAACAGGACCGTTCCAGATCAAGGCCAGGCATATCTTCGTAGCTGCCCGCGCAGCCCGGGACCAGTTCGATGATCCTGGACAATGCTGCGTCTCGTCCCTGGTAGCCTGTAAAGCAAAATCGGATGAACCCGGCGCCCCAGCGGGTGAATCCCATTTCAGAAATCGCGGGTAGGAGATCAAGGGGAACGGCGGACTCCTCCATCTCCACCACATCAAGATTCTTTGTGACGGCCCTGCTAATCGCGTCCGCAATTGGAAAGAGTCTCATGGACGAGGAACGTACAGAGCCGGCTACCCTGCACAGATGTACAGTGAGGGCGCTCGGCGAGCCATAGGCAATACCCCGAACAGCGACCGGCTCATTACCGGCCCAGAGGACTTCAATCTGGCTCTCGGGGTTATCCGAGACCAGGGAGTCAACTTTAGCTCTGAGGTCTCTGGGACGCTCGCGGTGGTGGAGGAAGCGGTCGAAAGGGAAACCCACGAGTTCCTGGGACGTCAGATGACGCCATGAGAGACCGAGGCCGGACACGCGGTCCGGCGCATACGGCTGGGTCTCAGACAGTTCACGCAGCCTGAGGATCAGCCCCGTCGGGGAAAGCACCCGGACATTCACCGCCTCCTCGATCTGTGCTGATTTGTTCAAGAGTAGTTGATCCCTGGTCACGAAAGTATCTATCTCCGAGGCAGCGGTCTTTGCTAGGTGCATAATGTCCGACAGTTGATTGGTTGTCCGGCTAGGCAAGATCTGCTTGAGCTTTGTTTCGAAGTTTTCGACTAAGGGAGGATGATGCTTTACCTCAAAGAACTGTCTGGCTCGCATTCTTGCTGCTTCCCGTTCCGATGGACTGCCGCTTCGATTGATTTCACTGAGGAGCTCATCGGTAAACCAGAGATTCACCGAATCGACGAAGAGGTCTGATGCCAAGGCCTTCGATGGTTGTGTGAGGTCGCTGTCCGGTCTGTCGAAGTCGAAGAATACCTGAGCGTCGATAACGGCATCAAGAACGTCATCGGACATATTGGCCCGGAACAACTCCAACTGATCGTGTCGCGCTAATTGAAGACGCCAGAAAGTCAGAGGATAACCTTCTTTTGACCTGCCGGGGCTTTCACTCATCGGCACGAATCCTAGCTTCGGCCACATGCGATGCGCCGGAAAGTCGTTACGACACCTGAGGACAATGACCTTCTGAGTGCTGGCCGACGCCTTCAAAGCCTCCAGAAGGTTCGTAGCGACGCCTCTACCTCTCCCGCCCTCCGATACGCAGAGTTGCGCGACACGGAATCGGTCACGATTTGCTGCGTACATGAGATAGCCGAAGAGTCGACCGTCCTGGGTCTTGGCTCCCAGCACGCCTCCCTTGGTGAGATAGTCTTCGAGGGCAGCGCGAGGTAGAAAGCCAAGTGTGCCGACGTTACGCTTCATCAGTTCGTCAACTGCGTCGATGTCTGCAATCGCCAGTACAGAGATCGTTGTAACGGGATCCCCTGTCATCAGCGTATTCTCCAAAGTCTTATAACAAAAAGCCCCTGCGCATCGACTTCCATCCGATACTTCCCCAGCATGAGGACGCCTTGGCTAACGCCGTTGCTGTATTCTCAATCGTAATGGTCTCCCCGTTATCTGTGCCGGGGAAAGTTCAAGTTTTGCGGGACCATTTCACTCTTTCCGAATTTCCTCTTGTCGGGTCGTCATTTGGGTATACCGAACCGGCTCTCCATCAATCAAGCTCAGGGGAAATCGACCGTCTCTGGCGTACCATGTAGAGCGGCGTACTTTACAACAGGTCCGGAGAACTCAACAACAGTGGGTATGGGGCGACGCATTAGCCGTCCCTGCTGACTTGGAATCACGAAAGAAATCCCCGGACTTTCCAAGCTGACTAATGCAGCCATTACGCGATTGAGCAATCAGGCTAATCGTTCGCGGTCTGTCTCTGACACACTATGAATGCTGACCCACCTAAAGGATGTACGCGAGCTGAAAACCTGGCCGCGACCTTCGCCCAATTCCCAGCACCCCAACGTGTTCGTAGCGTCCCCCGGAATTCTTGGTGATCCATCGGCACCAGGTTTCCGTAAACATGGAACGCCGTCGACAGCAGGATTTCGCCCAGAACTGCAAGAAGGTCGTCTCTGGCAATCATGACTCGCCCGCACGGGTCGATGTTCTTCCATTCTGAAGAACTCAGACAGACAATCGGGTATCGACCCCCCAGTCCGAGCCAGCTACGCCTTGGCCTCTATAACCACACGGCCCCCGCTTTCGACTTCAATGTTCAAGCTGTGTCCGTCGAGCAGAAGCATACCCACTAGCGGAATGCTACCCGTCGCGTCGGCCTCGATGTCTCTCGGTTCACCGTCCCAAAGCACGGTCACGTAGTGAACGTCAAAATCCACCTCGGCGTCATTGGCCAGAAACGCCTGGCCCATGTAGGCAAAGGGCAACCCCATCTCATCAACCAACCCGGGCGGCAGGGTCAGGAATCCGCTGTAGCCGGTGTCCACCACGGCCTCGACATCCCGCGTCCGCCCTTCCGGGCCCTGAAGGGGAAGGGTAACGACGGCTTCTTATGCGGCGTTGACCTCACCCTGGATCACCCGGTCCTCCGCAGAGAGCCGGCCCCGAAGCTGCGGAGCGCCCGGTAGCCCACCCGCTCGCACAAGACGTCCACCGCGTCCGGGCGCCGCTCACGTAGCCGTTCCACCGCAATGCGGGTGATGTCAGCGACGGCCCAGTCCCCCGTTTCAACGTCGATGGCGACGTACCCGCCGAAGTGGTCGGTTTCGACCTGGGGTAGGATGTCCCGCTGGTATATCTCCTTGCCCAGGCGAACCGCCTCCTTGCGGGGCCTGCGCTGGCGAGCCGGTGTCCTCGTGTCTCCCATTCGCCCTCCGTTTTCAAGCCTATTTTTGAGAGTTTTATCTTACTGGTTTGGGGCGGTTGCCAGCAATACAACAATCTCGCACAGCGGGCGGACGCAGCCGCTTCACCACGTCGCGCACCGGCCAGCCCTCGCCCACCCGCTCCGGAATCCTGTCGATTTCCAAAGTCTTTGATCCAGTGATTTACACGGTCATTGACCCACCCTGGGAGCGTGATAGTTTTCAGTAATATCAGGTCGCGGGTTTTTGGTCAATCACCTCCTTCTGGGCCTACGCCCAGAAGTGCGCGATGTGGCGACTGGCGTTCCCGGTAGCTGCTGCCCTCAATGACGATCTGATAGCTGGCGTTGGCCAACCGGTCCAGGGCGCTGTTGCTGATATTTGAGGCTCAGCATAGCCAAAAGACACCGTTGCTGATTATGAAGGCCGCGCCGTGTGTTGGACGTTGTCGAAAAGTTCGGCGAACTTTACCTATATTCCCTTGCAGTTCGTCTTCTGCCCAAGATGTCCGATGATCGTCAAGGATTGGCCAGACATTGTGGGGCGGCAAGATGATTTGGCCATATTCCGGGTCTCCGACAGCGACGTATTGGTTCCTAGTGATGCACATGGCTGCAAGGGCGCATACGAAGGCCGCCCGATGGTCATGGTCCGTGATATCACCTACAGGGTTGTCAAAGACTGTCTGAGGAGCAAGATGTCGAACCAGGTTTTCAAGTAAGCGATATCTAACAGCTTTCGTCCAAAAACAATCGAATCGTTGTCCACGAGGCGGGAGGTTTGCGAAATCTTCGGCACGCAGCAGAACACCTAGAAATGCGTTGGGGAACGCTTCTACGATGCGGCGATTATGGATGCGGTGTAGATGGGTTGCTTCTTCGATGTTGAGGTGCTCGTCCCTGATTAGATCCAACACGATATTGGCCAATAGAATTGCATGAGTGTTGAGAGCTATGCCGGTTGGGGAGTTGGTTGGCCCTGGTTTGCAGCGGCGTTGGAACAGGCCGCGAGCAAGAAGGGAATCCGCTGCCCTATAATCGACCACCTGCACCAAATTATGGGCGAGGGGCCCATCTATACCAACGGCATATATACGAGTGCCCTGGCGTATTAGTCCTTGCAAGTCCCTCCGACGTGTAGCATCATCGAGACCGATGTTGCGACACTCCCAGCCAAGCCTACCTTGATTCAGATCAAGGAGACACAGCCCGGTCGTGGGACGTCTCTGAGAATACCCAACGTCAATGCCAAGATAGTACTCGACCACTTGCCTTAAGTTCCTCCGCTACTGCTCGATTGCCAGGGTTGCCGGTCAAGCAATTTACACATTCATTAACCCACCCTGGGGCACAGTGTTCTGAGTATTATAGAGTATTGGTCTGCCGGTCAATCACCTCCTTATCCCGCTCCCAGCAGCGCGGGATGTGGCTACTGGCGTTCCCGGTAGCTGCTGCCCTCAATAACGATCTGATAGGGCGCTACCCACTAACTGGAATTGTCACAGCGAAAGATTGGGGACCTGCCGGGCCTCACCAAGGTCAGCTATGGGAACCAGGGCGTAGCCCAATTGGGCTGCCCGTCGCTTGGCCGAGCGAAGGGCTCGCTGACGATACTGGCTCTCATAGTACTCCGCACCAGCATCCATGTATCCATGTCCATGCCGCAGCATGGAGTATATGATCCTGGCCAGCTTATGCGCCGTCGCCGTGATGGCCTTGGGCGCTCCCAGATGAGCTTTCTTCCGCCGCAGGAAGGCTCCCAGGGCACTGCCGGAGCGGTGCAGCGCATTGGCCGCCAGACGCAGCGCCGCCGCCGCCCGGTTGCCGCTGGCCTTGGTCTTTGAGCTCATGACCCTGCCGCCGGTGATCCGGTTGTTAGGGCTCAACCCCAGCCAGGCGGCGAAGTGCTTGGCCGTGGGCCATTTGGTCATGTCGGTGCCGACTTCGCTGGCCACTTTGAGGGCGGTGTAGGCGTCCACGCCGTCGATCCTAGTGAGGTCCACTCCGGTCATCCGGTACAGTTGGCCCTGGACGTCGAAACGGGGTGCGTTCTTCTGATTGCGCTTCTTGCCATTGGGAGCCGGAGGCTCGCCGTCGCTGCGGTCCTCGAACCGCTCCAACTGGGCTTCAATCTCCCGGTCGCACTGGGCAATCTTGTCCTGATAGGTCCGGTACAACTCCAGCGCCTGGGTCAGCTCGAAGATGTGCTCCTCCCGCCAATGCCCCCGCAGGGACTTGGCAATGGTCTTCTCGTCGGACTTGGTCCTCGGGTCGCGCAACTGTGCCAGCTTGCGGCGACTCCTCTCGCCCCGAACTATGGCCTCGATGATGTCCATGCCGGTCTTGCCGGTGATGTCCCTGATCACGTTCTGGAGCTTCACGTTCATCTGGGTCAGTGCCTTCTGCATGTGCTGTACGTGCTGGGAGGCGTACTCCACCAGCATGGCCCGCTGCCTCAGGTAGCTCCGAAGGCTGCGGATCTCATCCTCCGGCCGGAAGGCTCCGGAGAGCAGACCATAGGTGTGAAGTTGCTGCAGCCACTGGCAGTCCAGCACGGCGGTCTTCCGGCCGGGCACGTTCTTGATGCGCCTGGGATCCACCAGTATCACTTGGAACCCTCGTTCCTCCAGCACCCCGAACAGCGGGATCCAGTAGACCCCGGTGGACTCCATGACCACGGTCTCCACCCCGCACTCGGCCAGCCAATCAGCCAAGCGGTACAGGTCGGCAGTGAAGGCTTCGAACTCCCGCACCGGTTGTTCCCAGCGGTCCTCGGGCACCACCACGAAATGGCTGCTGGCGCCCACGTCGATGCCAGCGACGTTCAGGTTTACCCGCGACAACTCAGCCGGCAGGCCCTGAGCGCCCCTACCCTTCTTCGCCCCGGATTTCCACTGCCCTCGCTCACGTTCATCATCCAGCCCCTCGTTGCTGCGCAGGCGCACCGCCGGAGGAAGCCACTGAAAGTGCACAGTCTATCGAACGGGAACGGCCTGCGGGAGGCGTCACCAATGATGCAGCCGTAAGGCTCCCGGACCATGCTTTGCACCGGGCGCTGGGCACCAATGCCAGGTCGGTCTTGGTCCGGCGACGCGCCACACCTCATCTTACCCCCGCCCAACGCCCGTGGCAGTTAGTCCCTGTTGCACGGGCCGGAGTCGGCCATAGATTTGCTTTGCACTAAAAGTGCGGTTTGATGCAAAAGTCAGCTAAATTTGGGACTTTTGGTGCAAAGCCGGACCGACCGATACCGTACAACGAGGACGTCCTGCCTGACGATATTTACGACGAGCGCTATGTTCGGCCGTATGCGGCCCTCTACATCGATCACCCGTTGTCGGAGCCGAAACTGCGATGCAACGTAGCGCTGCTGAGCAGGCTGTTGAAGCCATTGGGCAATTGGCTGGACACCTGTTGCGGGCAAGGGTGGCACTTGACACAGTTTCCTGGCCACCGGCGGATGGGCATCGACAGGAGCGCGGCCCAACTGGACCAGGCGAAACTGCAAAACCCCGGCGTCTCCTTCATTGAGGCCGATTTTGTCGATTACGAATTCCCCGACGGACAGCGCTTCGACCTGGTGAGCAACTTCTGGAGCTCCTATTCCTATCTGAATGGTGAGGACGCCATTCGTAAGCTGGTGGAGAAGTCGGTCCGCTGGACGGCTCCGGGCGGTGCCCTCTACCTAGAACTGACCGTACCGGAACTGCTGGAGGACTTCAACGACAGCGAGTTCGCAGCGGAAACGGGCGCCAAGGTCTCCCTGCAGTCACCCGATGGAGTGCGCTGGGACTACCATGACGCCGGCGGGGTTTACCGGATGATGAGCCCGCCGCTTGAGTTCTTCACAGGCCTCATCGCGCCACGCTTCGAGGGGGTCAGCCACTCGGTCGTAATTCGGTTGATACGCCAGTTCGTTGCCTGGGGTAAGCGGCCCGATTGACGGAGCGTTACTCGACGGGCGGCATGTTCGACACGAAACTCCAGGGCACCCTCGACTCCGGCGTCTCCCTAACCGGAACCCGCTACAGTCGTCCAAGCCACATCTCGAAGACGGTTCCACATACCGTGCACTCGGGCCCACCTCAGTGTATGTCTCGCGTGATAGCGGAACGCAAGTGAGGCCCAACGTACCGGTGCCGATGAAGACCACATTCAATGAACCGACTTCAGGCTCACAGCTACGGACATCGAAGTGGCCAACGGCGCCATCAGCAACTTCGCCGGAACTGGCAGTTCTTGCCACCATGCTATCATTGCGGCGCGCCCTCAGCATTGTGCGATTGATTGCGTTCTCTCAAGGGTAAGACGGGATGATTATAGGAAGGCTGACTTTTGCGGTTGCCGTTGTTTCATGCATGGTCTTGCTTGGCGGTTTAACGGCGGGGCTGGTTTCGGCCAACGACCCAACTCCGCCTCCGCCGGACGCGGCGGCCACGCAGACATCGGTCGGGGACCTCGTTGCATTGATTTCGCTGTACAAGGCTACGGACGGGTCGAACTGGAGGAACAACACCAACTGGCTGAGCGACGGGCCCTTGGGGGAGTGGTACGGTGTCTCGACGGACGGTGACGGTCGTGTTGTTGGACTGACCCTCAATGATAACGGGTTGAGCGGTGGGATACCGCCGGAGTTGGGCAGGCTCGCCAACCTGCAAACGCTGTATCTCTCCCATAATCGGTTGAGCGGAGAGTTACCATCCGAGTTGGGCCGCCTGACCAACCTGCGAGTGCTGAACGTCGCCGTGAATCAGTTGAGTGAGGAGATACCACCGGAGTTGGGTGATCTTACCAACTTGAAATCATTGGATCTTTTTAGCAACCAGTTGAGTGGGGAGATACCGCACGAGTTGGGAAAGCTTACTAACTTAAGCAGGATGTGGCTTTACAACAACCAGTTGAGTGGGGAGATACCGTCCGAGTTGGGTGATCTTGGCAATCTGGAACAGCTTTCACTTGGAGGTAACCAATTGACCGGGGGGATACCGCACGAGTTGGGCAACCTCACCAAACTGGAATGGCTGTTCCTTTCCTATAACCAGTTAAGAGAGGGAATACCTTCTGAATTGGGTAATCTCACCAACCTTCAACAGCTAGTCCTTTCCAGGAACCAGTTGAGTGGCGGTATACCGTCCGAAATGGGTAACCTTGCCTACTTGGAACGGTTGGACTTTTCCTATAATCAGTTGAGCGGGGACGTACCCCCCAAATTGGGCAGGCTCACCACCTTGCGCAGGATGCGGTTTGACAACAACCAGTTGAGCGGGGAGATACCGTCCGAGTTGGGCAACCTTGTCAACCTGGAATGGCTGGTCCTTTCCTATAACCGGTTGAGTGGGGGAATACCCCCCGAGTTGGGTAGACTCACTACCCTGCGCAGGATGTGGCTCGATAACAACCAGTTGAGCGGGGAGATACCTTCCGAGTTGGGCAACCTTGCCAACCTGGAATGGCTGGTCCTTTCCGGGAACCGGTTGAGTGGGGAGATACCTTCAGGACTTGGCAACCTTACCAATCTGACCGATTTGTTTTTGATAGGGAACCGCTTGACCGGTTGCATCCCTTGGGAGTTGCGGGAGATCGGGATCCATGATCTGTACGTCCTTGGCCTGCCCTTCTGCGACATGCTCGGCGGCTCGCCGGTGGTAGTCATAAGGTTCGTGTCCGCGGCGGGCGCACCGATCAGGCTCGATTCCGGGATCGACCTGGAGGCCACGTTCAGCGAGCTGGTCTCCGGCTTTTCCTTGGAAGATATCAGTGTGGCCAATGGCATGGCCGCCAACTTCTCCGGCAACGGGGCCGTCTATACTTTCAACGTGACTCCCACCGCCATTGGCGAGGTGACGGTAAATATTGCTGCTGGCGCTGCGGATGATGCAGACGGCAGCGGCAACATAGCGGCCCGGTTGCCACTGGGCATTCCGTATGACGACGATCATGACGGCGGGATAAGCAAGGATGAGGCAATAATGGCTGTGGTTGATTACTTCGCCGAGCGCATTACCAGGGAACAGGCCATAGCGGTTATTATTCTGTACTTTGCCGGTTAGCTTCCTGAGAGTTTTGGCCGCAGGAGGAAACACAGTGTTGGGGGATGATGCCGAAGGGATTCATTGCAGCCTCTTGATGGTTTCGTGCCCTTTGTGGGGTGGACAATGATTGGACGATTTGCTGTTCCAATGGCTATTGTTTCATGCCTGATGCTGCTTGGCGGTTTAACGGTGGGGGTTGTTTGGGCCAGCGACCAAGTCTTGAGTACGCCAACTGCGGATGCGGTGAATACGCGGACGTCCGCGTCTGACCGGGCTGCCTTGGTGGCGCTATACAATGCGACGGGCGGCCCAAATTGGGAGAACAACACCAACTGGCTGAGCAACGCGGCTTTAGGTGACTGGTACGGGGTTGATACGGATAGCGGCGGCCGTGTTGTTGGGTTGAACCTTTCGAAGAATGGATTGAACGGAGATATTCCCAACGAACTGGGCAATCTCACGAATCTCAATTGGCTGGACCTTAGCCAGAACCAATTGATTGGAGCTATACCTGATGCACTACCGAACATCCTCAACCTGCAAAGCCTGAATCTCTCGTGGAACGCATTGAACGGAACGATTCCCAGTGAACTCGGAAATCTTAGCAACTTGCATCATTTGAATCTGGGAGCGAACCAATTCGCAGGAGAGATACCGGCGGAACTGGGCAGGCTTGCCAACCTGCAATCGCTGGCCCTTTTCAGTAACCAGTTGAGCGGGGAAATACCATCGGAGTTAGGCGGGCTTGTCAACTTGGGCGAGCTGAGCCTTTCCCTTAACAAGCTGAGCGGGGAGATACCATCAGAACTGGGTGACCTTTCCGAGTTAGAGACACTTCGTCTCGATAATAATCAGTTGCTGGGAGATATACCACCGGATTTGAGCAAGCTCTCCAGCTTGAAGGATTTAGCCCTCAACGTTAACCAGTTGAACGGGGCTATACCTTCGGACTTGGGGCGTCTGTTTAATCTTACAAGCCTTTCATTACAAGAAAACCAGTTGGACGGTGCTATCCCGCCTGAATTGGGCAATCTCGTTAACCTGAGATCTCTGGGACTTGGCTCAAACCAATTGACCGGCGCTATACCCTCGGATTTGGGGCGTTTGTTCAATCTTACAGGCCTTTCATTACACGGAAACCAGTTGGACGGTGCTATCCCGCCTGAATTGGGTAATCTCGTTAACCTGATGTATCTGGACCTTGGCTCAAACCAATTGAGCGGGCCGATACCATCCGAACTGGGTAACCTCGTCAACCTAACATCAATTAACTTGGCATGGAACGATGGCAATCAGTTGACCGGACCTATCCCGCCGGAATTGGGGAATCTAGTTAACCTGAGCAGACTCGACCTAGGCTCTAACCAGTTGAGCGGGACAATACCTCCCGAGCTGGGTAACCTTACGAAGCTGACTTCACTTAACCTGGGAGGGAATACAGGCAATTTGTTAACCGGGCACATCCCGCCAGAACTGGGCAACCTCCTGAATCTGGAAACGTTAAACTTGGCTCGAAATCAGTTGAGCGGGGAGATACCGGGGGAGTTGGGGAACCTGACCAACCTGACATCCCTGAACCTCGGCGAGAACCAGTTGAGCGGGGAGATACCGGGGGAGTTGGGCAATCTATCCAACCTGAGAAGCCTCTACCTCGCGTCCAACCGATTGTCAGGACCTATAGCACCGGAATTAGGCAGGCTCACTAACCTGGAATTGCTATATCTCAGATGGAACCAATTGAGTGGAAATATACCACCTGGATTGGGCCGTCTACCCAAACTACGATTGCTCTACCTCGCCGGCAACCCATTGGAAGGGTGCATACCCCAAGGTCTCTCGGGTGTTTCCCGGAATGACTTTTTCTTGCTTGGGCTACAGTTCTGCAGCATCCCGAAAGCCCCCACCATCACCGCTCCCATGATTGGGGGACCGGGTTCGTTGACCGTGACCTGGACCGCTCCGTCTGCTGGGCCAAGTGTCCTCGCCTATGACTTACAATACATCCGCACCGATGCCGAGGACATTGCGGCCGCCAACTGGACCCTGGTGGAGGACGTATGGACCGCCGGTTTCAGTCCTCTGGAATATGTTCTCACCGGTTTGGAAGCTCCCGCGCAATACGACGTTCAAATGCGGGCCGTCACCGCCACTGGGGATGGTCCTTGGTCCGAAACGGTCACCGGAAATCCATCAGCTTGGGGAGCTATCCGGTCTGTCTCCAGTGCTTACGTGGAACCGGGAGATGGGGCGCAGGTCACTATCACTGCGACAGGATACGGTGAGTTTGCTCGTGTGGTTGAGACACTGCCGCCCAGCTTCAGCTATGTAAGTTCTGACTTGGACGACGACGCGGTCACGGTCATCGGTCAGAAAGTTGTACTCCTTCTATCCGGGGAGAAAAAATTCACTTATACAGTAGCGGCGTCCACGGTAGGATGGGGGTACCGGTTTATCGGCTATATAACGAACTACCACGGATTGCGGCATCAGGTTGGCGGCGCGTCCAGAATAAGGATCCAGGCTGCGCCAGCCGTGTATGCGGTCCGCAACACATCGAGCTTGATAAGACCAAACGCGCCGATACCGGTGGTGGTAACATTCAGCAAACCGGTGTTCAGATTCACCGTCGAAGACATTGACGCGGCGAACGGAGCTGTAAGCAACTTTGCCGGCAGCGGCGCGGTCTACACTTTCGATGTGACGCCCAACGCCATCGGCGAGGTGACGGTGGATATTGTCGTTGGGGCGGCAGTGGACGATGAGGGCAACGGCAACATGGCGTCCCCGCAGTTGTTGTTGGGTATTCCGTATGACGACAATCACGACGGCAGGATCAGCAAGGATGAGGCCATTGCGGCCGTGGTTGATTACTTCGCCAGGCGCATTACCAAGGAACAGGCGATAGCGGTTATTATTCTGTATTTCTCCGGTTAGCTTCCTGAGAGTTTTGGCCGCAGGAGGAAACACAGTGTTGGGGGATGATGCCGAAGGGATTCATTGCGGCCTCTTGATGGTTTCGTGCCCTTCGCGGGGTGGATAATGATTGGACGATTTGCCATTCCGATGGCCCTTGTTTCATGCCTGATGCTGTTCGGCGGTTTAATGGCGGGGGTTGTTTCGCCCAGCGACCAAGCCTTGAGTACGCCAACCGCGGATGCGGTGAATACGCAGACGTCCGCATCTGACCGGGCCGCCTTGGTGGCGCTATACAACGCAACGGACGGCCCGAATTGGAAGAACAACACCAACTGGTTGAGTAGTGCGGCTTTAGGAGAGTGGTACGGGGTTTTCACGGATAGTGGCGGGCGTGTTGTTGGACTGAGTCTCTATGGCAACTGGTTGAGTGGTGCCATACCGACGGAGATGGGCAACCTTACCAACCTGACAGAGCTGCACCTTGACTACAACCAGTTGACCGGGGGCATACCGATGGAGATGGGCAACCTTACCAACCTGACAGAGCTGCACCTTGACTACAACCAGTTGACCGGGGGCATACCGGTGGAGATGGGCAACCTTACCAACCTGACAGAGCTGCACCTCGACCGAAACCAGTTGACCGAGACCATACCGCCGGAGTTGGGCAACCTTGCCAACCTGACATCTCTGGATCTCCAAGGGAACCAGTTGACCGGGACCATACCAGGGGAGTTGGGCAGCCTTATCAGCCTGGAATTGCTGTACCTCGACGGGAACCAGTTGACCGGGACCATACCGGCGGAGTTGGGCAGCCTTACCAGCCTGAAAGGGCTGTATCTCCGGAGGAACCAGTTGACCGGGACCATACCGGCGGAGTTGGGCAACCTTGCCAACCTGATAGATCTGGATCTCCAAGGGAACCAGTTGACCGGGACCATACCAGCGGAGTTGGGCAGCCTTATCAGCCTGGAATTGCTGTACCTCGACGGGAACCAGTTGATAGGGGGCATACCGCCAGAGTTGGGTAACCTCGCCAACCTGCAATGGTTGTACCTTTCCAGTAACCAGTTGGAAGGTTGCATACCCTGGAGGTTGGTAGGTGTAGAGAACAATGACCTTGGCAAGCTTGGGCTGCCTTTCTGCCCTGTGCCCGGCGACCCAACAGGCAATGTGGTGACGGGAGTGATGGTAGAAGCGGTGCCGAACTCGCCTAACACGGTCGCCAAGTGGGTAGTGCAGTTCCAGAACGGGACTATCAGGGATATGGACCATGCCCAGACAGATGGCGGCAACACCATAAACACCAACGAAGAGAACAACATTCTGAACGGCGGCACGGGCGAGGACGTCATAATGATCGAATTTGAGGACGACGTACAGTTTCCCGAGGCCGTCAGCCCCAACGATGTGGTGATAACTACCAACATAGTGTGGGACGGCCAGGCGGTGGAACGCACGGTGGTAGCCAATCCGTTGGGCGTGGACATAATCAAAGTAGCTGAGTTCGCCGGATACGCTCAACGGGTCGACAAACCGCCGGACGAAACCCTGGTGACGCTGGAAATTCCGGACATGGAACCCGCCACCGACAGGCCCGGGACCCAAGGCATCGCCCCGGGCGCACCCGTTACGGTGACGTTCCGGCAGACCGCCGGGATAAAGAACCCCACCGAGTCCAAACCGGACGAGGTATACCAAGCGGAGAGGGCTGCGGCGGTGGACGCGAACGGGAACTTCGATGCCTCGCTGCTCAAGCCGCTTTCCGGTTACAAGGTGCAAGTAGCCACCAGCAACAATGGTTACTTTGTAGCGGCCGCCCTCGGCAACAGGGCAGTGATACCCAGACGCTTGGTGTTGAGCGACATGGACGGTCCGCGGGGCAGCAGCATCGTAGTGGTAGGACTGGGATTTCGGAACTCCATCACCGCCACTGTCTGGAACGACAAGAACCAGAATGGGGCGAGGGACAGCGGGGAAATCGATCTCGCAAGCGCCTTGATTACCGGGTCGGACGATTTCACCTCGACCATCACCATCGACAACCCTCCCTTCAGTTCCGACTTGAACACCAACGGAATCAATGCGGTGGACGGGCGCAACCGGACCATCATTCCGGGCCGGCGGTACATGGGGGCGATCTCCGGCTTCACTGCCACGGAAAGCATCCCCAAGTACCTGCTGGAGTCCTCCATCAAGGTAACTCCCGGCGCGGCAGCAGTCGGCGACAGGGTGCAGGTGACAGCGCGGGACTTTGTTCCCGGGGGTAATATCGCCCATGCACAGATCAGCATAAGCGGTGTGCCAGTTACAGATTATGAGGCCACTGTAGTTAGTAGTACGGGGGCCGCGATCTTTGAGATGACCATTCCCAACGGAGTCGCCTCCGGCACTCAGGAACTGGTAATCAAAGACGGTTATAACGCGCCTTTCAACCCGTCCCATGACATTGTCAACACCGAAGGCGCTCGCTTCAATATGGTCATAACCGGGGCCAAGTTGTCCGTCACTCCCAGCACGGGACTGGCGCCGAACCAGACTGTTACCCTGGTCGGCCGGGGTTTCTCCACCGGCGGAG
Organism: Dehalococcoidia bacterium; assembly: GCA_965203835.1. Lineage (GTDB taxonomy): Bacteria > Chloroflexota > Dehalococcoidia > Lucifugimonadales > UBA3495 > CBDCFV01. The sequence continues at coordinate 3,779,859 of OZ241919.1, forward strand.
CCGCTCGAATCAACGTCACTGGCAGTGAGGCCTCCATCAGCGGCGACGACACCGACCTGGGACCGCGCAGCGAGAAATTTAACGAAGGCAACCCTATCGAAGTCGACAACGCCGGCAACTGGGCTTCCTCATTCATAATACCAGTCACCGATGTCACCACCACACCGGGCAACCATGAACTGAGCATTACCGACACCGGAGGGCGGAGCGGCTTAGTAGTCCTTAACATGGTCGAGCGGCAATTTGGATTGGAACCCATATCCGGCAGAGTTGGCTCCAGGGTTGACTTCAAGGGAGTCGGCTTCCCGGTAGACAACCCGGCCAATGGCGCCGACACCACGGTTACCGTGGAAATCCTTTATTCGATCATTGGCTCAGACCCCAAGACCGTGGCAACCGTTACCCCTGACGGTTCGGGCAACATTCGCGGCTGGTTCACTGTGCCCCTGGAGGCCGGGATACCCTCGACCAACGCCGTGCGGGCGGAGTTTGAAATCCCCGGCACCGGCGTAACCGTAACCACCAGCGCGGTCCACCAAGTGCCGAGGGCCGGCATAACCCTAGACAAAGAGGAAGGCCCGGCGGGAACCGTGGTGACCATCACCGGTGGAGGATTCAAGAGGTACACCACCGTGAGCGAGATCAACTTCGGTGCCCTGGACGTCAGGTCCGGCGTTGACCTCTCCACGGACGGCGAGGGAGCGTTCAAGACCTCCTTCGTGGTGCCCGTCAGCCACACAGGGCCCCAAGCAGTTACGGTGAGGGTGGGCCAGACCATAGCCAGCGCGACCTTTACGGTGACAGCGGACCCAATATTGCCAAGCGCCCCCGTTATCAGCACTCCAATTACTGCGGGAGACCGTTCGTTGACCGTGACCTGGCGCGCTCCCGTTAAGACAAGCGGTTTGATCATCACCGCTTATGATTTGCGCTACATTCCCACCGATGCCGACAAGACGGTGGAGGCCAACTGGACCGTGGTGGAGGATGTGTGGACTATTGGTTTCAATCCTCTGGAGTATGTCATCGCGGGCTTGGTCCCAAGGGTGCAATACGATGTCCAGTTGCGGGCGGTGAACGCCGCCGGAAGCGGTCCCTGGTCCGCCGCGTCCACGGGAACTCCGTCAAAGTGGGGGGCCATGCGATCTTTGTCTGAAGTATACGTGGGACCGGGAGTCGAGGTGATGGTTACCGTCGCCGCAACTGGATACGGCCTTTTTGGTCATGTGGCGGAGACATTGCCTCCGGGATTCAGTTATAAAGGGTCCGACCTGAACGAGGATGCGGTTATAGTCTCTGGCCAGAAGGTCATATTTTTCCTACTCCGAGGAGAGGAAAAGTTTACTTACACTGTGACCGCCCCCGGAGCGGCGCGACAGCTCCCGCCCACGCCGACCCCTACACCGAGTTCCAGAGCAGCGCGGCAGCCCCCGCCCCCGCCGACTCCCGAGCCCCGCCCCCGCCGTCGCCGACCGGGGGAGTACTCCTTCTCCGGCGGTTTGGTGAACGAGAACGGACTGCAACAAACGGTAGGCGGGGCTTCCAGCATAAGAGTCGGGGTTGGGCCCTTGGTGTATGCGATCAACGACGCGGCAACCCCCGTGAGACCCGGCTCGCCCATTCCCGTGACGGCCACATTCAGCGAACCGGTATTCGGCTTTGTCGCCGAAGACATCATCGTGGAGAACGGCACCGTCAGCAACTTCACCATCGCTGCCGCCGAAGCAGTTTATACTTTCGACGTAACTCCGAACGTCATTGGGGAGGTAGTGGTGGATATCGGCGCCGGGGTGGCGACGGACGCTAATGGCGACCCCAACACCGTAGCCACGACGTTGCCGCTGGGCATTCCTTACGACGACGACCACGACGGTGAGATCGACAAGGACGAGGCCATTGCGGCTGTGGTTGATTACTTCGCCGGGCGCATTACCAAAGAACAGGCCATAGCAGTTGTTATTCTGTATTTCTCCCGGTAAGTGGTAAGCTGGGTTGTAAATCGTTCTACATTCTTAGTACTACGGTCGCAGATAGTCGCTCAGGGTGTCGGATACTCCTGAAATCACAACCTTTGGCTACGACCAACGTCTCCGGTCCCAATAAATTACTCTGAATTTGAGGCCGAAAGTAAGGGACCAGCGTTTAGTGCGACTGTAGTGCTAAGTCTATCGTCGCCACAAAGTGGTACTAAAAGTGGTAACGGTTACCGTATTTTTTGAAAGCTGTAGCTAAAAGAGGGGTTTATTGGCTCCCGAGGCAGGATTCGAACCTGCGACCTAGCGGTTAACAGCCGCCCGCTCTACCGCTGAGCTACTCGGGATCGTGCTTGGACGAAGAAAACCGTAAAACGGCTGAGTTGATTGTAGCATCTCGCGCCTTTCCGCTCAACTGGATGAAAAACCCTCAATTACCTTGGGCACCACCCTGATCACCACCCTGATCACGAATCCATCCTGTGACCGTATCCGTATTCTTAACGGGAGAGGGAGTCCCCCTCTAATCGGCCGTTCCTTCTCCTGCCGTGCGGGCGTCTCACCCCCGGGACGCCCGCAGTTGCGTTTCCAGGGACCTTGCTGTTTTCCGGCTCATAGTGCTTCCGCCGCCGCCTCACCGCATCCCGGTCCATGTCCGTTCTTGACTCCCGTCTATACGGAAGGATTCAAACGCAGGCCTCCATATACTTGAGTGTGGAATTATAAGTTTCATTGGTAATTACTATAAGTTTACTTGACATTATATGGTGAAATATCTATAGTAACTATCAGCAAATATGGAGCCGGTCGCGATGCCTGATTATTACCGGACCCTCGAAGTTGGCAGGGAAGCCACCCACCAGGAAATTCGCCAAGCCTACAGGCGTTTGGCGAGGCAGTACCATCCCGATGTAAACAGCGGGGAAAAGGACGCCGAGGAAAAGTTCAAGGAGATAAACGAAGCCTACGGTGTGCTGTCCGACGCTGAAAAGCGCCGCTTGTATGACAAGTATGGGGATAATTGGGAACACTCGGAACAGATAGAAGAAGCCGCCAGGGCCCGCCAAGCCAGTGGGTTCACTTGGTCCACCCGTGACCGCGGCAACCCGTTCTCCGGCTTCTCCTTCTCCGAAACGGACCAGGACGGCCTCTTCGATGACCTGTTCGCTAACCTCCGGAGCGATCCCAGGCGGCCTCCGCCCACCGAACACTCCGTGGACATCACATTGGAGGAGGCGTACCTCGGCACATCGAGACGCTACAACCTCCCGGATGGCAGGAGAGTCGAGGTGAAAATCCCGCCCGGCGTGGACGACGGTTCAAGAGTCCATTTTTCTCCGGACGGCAGAGACCGCTACTTGGTTACTTCCATCCAGCCGCACCCAAGCTTCCGCAGGGAAGGGCGCGACCTGTTTATCGACGTCGATGTGCCCTTGGAAGACGCAGTGCTGGGCGGTGATGTGAACGTCCAATCGATAAACGGACGGCTGGCCCTGACCCTGCCGCCGGAAACCCAGAACGGGCGCCGGTTCCGGCTGGCCGGGCGCGGTATGCCGGTGTTGAACGATCCCGAAGTTAAAGGCGACCTTTACGCCACCGTGAAAGTGGTCCTGCCAACAAACCTGAGCCCGGAGGAACAGAATATATTCCGGCATCTCAAGGACCTCCGGGCCAATAAGGGGAAGTAGACATGGCGACTGAACCGCAATCCCGCGACGACCCCTGTTTTGTCATCAGCGTCGCCGCCCGGATGGTCGGCGTACACGCACAGACCCTTCGCTACTACGAGAGGGTCAACCTGATATGGCCTTCCCGTACTGTGGGAAGGCAACGGCTCTACTCCATAGCCGACATAGACCGGCTGCGGCGCATCAAGACCCTTACCGAAGACATGGGAGTCAACCTGGCCGGGGCGGAGGTGGCCCTGCGGTTGATGATGCGGATTGAGCAACTGGAGGCGGAAAACAAACGGCTGACCGAAGAGTTGGGCCGCCTGCGGTCTCCGTCCGATGCCCAGGATAGCGTCCGCTAGGCGGACAATGGACCCCGGAGGTGCATTCATGACACTTAGACCTGAACAGTTCACCGAGCAAGCCCAGGAGGTGTTGAGAGACTCCCACGATCTGGTGCGGAACTACCGCCACACCCAGTGGGACGTCGAGCACGTGCTGATGGCCCTGCTTTCCCTACAGGACGGCCTGCCGTCTCACATCCTGCTCGAATTGGGAATAAATGTCGAAGCCGTGAAAGCCCGGTTGCATCAACTGTTGGAGTCCGCTCCCAAGGTAACCGCAACCGACGGCCAGATTTACTCCACCCCAAGGTCCGTCGCCATGATAAGCAACGCCAAAGGGGAAGCGGACCGGCTCAAGGACGAATACGTGGGCGTGGAGCACCTGTTCATTGCGGCCGTCATGGAGACGCAGGGCAATTCGGCCCAAGTGGTCAAGGAGTTCGGCGTCGACCAGGAACGGTTGTACCAAGCGCTTATGAAAATCCGCGGCGGCCGCCGGGTGGACGACCCCAGGGCGGAAAGTCATTACCGCTCGCTGGAACGCTATACCATCGACCTGACCAAGCTGGCCCGGGAAGGAAAGTTGGACCCCGTGGTGGGCCGGGATGATGAAATCCGGCAGGTTATGCAGACCCTGACTCGCCGCAAGAAAAACAACCCGGTTATTATCGGTGAAGCCGGTGTGGGCAAGACCGCCATCGCCGAAGGGCTGGCCGCCCGGATAGTTGCCGACGACGTCCCAAACTCGCTCAAGGGCCGCCGGGTTCTGGCCTTGGACATGGGCGCGATGGTGGCCGGTTCCAAGTTCAGGGGTGAGTTCGAGGAACGCCTCAAGTCTGTGGTGGACGAAATCAAGCAGGCCGAGGGCGAGGTGGTGCTGTTCCTCGACGAAATTCACACGATGGTGGGCGCCGGCGCGGCCGAGGGAGGCTTGGACGCCAGCAACCTTCTCAAGCCGGCCCTGTCCCGCGGCGAGCTTCAATGCATCGGCGCCACCACGTTGGACGAATACCGGAAATACATCGAGAAAGACGCTGCCCTGGAACGCCGGTTCCAGCCCGTCTATCTGGAAGAGCCGTCGGTGCAGGAAACGGTGGAGATCCTTCGCGTCCTCCGCCCCCGCTACGAGGCCCATCACAAGGTGCAAATCAGCGACGACGCCTTGGACGCGGCGGCCCGCCTCAGCGACCGGTACATCGCCGACCGGCACCTGCCCGACAAGGCGGTGGACTTCATCGACGAAGCCGCCAGCAAGCTGCGCATCGATGCTGAGAGCCTCCCTTCGCATATCAAGGATACCGAAGAGCAACTCCGGCAGCTTGCCGACCATGAGGAGGCCGCCGCTCAACGGTCCGAGTACGAACACGCAGCCCAACTGCGTACCGAAAGGCTCCGTCTGGAAGCGGAGTTCGAGCCGGAGAAGCGGAAGGTATTGGCCGAGCGCAACGTAGACATGGTTGTCAACGAGACCGACATAGCCGAGTTGGTTTCCAAGTGGACCGGCATCCCCACCGGACGGCTCTTGGGAGGAGAAGCGGAACGCTTGGTCAACATGGAACAGGAACTGCACCGGCGGGTCATCGGTCAGGATGAGGCGGTGAACGCCGTCGCCGAAGCTATTCGCCGCTCCAGGTCCGGCATCAGCGACCCCAAGCGTCCCATAGGCAGTTTCATTCTGTTGGGTCCCACTGGTGTGGGTAAGACCGAACTTGCGAGGGCGCTGGCCGAGTTCCTTTTCGACGACGATAGCAACATGGTCCGCATCGACATGTCCGAGTACGCCGAGAAGCATACTGTGTCCCGCTTGATCGGGGCGCCCCCAGGGTACGTTGGCTACGACGAGGCGGGCCAGCTTACCGAGGCGGTGCGCCGTCGCCCTTACCGGGTAGTGCTGTTCGATGAAATAGAAAAGGCCCACCCGGAGGTGTTCAACATCCTGCTCCAGATACTGGAGGACGGCCGGTTGACCGACGGTCATGGCCGTACCGTGGATTTCCGCAACACGGTCATTATAATGACCAGCAACCTGGGCACCGAGGCAATGCAGCGGGCAACCTTCGGCTTCCGTACCGACGGCAGCGAACGGATCACCGAGGAGAAACGGTTGCGCAGTTCGGTGAACGAGGCGCTCAAGAGGGCCTTCCGGCCGGAGTTGTTGAACCGCATCGACGAAATCCTGGTGTTCCACCCGTTGACCCAGGACCAGATCGTCCAGATCGTGGGCTTGATGGTGAAAGAAGTCCGGCGCAGGCTGGAGGAGCAGCAAATCACTTTCGAGTTGACGGCCGATGCCAGTTTCTGGCTGGCGAAGGAAGGGTTCGACCCGGTGTACGGTGCCAGGCCTTTGCGACGTGCGGTCCAGCGCCACTTGGAAAACACCCTGTCAAAGCGGATTCTGGCAGGGGAAATCCAGCCTGGAGACCATATCCTGGTGGACGCCGGCGAGTCGGGCTTGGTATGGACCAAGCGCGAACCCGTAGCTCAGGCCGTGTAGTGGTCCCATCGGAGTACATTCCCCGTGGAGCATAAGGTCATAGCCGTAGACGGCATGAACGTCCACTACGTGAAGGCCGGGTCGGGGCCGGTTGTGCTGCTGGTGCACGGCGTCGGCGCATCACAGGTGGCTTGGCGGAGTAATGTCGTGCCGCTAGCCGACGCCGGGTTCACCGTCGTCGCCCTGGACCTGCCGGGACACGGGGACTCGGACAAACCGAAGAACATCGAGTATGATCCCATAGCTGCGGTCCACTTCTTGGCGCATTTTCTTGACGCTTTGAAGGTGGACCGCGCCTCGATGATGGGCAACTCCGGCGGTGGACTTATCGCGGCCTCATTTGCGTTGGAGTATCCGGAGCGGACTGACCGGCTGATACTGGTAGCCCCCGGTGGCTTGGCTCATGACGTATCCCTGTTCCTTCGGTTGCTCTCCGTGCCCGTCGTGGGAGAGATAATCTACAACCCTTGGGTGCACAACACGGTGGGGATGAGCAAACAGCTTTTCTACAGTCCGAGGTCTTTTCCACAGGACGTGCTCGAGGAGTTGGACCGGGTGCAGTCTATGCCCGGCGCGACCCGTGCGGCCCTACGGTCGATCAGGTCAAGCATAGATTACCGCGGGATGATGGACCGGCGACTGGTCATTGACCGGCTGGAATCCCTTGCGGCGCCCCTGCTCACCGTGTGGGGCGAAAATGATCAACTGATTCCGGCGTCTCACTTGGATGCCATTCGGGAGGTAGTCCCGCATGGCATCGTGCGCACGTTTCCCGAATGCGGCCACTGGCCTCAAATGGAGAAAGCCGCCGAGTTCAACCCGCTGGTAATCGGGTTCCTGGAAGGGTCCCTCGGCAAGCAGGCGGGACAACCCTCGTCGTGAGGCCCCTCAGCCGGGCTGTATCCCTGTCCGCCCGTATACAATGGCGCAGCAGGGTGGTCCAGGCGCGTTTGGGTATATTGGCCGTCGTCTTGCTCGCCATGCTGGCGGCCTTTCTTTTGCGGGACCATCTCAACCTTACCCAGGTGGGCTACGGCGGGATCGCTCTCGCCTCCCTCATCGCCAGCGCCGGGTTGATCATACCGGTTCCTGCCGTGGGAGCGGTCTGTGCCGGAGGCGTATTTCTCAACCCGCTGTTCGTTGGCCTCATTGCCGGCTCTTGTGAGACCGTGGGCGAACTTACCGGGTACTTTCTCGGTTATACCGGGCGCGATGTGGTTACCAAGTCGCGTCTGTACCGCCGCTGGGAACCGTGGATCCAGCGGCGCGGTTGGTTGCCGCTATTTGGGCTTTCTCTGGTGCCCAACCCCATATTTGACATTGTGGGCATCGCCGCCGGGGCCCTGCACTACCCTTTATGGCGCTTCCTGCCGGTGGTCTGGGTGGGAAAAACGCTGAAGTTCTTGACCTTGGCCTACGGATGCGCTTACGGCATTGGCTGGATCACCAGCACCTTCGACCTCTTTTAGGTTCTGACGTTGGTGTAGCAGTGGCGATGTGGCCGGTCAGCATGTATGCTTTTCCCGAGGTACGCCCATTTCCCATTTGCAGTTTACGGAGGCCTCTGTGATTCGCAGCGTTGACGGGAAGAGTCCAAAAATACATCCATCCGCATTTATCAGCGAGACCGCTTACATCGTGGGCGATGTGGAGGTGGGCGAGGGCACCAGCATCTGGCCCGGTGCGGTCATCAGGGGCGACTACGGCAAGATAATCATCGGCAAGAACTGTTCTATCCAAGACAATTGTGTACTGCATACCGACGACTACCTGGAGCTTGGAGACAACGTGCTGATGACCCACGGGGCCGTGGTTCACGGCGGGATCATCGGCAACAACGTGATGATAGGCGTCAACGCCGCCGTTCTGGAGAGTTCGCACGTGGGCAACTACTGCCTCATTGGCGCGTGTGCCTTGGTGGTGGGCGGCACCACCATCCCCGACCACTCTTTGGTGGTTGGAGTGCCGGGCCGTGTCAGAGAGTTGACCGACGAGCACCGGAAGCGGCTTCAAAACCCCACAGCCAACTACATCCGCAATGCCCGCCGCTATATCGACGCCGGGTTGGGACTGCAAGTCCCCAAGGCCGACTGATGGAGGCTACCCCATGACAACCAACCATCAAAAGCTTCCCCTCCCCTTGGAAGGCCTCCGGGTTTTGGACGTGACCCATATTATCGCCGGTCCCTTCTGCTCCATGATTCTGGCCGACATGGGCGCCGAGGTCATCAAGATCGAACGCCCGCGGACCGGGGAGCGTTCCCGCATCAATCCGCCTTTCGTGGATGGACCCGGCGGCCAGCGGGTCAGCGCGCGGTATCTGGGCGTCAATCGCAACAAGAAAAGCGTCACCATGGACCTGCGTGACCCCCGCTGCAAGGAAGTCTTCGAAAACATGGTCAAGGCCAGCGATGTGCTGCTGGACAACTGGGGCCCCGGCGCCCTGCGCCGCCTTGGCTTGGGCTATCAGCGCCTTTCGGAGGTCAACCCCGGCCTGGTTTACGCCAGTATCACCGGCTACGGCGACGCTGACGGAATGCGCGGACCCTACTCCGACTGGCCCGCCAACAACCCATGCGTTCAGGCCATGGGCGGATGGATGGAGATTACCGGTGCTCCAGGCGGCGCTCCCCAGATGGTGGGAGACAATATAGGCGACTCCGTCCCCGGCGTCTGGACGGCCTTGGGAATATTGATGGCCTTGGAAACCCGCCGCAAAACAGGAATGGGTCAGCATGTGGACATGGCCATGTACGACTGCATGGTGGCCCACACGACCAGCGTCATGCCCCTTTACCAGCTTACCGGCCAGTCCAGCGGCCGGGCCAGGGAGAACATGTTCAGCGCCCAACTCGCACTTAAGGCCAGCGACGGGTACGTCGTGCTTGCCGGGGCCGGAGACGAACACAAGTGGGTAGCGCTGTGGCAGATGATCGGCCGCCCGGAGTTGGCGCAGGACCCCCGGTACCTGGGGCGTGGAATCAGCGGCGCTTTCTACTTCGAGAACATCGTGCCCGCCCTGGAGGAGTGGTCCCAGCACCTGCCGAAGCGGGAACTCACCGAGAAGTTGATCGGCATAGGCTTCTCTATGGGCATGGTGCAGAACGCTGAAGATTTGGACAACTGTCCCCAACTGGAGGCCAGGGGCATGTTCGTCGACTGCGGCGATACCCTAGGCGGCCCCTTCAGGACCGTCAAGACTCCTATCCAGCTTACCGGGTGCGAGGAAACACCTGCCAGTCCTCCCCCGTTGTTGGGGCAGCACAACCGCGACATCATATGCGGCATAGGTGGGTTGCGTGAGGATGAATTGCTCGCACTTGAGGCCGAGGGGGTCGTCTGATGACGCCAACGCCACATCTCAAACGCAAACCGGACGCGGTGGGACTGGGCGTGGCCCGTGTGGCGCAGCAAGCAGCGGAGCCGGACACGATAATCCTGTTTGGGTCCCGCGCCCGCGGCGACCACCGCGATAGCTCCGATGTCGACCTGTTGCTGGTTCACAAGGAAAGCTTCATCAGTCCCTACTCGCTGGCGCAGGAAGCCGTCCGAGAATATTTCAAGCAGAATCCCCCGGAACTGACGGTTAATATCATCCCCATCAGCCGGGACCACTTTGAACGAGGCCGCCGCGCCCCCAACCACTTGGCCGGTCAGGCGCTAAGGGACGGAATCATCATGTCGGAAGACAAACTTGACCCGCCATCCCGACCCGACGATGGCTACCCCGACTCGTGGCCCGATGTCAAAGAACGCCTGAATTTGACCTACCGCAACCTGGAGGCCTTCGACTACCTTCTGGAAGGTCTATCCCACCAGACCGAAATCTACGGATTTATGGGCCAGCAAGCCATCGAAAATGCCCTGAAGGCTTGGATTTCAGCCGCCGGCCTGGAATACCGCACTGCTCATGACCTGACGGTTTTGGCCAACACTATCTTGAGCGACAGTGAGCAAGCCGACACGCCCGTGGCTGGCCAGCTGAGGCATTTGTTGGACTACATCACGGGGCCTGACCTTCAAAATCCGGCCCGGGATGTCAACTGGCTTACGTTGTATGCCGTGCGATACCGCTACAGCGCCTACAACCACGAAATGGACCAGCCGGCAAGGACTCGCTTTCACGATGAAATTCACCAAGCCGCTGAGGCCATCATCGACCATGTATTCCGCATCACGGGCACCGGACCGGAAGACCTGCTGACCTGACGCATCCATGCCAGCAGCACTTATACCTTATGCCCTCAGCCTCTTGAGGGTCGCAGCAAAACCGGTTCGCCGCTTGTGATAGAATTTCAGCACCTGGTCCCAAAGGAGAACACCGCCCTTGTTCCGCGCGCCTAGAGGCACTGCCGACCTACTGCCTGAAGAGCAAAAGTACTGGCGATACATTGAGTCCAAGGCTGTCGGCCTTGCCCGGCTTTACGGGTTCGGGCGAATCGACACGCCGGTTTTCGAGGACTCGAACCTTTTTATCCGGTCCGTCGGAGAAGGCACTGACATCGTGGAGAAGGAGATGTACACCTTTGAGGACCGGGGGGGCGACAACGTTACCCTGCGGCCTGAAGGTACCGCTCCCGTTTGTCGCGCCTACTTGGAACACGGGATGCACAATCTTCCCCAACCGGTGCGCATGTACTACTTCTGCCCGGTGTTCCGTTACGAACGGCCTCAAGCCGGGCGGTTTCGCGAGCACCACCAGTTCGGCGCAGAGGTGCTGGGGGATGCCAACCCCTCGGTGGACGCTGAAGTCATTGAACTGGCATGGCGCTTGGTGGAGTCTCTCGGCTTGCGGGACACCAAGTTGCTGGTCAACAGCATTGGAGACCCGGAGTGCCGCCCCTCCTATATCAGCAGGTTGAAAGACTATTACGCCGGCCATGAAGCATCTCTTTGCCCAGACTGCCATGCCCGCTTGGAACGTAATCCGCTGCGGCTGTTGGACTGCAAGGAAACGGCCTGCCAAGCCCTCGGAGACGAGGCCCCCCGGTCCGCTGACCACCTGTGCCAGCCGTGTCTGGACCACTGGGCTACTATGCTGGGGTACTTGGACGCTGTGGGGCTTCCCTACCAGTTGGAACACCGGTTGGTGAGGGGACTGGACTACTACACCCGTACCGTTTTCGAGGTCCAGCCCATCGACGCCGGGGGCCAGTCCACCATCTGCGGCGGCGGCCGGTACGACGGGTTGATCGAAGAGTTGGGAGGAAGGGCCACTCCCGGTATTGGTTTCGCCACCGGCATGGAACGCCTTACGTTGAACCTGAAGCGCAGCGGCGTAGAAGTCCCTGAGGAACCGTCACCCCTTTACTTGGTAGTCAACGTCGGAGTGGAAGCCAGGGGAGCGGCGATGGAATTGGCCGCCAAGTTGAGAGCTTCCGGCGCGGGAGCCATTCTCAGCAGCGGGTCGCGCGGACTCCGGGGACAGTTGAGGCAGGCCAACGCTCTGGGCATCCCCTACGCTGCCATTCTGGGAGAAGACGAGATACAGCGCGGCGAGGTCATGGTCCGCGATATGCTGAACTCGACCCAGGAAACCAGGCCGTTGGAGGCCTTCCTGGAAGGCGCGGCCCGGCAACACGGCTGACCGGTAACTCTTGGGGCCAATGACTGACATTTCCTCGTTGACTTTTGGGTCTCTGTAGTAGAACATGCGTTCCGCCGCAAGTTCCTTTTATATTTGGCGGCTTTGGGAGCAGCAGTTCTTATGAATATTTTCTACCGGGGCTACGTCATTCATAGAGACCCTTGGGTTTTTGGCTACACCATCTTCGGTCGCAGGCCGCTTCGAGCGGAACTGGCTATGTGCGGCACATTCACCGAGGCGATGCAGTGGGTTGACCAGCGGTTGTCAGTTAACCCGGTCGAACCGTCCTTGCAGAACTCCGCAGTGGACCAATTCGCGCTATTTTGATGCACAAAACCATAACCTACAGCAGACTGGTGGACTTGAGCCATGTGGTCCACCGGCATGTCCCCGTTTGGCCGGGCGACCCCCCGATAGAGTTCGAGGAAGTCGCTCAACTGGATAATGACGGGTACTTCCTGCGGCGTTTTTCCATGGGGGAACACAGCGCCACTCACATGAATGCGCCAAAGGCTTTTTATCTAACCGGGGACGGGATAGATACTTACGGCGCGGCCTCCCTGGTGGCCCCGGCAGTCGTCATAGGTGTGCGGCGGCAGGCCACCGGGAATTCCTGCTACGAATTGACCCCGCCGGATGTTCTGGCTTGGGAAAAGGACTACGGGCAGGTGCCGCAAGGGAGCATCGTCCTCTTGTATACTGGGTGGCAATCAAAGTGGGACGATGCAGACGCCTATCTGGGCGTATCCTCTTCCGGGCAAATGAATTTTCCCGGGTTCGGGCTTGACGCGGCCCGTCTTCTGATAAACGACCGGGGCGCCGTCGGTCTGGGCAGCGACGCCCCGGGTCTTGAGTCGGGCCTGGACACCGGCTATTCCGTCAACAAGCTGGTGTTGGAACGGTCCGGAGTGGCGTTGGAAAGCCTCACAAACCTGGACCTGCTGCCGGCCACCGGCATAACCCTCGTTATCGGGATCATCCGGCTGAAGGGCGGCAGCGGAAGTCCGGCATCCGTTCTGGCCTTCGTAGAGTAGCAGCCGCCCCGCTACTTGCGGGTACTACAGCCTGGCGACTCCCGCGCTGGCGCAGTCCTCGTCCTCTTGGGACGTGCCGCCGCCGACGCCGCAAGCGCCCTCGACAACCCCGTTGCGGATTATGGGCACCGCGCCTTGGCCCATGATCATGTGGCCGCCCTCGGCGGCGGCTATGCCGGCCGGCGTCGGCTCGGTGGCCCGGGCCTGCATCTGTCCGCTGGGCCGCCCGAAAGCCGCCGATGCAACGGCCTTGCCCTGCGAGCCGTATACCCCGGCCCAGATCGCGCCGTCCATCCGGTTGAACGCTATCAACCGCCCGCCTGCGTCGCAGACGGCCACGTTGATCTTGATGCCAAGCTCTTCCGCGTGTGCGATGGTCCCTTCAATAATCCTGTTGGCTTCAGCCAAGGTGATCGCCATGAGTTACCTCCTCGGAATCGTTGAGATTTGCTGCCCTGTGCAAGCCGCCCAAGCATCGATCGCGGTCTGGGCTGACACGGGGCCATTCTATCGTCTAGCCATGCCTTTGCCAACAAGTTGGACAATGCTTGCCGAGGGCGATACAGGAAGATGGATTCCTGATGCTATACTCTACGGGAACACTTTTAGCCAACAGATTGAACGACAGATGCTGACCAAGAGAATTATCCCATGTTTGGACGTGGATGCTGGACGAGTGGTGAAGGGCACCAGTTTTGTTAACCTGCGGGACGCTGGAGATCCGGCGGAATTGGCCTCCTTTTATGATAGGGAAGGCGGCGACGAGTTAGTCTTTTTGGACATCACCGCCAGCTCCGACTCCCGTGACACCATGGTGGATGTGGTGCAACGGGTCTCTGAGCAGGTGTTCATCCCCTTGACCGTAGGAGGCGGCATCCGGAACGTGGAAGATATGCGGCGGATGCTCAACGCTGGCGCCGACAAGGTCTCGGTTAACACGGCCGCAGTCAACGACCCGGCGGTGATCGAACAGGGAGCAGCCCGGTTCGGGAACCAGTGCATTGTTATCGCCATCGACGCCAAGCGGGTTTCCAACGGGGTCAGCCGTGCCACGCTATCGGAGAGTGGTGTCGGCTTGACCCAAGCTTCGCAGTGGGAAGTCTATACTCGTGGCGGAAGGACGCCAATGGGGATTGACGCCGTGGAGTGGGCCGCCCTGGCGGTGGAGCTTGGGGCCGGTGAGGTCCTCTTGACCAGCATGGATGCCGACGGCCAATTGACGGGCTACGACCTCGAGTTGACCAAGGCGATTTCCGAGCGGGTGTCGGTGCCCGTCATCGCTAGCGGCGGCGCGGGTAACCTCGACCATTTGTACCAAGCCCTGGATGAGGGGATGGCCGACGCGGTGCTGGCCGCCAGCATATTTCACTACGGAACCTACTCCATTGACCAGGCCAAGGAATACCTGGGACGCCGCGGCATCCCGGTCCGCCCCCGACTCGACGTGTAATGAAAGACCTTTAACCGTTATTGCGGTGGAGAGGAAAAATGACGATAGTGAAACTCAATGAGCAAGGGCTGGTGCCAGCCATCGCCCAGGACAGCGAGACCGGCAACGTGCTGATGCTCGGCTATATGAACCCCGGCTCTGTGAAGCGCACCGTGGAGGGCATCCAGGTCTGGTTCTACAGCCGCAGCCAGGAAGACCTTTGGCACAAGGGCGAGGTGTCTGGCAACTACCTTAACCTGGAAGAGGCTTGGCTGGACTGCGACGGCGATACTATCCTGCTCAAGGTGCGACCCGATGGTCCGACCTGTCATACGGGCAACAGGTCATGCTTCTTTACCCCCATGGAAGGGTTGCCCGATGACTATGAAATTACTGAAAACGGTCCCGGTGTATTGAATGAATTGTTCCAGGTTATCCGGGACAGGCAACGCGACCCGCAGGAAGGCAGTTATACCGCCAAGCTGCTGCAGGAAGGTGTCGCCAGGGTGGCCCAAAAGGTTATAGAAGAAGCGGGAGAGGCCGCACTAGCGGCAGCCCAAGGCAACAACGACGAACTGCCCAAAGAGGTGGCAGACCTGCTCTATCACACCCTCGTCCTGCTCGCGGCGTCCGGCGCGTCGCCCAACGACGTTTGGGAGGAGTTGCGGGAGCGGAGGCAGTAGCCTAAATATCCGGCGGCAGGGCTTGTCCAGAGGCGTACACAGCCCATTCCGTCCCTTGGTAGACCGTCACTTTTCCCGATCCAACCACTTGCCAGTTGCCCGGCCGCCCCAAGCATCCGGCGCGCGCATCCACGCCCAGCACCGTCACGCCGGCGGGCGCTTGTCCCTGTAACTCGCGGGACATTTCCGCCGGGTCCCTTCTTTCGTGATGCGGCAGCACCACGATACCGGGAACGATGCCCAATGCCTCCGTCCACGGCCCGCCGTTCGGCCTCCGCATGTAAGACCCCATTACCATTGCCCCGGCGCTGGACCCGGCCAGCACCGCGCCTTGGTCCACTGCCTCCATGATGGCTGTAAGCAAAAGGGAGTCTCGAAGGGTGGTCAACAAGTGCTCCGGGCTGCCGCCGGTGAAGTAGATCACCCCCGCCCCGGTGACGGCCGAAATAAGGTCCAGGTCTTCGGCGTGGGTCCTGTCCAACACCATCAACTGGCTGGCGTTGCCTCCCAGACCGCCGAAGTGGGTAACGCCGTCGTTAGCGGCCTTGGCCGGTCCGGTTACCGCCGCTGTTGGAATCACCACCACCCTCGACGGCTGTTGCCCCGACCTTCGCATAATCTCCCGGTCCATCTCTTCGCAGCCAACCCGGAACTCCTCCCCGCCGACCAAGCCTATGTCTCCAGCCATATTGCGTTCCCCTTCATGCCTTGAGTATTTCGACGCGCACCTATTGTACCAGCCCTGTACGGTTGCCAATTCCAACGCTGAGGATGCTGTTGATGTGGTAGTATGGTGGAACTATCTCCAGACCACTACATCGAAAGTAGGTTGAGTCCAATGGCTGCGCCCCTTGTATTGCACGTCGTTCGAGACCTTATTGCCAACGCCGTCCGGCAAGCGCGTAGCGAAGGCGCGTTGCAGCTTGAGACCATGCCGGAAATCCAGGTCGAGCATCCCGCTAATCCCGAACACGGCGACTTCGCCACCAGCCTCCCTCTGCGGCTGGCTCGGGCTACCCGGATAAATCCCTTGGAACTGGCTGAGTTGCTGGTCCGGTATATTCCGTCCTGCGAACAGGTGGAACGAGTCGCAGCCGCCCCGCCCGGGTTCATCAACTTTTACCTTCGGGACAGGTGGTTGCAAGAACAGGTGGAGGAGGTCAGGAGAGCCGGGCATGAGTACGGCAACGTTGACGCGGGTGGGCAAAGGCCTGTGATGGTGGAGTACGTCAGCGTCAACCCCACCGGACCAGTCCATGTAGGGCATACCCGCGGCGCGGTGCTGGGCAGCGCCTTGGGAAACGTGTTGAAAGCCGCCGGTTACGACGTCACGCAGGAATACTACGTGAATGATGCCGGAAACCAGATGAACGCCTTCTACGCCTCAGTCTACGCCCGCTACCTAGAAGCTTTGGACCAACCCGCCGAGATGCCTGCCAATGGTTACGTCGGCGAGTATATCTCAGGTCTGGCTGGGGAAATAGCTGATTCCGAAGGCGCCAGGTTCCTGGGCATGGACAGGGAACAGGCGCTGAAAGAGATTGGCGACATAGCCCGCGAGAAAATGATCGACCTGATCCGGGACGACCTGACCCAGATTGGCGTTACCTTCGACAACTGGTTCAGCGAGCGCTCACTGTTCCAACAGGGCGAATACGAGCAAGCGATCCAATTGCTGCGAGACAAGGAATACCTGTCAACGCGAGACAATGCCCTTTGGTTCAATTCCAGCCAACTGGGTGATGACCGGGACAACGTGGTGGTGCGTTCCTCCGGTGAACCGACCTACTTCGCTTCCGACATCGCCTACCACTACAACAAGTTCGTCGTGCGTGAGTTTGACACCGTGGTGGACATCTGGGGCGCCGACCATCAGGGCCACGTCCCCCGAATGAAGTCGGCGGTTGCGGCTCTGGGCATAGCGCCCGAACGGTTGACCATCCTGATTTCCCAGATGGTCACCTTGAAAAGGGGGACGGAAGTCGTCCGGGCGTCGAAACGGACCGGCGACTTTGTAACGCTGCGGGAATTGACCGACGAAGTGGGCGCCGACGCCTGCCGTTACTTCTTTCTCGCCAGGACTCCGTCCACGCAGATGGAATTCGATTTGGAGCTTGCCAAAGAGGAATCGTCGGAGAACCCCGTCTACTACGTCCAATACGCCCATGCCCGCAACGCTGGCATCCTGAACCTGGCGCGCACCCGCAGCATCGACTGGAGCGGCGGCGACGTGGCTCTGCTGGCCCATCCCAGCGAGTTGAGTCTGCTACGCACCATGATACGGTTCCCGGAATTGGTCGAACACATGGCGCGTACATTGGAACCCCATCAACTTCCCCATTACACCATGGAATTGGCGACGGCGTTCCACTGGTTCTACGAGAATTGCCGTGTAATATCCGCGCGGGAGGAGGACAACGACCTTACCCTGGCCAGGTTGAAATTGGTCGAGTCGGCCCAGATAGTTTTTCGTCGCGCCCTGGAGATGATGGGCATGAACGCCCCGGAACGGATGTGACTGTACCTTGAATTCATTCGAACATAGGCTTATCATACCCGTCATTAACGTTACGTTAACACTTCCCGGTCAATGGTGGTTTCTTTATCAGGAGGAGTGAAGAAGCTGCCCTGCACCGGGATACGCTACCTCTACGAAGTTTGACCTAAACCAACAATGTAATGTCGTGTGGTAGTCGATGTGGTTGCTGATATGTTGGAATCAGGAGTCAGGGGCTCACTCGCCTAGATGCAGATAATTCTTCGACTCACCAGAATGGCAATGCGCCATAACCGGCGCCTTCTTGCCGCATACGCAAGCATTCTGGCCGCCGTTTGTTTCTCCCTCGCTATTCCCTGGCTTGTACGTGTGTCCATCGACCGGATAGTCATGTTCGAAGATGGCCGGATAGTGTCAAGCGGGGACACGGAACGAGGTGAACTCATTGTTTACGCTCTTCTGTTGTTGGGAGCCAGCGTATTGCGGGGCCTTTTCGACTTCGCTCGCACCTACTCCACGGACTCCCTTTCTCAGAAAGTAGCCTATGACGTGCGTAACTTGATGTACGACAAGTTGCAGCACCTCAGCTTTGCATTCCACGACAAAGAGCACACCGGCAACCTGATGTCCAAGGTCACTTCCGACGTGGAAGCGGTGCGCCGCTACGTCAACATGGGAATGGTGCGCGGCCTGGAAGTGCCGATTCGCGTGTTGGCGATTGTTGTATTCATGGTCACCGTCAACTGGCAGCTTACCCTGATCAGCTTGGTGTTCGTTCCCTTCCTGGTCATCCGGTCCTCGCAGGTCATGGTCCGGTTGCGCGCCATGTGGCTGCACGTGCAAGAGGTCATGGGCGAGTTGGTCACTATCCTCCAGGAAAACCTGGTCGGCATGAGCGTGGTCAAAGCCTTTGCCTCAGAGGAGCACGAAAAGCGGAAGTACGCCGCCAAGGCCGACGAACTGCGGGTGGAATACTTCAGAAACGAGCGTCTGCAGGGTACCACCACCGCTTGGATGACCCTGTACTTTACTCTGGCAATGGTATTGGTGCTGTGGTACGGAGGGCTGGAGATTTTCCGCGGCGACCTTACGCCGGGCGGATTCGCCATGTTCCTGCTGCTGCTGAACCAGCTTACTTTCCCCATCCGTATGACGCCGCAGATCATCGGCAGTTACTCTCGGGCCATATCCTCCGGCAGGCGCATCTTTGACGTTCTGGATGCCGAGTCTCCAGTGGCGGAAAAGCCGGGAGCGCTGGTAATGCCGCGGGCCAAGGGGTACGTCCGCTTTGACGACGTTTCCTTCTCCTACGACCCGCGTATACCGGCCCTGCAACATATCGACGTAGCGGCCAAGCCCGGGCAGGTCACCGCTATTCTGGGCGCGCCCGGCAGCGGCAAGACGACCATCGTCAACTTGCTCCCCCGGTTCTATGATGTCAATCAAGGGGGCATCACCATTGACGATGTAGACATCCGGGACTATACGTTAGCGTCGCTCCGCCGCAACGTGGGTATCGTCCAACAGGACATTTTCCTGTTCAGCGCCACCATAAGAGACAACATCGCCTATGGATCGTCTTCCGCCACCGAAGAGGATGTGATACAGGCCGCCAAGGTGGCCCAGCTTCACGACCACATCATGTCTCTGCCCCAGGGCTATGACACTTGGGTTGGAGAACGAGGGACAACCTTGTCCGGCGGTCAGCGGCAGCGGCTGTCGATAGCCAGGACCGTCCTTATCGACCCGCCGGTGCTGATCCTGGACGACTCCACCTCCAGCGTCGACGTGGAGACGGAGAGGCTCATTCACCGGGCTATGGTTGACGTTATGAAAGGGCGGACCACTTTCGTAATAGCCCACCGCTTGAGTTCGGTGCGGGACGCCGACCTTATCCTGGTGTTGAAGGACGGCCAGATCGCCGAGCAGGGCGGCCACGAAGAATTGATGGTGAAAGCCGGGATTTACCGGGACATCTACGACCTCCAATTGCGGCCGCAGGAAGAGTTGCTTTTGGACGCTGCGGTTTCCGGGGGCAATGGGGGTGACAACTAGATGAGAAGCAGCGGAGGTGGAGGCGGCTTCGGGGGCATGATGGGCGGCATGCGCGGCCTTCAGTCCGGCGGCATGAACTCCCCCAACCTGGACAATCTGACCGATGAAGGGCTTGTTGGCAGCGTTTACGACAACCGCGTCGTGATGCGCTTGTTGACCTACCTCAAGCCTCACAAGCGCGATGTGGTCATCAGCATCATCGCCATCCTCATCTATACCGTAGGCAACGTAACGGTGCCCCTGTTTATGCTGCTGGGCATCGACTGGGCCATCAACAGCGGCGACCAGTGGCGGCTCCATGCCCTGGCCGGAGTCTTCCTTGGGGTGGCGGTGGCTTACTTCTGCGCCATGTACGTCCAATACGTGTACATGCCCAAGCTGGGGCAAGCCATCCTGTACACGCTGCGCACCCAGATGTTCAACCATTTGCAGGACCTGTCCCCGTCCTTCTTCCACCGGACGCCGGTTGGACGGATCATGTCCCGCAGCCAGAGCGACGTGCTCCAGCTCACCGAGACTTTCGAGCTGATGGTGCAGAGCATCGCCGACCTCCTGAGCTTGGTGGGCATCCTCCTTATCATGCTGGTGATCCTGCCGTCGTTGGGGCTGGCTGACTGGAAATTGTCCCTGATCTGCTTGAGCGTGGTGCCGGTGCTCTTTTTCGTCCTGAGTTACTGGCAAAGGTTTGCCCGGCGCTCATTTACCCGCATCCGCCGCGCCATCGCCATGGTCAACGGTGAGTACAACCAGAACATTACGGGCGTCCGGGTGGTCGAAAGCCTGAACCGCCAGGACGAGAACCTTCGTCACTTCGATACCCTCAATACTGAGCACTTGGAAGCAAACCTTCAGGCCAGCCGTTTCTCCGGCGGCCTGCAACCCATAGTGGAAACCCTCATCGGCTTCGCGTTCGGCGTGGTAATCGTTGTGGGAGGGTCCATCGCCTTGGGCAGCGGAGAGCCTGCCTGGGGCGTGCTGGTGGCCTTCCCCATGTGGATACAACGGTTTTTTGAGCCCATTCGCCATTTGACGATGCAGTACACGCAGTTGCAGCGGGGAATGGCAGCGGGCGTGCGCATATTCGAGGTAATAGACCTTCGGCCAGAGGTGACGGACCGTCCGGACGCGATTGACATGCCTCCAATTGATGGGGAAATCAAGTTCGAGGACGTAAGCTTCCACTACGTCCCCGGCGTGGAAGTTCTGAAGGACATTGACCTGCACGTCCGCCCCGGCGAGAACGTGGCGTTGGTAGGCTCGACGGGTGCAGGCAAAAGCACCTTGGTAACGTTGATCCATCGCTTCGCCGACGTTACCCAAGGCCGTATTACCATAGACGGGCACGATATTCGCGACGTAAAGCGAAGCTCCTTCGTCAACCAGATGAGCATGGTGCTCCAGGAACCCTATCTGTTCTCAGGCACCATTGCGGACAATATCCGCTACCTGCATACCGACGCCAGCGACGAAGCAGTGATAGAGTCGGCCAAGGTCGTGGGCGCCCACGATTTCATCATGGGGCTGGATGGTGGCTATGACTCCGTTCTGGCCGAGCGGGGCAGCAATCTCAGCGTGGGACAGCGGCAACTAATCAGCTTTGCCCGCGCGGTGGTTGCGGACCCGCGGGTTATCATCCTGGATGAAGCCACCGCCAACATCGACACTTACACTGAGTTGCTGATCCAGAACGCTCTCAAGCGAGTGCTGGAGGGACGCACGTCCATTGTCATTGCCCACCGGCTGTCGACCATACGCAGCGCGGACAAGATAGTCGTTCTGGACCAGGGTCGGGTGGCTGAAGTGGGCAGGCATGAAGAGCTTCTGACCCACGACGGCATCTACGCCCGCCTGTATGCCATCAACTACGGCATCTCCTCCAACGGCGTCAGAGCCGCGGAAGACGGAGACCTCGCCACTGCCCCCAGCCCCGCTGACAACGATTGACCTAACCCATCCAGTTAACGCGGTGGACCGGCTGAAGGGGCTATTTCCTTTTCGGTGAAGGGTTACGTGACCGGCGGGGTTGGGATCGAGCAACAGGTGGACTAACGCCGAGGTCACAACCGCTTGGATGACCTCGATTGACCCTCATCTTGCGCTTTCGCATCCGGCCACGGTGTGCCCCTCTCGGCTATATAGCCTTGGAACCGGTCGCCGCCGCCAGCATGGACGCGTGACGGCAGAGCGGTCATCCGCCGGTCCTCATGGGGCGCCGTGGACTTAGCCCCGAAATGGCTTCGGAGGCGCGTTGGCGCAAGGATACTGTTTCTTCGCCTGCGCTTGAACGCAGGCGGCGGGTTTCATCGTCATCCCAGCCATAAGCCGGGCGACGGTAGAGAAATACATCGCCACAAGCAGACACTGAGGTCCGCCGGGCGGATTATGGTATGCCACCTGTTGCTCTTATGCCTTCTACCCTGTAACCGGGCAACCACAAGGGTTGTCCCTAAGTGTCCGTCTTCAACGGTGGAAGAAGGGATATACGGTCTGTTGCCTCCTCCGGTTGAGTTGGCGCGGGCCGGCTGCAGTCCGGTGCCGCTTTGGTAGTTTCACGCTACCGGACGGCAACCCGATACGTCAACCGGAGGATGTCAGTGGACGGGGGGAATTTGTCTGAACTGTGATTTATTTGATTCTTATGATTGGCTTGATTGCCCGTTCATGCCAAGAGATATGGCCATATCGTACCGGAGTCGTTTGGCGGGTTGGTAATGGGGTTAGCTGCAGGAGGTGCTCGACGGGAGGTTGCGAAGCTTGCCAGAGATGGTTGGGGTTGGAGGCGACTATAGCAAGTCGTAGTAGCCCATTTACGAGCGGATAGCCCTGCGCATCGAAGCAATGAGGGCCTCCGGGACGCTTGGGCGGATAAAGGAGGCATTCATGCAAGTCCCCGAACCCCAACCCATCTACATTTGGAACCACTACTTTTGGTTGCGTGATTATTTCACTCTCTCGGGTCCATGATCCGCCCCAAAAACAGTAGCGTTCCCGTGTCCCGTTCCCGGATGAGAAATATGAAGGGGCGGTTTATGTCCATCACTACTGGCTCTTTGTCCACACCCAATGTGTTGACAGAGTTTATTACAGCAGTTACCGCCGCCGCTTCAGTGCCCGTTTCGTTGATCTCCACGAAGGTTTTTTGCACTACGTTGGAGATGTACAGAATTTCTTGTCGTTCGGCTAAAATATCGGCGTCCACCATTTCAGAAAAGTCTGCCGATTCTTTACTAAAGGCATCCTTCATCCCCAAATCTTGGAGAGGGTCCTTTGCATTAAGTCCCATCTCCATCTTGAAGCGCGGCATAAACAACATTACTTCCCACCCCTCAAGCTGGCTAATGATGCGCTCAAGAGATTCCGCATCTAACGCTTCCTCGAAGTCCTGGAATTTCCCTTCTTTGGGCAAGAGAACAACCAAGGACAGGGCACCACCCTTGTAGGGGAGTTCTACTGCTTGGTAGTCCTCACCCTCTGAATAATCGAAATAAGTTGTCTGGTGCATCATGGGCACCAGCACAATGCCGTCATCCTGCAGGTAGAAATATCGCTTTTCAGTAAAGGTTTCGTTGAACTCGTGAAGCCACTGACCCTTGAAGTAGATGGCGTTGGTGAGAACAATCCGGGCATTTCTGAGCATCAATGGATCGATGATCTGTGTGATTTTCCCGTTGGTAGACTCATCAGCCCATTGATTGATGGCAATAGCGGCTCCATCAGGATCTCTCTCGAAATCCAACTGCGTGAGGTGGGCTCCGTAGTCGCTGGACACAGTATCGAGAAACTCAGGCAGAAATTCGTAACCGTTCTGGCCCCATAGGGCGTTTCCTATCTTCAGTTCCGGTGCTTCTTCTTCAGGAACGTTATGCTTATCGAGTCTGGTTAAAACGGTGTTGAGGGTGTTAAATGACCTATGCAGATTTTTCGGGGCCGGGGATGAAAAGCACAGAGCGTCTGCTATTTGTCTTTGGGTCTCATTGGCAGCTCCGGCATAGGTCATTGCCAAGGATGTGGATAAGCTGTAAGGAGAGAAGAAAAGGTCGTCGTCGCTTGATCGTCTGAAGGCATGGTAGAAGTTGACGGCAAACTCGGTATTTCCCGATACCAAGGTTGATAGTCCTTCATCTTCCATCGTGGTAACTAGTGCCTTAAAGGTACAAGGGGCCTCTTCAGATCGGGTGTCATCCTGTAAGGTAGCCAATCCGGGCTGCCGATCCCCTGGAGCCGACTGGGTTGCTGGTCCGCAGCCGAGCAGAAATACGGTCGCCAAGAGGAGAATAACGACGCCCAAGGATTGCCGGAGGATGCTCGGGATAAGACGTTTCATACGGTTCTTCTTTGGAGAGAGAGGCCAGCCGTCATTGACCCGGTTGCATACGCTCTCTGCGGGCAAATGTCGCCATTTGAGGAGTTTCCAAAGATCCTTAGGCGTGAATCTGGGGTTGGAGGCGACGGGCGGATTCGAACCGCCGAATAGAGGTTTTGCAGACCTCCGCCTTAGTCCACTTGGCTACGTCGCCCCAATTGAGGTTTGTGAGGTACGCCGGTTGGTGCCGAGGGCGGGATTTGAACCCACACAGGCATACGCCCACGGCCCCCTCAAGACCGCGTGTCTACCAATTCCACCACCTCGGCCTGTCAGCGCAGGTGTTATTATAACACGCCTGATACTTGGGTACACCCTTGGATTTTGGTTGCCGAAGTTTTGCGATTGATTGCGGGGTTACGGGATAGAGGTTTAGATGGCCGAGACCAATCGGAATAGCAGAAAGCAGGTGCGCCTGACCGTTTACGACAACGAGCCTATGGCGCGTATGGCCGAGCAACGACTCTGGCAGGCGGATATTCCGTGCATCGTCCGCTCTTTGCGGGGCGGCCCCGGTCTCTGGGGGTCGGCTTACAACCTGCCACACGATCTTTGTGTGTACGAGGGTGACGAGGCGCGCGCCCGGACGATTTTGGGTCTTCCTGAACCATTGGAAGGTGAGACGGAGGGCTCATCTGCGGGAAGCCGCTGGTGGCTGTGGCTGGTCCTGGTTGTTGTGGCGGTAGTGGTGGTGATGGGAATTGTCCTGGGCTAACGGCCCCGGAGCTTGGGGTCGAATATGTCTCTCAAGGCGTCTCCCAGCAGGTTGAAGCCCAGCACCACGATGAATATGGCCAAACCGGGGAATATCGCCACCCAAGGCGCGGTCTGAAGGCGCTCCGCGGCGGCCCGGCTGAGCATACCGCCCCAACTGGGGACGTGCGGCGGCGAGCCCACTCCCAGGAAACTGAGGGATGCCTCCAGAATGATGGCCGTGCCCAAGTAAAAAGTCGCCAGGACCAAGTAGATGGCGAAGCAGTTGGGCGCGATGTGCCGGAACACGATTCGCTTGGAAGAAGCGCCGGTCGCCCTGGCCGCCAGCACATAGTCCAGTTCCTTGAGGCTCAAAACCTGGGAGCGGACGGTTCGCACCACCGGGGCGAACATGCCAATCACAATGGCCACGATCACGTTGTTCAGCGACGATCCCAGCACTGCAATGATGGCCAGGGCGATGATGAGACCCGGCAGCGCCATCAACGAGTCTACCAACCGCTGTAGGGAGAGGTCGACGATGCCGGCGGCATAGGTGCTGGCCACCGAAATAACGAAAGCGGCTGTGATGCCTATCAGAACGCTGCCCAACCCCACGTACAGGGAAATCTGGGCGCCCTTTATTATCCGGCTCAACACGTCCCGGCCAAGGTGGTCGGTCCCCAGGACGAAGGCGTTGCTTGGAGGATCATGCACCACTTCAGGGTGTGCTTCCCGGTAGTCGTAGGGCGTGATGACCGGGGCCAAGGCGGCCATCAGGATCAAGGCGAGGACGATGATTCCACCGACAGCGCCCAAGGGCTTTTGCCTTCCAAAACGGACGGCGGCCTTGACCGGCTGGATGACGTGTCCTCGCCAGCCTTGGTCCGGCGTCAGCCGGTCTTGTTGCTCTGCTGTCTGTATTTCCGCCATTCAGCCCTTTGTTGCGAGATCTACTTAGAGACTACCTGAAAATCAACTGTTACGCTGCCGAACCCCGGTTGTTGGCCGGGGGGTCATGGATTCCCGCCTTCGCGGGAATGACGATCCCTTCGCGGGAATGACGTGTCCTGCAAGGGAATGACGATCCCTTCACAGGAATGACGTGTCCTTCGCGGGAATATGGGTCAGGTCGCGCGCGAATTTTTTGGGACGGTCCCTTACTGGTAGCGTATGCGGGGGTCCAGGATTCCGTAAAAAAGGTCAATAATCAGGTTCAGGGTCAGGATAACCACCGCCACTAAGACTATCACGCCCTGGAGCACCACAAAGTCGCGGTGGTGAATGCTCTGGATCGTCCAGGAACCGACGCCCGGCACTACGAAGATTGACTCGATAATGATCACGCCGCCGAGAAGGCCGGCGAACTGGTACCCGGAAATGGTGATGACGGGCAACAGGGCGTTCTTCAGGGTGTGGCGTCCCAGAACGACCAGTTCCCGCAATCCCTTGGCGCGGGCGGTCCTGACGTAGTCCTCACGCAGCACCTCCAGCATGGAAGACCGGGTGACCCTGGCGGTCAAGCCAAGATTAGAGAAAGAGAGGACCATGGCCGGGAACACCAACTGTTGCATGTTAAGCAGAGGGTCATCCCACAACGAGGCGTAGCCCAGGGGAGGCAGCCAGCCGGCCCAGTAGGCCAGTCCGTAGATGATCAGGACTCCCAGCCAGAAATTGGGCATGGCCACCCCGATGAGCGCGAACACCCGGCTGGCGTAGTCCACGGCGGTGTCCTGTTTCACCGCCGAGAGGACCCCCAAGGGCACCCCCACGATGAACGCCATCACGATGGCCATGACCGAAAGCTCAAGGGTGACCAGAAAACGGTCCCTCAGCTCCTCCGTAACCGGGACGCGGTACCAGAGGGATGTGCCCAAGTCGCCGCGAAGGACGTTCCACAGCCATTCGCCATACTGGATGTGGATGGGCCGGTCCAGTCCCAGTTCCGCGCGTAATTTTTCGATGTCTTCAATGGTGGCCGTGTCTTCGCCGTCCGCGCCGACCAGGATCAGGGTGGCCACGTCTCCCGGCACAATCCAGAACAGCCCGAACACCACGATCGTGGTAAGGACTATCGTCGGCAGGAAGAGCAGGACCCTCTTTGCGGCGTATGCCTTCAAAGGTTTCTCCTAAACGGCGCGGAGATGCGAGCACCGGGCTATCTGTTTACATCAGGCCTCAACCGGATGGCGTCCTCCACTTTCATGTCGGGGTCGAACCAGATATGGTCCCTCTTCAGGACGGTGTGATAGTTGAAATGGCGCTGGTAGTTCACGATCCGGTAGTCCACAGCGGCGGACCTGGTGTACCAGAAAATCGGGAAGTTGTGGGTGGTGCCTTGGTGAAGAATGTCCTCCATTTCCGTGTACATTGCCCGGCGCTTTTCCGGGTCCAACTCGGAGGTTTGGGCCTCCAGCAACTCGGTGAACCTTGGATCGGCCCAGTTGAAGGGGTTCCGAGTGATGTTGACGTCGTAGAACAGGTCTACGATGCCCTCCGACTCGCGGATGCTGAGGCCGCCGCCGCCGCTCTGCATGGCTTGCTTGCCCGCCAGCTTGTCGGCGGTAGCCTGACCGCCGCCAGTGGCGATCTGCACCGTAACGTCGATGCCGATCTCACGCAGTTGCTCTACTATCAGTTCCGTCGCGGTCAGGATGACCTTCGATTTTCCGGTCATCAGGTTGACGGATATCCCGTCGCCGTACCCGGCTTCCTCCATCAACCGCTTGGCCTCTTCGATGTCGGCCGGGTCCTTGCGGGCACCTTCCTCAAAGATGTTGGTGAGTAGTTGCCCTTGCGCACCGACGTAGCGGTAGCCGGGGCGCTGGACCAATTCGGACGTTGGTTCAGCATATCCGGGCAGGAAGAAACTGCCCAGCTCGGCAAAGCCGGGCACCGCGGTCTCCATGGCAGCCTTTCTGTCGATTGCGAGGTAGACCGCCCGCCTCATCCTGGGGTCGTCGAAGGGGGGTTGGTTTATTCGGAGGTAGACGCTCATCTGCCCAACCGCCGGGATAATCGCCGCTCTCATCTTGCCGCCGGTGGCCAGTTCCACCTCCAGCATGTCGTTGGGGTCATAGCGGGCGGAGTGGGCGTGAGTACCATAGACCTGCCCGGTCTGGAGGGCTGCCAAGTACCTGGAGGGTTCGTCGACCTGGAACACTTCCATGCCGTCGAAGAAGGGGCGTCCCTCCTTGAAGTAGTTGAGGTTGCGCTCGTAGTTGTAGCTCTCGCCCCGTTTCCAGTCCCCGAAAATCCAGGGGCCGGAGCCAACCAGGTTCTTGGGGCAGCAACTACGGTCATCCTGAGAAAGGGCTTCCGCGGACGACTTCTGGACGATTTTGTACCAGTCGATGGCGAGGTTGGCCATGAAGGTGGCCGCCGGGAACCTCAGCTGCATCCGCACGGTCTTGTCGTCTATGGCTTCGGCTTGACCCTGCTCATAGAAGCGCCGCAACGCCGAAACCCGGCCCCGGCGTTCTTCCGGGTCGGCCATGTTGTCCAAGCTCCAGACAACGTCATCGGCAGTGACGGGAGAGCCGTCGGTGAAGGTGGCGTCGGCCAGGTACCAAGTGTAAACGGTGCCATCTTCGCTTACTTCCCAATCGCGGGCCAAGTCGCCCGTTATTTCGCTGGTGTTGACCGGGTCGTACTCGACTAGCTGGTTGAACATGGGGCTGATGGCGTCGATGCCCGCGCCCATTGACGTGGCGTGGTGGGGGTCCCAGTCGCCGGGGTCAACGGCGTAAACGAAAGGAAGGGTGCCGTTGTAGTGCTTGCCCTTGCCGGTCTCAACCCAGTCGGGTACGTCCTGCCCCGCCGGCGCCGCTATAGGGGCCAGAGTGGGCTGGACCAGCACTTCCACTTCCCGCACCACCTCTTTGGCTACTTCCTTGATAACTTCCTTCTCGACGACCACCTCCTTGGGAACCTCTTTGATGACCTCTTTCTCGACGACGATTTCCTTGGGCACTTCCTTGATGACCTCTTTCTCCACCACAATCGGCTCGGGAGCCGCAGTGCCTCCGCAGGCCATGGCGACAATCAACAAGGTCAGTAGAGGAAGAAGCATGAGCGCCCTGGATAGCTTGAAACGACGGTACTCCACAGGTATACCTCCAAGATTTGGGGTTGCGGGCAGACAAGAACCGGAGACAGGCCATAACGTTGCCCGGTAATTCGAGAACCGGGTCCATCGATTGCTGCGCTCGTCACCCGCCGGGGCAATCGTTGGCAAACATTGGACCATAATACTGCCCGGCTGAGGTTTGGCGTAATATAGGGTATAGGCACATCCAAGTCAAACCTCCTCCAATTGACGCGGATTCGGCGCGGGGCTACACTCGAAAGAGCTAACCTATACCACCCTTGAAGCGGAAGCCCCCTTTGGAACAAGTCCGAGTCTGCCGGGTGTGCGGCCACACCAACCCCTCCAACGGCGCGAACAGGTGCGATAGCTGCTGGTCTTCTTTGGATGAAACCGGCGCGACGACTGCGAGTACCGGCCCCGAACGCCAGCCGCGCAGTCTCAACTTGCCTATATGGCGGAACCGCTACCTCATCGTGTTCCTCGTCGTTGTAGTGGGATTTCTTGTGTGGCGTGCGGTCGCCATGTTTGACCCATTTCCGCTGTTGTTTCCTCCTGACGCCCCCGCTACCGGGCTACAGAGCCTTTCCGGGCCTGCCACTTGGGCGCACGCTCGGTACGACTTCCGAAACACGGCTACTTCTCCGGACCAGGCCCCGGTCCCGGACCGGGTGGCATGGACGTTCGAGACGGCGGAACCGTTGACTACCTCGCCGGCCGTGGTTGGGGATAGCGTCTATCTTGCCACCGGCGACGGGCGCACGGTCTGCCTGGATGCGGAGACCGGCGAGCTGGTCTGGGAGTACGAGAGCGGTTTTCCTTCCAACGCCACGCCGATAGTGACCGAGGGTGTGGTGATCACCGTCAACCGTCCCGGCCGCGTTGTGGCGCTGGACCGGGCTAACGGGGAGATAGTTTGGGAAAACCATATAAGAAGCCCCGTCACCTCCTCGCCGGTTTTAGCTAACGGTTCGCTGTACCTGGGGTCCGCCGACACCAACCTGTACGCGCTGGATGCCGCCAACGGGGAAGAACGGTGGTCCTATGGCACCGGCGCTTGGATAACCGCCTCGCCGGCTTTTGGCGATGGGACGGTGACCGCCGCCTCTCAAAACTCACGGATCAATGTCATCAGTGACAGGACTGGGCGGCGCCAGTTGCTGTACGATGCCGGCGGAGGCCGAACTATCGCCGGCAATCCGGCGGTGCAGGGAGACACAATTTACTTTACCACTATAGACGGTCAAGTATGGGCTATAGACCGTACCGCCCGCAGTTGGCCCTTGGAAAGGACTATTCTGTTCTGGAAGGCAAACCTTTATATTTGGGGTGTAATCTCCGCCCCGGTGCAGAAGGGCACCGTATGGTCCAGAAACGTTGGCGGCAAGGTTCTGCTTCCCGTCGCGGCTGCCTCTGATGCAGTCTACGCCGTTACCACCAAGGGTAAAGTAGTCGCCTTGGACTCGACGACCGGGGAGGAACGTTGGAGCGCTGAGGCGGGGGATGACGTTACCGCACCGCCGGTGGTCGCCGGAGGGACCGTGCTGGTAGCGACCGAGGAAGGCCTGATAGTGGGACTGGACCGGTTTACAGGTGAGACCCTGTGGGACTTTGAGACCGGCGATGAAGTGACAGCCAGCCCGGTTGTGGCGGGAAACACCATGTATGTCGCGTCCCATGACGGCGCACTGTACGCCATCACTGGGCGATGAACCGGCAACGGGTCTGAGCGCCGTTGCGGGAGTCTTATGATTGCCTCTGGAGGATGATACATGGGTAAATTGGACGGCCTCGTTGCCGTAGTCACCGGCGCCAGCCGAGGCATTGGCAGCGACATAGCCCGATTGTTTGCTGCCGAAGGCGGAAAGGTGATTTGCGCCGCCCGGACCCTGCGGGAAGGCGATCATCCCTTGGAGGGGTCGCTTGAAAAGACCGTGGCGGACATCCGGGACACCGGCGGGGATGCTACGCCGGTTGCGGTAAACATTTCCCTTCCCGAGGACTGCGAACGACTGCTTCAGGAGACACGGGACACCTATGGGCCGGTGGACGTGCTGGTCAATAACGCCGCATTGACTTACTACGTTCCGATAAAAGACTTTCCATTGAACCGGTGGATGCGGTCCTGGGCGGTCAATTTTCACGCTCCCTTCCTGCTGAGCAAGCTGGCCTTGGAAGACATGATTCCGAGGGGCAGCGGCAGCATCGTCAACATTTCCTCCGGGGCAGCCGTGGGGCCGGGACGTGGCCCGTATCCCGACGCTCCTCCCAACAGCGGCGGCACCTGCTACGGAGCGGAAAAGGCGGCATTGGAACGCTTCTCGCAAGGACTGGCCCAAGAGGTCTACCAGTTCGGCGTGTCGGTCACTTCCCTTGCCCCTTCCCAGATTGTCGCCACGCCCGGGACGGTGTTCCACAATCTGGTCACCGGCATGGACGATCCCAGGGGTGAAAGCCCGGAGTTAATGGCCAAGGCGGCCCTGCTGCTGGCGACCGAGTCGCTGGACAAGGTAACGGGCAGAGTTACCTACAGCCAGCAGATACTGAAGGAGTTCGGCTGGATCACAGATGCCAGGGGCAGGGGAGTTGAAGAGGCGCTTCCGGGCACAGGCTACAGCCAAATCTAGCGCCTCACTTTCACCGCTAAAGTGCACCGCACGCGCCAAGTGGTTTGCGGGCGATACGGCAGTTAGGCCGCAGACCTTTCTTGGGAGACGCTTTCAAGCCATGAGTTATGACTTGTAGAGGAGGAGTGATATGAACGGCCCCGCGAGAATGAGGCAGTTGCTGGCTTCCGACCAGATGATCGTAGCCCCTTTTATTATGAACGCGTTGCACGCCAAGATCGCCGAGTCGGTGGGATTCGACGCGGTGTATATGACCGGCGCGGGCACCTCGGCGGAGCGAGGCTTCCCGGACGTGGGCTTTTTGACGATGACGGAGATGGTGGCCAACGCCAAGTACATCGCCAACGCGGTGGACATCCCGGTTATCTGCGACGCTGATACCGGGTACGGCAACCCGCTCAACGTGCAACGGACAGTCCGCGAGTACGAGTCCGCCGGTGTATCCGCCATCCACTTGGAAGACCAGCAATTTCCGAAGAAATGCGGGTTCTTCGAGGGCAAGCAGGTCATCCCGGTGGAAGAGCATGTGCAAAAGATACGGGCCGCTCTGGACGCCCGGGTCAACCCCGACTTCGTGATTATCGCCCGCTGTGATGCATACGCTGTCACCGGATGGGAGGATACGGTGCGGCGCTGCCGCGAGTATGTGGACGCCGGGGCCGATATGGTGTTTGTGGACGGCATCAAGAGCGAAGACGACCTGAAGATTTACGCCAGGGACCTGGCAGCCGTACCCCGGATGTACAACGGTGACCTGATGAACACCAAGGAAGTAGCTGCAATGGGCTACAAGCTGATGATTTGCGGCAGCACCATCTGGCTGGTCTATCAACAGCTTCTTGAGTCGTTCCAGGAGTTGAAGACCGAAGGCAAGGTCGACCCCCGTCGCTACGGCACCCGGTGGGACGTGGCCGGACTGCTGGGCTTGGACGAAATATACGAACTGGAGCGCAAGTACGGGGTGACGGAACCCGCCTCGTCGCCGACCGCGGACTGATACTCCTTAGGGAGGCGGCTTCTATCAAATCGCGCAGACTGAGACCGGATGCTGCACCTCAAAAAACGTAACCTGACATAATCCTCGTAGAAGTAGGATAGCGTTGACAGATGACGATTAAGCAAAAATTGATAACCGCCAACGAACTTCTGTTGATGCCCAGGGACGGCAACCGTTACGAGCTTATCCGGGGGGTGTTGGTGCAGAAGATGCCTACTGGAGACCGCCACCGCATAACTGTGAGCAGATTTGATACCGCCCTGTCGATTTGGTCGGATGAACGTGACTATGGCAGTGTCGGGGCAGGCGAACCAGGCTACTTGCTGGACCGTGACCCCGACACCGTGCGTGCCCCCGATGTGGTCTGGATAGCGCCGGGACGAGTGCCTGAAGGGACTCAGGGATACCCGGAACTTGCCCCGGACTTGGCCGTGGAGGTCAAGTCACCCAGCAACTCCAACTCTGAAATGGCTGCCAAGGCTGCCATGTGGCTCAGTTATGGCTCAAAGGAAGTATGGGTTGCCAACCCTGAAACGACCACCGTTACCATATACCGCCCCGGCGCTGACCCGGTGACCCTTGGCGAAGACGATACCCTTGACGGCGGCGACCTTCTACCGGGTTTTACTACGCCGGTGTGGCGGCTGTTCCGGCGGAGGCGGTAGAGTAATGAGCAGGACTAACGTCGATAATCAACCGTGTTGGTGCAACGTTAAATGACCACCAAGCTGAAATTCATTACCGCCGACGAACTGCTGCGGATGCCGCGGGAGGATGGCATTCGATACGAGCTTATTCGTGGAGTGTTGGTGCCGAAGATGCCCACTGGTAGACCACACAGCGAGGCCGTTATCAGAACCGGTAGCCTGTTAACTGTCTATTCCGACACTAATGAATACGGTATCGCATACGCGGGCGAGCCGGGCTACCGCCTGGAGCGCGACCCCGATACGGTGCGCGCACCCGACATCGCTTGGTTCGCACCCGGACGTCTTCCGGAAGAGAATCGAGGCTTTCCAGAGCTTGCCCCGGACTTGGCCGTGGAGGTCAAGTCACCCAGCAACTCCAACCCGGAGATGGCGTCTAAGGCTGAGATGTGGCTGAGTTACGGCTCCCAACAGGTCTGGGTGGAGGACCCAGAGCAGACCACCGTCACCATATACCGGCTAGGGGCCGATCCGGTAACTCTTGGGGAAGACGATATCCTTGACGGCGGCGACCTTCTACCGGGTTTTAGTACGCCGGTGTGGCGGCTGTTCCGGCGGATGCGGTAGAGTAAGGGCCAGAGCCAACGTCGGTAACCTATCGTGCTGGTACGGAGCGAATGACCACCAAGCTGAAATTCATCACTGCCGACGAACTGCTGCGGATGCCATGGGACGGCAACCGGTACGAGCTTATACGTGGAGTGTTGGTTGCTAAGATGCCGACCGGACGTCTACACGGTGAGACCGTCACTATGACCAGTTATGTTTTAACGGGATACGTGATCTCAAACGACTATGGTATGACGTTCTCAGGTGAGCCGGGCTACCGGCTGGAGCGCGACCCTGACACGGTGCGGGCGCCGGACGTAGCTTGGTTCGCGCCCGGGCGTCTGCCGGAAGGGATTCAAGGCTACCCGGAACTTGCTCCCGACTTGGCCATCGAGGTCAAGTCACCCAGCAACTCCAACCCGGAGATGGTGTCCAAAGCTTTGATGTGGCTCAGTTACGGCTCGCAACAGGTCTGGGTGGAGGACCCGGAGCAGACCACCGTTACCATATACCGCTCCGGCGTCGATCCGGTAACTCTTGGGGAAAATGATACCCTTGACGGCGGCGACCTGCTGCCCGGGTTCACCACAGAGGTGTGGCGGCTGTTTCGGCGGAGGCGGTAGGCCGAGACGGCAACGGTCTGCCTGCCCAACCGCCTCAATGACGTCTATGACTTGGAACGTGAGCACGAACCGGTTGAAGCGCCAACGATTTAATGGCCCGCTCGCCCTTGAAACTCCCGCTCGGTGGTCTCGGCCTCTACCTGCTGGTATTCCGGCAGGCTGATAAGCGCCTCCACCTCCGCCCGCATTGAAGCTACCTGCGGGGCGTTTATGCCGATGTGGCCGGTGTCGCGCAGGCTCTCGTAAATGCGGCGGATGCCGTCTACCGCCGCGATTATCGAAGACGTGGCATAGATGAGAAACTGGCAGCCCAGGTCTTGATATTCTTGGACGGTGATGTCGTCCGCGCCCGCAATTACCATCAACGGCACGTCCGGCACGCCCTGCCGAAAGGTTGCCAGGTCTTCCCGGCTGCGGACGCCACGAGGCATTACCAAGTCCACTCCTAAGTCCTTGAGCGCGTTGCCTCGGCGGATGGCCTCGTCCATGTCACCCTCCACCGCCGTGAAAGCGTCGGTGCGTCCGACGATCAGGAAGTCGGGGTCGGTGCGAGCCCGCAGCGCGTAGCCCATCTTCTGAATGAATTCGTCCATGGGAATAACGTGCTCCAACCCGGCGTGGTAGGAGGCGCGCTTGGGGAAAAACTGGTCCTCGATGTGAATCCCGGCCACTCCCGCCGCCTCGAAGGAACGCACGGTGTGCATGGCGTGGACCGGTTCACCGTAGCCCGCGTCGGCGTCGCAGATAACCGGCAGCGGCACCGATCTCACCACCTTCTCGACTACGGATAGTTGCTCCGTCATTGTCATCAACGGCTCGGTAACCGCCAAGTGGGCGCCGGAGATGTAGCCGCCGGTGTAGATGGTGTTGAACCCCAAGGACTGGACCAGCCGCGCCGAGATGGGGTCGTAAGCCCCGGGAGCGACGATTTGTTCGCCCGCGTTCAGCCTTGCCCTGAGGTCGGTTCGGACTGACATGGCTCTTACCTCTGCTGCTAATATGCGGCACCAGTGACCGGAAAGGCTATGGATTCCCGCCCCCGCCTACGCGGGGGTGACGTTCCTGCGCGGGAATGACGGGTTGGGCACTCGCCGGGTTTTGGGATAGTTTCTTAGTCCTGTGGGATGAGCGGCACGACCTCGCTGGTGAACCGTTCCATGTTTTCGTCAAGGCTGGTCGCGCTGTCCCCATCGAACCCGATGATGAAGTCTCGGACTCCCAGGTCCTGGTACTGACGCAAATCGGCGGCTATCTGCTCCGGTATTCCGCTCATCATGCGGCGACCCTGGCCGGGGTCGTCCTGGAACGACACGTTGGTGCTGAACACCAGCGACACCGCATCCTCCGGTCGCCCGGCCCGGACGGTCAACCGGCGCAGGCGTGCGATTTTCTCCGCCATCTCTTCGGGTTCCAGAATAGCCGGGGGGCGCTGGCCTATGGGCATCCAGCCGTCGCCATACTTGGCGGCGCGGCGAATGGCCGGGCCGGTGTGACCGCCTACCCAGATTGGCGGGTGGGGCTTCTGGGTTGGCTTGGGCTGGAAACCCGCGCCGGAAATCTGGTAATGCTCGCCTTGGAACTCCGGGTTGTCCTTGGTCCACAACTCTTTGAAAAGTTGTATGTATTCGTCGGTTACCGCCCCGCGTTGGGAGTAAGTGTCCAGCCCCAACGCTTGGAACTCCTCCTCCATCCAACCCACGCCAATGCCCAGGGTTACCCGCCCGCCGGACAGGACGTCGAGGGTAGACAGGAGTTTCGCCGTCAGCACCGGATTGCGGTAGGGCAGGATCAGGACGTGGGTACCCAAGCGCACCCTGTCTGTGCATCCGGCAAGGAAGTTCAGCGCGGCCAGCGGTTCATAATAGGCTTCGTCAGGTCGAAAGGTTGCGACGCCGTCGGCAGCGTAAGGATAGAAGGACTCAACCTGTCGGGGCAGGATGATGTGGTCGCTAACCCAGATAGAATCGAATCCCAGCCCCTCGGCTCTTTGGGCCAGGGACTTCAGGTTATCGGGGCTGGCCAAAGGGCCGCGGCTGGGCATAGAGGTCCCGAAGGTGGTTGGCATGTTGTCCTCTCCTGAATGACTTGCGCTAAGTAGCTAGGCAGGCGATGAGAATCGTCCCGATTTCAAAGAGACTATAGCTTGTTTGAATAAGGTAGACAAATTGTTGGCGCCTACAAGTCCGCCGGGACAAGTCCGGCGGTGGGAGCAACGTGGTGCGACCGTTGTTGCCCGTCGGCCCGGCGTCGTGCTACGCTGGATTGTGGTCTAAGGAGCGATTGATGCGGGAAAAGGTCGTTGTCGCAATGAGCGGCGGGGTGGACTCGTCGGTGGCGGCGTTGTTGTTGCAGCGCGAGGGTTTCGACGTCGTGGGCGTTACCATGAAGCTCTACAGCCTCGATAATGTCGACTTGCCAGCCTCTTACCAGGGATGTTGCACGTTGGATGACGTGGAGGACGCCAGGGCGGTGTGCCGCCGGTTGGAGGTGCCTCACTACGTGCTCAATGTGCAGCGGGAGTTCCAGACCCACGTCATCGACTACTTCTGCCGGGAGTACAAGAACGGGCGCACTCCGCATCCCTGTATAGCCTGCAACGACAAGATCAAGTTCAACTTTCTGATGAACCGGGCCAAGGCCTTGCAGGCCGATTACGTAGCCACCGGCCACTATGCCCGCATCGACCGTACCGATGACGGATGCGTGTTGAGGAAGGGCCGTGACGCCGACAAGGACCAGTCCTACGTGCTGTTCGGCATGGGGCAGCAGGAAATGGCTCACACCCTGATGCCCGTTGGCGCTTACACCAAGGGCGATATACGCCGCATGGCCCTGGAAGCGGACTTTCCCAATGCCGAAAAGCCCGACAGCCAGGACATTTGCTTCATTCCCTTGGGTGATTACAAAGCTTACCTGGCGCAACACTCCACCGGAACACCGGGAGACATAGTGGACCTTCACGGAGAAGTGTTGGGACAGCACAAAGGGATAGAGTACTTCACCGTGGGGCAGCGACGGGGGCTGGGGATCAACGTTGGAGAGCCGCAGTACGTCGTGAGGGTAGACACCGACGCCAACCGGGTAGTGGTGGGGCCGGAGCAGGCTCTGTACAACGACCGGCTCCGGGCGTCACGGGTCAACTATACATCAGGCGTAACGCCGGAAGGCCCCGTGGAGGTTACGGTGAAAGTCCGGTACAAGGCCCATGAAGCCCCGGCGGTCCTCTACGCTGGCGGGAATGAAGCCATTGTCCGGTTCGAGGAGCCGCAGCGGGCCCTAACTCCGGGTCAAGCGGTGGTCTTCTACCAGGGCGATGTGCTGGTTGGCGGCGGAATCATAGAGACGACTCCGGCAGATTAGTGGGGCGATAGCGGACAACAATAAGGGGTATGAATGCCGGACTTCTCTCTGGAGAGCGCCGTTTACCGGCAGGGTTATGCGCTGGTAGCCGGCGTGGACGAAGTGGGGCGAGGCCCCTTGGCCGGGCCGGTGGTCGCCGCAGCGGTGATTTTCCCGTCAAACCTGACTGGCTGCGAACCGTGGCTGGAAGCGCTGGACGACAGCAAGCGGCTGTCTGCAACGCAACGCGAACGAGTGGTGGAGTTGGTGGAGGCCCATGCTCTCGCCATAGGTGTGGCGCGGGTCGGTCCCGACGCAGTTGACAGCTTGGGGATTGGTCAAGCCAGCATACAGGCTATGCTGCAGGCGGTGAAAAGCTTGCCGTTGGACCCGGCGTACCTTCTCTTGGACTACGTACCTCTGCGAGAGTGTCCTGTTCCCTTCCAAACGGTGGTGCGAGGCGACAGGCTCAGCTACTCCATTGCCGCGGCGTCCAACGTGGCCAAGGTGGCGAGAGACCGGATGATGCTGGAGGCAAACGATATATACCCAGGATATTCGTTTGACCGGAACAAGGGTTACGGGACCGCTCAACACATTGCTCAACTGCGGGAACGAGGCCCATGCCAAATCCACCGGCGTTCCTTCCGCCCCGTTCGGGAGTCGATGGGAGTCCGGCAGGTTGACTAGCCCGAAGATACGTTTGGGTAAGTGGGGAGAGGACACGGCTGCCCGCTTCCTGAAGGACAAGGGTTACCTGATTCTGGAAACCAACTACCGATGCCGCTGGGGTGAAATCGACATTGTTGCTGTGGACGAAGGACAGATCGTTTTCGTCGAGGTACGGACACGGAAAGGCAATGCGTTCGGAACACCGGAGGAGTCCATCACCCACGCCAAAAGACGCCGGATGGTAGTCACGGCGCAGACCTATCTACGGGAACGCGGTCAGGAGGGGCTGGACTGGCGTGTGGACCTGGTCGCGATCCGTTTGGGATCAAGGCAACGGCTGGAGAGTGTCGAACACATTCGCTATGCTATAGAGGGGTGACGAGTCTGATTCCCCGGTAAAGGTGTTCCTCAAGGACTCGTCCAATACGTTGCCATTGTAAAAGGGTGGGCCGGCGATCCGGCAAGCCCATAGCGATACCAGAATCAGCAGCACAGCCAGAATACCGATGATCAAGCAGGGGAATCTCACGGCGCCACGCCTTGATTGACGATAGCAGGCCTTCAGCCGTTCAGGAACCCTGCGATAGCTTCGCTGAAAGCGTCCGGCTGCTCCAACATTGGCAGGTGGCCAGCTCCGGCCAGGACTTGCACTTTCGAACCGGTGATCAAACTTGAAAAGTCCTCGGCGTACACGGGGGGATTTATCCGGTCTTCGCCACCCCAAATGATGAGGGACGGAGCCTTAATGCGGTAGGCGCGCCGTTTCAGTCC
The DNA here is from genome assembly GCA_965203835.1 of Dehalococcoidia bacterium. Classification (GTDB taxonomy): domain Bacteria; phylum Chloroflexota; class Dehalococcoidia; order Lucifugimonadales; family UBA3495; genus CBDCFV01. The sequence continues at coordinate 3,819,053 of OZ241919.1, forward strand.
ACGGTCGGGTATCGGCCACAGGAACTTGCCTGCCGCCGTCAGGTCCTGCACCCGTTCCGGCAGCAACAATGCTTGGGCCCGTTCTCCCGAATCAGCGTCCAATGAGTCATCACTGGGCGCTGCCCACAGGCATTCCTGCAACTCGGCAGGATTCATCGCCAGGAAATCGGCCACCGGAGCATCGTCTCGCCACAGGCCCGCCGGTGACGCCAACACCAGCTTCTTGACATAACCCGGCGCCACGGCCGACATTTCCGCGGCAACCATCCCACCCAGGAAGTGACCCACCACGTGAGCCGACGATAATCCAAGAGCGTCCATCAACTCGAAATGGTGCAACGTGAGGTCGAGAACGTCATCCAGCAGTTCCAGCCCGGTGGACTTGGAATAGCCGGGTATGTAGGGCGCATATACCGTAAAGTGTTCGGCCAACCTGTCAAGGAAAGGCGCCCAACCCTTGTGGCCCACGGCGCCATGCAAATAGATAAGCGGGTCTCCTTGGCCGGCGCGCAACACTTCAGCTTGAGAACTTCCGTTGCGCAAGTCTACCGTCAGTGTCTCCGGTGGCATGTTTCTCCTCGTGTGTTCAAGTCTTAGCAGCCTTTTGAAACGCTCTCAAAACCGATGTGTCTGGCTAATATCCCCGCGCGTGTGACCGAAAGGCCTGTGGATTCCCGCCCCCGCCTTCGCGGGGGTGACGTTCCTGCGCGGGAATGACGGGTTGTGTGCCACTCCATATACGGGTTGTGTGCCGCTCCGTATACTGGTTGGGTACCACTCCGTATTTTGAGTTAGTTTCTTAGTTGGCAGTCCAACACTTGGATGCGGTGGATTGGATAGCAGCCTCCATGTCAGGGCTGCGGCAAAACTCTTCCGCTTTACAGAGATTGGTACCATTTCGCGATGGCTTCGCCTATCTGATCGGGGGAATCTTCCTGCAGAAAGTGGCTTCCCGGCACGGTGACCTCCGACTGGTTGGGCCAACTCCGGCAGAATTCCCTTTGGGCGCCCACCAGTATGGCGCCGGGGTCGCCGTTGATGAACAGCTTGGGCAAAGGGCTGGTTGACAGCCACCGGGAGTAACCCTCCGCTATTTCCACCACATCCGGCGGGTGGCCGTCAATGGGGATCTCTCTGGGCCAAGTCAACGTGGGTCTCCTCGACTCGCCGGGTTCCAAGTACGGGCGGCGGTATACCTCCATCTCCTCTTCGGTCAATCCCCGCAAAACACTGCCGGGCAAAATTCGCTCAACGAACAGGTTGCGGTCCAGTATCATTCCCTCACCGTCGGGCGAACGCATGCCTTGGAAGATGCGCCTCGACGATTCTGGCCACTCCTCCCAAGTAAGCGGCCTGACAATAGCCTCCATATAGACAATGGCTTTCATCCTGTCCGGGTAGCGGTGGGCCCAGTGAAACCCCAGGGCCGATCCCCAGTCGTGGACCACGAGCGTGACATTCCGGTCAAGGCCCAGCGCATCTAACCATTGGTCCAAGTATCGTGCATGGTCGATAAACCTGTAGGACCCATCACCGGCTTTGCCCGAGTCACCCATGCCCACGAGGTCGGGCGCCACGCACCTTGCCACACTCTCAAGGTGAGGTATGACGTTGCGCCACAGGTAGGAGGAAGTGGGGTTGCCGTGCAGGAACACGATGGGGTCCCCCACTCCACGGTCTATATAAGCCACCTCCGTGTCCAGCACGGTGACGCGGCTTTTGCTATGGGAGGCCGCCGAAGGCGTGGTGCGTTCTTCCATCGACTAGACGCTCGCTGCTTCCGTCAAGCCCTGCGGCCACCACCTGGTCTCGTACTCGCCCCAGATGTCACGCACGTAGGGCATGACTTCCTTGGCGAACAACTCGGTGTTCTTCAGGGTCAGGTCCTTGGGCATATCCCCGAACTGGAGCAGCAGCATCAGGTTGCCGACCCGCAGTTCCCGGATCGCTTGGGCCAGTTCCTGCCTGACCGATTCCGGGCTGCCAACGATAACGTTGCCAGCCTTGATATAGTCCAGCCATGTAAAGTCGGTCGCCTGTTCGCGGCGGGAGTCCACAATCTGGGAGCTTACGCCGGAGTTGATGCTGCGGATAGTACGGTAGCCAGGTGCGTTGGCGAAACCGCCGGGGACGTGGAGGCATTTCTTGAAGAAGTACTCGATGTAGTCCTTGTATTCGTCGGCCTGCTCATCGGTCTCCGACACAGCAACCAACTGGAGGAATCCCGCGTGGTAGGGGTTGAAGTCCTTGCCCCGCCGGTCCACTTCTTCCCAGAAGCCGTCCAGCACCGTTTTGCCCACCTTGTAGCCGGAGTAGCTCAGGTAGCAATAAACGTAGTCGTTGTCGATGGTCCAGTCCCAAGTCTCAAGGCTGCCGCTGCCCGGCACCCAGATCGGCGGGTGCGGTTCCTGGTAGGGCCTGGGCCAGATATTTACGTAACGCAGTTGAGTGTACTTGCCGTTGAAGGCAAACGGTTCCCGCTCAGTCCATGCCTTGATGACAAGGTCATGGGCTTCCTGGTACTTTTCCCGCAGCGTCACCGGCACCTCGCCGTACCCGAACACGGTGTCCTGGGATGTTCCCAACGGGAAGCCGGCGACGAACCGCCCGCCGCTCAGCACGTCGAGCATGGCGAACTCTTCGGCGACTCTTACCGGAGGGTTGTAGAGGGCCAGGCTGTTGCCCAGCACTATGATGGCAGCCTTGGAGGTGCGCCGGGTCATGGCCGACGCCATCAAGTTGGGTGATGGCATAAGGCCGTAGGCGTTGTAGTGGTGCTCGTTCACGCACAACCCATCGAAGCCCATCTGCTCGGCGAACTCCAACTCGTCCAAGTAGTCTTGGTAGAGACCGGTGGCCTTCTTGGGATCGAACAGGTGGTTGGGCACGTCGACCCATACGCTGTGGTACTGCTTTTCAAAGTCCTTTGGCAGGTACTGGTAGGGCATCAAGTGGAAAAAGCACATCTTCATGGTGGAAGCGCTCCCTTGGACCGGAGTGGTTTAGCGACGGCGCACCCCGCCGGATGGCATATTCTACACCCTATGGCGCGACTGCGGAAACGTTGAGCTTTTGAAGGAATAGAAAGGCAAAGCTCTGATGTTTGACCTTTCATCGCAACTCCGACAATAAAATCGGCGGACTACTGCCCACCGAATTCAGGTCCCGTGATTTGCGTTTCCATGCGTGCGGCTATCGATGCCTCCCAATCACTTCTCCGGTTCCGGGTGAGTTTGAGAGAATCCCACTGAGGAATAAGCATTTACATCGGGCCTCCATCCCAAAAGTCGCCTCAAGTCGGCTCGCTCATCATCGTCGTATACCGTGCGAGGCCTGGGCGGGAGAGACCGGATATGGTCCAACTGGTCTATGTATCGCTCAACGGTCTTGATAGCCGATTTGATTTGGATGGCCGGTACACCGTTCTCATAGAAATTGACGTGCATCGCGTTTGCTATGGTCAAGGGCGTCAGCAAGTCGGCTCGGTCAAATTCTCTTGCCAGTTGGTTCCCAACGGCATTCACGCTGTCGTGCGACCGGTGGCGCCAACCCCGTTGAATCGCTATAGCCTTGAGAGCGTGGGCGGCTGAACCCCAGACCTTCTCAGCTGCTTGAAGCCGGTCGCCCCTGTCCAATTCAACTCCGGCATCGTCCAGGAACCTCCGGCTCATTGCCAAATGGTCTTCTATGCTAGGATTTCCTGGTTCGGGCAGTGGTATTGTAGTCATCTTTGGACCCTCTAGTTTGTATTATACGATAAGCTAAACTTGGTGATTGTCACTCAACTTTCTCGCATAAGATTGTTTGAGAGTTTCGTACTTCCCTTTTGACGTACAATGAAGTTGCGGAGCTTGTCCTATGGAGGGCATCCTGTAGCGGTTAACGATCAAGGTGATAGAATTCGGACGGCGCCCCGTACAGGCGGTTGCCGTCCTTAACCAAGAGGAGGGAACTCGTGGCGAGCGGAACTAGAGACGTGGTTATAGTCGGCGGCGGGATCATAGGGTCTTTGACTGCCTACCTGTTGGCCCGCGGCGGGTTGAAGGTTACGGTCCTGGAGGCCGACTCGGTGGGCAGCCATGCCTCCGGGTTCGCCTTTGGCGGGTTGGGGCCGCTGGAAGGCGCAGGTATTCCGCATCCCCTGCTGGACTTCAGCGTCTGGTGTTTTGAGCGCCATCGCACCATTGCCCCGGAACTACAGGAAGCGTCGGGGGTCGATACCCAATTTGAACTCCGCGACCGTCTCATCCTTGCTTTCGAAGAGCGGGAAGCTGCCCGGGCCAAGGAAGACATAGCTTGGCAGAAGAACGTCAAGGGGTTCCACGTGGAATGGCTGGGCATCGACGATGTTATGAAGGTGGAGCCCCGCACCAACCCTGAGTGCTTGGGGGCATCGCTGGCTCAAGGCACGGGAGCGGTGGAGGCCTACCGTTACAACCTTGCCGCAGCCCAAGCCGCCGAAAAGTTCGGCGCGGAGGTGATGCTGAGGCGGGCTACCGGCCTCCTCACGGATGGGGACAGGTGTCTTGGAGTGAAACTGGAGTCGGGCAGCATCGAAGCCGGGGCGGTGGTGCTGGCGATGGGGCCTTGGTCGGCCCAAGCCAAGGCTTGGTGCGGGGTTGATGTGCCGATCACCCCCCTGAAGGGCCAGGTCATTCGGCTCCAACTGGCAACCGACCCTATGAGGGTCTCACTGAACTATGCTGGAAGCTACGCGGCGTCGAAACCCGATGGCCTTATCTGGGCGGGTACTACGGAAGAGGAAGCGGGGTTCGACGAGGAGATAACGGTACAGGCCAGGGACAAGATAATGGGAGACTTGTTGAGGATGGCCCCGTCGCTGGTCGATGCCGAATTGGTGCACCAGACCGCCTGCCTGCGCCCTATATCCGCCGACGGATTGCCCATCGTGGGTCAAGTACCAGGATGGCAAAACCTGTACGTGGGCACCGGGTCTGGCCGCAAGGGCATCCTCTGGAGCACCGGGATGTGCCACGGCTTGGCAGACTTGGTCCTGAATGGTGTGAGCGAGGTGCCGGGGGTTCCTGCGCTGGACCCGGCGAGGTTTTCTGCTCAATAGTGGTCAAAGAGCCACCGCGATACGGCGGCCCTTGTCCTCAAAAACTATTTCATAACAGGCTGATTCTGCCGACAACGTCTCGGCGTTGCCCGAAGGCTATGGATTCCTGCCTGCGCGGGAATGACAGGTTGCGCGGGAATGACAGGTTCGGCATTGCGCCGAGGTTTGCGGTAGTTTCTTAGCAATCCCGTAGAGAAGACCGGTTACGCCACAGATTCTTTTCTGGCTACCAGCAGGCCGTCCTCCCGGTGGATTTTCATGGCGAAGGGATACCTGCTCACTTCCAGAGCCAACGGGACGTCTTCTGGGTGGAATTGGGGTTGATCGGGATCGAAGAATTTCTGGGTGGCGCCGCCAAGCATGATAAGGTTCTGGAGTGAGGGAATGTCGGGACGGCGACCTTCCAAAAGATTTCGCAGGTAAATCCCGCAGTGCTCATCCTCATCAGCCCGCGTGCGGCCTTGGTCTCCCATAGCGATGATGGATACGAGGGTCGGGTTGTCCCTGTGAATCGCCTGCACGGTGGCGTCGGCCACCACGAATGATCCCAGGTAGATGTTCTCCGCATTGGACGCCGCTGCGGCCACCCCCACGGTGCCGGCCCTGGTGGACTGGACCAAGGTCTTGCCCGCAACGTCCACGCCGGTTATCTCGTGGGGTGAATTGCCGTGGTCGAACCCGTCGGGACGCTTGCCGTCAACCTCGCCCATAAGCAGGTCGCCGATGCCGCGCCGGTGCAACGCCAGTGCCTCTTCAACCTCGGCCACCAGGACAATCTCCTTGGCTCCATGATCGAAAGCGATGGCGGCGGTGGTGAAGGCACGAAATACGTCAATAATGATGGCCGTTCCTTCAGCCTCTCTTGCATCCCGGACCAGACTGCCCAACCTTATTTCCATGCGTATCTCCTGAATTTATGTTGTAAACGAAGTGCGGCGGTTAAGTGAATATAGTGATACAAATACCGGAAGCCTGGTCAGTGAGCGGGAGCGCGTCTTATATGCTGGTCTCTCTTTTCCAGGATTGAGTTGGCGATTCCGGTTACGATTGTGGTCATCATTTTGAAGAGGTCAGTACCGTCCCGGTAGTCCGCGGTGTAGGGGCCGGCGGTGATCCGCTGACCCTCGGCCAATTCGTAGGGCCTCTTGAGCTCAGTGTCATCAGGCGGCATCACGCCAATGCCTCTTCCCCCCAAGTATCTAATCATGGAAAAACAAGGAATGTCACTGGGGCCGTCCCCCACGTAAACCATATTCTCGAAGGGGATGCGGCGGCTTGCCGGCGACATAGCGTCATTTACCCGGTAGGGGTTACGGCGCACCTCCGGGCCGGAAATCCCTTTGTTGATTGCGTAAATGAACTTGGTTTTTTCAGTAAAGGTAACCGCCCTTTTGACGGCAATGGCCTGCTCGTTGCTGTCATAGGCATATTCACAACCGAAAATGTCAGTAGACAAGTCGGCCAGATGCGTTGCCCTCAGTACCTCTTCGATGCCGCTGCTTACGATGTACCACTCGATAGTTACGTTGGCGTCTGAGTACTCCGGGTTTTGGGCCAAGTTATTCCGCAGCCGAGGGACAAAGTCCAATGCTCCTGGAAAGAAGTCGATTTTTGCCCCCACGTCTCGAAGCTTTGCTTTCGTCAAGTTGGCAACCTTGGGGCTTTGGGACTTATGCAGCAGTTGGTTCAGGTAGGCCAAAGGAGGATCCCAACCGTCCTTTACCAAGGTTGCTACCTGACGTTCCCAGAAATCATCGGAATCAATACCCAGTTCGCGCACCAACTTGTTGGTCGTGTCCGGACATAACGTGCCGTCGCAGTCGCAGATAATGGCGATAACGTCTTGCGGCATGGCCTGGTTACCTACTTCTTTAACAGTTTTTGCAACGACTGTATCTCTTGCCGCGGGTCAAGCTTGTCGCCGGAAAGTAACCGTCTCTCCATTCAGGTTGAGCGCATCGACTGCCCATCCGGCGGAAAGCCATGCTCGCGCTTGAGGATGTCCTGTGTCGTTGTTGCACCACCATCCTTGGCGACTGGAACGGCGGGCAATAGGTGGCAAATTAGCGCTGATTATTTTTTCAATGCGCTGGAACGATAGAGTGATGGATCCTAAGTTGGGATCAACCCTTCTCAGAAACTCCATCAAGGGGTCGTATTTGCCCATTGTAGGCTCCTACTATGCTTGCTCCTGCCTATCGTCGGGTCGGGTCAAAGGTTCCAGTATGTCCAGCAGTTCCGCAATGCGTTCCAAGTCCATCCTGATACTCTCGGAATCCAGGAACCGTTTCCGGGTGTAAAAGTTTCCATGGAGGGTGCCGGCTATGCTGCGAAGACCGGGCAAACGGTCGTCGCCGGTCAAAGACCGAGCGTTGTTCAGCACAACGTTAAACTGCTCATGCCTCCTATACTCCCAACCCTGGGCCTCTGCAACGGCCTTGGCCATCCACGATGCCGCGCCCCATCCTTTCTCGGACGCTTGGTGCAGGTCGTCGTCGACCAGGTATTCCCGGCTTTTGACCAGGAAATCGCGGGCCTGCTGCCGGTAATCGGCAATAGCGGTAGCATCATCGGGTCCGGTGACGTGCGGCTGTGCCATATACGTTATCCCTTCTTGACCAATTTCTGCAGGGAGCGGACCTCCCGCGGCGGGTCAAGCTTGCTGCCGGTGTTGGTCCAGGATACTTCGCCTACGTAAATATCGCCGTGGGAGTCTATGGAGATGCCGTGGGGGGCGATGAACCTTCCCGGCTCCTCGCTCTGCGGCCCGTCGCCCAGCCAAGCCAGTGTATTGCCCTTGATGTCCAGGATGCTTACGCGGGGCCCGAGGCCGAACGCTTCACTGTTGGGTCCGATGGCTACCCCCAGTTCGCCCACGTAGACTCGTTGCTCGCCCGATTGGTCGATGTACAGGCCGCAGGGCTTGGCCATGTTGATCCACTGGGTCTCGAACTTGCCGTTGCGGTCGAATACTTGGATGCGCTGGTTCTCGCGGTCGGCGACGTAGACCCATCCGTCTTTGTCCGTTGCGATGTTGTGGGCGATGTTGAACTGCCCCGGCCCCGTGCCGGACTCTCCCCAAGAGAACAACAGCTTGCCATCGGGGGAATACTTGTGCACCCGGGCGTTGCCGTAGCCGTCGGAAATGTACAGGTCGCCGTTGGCCGGGTCGATAGCCACGTGGGTACACCGGTTGAAGGGGTCGCCGCTCATAAAGGGGGCAGGAGTCCCGCTGACGCCGAGGGTCATCAATATCTTGCCGTCCAACGTGCAGTGCCGCACCGTGTGGTCCGCATCGTCGGTCAAGTAGATTGTATCGTCCGGCCCCATGGTAACGCCGTGGGCCCTTGGGAAAACTCCCTCGCCCCAGGACTTGATGAAGTTGCCTTCCCGGTCGAAGACTATCACCGGGTGTTCGCCGCGGTTGAACACGTACACGTTGTCCTTGGCGTCTACGCCCACCGCCGCAGCCTCTTTGAACGACCAGCCGTCGGGCAATGTTCCCCATCCCTCGGCTACTTCGTAAGTGTAGGTTGCCGTGCCAACTGCCACCATGGTTTCACCTCTTTGCGCCGTTATCAGCGAGAGTGTGAGTCTCTTGTTCGAGAAGATTGTATCACCGATTCAGCTTGCAGCGTTGTCAGCCACCGGGGAGGGTTGCTATGATTGCCATGCTGCCGGGGATTCCAACTTTGGGCGGTTATGAGGGCGTAAAGAATGGTCCAGGAAGGAAGAAGGGATTTCGTCAAGTACACTTTTTTCAGAGTGGCCCCGGAGTGGCGCCGGTTGCCGTCACGAGAGAAGGCCGATGGCAAGGCCGAGTTCGCCGCCGTGGTGTCGGAGTTCTCAGACCAAGTCACCTCCGCCAGCTACAGCTTGGTGGGAACGAGAGGCGACGTTGACCTTCTGTTATGGAAGATATGCCCCACGCTGGAACCAATTAACCGCTTGCTGGCCCAGTTGAACAACACCCGCTTGGGGGCGTACCTTCACGTGCCCCAGTCTTTCCTGGCCATGACCAGACGGTCTCCCTACGTGGATACCCACCGGCACGAGGGACAGGAGGGCACGACGTCCACCATGCGGATAATCGGACGCAAGTACCTGTTCCTCTACCCGTTTGTTAAGACCCACGATTGGTACCAACTGCCCCTGGGCGAACGGCAACGGATGATGAGCGAGCATTTCACCATCGGCCACAAGTACCCCGACGTGAAAATCAGCACCGCCTACTCGTTCGGCTTGGACGACCAAGAGTTTGTTCTGGGGTTTGAGACCGATGACCCGGCAAATTTCCTGGACTTGGTGAGCGACCTGAGGGAGTCGGAAGCCCGCCCCTACACCGAGAGGGATACGCCGATCTTTACGTGCATCAACAAGCCTTTAACGGACTGCTTGGACGACTTGGGGTGAATTGCATGGGCCCAAGGGAAAGGAGCAGGCGTAAAAGGCGTTTGATTGCTGCGAAGTCAGACAACAACAAAAAGGCCCTTGAAGGATGTACCCTCAAGGGCCTTTTCTTTTTGAGACAGAATACTAGCGTTGTACGATTCTACTTTCGCTTCAAGTCCGATGGGTCGTTGTTGGTGAAATAGTCGTAGTTCATCGCGATGTAAGAAGCCCACTGAGGAGGAGTGGCATCTTCAGCGAAGATTGCCGTGACGGGGCAGACCGGCTCGCAAGCGGCACAATCAATACATTCGTCAGGGCTGATGAAGTACATGTCGTCTTCATCGCGGGTATAGATACAGTCCACCGGGCATACATCCACGCACGCGGAGTCTTTGACGCCGACGCAGGGCTCCGTAATGATATAGGTCATCCTCCTCTGCTCCTTTGCCTGTATTTCTTGTTCAGATTGATTCGGTTCCAGTGCTTGGCGAGACTGGCTCGCACGAAAAATTATAGCATAGGGTCGCCGGTTTGCAATAAGGAACTTGGCGGGCATCGTGTATGACGCACCCGCAGCGGAACCGCTCCTCTTTGGCACGGGTAAGGTCACATGCCTGTTGCCGCGCCGCATCCTGAATGAGAAATCAGCCAGCTACAGGACCAGGCCGTAGGTACGCTTTTTGATGGCGAGGTTCACGAAGGTCTCGGTCCGTTGCACACCATCGATTACGCCTATTTTGGTACGCAGGAACGTGCCGAGGCTTTCCGCGGATTCCAACCCGGCCCAGATGAATACGTCGTAAGCGCCGGTGGTGATGGCGACGTAATGCGCCTCCTCCAGCCCGGCAATGGATTCCGCTACAGTGTCCGATTTTCCGGGACCGGTCTGCAGGCCTATCAAAGCTGTGGTCGCGTACCCAAGTTTTTCCAGATTCGGAACGGCCACGACTTTGACAACGTCTTCCTGTATCAGCCGTCTCAATCGTCGGCGCACTGTCCCTTCGCTAACGCCGACCTCTCTCGCAATTTTAGCGTTGGACGCCCGGCCATCCATTTGCAAAAGGCTGATGATTCTGCGGTCGAGTTCGTCCATATTGACTCTCTCCGTAGTAATATATAGCAGTTAAACACGAATCATCATATTGGCCGCGCCGAAGCGTGTCAATCCTGTCAATGTAGCGTCGAATGGCGTCTTTGGTTATCTGAAAGCCCCTAAGGAGGTGCTTGACGACTAGAAATGATAGCAAAATTACGACGCCGGAGCGAATTGCAGGCGATAGCTCCGTCAGGCGTTTTTCGTATTGGAAAGGCGGTTTAAGTAATCCGGGCGCCGGCGATCTCCGTTGGAGTTGGTTCCCTCTCTTGACAGCCCCATTGTGCGGTGAATACCATAAACTATACGGGCCAGATAGACGCTTCAGATTTACCTTTGCGCGTTATCATGGGCCCGTGGGCCTCTTTCGATGGGGATTAGTCTAGTGGTAAGACGCCTGACTCTGGATCAGGTATCCCAGGTTCGAATCCTGGATCCCCAGCCATCATGTACTTTAGCCAGAACCGGCTCCCCGATCCTGACTACCTCGGATTCCCTTCTCCCAAGTAAGTATTCACGGTCCGGTTTTCTTGGCACGGTTTGGCGCCGGAACAATCAACCGCCGCGGGCGTCTTGAGAATATACCCATGTCCCGTGCTGGAGCCGTGCAGCCTTGGTCCGCAATCGCCACGCCATCCGTTCTATTTTCCTCCAAACTCCGCCGGGTAGTGGCGACTTAGTCATTCACTCCTGGCAGGCCAGGCCCCCGCTTCCACCGCGGTCAAAAAGTCCAGTACGGTGCTGTTGAACAGCGCGGGTTCCTCGAGGTTGATGGGATGACCGCTCAGCGGAAACATCGCCAAACCGCTGCCGGGAATGCACCGTTTCATGAACAGCATGGGTTCGACGCAGGGTTCGTCTTCGTCGCCCACCATCAGCAGCGTCGGCATAGTCAGCCCCCGCATCTCCTTCTCCAACTGGAATATGGTCGGGCGCTTCAGTTGTACCCCCTGCGTCATCAGCGCCGACCCCATAGCCGAGTGCGCTGCCAAGCCTGCCCGGAACTTCTCCCATCCGACCGGGTCCTTGCGCTGGAACTGTATCCGCGTCGGGCCGCTGGCGTACTCGGCGGCGTACCCGGCAATGCCCTCCGACTGCAATCGCTTGACGTTTTGCCTCCAAGCTTCCAGGTGACGCTCCACGTCGGTGGATCCCGTTCCCGTGGATGCCACGATCAACGCCCGGCACATCTCGGGGTGGGCAATGGCGAAACGGAGCGCCGTGGACGCCCCCATCGACAGGCCGGCAATGTACGCCCGTTCGAATCCCAAGTGCATCAGCAGCTCTCGCATGTCGGCGACCAGCCGTTCCTGTGAGTATGCCCCAGGTTCCTCGGGCACGTCGGAAGGCGGATAGCCCCGGTGGCAATAGGTGATTACCCGGTAGCGTCGGGCAAAGTAATTGACCTGCGGCTCCCAGCTCGTGATGTCTCCTGCGAATTCGTGGGCGAAGATGAGCGGCAGACCCTGTCCCGCAACCTGGTAGTAAATGTTCACACCGTCATCGGCGGCAAAGGTTGGCATTGCTCCCTCCATGAAAGAAATAGACGAAAGAAATAGGCCTCGCAAATAGCATCTTTCCGCTTTTGTACTACAGTCGCACATGATACCCGGAAGGGTCAACTCGGTCCAAATCACCAAACCTCGTCATCTTCCAATGCATCCATTCCTCATGTAATAGGCGTAAACTGTAACTATCAAGCAATGGCGGCGGGAATGTGAAAGCGATGTTGCGGTGGATATTTGAGGTGAACAAGGTCTCCAAAACCGGGCTGGCGGTGCTGGCGATGGTACTGGGTGTAATGGCGCTGGCGGCATGTTCGGGGGCTTCGGAAAAAACCCCGACTGAGATGCCTGCCAAGGAATCCCAGACCGGACAATCAAGCAGTGCGGACTCCCAAGCGACGATGGCTCCGACGGCGGCGCCTGAGAGGCCGGCAGATGCTCCCAAGGCGGAACCGATGCCTACCCCATTTCTCGCTGAATCCAGCATGGCATCCCAGGGCGGAACATTGGTCCGACTGTTCAGCGATCCGCCCACGCTGGACCCCCACATTACTACCGACTATCTTGCGGCGGCCATTGTCAACGAAGTTTTCGGAGGGCTAGTGACCATTGACCCGTCGATAGAGATAGTGCCCGATTTGGCCAAGGAGTGGGACATAAGCGCGGATGGACGGGTGTTTACCTTCAGGTTGTTGGAAGACGCGAAGTTTCACGACGGGACACCGGTCACTGCAGAGGACTTCCGTTGGTCTCTGGAGCGGGCCGCCGACCCCTTGACCGAGTCGCCTGTGACAGACCTTTACTTGGGCGATGTTGTTGGCGTATCGGACAAGTTAATGGGGGATGCTGAGTCGATATCGGGTCTTCGGATTGTAGATGACCACACTCTGGAACTGACCATAGACGCCCCCAAATCATATTTCATAGCCAAGCTGACCTATCCGACCGGGTTTGTACTGGACCGGGAGAACGTTGAAGGCGCGGGTGACGATTGGATTTTTCAACCCAATGGCACCGGACCGTTCCGGCTGGACCGGTATGACATTGGCGAGACCATATTACTGGCCCGGAACGAGCACTATCACTTGGGTCCTCCGTTTTTGGACGAAGTGGAGTTCATCCTGAGCGGCGGCGACGCCATGCTGATGTACGAAAACGACGAAATCCATCTTACGGGTCTTGGGTTGACGGACTTGGAAAGGGTGCAGGACCCTGCCAATCCATTGAGCGCCGAGCTTGCCACTGCGCCGCCCGGTTTCAGCGTCTCCTTCATCGCTATGAACCTGAAGCAGGAGCCATTCGATGACGCCAAGGTCCGGCAGGCTTTGAACTACGCCGTAGACAAACGAGAGATTGCGACCGAAGTTCTGGAAGACTTGGTAGTGCCTGCGAAGGGGATCATTCCTCCAGGATTCCCATCATACAACGCCGATCTTCGCGGCTATGAGTACGATCCGGAAAAAGCCAAGCGTTTGCTGGCAGAGTCGAAATACGGGGGCGACCTGGAGAACTTCCCGCCTGTGGTCATATCCGTGGCAGGCAACTTCGGCGCCAGCGTAGGACTGGACTTGCAGGCGATGCTCAAGACTTGGCAGGACGTCCTGGGCATCGAAGCTGAAATCCAGCAGACCGAGTGGGCGACTTTTCTACAGGACGTTCATAAAAAGCGCTTCCAGATGTTTACTCTTGCTTGGAGCGCAGATTACCCAGACCCGGAGAATTTCCTGGACGTAATGTTCCATAGCCAGAGCGACAACAACTGGATGAACTACCACAACAGGGAAGTGGACTCCCTGTTGGAGGCTGCCCGCGTCGAGCAGGACCAAAAGGCCCGCTTTGAGCAATACAACGGGATCGAGCAATTGATAGTCGACGATGCCCCATGGGTACCACTCTGGCACAGCACCGAACGCAAAGTCCTGATCAAGCCCGGCGTCAAAGGCTACTACTTGTTGCCCATGACCATCCCCAAGCTCCGTTTTGTGTATTTGGAACAGTCCTGACAGCTAGGATTTCCCTTCCATCTATCCTAAGGGATCGGTTCATGGACCAATATTCGGTTGACACTTATTTTGGCCGTCCGTATGATGTCTAGCGGCCTTACGCCGATGGACCTCCTGGAAGGGAGTACGGTCAACCCGTGCGGACCGATAGGAATCCAAGCAGTGGTTAATGGGCGTATAAACCGGAGATATGTATAGATTGGAAGACATATGGCGCGCGGTCTCTCGCTGGTATATTGCCGGCCCGGTGCTTGCCGGATTGGGCATTGTACTGGGCGTCATGGTTTTCTTCTACGTATTTCCAGGCAAGCCCAAGATCGCGGTCATAGACATTCCTTTCGTCATTATCAATGACAACTCCGCATACATAATCAGCGAGTTCCTGCAATATGCGGGCCGTGATGATTCCATAAAGGGTGTATTCATACGCCTGAACAGCCCGGGCGGTGGCGCAGCGGCAAGCGAGCAACTGTACTTCGAGACCCGGAAGTTGCGGGAAAAGAAACCCGTAGTCATCATGATGAACGACATCGTGGCCAGCGGCGGCTACATGATGTCTATGGGCGCCTCCTATCTCTACGCCAAGCCCAGTTCTTTTGTGGGCAACGTCGGTGTCATCCTGTCCTTTCCCGGCCCATTCATATCCCGCCCACCCGGTGAACAGGTGGTGCCCACCGGTCCGTTCAAGCTGAATGGCGGTTCAAGGCGAGACTTCATCAGCTTGACCGACCAATTGAAATGGTCCTTCGGTTCCATCGTCGTGAACGAGCGGGGCCACAAGTTCAAGAATGGTTTTACCGAGACAGAGTTGCTGCAAGCCCGTATTTACTCCGGGATGGAAAGCGTCAGAAATGGAATGGCCGACGAGATAGGCGGGGACGGCGACGGCATTGAGAAGGCGGCGGAGTTGGCCGGTGTTACCGACTATGACCTGGTGGACGTAAACACCGAGGTGTTCCGCAGTTTCAATCAGAAGTTCGCCAGAATCATCGAACCTTTGTCACGTATGGACTCCTACCAGACCATAGGTCATAGCGCGGACCTTGTTGACCTTCTTCAAGAAGAAGCCAATCCATCCCTGTCCATGGACGGGTTGAAGGATACTAATGATATGGACAGCCTTCGCCGGTACCTGATGACATCCGGACTGGGCGATACCCAGGCGGAAGTCTTGCCGGGCTTTCCGCTCAAGGTAAACGGACCCAACGTGTATTACTTGTATGTCGGGCCTGCTCAGTAAAGTCGGAGGGCTGGCCCTCCTTCTGTTATTCGCCGCCGCCGCTTTCGTGGTCGCCTTTTTCTATTTCCATCGCGGCTCTTACCAACCACCTCCTACCGTTACGTTGCCGGTTGACCAACTTGCTGCGCCCCAGTCAAGCCTGCGGGCCATTGAAGAACTGCCCTTGATACAAGACGGCACCCTGCTGGTGGATGGTGTTCACGGCAACCAATTCCGTAAGACAGAATTGTCTGCCCTGCTGGACAGAGTGGCCCAGCGAGGTTACGAAGTAGAGATTATAGGCGCGGCGCGGAGCCGCGGAGGCTTTGGCTCCTATGATCACGATGCCAGGCTCGCGCTGATGGGGGAAAAGCTGCGCAACGCCGATAGCCTGTTGGTTGTTGCGCCGGCAACTCCGTATACCGATGCGGAAGCCGATATGATTGAGAGGTACATCCTGCGCAAGGGTGGCAAGCTCCTGTTAGTTGGCGACCCCACACGCAGCCACAACATCAACAGCTTGGCCGAACGCTTTGGAGTGAAATACCGGCAAGACTATCTGTACAACCTGACTGATTATGACCTTAACTTCCAGAATGTGCCCATGCGAAGTTTCCGGGAAGACGACGTAACCGAAGGATTGGAGCAGGTGGTTTTCTACACATCGGGTTCCGTCACCGCTCCGACCCCGGGGTTGGCCTTTGCGGCTCAGAATACACGCTCTTCCTTGGTGGAACAGCCGGACCCGTTCAGCACCATGGTCAAAGCTGGCGACGGGCGAGTGCTGGCACTGACAGACCTTACATTTATGATTCCGCCCAGAAACTCGGTCATGGACAACGACCGGTTGATTTCCAACTTGGCTGACTACCTGACCAGTGGCCAAAGAAGCTTTGACTTGGCCGATTTTCCCAGCTTTTTCAAAGGTGACGTAGATATTGTGCTGGGCCGCTCCTCTCTTTTCGACATTGTGGCCGACGTCAAAAGCTTGCTATCGGAATTCCGGATAGATTCAGATGTTCAGGCTGTGGAGGACATCACCAAAGACACCATGTACTTGGGACTTTATGAGGACGCCGCCGACGTGGCCCAGTACTTGGAGGCCGCGGGTCTGGCCCTGAACGACGTGCTGCGTACCCCGTTCACATCCGATATTGAGAAAGAGGCCACGGCCGTCATTCTGCTTCATCCCGGGTCTGACCGGCACGCCTTGGTGGTGCTGGGTGATTCGGAAGAATCACTGAGGAAGGCTGTAAGCTATCTGTCTTCAGGCAGTTTCAGGAGTGGCTTGGTCGGCGATTTTGTAGGAGTATACCGGACCAAATGAAGATAAATGTACGTGGGCTTATGGGGTTGCTGGCGACCGGTTTGATGCTTGCCGTGATTGCTTGCGCAGCTCCCCAGCCGGCCGCTCCGGCCCAGTCTGCACCAACCCAAGGCGACGCCACTCCGATACCCACCACCAAGTTACCGCCCGCAGAGGCGCGAATGCCCACGCCCACTCCGGTTCCAGCGGAGGTCAAGAAAACAACCACAGACTTTGCCGCGGATTACGCTGAGTTGTCGAAAAGTTGGGATGACCTTCACGGTGATTTTGACGACTGGCGTCAGGGCCTGACGGCCTGTGAAGCGAGTTCGTTACAAATAGCGGTCCATGGGTTTGCGGGACGGTCCGCCGGCATTACGGCCGGCGCCAGATCGCTACCGAGGGACCCAATGGTGCGTGAGCTGTCGGACAGCCTTATTGAAGCCGCAGAAATTGAAGAGGAGGCGCTTCGAGCACTGGCCGAAAACCGTCAGGTCAACGACGGAGCAGCGGGGGCCTCAAGTATAGACGGCGCCCCGGCAGCATCAGACGAGAGGGCATCCGATGAACCGGACGGAGGCGAAAACGGGAATAACCCGCCAAGCGGCGGGGCAGGCTCGGTATACGAGGGAGTTGCCTTGGCGCGGTCTCAAGCGTCGGCCATTCAAAAAATGGTTTCTGATAGCTTGGACGATCTTCAGACAAGGACAAGTCCCGACGCCCAAGAAGAGGTCAGCGAATTCAGCGCTGCCGTCAGCGAGTTGAATGAGGCATGGGACCAGTTCCACCGCAACTACGACTCTTTTCGCTCGGCAGAGCCAAATTATAATGCTGCTCAGAGGACCCGGGGCATCAACCTTCTGGTCAACGAGTTTCGGGGAGTAGCACAGTCCGCCCGGGACCTGCCGTCCGCCGCCGGAACGGACGATGTGGCGGATATGTTGGCGGAGGCGGCCGAATCGGAGGACCTGTTACTGCGGAATTTGCGAGGCGACTTGGGACAACCAGGGGAGTTTGCCGGTAATCGACTACGAGCACCTTCAAACGAGGATGATTCCTCTGAAATCCCCACTCCTACCCCATCGGCCGAAGGAAACGGCAATCTTCCGCCAACAAAACCGGAACCTGTATATGAATCTTCAGAAGGGGAAGCGTCGGGATTCGGGTCCGGCGGCTCTACCGATGGCAGGACTTTCGATGCAGGTGCCGGTTCGGAAGAAGAGGAGGAACCCTCCGCGGCGGACCCAGCGGTCTTCTACACCTTTGACGCTCAACTCGTGGAAGCCAACACGACACGACGCAAGGCCGGACAGTTGTTGACCAAGATCGAAGAAGACGTTTCCGACGACGGCCGCGAGCAAATCAGCGGCTTCGCAGCACAATACAAGCGGCTTATGGCCCGGGTAGATGACCTCCGAGACGACTATGACGACTGGCGCAGCGCCGAAGGCGGATGTGACCGGGCTACGGTAATAGAAGCCTTGGGTGGGTACACCTCAAGGTTCTCCGACCTGACTGCTGAAGTTAGAGGATTGCCTCGCGCGGCTTTCCTGAGACCCATGGGAGAGCTATTGGTTGAGGCGGCGGACAGGGAGCACGGATCAGTGCGCGACCTGCGCAACACTTGGGAGCCTTTTGACGCTGGAGTGTACGACGACGTAGACAGGCAGCGCGACACATCGGACAAGCTACGCCGTCAAGTGTCCTCGGGTATAGACGAGCTTGCCGCCCGGTACGGCCTCTCGTTGTCCAAGTAATACATACTGCCAAAGCCGGGAGTTACACAGCGCCGCATGAACAGCCCCTTCCCATTACGGGAAGGGGCTGTTGACTTAATCCCTCAAAACGTACCGGCTAACCGCCGTTGGCTATAGTGGGTACGCGGCCCTTGGCGGGAGAAACCGCCTCGTAACCGTGCGCCACCTGCAACAGGATCTGTTCCTCGAAAGGTCGTCCTATCAACTGGAGGCCGATGGGAAGACCGGCTTGAGTAAACCCGCACGGTATGGACATCGCCGGCAACCCGGTGGCGTTGCTTGGACTGGTGCACCGGGAAGTCATCCCGGAGCCGGGGCCTCGCACCGGGTAGTCTTGCCCTCCGATGCTCACAGTGTCCTGGTCTATGCGCCAAGCCGCGATTGGAGACGACGGAGTTGCCAGTACGTCAACCTCCTGGAATACTTGGGCATACTCCTCTTTAATAATGCGCTGCACTTTCATGGCCTTGGAGTAGTCCCGGCCTAAAATGAACTGGCCCGCCAGCGTGCGGTACAGGACGGTGGGGCCGTAGTCCTCCCGGTGCTGATCGATATGCGGCTCGTGGGCCACCAATCCATCGGCCATGCCCGGAATGCGCAGTGCTCCGGCGTACTTCATGCTTGGCAAGGAGACTTCACGGGCCTCGGCTCCCAGTTCCACCAGCGCATCTATGGCTTGGCGTACCGCCGCCTCGGTTTCCGGGTTCACTTGGTCGAAGTAGTAGTTTGTGGGGACGCCTATCTTGAGGCCATCAAGGCTCGTGCCCAGTAGCTCCGAGTAGTCAGGTACCGGGACCGGCACCGTGCTGGGGTCTAGCGCGTCGTAGCCGGCGATTATTTGCAGCATCAGGGCGCAATCTCTCGCCGACCTCACCATTGGTCCGATGTGGTCTCCGTTGAAGCTGGTGACTTGGAGGCCTCGTTGGCTTACCCGGCCGTAAGTCTGCTTCAGGCCCACTATGCCGCAGAAGTTGGCCGGGCCGCGCACTGAGCCTCCCAGGTCGGTGCCCAAGGAAGCGAAGGTGACGCGGGCGGCGACATTGGCGCCTCCGCCTCCGCTGGAGCCTCCGGGGATATGGTCCAGGTTCCAAGGATTGTGCACGGCTCCATAGTGGAGATTGTTGGAAGTGGACCCGGCGGCGAACTCTTCGAGGTTTTCCTTCCCCAGGATAATGGCCCCGGCCTCCTTGCACTTGGTGACCACCGAGGCGTCTTCATCAGGTATTTGGTTCGCCAACGCCTTGGACCCGACTGTGGTGCGTATACCGGCGGTGTCGATATTGTCCTTGATGCCGATGGGAATGCCGTGGAGGGGGCCGCGGTATTCGCCTCGCATCAACGCGGCCTCCTGTTCCTTGGCTTGCCGCCTTGCCTCGTCGTACGTGATGGTGATGAACGTGTTTAACGATGATTGCAGCCGCTCGGCCCGGGCCAGAGCCGCTTCGGTAAGCTCTACCGGCGAGACCTCTTTTGCTTGGATTTTGGGAGCAAGCTCGGAGATAGTGAGTTGTAGCAGATCGGAATCTGGCATCTGAACTAACCCTCTTCAAGTGGAGTGGGTCAACCGACCCAATCAGTTGGGCCGGTCATGCTCGGAAGTGTAAGCCACACGGGTCAGGAACGCAATTGACGATAAGGTGGCCGACGGCTCAGACCCACGCCTCCATGGGCTTGAACATACATCCTTCCACAAATATGTCGAAAAAATCGGGGGTAGTTTCCAGTTCGATATGCTCGATGCGTTTGACCAGGTCCTCGATTTCATGGCGTAGCCGTCTTGAGACCAGCATAAGGGTAGCTCCTTCCAGTGATGCGTTTCCCACCTTGGCGATCTTTTCCGCAGGGAAGCCGGCGATGAAGCCTATAGCGACCGCATTTTCAACATTGATATGGTTCGCGAATCCTCCCGCCAGGAACAGTTTGTTGACGTCTTCGGCTTGGACCCCGTATCGCCTCAGCGCGATGAACTGGCCCGAATAGTTGGCTGATTTGGCTTGGGCCAAGGCGCTGATGTCTGCCCTGGACAGTGACATTCCCTGCTCT
Source organism: Dehalococcoidia bacterium (assembly GCA_965203835.1). Taxonomy (GTDB): domain Bacteria; phylum Chloroflexota; class Dehalococcoidia; order Lucifugimonadales; family UBA3495; genus CBDCFV01. Next base: position 3,839,451 of record OZ241919.1, read on the forward strand.
TCAGCGAACAGGAATCCTCTGTTACCGTCGGCAAGCACACCCAGTTGGTCCATTTTGCCGTTGACCTTGAGTTGGGCGAGCAGGTCCACCAAGCCGGAACCGCAGATGCCCACGGCTTCGGTGCCGCCGATAGTCAGGCAGCGGACGTCATCCCCGGAGATTTCCACTGATTCCACCGCGCCGTCATAGCTGGGCATTCCGTAGGTGACTTGGCCTCCTTCGAAAGCCGGCCCCGCGGGACAGGATGCGGCCATAAGCCGGTGGCGGTTACCCACCACAACTTCAGTGTTGGTGCCCACGTCAACCAGCATAACCACGTCTTCCTGCCGGTCGATGGCTATAGCCATCAGGTCGGCTGCCACGTCGGCTCCAACGTGGCACCCCACCAGGACGCCGCCGTAAACGTTGGCTTCAGGATGAATTCTCAGTCCCAAGTCTGCTGCCCTTACGTTCAGCGCCGTGGACTGCCGCAGCCCCTGCTCCACCTCCAATTCGGTGACGGACTTGTAGGGCTTCTCGCCGATGGACTGCACGTCCAAGCCAAAAAAAATGTCGCGCATGGTGGAATTGGCCACCACCACCGCTTCGTATATGCGCCGCCGGTGGATGCCCAACAGCCGTGATACCTCTCCGATTTCGAAGTTGATGGCCGACAGCATCACCTGTTGGAGTTCCCCGCCGTTCGGTCCGCCGTCGTAAGCGATACGGTTCATCACGTCGCTCCCGCCGAACTTCTGGGGGTTCTCGAAGGACGCGGTGTGGGCAATGCGTCCGGTTTCCAAGTCAACGAGATTCATTACCACCGTAGTTGTGCCGATGTCTATAGCCAAGCCGTAGATGGCGTTTTGATACCGTTCTATGCGCTGGCCGTCAAAAACGACGTCGCCGCCCATCCGGACCGTCAAAGGGTCAAGGTCCACGTTCCTGTGAGTAGAGGAGGTAAGAATCCTTGGCTGGCGCCGCAGGGTGGCGAACTCGATGTCCGCAGTCGTATCAACAATGCTGGCTTGGCAGGCAAGGCGATAGTTCCCGCTCAGAAAGGACTCAGCCTGGTCGGGAGGACTCAGTCCCTCCAGGCCGCGGCGAATCTCGACAATGCACTCGTGGCAATCGCCTACCCTACCGCAGGATGTGGGGACCCTGACTCGAACATCGTCGGCGTAGTCGAAAATGGTGCGGCCGGCGGTGAGCGGGATGGTCCGCCCGCCGTGATGCAGGGGCGACATGGTCTGTTCAAACTTCCCAAGCGCTGCGGTAGTCGAGGTCGTCACTTCCCAGGCACAGCGGCAGTTCCTCCGCGATGGTGGGGCGGTACTGGTTGCGGCAACCGAAATTAGCGGTGCATTGGTCCTGTGAGTTTTTGTAGGGACACCGCCACTGCGAAACCTGGTTGGCTGTTTCGTTGATGCCCTGCAAGATTTCCTGGAGACGGGCCATGCTGGCCCTGACCCGCTTTTTGTCTACTCGGTGTTCCACGGGGGCATACTCGCGTCAGGTTACGGCGGGAACGGCTTCCGGCACTTCTTCCCACCCCAACAGTCGCTTGGCCAAGGCGACGCAGTCCATAGCATCCTTGCCGTACCCGTCGGCGCCCATGTCGTCGGCAAATTCCTGGCTGAGCGGCGCCCCGCCCACCATGATCCTGACCTCGTCGCGCAGTCCGGCATCCTCGAACGCCTGAATCGTTCTTCCCATGTTGGGCATGGTAGTGGTGAGCAGCGCGGACATTCCCAGCACCTGGGCTTCATGCTCTAGCACCGCGTCGATAAATTCCTCCGGCTTGGTGTCCACACCCAAGTCGTGAACGGTGAAGCCCGACCCCCGCAACATCATGATACACAGGTTCTTGCCGATGTCGTGAAGGTCTCCCTTGACGGTGCCCATTACCACTGTGCCGACGGGCTGGATTCCAGAGGCCGACAAGATGGGCTCCAAGTGGGCCATCCCCGCCTTCATCGCCCGTGCCGCCACCAGCACCTCCGGGACGAAGATGATGTTGTCGCGGAACTTGATGCCCACGATCGCCATGCCGGCGATCAAGCCGTCGTCAAGTATGGTATTGGCGGAAAACCCTAAATCCAGGGCCTCCCTGGTGAGACGGTCGACCTCGTGGTTGTGGCCCACTATCAGGTCATAGGCTATCTGGTGCATCAAGGTGTCCGTTCCTTGGAACAGTCCTTCGATATGCCTTCGTTCCGAGGCGTTGGTTACGTGCTCCAACTCCTCCGCCAAGCCTGGGTTGGAAGTCGTCACTGGTCAATCTCCTTCTGGTGTGGCCGTACCATCGTTGTGCTTACCCGCCCCGGATGATCATCACCACCAGTGCGGCGATGATGCCGCCGCCGATGGCCCAAGTTGACAGAAACATCCGGTCAATCCGGGCGTTGATGGCTTGGAGGCCCTGGTCCATCCGAGTGTTGACTTCTTGGAGGCCTTGGTCGATACGTTGATTGACTTCTTGGAGGCCTTGGTCAAGTCGTTGATTAACTTCCTGGAGCCCTGCCCTGACTTCTTGGAGTCCCGTATTCACTTCTTGGCGAAAACTGGTCATATCCTGCCGCAGATCCTGCAACGCCGTTGCTTGTTCGGTGATGCGCCCTTCCAAGTAGCCCAGAGTCCGAGCCTGTGTTTCAGGTTCCGATGCCATACTGATACTTCCTCAACACCTTTTGTAGTTGCCGTAAGTTCATACTACCAAGCGATATAGGTCTGGGAAATGTTACCCGTTTTGCTTTGTCCACTCTACCACGGCTTTGGGTATCTCCACGAGGTTTTCCAGCTTGGTGGCCAGAGGCACGGCGCATTCCGGCGCGATCATGTTGACCCCGGCATCCAGGCAGCGGAACACTTCCTGGCGCACCTCCTCGGGGCCGCGGGCGTACAGCGTCTCCGGGTTGTTGATGTTTCCCACCAGCCCTATCCTTCCGTCAACGATGTCCATGGCCCGCTGAGGGTCGTTCTTCGAGTCGAAATGGAAGCTGGCCATTCCCGTTTCGGCGATGTACCCCATGCGGTCAAGGGTGTTGCCGCAGATGTGCAGGATAAGGGGGACCGGCAACCGTTCCGCCATTTCCTGGTGAATGTCCAACAGGAACCTCCGGTAGTATTCCCCGCTGACCAGGTCGCCGGTGGCATGGTCCGGGAAGGTCAGCGCGTCGGCGCCGGCGGCGATTTGCGCCTCTCCGAACAGGACGGAAATTTCCTTCAGCTTGTGCAACGCCCGCATCACCATGTCCGGGTCGTCCACGGTCATCAGCAGGAAGTTCTCCACGCCGAAGACGTGGTACGCCAAGGTCCAGGGCCCCATCGTCTTGCCGATGACAGCCACCCGGTCGCTGAACTCCTGCCTGAGCAACTCGATGGATTTGGTGATGGTCAGGTTGTCCGGGTGCTCCAGGAAACCCGGCGGGATGTGAACGTCGTCAGGGCCCTTCCAGATGGGGCGGTACATGCGCACCGTGGGCCAGTTGTCCTTGTCCTCCCATTGCATCTCGCAACCCAGGGCCGACGATTCTTGTATGATGGTGAAGTAGGGCATCACCGAGTCAAATCCTAACTCGGTGTGCCCGGTGGCCGCCAGTCTAGCCGCCAACTCCGGATCGCGGCACGCATCGGGGAAAGGGGCGTCGATCAGATCCATCAACTCCACTGTGGCCACGTTGGTGGGGTTGGCCACTGGGGTCCGGTCCACCGGCTTCATGGCGAGGGCGTTCATAACCCTTTCGCGGGGAGTCATTGTTTCGGTGAAGGGCATTTCGGTAGCTCCCTTGTTGCGGCTACGCTTCTATGATAACGATTTCGCCGCGTGTGATGTTCTCCAATGCGCTGAGGATTCTTGGAACCAACGGCGCTAAGTCCTTGATACTATTGGTCCTCGCTGCCAATACGATCACCGCAACGTCGACTCCTGTTATGTCCTGGTCTTTGGGGATATCCTGGTCACAGGTTATCAAGGCATCGAAGTCATCCCGTGCTCGCGCAAGCAGTTGGTCGTCGGGCAATCTGTCCCAGCCAAGATATCCAGCAGAAATAGCCTCGTGGTGTTCCAACAAATAAGGTCTAAGGTCCCATGTAATGTTTTTATCGAGCAGCAGACGCACAAGCCTCTCTCTCTAAGACTTCATGCGCCAACCGCAAAATCCCCATCAACTGCTCTCGGCTTGCCCCAGAGAAGTTGTAGGAAAAGTCCTTCAACGTGCAAGCATCCGCCAGTAAGTCGAACAAAATCCTTATCGGAAGGCGTGTACCCACGAACTTGGGTGCGCCGCTCACGTAGCTACGGTCGCTGTCCACAATGCCGTTAGTCACTCCCCGGTAGGCGTCTAACTCCAGAATCCTTCCGGATGTAATTATGGCGTCATATGTGTCTTCCCGGAACACCGACGGAAAATCCCAATGGAAATCTTTCAAGCCTTTCACATCAGAGAGATAGTCAAACAGGCGCCCTACCGGCACGTCAGACTGCTGAAACACCAAAGCGCCGTCTGCTATGTTCTTGTCACGCTGAGTGATGCGCTGCACTGTTTCCCGGGCATGTCGCTCCATCTCGGCCAGAGCCTGCTCCATGGCTACGGACGGGAATTTATGCAGGAAGCCATACAGGTTCCAGTCCTTGTGCATATAAGAGTGTAATTCCTTGACGGGGACCTGGGTTCCTTCGAAGACGGGCGGGGCACCGGCGATAGCCTTGTCGTTGTGGATAACGGCGTTCGTTTCCATGGGCCCTCTGTACTGTCCCAATAGGTCTTTCAGGTGAGGGTCGAATACCCGCTTGAAATTGAGCAGATTGTAAACCATCCATTCACGGATTTCCGTCAGCGTGTGGTCATCATCGTAGATGCTGCCAGGCTTTGTGATTTCTATTCGGCGACGTTTAGTGCTCTTCTCTTGTTCCCAGCCCAGCGGTCCAAGCGCAGATTCGATTTTCTCACGGCGTTGAACCAAATGGTCCACCAATTGAATGTTCCACTCGCGGCTACTGCTGTCAACAAACAGAGCAACTCTCGCCTTATTGCCTTCAGCAAGCCTGATTTCGTATTGAATGCGGTTACCATAACCGGATTCAAAGAGTCGGCCGCTGCTAGCTTTCGTTTTGCGGTAAACCCTTATTTGGTGCTTGTCAAGGAGTGTATCAACTATAGGGTCGAAAAATTCGTTGTATCTATCTGCATTAGTCATTGACCCGCCCATTTCCATCAACAAGTCTGTCGTCAATTGGACAAACTACAGATCACCAGGTCTCAGGCCTGTCCGTTTCGCGATTCGAGCCAGCATACGCGGCCCTATTTCTCTTTGATTGTGAAAAGAGAATGTGTACTCGGGCCAGCCCTCTTTGAATAAAACTATGTGTGATCCAGTTTGTCGTTTGACTTGCCATCCGATACGCAATAATGCAGCCAAGACTCTCCTCGGTCGCGCGCTAGGCCATCGGTTTACGCCGTTTGAAACGATACGCTCACCAATTCCGGGCCAGCCTCGCCGTGCTCCAGCCTATCTGCCAAAATGCGAAGGGCAAGGGCCTGTACATTGGCGATGGCTTCTTCAGTCGTTAGACCGTAAACCATTGCGCCCGGAATCTCCATCACTTCGGCAATCCAGCGACCGTCTACTTCCTGCTCGGTCTCTATAGTCAGTGTCAATGCCATTCGCGTTAGTCCTTCCTCCATCTACGTCGGCGTGAATCCCAGCGTCCCCGTGGTCATCTGGCCGCGGAGGGCGTCGGCTTCCATCATGTTTTCCACGGCGCTTACGTTGCGGGAGTAGGGCAGGAGAATGCGCATGAGCTCATCGTGGCGGTGGCCGCAGGGGAAGGCCACTTCGTTGTCGCTCACTTTTTCCATTTCCCCGTAGCGGACAAATCCGGCGACTACCAGCCGGAGCCTGGCGGCGGCGCTGCGCGCTTCTTCATTGGCGGTGACTTGGTAGACCCACTTGCTTCCGGCATCCTTTCCGGCGACGTTCAGCGTCATCCTGGTCTTGGTGTCCCTGATGGTCAGGTCGCCGGTTGGTGGGGAGAAGTCAGGGTTTTTTCCGACTATCTGGGCCAGCAGGAATCCCAGCGCCCTCAGGTGCAACCGGCCGCATGGTGACGTGAACTGGATGTCGTTGCCGGGCGCAGGGGCCATGCCGCCCAAGGCGACGAACCCGTCTCGAATGTTGGAAAGCCTTTCCCGTACCCCCGGTTTACCGCTGTAACTCCAGACTGTGCAGACGCCGTCTTTAAGGTAGAGGCCGACGCTGATGCTGTGAAAGTACGGGTCCATCGGGATGAGTTCGATGCACTTCCCGTACTCCTCTATAACCTGGGCTACGCTCTTCCGGCGGTTGGTCAAACCGGTGGTTGACTCGGTAGGCATGGTCTTACTCGGCCCTTTCGGATTGAGATGGGCGTTACAGGTTGCGCCGCGCCCTCAAAGATTCGGAGAAAACCCGTATATGTTCCGGTTCCGTCCCGCAGCAACCCCCGATGATGTTGATTCCCAAGTCCACCAGCTCGTTGAACCTTTCGGCCATATAGTCCGGCGTCTCCGGGTATATGATTTCTCCCTGTATCATGGAAGGGATGCCGGCGTTGGAATGGACCAGCAAGGGAGCGTCGGTAACTCGGCGCAGGGCCCGGGCCAACTCCACCATGAGGTCGCTGCCGTTACCGCAGTTTGTCCCTACTACGTCCGCTCCGGCGTCAATCAATTCCTTGACCGACCGCTCCGGCGTTACGCCCATCATTGTGAAGAACCCTCTTGGTCCCTTGTCAAAGACCATGGTGGATAAAACCGCCAGCTTGGTGTGTTCCCTAGCGGCGCGTATGGCCAATCTGGCCTCCTCCACGGCGGTCATAGTCTCGATAACAACACCGTCTGCGCCTCCCGCCTCCAAAGCGGTGACCTGTTCGACAAAGGCGTCCAACATTTCCCCTTCGGTCACTTCGCCCAAGGGTTCCAGGAACTCACCCGTGGGGCCGACGGAGCCGATGACGAAGCCGCCCTGCGGCGCTTGGCGGCGGGCGTGTTCCGCCGCCAAGCGGTTCAGCTCCGAAACTTTATCGCCGTGGCCGTACTTGCCTAGCATGAAGCGGTTGGCGCCGAAGGAGTTGGTCAACACCATCTCCGAACCGGCGGCGAAGTAAGCCCGCGCCATACCCTGTACGACGTCGGGATGGCTTAGGTTGAATTCCTCGGGGCAGCCGCCGGGTTCCAAGCCGTGGGCCTGAAGGTAGGTGCCGGTAGCTCCGTCGGACACCATCAGGCCACCGGCGCTCAACCGACGTAAGAAACGTTCCCTGGGAGTTGAGGGATCAGTCAAGTTTCACCGTCAGCTTCATCATATTGACCAACGGTCCGGTCGGTCCGTCGATTGTAAACTATTTCAAGTCTGCGTATGATGCACAGGGGCGGAGCGTCCCTATGCTCAAGCCGATGGGCTGCGTACTCCAAGCGGACAGTGGCAATTGTAAAGGATTTCCCAAGCTTTAGCATACTGAGGTGAACAGGATGGTGGACCGGGAAGAGTTGGTCCGGCGAGCCGCTGACCTGGTCCCGGTGTTGCGCGACCGGGCGGCTGCAACCGAGGAGTCGCGGCGGATGCCACCGGAGACGGTGGAGGACTTCCATCGCACCGGCATATTGCGAGCTCCTCAACCCACCCGTTTCGGCGGCTTCGACCTGGACTACCCCGTGGTATTGGACATTGCCGCTGAACTGGGACGGGGTTGCGGGTCGGCGGCTTGGTGCTACGGCATCTGGGCCAGCCACAATTGGGTTGTTGGCATGTTCCCGGAGGAGGCACAGCGAGAGTATTGGGCCGAGTCGGCGGACGTGCTTTGCGCCACTGCCTTCAATCCCGCCGGCGCCCGCGTAACCAAGACCGCCGGCGGGTACATTCTCGGAGGGCAGTGGGACTTTTCGAGCGGATGCGATGACTCCGACTGGAATCTGCTCGGGGGAATAGGGCCGAAAGGATTACTATGGTTCCTGGTCCCCCAACGGGACTACACTATCAAAGATACTTGGTTCGTATCCGGCCTACGGGGCAGCGGAAGCAACGACATCGTTATGGATGATGTCTTTGTTCCGGAATATCGTGCGGTATTGGTCTCCGACCTGCGTGAAGGCCAATCTCATGGCCGACGGGTCCACGGCACACCCAATTATTGCATCTCCTCCACAAGTATGCTTTCCTACACGCTCGCCGCACCCGTCCTGGGAATGGCCCAAGGGGCTGTGGAAGCTTTCGAGTCGCAAGTGACGACCAGGGTTGCGGCCTATGGCGGAGAGAATCTGTCGGATAGCGCGCTGGTGCACACTCGCCTGGCTGAAGCGGAGGCGGAGGTGCTGTCGGCGCGGTTGATTATGGCCAATGACGGAGAGGAGGTCTTCGCCAAAGCCAAGCGCGGCGAGATGCCTACCCTGTTGGACCGTGCCCGTTACCGCAGGAACCAGGCATACGTGTCCAGGCTGAGCGTCCGTGTCATAAACCGCCTCTTCGAAGCCAGCGGGGGTCACTCGGTTTTCGACTCCAACCCGATACAGCGGTTCCACCGGGACGCGCACGCCGCCTCGCATCACTTTGGCATAGCGTGGGACTCGATAGCAGAGGACTACGGGCGGTTGCGCTTGGGCTTGGAACCCAAGAATCCCACCAGGATTTAATGTCGAGTTTTGAATGAACAAACAAGCGATCTTGGACAGGTTCCAATGGGTAACCGCCCACCAGGATGATGAAATCGACCTGGCTACGGCGGCGTTGCTGATAGCCGCTGTGGAGTACCCGGACCTGGACATTGACCAGCAACTGGCGATCCTGGATTCCTTGGCTGAAGGCGCGGCGTACCGGATCGGGCCTGACCGGGACCCGTTCTACTGCGTCAACAACCTGAGCGAGTACCTGTTCGACGAGGTAGGTTTCGAAGGGAACCAAGGCGACTACTACGACCCGCGTAACAGCTATTTGAACGAAGTGCTCCAGCGGCGCACCGGACTGCCCATCACGCTATGCTTGGTGTGCTTGGAAGTGGGGAAACGGCTGGGCATACCGTTGGTCGGTGTGGGGCTGCCCGGTCATTTCGTCCTCAGCCACGGTACCCAGACCGACCTGATAATCGACCCGTTCCGCCGTGGGATTCTGCTTTCCGAGGAAGAGTGCGCCCAGATTTTGAAGAACGTTCTGGGAACGAACGTGGAGTGGGACTCCAGTTACCTTACTCCCGCTACCAATCGTGAGTTTATCGCCCGGATTCTACGAAATCTCAAGGGGATTTACCTGAACCGACGGGACCATGAGCAGGCTCTCGACGTTGTTGACCTGACCATGGCGCTGCGGCCCGACGACCTGAACGAGCGACGGGACCGGGGCCTGATTTACTACCGCTTGGGACAATACCAGATGGCCTTGGATGATTTGCGGCATTTCCTGGCGTCCGTACCCCCGGGGACGGACACGTCCAACGTGCGGAAGCTGGTCGGCTACATCGAGGAACGGCAGAGCGGGTAAGGCTGATGGTTGGCCTACCTGGATTCACCTTCGCGGATGGCCCTCCAGACCTTCTCCGGCGTGAGCGGGGTATCCAGGTGCCGGATGCCGAGGGGTGCCAGTGCGTCTAGTACTGCGTTAGCTATTGCTACCGGGGAAGGGACGGTGGAGACGGACCCTATGCCCTTGGCTCCCAAGGGGTTGGTGTCCGACGGAACGTTCAAGGTGTCCAGCACCAATTCGGGCATTGACTCTGAGCGGGGAACGGCGTAGTCCATCAAGCTCCCTGTCAACGGCTGCCCCTCCGGAGAGTAGACCATCCCCTCCGTCAAGGCTTGGCCTATGCCTTGGGCAATGCCGCCATGGATTTGCCCCTCCACAATCAAGGGGTTGATGATCCGTCCGCAGTCGTGCACCCCCACGTATCTCAGAATCTCTACATGGCCGGTGTCCTTGCTGACCTCGACCACCGCCACATGAGCGGCAAAAGAATGAGGATTGTCGGGAAGGGTGAAGCTGGCGGTAAAGTCCAACCCGGGCTCCAACCCGACGGGCAGCAACTCTCCGTTATGGGCGGCGGCCGCCAACTCCCGGACGTCCATCCCGGCACCGGGCCTGTTTATATCGTAGGCTCGCCCATGCTCCAACCGCACGTCATCCGGTGGACAATGCAACACGTGGGCGGCTACTTCAACCATTTTGCCTCGTGCTTCCGTGAGGGCCGAGAAAACCGCGGAGCCTCCCACTATCAGTCCCCTGCTGGCGCTGGTGCCGAAGCCGAACGGGAATTCCGCCGTGTCGCCATAATGAACGGAGACGCTCGAAGGGTCGACGCCCAGTTCCTCTGCTGCCATCTGGGCGAAGGACGTCACGTTGCCTTGTCCGTGGGGAGAAATGCCGGTATAGACCGAAACCGCTCCGGTAGGCTCAATGGCAACCCGGGACCTTTCTTCCCGATGATGTCCCGATGCTCCGGAAGACTTCAGGATGGCTGCTATGCCGACGCCGACGGCCGGTTCATGCGGACCCCGTCGCGTCGCCTCCGTCTTCCAGCGATAATAGTCGGCCAACTCCAGCGCCCGATCGAATCCCTGACCGTAATCGGCTGCGTCGTAAGTGACGCCGGTAGCGGTCTCGTAAGGAAAGGCGTCCACGGGAACAAAGTTCTTGTTGCGCACCTCCACCGGGTCCAAGCCCAGGTCTCGCGCAATCATGTCGAGACTCCGTTCCATGCAGAAGGCGGACTCAGGGCCGCCGGTGCCCCGGTAGGCGCCGGTGGGAGTCTTGTTAGTGATGGCCCCCACCATCTTCAGTTCCACCGCGGGAATATGATATGGGCCGGCCACCCGGCGAAGCGCGTTGAATGGAGCCGAAGCGGTGGTCAGCAGGAAGTAAGCGCCCAAATCGGCGAATACCGTGAACCTCATTCCAAGAATCGTCCCGTCGCTCTCGACCGCCAGTTCCATGTCCAGGTCCATGCCCCGCCCGTGGTAGGCAAGCAGGTTCTCTTGCCGGTCCTCTATCCACTTGACCGGTTTTCTCAGCAGCATTGAGAGATATGGCACCAGAATGTCTTCCGGGAAGATGCAGTCTTTCATCCCAAAAGTCCCGCCTACCTCCGGGGTTATGACTCTAAGACCATCCTCCGGGTGTTGCAACATGTCCGATATGTGTTCCTTGACGCGATGGGCCGCTTGGGTGGAGTTCCAAACGGTCAGCATCCCTTCGTCGGGCTGATAGTCGGCGATTACGCCCCGGGTCTCCATGGGAATTGGGGCAAGGCGCTGGGCGTCGAACCTTTGACGTGTAACGTGGTCAGCTTCGGCGAATGCCGCTTCCACGTCACCGCCTCTCTGCGTAACCTCCATAGCCGTGTTGTTGGGCACCTCCGGGTGGACCACCGGAGCGCCATCGGCAACCGCGTCCCGGGGTTCCAGCGCCGGGGGCAATGGCTGGTATTCCACGCGAATAAGCTCCAGGGCCTCCCGGGCAGTGTACTGGTCCGATGCTACTACGATGGCCACGGCTTGGCCTGCGTAGCACGCTTTGTCCTTGGCCAGCACGGGGTGACCAGGCGCGTTGAACACATCCATTGCCTGAACGCCGGTCATCGGCCTTGATGGTATATCTGGAATTGCCCCCGCAATGTCGGCCGGGGTCAGGACTGCGGCTACGCCTGGAAAGGCCCGGGCGTCCGTTACGTCAAGCGACTTGATTTCGGCATGGGCAAAGTCGCTGCGCAGCACCGCGGCGTGGAGCATTCCCGGCAACACAATATCGTTGATGAAGGAGCCTTGGCCCGTAACGAGGGCCGCATCCTCAAACCTCTTCACAGGCTGCCCGATGTAGGTGGTCATCGCCTTACCCCCGGATGTACTCTATCGCCGGTATCATAGCCGGGGATTGGCCCACAGGCAAACGGCTTGTCGTTCATTTCCGTTGACCCGGCAAATTGGCGCCGGTATACTCCGGCATTAAGGCAACAGGGCCATGAATCTTTGTTAAAGAGAGGCAGTCATGGGAGAAATACTGGGCGTAGGCGGCACTCACTACCCGCCGGGACTGGTGCCGGACGAATACAAGCCGTGGCCGTTGGCCAGGATGCTGGAGACCGACCAGCGGATCCCGGCGCACATGAAAGACCCTGCCAACTGGCCGGAGCCGATGCGGCTGGAGTGGGGCGACGACGAGGGCATCACGTCCCATGCGGCCCACAGGGCGAGAGTGTTCAAGGCTTTCCGCAGGATCCGCGAGGAGATAGACGCGTTCAACCCGGACTTCATCCTGATATGGGGCGACGACCAGTACGAGAACTTCAAAGAGGACATCATCCCCCCGTTCTGCGTACTGGCCTACGACAACATTGAGTTCGCGCCCTTCAAGAGGACGCGGGGTAGGCCGAACATCTGGGGCGAGCCGGAAGACAAGGTGTTCAAGTTCGCCGGCCACCAGGAAGCGGGTCGGTACATTGCACGCGGCCTGTTGGACGAAGGCGTTGATATGTCCTACGCCTACCGCCCGCTCCACGAAGACGGCCTTGGCCATGCCTTCGCCAACACGCTGCTGTTCTTGGACAACGACCGGGAGGGATTCGATTACCCGGTGTTGCCGGTGGCGGTGAACTGCTACGGTAGCAACGTAATTCGTATGCGCGGCGGGGCAACCGAATACTCCGATGTGCCCGACCCGCCCTCTCCCTCGCCTCGCCGCTGCTTCGAGGTCGGCCAAGCCACGGCCCGGGTCATCAAGAATAGCCCGTGGCGGGTGGTGTTGATGGCGTCTTCCAGTTGGTCCCACGCCTTCCTGACTCCCAAAAACCACTTGCTTTACCCGGACTTGGAAGCGGACCGGGCGCTGCTGGAGCACCTGAAGAGCGGCGAGTTCGAGAAATGGAAAGACTACCCGCTGTCCAAGATCGAAGAGTCGGGCCAGCATGAAGTGCTCAACTGGTTCTGCCTCGTTGGCGCCATGTCTGAACTGGGACAGAAAGCGGAGATACTGGACTGGGCAGAGACGTGGATGTTCAACGCGCCGAAGTGCTTGGCAGTGTTCAAGTAGAACCCGGCGACCTTGCTTCTAACCCAAGAGGAGTGCATCAAGAGCACTCCTCTTCTCTTTTGGCAGGTGTAACGCGATGGCGCCGATGCGGTTTGTGGGAGTGGATAGCTGTAGGGGTGGTTGGTTCAGCGCGGGGATGGACCAGAACGGTTACGACTTGGGGATATTCCGCGGGTTCGCCGAATTGCTGTTTCACTACAAGGACGCGGAGCTTATCCTCGTGGACATTCCAATCGGGCTGCCGGAGGGCCCTGGAGGACGGAAATGTGACAGTGAAGCCCGGAGAAAACTTGGCTACCCACGTCAGTTGAGTGTCTTTCCAACACCAACCCGCCTGACCGCTTACGTAGCCGCGGAACCACCAAGAAACATTGAACTTGCCAGAGATATCGAGCGTCAAATTTCCGGGAAAGGGTTAAGCTCTCAATCTTTTGCGATAGCGCCCAAGATTGCCGAAGTCGACAGGGAATTGTTGATCTCTGACCGCAAGGCTAAACCGGAGGTCCGGGAAGTCCATCCGGAGCTTTGTTTCTGGGCATTGAACGGCGGGCAACCCATGCAGAGTAAGAAGAAGGGTAAAGAAGGCGAAGAGGAACGCCTGAGTGTTCTTCGAAAGATTTTAAGTCCGGTTGGTCTTGATGACGTGTACAGCGACGCCTGTTCAAAGTTTTCCGGGAAAAACGTCGCAAAGGACGACATACTGGATGCACTTGCAGCCGCCGTAACGGCTTGGAAAGGCTACGGGCACCTTCAAACGGTGCCTGACGACCCTCCTCAGGATTCCAAGGGCTTGCCAATGGAGATGGTATACTGGAGGCCAATGGAGCAGGATGGATAGTATGACAACAGAAACTCAACAGATCGATGCCGCTGAGGTGTATCGAAGCATCGGGCGGCTGGAAGGGGAAGTAGCCCATTTGGTTGGGGGGCTGGACCGGATTGAGCAACGCTTGGACCGGTTGATATTCGCGTTGTTCGCCTTTGGGGGGGCCATGGGAGCGGCCTTGGCGGCGATTATTGCCAAGCTGTTTATTGGGGGTTGACTTGGCTACCGTTGGCAATAACGGCTCGGCCAAGCCCCACGCACAATCGGGGGTAGGCAGTAACAAAAGTTGAGGGAGCGGATGGTCCGCTCCCTTTTTCTTTGGGGGATGCAATCTTTGTATATATTCGGATTCAGTGTGACTGACGGGAGCGATATTTCCCTTCTTTCCAGTTCCCGTAAAAAGCGTATCCGAGGCAAATGACAGATAATAGGCCTATGACTACGGTTCCTGCCAGGTAGGCTTGGAAATGGGGAGTACAGGGAGAAGGAACCACAAGCATTGCCAGAAGTGGAACGAACATACCGAGACAAGCTACCCCAAAGGTGGTGAGGTGATTGTAGATACTCCTGATACGTAGTTCGGCCGGGGAGAGTGCTACAAGGTTGCGAGATTCGCGGGAAATCTCGACTGACATCGTGGTAGTTACAGTTTCGGGAGCTACTTCAGGGTCAGTCATGGATTAGCTGACTACGTTTTGCCGATTCGTTTGGGTCGTGCAGCCCCAATATCATGGAGTTTATAAACAAAGTATTCCCGCAACTTTTGCAAGCCATGACAACAAAGGGTAATCCGTCTTGATTCCCACCCTGTAATAGGGAACTCCGTGCCAAGTCTGAGTGTACGATGAACACAAAGGCCGGCTTGTCCTGCAATTGCCAGTCATTACTACCGCAGAGTTGGCAGTCTATCCGGCGTTTACCCAGCTTTTCTCTTACCAGATCCAGCGCCCGTTCTGAGAAATCTTGTTGCCCTTCGGTTTCGTCAACTACGGTCATTCTGCTAATACCTCCCGCATCACTTGGATAGTGACTACTCAGTAGTCACTATCCCTGTCAAGTGAAGACAAGTATATACTTCACGTTCCTTGGGAACGCACTTTCTGCCTGTTTACGGCATGGCTAGGGTTCGTATACCGTTTTACCGCCGACTATCGTCCGCTCTACCGTAATGTCCTTTATGCCAAAGGGGTCTATCTGGGTAGGGTCTGCGCCCAGCACAACCAGGTCGGCGAGCTTGCCTACCTCTATGGAGCCTTTGAGGTCTTCTTCGAAGGAGGCATAGGCGCTGTGGCGGGTGTAGATGCGGAGTGCTTCCTCCACCGTCACCTTCTGATTGGGGCCCCAGACGTTGCCCCGGCTGTCGGTGCGGGTTACGCAGCTCTGGATGCCCAGTAACGGCTCGAAGGGTCCGGGAGGGTAGTCGGTGGCGCCGGTGCCCACCACGCCGTAGTCCAGGAAGGAACGCTGGGCGAACATCCATTGCAAGCGGTCTTCCCCGTAGAAGGGCATCTTTTCGCCGTGGTGGTAGACGTAGGTGCAGAAGGGGGTGGCTATTGTGCCCAAGCGGCGCATCTTGCCCAGTATTTCCGGGTTCACCAAGGTGCAGTGCTCCACCCGGTGGCGGGGATTGGGGCGAGGGTCGGCTGCCTGGGCTTTCTCGTAGGCGTTCAGCACCATGTCGATGGCCAGGTCGCCGTTGGCATGGATGCAGACCTGGAACCCGGCCCGGTGCATCTCCATGACGTTCTCTTCGATTTCCTCGGCGCTCATTGCCAGGATGCCATGATCGCAGTCACTGCCGACGTAAGGTTCGGACAAGTAGGCGGTGCGGGCGGCGATGGCGCCGTCGGCCACCATCTTGATGCCGCCCAAGCGCAGCATGTCATCGCCGAAACCGGTCTTCAGGCCGGCTTCCCGCAGTGACGGGAAATGGGGATGGTACATCAGCGCGTACACACGCAGGGACAGGTCACCCGCGTCTCTCCCCTCTTGATAGGTGACGAATTCATCCCGGATTACCCTGGCGTCGTGGACGCTGGTGAGTCCGGCCTGGGTCAGCATACGGCAGATGGTGCGCAGGCCTTCCCGGCGAATTTCCGGCGTATCGGACGGGATGAGGCCGAAACGCACCGGCTCGATGGCCCGCTCGTAGACCACCCCGTTCAGTTCCCCAGTGTCCGGGTCCCGTCCCAAGCGGCCTCCGAATGGGTCCGGGGTGTCGCGGGTAAACCCGGCGGCCTCCAGGGCCATGCTGTTGAGGTAGTAGATGTGTCCCGCGCGGTGGGACACCATGATGGGGTGGAATGTGCTCACTGCATCCAGGTCTTCCCGGAACAGGAAGCGGTTCTCCGTTGTCTTGGTGTCGTCAAACTTGAAGCCTTGAACCCATTGCCCCGGAGCAGTGGTCTCCACCCGTTCCCGCAGAGCGGTCAGGATGGAGTCAACTGTGGGCAAGTCACAGTCGGCGGCCATGACGTGGCGGATACCGCTGTTCAATACGTGAATGTGGGCGTCGATGAACCCGGGGAGCACCGTTTTGCCCCGGAGATCCATTACCTTCACATTCGGGCCGACGAAGGTCTCCACATCCTCGTTGCTGCCCAAGCCGATGATGCGGCCATTGCTCATGGCTACGGCCTGGACGCGGGGCTGGTTGGGGTCCATGGTGATTATGTTGGCGTTCTTGATGACCGTTTCGGCCTTGGTTGTTGACGTTGACATAAGGTCACCTGTTGTGAATATTTGACGGCGTTCGGGCTTAGATGTTCAGTTCCAGGATGTACAGGCCACCCTGAAGCCGGTCCACCACGTACATGATGCCGTTTTCGTCGACGTGCACGTCGTTGATGCCGTTGGCGTCCGCGCCCGCAGGTATTTGGGGTACGAAGTAGGCCACCTCTTCAGGCTGGAAGGGATTGGTGGTGTCGAACACCCGAATTCCGCCGTTGAAGAAGGTGGCATAAATGAGGGTGTCGGACCGCAAAGACAGGGGGCCAGGCCGGTTCTCGTGGATGTTGTGGGCCCCGTAGCGGCCGGGGCGGTTGAAGAAGTCGTCGGTGTCCTGCATGGGCAGCGTGCTTATGATGACCGGGTTGGTTTCCAGCCTGTTGTCCATCATCCACACCAGCTTGGGATAGTCCGCTCCTCCCAATGCGGTGGCTTCCTGGGTCACCACCAGCAGGTCCCGGCTGAATAAGGGCAGCACGGTATGAGTGAACCCCGGAAAGGGAGGCGCGTAGTTCAGTTGGGCGACCACCGACGGTCGTGATACGTCGGAGATGTCCAGCGTGATGACGCCAGAGTCCTTCCAGCCGCAATAGGCCCGGTCGGGCCGGTTGGGGTAAACGTTGGTGTTGTGGACGCTGTGGCCCACGTCGAGTTGGGGGTGCCGGGCTGGCAGCGGCGCCTCGTCCCCTTCCTGAGTGCCGGGCAGCCACCAGCGGCCAGCTTCCCTGGGGTTGGCCGGGTCTTTCACGTCCATTATCACGTAGAATTGGTCGTCCTTCGGGTTGGTGGGACGTGAGTCGGGCGTGCCGGTGGCCAAGTGTGCGTAGTCGCCGTCAACCCACCAGAGGCAGTGACAGCCGCGGGACCCAGGACCCTTGGTGTCATAGAACGCGATGCGCTTGGGTGCTTCAGGGTTGCTTATGTCGAAAACACCCATGCCGGTGCCGGGCTGGCCGTGCTCCCGCGACTGGTAGGCCACCAGCATGGTGTCTCCCACGATGGACAGGGAGTTGGAACGGAGGTGGTCGTAGTCCAGGTCGGTCTGGGCGACAACCTTGGGGTTGGCGAGATCGGTAACGTCAACGCTGGTGAAGTCCTTGGGCGGGCCTTCGTGGGCCATGTAGAAAATGCGGCGACCGCTGGGGGTCTGGTGCAGGTCCACTCCCTCGCCGAGATTGTTGTGCCCGTTCAGGTCTACGTGGGATATGAGCTTCATGTTCTTGATTTCGAGGGTTTGAGTTGACATAAAGCCTCCTTTGATGTTTCTACAACGCAACTTGTGAGAAGTTGTCCGGGCTGGTCTTCAGGGCGACAGTTTACCACCTTGTATTATGCCTGTTGACCGTGAAATGGCGCGATTCTATACTTTCTCACCGATGAATCGGGGCTTGCCAGTATGCTTCGAATACTCCAGTGTCACCAGCGAATTAGTCCAAGAACCTTATAAGAACAGTCAGGAGGTAACTATGGGTTGGTCCACCAACCATCCGAACGGTCTGATTTATTACGCGCCCCAAAACTCTTACCGGGGCTTCACGCTGACGACCAACGTAAGCGGGCATGACGCCCGGCTCATTGATATGGAAGGACGGGTCTGCCACACCTGGCACTCCGACGAGGGGATCGGCTACGCCTACCTGTTGAACAACGGCAACCTGTTGCTGCGGACAGGCCCGGCGGCGGAAGAGGTGTCGTTCGCGCGGCCGGAGCGACAGCTACTGCCGGGCGACGGCAGGACTGTGGCGGGAGCCATACTGGAGCTGGACTGGGAGAGCAACATAGTCTGGGAATACCGCTACCCGCTATTGCACCACGACTTCGAGCGACTGGCCAACGGGAATACGTTGGTGCTGTGCTGGGAGTTGATTCCCGAAGGAATGGTGCAGCAGGTGAAGGGAGGCTACTCGTCCGGGGATGGGCACCAAGGCATGTTGGGGGACGTGGTGCGGGAGGTTACGCCAGGTGGCGAAGTGGTCTACGAATGGAAGTCGTGGGAACACCTGAGCTACGAGGAAGACCGGATCTGCTTCCTGGAGGGACGTGAGGAGTGGACCCACCAGAACACCCTGAACGTCACGCCGGAGGGCGATCTTGTGGTCAGCTTCCGCCAGACGGACACGGTGGGGATAGTCGACAAGGCGACCGGCGAGTTCCGATGGAAGTGGGGGCCGGGGGATATTTCCCACCAGCACAACCCCACGATGCTGGACAACGGACGGGTCCTGATCTTCGACAACGGCCCCCACAAGCCCGGCTTTTCCCATTCCCGCATCATCGAGATCGACCCCGGCAGCAACGAGGTCGCGTGGGAGTACAAGGGAGACCCACCTATCTCCTTCTACAGTTATCACATAAGCGGCTCGGAGCGGCAACCCAACGGCAACACGCTGATCTGCGAGGGCGCCCCCGGCCGTGTCTTCGAGGTGACGCCGGGGAAGGAAATTGTGTGGGAGTACATCAATCCCTTTGTGGCCCGCAGCGGCGTTGGCGTCGGCGGCTCGGTGTCGGGCTACGCCAACTCGGTGTTCCGCGCCCACCGTTACGGCTACGACCACCCGGCGCTGGAAGGCAAGGACCTCGACCCAGGCAAGTACGCCAACTTGAACCGGCTTTATGCCTAGCGGAAGGCGGCACAGGAAGCTGACCGGGCCATGATAAGGCCGTTTGAGGAAGAGTTGCGCCGTCGGGGTTCGGGGAGTTAGATAGCCTGGATGTCGTGTACCGAACCAGTGTGGGTGCAATAATTGACAAGCCCTTGGCTTTCTGGTGCAATTGCCCCATCCAATACTGGTCAACTTGTGGCAACAGCTACGGTTGGCCTATAGAAGAGAGGTAACTGAAAGATGAGCAAAGCTTACGTTTACGTGGGTCTGGCCGGGGAGACCGCGCCCGGACGGTCGGTCAGCACTGGGCTTTACCGGATGGAAGAGGGAAGCGGGCACTGGGAATTGTTGACCAATGGCCTGCCGGAAGCTCCAGCCATCCGCGCGTTGGCCGTGCACCCGGAGAATCCTGAGATCATGTACGCCGGGACGCAGGTGGGACCCTATCGGACCACCGACCAAGGCGACCACTGGGAAAAGGTGAACATCCCTGACCACGGCCTGCCGGTATGGTCTATGCTCTACTCGCCGAGGGACCCCAACGTGATGTACGCCGGCTACGAGGCCGCGGAGATCTACCGCAGCGAAGACGGCGGCGAGAACTGGCGCCAGATGCCGGTCAGCGTGCGGTTCCCCGACGTCACAGTCGGCCCGGGATCCAACCCCGCCAAGCGGATTCTCATGATGTCCGCCAGCAAGTCCGACTCCGACGAGTTGTACGGCGCCATCGAGGTGGGCGGCCTCATCCGCACCCGTGACGGAGGCGAGCGCTGGGAGAACCTGAGCCACGGCCTGTACACCAATGACGACCTGGTCGACATGCACGGCGTTATGACCAGCTCCCTGTTCCCAGGCACCGTGTTCAGCATTTCCAGGGCCGGAATGTGGAGGAGCGATGACCACGGGGACCACTGGACCCACGTGAACCTGGAGCCGTTGAACGCCAAGGGCCAGAGCTACTGCCGCGACATCAGCGAGGTACCGGGCGACCCCAATACCATCTGGGTGGCTGCCGGGGCCAACTTCCAAAGCGAACTCGGCGTCCTGTATCGTAGCACCGACGCTGGCGACAACTGGGAGCGGGTGAACACCGGGTTCGATGCTCATAGCACCATGTTCGGCATAGCCTTTGACGCCCACCGCAGGGGCCGCATGTACTGCGCCGCCAACGGCGGACAGGTCTGGGGCAGCACCGACCACGGCGACACTTGGGAGTCGTACCCGATGCCGGAAGGCGCCAGCCAAGTCTACTCGCTGGCCTGTACATAGCACGACTCCCCTGACAATGGTCTTGGTATGGCGTCCTGCAATCGCGGGCCGCTGAAGAGCATTGCGACGACGATCCCCCGTTCCTTCACTGTTTGAGGGACGGGGGATTTCTTCTAAATCCAAGCGCCGACTCAATTGTTGGGTCGGGCTGTTGGAGGTGAAACGTGGAGCTAGGTCTGAACGGCAAGGTAGCCTTGATTACCGGCGGTAGCATGGGCATAGGAAAGGCGTCGGCGCTGGCGTTGGCCCGGGAAGGGACTCGTATAGCGATGTGCGCCAGGGGCAGGGAACGATTGGAGGCGGCGGCCAAGGAAATCAGCGATGAGACCGGCGTTGAGGTCCTTCCTATCGCCGCCGACATGAACAATGAGGCCGACGCCCAGCGTTTCGTGTCCGAAGGAATCTCCCACTTCGGAAGGTTGGACATACTCGTCAACAACGCGGGCAGTTCCCCCGGCGGCAGGCTGGAGAACCTTGAAGAATCGGACTGGATGCAAAGCCTGAACCTGAAGTTCATGGGTTACGTGCGGACCTGCAAGGCCGCCGTGCCCATAATGAAGCAGCAGGGCTGGGGCCGCATCATCAACGTCATCGGCAACGACGGCATCAAGCCGCTTTACTTCGAGGTCACTCCGGGGGCTGCCAATGCCGCTGGCATAAACTTCACCTTGGCGATAGCAGAGGAATTGGCCCCATTCGGCATAACCGTCAACGCCGTCAACCCCGGGCCGGTCGATACCGACAGGTGGTGGGGCTTGGTGCACACCATGTCTCGGGAGAAGGGCGTAAGCGAGGAAGAGGCCCAGCGGCGGGCGATTGCCAGCATCCCCATTGGCCGCCTGTGCACGTCTGAAGAAGTAGCTGACATGGTGGTTTTCCTGGCTTCAGAGAGGGCCAGCTTTGTAACCGGCGCGTCCATCTCCATGGACGGCGGGCAACGGAAGGCGCTGATGGACCTGTAAAGGAATGTCCTTGAGGTCCTATTCCCCTGAAGGAAAGCGCTTGACTGGGCCTAACCGCGGATTATCAGGACTATTCCGCTCAATACCAGCAAGGCTTCGACTACGAGGCGGAACCACCTTTCCGGCAGTTTGCCGGAGATGCGGTTGCCCAGCAACGACCCTCCGAAGGACATAACGCCGGCGATGGCTGAGATGAGCAGCACTTGCGCGCTGAAAAGGTGGTTGCTGGCAAACACGGGGATTTTCGGCAGTTGGGTCATGAGTATGCCGGCTGAAGAGGTGCCCACGAAGGCTACGCCGGTCAGCCCGTAGGCCAGGTAAAAGGGTGCTCCCACCGGCCCGGACGGGCCAAGGTAGCCGGAAACCAGGCCGTTGGCGGCCCCTACGAACAGGAAGCTACGCAGGCTTATGCCTTTGCTGATACTCCAGGGCGTATGTGCCTGGGCCACCATTACCAGAAGCAGGAAGCCGAATATGCGCGTGAATATAGGCGCAGGCGTGACTACGAACAGGTAGCTGGCCGCAGCGGCGATGGGCAGCGAGGTCAACGCCAGCCGTTTTACGATGGGCCAGGAAATACCTTCCCAGTTGAGGCCGGTACGGGAAGCGGCGGCGACAAGCTGCACCAGCCCAATGATTGGACCCGCTTCCCGAGGCTCCATCATCAACAGCAGCACCGGCATGACGAACAACCCGCCGCCGAACCCTGTAACGCCCGCGATGGTGAAGGCCAGGAAGGTCACCACCGCCAAGGTTGTCATTTCCGCCGGGTCAACCATCGGCACCTCGGAGCGCAAGCCGTGAGCAAGGTTAGAACGGCAGGTCGCCTTGAACGCAGAGATTCTACTACAGCAGGATGGTACAATTAGCGAGCCTGTTACAAGGAGGCCCTTGTTGAAATGAAGTTTGCGTTATTTATCCTGGCTTCCTGGACCGAACCAGACGCCAAGGAGCAAAGCCGCATTTATGGCGAGGCCGTGGAGCAGATCCAATACGCCGAGGAATTAGGCTTCGACTCCGTCTGGATCGCCGAACATCACTCCAGCCGGTACGGGATTTTTCCATCCCTGTTGCCCATCGTCAGCTACGTGGCCGGCCGCACCAAGAAGATTCGCATCGGCACCGGCGTAACCGTCCTGCCGCTCCACGACCCAATCCTGATTGCCGAAGAAGCGGCGATGATGGACGTGTTGAGCAACGGGCGCTTGGAGTTCGGTGTCGGGCGGGGTTCTACGGTGTACGAGTACGGCAACTTCAACGTAGACTTCGACTCCCGCAACCAACGGTTTCAAGAGGCACTGGACATCATACTTGGGCTGTGGACCACCCGCGACTTCAGCTATCGCGGCGAATACTACCAAGTCGAAGGCCTGACTATCGCTCCGACGCCGCTGCAGAAGCCCTATCCGCCGGTCTATCTGGCAGTGTCGCGCACTCCGGCCAGCGTAGACGTGGCGGTGTCCCGAGACCTGCCCATTCTGACAAGCTTTTCAACGCCGGAGGCCGACAACCTGGGCTTGTTCGATCTTTACGCCGACCGTTGCGCGGCCGCCAACAAGCCCGCCAATATCGAGGCGATGCCTTACTTCCGCTTCGTGTACCTGACCGAGGACGAACAGGAAGCCCGCGAATACCCCCGTGAGTCGGTCGTATGGGTCCGTGAGCTGGCTGGACACCGGCGTCCGATGACACGGGGCGACGAGATCAACATTGACCTGGACCGATGGAGGCAGACAACGACGGAAGCGCCGCCGGACTACGATGCGGAACTGAAGAACACAATGTACTTCGGCACCCCGGACCAGTGTAACCAATGGATCGAGCGCCTCCGAGACGAACATAACATCGGCTACTTCGGGGCCAGCATGTCCTTTGGCAGCATGGAGCACAGCAAGGTAATGCGGTCAATGGAACTGTTCGCCAAGGAAGTAATGCCCCGGTTCCGTTAGACCCGGCATCAAGAATACTCTTGGTTCCTCTTTTTCAGGAGACGAATATGCGCAGTATCGACATTCACGCCCATCTGACGCCCCAGTGTTTCTGGCGCGCGACTGAAGGGGCGGGCGATTGGCACACACTGAAAAGGGAGCAGGACGCCCGGGGCCGCGAGGTCCTGGTGGCCGGGGACCGCCGGGGGCAGTTGCCGCCCAAGTCCAGTTGGACGCCGGAACAGCGCTTGGCGGACATGGACTCCCTCGGGGTGGATGTGCATGTTCTGTCGCCCTACGCAGGGTTCTACAACTACGAAATGGACGTTGGCATAGCCTCCGCCACTTCAAAAGAGTCCAACGACGAAATCAGCCAGATGATGAAGTCCTGGCCTGACCGGTTCGCCGGGTTAGCGACGCTGCCGATGCAGGACGTTTCCGCCGCGGTGGCCGAGTTGGAGCGGGTGATGGTGCAGCTTGGTTTCAAGGGCGCCATGATCGACGACAAGATCAACGGCAAGCTGCTGGACGAGCCGGAATACATGCCCTTCTGGAAGGCCGCCGAGCAGTTGGGAGCGGTTATCCTGTTCCATCAAGGCGGCGATACGATCGTGGACCAGCGCATCAAGCGTTACCACCTGCCCAATTCGGTGGGCAACCTGGCAGACCGGACCTTGACCTTCGCGTCGCTGGTCATGGGTGGGGTCATGGACGCTTGCCCGGACCTGCGTATCTGCTTGTCCCACGGTGGTGGCTACGCCTGTTACGGCGCCGGACGCATGGACCGCGGGTGGCAGAGGATTCCCCAGGAAGACCGGCTGGCCGCCCAACCACCCAGCGCTTACCTGAACCGCTTTTACTACGATTGCATCGTGTACACCGAACAGTCGCTGCGGTACCTTATCGACTCGGTGGGCATCGACCGGGTGGTTTTCGGCACCGACTGGCCCTATGACATGGCGCAGGACTGGCCTGTGTCCTGGATTTTGAGCATGGACAGCCTTAGCCAGGAAGAGAAAGACGCCATCCTGTGGAAGAACCTGGAGAGCTTGTTGGAGCTTTAACCTTTTCAAACTTCAAGACCGGTGAGCCGGAGGACAATTCGTGAGACACATAGACGTTCATACCCACTTGGCGCCCCAAAGCCTTTGGAAAGCCTTTGAAAACGGCGAGGACTGGCACGGCATGGGGTACGAGGCCCAGGGCGAATCGGAATTCATTGTGGGCAACGGCAAGCGGATTTTGATTAACTCGCCTAAACTCCGGTACACGCCTGAGGAACGGCTTGCCGAGATGGACGCCGAGGGTACGGACGTTCAAGTGGTCTCCATCCATACACCCTTGTTCCCTTACCACTGGGAGACTGGTCCGGCGATACAGGCGTCGAAAGCGGTGAACGACGAAATAGCCGGGATGACAAAGAAATGGCCTGACAGGTTCGCCGGGCTTGCGACCCTGCCCGTCCAGGATGTCGGCGCATCCATCGAAGAATTGGAGAGGGTGGTAAAAGTCCTGGGCCTCAAAGGGGCCGAGTTGGACATGGCAGTAAACGGCGTCAACTGGGATGAACCCCACTTCCTGCCGCTGTTCAAGGCTGCCGAGTCCCTGGATGCTCTGCTGTTCTTTCACCCGCAGCCCCAAGACAATATCGTGGCGCTGGGAAAGACGCTGAAGTACGGCCTTCCCAACAGCGTGGGCGTCGTTCTGGAGGATGCCCTGCTGGTGGCGACCCTGATTTACGGAGGCATCCTGGACGAGTGTCCCAACCTGAAGGTCTGCGTCGCACACGGCGGCGGCGGGGCCTGCTTTGGCATGGGCCGGTTGGACCATGGATGGCAGGTACGCTCCGAAGCCCGCGTCAATATTCAAAGACCGCCCAGCGCCTATCAGAAGCAGATTTACTACGATTTTCTGACCAGCAGCGAGGCCGGTCTGCGGTTCCTGATCGACAGCGTCGGCGCCGACAGGGTGGTAATCGGCAGCGACTGGCCCTTCGTGGGTTGGGACCCGTCTCCGGGCGGATGGCTGGAAGGGCTGCAAAGCCTGTCCCAGGAGGAGAAAGAGAAGGTTTCCTGGCGAAACCTGGAAGCGCTGCTAGGGATTTAGAGACTACCTTAAACCCGGTCAGTCTTGTCTGACATCGACTTGCTGATGATCAACGTCTATGGATTCCCGCCTGCGCGGGAATGACGATGTGGGTGGCGGGAATGACTAGGGGGTGGCGGGAATGATGAGGTGGGTGCTGCGGCGGGTTTTGCGATGGTCTCTTGACATGCTTGCTTGAAGTAACTTGTTTACTGCGCGAGGAAGAAAATGGACGTTTATCGTTGCATCCGGAACCGGCGGACCATCAGGGAGTTCAAACCCGACCCGGTACCGGAGCCGGTGATTCTAAAGATATTGCAGGCGGGCCGGTGGGCGCCGAGTTCGAGCAACACCCAGAAGTGGCATTTCATTCTGGTGACCGAGAAGGAAACCCTGGCCGAGTTGGGCCGCATCGCCACCCAAGGCACCTTTATCGCCCAAGTGCCCATGGCGATTGTGATAGTCATGGAAGATGCGCCCCGGCCCCAGTTGGACGCGGGACGGGCACTTCAGCAGATGGAGCTTATGGCTTGGTCGGAGGGCCTGGGCACCTGCTTCGTGGGGGTCCGCGTCGAAGAGCAGCGAAAGGCCGTGGCCGAACTTCTCGATATACCGGATGGAATGGACTTGATAACCATTTTGCCCTTCGGCTACAGGCCTGATGGGCCCAGGCCGAAGGGCACTCCTCGAAAGCCGATGGAGGAGATAGCTCACCGGGAGAAATTCGGCGTCAAGTACGTGCCAGCCTAGACCCGCACGCGGGCGCTACTGCGCTGTCCGTCCTCCGTCGATGACCAACTCCGACCCGGTCACGAAAGAGGACTCGTCCGACGCCAGGTAAAGGACGCCGTAGGCGATTTCGTCCGCTGTGCCTGCCCGCCCCATGGGGACGCGGCCTATCTGGGCCAGGCGGGCCTGATCATCCCGCGACGCCCTGAGCATGTCGGTGTCGATTGGCCCGGGGTGGACCGAGTTGCACCTGATGTTTTCCTTGGCGTGCTGCACCGCGGTAGCCTTGCTGAATATCCGCACTGCTCCCTTGGTGGCGGCGTAGGCGGCCGACGTTCCCAACGCCGGGGCGATGCCGGCGCCCGACGAAATGTTGATGATGGAGCCGCCGCCCGCTTCCCGCATTGCCGGGATGGCGACCTTGGTGCCAAGGAAGACGCCCTTGACGTTAATGTCGGATATACGGTCCCAGTCGTCTTCGCTGAAGTTTTCTATGTCCCCGGTGAGGGAAATCCCGGCGGTGTTGACCAGTATGTCCAGCTTTCCGAACCTGTCCAGAGTTGCGGCAACAGCGTCACGCCAGTCGGACTCCGCGGTCACATCCAGTTTGACGAACAGACAATCTCCTCCGGCCTCGTTGATCTCTGCTTCGGTCTGCCGTCCGCGCTCTTCCAAAATGTCGCCTATGACCACCTTGGCGCCCTCTTTGGCAAAGAGCTTTGCCTCGGCGGCTCCGATGCCCCTGGCTCCGCCGCTGATCAGGGCCACTTTGTTTTCCAGTCGCATTGTTGGTCCTCCCCGCGTAAAGTACGCTTCGATTTTAAGGGGCATTGTTGAGTAGTCAAGGGCCGCCAGCGAGCTTCAGTCTACGAGATAACCTGCTTGTCAGGTGATTCTTCACTGCGTACAATGCCCCTCGTCAGAGCTTGAGCATCGAGCCGCCCCATCCCAATCGCAAGGGAGGTTACAGCAGTGGAAAAGCCAAGGATTCGCCATGTTGCCCTGAACGTTCAGGACCGAGACAAGGAAGCTGAATATTACAAGAGGGTATTCGGGCTGGAAGAAAAGAGCCGCGGCCCCAACGGCACCATCTATCTGTCCGACGGCCACGTGGGGGTGGCGTTAATCCACAACCCCGACATTCCTTGGGGGATAAACCACTTCGGGTTCCAAGTGGAGAGCGTGGCAGCCATCGAAGAGACGGCGCAGACCACGGCCAACTCCAACACTTATGGGGCTATCGCCGAGAGCTGGATTCGAGACGACGAAGGCTACCGCGTGGACATCTCGGAACACGGCTGGCCCATTTAACGAGACCATTCACGGGGTCCCCGGCTTTACCCCGAACAACGTCCAACTGCGCCTTTGCCGTCAAGGAAAATCTGAGGTTTCTGGAGTGTCCTAGAGTGTCCTGCAGCTCCTATTTAGCCTCAATCTTTGATAGTGAATTGCGTGGAGTTGCGTGGAACTTCATCCAGTGTCCCCGAGTGGAATGGCAAACGGAATGGCAAATTGCTGTTTGCTAGGAATGCGTTAATCTCCGTAGGATGGATCAATGCCATTGAGCCTGCTGCGGTATGCGTGATTTGGGATGGGGTTTTGCTTGAGGTTGGGGCATTGTTAGGAACGGATTGTTGAGGTGGTGAAGATATTGGCGTCACCTGCCAATGCTGAGATACTTTCTGATCAACCTCAGTCAGAACGCATCATGTCCTTTCCCATACTTTTCGGTCGGCGAAGGGAGAAGTCCCGATATAAGAGGGGACCGGTCATATACAGCCCGCCCTCTCGGTAGTCCGATGTACGAAGGCAGCGTAAGAACCGTCAGTGGGGTCGGGGCGCACTAAGTTCATCAGGGCGTTTGGCTCGAGTCTAGACCGGCTGCCCGACTCAGAACTCGTCAATCAGGCACTAGTTTGCTGACCAAGGACGTGGTTGCTGCTCGTGAATGCGGGGCAGGTCTGCGGTTCTTCGATGAGCAGGTCGGGGATGGAGACAATATATGATCACCGATCGACGCCCTTGTACCACAGTCTAACCGGAAACCAAAGGCGACCGACTATAGAAGCGAACTCAGGCGGATGGTCGACGTTCTCCGCGGTAGCATGGACGCCGCCGAGTATAAGTACGTCATCTTGGGCCTCATCTTCCTCAAGTACATCTCCGAACGTCTTCGAGGAGGCCCATGTCCGCCTAGAGGCAGAGCGGGACCAAGGTGCCGCCCCGGAAGACCCGGACGAGTACTGGGCCCAAGGCATCTTCTGGGTGCCACCGGAAGCGCGGTGGGAGTACCTGAGGAATCAGGGCCGTCAGCCATCTATCGGCCGCCTTGTGGACAATGCGATGATCGCCGTGGAACGGGACAACGAGGCGCTCAAGGAGGTTTTGTCCAGGGACTACGGCCGCTACGCACTGGACAAGGAGCGCCTCGGCCGGGTGGTCGACGGGATCAGCAACATCAAGATCGGTGGAGCCGAGGCCCAAGCCACCGACGTGCTGGTACAGGTGTACGAATACTTCCTGGAGCAGGTCGCCCTGGCGGAGGGGCGCGAGGGCAGAGAATTCTATACCCCGCGTTCCGTGGTCAGGTTGCTGGTGCAAATGCCGGAGCCCTACCAAGGCCGAGTCTACGACCCCTGCTGCAGCTCCTCGGGCATGTTAGTCTAGTCGATGGAGTTCATCCGGGCCCGCGCCACGGGCAACGGCGGGAAAGCCAAAGCCGACATATCCATCTACGGGCAGGAGTCCAACTACACAACGTGGCGGCTGGCCAAGATGAACCTTGCGGTCCGGGGCATCGAGGGCGAGATCTCCCACGGAGACAGCTTCCACGACGACGGCCACCCTGACCTGCGGGCCGGCTACATCCTGGCGAATCCGCCTTTCAACGACTCCGGCTGGGGCGGCGACCGGCTGCGGGATGACAAGCGATGGGCGCACGGCGTTCCGCCGGTGGGCAACGCCAACTTCGCTTGGGTGCAGTATCTCCTGTATCACCTGGCCCCGCGGGGCATCGCCGGGTTCGTGCTGGCCAACCGTCCCATGTCGTCCAACCAGTCGGTTGAGGGAGAAATCCGCAGGAACATCATTGAGGCGGGCTTGGCGGACTGCATTATCGCATTGCCGGGGCAGTTGTTCCGCTCCATCCAGATACCGGCCTACCTCTAGTTCCTGCGCCGGCGACGGCGCGGTGAAGGTCACCCGGGCGAAACCTTGTTCATCGGCGCCTGCAAGCTCGGCTACATAAACGACTCCATACAGAACTTTTCGTCGGTTCGGTGTGACTTGGTTGTTCGGCTTTTCCCGGTGGCGCCCCAGACGCCACCGGGCTTTTGTGTATCAGGGCAGGTATGGGAATGAGAAAGCCTGGTTCGAGTAAAGATCGGTAGGAGTCATGGGCCCGGGAATCTCTCAGTGATGATCGTCATAGGATGATGTGGCCCGACCGGTATTCAAAAATCGGGGTAAGCTTCGCCAACTGAATGTGTTCATATGTCGTAGATCTGTGATACCGACAAGACTTGTGGCGCGCCATTACCTCGAAGGTCAGTCGGGTACTGATTAGACTGTTCTTAAACCCTGTAGCATTTCTCAATTTAGCGACAGAAATCAACGAAAAGGCTTGACGCGAGATAGTCACGAGCTTTTGTCCATTCTGTTGGGGCTAAGACTCCACCAATTGTGCATATCATGCGATCACGAGGCCATGCTACACACCTCATCCAACAAATGTAGGAGGAGTTCTATGAGTCGCAAGGACGATATGGACAACCGCGCCAACCAGTTGAACCCCAACAACGATGCTTACTGGATATCTCGTGGTTATGACGAACGGCCTCAGGATTGGGACGATCGGTCAAACGACGAGGAGAAACGCCAGGTCCAGCGGGACGGTGCCCCTACGACCAAGAAGTAGGACAGAATAGAAAACGTCCGGAACGTGGCCTCGTCCGGACGTTATCAGGTTGGTATGCTATGAAAGAAATGGACCGGAACGATCACGACATATTCGCCGAACTCTACAGTGGTGTGATACTGAAAGCCGTAGTCCAAGCACTCGACATTGAAGGTGACGTGCTTCAAGGACGGACGGCTAGCCGTTTTTTCTCCGGTGAGTCCATACAAGAACACAATCGAGGCCAGGTCTTCGAAGCGTTGGGTCAAGCTCTGATTGATCGCGGGATCGTCCCCCAAAATGTCGACGCTCTACCGGATGGAGTATCCACGGCCAAGGCGGTGGGGATGGCAGTGGGTCTGGTATGCGAGCGCTGGGACCACCTGATGTCCACCATCCGGAGCCGCGGAACAGCGAAGGTGGATGTGGGAGCGGTAGCTGCACGCTTCATCCGTCTGGTGGCGGTAGACCTGTCTCTGCGCCTGTTTGCACTTACTCGGTTATCAGGTCTGCCTTTGCCCCATTCCGAGCCTCCGTTGTGGGCCCAAGAGAACGGAGCTGGCCGCGTCCTTAGGAGTCACCTGCACCAAGCTGGGTTAAGCAGAAAACATTTGGCTGGCCGATTGGGAGCATCTTATACCTCAGTGGATAACTGGCTGGATGGGAAACATATGCCCAATCGTGGCTATGTCGCCGCCTTGGCCCGCGAACTGTCTCCTTCAAGAGACGAACTGGCCATAAGGGACTTCCAGCAGGAACTGACCCGCCAGTTGACCTTCGCCCAGTTGTCGGACTTGCTGGCGGTCCGGACAGGTAGGGATGCGGTGTTTGACGTGACCAACGCGGTTGGACGCCTCACCCGATTGCTGTCGGAATCGATAAGCTTCCCGCTTTCCAAGGAGGAGTATTCCAACCATGTGGAACTGCGCCTGTTACTCTTTGGGTGCCTCGAAGATTCCGCGCCGACATTGCTGTGGTGGCTTGCGAAGTTGGAAACTGACCCGGAGTGGAAACGAGACATACTGGCCGCGGCCGAACCTTGGGAGATTCACTTTGAGCACATAGCGGCAATACATAGTTCCAACTCGGCCGCCGGTTTGTCCCAAGACATCCTGGATGTGGTAAGTGATAGTACTGGGCTGGACCTCGGTGCGTACACCGCTATCAGGCAGGAACTTCTTGCCGAAGCGGATGCCCGGTTGTCAGTTCCGCTCAACGAAGTAAGCCCGTTGGATTTGCTACGGGACGGCATCGACCGTCGCCGAAACTTGGTGCACCGCTTCCCCCTTAGCCCAGATGCCCATTATCAATTGGGGTCATTCTTAGGTATGGCTGGCAAAAACCTTGGTGCTAGAGAATTGGTGGATGAGGGCATAGTCGAATGCAAGATCGCCGCTGGGTTGTTGCCCAACTGGGATGGTCCCGCAGTTGAATGCGGCATCATGCTGGCCAATATCGGAGAATACGACGACGCCCTCCGAGAGTTGGAAAAGGCCCGAGTGACTCTCCCCGAACCCACTCCCCATCTGCGGTTTGTCACCGGCTACGTCCTGACCATGCTGGAACGTCACGCTGAGGCGTTGGAACAACTGGAAGCCGTGATACAGCGTCGACCGGACTTCGCTTCAGCCCATCGCTATGCGGCCCAGTGCGCATTTCGATTAGGCGACAAGGTTAAGGGAGCACGCTTCGCCAAAGCGGCGCGTCAATTGGGAGACTTCACCGAGTACACTGCTTGGCGAGACGGTACGTATTCGGGCCGGTAAGCGGGGCCTTACTCGTTTTCGAAGCCGCTGTCCTGGAACTTCAGCGTCCTGCTGTTCTCTGTGACGGTGCGAAAGACACTGTCAGGAACGCCGTCGGGAATCTCTGCCTCAATTTCCAGGGTCAGCTTGACGTTGGCGCCCAACAGGCCAGCCAAATGGGCAATTACTTCGTCTGCTATCACCCCGGCGTCACGTCCCAGCCTCGCAGGATCAAGCTGGACGGAACCATGGTAACGCCTAGCCTTCGGTGGAACGGTTTGTGGGGACGTTGGCGGGTCTTGAATTCTGCCCGGCGTTCCCGGCTGGGGATCGTAAACCTTTGCAGGCTCAGCGTCCGGGGTTTGGACGGCCGCCTCTGCATCCATTTGCTGTCTGGCCGCTTCGGGCTTGACTATCAACCCGGAATCCCCTTCGTTGATCGACAACGTTTGGGCTGTCCGAAGTCCCCGGTATCTGGCGGCAGCCTCATCATAACTTTCGGCGTAGGCGAAAGTGTCCTGCTCCCACGTCAGCAGGGATAGGCCGGTGCTGACGGCTTCAAGCAGTACCGCGGGTTCTCGAAGGCGGGGCAAATAGGAGTAACGGCAAAAGTCTTCGACCAACTGGCTGATGGAGACGTGGTTTCCGCGCCACAGCGGCACCCTGTCCAAGTGCATCCGCAGCAACGTTCCACCAAGGTTTGTCACCAATAAGTCGCCACTGCGCATACGTTGACTAGCGCGTTCGGCCAAAGCGCCTTTACCGGTCAGCCTGACCGATTCCCATTTCAGGTCATCCGTAGGTTTGGACTGGCCAGGAGCTAGGAGCCATTGATAGGCTTCTCCTATTCGTGCATTGACCGATTGGTCCGATTCCGTCTTCCGGGTCTCCGCTTGCCTTACTTGGTGCGGCGGAAGATCAAGCCTTTCCCGGTCATCGAGAATCGACCGCCAAGCCAAGTAGCGTCTTACCGCGTCTTCCAAGTCCTGGAGCCGCGCCTCATCCGGGGCCAGGAAGGCCAGACAATTCCTGAACAAACGGGGAACGGACCCCCGGAACTCCCATATTGCTTTCGCTGCGGTGACAGCCCTGCTTTCATCGCCCTGTTCCCGGGCGTGGGGATAGCCAGGACCCAGTACCACCAAGCGGGCGTCGTGGTCGTCCTGGACGTCCTGTCCCGACGTTGGGAACACATGGATACCCTTGAAGTCACCCCGATCTCTCAGGTTCGCCCGGACACGGTCTTCTATCTCCTTGTCGACCAGGTCCCGGTTTCGACGGTACTCCTCCGCTCGGCTTTCCGCCAGTGTCGCCACCGTCGGCTGGGTCGAATACCAGTACCGGGCTCCGTCCTGGTACAAATAAGTTGCCGCACCAGCCAACCGTCGCATTGCGTCCCCGAATACCGCGGGCGATTCCCCTGGGTTGACGGAGCCTAGCTTGATGCGCCGGTCCTCCAATCCTTGATTTGCTGCCGCCGGAACGGGTGCAGAACCCAAGAAGACTGTCCGCGCCACTTTGCGGGAGGCACTGTATCTACCCAAGTTCGGAACTTCTCCGTCAATCCGAGCCGGAATGGAATTGGGCCCATCGATGTCCCGTTCGATAACCGGCGGCCAGTTTTCAGGAAGGTAATGATTGAGCTCGGACTGGACCGCAAGGTCATCGAGCAGGATATTAGCGGGCATGATCAAAGGGCTCCGGTCGCCGCTGTCCCAAAGGCTGTGAATCACCGAAGCCATCAGGCGCAGCACACCACGGGTCCGCTGGAAGTTTTGCAGCGTCGACCAGTCGGAATAAAGCCTCTCGAAAACTTCCGGGTGGATGGGATAGGCGGCCTTGATGCGCTCCTCATATGCCGTCTCACCGCACTCCGGCGGGAACTCCTGGCGCTCGTTCCGGTACAGGTCGCAATAGGCACGGGCCACGTTGTCCCGTTGGATGAAGTTGGCCTGCCCAGAAATGGGCTGGAAGAGCCGTCGTCGAACAATCTCGAAGCTCTCTTCCGCGCTGGCTGGACGCCATGACGACTCAATCCGGCCAATCACGTTGCGGAGGCTGTTGAGCGACTCGCGGCCGCGCAGCCCGCCCACCTCTTCGACCGCAGTAGCATCGGTGGTTTCAGATGCGGGCAGGCTGATGACCAACAGGCAGTTGTTCGCCAATTTGGCCGACTCGGACAGAGCTTGGGCGAAGGTGAACTGGGTCTCGAAGCTACCCGCAGGCAGGTCGGCTTCTTCGTGAAGCTGCCGGGCATAGGCGACCCACTCATCGATCAGGACCAGCGAGGGGCCGTAGTCGTTCAACAGTTCCCTCAGGGTGTCTCCCGGGTTGGTGGCTCGCTCGTCATCAGCCCGCACACGCTCGTAGGCCCTCCGGGCCTCGGTCGTCCCTCCCGACGCCAAGCCCAGTTGCCAAGCCAGTTCGCCCCACAGGGTCCTCACCGCTGTACCGTCCGACTTGATCGCTGGGTTGCCGGGAGAAATCCGGTTTCCCACCAGCACTACCCGGTTAACTTCTGGAAGGTGGACCGACCCGGCTTCTTGCATCAGGTCGTCGACGCCGGTCAATCCGCCGTGGGGTGTCCCGGAAAACAGATGGTACAGGGCCAACATCGAGTGGGTCTTGCCGCCGCCGAAGTTGGTCTGTAGCTGCACCACCGGGTCGCCGTCGTTGCCGGACAACCGCCGTACGGCGTTGACCAGCAACCGCCGCAGGCTGTCGGTCAGATAGGTGCGGCGGAAAAACTCCCCAGGGTCCTGGTACTCGGAAGCCGCTTCTCCCAAATACACCTGCCATAGGTCGGCGGCGAACTCCGCTTGGCGGTAGCTTCCGCTGGCCACGTCCTGATGGGGGCTTACAACCTCACGCCAAGGCGGCAACCCCCCGTCCGGTTGATTCTCCGTTGCTTGCGCGGCTACCCGTCGCCTGCGAGTGCGGGCTTGCTCTGAGAAGCTGACCCGCAAGAGGTCGGCTTTCATTTTTTCCACTTCGTTTGCTTGGGGGGCCGACACCGAGGTAAGCAACCGGTGGGTGGTGTCGAGGGCCCGATAGGCGTCATCGGTGGAAAAGGGTTCCTGATGGGCCCACCTAGTGCGGTGTCCTCGCATCTCGCCGACGTAGCCCCGCTCAGCGGGACCAAGAGTCTGCCGGAAGACTTGGTTCCAAGTGTCCCACATCAAGGCCAAGAGGCCGGCGGCGTCCCACTCAACCAACGGACGCTGTGAAAGCATCGGGTCCGACGTGAACCTTTGTAGATCGCCTGCGCTCAGCAGGTTCTTCCCGCTGGCAGCCTTCACTTCCCGGGCGACGAATGGGCCTAACCCGTCTTTCAGTAAGTCCAGGGCCTTGCCGACTCGTTCGTTATTGGTGTCCGCCATGACTCACCCCCGGTGTTTCAAGCTTTACCGGAACAATGGCTGCAGCCAGTCCGCGGCAAGGCCTATTCGGGTCCATCCTTCGGCGACTAATCACCTTACTTCTATCCCTTGCCCGAAATAAATTACAGGTAGGTCATTCCCCGGATATTCCGAACAGCTCTCCCTGCATCTCCACGCGGGCCTGTGCCGCTTGACTGGAAATCTCCCCCCAACTGCGGACGAGGGCGTTGTATCCCAAGGCTTCCTGTGGCCGGTTCTTCCTGTCACAGATGCGGTATAGGCGATAAGCCAGGTCCCTGGCTGGCTCGGCATCTGACCCCAGTTTGGCTAACAAGCTGCCGGTGGCACTCTCTCCCTCTTTGTCGTGTACCCGCACCAAGTGGTGCACTACCTCCCAGGCAGTCCGCCGAGAGTCCCCTTCAGGGTTCCAGTTCTCGGGTAACTCGTCGGGCCGCAGCAGACGCACCTTGCCTGCACCCGACCGTAGTATTCCCGCCTCTACCATTCCACTGACACTGGTGTTCTTAGCCTTGGACAGCGTCTCGGCGACACCAAAGTCTCCCTCATCAAACCCCGACTGTTCGAACCAGGCCACCGCCCAGCGAGTGTCAGCATCAAATTCTCCTTCCTGCTCTGCCAGGACCTCGTCCAAAGTCTCGTTGATAAGGGACAAGGCTTCTCTGACAGGCACCGCGGCGCCACTAGCGTCTAGCACCTGGCTGTAGCGAGTGAAGATGGCCATCCCTGGCCCGATGGCAGCCTGGGCCAAGTCTACCGGGGCGATGTTTCCTTGCTGCATATTACGTAGCGCCTCCGGCAGCTCTGATCTGAGAGCGTTGATGAACTCCCTGCGGGTGGCAGTTGGCGAGTCAGCTAGACGGGGGCGGCAGACAAGAACGATGCTGGAGGCAAGGGCGTTCACAGCATTTTTGAGGTTTCCTGTATATTCAGTTCGCATTGGCCATGTGCCTCTAACAGAAAAACCGACACGAATGATCGCGTCGAGGAACGTTTCCCAGCCAGTGCTCGAAATACCCAAATCACTCTTGCTTTCAGACTGCTTGAAGGCGTAGAAGATAGTGACCGGAGAGGACGGATGTGCTTGGTCTGAGAGTTGGTGCATTGCACGTGTCATCCCATCTAGGAAAAACGCCTCTGCCTTTTCTTTGCTGCCATGTCGGTAGACGGTGGCAACAAGTTCCTCCGACTTGGGTACAGTCAGAGTTGCAAATAAATCTGGGAAGACCGAGCGTAGTGAATGACGCAACCAGACATAAAAGAAGTCAGATAAATCTGCATAGCTGATATTATCGTAATAGGGTGGATCAGTAGATACGATTCTACCGACGCTAGCAAACTGTGAAGTGGCATCAGCCTGTATTGACGATCCTCTCTTCCCCAATCCTAGGGTCAGTAGCAAGTTTGCAGCTTGTTCGACTCCGAGTTGGAGATTTCCGGACGAATTACTTAACGGATTGGCCTCTGCGAAATCCCAAACCATCGGTATTCCTTGTCTCCCAAATGTTGAAACAACTCCGTGGCGCGTACGATGCCACGTACAGATAGTCGACCAATAATTCGCCCCTTTGTCTATGGCAAACGCGAGGTATACCCCCACTGCCTCCGCGTAAGCCATCGCACCAACACCACCGCTGCGTAGTGGATGATCGTCGTCAGCCATTCCTGCTCTGATTGCATCTCGTCGTATGTGTTCCAGTGTCTTGGTAACCAAGTCAGAAAAATTACCCAGTGCCACAAGTTGACGATCTGTAAAATAGTCTCCGAACGTGTAGAACCCATAACGTCGTCCTTGGGCGTTACTAGCCCAAGTCCCCCTGCTCGTCGCTTCCGGTTTCCATGTCGGCGTTGCGCTGTGTGCGATGGACTCCATCCAAGGTTCCGGTGACAAATAGACTCGTTCTCTGTCTCCTTCAGCGACTACCGCCATGAGTCGCTTACCCATACGCCCGCCGTTAGCTTCATCATCAATATACTCATATCGAATTGGCACACCTGAGAAAAGACACTTGAAACTACCCCTAGCCATTCTTGTTCCATTCCTAGCCACAACTGGAGGTATGCCTAATCTGACGATGAAATGGTAGCCGCCGTCCTCAATCACCGGCTCAACGTAAGCTTCCTTGTCTTTCTTGGTTGAGAGTGTGAAATCCCAAACGAGGGGCACTTCTACGTCAGCGAAAGCTGGATTAGGGCTTTTAACCGTGCGGCCCCAGAGCCAAGCAATGACCGTAAGTTGGCGGCCCACGTACCGTTCCAGGTCGGGCCGTTCACGGGCCATCTCTGCCGTAACTTTAATTTTGGGAATTATATACAATCTTAGACAAGGCTGTTGACAAACCCGCCCGTTTTATCTAAAATACTTCCATAAACCAGATACGGAATGAGGGCAGAAATGGGTAATCAGAAGGGACCCGGCAAGGCATACCGCAAGGGTATCACGTTGATTGATGCCGTCAAAATGTTCGATACCGAACAGAAGGCCGAGGACTGGTTCGTTGCCCAGCGTTGGCCCGATGCTATCCAGTGTCCGCACTGCTCCAGCTTCAACGTCTCAGACAAGCCGGGCCGGAAGCCCCAACGGTTCCACTGCCGCGACTGCCGGAAGTATTCCAGCGTTAAAACGGGAACCGTCCTCCAGTCCTCCAATATCCCCCTCAGCAAGTGGGCCATCGCCTTCTACCTCTACTCCACCAACCTCAAGGGCGTTTCCAGCATGAAGCTACACCGGGATTTGGGGATTACCCAAAAGTCCGCTTGGCACATGGCCCATAGAATCCGGGAATCCTGGGACGTGACCTCCGACAAGTTCGCTGGCCCCGTGGAAGCCGACGAAACCTATATCGGCGGCAAGGAATCCAACAAGCACGAAAGCAAGAAGCTGAAAGCTGGCCGCGGCACCGTCGGCAAAACCGCCGTCGTTGGCGTCAGGGACCGGCAGACGGGGCAGGTTGCTACCGCCGTCGTTCAACGGACTGACAAGGCAACCCTTCAGGGATTCGTCCACTCCCATACCGAGCCGTTCGCTACCATCTACACCGACGAATTAGGGTCATACCAAGGCATGAACCGGCCCCATGAGTCCGTTGCCCACGGCGTCAAGGAATACGTCCGGGGACAGGCCCATACCAACGGCATGGAGTCCCACTGGGCCATGCTAAAGCGGGGATACGAAGGAGTCTATCACCAATTCTCCGCCAAGCACCTCCACCGATACGCCAACGAGTTTGAAGGCCGGCATAACGTCCGCCCCTTGGATACTGCCGAGCAAATGTCAGAAATGGCGCGGGGGGCAGTCGGCAAGCTGCTCCGGTATGAGGACCTGATTGGAGAGCTGGAAACCCGCAACCCGGAAATGGTGTAGTCATTGGGCCGTTGACAAATATAGGCGCGCTCGATAGGGTATATCAGTCCTTGCGCTTTTCGGATAGCAAGGACGGATAAGGAGACGTAAACAGGAGGTAGCTAATTGCCCAAGCAAAGGAAAGACAAGGGCAGACCACCGAGGCCCTTACCCGACCGCATTGACGCATCCCCGGAAGATATAGCCAAGGCGATGTTGAGCCTCCCTGCTGATTACAAGTGGCGGTATCTGGAAAGGGGAGAGGAGGTAGACAATGACAACGCCAAGAAGTGAGCAACCCGCGACGCTGGGAGACCTCGATATTCTGGAGTCGAGGATAAAGGGAGAAATGCACACAGGATTCGCCAACCTTCGCGGCGAAATGCACGAAGGCTTCGCGGCCATCCATCGCACGCTCGCTGTCCTGATTGCGCGGACTGAGCCACTGGTAACGATACAGGAAAACGGCGGAGTCGCTGACGAGGTAGACGAGGAATCTGAACGACGCCGGGACCCCCTATGGGTAGATACTAGCGGCCCCACAATCAGAAGAATGACCGATACGCCTGAACCGTAACCCAGCCCGGAATCCCGCAAGCAAGAACGGCGGTCGCAAGGCCGCCGTTTCTATTTGTTGACAATTGCTATTTCGGTTCATCGGTAGTAGCATAAGCAAGTCACAGTCTGGAGGGTTAACAATGAATACCAAGTACGTGCCTGATTCGGGGCGTGGCAACATGCCCCCTTGTGGGCACGCACTTGGGAACCCGGCGACTGTGACGAGTAGCCTCACCCCAACCCGCAAGGGGGTGCCCACTACCCTGGTAACATAGCAACGATTGACGCCCGGACAGTGATAGTGTCCGGGCGTCTTGTTGGGGAACCACCGATGCAGCCGGAGGCCCCCAGGCGGCGGTTCAGCCGCGTCGATTATTCTAGCATAATATGACGCTGGTCTTCGGATGGCATCGGTAGTTTCCAACTACAAATACGCCAAAAGGAGACCAGCATGGTTTACCGACGTTTTCTTACTATCTCCCTCTCCTTGGCCTTCCTGCTAACAGTAGGGGCTTGCGCGAGCGCAGCCGAACCAGGCGTTCCGGCCCTCGGCGCTCCTATCGTTACCGTCACTCCGCCCCCAACTACCACACCATCCCTAACGGCCACCGCTTTGCCCTCCACAGTGGCACCAGAGGCAACAACCCAGCCAACGACTCCACCAACCGCCACCGCCAGCCCAACGGCAACCCTGCCACCAACGCCGACTCCCACGCCGTTACTATCCCCTACGCCCACACCAGTACCCACGCCGACGGCCACCCCAACTATCAACCCAACGGTTGCCGCTCAACAGGCAATGATCGCCGACCTTTCCGAGCAGGTGTTGGGCTATGCGACCAGAATCGACACTCTCGCCAAAGAAGTCTGCCCCAGCTACAAACGGCAGATCGCCAACGTCTACATAGACCAAGCGAATCACACAGCAAACAGCATGGTCTACAAATTCGAGAGCAACCCGGAACTCTATCAGAGCCTCGAAGCGCAGATAGAGGCATATCAGGTTCTCGCCGCAGAATTGCAACCGATTGTTGGAAAGCTGGAACGGTTATGCCTCAAGTCAGCACGGCCAACAGTTGCGCCAACACTGGCCCCAGAACCTCCAGCACCGCCAAAGGGTTAACCCTGCTACTGGAAATTCACTCATTTGGTTGATTTTTCGGAGCAGGAGGCAACCCGATGGAAACAGTAGCAACCATAATCGCCGTCATAGCGATAATCGCAGTAATCGCGTGCATTGCCAAGTGGCTTGATAAAGCTAAGCCTGCTGACAATGTGACCCCCACAAAGACCTGGACGAAGCCGACAGCCCGTCCTCAGATTACAACCGTTGTTTCAGGCCCAAGTGGGCGATACGTCAACGGGGAGTATTCCCCGATAGAGGTCATCGACGTGGGCAACGGGATATGGAACGTGGAATCTGAAAGCTCACCCGGCCATTACTACAACGTTATCACTGGTAACGACGGATGGACGTGTACCTGCCCCGATTACGAACGCGGCAGACAAGCTTGGAAGCGGGGAGTGCGGGTCTGCAAACATATCGGGCTAGTCGCCGTGAAAGCTGACCGCAGGCCCGTTCTCAAGCAAGTCATTCGCAGCACCGGGGAGATACGTCTAGCACCCGATGCCTTTGTGGACTGGTATATCAACGAAGGAATGTACTAAACAGGGAAGCCCCGGCAACCACGCCGGGGCTTCCGGTTGAAGCATTACGCGGGGCAGCCGGACGGGGACTTTATCGGCTGCCCCGCGTTAGCTGACCAGCATCATTCTCGTTATCGTCGCCGACAGGAAACAGGATAGCGCGATGCTGTTGCAAAAGAGGCACCTCCTTTTCCAAGGAGGCGTTGCAATCAAGGGCGGAAACGTATTAAACTACGCTGATACCCGCTCCGAGGGATTGCAACGCCGTCTCGGAGTTTCTGACCCTTCCGACTCCTACATCGGGAGGGTCTTTCTATGCAGGCAAGGTACCACATATAGTATCTGCGGTCAATCCAGTGTCACGAAACCGGGAAAAGGAAAAGGCCCCGGCGCGCGCTACGCCGGGGTAGCCTTGTCTAAGATTGTATATAATTCCCTTAATTTTGGGGTACAGGTGGCCGATGCGTTTCTCGGCCTCGTCTCGCATCCACCTACCATAGTAGCGCACGTCTTCGGCCAATCCTGCGGCGCCTCTCCATCCAGAGCCAGTGGATCCTTTCCCCTGCCGCGTCTCGGGGTTGATCGGCGGCCTGCCGGCGAATTTGGCCGGAATCTCAATCATAGCCTTATTGATGAGTACTGCTACCGGGTTGAGTTCGCTGGCATGGGATTCCAAGCCCAGCCGCTGGGCCTCCAGAGGTATGGAGCCGCCGCCGGCGAAGGGGTCGTGGAAGGCGGGAAGCTTGTCCGGGTTGAACAACTCCGCGGCATCGGGATGGCCTTTGTTGTCCTCGCAAGTGCGTCGCCAACTCTTGAGGATTTCCTCCCTGGCCTCTTCCAGGACAGCCTCGTTGGTGTTGTTCTCCCACTTGACCAGTTCCTCCATAATGCCGAAGAGCCGCTGCCGCTCCTGTGTTTGGTCCTCTTCGGTCGGGAACATTTCGGGGCGGGACGACGGGTCGTCCACCAGTTGGGCAAACAGCACTGCCCGAGCCGTCGCCAATGGTTTACGGGACCACCATAGGTGCAGCGTACTGGGGTGACCGTGGCGGATAGACTTCTCCCGTGCTGACGCGGCATTGATGGCGTCCAAGGGCAAGGAGACCTCGATAAGCTTCTTGCGGGTGACTACCTGTTCCATGATTTAACCTCGGATTTACCGGTTCATCAGTTCGGGGCAAAGGAAAACAACCGTGACGCCATGCCGCCGCAACTCTTGGTAATGGTCCCGCCAGTCGGTGTCGGAGGCGTTCAGAATTTCCGGCTCGGTCCCACTGGCCAACGCCACAGCGACGAACTTCCGGTCGCTGCGGTCAAAGGACACCAGGTCTGGGTCATCAGGGAATTCTTTGAATTCACGGTCGGGGTCAAGGGTTACCATGACCTTACGGCAGTACTCCAGATACCCTTGGTTGTCGTGGAGCCACTTGAAGAAGGCATCACCAGGTCCGGGTTGGCCCGAGTAACTCAGGCATTTCTTGTATTCGTTATAGATCAGGTTCTTGTCATCCAAAAGGACGCATTGCTCATCTCTGATTCGGTGTAACGTCAATACGCACTGAAGTACACACACGGGAAGCGCCTGTTCCGTTTTCCCATTTGCGACTCTGGCGACGTTAGTATCCATCACGATTTCTGGTCTTCCAGTAATCAATCCGAACCTACCTGCCTTCTAAGTGCAGCCTCGCTCATGGCTGCTATCTCGCCGAACTGGTCGCCGAAGAAGTCCTTGGGCCAGTTGGAGATGTTCCCGTACTGATCGGGTTCAAGGTGGCTGAGGTTCGATTCTCCGCTTTCCTTCATTGAACAGAAATACAGGCCAACGTCGTTCTGGTCTATATCCCGTTCGGCGATGCGACGCTGAAGCCTGCGCAGCAAGTGCTCACTGTGGCTCTCGAACAATATCTGGACGTCGTTCTTCTTCCAAGCGTCGATGAATACGTCTGCGAGGTCAGCTTGGGCTGAGGGGTGCAGGTGGATGTCCGGCTGCTCCAGGATTACCGTGGACCCCCCTCCCTGCACGTAGAAACACAGTACCAACACCGGTAAGACTTGGGATAGACCAAACCCCACATCTGTCAGGAGAACTTCAGGCATACCAGGGGCCTTTCGGACCTTCGCTTCGTAAATGTGCCTGCCTTCAGCCAGCGCATCGACGCGAAACTCGGAAGCGAGTCTCAACTTTCGGAGCCACTGAGAGACGTATACGTCAATGGGAACACCATCTTCCTCTACTCCGGTACAAACTCCCTCACCTAGTTGGCGAGCAGATAGTACCGCATCAACTACGGATTCACCTGCAATCCCTATGTCGAGAGGCCTGGCTCCAGACCAACGATACAGGCGACTCGGATAAGCTCGAAGAGGGCCAAGGTAGGAAATATCCTCCAGGAGCGAACTGAAGGAATCTCCTAGACGGGAAAGGAAGTCCCCCTCGGTTGACTGGTTTCGGACCCATCTTGGAAACTCATAAAACTTCGATTGGTGTCGGTCCAATATGGAGGCCGTGGCATCGTAGGAGAAATTGATGTCCGTACTGTGAGCGAACAGGTTATAGGTGTTTTGATCGTTTAGATACCGGCCCCCCAGTCGTCGGCCATTGGTAAGCAGATAAGCCATTTCTTTCAATCCCAGAGGGTTCCTGGACCTGCCATTAACCTCCCCTATCTCGACCTCGAATCCTAATTGTCCACCCTTCTTCACCTCACCACCGCCGTACTCTTCGGGTATTCTCATCCGGGATCTCGCGTCCCAACTGAGCGAAAACCTAAGAGTCCGTGCCGTATCATGCTTGTGGATCACGCTCTCGAAGTCTCCCAAATCCACTAACATTCCTTCATCACCGAAGTAGAGCGCAATCCCGCGATCCGAGGATTCGGCAGTCTGCTTCATTAGGAGTAGAGCTTGAAACAGGCTGGACTTGCCGGAGCTGTTGGTCCCGAAGAAGCCGGTAATGGGCTTGAGTGGGATTTCCCCGGTGTCCCGCCAAGACTTGAAGTTCTCCAACCGCAGCCGCGTCAACATCGGGACACCTCCTCTTCAAGGGCAGTGGGCTGTCAGCCCGCACACAGCAAATTAAGTCCGCACCGCACCGGTACGACGAGATAGACAGCGGATACTACGGGCGGAAGTTCCATTTCCGCTGCCGCGTATTATATAGGCCGCGCGAGGAAAGTAGCATCGCTGGCAGCGGCGACCTTACGCCGGCTCTTCCGCTCGCGCCAACAGCTCTGCGAAGTCGTAGTTGACGCTGGTTGCGCCGAAGTCAGGCTCTCGCTGGAAAGGCTGGCGGACGTAGTGGACCTTGTGACCGTCTTGTCCCAGAAATTCAACGACGGCGAGGATATAGTCGTCGGGCTTGTTCAGCGAGTAGAGAATCTCGTTGCGGGTGACCAGAATGGTCGACGCTTCGGTGACCCGCCCTTTGACCTCGATAAATCGCAGTTTGCCGGTTCCCGGAACACGGCTCTCGATGTCGTAGCCCCGCTTCTCAAATTCCCTGTCCGTCGGCGCGAACCCAAGGCCTCGCTCGACTGCCATCACGATCTCGCGGGCCTTCGCTGCTGCGGCCTGAGTATCCCTTGCGTGGGAACCGGAGTGTTCCGAGGAAGATCCGGCAATCGCCCGGACCAGACCGGCGGGCACAATTAATGCCGCTCCCAAAACGACTGGAGGCAACGGCGAAATCTGCCCTTCCAAGTCCAATTCCGCCATTCGCTTTTGCAATCTCTCCTGCAGCAGGTCCGCCCTGCGGCGGGCCTGGGTTGAGTTGAGCCGGGCGTTGGTCCGGCCAGCCTGTTCCTGGAGTTCCAACTCGCCCGCGCGCCGGTCCCAGTAAGCGGTCTCCTTGGTGAGGCGGTCGTGAACAGCCGCCTTGGTCTTGGCTATCAGCGGTTGCTTCATTCGCCGAATTTCGTCCAAGTGTTCAGGCACCACCTTGCTGACCGCGTACTGCTGCGCCATCTGTTCCAGGTCCGCGCCAATCCAAGCACATTCTGAACGGTCTAAAATGTCCTGATGTTCCGGCTCATCCACGGCCAGTGGGCGGTAATCCAGATAGGGCGCATACTCCATGTGCTGG
Organism: Dehalococcoidia bacterium; assembly: GCA_965203835.1. GTDB lineage: Bacteria > Chloroflexota > Dehalococcoidia > Lucifugimonadales > UBA3495 > CBDCFV01. The sequence goes on from OZ241919.1 coordinate 3,884,273, forward strand.
GCGGTCCCTGTGGAGTCGGTCTCCACGTATAGCACCCGCTTGGAAATTACCCTTCGCCCGCCGGCTCGGGTAATGACTGCATCACGTATGGAATGCTCCAAGAAGACAAGGACCCTTGGTTGGGTTCCTTGGTCTTGGTCATCGACCAGGATTGCGCCTTGGCGCAGCAGGTTGGAATTGCCTGCTAAGGTGTGGTCAATGACAGCATCCAGGAGGGGATGACCCGGACATACGAAGGCTGCCGTCGTTTGGGAACCGCTGGCCAACAGGGATTTCTCGAAGGCGATCCGTTCGTAACGCCGGAGGACCGTGCGTCCGGCGCCGGGTGATAAGCTTCGGTTACGAACGGGAGCGGGGACATGGGTAATCTCGTATCGGCGGGGTTCCCTTTGTCGGGCAGATCCTCCAAGACGCTGAAATGCTTCCAAGAAGAACGATTCGATGTAGTGGGGTTGCAACCGCCGGGCTTCGGCTCGCTCCATGTCTTCGCGGACCCGGTGGACCAAACTCGCATCCATGATGTCGGGCGTCAAAGAGCCTTCTTCCAACAGGTCGCGGAGTTTGTTTTGGTCGAGGGCACTGTCCACCACAGTGGTCAGTCTAGCTTGAATCTCCGGCCTTTCCCCGTAACGTACCGCCTGTACCAGAAGCTCTCGCAGAGGCCGACCCTCGAACTGCAACTTTCCTAGAACATCGTAGACCTGCCCGCCCAAGGCTTTGCGGGCCTGCTCGAGCTTCTCCAGCAAGGTCCGGTATACATCTCCTTCGCGGGTTTCTTGGGCAACCAAGTTCCACAGGTGGCATACCTGCGTCTGGCCTATCCTGTGAATCCGTCCGAACCGTTGCTCAATGCGGTTGGGGTTCCACGGCAAGTCGTAATTCACCATCAAGTGGGCCCGTTGCAGGTTGATTCCCTCTCCAGCAGCATCAGTAGCCAGCAGAATCTGGACACTGGGGTCGTGGCGGAAGGACTCTTGCGCGGTGTGCCGGTCCTCCCGGCGCATCCCACCGTGAATGACGACGACTGCCTCTTCCCTTCCCACCAAGCCGGAGATGCGGCGGCTCAGGTAGTTGAGTGTGTCACGGTGTTCCGTAAAGATAACCAGTTTCTGTTGGGGAGAGGCGATTGGGCGAGGTATTTCGCCCGAGCCGTATGGGGCGGAGGACTCCCTGACTCTTCGGACTATTCCCTGCGGGGTGAAAATCTCGTTCAGTAGTGTTGCCAGTTCGGTCCATTTAGTGTCCCCTCCGCTCTTAAGCACGCGGTTCGCGGCCGCCTCCAAACCCTTTATTGTTTCAATTTCGCGCCTCAATTCATCGATGGTCTGGGCTGCGGTAGCCTGGTCAAGGACTCTTTCCTCATTCTCCTCAATTTCGCTCTCCGGCGAGTCTTCCAGGTCCTCTATATCCTCAGGATCTAATTCCAAGTCGGAGAACGCCGTAAGGTGGACTGGTTGCCCGCCTCTTTGCATCGTCCGCATCTCTTCTAGGCGGACCTCGAGGCGTTCCCGCCGCCGTCTCAACGACTGGTATATGGCTTCGGGCGAGGAGGCGAGCCGACGTTGCAGGATGGTTAATGCGAAGCCGACGGTTCCCGCCCGTTTATCGTTGGCAAGGGCGTCGGCTCGGTCAAACTCCTCTTGCACGTAGTCAGTCACGGCTTGGTAGAGATCAGCCTCCTGATCGGACAGTCTATAAGGCACCGTGTACGCGATGCGTTCCGGGAACAAGGGAGTATTGTCGAATTTGAGGAGGTTCTCCTTGACCATGCGACGCATCAGGTCGGACGCATCGGTGGGAGAATTATCGCGGGATATTCCTTCAAACCGGTCGCTATCTATCAGGGCCATGAACAACTGGAAGTCCTGTTCCTTGCCGTTGTGGGGAGTCGCCGTCATCAGCAGGAAGTGACGTGTCAACCTGGACAGAAGCTCTCCCAAGTGGTACCGCTTGGTGTATCGTACCTCGCCGGCAAAGAAGCTCGCGGACATCTTGTGGGCCTCGTCGCAGATCACCAGGTCCCATTCGCAGTCCGGCGCTTGCAACTTCTGTTGAACGTCTTCATCTCTGGACAACTTGTCCAATCTGGCAATCGCCAGGTCAGTCTCCAGGAACCAGTTCCCTGTCCGGGCGGATTCAAGCTTGTCGTTGGTGAGAATCTCAAAGGGGAGTTGAAAACGGCGGAAGAGTTCGTCTTGCCATTGTTCGGCCAAGGCCCCGGGACAGACAACCAAGCAACGCTGGATGTCGCCCCTGGCCATCAACTCCTTGATGAGAAGTCCTGCCATGATGGTCTTACCCGCGCCAGGGTCGTCGGCCAAAAGGAACCTTAGGGGAAGTCTTGGGAGCATTGACTCGTAAACAGCGGTAATTTGATGGGGCAATGGCTCAACGTCCGACGTATGCACTGCCAAAACCGGGTCGAACAGGTGCGCGAGACTGATCCGCTGGGCTTCGGACACCAACCGGAAACGGGCGCCATCCCCATCAAAACTCCATGGGCGACCTTGTTCCACGATCTCAATGCGAGACTCGTCGTCCCGATACAAAAGCTCGTTGGCGACTGCTCCCGACGGGTCTTTATAGGTCAACTCAACCGCGGAATCTCCGAACCACTTCACATTGACAACGGTCACGAGGCTGCCAGCGAGAATACCTCGAACAGAGGCGTTGGTCGTAAGGTTTTCGAGTTTCATTCCTTTACCCTGGAAAAGGAGTTGGATTGTATGATTTTAACCTTCGGCCGACCCTCCAAGAAATATGATTTGGCATCATGTTTGATGCGGTGGAGCAGACACGTACCATCGCCATAGATGAAGGGATCTCGGGTATCGTGAAGTATCCGTCCAAGGGCTGCCGGATCGTCGCACCTTACAGCCCTGGTCGATGGTAATGAAGTTCTCCTGCCGTTCGGTCCACGGCGTCCCCACCGCTTGTTCGTGGGGACCACTTCCGTCACCAGCGTCTTCGTGCTCGACTTCATGAACAACTAAAACTTCGGCTAAGAGACCTTCGAAGACCGCTGTTGGACGAACGTACGCGACAACCCAGCCTGCTCGGGTAAGCTGCCCGACATCTGGGACACAATTGACCAGCACCTTATGTACTCATGGGAACCGATAAACTGATTCATGGACAGCTATCTGAACGGCACCAACGCTTTCAACTAGACTCGAACTTTGATAGTCCTGAGGAGGAGTACTTGAAGCGGGACGAGGACGGGCAGGTTGAGTTCAAAATCCCAGCCAATACTTTCATGACCCTTTACGCCTTCTCCCTTCAAATCCTCCGCTCAGGCAGGCAACGATAGGACGAACTCTCTGCCCCCTAAACTCACCGTCACTAAGCTACCCTCCTCGTTGGGCAAAACCTTTCCAGAGGAATCTTGGATGTAGCCGAGACGGGTACCTAGTAACCTGAGTTCGTGATAAGGGATGCCTCCCTAAAGAAAGAACGTTTATTCTTTCTGGTAGACGATACCAAGGAGGCATCCCCCATGAGTCTACTCAAGCTGTTCTGCAATGTCGATGATTTCTGGCAAGCTTTCCAACTTCACTGGCGTCGAGTCACGCTGGCGCGGGACGGGGGGCGGAGAGCTCGATCGACGCGGTTGTCCCCCAGTGAAATCATGACGATTCTCATTCACTTTCACCAGTCCCACTACCGCACCTTCAAAGCCTATTACACCGAGTATGTTCTGATTCACCGCCGACCCGAATTCCCCGGTTTGGTCAGCTACAACCGGTTCGTTGAATTGACTCCTACGGTGATCATCCCACTGGCAGCCTACCTGCAACAGCGCCAAGGCAACTGCACCGGCATCGCCTTTGTGGATGCCACCACTATCAGGGTATGTCATAACAAACGGATTCCCCGCCACAAGGTCTTTGCGGGTATCGCCGCGCGGGGCAAGACCTCGATGGGTTGGTTTTATGGCTTCAAACTCCACCTGAGCGTCAATGACCGAGGCGAAATACTGGCTTGCCGGCTGACTCCGGGCAACGTGGATGACCGCAAGCCCCTGCCGGACCTGGCCAAGACCTTGTTTGGCAAGCTCTTCGGAGACAAGGGCTACATCTCCCAACCGCTCTTTGATCAACTGCTGGCCCAAGGCCTGGAGTTAATCACGCCCAAGCGCAAAAACATGAAGAAGCGTCCGCTGCCTTTGGAGGACAAACTGTTGTTGCGGAAACGGTCGGTTATTGAGACCATCAACGACCAATTGAAGAACATTTCCCAAATTGAACATACCAGGCACCTCAATGTGTCGAAGGCAGTCCCTCCTCCAAGGTCTGCCAAGCATGAGGCCATAGCCTTGGATTGGAGCCAACTACAGTCGTTGCTTGATGAGATGGAGGGTGACGACTTCCATTCGGTTGTGATTATCGCTATTCAGACAGGGCTGAGGCGGTCAGAGCTTGCAGGCTTGCAATGGCGAGACGTTGATTTAGAAGGGAAAGTCCTTGCCGTCCGGAGAGGTTTGGTGAGGGGTGAGACCGGCAGGATGTTGGCGCCTCCGAAGAGCGGGATGGCCAGAAGTGTTGAGTTACCTGATGTTGCGGTGGCCGTTTTCAAGTCCCTGCGGAATCGCGATATGTATTGTAGTGCAAACGACTTTGTCTTCTGCAATCGTTTCGGAAGACCGACGAATCCCGAAGATTGGACGCATCGGTTCAAAGCCTATTGCCGTGAATTGGGGTTGAATGGGGTGAGGTTCCATGACCTCAGGCACAGTCATGCTTCCTTGATGCTGACGAGTGGGAGCCATCTGAAAGTTATCTCTGAGCGGTTAGGGCATAGCAGCATAAAAATTACGGCGGACTTGTACTCCCATGTTGCTCCGACAGTTCAACGGGCTGCCGTTGATAGGTTCGGGTCGCGGTGGGATGCGGAATTGAATGGTTAATGGGGCGTAGAGATGCGTGGGGTTGCGTAGAGATGCGTGGAGAATAGGAATGGCAAAAGAATGGCGCAAACAATTGCCAGCCTGTCTCGAGTCAATGCCACGGTCCCACCAGAAGCACCTTTGAAGCTAAATCAGGCTAATTTAAGGTCGAACAGTTAACGACTTGTCAGGACTCACCCCGAACAACGTCCAACTGCGCCTTTGCCGCGATAACTCTGTTTCCTCATGCAAGAGTCCCGATCCCTCCGGCGTGACAAGGGCGCGTTGGATGGACCATAGGGAGAAGCCCTGGACTCCTTCCATCCGGCTGATTTCTTCCATGCTGAAGAAGCCCGCGCCGATGGTTTCGTCACCGTCGTAGCTGGGTTCGCCAGTAGGGGCGTCCAAGCGGAACACCACGAAAATATTGGAGTTGGGTTCCGTGTTGGCGTGGCGGATGCCCACCACGTCGATAACCTTCGCCACTAATCCTGCCTCCTCAAGCACCTCTCTTTCCACCGCGTGTATTATCTGCTCGTCCGCCTCCACGTAACCGCCTGGGATTTGCCATGCGCCGCGGTTGGGGTTGATGCCGCGCTGGATGAGCAGGGCTTTGTTGTCCCTGATTACCACGCCCCCGCAACCGATGGAGTGTTCCCCGAAGAAAATGAACCCGCATCCCTGCACCAGGCAAGCAGGTCTTTCCCTGCCGCCGTCCATCTTCAAGCCAAGTTTCGCGCCGCAACGGGGACAGTAGTTCATGTGCAATCTCCTCTCACTGTGGTCAACATAGCGAATGACCGATTATAGCAGGGGACGTGGAGACCTTCAGGCGGAGCCAATCGGGTATGGAGACGGTATAATAGCAACCATGACGACCATCAATAACATTGCCGATCTGGTCCGCATCCTGAAAGAACAGCCTGAATGGGCCGACACGATTCGCGGGATATTGTTGAGCGAGGAACTCCTGGAATTGCCCGCCCGGTTCGCCGAGTTCGTCCAACTAACGCAGGAGAGCTACCGGACCATCAACGAGTGGCTGACCCAAATAGACACCAGGGTAGACCGCTTGGAAACCGGCCAACTAGAGACCAACCGGCGGCTGGAGAGTCTGGAGGTCGCCCAGACCGAGACCAACCGGCGGCTGGAGAGTCTGGAGGTCGCCCAGACCGAGACCAACCGGCGGCTGGAGAGTCTGGAGGTCGCCCAAACCGAGACCAATCGGCGGCTGGAGAGTCTGGAGGTCGCCCAAACCGAGACCAATCGGCGGCTGGAGAGTCTGGAGGTCGCCCAAACCGAGACCAACCGGCGGCTGGAGAGTCTGGAGGTCGCCCAAACCGAGACCAACCGGCGGCTGGAGAGTCTGGAGGTCGCCCAAACCGAGACCAACCGACGGCTGGAGAGTCTGGAGGTCGCCCAAACCGAGACCAATCGGCGGCTGGAGAGTCTGGAAGCCGGTCAAGCCGAGAACAACCGGCAGTTAGCGCAATTGAACACCAGGATGGACAGGTTGGAGGGCAGGTTTTCAAACATCGAAGGCAGCGACTACGAACGGAGGGTCCGATTCAGGGTTCTGCACCGTGCTCAAGCTCGGTTCGGTCTGGACAATGCTTACTTGGCGCTGACGCAGAACGATCCCGTCGCGCCTCAGCTAAACAGCATAATCGCTCAAGCCGTACGAAACGGCTTCATTTCCCCGGAGCAGTCCGAAGACCTTTACGATGCCGACATCATCATTTCAGATGAAGGCAACCGCCATGTGGTAGTGGAGGTCTCGCTCACAGCCGACCGAGACGACATCGTCCGGGCGAAACGCCGAGCCGGCATTTTGAGCGCCGCCACAGGTGGCGCCGTCACGCCCGCCGTCATCACGACAAACCTGAACGATGCACAACGGGACCAAGCGGCTGCCGAGGAAGTCGTTACATTCATTATGGCCTACCCGTAGCAACGATCCCACCACCATTCGGCGGCACAAGGGTCCGGTAAGCTGACCTCGGCATACCAGCCTTCGCAGGTATCCAGCCATACCTTTCCCTATCCTGTCTTTCCTGTTGCAAGGAATCCCGTATACGGGGCCGTGCCTGAAAGACAGGGTTTCCGGTAGGCTCGGCAGCCTGAATGCAATCCTCTTGCGAAAGCCATATCGTATTATTGGATTATGTAATTTGCCCGTGGTAAATTTGATTCAGGCCGGGATGTGTCACGGCGGGGGTAGTGGACAGGATGCGAATCGGGACGTTCAAAAAGGCGCTGATAATCTACCTCTCCTTATTGGCGATGTCCGCTGTGGCTCTCATGTTCCCGGGCTCCGACCTGAATGCTCACGGCCCCGTCGGCTCCGATTCGAGGAACGGGATTGGGGTTATCGTTCATGCTGCCAAGCCATATAACCGGATCATCGATGCTATAGGCGACATGGGCGGTGTCGTAACGATTCAGTACCAGAATGTTGACGCCGTCGCGGCGCGAGTGCCCACGGGGAGTTTAGGACTGCTGCATCGACATCCTTTGGTGACCGGTGTGGAGAAAGACGTCATCGTGGAATTGCCTCCCATACCGGGCGAGAACCTGGAATTGGAAGGCCGGTTGGTCAGGCCGGCTCAAGGCTTTGAAAGCACGGGCTTGAGCCTGAAGCCCGGCGAGCTGCCGGACAGGTTTCCGAGTTACATAACCAAGGTGACCGGGGCAGCCGACATTTGGCCGGAAACCGGGGCGGGAGCCGGTACTATAGTTGCAGTAATAGACAGTGGTACGGATGCAAGCCACGACTGCCTGTCCGGCGCGGGGGACGTGGAGTCACCGGAGGGAAGAGTAATAGCGGGGCCGGACTTGTCTACTGACGCGGGGACCAGGTTCGAGGGGTCTACCCGGCCCACCAACGGCAATCACGGAACGTTCGTCGCCGGGGTAATTGCTGCCAACTGCTTTATGGTGCTGGACAAAAGAGAACCTGCCGACGTTGAATTGGCAGGTATCTTCGAGGCTCACCTGCCCCCGGACACTTTTTTCACTTCAGGCCACCATCTTCTGGCGCCTTTGGTTGGCATAGCTCCGGAAGCCACAATTTACGCCATTAAGGTGTTTCCCCATGGGGGCGGCGGCGCGGCCAGTTCCATCATCGCCGCCGCGGTCGACCACGCCATCACAAAAAAACTCCAGTATCAAGCCGGAATTCCCGGCGGACTGGACATTGATGTAGTGAACATGAGCCTGGGCGGCGCCGCCATGTTCGACGGCAGGACGGTTGGGGAGCGGCTTATAGACGCCGCTACCCGGTCGGGCATAGTCGTGGTGGTGGCGGCAGGGAACGAGGGGCCCGCGCCGGTATCGGTGAGCAGTCCCGGCACTGCGTTCAGTGCGTTAACCGTTGGGGCAGCCAGCGACCCGGTGCATACCCGGATTTTCTGGGACTATTACTTCTGGCCCGGTCAAGGTCTGGCTATGTACCCAACCGACGAATTCAGGCCCGCCGACTTCAGCGGCCGCGGCCCCTTGGCTGACGGCAGGACCGGCCCCGACGTCCTGGCGACAGGGGTCTTCAATCATTCGCTGGTGACCGGGGGATTCACCGGCTTCGGGTCCGGCACGTCATACGCGGCGCCTGCGGTAGCCGGCGGCGCGGCGCTGTTGAGCGCATGGACCAAGGCCAACAGTCCTGAATTGGGTCCGCTGGCTATTCGTAGCGCCATCATGACGGGTAGCACAAGCTTGTCCGGCGACTGGAAACCGCGCTCTCAAGGCAGTGGCTATATGAATGTGGCCGCCGCCCTCGATGCCCTTAAGTCAGGCGAGGCTGTCAATGAACTGGCGCAGGTGCCGCTCGATGAGGCGCTGCCCAACGTTTCGCTCGGGAATGGAGGGTTTTCAACCAGCATAGACAGTCTTAGCCCCAGCCGGGCGCGGGACTTTGTCTTTGAAGTCGGCGCCGACACCAGTTTTGTTGTCATTGATTTCTCAGGCGTTGACATCGACTCCAATCCGGTGCCGGCGGCATTGCCGAATTCGATCGAGGTCTACGTCAAAGGCGCCAAGCGTGGAGGGACGTCTTACCCGGTCTACAGCGCCAACGTATATGGACGATCCCGGTTTATCATCGGCGATGGGTTCGTAAACCTGCAAGGGGCCATATTCGGCGCATTTCTGGAAGAATCGGCAATGGAACCCGGGTTGATGAAAGTGACCGTTCAAGGCGACTGGACCAACAACGGCAACGTGGGAGCAACGGTGACTATACGGAGGTTTGACTACGAGTCAACACCGCAGCCCGCTCGCCGCATACAACCCGGCGAGACTATACTGGTGCCGTTCGAGATTCCTCCCGGCACCGACCGGGCGTCGTTCGAGCTGGGCTGGCTCCATAACTGGACCCGATTCCCAACCAATGACCTGGACATGTTTCTGTGCGCACCGGGGCACGTGCTGCACAGGGATTTCAGGGGGGCCACGCTCGACTCGCCTGAGTATCTCACTGTGGCCAATCCGAAGCCGGGCAGTTGGCATGTGATGGTAGTGGCCTACGGTGTGTTCACCCCGGCCGACTCATACTATCTGAACATGGACATTGCAGCACCGGACGAGAGGATTCCCGATGTACCTTCTTCCCAATGGTCCGGCCCCCAACGGTTGGACCAGCAGCACAATCCACTGGGCCGGAGCGAGAAGGCGTTCAGGGGGGAACCCTGTTTCAGATAGAGGGGTGTTCACCAAAGCCAATGGATTCCCGCCTTCGCGGGAATGACGGGGTGACGTAGCTGGGGCCGGCATGACGAGTTGGTCAGTGCGCCGTCTTTGAGACGGTTGATTAACCGCAAGGCCGGGTCAGCGGTCAAGCTGTCCCGGCGATGGCCGAGCGCAGTGTTTCCAGGGTTATATTGCCTGTGTACATCCGTCCTTGGATGAGGTATGAGGGTGTTCCGGCGACGCCTTGCTTGACAGCGGCTTCGTGTTTCTCCATTACCGAGTCCTTGTAATGGCCGGACACCAGCCGGTCAACCAACGTTTCCCAGTCCAATCCGCAGGCTTTCGCTACGTCCCTGAGCACGTAGAGACTTCCCAGGTCGGCGCCTGACCGCCAATAGGCCTCTGCAGCGGCGCGATGGAATTCCGCGTCCATCCCTTGTTCCTTCGCAAAGGTGGTGGCCTCGTGGGCCAAGGAGGTGACGTGGGACCTGCGGATAGCAGGCTCGTGGGGTTTCTCGCTATAGACAGGTGTGTCGCTTTCTGGACGCAGCAGGTAAGGCCTGCGGTCCACTGAGAAAAGCGTTTCTTTTTGCAGTGTTTCCAACCTGACCAATCCCATGTAGCAATAAGGACAGGAGTAGTCATACCAGAATACAACTTCCTGCGGGCTGGTACCGGGCATGAGAACTCCTCGCAGCGGGACGGTTTGTGTTCCATTCAGGGAACGGAGGTTGGTAATATACTAACATAGGGTAGAATAGTCAGCGGCGATATTCGAACTACGAATTGGTCCAGGAGGAAGTCATGCCCGATCTCACTTCAATGGCGGCGTCGATTGGCGCCCTGCTCAAGGAAACCCAGGAGTCCCTGGCGGTTACCGAATCTTCGTGCGGCGGCCTCATTTCAGCATCCTTGGTGGCAGTGCCGGGCGCTTCGGCTTACTACCGCGGCGGCGCCGTAATCTACACCCGGGTGGCGCAGCAGGGGTTATTGCAGGTGCCCGACTCGGCTATGACCGGTATAAGGGCCAGCAGCGAGCCCTACGCGATGCTGAACTCCCGCACCGTTCGTGAATCACTGGGCACCACATGGGCTTTGAGCGAAACGGGCGCAAGCGGCCCAACCGGCAATGCCTACGGAGATTCCGCCGGACATGCTTGCATTGCGGTTTCAGGTCCCGTGGAACGTTCGATTACAGTGGAAACCGGCGACGATGACCGTGAAGCCAACATGTGGGTGTTCGCCAAGGCAGCCCTGGACCTGTTGGAGCAGTGCGTCAGGGAAGCTCACTCACAGGGTTGAACGTAGTAACAAGGCCCGTCCTCAGCCGGTAACCCGCCGTTCGGTCCTATTGTCCTGACATGGGAGGAAATACATGGTGACCAGAGACATTCCACTTGCCCGGCAAATAGACAGGGTACCCTCGTCGACCGTACCTCTGGATAATGAGCAGGAAACCCGGTACCAGCGTTTGATCGAGGACGTGATAATGGTCGACGTCCATCAGCATCCCTTTGTTTGCCCGGAGGACATGACCCGTCTCGTGGAATACCTGCGCGGCAACAGGTACGAGTGGGGGTACGATGCGGTGCGGCACGGCGGATGGACGGCGGTGGCTACGTCCAATGCCTTCAGGGGTTTCGTTAATACCCACGACATGTCCTTCAGCCGGTTCGATGACCTGCAAACCGAAGTCGCCTTGATGATGTCCGACTTGAGCTTGACCGACAAGGCGGTCCAAGTAAGCAACGCTGACGAGATCGAAGCGGCCAAACAGCGCGGGGACGTGGGCTTCTTTCCCACGCTGGAGCACTTGGCCATTGGCAGCGAGTTGGACAAGGTGGACGCGTTTTACAGCATGGGGATACGGCTGGCCGGGCTGACCTATACCCGTAAGAACTTCGTGGGAGACGGGCAGAACGAGCGCAACGACGGCGGCCTCAGCGACTTTGGGATCGAAGTGGTCGATCGGATGAACCAGCTTGGAATGGCCATCGATGTCTCCCACGCATCCTTCAAGACGGCGATGGATGCCATAAATTTCTCCCAAGTCCCGGTGACGTTCAGCCACAACGCGTCTTATACACTGAGACCAACGGCCCGCACGCGGAACGACGAGGAACTGTCGGCTTGCGCCGAGAAAGGAGGCCTTATCGCGGTGACGGCCGTCCCCAACTCACTGAGCGACGACCCGGAGCAGGACATAGAGTGCGTGCTGGACCATTACGATTACATGGTTCGGTTGGTGGGCATCGACCACGTGGGCATCGGAACGGACACCAACGTTGGCGACCATGTTGCGTTCCACCGCGTAATGCTGGGGAGGGACGAGTCGCAGCTTCCGGCACCGTACCTGGACGGTCTGGAGTCCCCCGCCGACGGCAAGAACATTATCCGGGGGCTTATCCGCAGGGGCTATTCGGATACCGACATCAGGAAGCTGGCCGGAGAGAACGCACTTAGCTTTTTCCGCAGGGTGTTGCGGTGATGTGAAGGAGGAATTTATTCTCCGCTTTCAAGGAGGAGAGGTTCCAACTTTTCCACAAACTGTTCGACGGAGCGAATTCCGGACGCAACTCCATTTAAGGTGGCCCAGTTCTCGTAGAAGTTGATGTGCAGACTATTGGCGACGTGGAACAGTTGATGGAGTTCGGCGTCTCCGGTTTCCTTAACCAGGTCGTCTACGATCCGGTGAAGCAGCGCGTGCTGATTGTGCGGCCAACCGCGCTGCTCGGCCACGGCCTTGACTATTTGGGCAGCAGCGCCCCAACCTTTCTCTGAGGCTTGCCGCGCGTCCCCAGCCGCCAACTCGTTTGAGGCTTGCTCCAATAACTCCTTACTGGCGGATCTGTACGTTCGGGCTTGCATTGGTGTCTCCCATAGTGACTTTTTGCGATGTTGGAGGCTGATTGTACCCCGGCGTACTCTCGATGGTAAGTCTACAACGTCTCCGCCTGTTCGGGTCTTTGCCGATCGTTTCCAATGTCAGGTTGGGTGGCGGACAACGCCAGAATGCCCGAGAGTAATGATGTGACTGCGAAGAACATGAAGGACGCCCAATAGCTGCCGGTGATGTCGAATATGAGTCCCGCTACGACAGGTCCCATTGCTTGGCCGGCCGTCTGCACCGAGAGAATCAGTCCGGTGATAGTCCCGAGGTTCTGGCGGCCATAGTAATCGGCGCATGTCAGCCTCAATAACAGTGTGGCCCCGCTGACGCCCGTGCCTACTAGCCATGCGGCAATCAGGCCGGCTTCCAGCGAGGAAGTGGAGGCCACGGTCAAGGAACCGATGCCCAGAGAGAATCCCGCCAGAGCGAGAAGAATTCTGGCCGGTAACCATGACGTCAGCTTGGACCAAAGGTAAGAAGTGACGATTTGGGCGGTGGCGAAGGCGCTAATGGTGAGCGCCGCCTCGGAGCCGGGGAGGCCCTGGTCCATGTAATGCGAGACCAAGTGTACGCTGACACCGGCTTGGGCCATAAAACTTACCCCCGCATATATTGCCAATGCCCAGAACGCTCGTGTGCGCAACGCTTGCCGGACCGTGTAGCTGGATTCAGAGAGGTCACCCGCCGCTCGAGGCCGGCCCCGCGAAGGCGGACTGCTTTGACCTTCGGGACCATCAGGCACAGGGTCGGCTTGCAGCCCCAAGTCCTCCGGTCTCCGGGCCATGAACAACAATGGAGGGACGACGCCGAGCGCCACGGTATACACGCCGAGGCAGACCCACGCCGTCTGCCAACTCCAGCCGCCGATAATCCGTTGGGCCACCAACGGCATTACCGCCAAGCCGATCCCTTGGCTGATGCTCAACAAGGCCAATGACGCCGGCCTTCGGCGAATGAACCAATTGCTCACCACTGTAGAGGGTCCGAGTTCCAGCAGGCTGGAAAATACTATCCTGCCGGGAACGTACACCAAGTAGAATGCCCAGACTTGTCCGACGAAGGCCAAGGCGATGGCGGAACAACCCGCTATTGCCGACCCTGCGGCGATTACCGCCCCGGAGCCGTAGCGGTCTATCAACCTTCCCACCCACGGCATGACGGCTACGGCGCACAATCCACCCAAGCTGAAGGCCCCGGCGAACAACCCCCTGGACCACCCGAAGTGAGTGGTCATGGGAACCACAAAGACGGAAAGAGTCGCCGCGGACATGACGGGACGGGCGCCATAGCTGGTAGACGATGCAATGGCGAAGACTACCCACCCGTAGTAGATTGGCGTCCGCTTGGCCAGTGCGGCCAGCCACCGGGTGCCGGGAGGCTGACTGCGCACCAGTCTGGTGACCTCGGGAACGATAGCCAGGGTCACCAGCAGGAAACCGGAGGCGAGCATGACAAGGCCGGTGAATGTCATGGCGCGAGCGGGCCGTCTGACGGGCCGGAGCCGGAGTCACTGTTTCGACCTGTCAGTGTTGCCTTAACGAGCAGTGCCAACACTCCGGCCAAAGCTGCGCCTGTCACTGCCCATGCCCACGGCGGCGCTGCCGCGATCCGGCGTGTCCACAGGTTGCCGGGCGTCCGGTAGGGGACGTTGAAGTAGGCCAGCCTGTGGCCCGCTTCGCCCCCGCTCAGGTCAAGACTTCCCAGCAGTATCTCTGTGTTGCCGTCGCTGTCGAGGTCGGCGGCATCTATGGTAATGACCAACGGCGGCAATTCTCCTTCGATGTTGTGCCGGGTGAAGTTCTGCTTGCCGTCGTTCTCCAGCCAAATCAAGCTGGCCAGAGGTTCTTCGGGGAACATCTCGGGAAATTGATGGGCCCCTAACACCAAGTCCATGTCCTTGTCTTGGTCTACGTCTACAGCCCGGACTGCGTAAGCGCCCCAGTGCCGGATGATGTCATGATAGGTGAACCTCCCTTGCCCGTCATTCTCCAGCCAAGCCAGGCCATGCACTTGGTACGGTTTGAGAAGCTCCGGAGGACGCCCGTCGAAGGTATCTCCGTTGGTGACCAGTATGTCGGTGTCGCCGTCCCGGTCAAGGTCGGTCAATTCAATGCCCGACATGCCGTAGTAGCGGAGGTCGGACTTGAACAGCACATCCTTATCGAAAATGCCTTCGCCAGCATTGCGAAACAAAATGACCTCTTCACTGTCCTGGGACAGCGACACGACTATGTCCAAATCATTGTCTCCGTCCGCGTCGAAGGGGAAAGCGTGTATGGACCCTGCGCGCGGGTCCAAGACATGCGGGGAGAACACAAAGCCGTCTTCCTGTTCCAGCCACATCACCTGACCGTCACTGTGACCAAAAACGCAGACCGCGATGTCCAAGTCTCCATCGCCGTCCAGATCGGCCGCTTCGGCGCAGGTAACGCGGCCTACGTCATCCAGCAACACCAACGGCTCGAAGGGATAAACGCCGTCGTTGCGGAGAAGCACCACTTGGCCGACCTTGTCATTTACGGAATAGAGTTGGCCGATGTTGGCCACCAACAGGTCGGGGTCGTCGTCGGCGTCCAGGTCCACAACCTGAGACCTGACCGGTTGCCGCATTCCACGGGTGATTTCGGTCCAGTCACCCGGGCCGCGCAGCCAGACGATCTGTTCACGCTGAGGTTCGGAGACGAACACTTGAAGGCTGCCGTCACCGGTCAAATCGCCGGTGCGAATGCTGGCGGTAACGTGTGGAGCCCAATCGGGCAACAGGGTCTTTACGGCAATAGTCGGCGCTGGAGAAGGGCCCGATTGCGAAGGAGAACAGGCCAGCGCGACAACGGACAAGATGGCGACCGGCGCCATGTTCACCAAGAGAATACGTACAGTGTCGTGTTTAAGGAGTCTCACAAAGCACGATGGAAGCACCCGGACAAACTTTACCGTTTGGGTCTTCCAACCATCGGCTTTGATTATAGTTGGCTCCACGCCCTTTTGGGCAACGACGTGGAGCCAATGATGCTTGTTGCGCTAGGCGCTGCTGCCCGTGCCCCGGAGTCGGGGGTCGAGAACGTCCCGAAGGGCGTCTCCCAGCATGTTGACGGAGAACACGGTGATGCCGATGGCGACGCCCGGAGCTATTATGAGCCAGGGCGCAACCTTGATATACCGCTGGGCTGAGTAGCTCAACATGCCTCCCCAAGACGGAATGTCGGCCGGTACACCGGCGCCCAGGAAGCTCAGGGATGCCTCTACGATGATGGCCCAGCCCAAGGTGATCGTTGAGAGCACTATGAGGGAAGCGAACGTGTTGGGCAGCATGTGCCGGACCATTATGCGGGTCGCTCCGCAGCCCAGCGCCCTTGCGGCGGTCACATAGTCCATCTCCTTGATGCTGAGGGATTGAGACCGGACTATCCGCGTGACGCCAGGCACGAAAACAACCACGAGAGCGGCGATGACGTTGTACACCCCCGAGCCCAACACAGCCATGATGGCCAATGCCAGGATGAGGCCCGGAAAAGCCATCAACGTGTCAACAATGCGCTGCACCACCAAGTCGAACTTGCCCCCGACATAGGCGCTGCTGATGCCCAGGACCGCTCCAATGGCTATACCCAGGATTACACTGAATATGCCAACGTGGAGAGACAGCCGGGTACCGTAAATGATTCTGCTGAGTACGTCACGGCCTACCTCGTCGCCGCCCAGGATCAACTCGCCTCCCGGCGCCGAGTACCTGTTTCCAACCGGGTCTACATGGTAGGGGTCCTTGGGCGCCAACAGGGGAGCGAAGACAGCTATAAACACCAGGATCAATACCAGGACCGCCCCTGCCGCCCCAAGGGGTTTCCTGGTGCTGAACCCCTTGGCCGTCTCCTTTGCGCTTCGCAGGCGGTCCATACCACGCCTGGCCAGCGTCATCTGCCCTTCCAACGAGCCTACATCTCTACTAACCATTTACCCTTGTCCTATGTCCGGCTTACGCATAGCGGATTCGGGGGTCCAGTACGGCGTACAGCATGTCAACCACCAGGTTGACGCTCATTACCATGAGCGTCACCAGGACCACCAGTCCCTGGATCATGGTGAAGTCCCTATGAAGGATGCTGTTGATCAGAAGACCGCCCATTCCGGGGACTACGAAGATGGTTTCTATGATTACCGTGCCGCTAAGTACTCGACCGAACTGCCAGCCGATAACGGTGATTACCGGCAGGAAAGCGTTCTTAAGAGTGTGCCTGTATACCACCAGCCTCTCGGCCAAACCCTTGGACCGGGCGGTACGTATATAGTCTTCGCGGAATACCTCCAGGACTGCGGAGCGGGTTACACGCGCTATAAAGCACGTATCGTAGAAACCCAGGGCAATGGCGGGAAGCACCATCTGCTGCAAGTTCCTTACCGGGTCCTCCCATATCATCGCGTACCCCAACGGCGGCAGCCAGTTGAAAGAGACCACCAGAATAAAGACGATGAGAATTCCGGTAAGGAACGTGGGCATCGCCACCCCGGTGACGGTGAAAGCCCTCGCTATGTAATCTACCCAGGAATCCTGCTTGACCGCGGAGATGACCCCAAGAGGGACCGACATCAATATGGCCAACCCGATGCCCATGACGGTCAACTGGATGGTGATGGGGAGCCTTTCTTTCAGGTCGTCCACTACGGGCGTGTCGTAGTACATGGACTCGCCGAAGTCCCCTCGCAGCATCCCGGAAGCCCAGTTGAAATACTGTACCAACCAGGGCTTGTCGGTGCCCAGGCGCGCCCGCTCACGGGCCAGGTCCTCCGCCGTCCATTCCGTTGCACCGGTGTCTCCCACCAGCCGGAGCAATGCGGGGTCTCCGGGAAGCACACGCATCAATGAAAAAATGAGGATAGAGGCCAGTATCAACGTGGGGATAAAGAGCAACAGCCTCTTCACCACGTAATAGGTCATCATCCCTCCATGCAAACAGCAACCCTGGGATTACTGGATCCCCAGGGTTGCCGCGTGGGTATCAGGTCAGGCTGGGCCTAGTTCCTGTCCAGCCAGATGTGCTCGAATTTCAGTTCGCCCTGGCCGCTCTGGGCACGGTGGAAGTTCTTGATGTGGTCCCAAGCGTAGCGCATGTGACCGCCCCACTGGAGGCCTATCCAAGCCGAGTCCATGTTTTCCAGCAGATGGTCTTCCAGTTGCTGCAGGATCGCCGCCCGCTTGGTCTTGTCCAATTCCTGGGCTTGCTTCTGCGCCAGTTCGACCACTATCGGGTCGGGCATGTAGCTGGGGTAGTTCCTGCCGCCAACACCGCCGCCCTTGGGCATGTAGAAAGTGTTTACGACGACATCGGCCTCAAAGACTCCGAAGGAAGTGGCTTGTATGGCAATGGATGCGTCAGCCCTTTCCCAAGCCTGGAAGCCCGCCGCGCTTTCCATCTGTTCCAATTCCAAGTCAATGCCTATCTTGGCCAGTTGGGCCTTCACCACAGGCGCCTGCAACGGGTAAATGAAGACGTTCCGGAACCGCAGGGTATCCTTATAGGGGTTGTCCGGCCCGTAGCCGGCCTCGGTCATCAGCCGGATGGCTTCCGCCAAGTCCTCGTCCTTGGGCTGCCTGAAGCCGGGCAACTCGGCGATTTCCTCCACCGATTTGCCGAACCAGGAACCGGGCTGCATGGGGGTACCGGGCAATTCGGAGCCAATGGGGCCGATGGCAGCAGTCATTTCCTTGCGGTCAATGGCCAGGTGGACCGCTTTTCTGACCCGTGGATCGTTCCACGGGGCGTGGCTGGTGTTGAGCCAGAACCCGGAGAATCCGCCGGGAAGGTCGAAGTAGGTGTCGAGACCGTCAAGCTCAGCGGCCAGAGCCAAGGTGTCCGCCAACTCCATGCGAGTGCCGCCACAGGAGAAGTCGATCTTGTTCACTCTTACCAGACCTGCCAAGGTTCCCCTGTCGATTACGATATGGGTGTCTATGCCGTCCAGGTAAGGCCTCTGGTTACCTTCACTGTCGTATTTCCAGTAACCGTCGTACTTGCGGAACTCGCCGAAAGCGTCCTTCTTATACTTCTCAAGCTTGAATGGCCCGCTCCCTACGATGTCCTCCAGCTTGTTCGGGTCCTTTCCTAGGCCGTCCGGCGCCGGAGCGTACACATGCTTGGGGTATATCTTCATGTAGTCCGAGCCGAGATAACCGCCGAATGCCGCGGATACGAAGGTGGTGTTCACTTTCGCAGTGTGAGGATCTACGGTTTCGGTATTCTTGTAGTAGGGCTTGATCAAACCGGCCCGTGGGCGCGGCTCATTGGGGTCCACCATCCGGTCCAAGCTGAATGCCACGTCTTCGGAGGTGATCGGCTCACCGTCCCAGAACGTTGCGTTGGGGTTAAGGCGGAACACGTAACTGAGACCGTCCGGCGTCACCTCCCAACTGGTCGCCAAGTCGCCGCGGATATCGAGCCAGTCATCGGTCTCTGGATTGAGCTCGACCAGACCGACGTACATGGGGCTGTCCCAGAGGACGTCGTTGGCCGCCGCCCCCCGATGCACGTCGAAGAAGGTAGGAGCGGAGTAGGCTTGGCAGATGGCGATGCCGCCCAACTTGGGGGTACCTGAAGCCGCCGGTACTACCAGCGCATCAGCCTCGCCTGCTCCCAGCGGCGCCACCGTGGGCGCAACTACCGGGACCTCTTTGATAACCTCTTTGACAACCTCGACTTCCTTAATAACCTCTTTCTCGACCACAACCGGTTTTTCGACTTCCTTGATGACCTCTTTTTCAACCACGACCGGTTTTTCGACTTCCTTGATAACCTCTTTTTCAATCACTTGCGGCTCGGCAGGGGCCGTTCCGCCGCAGGCCATAACTATGAAAAATAAGAGCAACAGCGGGGTCACCACGAGAAACTTCGGACTACAAAGTCGCCAGTAGGCCATGTTCGTACCTCCATCCCTTTATGTGGTTTAGACCGCCCGTTTCACCGCCTGAAATGATGGTATTCATACGCAAATTCAACGTTTCCCATCCAGGTGGCAACAGTGGCGTACAAGCTAACAAATGAAGTTTACATTGTCAATAGTGAATATTTACACGAACAGTGACGAAGTATTCGACAAACATATTACGATAACCGCTGTAAATACAGCCAAGTCGGCAGGATACGCTTCATACGAAAAACGAGTCTTCCCAGCGACAAGGTCTGCCATGACGAATTCAAGCTGAACGGTGGCTTGCGGTCTGGGTAGCGGTAAACCGCAAATCACCGCGTGTGGTCCATTGGCGCTTGCCGCGCAGGCTGGCACGCTCTAGATGCGGCTGTGTCAGCGGCCCCGCAGCCAAGGGTCCAAAACATCCCTCATGGCGTCACCCAGAAAGTTGATTGCGAAAACGGCCAATGCCAGGGCGACACCCGGGAATATGGACAGCCAGGGCGCCCCTCCGATGTCGGTATAGGCTGCGTCGGAAAGCATACCGCCCCATGTGGGAACGTTGGGCGGCACGCCCACGCCAAGAAAGCTGAGGGATGACTCGACGATAATGGCGAGGCCGAGAGTTATGGTGGCCAGAACGATGAAGATAGCAAAGCAGTTGGGCACCATGTGGCGGAAGATAATGCCCCAGTCGCTTGCTCCGATGGCCCTGGCGGCCAGCACATAGTCCATTTCCTTGATAGCCAATGCCTGGGACCGGACCGTTCGGATTGATCCTGGCGCCAACACGATACAGAGAGCAATGATGATGTTAGTGACCGAGGACCCCAGGACGGCCATCAGGGTTAGTCCCAGGATGATTGCCGGGAATGCGAGGAACGCGTCAACCAGCCGTTGCACCACGAGATCGATCTTGCTTCCAAAGTAGGCGCTTATGACCCCAAGGAGGGAGCCAAGGGAAATCCCTATGCTTACGCTGATCAACCCCACAAACAACGAAATCCTAGCCCCGTAAATGAGACGGCTGAGAATATCCCTTCCAATTTGATCACCGCCCAGCAGGAACTCCGTACCTGGGGCGCTGAAGGTCCGTTCAACGTAGGGCTCGGAGGGGTCAAAAGGCGCTATCCAGGGAGCCAAAATGGCGATCAGCACCATGGCCGCAAGGACAATGGCGCCGAAAGCCCCAAGAGGTTTTTTTCTCGCGAAGCTCAGTCCCGCCCTTACTGTGACCAGTGTAGGCGTTAAGACCGGCCTTTCCTGTGGAAGATCCTGCTCTGCGGAACGCTGGCGCGCCATGGGTCCTCCATGAGGTGAATTAGTGGTTGAAGGAGGAGTGATAGTGCATTGTCAGCTAGCCATACCTCACTTTGGGATTAAGCCATCCGTACATGAGATCGACTATCAGGTTAATGGTCAGCACCATGAATGCAGCAAGGAATATCAGGGCCTGTATTACGTTGAAGTCCCTGACCGCCACGCTGTCCACCAGTAATTGGCCGGTGCCCGGTACAAGGAAGATAATCTCCACCAGGACGGCGCCGCCTAACAGACGACTGAACTGCCACCCGGAAACGGTGATTACCGGCAGGAAGGCGTTCTTCAAGGCGTGGCGGAAAAGGACCAGGCTTTCTCCCAGCCCTTTAGCCCTGGCGGTCCGGATATAGTCCTCGCGGAGCACTTCCAGCATCGAGGAGCGCGTAACCCGTGCCTGAAACGCCGTGTTGTTGAACCCCAAGGCCAACGCCGGGAATATCAACTGTTGGAGGTTGGAGATGGGGTCTTCCCAAAGGTTGCTGTAATTCAGTGGAGGCAGCCAGTTGAAGAAGCGGGCCAACACAAACACCACCAGTATTGCCACCCAGAAGGTGGGCAGGGCCACGCCGCTGATGGTGAAAGCCTTTCCCAAGTAGTCAGGCCACTTGTCTATCTTGACAGCCGTGATTACTCCTATCGGGACCGACAAGATAAAGGAGATAAGAATGGAGAGCACCGCCAGCTCGAAAGTGATTGGGAACCGTTTCTTGATTTCGTCCATTACCGGGACTCCCCGGTACCAGAAGGACTCTCCGAAGTCTCCCCTGACTACTCCCCAGATCCACTTGCCGTACTGAGTGTATATAGGCTTGTCGGTGCCCAGGCTTACGCGTAAATCATTCAGTTGTTGTTCGGTGTATTCTCCTTCCCCTTCCGTGCCAGCCAATATGAGCAGGGCCGGGTCTCCGGGTACAATGCGCATTACCACGAAGATGATGATAGAGACGAGGACCAGCGTGGGGACGAATAGGCCGAGCCGTTTTATGAGATACGTTCCCATGGACTCTCCCGACATCGCTCAGCGGCGGCTTTAAGGAGACCGTAGTCGATGGTTGCCGGTCCCGTCCATGAGACAGGACCGGCAACCTGATTTCCTGCGCGGTCTACTTGAACTGGCTGTGGTACTGTTCATCCAGCCAGAGATTTTCGAAGTTCAAACACAGTTGCAAAGTCTGGCATGGCTGGAAGTTCTTGATTTTCTTGTTTAACGGCCGGAAGTAGAACTGGGCCCAGAGGACCGGGGTATAGTGAGGTTTTCCGCTCACAATGATCTGCTCGATCTGCCCCAGCAACTCCTTGCGTTTTTCCAGATCAGGCTCGCGCCGTTGTTGGTCGGCAAGCTCTATGAGCTCGTCGTCGGTCCAATCGATCCTGTTCCGCGAACCGCCGGGCAGGTAGTGAGCGCCAAGTATGTCGTCGGGGTCGACGATGTTCAGGCCGTAGCGGGTGAACATCATGTCGAAGTCGCCGTCCGCCTGCCTGGCCAAGTAAACGGCCGGCTCAGGCTGCATCGGGGTCGCTTCAATCCCAACGCGCTTCAACTGCGCCAGCACGATTGCGGCGCCTTCCTTATGCACCACGTGGTTTATCAAATTTACGTCTTTGATGCCGTCGGGATACCCGGCTTCGGCGAGGAGTTGCCTGGCCTCGTCCAAGTCCCGCGGGTCCTTCTGCGCGCCTTCCACGTAGACGTTGGTCAGGGGAGTTCCCGAACCGTCGACGTACCGGAAGCCCGGCCAGGTTGACACCTCCTCATCGGAGGCTGCGTACCAGGAGCCCGGCGGGAAAGGTGATCCCATCCAACCCTGTCCGAAGCCCCAACCGTCGAGGATTTCCTTGCGGTCTATGGCCAGGAATACGGCCCTTCTGACGCGCTCGTCATCAAACGGTTTCCTGTTGGCATTCATCATCACGCCGGCGATAGGAGGCATCACGAACGGGAAGTCCCAGTCGTCTTTGAGTTCTTCCCGCAGCGTCACTCCGTCCTTGATTGATAGACCCGCGGTGGCGTAGGCCCACATCAGGATCTGCTCGGTGCGGATAGCAGCGATCTTCCGGGCATTGTCCTTGATGCCCGTTACCCTGTAGCCATCAAAGAAAGGTCGCCCCTCTTTCCAGTAGTCCTCGTTTTTCTCCATCTCCCAAGAGCTGCCGCGAGAATATTTTATCGGCTTGAAAGGACCTGACCCCAGAAGTTCCAGTGGTTCAAAGTCGATTTCCGGGTTTGACTCGGGGAGTGTCTCCACCCAGTGCTTGGGGTATATCTTCATGAAAGATACAGCCAGATAGTCCTGTAGGGCCGGCGCGCCGGGGAAAAGCAGGTTCAATTTGACCGTTTTGGGGTCGATAACCTCGGCGCCGCTAACGTAGCCCTTCACCCTTCTGACCCGGGGCCGGGCAACTCCATCCTGGGCCCACCGGTCGATACTGAACTTGACGTCTTCTGCGGTGACTGGTTGGCCATCCCACCACTGGGCGTCGGTTAAATGGAAAGTGTAGGACATATTGTCGGCGCTTAGTTCCCAACTCTCCGCCAAGTCGCCGATGATCTGGTCGGTGTTGACCGGGTTGTAGACCAGCAGGTTGTTCCATATGGAGCCGCCGCCCGCGGGGCCGCCGACGCAACACGACTGGTGGATATCCCATTTGTCCGGGGGAGAGAGGACTCCCATGGGGACTACGCCGCCGTACTTCCCTTGGCTCACCCAATCAGGGACTCCTACCATTTTGACCGGGACGGCAGTGGGAAGCGGCGCCGCCGCAGGCGTGGAGGTGGCAATCACCAGCACCTGTTTCTCTACTTCCTTGATAACCTCCACTTCTTTGACCACTTCCTTTTCTACTACGACCGGCTTCTCTACCTCTTTGACAACCTCTTTCTCAACCACAACCGGTTTTTCGACTTCCTTGATGACCTCTTTCTCAATCACCTGCGGTTCGGCGGGAGCTGTGCCGCCACAGGCCGCAACGATGAATAACAACAGCAGTAATGGGGCAATGATCAGTGCTCTACCAGTGTTGAACTTGGGAATGGCCATGGGGAGGGACATACGCATTCGCGGGTGGTGCGCCATTTTCACGCCTCCATCACTTTATGGGGTGTATGAGGTCATGTGCGGGGGTCACCGTATGTGGGGTTATGTGACCCGTGGAGCAGCCGGGGCACCCTGATAATTGGGCTACAAACTAGCAAATCCAGATTATTAAGTCAATAGAATGAAATCGTTGTAATATACGTTCTAAAATATTACGAAGTTCGGTATTATTAATGTAAATCGTAATGCAGCGGACCGCTGCCGGACTTTACTATAAGTGTCGTTGTCTTCGATTCATAGACCATGATTGCTATAACTTTCACAAGTTTCGATAATCGTGCTACAATTTCGTCGAATACATTATTTAGTGATCATTGGTCGGCTGTGCTACACCAGATTGTGATGAGTTCTTTGACCGGCCTGTGCTGTTGGAGGGACCACTGATTCTAGGTAAACTGACCCGCAAATTGTCCAGCGCCTTTTTTATTCGTTTCCGTCCGCCGCCTTCATCTCCCCGCGAACCCCTCGAAGTTGATGACACCGCCGATGTCCTGACACTGGACCGGCCCTCAGAACCGTCCCAACCTGCATCTCCCCAGCCTCGCCGACGCCGTAACCAAGCCGGCCCCCGCAAGCGCCCTGTAACTCCTGAGTCCGTTGCCCCGGATAAATATGAGGAGAAGCCGCGGCTTTTTGGGACAGAGCCGGTTTCGGCAGCAGTAGGGCAGGCGCTCGATAGCATGGGCTATGATGAGCCGACGCCCATACAACAACAAATAATTCCGTTGGTGCGTGCCGGGCGGGACGTGGTAGGTCAAGCCCAGACCGGGACCGGTAAAACGGCTGCCTTCGGGATTCCGTTAGTGGAAGGGATCGACCGCAGGGGTCGCGAACCGCAGGCGTTGGTGTTGGCGCCGACTAGGGAACTTGCGGTGCAAGTCACAGGGGAACTGTCCCGTTTGGGGCAGTATTCGGGCGTGAAGGTGGTTGCCATCTACGGCGGCCAGTCGATGGCGCGGCAGATCGCATCCCTTGACCGGGGCGTTCACATAATCGTGGCGACCCCCGGCCGTTTGATAGACCACATGCAAAGGGGCAATCTGCGTCTCGATAATATCAAGTCGCTGGTCCTGGACGAGGCGGACCAGATGCTGGACATCGGCTTTTTCGACGACATCAACTACATTGTGCGGCGCACGCCACGGTCCCGGCAGACCTTGTTGTTCTCCGCCACCATCCCCGGGCCCATCAAGAGATTGGCGGAGCGTTACTTGGATGACCCTGAGTGGATAAGGGTAGGCGGCGATGCCGAACCGGTGGAGCAGGTGGACCAGCGTTACTATGAAGTTGCCGACCAAGACCGCCCCTTCGCCCTCGACGGGTTGTTGCGGGAGCCAGGGTTGATTCATCAAGCGCTGGTCTTCCGGCGGACCAAAGTCGGCGTTGACCGGCTGACGGCCTACCTGCGCGAGCGCGGGCACGACGCACAGGCGATTCACGGGGACATGACGCAAGGCCACCGGGAACGGGTTATGAACCGCTTCAGGTCGGGCGACCTGCGAGTTCTGATTGCGACCAATGTTGCCGCCAGGGGGCTGGACATACCGGCGGTGTCACACGTTATCAACTACGACATGCCGGGCAACCTGGAGGAATACGTCCACCGCATCGGCAGGACGGCCCGGATGGGGCGTCCCGGCACCGCTATCACCTTCGTTTCCGAATGGGACTTCCAGGTACTAGACATGCTGCAAGCCCATCTGGGCGACGAATTGCAGCCAGGGAACCTGGTACTGGCGTCCCGATAGCCTGTAGACCTGTTCAAGTCACCGGTCGGTGCGCGGGGAACGGCTGTTTCCTATCGGAAACCGTGTTCCTCAAGACCATGGCCGTCCCCGCGCCCGCTGCGATGAGTTCTTACGTAGTAGGAAGAGGCGCCCTGTCGCCCGTCTGGAGCTGCCAGAAGCGGACCATGGCCGCCATGTCACGAACCCTGTCCCGTTGGTCCGGGTTGTTGTAAAGGTTGTTCAGCTCATAGGGGTCGCTGTTCAGGTCGAACAACTCGCACTGGTCGCCGGCGCACAGATTGAGCTTCCACCCGCCGGAAACCACCGACCGCCAAGGCTGGGTGATCATGCGGTTGATTGTCCCTGTGCCCAGGTCCCGTTCGGGCACCTGTTCGCTGTGCCCGTTCCACTGGACGAAGACGGCGTTATCCTCAAGAGATTCCTGCCCTTGGAGCACGGGCAGGCGGCTCCTGCCCTGCAAGTGGCGCGGCACCGGTTGTCCGAGCAGGTCGAGCAGGGTTGGCACCAAGTCAATCTGACCGACAGCGCCGCCAATGTCCGTCTGATTCGCGGAGAGCCAGGGCACCCGCATCAACAACGGCACCCGGGCGGCCTCGTCGTAGAAGGACCGCTTCTCAAGCATCCCGTGGTCTCCCAGGAGGTCGCCGTGTTCACTGGTGAACACCACCACCGTGTTATCGGCGATGCCTGCACTGTCCAGGGCGGAGGTAATCTTGCCGACCATCCTGTCCACTAATGTGATGTTGGCGAAATAGTGTGCGCGGAGCCTCCTCCAACCTGCCTCGGTAGCTATGTCTTCTTTATGTGCAGCGTACTCTTGCATGTAGTAGTCGTCGTATTGATTCCCTTGGCCGTCCATATACTGTTGATAATAATCGGCCCTGGAGCGGTTCAGCAGCGATGCCCCGTCCGGTTTCTTCAAGAATGCCGGGCCGACGGGTAGTTGGGCCGGGTCGTACATGTCCTGAAGGGGGCCAATATAAGGGGAATGGGGCTCGAAAGTGCTGACGTAGAGAACGAATGGGCGGTCCTTGTTCTCTTGGATGAATCCTGCCGCCCGGTCGCCAAGGAACGACGCCATCTGAAACTCTTCGGGCAAGGTCGCCCGCTGGTTGGCGGAAAATATGGGAGCCCTGGCCTCGGCGTCTCCAAACATGCGCTGCCGCCCCTCGCTGTCAGGGGTTGGGGTGAAACCGTTGGCGATCAAGTGCTGGTGGTAATCGCTGAAGCGGTAACGGTACTCCCGCTTGGTGTATTCGGCCCGGTGGCCGTCCTCGGTACTGACCCAAGCGTCGAACCCGTGCTGGGGGATTACGTCGTCGCCCAAGTGCCACTTGCCGAAGTACCCGCACAGGTAGTCTGAGGACATCATCTCCGCAATGGTCTTGGTGTCCGGCGGCAACGTCAGGCGGTTTATCACCGGCCCCGCAGTATGGGGGTAGAGGCCGGTCATTATGGAGGCACGGGCCGGTGTGCACACCGGCTGGGTGACATAGGCGCGACGGAACACGAAGCTTTGCGTTGCGAGAGAGTTGAGGTTGGGGGTTTGGATCCAGTCGTTGCCGTAGCACTTCATGGTGTCGTAGCGTTGCTGGTCGCTAAAGACGAACACGAGGTTGGGCCGGTCAGGCATGGGGTTCACTCCTTGCAAAGTGTTTGGGATGTGGTTGGGGATATAGATTCCCGCCTGCGCGGGAATGACGGGTTGTAGCAGGTCATGATCGGGTTGTAGGTCTAGGCGTTGGAAGGTTGCATGTTCGGTATAGTCGGTTTACACGTCTGGTAGGCAGGTTACACGTCACGCACGCAACGGAAGCCAAGGTTGCCGGTGGAACTGTCGGGAGTGTTGGAGCTTCTGGCCGCTACCCGGTAGCGGTAGCAATAGGACGCATGGCACAGGTAAGAGCCGCCCCTCATGCAGCGAGATGTGCCGGAGGAGGGGCCCTTGGGGTTCTCGGCGGCACCGGGTTGGTCCGGCAGACTCGACTTGACGGACGGGCTGAACCAGTCGGCGCACCATTCCCAGACGTTGCCGGTCATGTTGTAAAGACCGTAGCCGTTGGGTGCGAAAGAGCGGGCGGGCGCGGCGGCGGCGTAGCCGTCGTCGCCGGTGTTGTGCTCTGGAAACCGGCCCTGCCAGATGTTGGAAAGATGTTTGCCGCCGGGGGTCAGTTCATCGCCCCAAGGGTAGCGCTTCTGCTCCAGCCCGCCTCGGGCCGCGCACTCCCACTCGGCCTCCGTGGGCAGCCGTTTGCCAGCCCACTGGCAGTAAGCGAAAGCATCGTTCCACGAAACGTGCACCACGGGATGTTGGGGACGTTTGACCACGCTGGTGCCCGGGCCTTCCGGCCGGCGCCAGCAGGCGCCGGTGACGGGCCACCACCAGGGCGCTTCCAGCACGGCCTTGTTGACCGTGGCGGCCGCCTTGGGCGGGACGAGGGCATGAAAGACGAAGGACCAGCCGAAGGTCTCGGCTTCGGTCTTGTAGCCGGTGACCTTGACGAACTGGGCAAACTGGGCGTTAGTGACGGCGCAAGCGTCGATGAAAAATGGGTCCAATCGGACTTTTCGTATCGGCCCTTCGCCGTCCGATGGGTAGCCCTCTCGATCGTCGGTGCCCATCAGGAACTCTCCACCGGGGACCAGTATCATGCCCTTGGTCGGGCCGCGACCGGAACGGAGCAGGGCCGGCGCAGCGTCAACCCGCGTGTTTTGCGTGTCCGCCCGGCTGTTTGTTGCGGCCTTGGCAGGCGCGCAACAAACTGGGTCTTGCTGGATAGGAATGTGCGGCCCCGATGTCGACATCAAAGCACCATCAGTTCATCGGTGTTCATGAAGGTGGTGATTATTTCCGGACCGTCGTCGTTGATCACCACCAAGTCTTCTATGTGGAACCCTTGTTCACCGGGCCACCTGACGCGGGTCTCGACCGCGAAGACCATGTTGGGTTGCAGCAAGGTATGGTCGTTGGCGGCCAGCATTGGGCTCTCGTGGATGTAGAGTCCGACTCCGTGTCCGGCAAAAGCCAAGCCGAAGGGAATGTCCACCCTTCGATAGCCCTGCGCCGCTACCTCGAACACTTCCGACGCAGGGGTCCCGGGACGCATAACTTCGATGGTAGCCTTATGCACCTCCATCAATCTGTCGTAAATGGAGCGCTGCTCGGGGGTTGCCCTGCCGACTACGGCGGTACGCCCGATGTCGGAGTAATATCCTGAGAAATAGCCGCCGCAATCGGTCTTGACCAGGTCGCCCTCACGGACTTCCAGTTGAGTTGGATCGGGATGAGCGTGGCCGGTGTTGGGGCCTACGGTCAGGTACAAAAAGGCGGGCAAATCGGCCCCGGCTTGCAGAATGTTGCCGCCCAGTCTGTTTACCAAGTTACGTTCGGTCTCGCCCGCACGGGCAGTGGAGTAGGTAGCCATCAGCGCGTGCTCAGTCGCTATCGCTCCACGTCTGAGCACTTCCAGCTCCGCCGGTGTCTTGATCATGCGGACCTTGCTGAACAGGTCTTCGCACGAAACGAAACTGGCTTCGGGCATGGCATCGACCAGTTCCCTATAGTGTTCGGAGGAAAGATAACCCGGTTCTATGCCAATGCGACCAGCGCTCAGGCCCTTTTCGTGCAACACGTCGGCCAACACTTGGACCGGAGAGGACCGATGCTGCACGTAACCGCGAACGTCCTCAATCCAGGTTTTCTCACGAACGTAACCTTCCTCATTGGTGGCGGTGATGAAAACGGGTTCGCCTTCCTTGGGCAGCACCACCAAGGCCAACCGGTCGCGGATGAAGCGTTGCGTCCACAACAATACACCCGAGGCGTAAGGAACGTTCTCGGGTGACATCGCCACCACGGCGTCCACGTCGCTGGCAGCTATCGCTTGCTGCAACGCGTTAAAGTCGCCAAGCATTTCGGCCACATTTGTCTCCTTGCGTTCAGAATATAGCGGTATCTCTTCCGGGTACATGGCAGATGAAAAGGGCCGCAACACTGTGCGGCCCTTTCTTCCTGGGGCAAAAGAGAGGGTTAGCCCGAACCGGTCCCGCGGAGGCGGGGGTCCAGAACGTCGCGCAGGGCGTCCCCCAACAGGTTGACGGAGAACACCGCCAACGCTATCGCCAATCCGGGGAAGAATATCAGCCACGGAGCCACCTGAATCAATTTCTGGGCGGCGCCACTGAGCATCCCGCCCCAGGAGGGCATGTCCGCGGGTACGCCGGCGCCCAGGAAGCTCAACGACGCTTCCACGATGATGGCCCACCCCAGAGTGATGGTGGAGAGCACTATCAGGGATGCCACGCAGTTGGGCAGAATGTGCCGAAGCATGATGCGCGCGGAACTGCAACCCATGGCGCGGGCCGCCAGGACGTAGTCCATTTCCTTGATGCTCAATCCCTGGGACCTCAGGATTCTGGTAATCCCAGGGACGAATACAATTACAAGTGCGGCGATCACGTTGTTCACAGAGGACCCCAGTACGGCCATGATCGCCAATGCCAGCACGAGTCCAGGGAAGGCCATCATGGCGTCGATGACGCGCTGCACAAGCAGGTCGAAGGCACCTCCCACGTAGGCGCTGCTGATACCCAGGGCGCCTCCGATTATCGCTCCCAGAACAACGCTGACTATCCCCACGTGAAGGGCCAACCGGGTGCCGAAGATAATCCTGCTGAGAACGTCGCGCCCCACGTCGTCTCCGCCGAGCAGGTAGGCGCCGCCGGGCTTGGCGTACCGGAACTCGGTCGGGTTCGTCTCGTAGGGATCATAGGGGGCGAGCAGGTTCGCGAAGATAGCAACCAGTATCAAAAGGAGCATCAACGCGCCGCCCATTGCACCCAGCGGTTTCCGCTTGGAGAAGTGCCGAATGCCTTCCCAAGCAGGGCCGAGCTTGTCCAGTCCTCTTCGACCCAGACTGGGAGACCCGGCAATTGATCCTATGCCTCTAGTCGTCATATCACCTAATCCCCACTTGAGGTTTACGCGTAGCGGATCCTGGGGTCCAGCCAAGCGTACAGGAGGTCAACGGTCAAGTTTACCAGCATCACCAGGAGCGTTACCAAGACCACCAGTCCTTGAATCATGGTGTAGTCCCGGTGGAGGATACTGTCGATCAGCAGCCGACCCATACCAGGAACCAGGAAGATAGTCTCGATGATTACCGTCCCGCTTATGACCCTGCCGAACTGCCACCCGATGATGGTTATCACGGGCAGGAAAGCGTTCTTGAGAGCATGGCGGCCCACTACGAACCACTCCGCCAGTCCCTTGGACCGGGCGGTCCGTATGTAGTCCTCCCGGAACACTTCCAGCATGGCCGATCGGGTGACCCTGGCGATGAAGCACGAATCGTAGAACCCTAATGCAATTGCCGGGAGAATCATCTGTTGCAGGTTCTTGGCCGGGTCTTCCCAGATGGGCGCAAAGCCCAAAGGCGGGGTCCAGTTGAACCAGCGGCTGATGATGAAAACTATGAGTATCCCGGTGAGAAAAGTGGGCAGCGCCACCCCGCTGATAGTGAACACCCTCAGACCATAATCCAGTCGAGTGTCTTGTCTTACCGCAGAGAGGACTCCCACCGGGACCGAGATCAGGATAGCGAGGCCTATGCCCATGATGGTGAGCTGGACCGTGACAGGGAGCCGTTCCCTTAGGTCTTCGCTGACCGGCGTCTCGTAGTACAGGGATTCACCGAAATCGCCCTTGAGCATACCGCCTACCCAGGCGACATACTGGATCGGCAGCCACCTGTCCGTGCCCAACCTTGCCCTTTCCCGGGCAAGGTCCTCGTCAGTGAAGTGGACCGACCCTTCGTCACCCAGAAGTTTCAGCAACGCGGGGTCTCCTGGCAGGAGCCGCATAAGGCTGAAAATCATGAGGGAGGCCAAAATGATCGTGGGAATGAAAAGGCCCACCCTCTTTATCACGTATTGGGTCATCTCACCTCCATATAGGTAGAACCCGTTCGTGCTTTGACTCACTCAGCACGAACGGGTTGCCTTTTACGGCCTCACGCCGAAAGATGGAAACAGGGTCTGGCTATCGCGGCTCCCGCCAAAGGTGCTCGTACTTGAGTTCACCTTGACCGCTCTGGGCCAGCCAGAAGTTCTTGATGTGGTCCAAGGCGAAGCGTCCGCTGCCTCTCCACATGATACCTATCCAAGCGGAGTCCATGTTGTCCAGCAGATGGTCTTCGAGTTCCTGGATTATCGCCGCCCGCTTGGTCTGGTCCAGTTCCCTGGCCTGCTGGTTGGCCAACTCGGTAACCAAGGGATCGGGCATGTAGCTGGGGTAGTTCCGGCCACCGACGCCGCCGCCCTTGGGCAGGTAGAAGGTGTTGATGACCACGTCGGCTTCAAATACACCGAAGGAAGTAGCCTGCACCGCGATGTCGGCGTCGGCAACCTGCCAGGCCCTGAAGCCAGCCGCGCTCTCCATTTGCTCCAACTCCAGTTCGATGCCGATCTTCTTGAGCTGGTTCTTGATCACCGGCGCCTGCCTGGGATACACGCCTACGTTGCGGAACCGGAGCACATGCTCCACCGGGTTGTCCGGGCCGTAGCCGGCTTCAGTCATCAACCGAATGGCCTCAGCGATATCGTCATCCTTGGGCTGCCGGAACCCGGGCAACTGTGCTACGTCTGCTTCCGACTTTCCGAACCAACTGTTGGGGAGCATCGGCGCGCCGAGCAACTCGGTGCCTATGGGACCGATGGCCTCAATAAGTTCTTGCCTGTCCGTGGCGAGGTGAATCGCCCGGCGGACGTTGGCGTTATCGTAGGGTTCAAGGTTGGTATTCAACCAGTAACCGAAGAACAGGCCCGGCACGTCCAGGTACACATTCAGCCTGCCGCCGGTCAGCTTGCCGCCCTGCATAGTGCTGAGATCGGCGCCCAGCTCTTCGGCCAATACCAGCAGGTCATCTAGGTCAATGCGGCTGCCGCCGCAGGAGAATTCGATGCGGCCAGTCCGCACCGCCGCGGCTACGGACCCGCGGTCTTCGATCCTGTGGATGTCTATCTGGTCCAAATAGGGTCGGCGGCGTCCTTCGCTGTCGGTCTTGAAGTAGTTCTCGTTGCGAAGATATTCACCGCTTTCACTCTTACGGTACTTCACCATCTTGAAGGGCCCGCTGCCTACGATGGTCTCCCAGTCGTTGGCGTCGACACCCTGACCGTCGGGGGCCGGGGCGTAGACGTGCTTGGGCATGATCTTCATATAGTCAGACCCAAGGTACCCGCCGAAAGCCGCAGCCACGAAGTTGGTGTTTACCTTGACGGTATGTGGATCGACGGCTTCGCTGTCCTTGTAGTACGGCTTGATGAGACCGGCCCGAGGCCTGGACTCGTTGGGGTCCACCATCCGGTTCAAGCTCCAGACGGCGTCCTCGGCGGTGACGGGTTCTCCATCCCACCAAGTGGCGTCAGGATGGAGGTTGAACACGTAGCTCAACCCGTCCGGAGTAACTTCCCAACTGGTGGCCAAGTCACCGCGAACATCGAAGAAGTCGTCGGTTTCCGGGTTCAGCTCGATCAAGCCATTGTAAAACGGGCTGTCCCACAGAACGTCGTTGGCCGCCGCGCCGCGGTGAACATCGAAGAACGTTGGGGCGGAGTAGGCTTGGCAGACCGCGGTGCCGCCCAGTATCGGCTCGCCTGATTCGGCCGGGACCACCGGGCCCATGGCCGTATCTTCCATCGCTTCAATGGCCTTGCCGGCCTTCAGCGTTATCTCCTGGGTCGGGTTCACCAATACCTCTTTGACAACCTCTTTAACGACCTCTACTTCCTTGACTACCTCTTTCTCCACCACCACCGGCTTTTCGACTTCCTTGATTACCTCCTTCTCCACCACCACCGGTTTTTCGACTTCCTTGATTACTTCCTTTTCCACCACAACCGGCTCGGCCGGCGCAGTGCCACCGCAGGCAACTGCTATCATCAGCAGCAACACAAGTGGAACGATTATTAAAGACCTTGGGTTGAGGAACACCCTAGAGCGCATATACACACCTCGCGTTTTATGGGATGCCACGCCATCGGCAAGTAATACCGACTTTGCCACTGGTAAAAGCTACTCGGGGGCCGCATACATTGAGGCACACCCAAAAGGTCGCGCCAAAAGCTACCAAATCCCTATAGGGATGTCAATAGTTGGTATCGCCCATCCTTTGGTTTTCCAGGAAGTAAATTACATGCCAAGCGACGGCCCTATGGGACTGCACCGTGGTATCCTTACACTTAACGATCCACCCTAGGTGAGGGTGCTGGCCATACCGGGGAAGTGACAACGGTGAAACGTATTCTGGCGGCGAAGTCCGCTCGCAGGAGGTCCTGATGGCTATTCCAGTAGAGAAAGAGGCGCATGGTGTGGACCGGCTTTCCGTGTTGCATCCCCTGGACCCGTTGACGCCGGAGGAGATCGTAGAGGCTTCGTCCATCCTCAAGGCCCAGCAGCATCTCGGGGCCCGTGTGCGTTTCGAGACTATCGTTCTGCATGAGCCGGCCAAGGATGTGGTCCTCGGGTTTCAGGGTAGCGATCCCATTGAAAGAAACGCCTTTCTGGTTATCCTGGACAACGACGACGGGGCGACCTATGAAGCGGTGGTCTCCCTCAACGAAAAAAGGGTGACTTCTTGGAAGCACATACCGGGCGTGCAGCCCCGGGTCATGTTCGACGAATTTGTGGAGTGCGAGGCGTTGGTAAGGGCCAATCCTGAGTTTCAGGCGGCCATCAGGAAACGGGGCATAACCGACCCGAACATGGTGATGGTGGACCCATGGTCGGCGGGGAACTACGGCTTCGACGACGAGGAGGGCCGGCGGTTGGTGCTGGCGCGCAACTTCGTGCGGAGCAGCCCGACCGACAACGGCTACGCCCGTCCCATAGAAGGGGTTACGGCGGTGGTTGACCTGAACAGCATGGAAGTAGTGCGGGTGGACGACTATGGGTTGGTGCCCTTGCCGCCCAAGCCCGGCAACTACGCCGCCGAGTTTGCCGACGAGGGCGGGTGGGAGTTCCGCAAGGACCTGAAGCCGCTGGAAATAGTGCAACCGGAAGGCACAAGCTTCCAAGTTGAAGGCCATAGCGTGGCTTGGCAGAAGTGGCGGATGCGTATTGGGTTCACTCCCAGGGAGGGGTTGGTGCTCCACACCGTCGGGTACGAAGACCAAGGGCGGGTCAGGCCGGTAATGTACAGGGCGGCGCTGTCGGACATGGTGGTGCCATACGGCGACCCCAGCAAAGACCACTACCGGAAAAACGCCTTCGACGCCGGGGAATACGGCATCGGCTCCCTGACCAACTCGTTGACGCTGGGTTGCGACTGCTTGGGAGAGATTTATTACTTCGACGCCGTGTTGAATAACGGCAAGGGCGGTTCGTTCACCATCCCCAATGCCGTCTGTATGCACGAGGAAGACTACGGCATCCTGTGGAAGCACGTGGACTGGCGCACCGGGCAGACGGAGGTGCGGCGTTCCAGGCGATTGGTGGTATCGAGCATCGCCACGGTGGGGAACTATGAGTATGGTTTCTTCTGGTACTTCTACCAGGACGGCTCCATACAGATGGAGATAAAGCTGACTGGCATTGTGAATACGGCGGCAGTCCCCGAAGGGGAGACGCCGAAGTACGGCACGCTGGTAGCGCCTCAACTGAACGCCCACATTCACCAACACTTCTTCAACTTCCGAATGGACATGGACGTGGACGGCGGGACCAATACGGCGTATGAAATCAACACCGTGGCCGAACCCCTTGGTCCCGACAATCCCCACGGCAACGCGTTTTATGCCGAGGCGACGCCGCTGAAGACGGAACTGGAAGCCCAGAGGGTCATCGACCCTATGAAAGGGCGCTACTGGGTTGTGTCCAATCCATCAGTCAAGAACGCCTTGGGCAGGCCGGTGGGCTACAAGCTGATGCCCGGAGAGAACATCCTGCCCTTTGCCCATCCCAGCGCCAGTATTATGAAGCGGGCCGGGTTTATGGCCAAGCACCTGTGGGTTACGCCCTACGACAAAGACCAGTTGGCGGCGACAGGGCCGTACCCGAACCAGCATCCCGGCGGCGCGGGGTTGCCGGACTACACCAAGAACGACCGGAACGTGGAAAACACGGACCTGGTGCTATGGTACACGCTGGGTTACCATCACGTGCCGCGTCCCGAGGACTGGCCTATATCGCCGGTGGCCTACTGCGGGTTCACCCTGAAACCGGTGGGATTCTTTGACACCAACCCGGTGCTGGACGTGCCGCCAAGCGCGCATCACAACGGGCACTGCCACTGACGTGAAGGAGTAACCGATGAAAGTCATAACCGGAGCGACGTTGATTAACGGCACGGGCGGCCCACTGTTGGAAGACGCGGCCGTGTTGGTGAACGACGCCGGTCGTATAGAGTCGGTGGGTCCGAGGGAGGGACTGGCGGCGCCCGAACACACCGAGGTTATCGACGCCAAGGGAATGACCCTGTTGCCGGGTCTTATAGACTGCCACGACCACCTGAGTTCCTTTACCTACGACCTAATGGGAAGGTGGGGTTTCGCCGAGTCCCAAAGTCTTCGCCACCTGAGGATCGCCAAGGTGATGGAAGAAACTTTGCTCACCGGCTATACAACGGTACGCGACTGCGGTTGGCTGGACGTGGGGTTCAGGCAAGCGGTGGATCAGGGCTTGGTCCCCGGGCCGAGACTGCTGGTAGCGACGACTCCCCTTTCCCCGTCCCATGGCATGGCCGACAGGTCCAGCCCGTCAGGGCACCATCAACCAGCATCGCCCGACCCGAATCTCCCCGTAGGCGTAGCCGATGGGGTCGACCAGGTAAGGGCCAAGGTCCGCGAAGTGGTGCGGGTCGGCGCGGACCTTATAAAGGTGTTTCAGACAGGGTGGGCCAGGCCGCACCACGGGTCTCTGGACGTGGCCTTTACCCGTGAGGAATTGGCTGCGTTGGTGGAGGAGTCCCATATCCACGGCAGGAAGGTGGCCAGCCATGCCGTCGGCGGTCACGGCCTCAGAATGTCCATCGAGGAAGGAGTAGACACCATCGAGCACGGGTCTTACTTGAACGAAGACCCGGAACTGCTCAAAATGATGGCCGACAAGGGAACGTTTTTTGTCCCGACCTTCACAGTGTTCATCTTCCATCGGGAAGTGGGCACTCCGGAAGCGCAGTACGAGGCTGCCCACTTCCGTCGGAACCACATCGAGAGCGTCCAGAAGGCCCTGGACGCCGGGGTGAAGGTGGTTGCAGGGACGGACGCCGGAGGGTGGGAGCACGGCAACAACGCCAAGGAGCTGGAGTGCTTGGTGGAAGCAGGCATGACGCCGATGCAGGCAATCGTGGCGGGCACCGGCTGGGCCGCCGAGTGCTGTGGGCTGGAAAAGGAGGTCGGCACCGTAGAGGCAGGTAAGCTGGCTGATTTGGTAGCCGTTGACGGAGACCCGTTGAGGGACATCACGGTTTTGCAGGACCAGGCCCGCATCAAGCTGGTTATGAAGGAAGGCAAAGTGTACGCCAACCGCCTGTCACAACCGGTGGAGTAACGGTCCTCGTTGACGTGTCCAGGCTTGCATGAACAAGATTAAATTATTGAGGAGAGAGTTTCATCAATGAAAGGCACCGGCACGGTAGTTGCGTTGTTCACGACGGACCGTATGTCCGCCCCAATGAAGAAAATGGAACAGTTGAACGCGTTGGCAGGGCGCGGCATAGAGGGCGACCGTTATCTCCTGGGCACGGGCACCTATTCCAAGAAGCCCGAGGTGGGTAGGCAGGTAACCCTGATAAAGAGCGAAATTCTGGACTGGCTCAAGGAAGAGTTTGACATAACGGTCAAACCGGAAGAGTGCAGGCGGAACGTCATAACCCGGGACGTTGAGATAAACGAGTTGATAGGGACCGAATTCTTTGTGGGTGAAGTGCGCCTGAGGGCACACCGCATAACCCAGCCGTGCCTCTACCTGGAAAACCTTCTCGGACAGCCGGGCCTGTACAAGGCGCTGTGGGACAACGGCGGCATCAGCTGTGAAATAATGACGGACGGGGTAATCAAACCCGGGGATATTATTACTACCCTGCCGGACTAGGGTTTGTACGTTGTGCTAAGTGCTGTCGGTCTTGCTTAAGGCGCCACAGGGTGTACACGTGTAATGCACTCGGCAATCATGTCACCAATGAGTGCACTCTCTGGAGAGTCCTCGGGAGGTAATCCGGTAATTTCGCTGTGTGATGGGTCAGGTTCATGGATGTCTGTGGCCGACAACGGACTGTTGACAAAATGAAGCGAGGGTAATTGACGAACCAGATGTTGTTTCGTTGCGCCGACGTTTAGTTCCGCCAAACGCCCCCTCCTTCTCATGGTCAAACGTGAAAGTCGCCTTACTTCGTCAAGCTGCTGTAACTTCGTAAGATCGGCGAAACATTCCAACCAGTTGACGGATAAGCCTGACTCGCCTTGGCATAAGCGGAATTCAGACCCGTCTATACTCCCATCTTCGTGAACGCTGGTCGGTCTGGCATACCGGACAACGTGGTCTCCGTCGGGTAATTCACCGTAGGTCAAGCGTTAAGCAATGACGCGAGGTCAAATGAACGAATTTGTTTCTTGAGGCCATCAAGCGTGTCAATGTCGGCCACTCGCGAAACGTTTTGAGATGTCGACTGGCGTTTGAAGATCACGTACTCAGCTTGCGAATCGCCAAGGAACTGAATCCCAACGTGGTCCCCGTCAGCGGTTTTCCAAACGGCTCGCAGATTCCCGTTATCCAAGAGGACAACGCTCGCCTTTTGAGCGAATGGAATTGAATCAAAAAATGACCGGAAATCCGACTCCGAAGCCGGATTGATCGCAAATCCTTCAATCTCGGCGTCACTGCGCAATGCTTCGACACGGGCATCATACGCGTAGCGGGTCGGGGTTGACTGCATATTCCATTGGCCCATCATGCCCTCCATCTGCTAACGTGCGCTTCAGCGTCTGGAATTGTTCCTCAAGCCCTCTACAAGTTGAACTGCGGGGCAACGTAGTCCCGGTCCTTGACGTAGACCTGTAACCGGCACATCTGGGTATCGCACACTATCAGGCGGTCGGTTGCTTGGTCGAATATGCAGGCGACGGGCAGACGGAAGTAGTTCTGGATTTCAGGGTTCTTGACCCTGCGGCGCGCCATCACCATGTCGGGGTTGGCGTCAAGGGTCATCTGGGCCCACTGAGAAAGGTCGTGGGCGTCGCCGCGGAACCGCGCCACCGGCTGGGCGTCGGGGCTGAACACCACCACCCGCTCGTTCATCCAATCGACCACGTAGACGTCCCCGTCGCCGTCCACGGCGACACCTGTGGGGTGGTTCAGGTCGTTGGGGTTCATGCCGATGTCGCCGACCGTGGCGTGAGCGTAAGGAGTACTGCCGTCCAAGGCTACGCCGGTCTTCTTGCCTGAACCGAAGGTGAGCAGGTGTTCTCCATCAGGCCCGAACTTCTGGGCCCGGTGATTGTTCCAGTCTGCTATGTAGACGCAGCCATTGTTGTCGATGGCAATACCCCAAGGCAGGTCCATCTCATCAGGGCCGCTGCCCTTCTTGCCAAAGCCGCTGATGTATTCGCCGTCCTTGGAGAACTTCTGCACCCGGCTGTTGAGGCTGTTGACAATGAGGACGTTGCCGTCGGCGTCGAATGCCAGACCGGATGGGCCGTGCAGTTGACCCTCTCCGGTCCCCGGCTCTCCCCAACTCTTCAGGAAGGCGCCTTGACTGTCGAACACCGAAACTTGGTGGAGCCACTCGTCCGTTGTATAGACATTGTCGTCAGCGTCCACGGCCACGGCGGTCAGGTAGGTGAACCGGCCTATGCCGAATTCCACGATGTACTCGTGGTCCAGCGTCGCCTTGGTGATTCGGGGGTTGTTCCGGCTGGCGACGAACACGGACCCGTCGCTTCCGACCGCCACCCCGACGGGTTGGCTGAACCCCTTGCCTGTCGTTTGCCTCATGCCTACGTTGTGGCTGTATTGCCAGCAGCGCCCGGAACCTACTGTGACCAAGGACATGTCAGTCCTCCAAATCTGGATATGATGCGGTTGGCTGCGGCAGGCCTATCCGAACTGGTACTCGGTAGTTGCGCCGACCAAGGCCAGCAT
The DNA here is from genome assembly GCA_965203835.1 of Dehalococcoidia bacterium. GTDB lineage: Bacteria > Chloroflexota > Dehalococcoidia > Lucifugimonadales > UBA3495 > CBDCFV01. Next base: position 3,923,934 of record OZ241919.1, read on the forward strand.
TTCGCCTACCCGGGTACCGGAAGAGGCTTCGTCGTTCCAGTCCAGGTCCCCACCGATATCGGCGTGTTCAAGCAATTGGCGGCGGGTGTCGTCTCCCAACTCCAGGAAACCCACCGACTCCAGGGACGCGTCAACCAATTGCTCAGGGGTTACAACGCCCTCATTTTTGAAGTGTTGGATAATCGTTTGCACGCCGGGCATGGCGGTGTCTGCCACCCGGTCGGCGACGAAGTTAATTCGCGCCAGCAACGAGCCACTGTTAATCCACTCCGAGCCTGTCTGCCATCCCTCGACGCTGGGCGGGTCCAGTAGAGACTGGCCCATGTAGCTGGTTTCGGGGCCAAGCTTGGTCATGCTGGGCTCGGGATACTGGTAGGCTCCAACCAGCTTCAGGGTGCTGGCGACAACCTCCAGCGGGCTCTTGATCTTGGCGTACCTGGCGTTCTTGAAGAAGTCGGAGTTGAACATAGTCCGTAGGACCGCCTTCATCTCGTAACCCGACTCGATGAAGCTGTCCATCATCACTTCCAAGGCTTCCTCGTCCCGCGCCGGTTCAATGGTCCAAGCGGGCACCTGCACCTCGTCGGCGACGAAGAAGTTGTACAAGTGCCGGCAGATGAACCGCGCCGTGGCCGGCTGCTGCACCACGATGTCGATGATGTCCTCGCCGTTGAACGGGCCGGTGTGGCCCAAAAAGGACTTTTCGGTGTCGTCGTGGTCTTCCGGCAAGTACTCGAACCGCCAAGGGAACCGGCCATAGGGGCGGCGCGGAAGCTTGGGCTGGATGGTCCAGCCGGTGAAGGCGCGGGACGCTTCGCGAACATCCACCTCGGTGTAATTGCTTACGCCCATGGAGAAGAGTTCCAACAGTTCCCGGCCCCAGTTTTCGTTGACCGAGTCCCGGTGGTTCTCGTTGTTGTCCAGCCAGTAGATCATGGCCGGATTCTTGGCTACTTCCACTAGCAAGTCACGATAGTTGCCCATGCCGTGCCTGCGCAGCATGACTACCTGTTCCAGCATCTGGTCGCAGTTGTCCACCTTGGAATTGCCGGTGGCGAATACGTGATGCCAGAAAAGGGTCATCTTCTCTTCCAAGGGCCGTTTCGTGGTAAGCATGTTGAAGAGCCAGGTATATACACCGACGAACGGCTGGCCGCCGGGCAACAGGACACCCGGTTGGTAGCGCAGCAACAGCGCTGCATTGCCGGCGGGAAGGTCTTCGGGAGGATTGACAAGCTCATCCACCGTGGCCTCGTACCCCTTGGCCGTGTAGTATTCAAGCTCCTCTTGGGTCGAACCAAAGCCTGCCCGGCGCAGCAGGTGGGCCATTAGAGCCAAGTCTTCTTTATGCGACATAAGGCTACCTCACGTTAGTTCGGTTTCTTGGGCGCCACTCCGATGGATTCCCGCCCCCGCATGCGCTAGGGTGACGTTCCTTCACGGGGGTGACGGTTGGGTACGGCGGCAAGCATTGAGGCCGATTTTAGTAGGGCCGCGTAATCTTCGCTACCTCTTTAAGTTGCTCCATGCTGAACGATGGAGACTGGCAGACCTCAATGGTCTTGCGTTCGTAATCGGCAATGGTCTCAACCATGTCCGGAATCTTGTCGGCTATTTCCATTGGTATCGACGTCACGCCATGCTTGTCCCCATGCAGCAGGTCTCCCATATTGACGGTAAGCCCCCCTACGGTGACGGGGATGCCTATCTCCACCAAGTGCACGTAGGCATGGGATACCGATACCTCTTTGGCGAAGAATCGGAAGCCAAGGTCATGGACTTCGTCCAAGTCGCGCACCGTCCCGTCCGTGGCCACGCCAACCGCTCCCAACGCCTTGTGGATGTTGCCCTGCACTTCTCCCCAATAAGCGCCCAAGGGCGGGTTGTCGATGTCGTGGAGCACTATGAACCTGGGTTCGGGCACGGATGCGATCAAGTCCCACCAGTCCTCTCGGGAAACGTTCCGCCCTTCCGGCTGGTTGGCGCTGATAACACCCGTGACGGCGTAACCGACTACCGGAGGCAGGTCATGGAAGACGGACTTGATTTCCGGAAGCATGAATCCCTGGTTCTTTGGCCTGACGTTAAACCCCTCTATAGCGTTGCAAATGCTGGGGCAGTCGATCGCGGCCAAGGCCTTGATCGTTTCGGGACTTACGGTCTTGTACAAAGACGCACCTCCAATAACGCCTGTATCTGAGGTCCCGAAAGAGGTCGAGACCCGATTAGATGTCACCGCTGGCATAGTATCCCCACATCGGGTTACTTGTCCACTACTCGCCTGCGAGCGCCTGTGGAGACTACGGGGTTGAAGAGTCGCAATTACGTTGCGAAATTATCTCCGCCTTTTCTGTATAATGGTGCGATTAAACTTGGGCAAACCTATGAAACAGGGAGCGTTGAATAATGGCTAGCACGAGTGTAAGTGGGGTAGCTACGGTCAATCGGTTGGCTCTCTCGACCCAGCAGTTGGACAACACCCTTGTATTGCCGGACGAAGAGAAACGCCGCATTGAGGACGTGGGGTTCTTGACGGCGATGACCCTTGTCATGCTGGGCAATTACGCTCAAACCGGGCACTTCGGCGGGCCATTGGCTTACACTCCCTACACAGTCACCACTCACCTGCTGGGGCCGGAACGAGGCGGGTTACGGTTCGATTACCGGAGGCCCAAGCATCCCTACGCCGACAAATTCATGCTGGCCGGAGGACACAACGCCCCGGTCACCTACGCCCTGTGGATGATAATGGGCGAGGCTCTGGCCAGGAAATACGCCGAGACCGGCGATAGCCGGTACTACGTTGATCCCAAGCAGGGGATGTTGTCCATCGATGCTCTCGGCTTTCGCCGGGGCATGGGAGCTTTGAAGACCCTGCTGCAGGAAAACAATCTCGAAGACCACCCCTTGATGGCCCAAGCCAAGATCAGGGGCATCAGGGCGCTGGCAGGTCATTCCGAGACGACCGACCTGACCAACGACGTGAACGGCGGACCATCCGGCATTGGTATAGCTACCGCAGCGGGCAAGGCCGCCTTCTGGGACATGGTCGGCGCTCCCGACACGCTGAAAATAATGGCGATAGAAGGGGAGTTCGCGCTGACTTCCGGCCACTCCCAGGAACTCAAGACGCAGGCAGTGGCGCAACAGGTGGGCAAGCGGTTGAGGCTGTTGCTGTCTTACAACAACGCCGGTATCGACGACGAACTGGTGGGCGGCGTGGTCGGGCCCCAATACGAGGCTTACAGGCTGCAAGACCAGTGGGCTTCATACGGATGGAACGTCCTGACCCTGGACAACGGCAACGACTACGAACAAGTGGCGGCGGCGCTGAAGGTCATGGAAGACTGGGACCCGTCCGACGGACGGCCCATGATCATGATAGGGCGCACCATCAAGGGATGGTGGCCGGGCGCGGAGGATGGCAACGTTCCCGGCTATGGGAAGCAAATCGTCAGCCACCACAGCCATCCTTACGGGTTCGCCATGAACGGCGACTACTTCCAAGCCTTGGCAGCCACTTTCGAGAGCCGGTTCGGCGTGGAATTTCACGGCGTTCGGGACGGAGCAATCTCCGACAACCGTGAACGTTTGATCCAGTTCAAAGAAAACATTGACTTGGCCATGTCGGTCCTGGAACAGGACGGCTTGGGCGACTGGCTGGCCGACAGGCTGGTGGAGATCGGGGACGAAGTGGCCGACAACATGCCGTTGCGCGTCGCCCGCGATGTGGACCCGTTCCAGGACTCGCGGCTGCGGGTGCAGAACCTACCCATGGAGCCGCAATCGGTCACCGTGCGCAACCCCGTTACCGGCGCCGAAAAGGACGTGTCCATCAAGCTGTTCGAGGAACCAGGACAGCGGCGGGGCAGCAGGCGGGCAATATCCGAGATTTTCAAGTGGATGAACTACGTTACCGAAAACCGGTTGGTGACCCTGGCGGCCGACCTGTACGACTCCATCAACATCGAGAACGCGTCGTTCTGGGGCCACTACGACCCGGTGGAGAACCCCGCCGGGACGCGGCTGAAGGCTGGTATCCAGGAGGCGGGAAACGCCTCCACCGCCATTGGACTGGTGGGCCAGACCATTTCACTCGACCCGGAGAAGCATGTAGGAGTCTGGGCGGTAAGCGGCTCCTACGGGGCGTTTACGCCGTTAATGTACCTGCCCGCCCGGGTCTGGAGCCAGCAGAACCAGGACAGCCCGTTCAGGGTGGGCGTGCTGAACATTCTGGCGGGGCATTCCGGGCCGGAGACGGCGGCGGACGCCCGGACCCACTTCGGCATTTTCGCGCCCCAGGTGTGGAAGCTGTTCCCCAGGAACCAGGTAATCAACCTGAGCTTCTGGGACTACAACGACGTGGCCTCCGGCTATTTCGCTGCGGCGGAGATTGCGGCCCGTGACCCCAAGGTGGGGGTGATTGTGCTGGAAGTGGCCAGGCCCGACTTCCCGGTGGCTGACCGCAGCACCTTCGCCGACCCCGACCCCAAAGCGGCGGCCAAGGGGATGTACGTGATCAGGGACTTTGACCCCGACAAGCCCAAGCAGGGCTATGTCATAGTCCAAGGGTCGTCATCTACGGTCAACCTAGTCAACGTCCTGCCTCGCTTGGAGCGGGAAGGCGTCAACGTCAAGGTCATATCGGCCATCAGCCAGGAACTGTTCCGGCGCCAGCCTCAAGAGTACCGCGACTCGGTGTTTCCGCCGGAAGCGGTCTACGACCTGATGGTGGTCAGCACGGGGACGCGGCGGGTGTGGCCGTTGGAGAACGCGGGGCCGTTGACTGACGACTATTCCTTGATATCGGACTGGCACGATGAATGGCTGACCGGCGGCACCGAAGCGGACGTAATCGCGGAAGCCCATTTGGACCCGGAGTCGATCTTCCAGGGCATAAAACGGTTCGGGCTTGAGCACGACGCCAGGATAAGCCGTCAAGGGGAATTGCTGGCCAGCCTTCGGGGATAAGGCCGCTTACCAGATAAATCTACAGGCCGTCGTATCGATGCGGCGACCCTGAATTTACCCTTGTATATGCACTTTACATGGGGCAGGCCCACCGGGCCTGCCCTCCTTTTGGTGAATCGTCGGCCTTGCGCGGGGCGTCAGCATTTACCCTGTTCCGGCCCCCTGATTCAACATCGCGCAACTTTACCTGAGAGTCTCACGCAAGGCTTGGCGCCCGAGTCATGACATACACCACATACGCCGGCTTGGCGGCGCTGGCCGCCGGTCTCTTGCTCATGGCCCCCGGGGTTTTGACCATGGCCAGGGAAGGGATGAGAGGCCGGCGGATTACCACGTTCGAGGCTTTGCGTTACCGGAATTTCCGCTTGTTCTGGATAAACGGGATCGCGCAAGGCATGGCCCAAGGTATGCAGTTCCTGGTGTTAGGCTGGTTGATCCTGGAAATCACCGACTCCGCATACCAACTGGGAATGGTCATCTTCTCGTATGGAATGACCAACATAGCGTTTTCCATGGTGGGCGGGATCATGGCCGACCGGATAGACCGGTTGAAGTTGCTGATCCTGACGAGATTGGCGGTGACCACGCCCATCCTGGTGCTGGCCGTTCTGACGGTGACCAACCTGGTGGAAGTCTGGCATCTTTATACTATCGCGCTGATTCTGGGAACGGTCCAAGCCCTCAACCAACCGGTGCGCATCGCGTTTGTTGCCGATCTGGTCGAACGAAAAGACATGATGAACGCCGTCTCGCTTCATGCGTTGGTAAACCAGACCGGGCAGATTCTTGGGCCGGCCATAGGCGGTGGGTTCATTGAGCTGGCAGGCTTGGGGGCTACGCTCTTCCTTGACGCCGGCCTTTACTTGCTCGGTGTCGTTTTCCTGTTGATGATCAGAGGCTTGGAACCGCAACCCCCTTCGGGGGGTACTACGGTGCTTAGCGACTTGGCGACGGGATTCAAGTTCATTATGTCCACGCCGGTGTTGTACACCGTTATTGGCATGGCCATAGCTTTCGCCTTCTTCGGGGTATCTCACAGGCAGGTCATGCCTGCCATCATGAAAGAGGCATTGGGCGTGGGCGCCGGCGGGACCGGATTTATGTTATTGTCGGCCGGCGTAGGCTCCATATTCGGAAGCCTCATCCTGGCGTCATTGGGTGAGTACCAGCACAAAGCAAAGCTGCTTTTAGCGTCCATAGCGTTGTTTTGCGTTCTGTTGGTCCTGTGGGGAGCGACGCCCTGGTACTGGGTGTCGTGGACCCTTTTCTTTTTCGTGGGTGTTGCCAGCTTCGGGTTGTTCTGGCCGTTGGCTACAACTTTGGTCCAACTCAACACGCCAGCCGAACTCAGGGGGCGGGTGCTGAGTTACTTGCAGCTTGCCCCGGCGGTACACCACTTGGGCGCGTTGCCCTTGGCCGCCGCAGCGGGAACGCTTGGATGGACCGCCGCCATTGGCGCCGGAGCCGCCATGTGTTTCGGCGTCAGCCTGTGGCTGGGGGTGTTGCGTCCCCCGCTGCGCCGCTTGGCGGCGTAGGCAGCGGGCAGGGACATTGGACTATGTTGTACACTCCGCAAAGATGCGATGAACTCTGTACTGGAGAGAAAGAGAAAATGTTTGAGAGAATCCAGCATATCGGTTACCTGACCGCTGACCTGGACGACGCGGTCGACTGGTTCATCCGTTCTTTTGGGGCGGTCAACAGCGGCGGCGGTCCCATATCCGAAAGTTACGCCGTGCCCAGCGGAGGCCGGAATGCCTACGTGCGGTTCGGACAGGTGGAGGCCGAGATCATCGAACCGTCGGACAAGAACGGTTTGACCGGCGGCGCGCTGGCGATGCACCACGTCGGCTACGTGGTGGCGGACATTGACGGGATGAAAGGGGTGTTAGAGGACAAGGGGTTCAGGTTCGCGGCGGACAGGCCCTTCGTCAACGTGCTGGGCCAGCAGGTGCTCTACTTCGATTCCTCAACCACCAACGGCGTGAAGGTGCACCTGACGCAACTGCCGGGTGAGGCGGGACCCCAAGGGGGTGCGGACAGTCTTCAAGTGGAGCGCATCGTTCATGCCGGGTACCGGGTGCGAGACTTGGAGTCGTCAATCGCTTGGTACGTGGACAACCTGCAAGGGGAGCACATCGGTGGGGGGCGAGGCCGGGCGGGTGAGATTGCGTTCGTGAACTTCGGGCAGGTGCAGGTCGAGCTTATCTGCCCGGATGATCCAGCCGGTCAGCCTGCCGAAGGACATGTCATGGACCACGTAGGTTACGCCGTCGGGGATATACAAGCGTGCATCGGCGTTTGCCAAGCCAGGGGCCTGAAGTTCGCGGCTGAAACCCCCAACACCAATCCGGTGCGCCAGCAGGTCCTGTACTTCGACACCGGCACCACCATGACTTCCAGGATGCACTTGACGCGGCTGCCTGATTGACCTTCTATTAAATTATGACCTCAACGATTACATCGACTCCGGTCGCTTTTGTCAGAGCAGCCGTGCTTGTAATCGGGTTATTTCTTCTTGCCGCCTGTTCTTCCGGCGTTGACTCGCCCCAGGCGTGTGCGGATGAAGGCCAGGTCCTCAATTTTGGTTTCTTCGCTTTTTTCCCGCCCGTCAGTTACAGCGCCGACGAGGACCCGGCCTCCGCGGGATTCAACACTCATTCAGGTTATGAAGCAGACTTGTTGACCGCTCTCGAAGCAATGGAAGATACCGGGCTCTCTTTTTCCCGGCGGGGTATCGCTCCGTGGCCCGGCATTTGGCTTCGGTCCGCCGACCCTGAATACGATGTTGTAGGGGGTGGAATCACCAGTCTTGACTCCAGGACCCGAAACGACGCGGGCGAGACCGTGGTCACTTTTACTTTGGGTCATATCACCTTCCGTCAATCGCTTCTGGTGAGGGTGGACGATGCCGAGCACCTCGCCAGCCATGACGATCTGACTCAGGACGTGCTGGTGGCCGTTGTTCCCGGCACGACTGGGGAGTCCCGCCTGCTTGAACTGACGGGCCTGGTCAATGCCAGTGGAGTCCTGATCGCAGGCGCCAGAGTGGAAACGCCGCAGGGCATGGTAGTCGCCAACGGCAGCACGGACTACGCTATCACGGCTGCCGGCGAATCTCCGAATCTGGAAGGCAGGACACACCTGCATCCACCGGTCGAGTCAATGCCCCAAGTGGTCTACTTGGGAGACGAAGCCGGTGACGCGGAAATCCTCGAGGCCCTCAAACTCGGCAAGGTGGATGCATTCGCAAGGGGAGAAATCGGCAACCTCGACGCAGCCCGCGCTTCCGGAGGCTCCTTCGTGGTCACGGCCCTGGATACGAAGGTGGAACACGGCGCTTTTACCCTTGCATTGAAAGATGAGGAATTGGCTTCATGCATTGATGAGAGGCTCAGATGGCTGACCGATGACCTGCGTACTGTCTATCCACAGTGGCGGGATGATCCTTCAGTTTTCATGCGCCGCGCTGAGATTTGGAATGATAGAGCGCGATGATTCAAGTTCGTCTATAATCTTTGCAAGCTGCTCATATGACTCAAACGCGGCGAGGGAAAGATATGGCAGATGCTTTACAACAGGCTCCAGCGTCCAATATTCAGGTAGGGGATGCAATTGAACAATATGACGTCATCATCATCGGCGCGGGAGTGACCGGGCTGTACGCGTTGTACCGGCTGCGACAGCTTGGCTTTTCGGCCCGTTCCTTCGAGGACGGTGGCGGCGTCGGGGGGACTTGGTACTGGAACCGCTATCCGGGAGCGCGGTTCGACTCCGAGAGCTACACTTACGGCTACTCCTTCTCGGAGGAGTTGTTGCAGGAATGGGACTGGAAGGAGCTTTATTCCGGCCAGCCGGAGAACGAACGCTACCTGAACTATGTGGCCGACAAGTTCGACCTGCGCCGTGACATCCAGTTGAACGCCCGTGTCGTCTCCGCAGTCTTCAACGAGAGTGAGAACCGCTGGCTTGTCACCACCCATGACGGCCGTCAAGCCAAGGGGCAGTTCCTGATGACGGCGGTCGGTGTATTATCGGCCCACTATGTGCCCGAATTTGAAGGCCTCGACACCTTCAAGGGCGAATGGTGTCATCCCGCCAGGTGGCCCAAGGAAGGAATGGACTTGGCCGGGAAACGGGTGGGAGTCGTTGGCACCGGGGCCACCGCAGTACAACTGATTACCGAGATCGCCAAGGAGGTCGGCCATCTGACGGTCTTCCAGAGGACGGCGAACTTCTGCGCGCCGTTGCGAAACCGTGAGATAGACGACGAGATGCAACGGGAGATCAAGGCCAACTACCCCGAGATTTTCCAGAGATGCATGGAGACTCCGGGATCGTTCATGCACCAGTTCGATACAAGATCGGCCCTGGAAGTGTCGCCGGAAGAGCGGATGGAACAGTACGAGAAGTTGTGGGCCGAGCCGGGCTTCAAGAAATGGCTGTCCAACTTCTACGACGTCATGATGCCGGGGGAGGCCAACGAGGACTACGCCGAATTCGTAAGGAACAAGATTCGTGAACGGGTCCACGATCCCGAGGTCGCCGAGATGCTGGTGCCGAAGGACCACATGTTCGGCTCCAAGAGGCTGCCCTGCGAGAGCGGGTACTACGAGGTATACAATCAGGACAATGTCCTGCTGGTGGATGTGCGCAAGGCCCCCATCGAGCGCATCACCCCCAACGGTCTCAAGACCACCGAAGCGGAGTATGACTTTGACGTCATCATCTTCGCCACCGGATACGACGCGGTGACAGGGTCGCTGACCCGTATCGACATACGGGGAGAAGGTGGACTGTCGTTGAAGGAAAAGTTCTCTGGAGGCCCGCGTACCTACATGGGCATCCAGAGCGTCAGCTTCCCGAATCTATTCACCATCAACGCCGCCTCGGTGGGCAACTTCGTCAGGGCTGCCGAGCCGTTGGTGGAGTGGGTGACGGACTGCATAAGTTACGTGCGTGACAGTGGATACACGCGCATCGCGCCGACACCCGAGGCGGAAGAGGAATGGGTGAGACATGTTAACGAGGAGGGCGCAAAAATCCTGCGGAGCAAGGCCGATTCGTGGTTCGTAGGGGCCAACATCCCCGGTAAAGCCCGTGCCCTGCTGACGGCGCCGGACAGCGCCCCGGCAATGCGGGCCAAGCGCGCCGAGGTGAAGGCTAACGGGTACGAGGGGTTTGCGCTGGAGTAGGCGCCTTGTGACTTCCTGCCAAGGCCACCGCCACGCGTCGTCCAGCCAGTCTATGGCAAGTGGTTGCCGGAAGAGGATGAAATGACATCCGTCGATTACTCCGTGCTGGACAGTCCCGAGGCGTCCGCTCGTTCATTTCATCCGCAGCCCCATTGGACAAAGACGCCTGACGGGGCTGTGGACTATGCTATCGAAGTCGACGAGGGAATCTATTTGTCGTGCCGCTTCTTCCCCGCGGGGAGGGCGAATCCGACCGTGTTGTTCTTCTACGGGAACGGAGAGACTGCGGCGGGTTACGACGACTTCGCTCGCTTGTATAACGAGATAGGGGCCAACTTCTTCATTGCCGACTACCGGGGCTATGGTGGCGCGGACGGCTCGCCCACCTTCACCACCATGCTGGCTGATGCCCACAAGGTACTGGAGTCGTTGCGTGAAACCATGCATGTGCGGCGGTTTACCGGGCCGCTCTACGTCATGGGCCGCTCCATGGGTCGTCACGCCGCGTTCGAACTGGCGGTGGAGGCGTCTGACAAGATTAACGGCGTCATCATAGAGAGCGGACGGCCCACCCTGGGTCAATTCACTCACGGGCTTGGCCCCGGCGTTGGCCAAGCGTTGGAGGCCCACTACCAGCGCAAAGTCTGCTCGATAGGTATTCCCGCCATGGTGATTCACGGCCAGATGGACATGGGCGCGCCGTTAAGCGATGCAGTGGCCATGTACCACAGCCTCCGCACCAACGACAAACATTTGATCATCATTCCGGGCGCCGGCCACAACGACTTGATGTTCGTAGGCACCGGACAATATTTCGGCGCCATCAGGAGGTTCCTGGCCAAGTACGCCCGGACATAGAACCCGCCGTTATACTCGGCCAACCAGACCGGCCAACAGGCGTTCCGTCCTCGCCAGCGATGCTTCGGCGTCGTCTCCCACCGGGAACGGCGATCCCAGGAAGTCGGTAACCCCGGCGTCGGCGAATGAGTGGATGAGGTTTTCGACCTCCGCTTCATTTCCGATTACGGCTATATCCGCCGGCCCATCCACCGACTCGATGTTGAGCATCCTGCGGTAGTTGACCAGGGTCCCGTAACGTCCGAACAGTTCCGCCGCTTTCTCGAAGGCGGCGGCCTTGTCGTCGGTCACCGCGACCGGGAGGCCGGCGCATACACGGGGTCTTGGGCGCCCGACCCTCTCGGCAGCCCTGTTTATTCGAGGGACCACGTGCTCTCCGATGGTCTTCACCCCGCACATCCAAGTGATTGTCCCGGCCGACAGTTCCCCGGCGACCCTCAGCATGATCGGCGCCAAGGCTGAAATCAGCACCGGGAACGGGGATGCGCCGTTCATTTCCGAACCGGCTTGGACCCGGTACATTTCACCCGAATAGTTCGCTGCGCCTTCCGCTACCAACTGGTTCAGAACCGTCAGGTATTCCCTGGTATGACGGCCGGGACGGTCGTAAGAGAGGCCCCAAGAGTCTTCGACGGCCGGTTTGTGAGACGGTCCAATTCCAAGAGAAAGGCGTCCATTAGACGCAACCTGCGCCGTCATCGCCTGTTGCATCAGGACAGTAGGATGCCGGGGATAGGTTGGAACTACGGCGGTGCCGAGTTCGATGCGGCTTGTCAACGTTCCCGCCAGGGCAAGAGTCGTCAGCGCGTCAAACCCCCGACCGGAAAGATGCGGAGCCCAGAACGCGTCGAACCCGTCATTCTCCGCCTTGACCACTTGGTTGATGACTTCGTCTATCGTCTTCGATTGGCCCGGCACACTGCCGGGGAACAGTCCTATTCGCATGTCAATCCTCCCAACGAGACCGATCAGGTCAACTCTAATACTTCCGTTTAGTTGTGATAATCTAACTCATAGCATAGTTTTCCCGGAGCCCGCAATTGGGCCGGTATATCCGAATCTTTCAGGGGTGGTCCTGGTATGGGTTTTCTTGTCGACAGATGGCGGCGTATCGGTACTCGATTGTACATCGCCTTGGGATTCGCGGTGTTTCTGACCCTGGTGTCCAGCGCGGTGGGTGTGTACTACTTCGAGCGGAGCGGAGACCTGAACTACCAGGTCCGGTCGGAGTCGGTACCGGTGCTGGAGGCGTCTTGGGCTGCCGCACGCGAGGCGGAGCGTTTACGGAATGTGGGACTGGGGCTGCTGGCCGAACCCGAATTCGGTTTGGAGGGTTTGCAGGAGGGATCCGTTGTCGAGTCCCTGGAGCGCTTGGAGAAGGCTTTAAGCGAGGTCAGCGGTGTACAGGCCCTGGAGTCGGATGCGAACTCGGTCAACGACGCCGCTCATGACTTGGCGGGGGTCATCGATAATCTTGCTTTGAACCGGGATGCTCTGGTCAATGCCAACGCTGCTGCGGCTGATTTACGAGTGCGCTTGGGAGAATTGTCGTCCGGCGCCGGTCCATCCGAGGCGGCTTTGCCGGTGTTGGAACGAGCGTTGGCGGCTGATGACGAGGTTGGGCTGGAGCTACTGTGGGACGAGTACGCCGCTTTGTATGCCTCTGGTGTTGACCCGGCTCTGGCTTCTTTGGCAGGTGAGGGTGGAGTGTTCGCAGTCCGAGGCCAGCAACTGGCGTTGCGAGCTAATATTGTGGACTTGGCTGTAGCTTTCGATGAGTCCAGCGTGGCCCTGCAGGACTCTGTGTCAGGGTTGTTGGAGGCATCCCGCGCTCAGGCCTCAGATTCGCTGGGACAGGCCGTAGGTACTTTTGACCGGGGCCGCCTTCTGTTGACAGCTATCAGCGTCGTCAGTGTGCTGGCGGCTACTCTGGCGGCTTGGCTGTGGGTTGGAAACGGCATGGTGCGGCGGCTTTCAAGGATGTCGGAGCGGATGCGAAGGATGGCCGACGGCGATTTGGAAACTCCGGTGCCGGAGGTTGGGCAAGACGAAATTGGAGAACTGGCCAGTGCTTTGGAAGTCTTCCGGGAACAGGCGCTGGAAGTCCAGCGGCTGAACCTCGTCGAGCAACTATATGGAGAGTTGCAAGTGGCGAATGCGGAGTTGCAGCGTATGCAGGCCCGGCTGGTGGCCCAGGAAAAATTGGCGGCCCTGGGCGAGTTGGTGTCCGGCGTGGCCCACGAGATCAGCAACCCCTTGAATTTTGTCCACAATTTCTCCGAGGGATCAATCGAACTGTACAGTGAACTGTCCGAGATGCTGGAGAATTACCGGGACAAGATGACCGAGGATGACACGGCCTTATTAGATGACATCAGCCAGGAGTTGACCAGCAGCCTGAACCGTGTGCTTTCCAACGGAGGCCGCGCCTTGGCCATCGTTGAGCGTATGCGCGGGCTGGGAGTTGTGGGTGGACAACCGGTGTTGACAGAGTTGAATTCCGTGCTCCAGCAAGCAGCCCAGTCAGCCTGCAACGCTTTTGGTGCGGAGTGGAAGGATTCCCCGGTCCAGTTGATTTTCGACCTGGACCCGTCGTTAGGTGATGTGCCCTTGGTGGAACGGGACTTCGATGAAGCGGTACTGAACCTGGTGTCGAACGCCTGCTTTGCAATGCGGCTGAAGCAGGAAGAATTGGGCGACAGTTACCAGCCGGTGCTGGCCGTGTCGAGCCGTCTGGTTGACGGCATGGCGGAAGTGAAGGTGCGGGATAACGGCCCCGGAATTGCGGACGACGTGGTAGGTCACATATTCAACCCGTTCTTCTCGACTCGCGATGGGGCTTTGGGGGCAGGGTTAGGTCTGCCTATCGCTGCCGACGTGGCGCGACGGTTGGGCGGTGACCTGTCGGTTGACACGATGGTCGGAGAATATGCGGAGTTCACAATGAGCCTGCCTGCACACGCGGTCGCAGACAGGCTCGCTGTTGAGACTGCCGATTAGCAGGTTAGCCGTGTGATGATCTTCAGCCCGGGACCGGAGCCGGATTACCGTCTGCGGAGGATCAGGTAGACAAAAGCGATAACGACCACAATTCCAGTAATGCCCAGGATGATGACCAGCGTGGTGCGTTGGCGGGGAGTCGCGGCAATGCCGGCGAGGGCGTTCCGAATACGAGGCACGGCGTTGCCGATTATCGGCAGGCCGGGGCGCTCCAGAGTCGGTGATAGCTCTTCCTTGGTGAGTCCGCTTCCGGGCGGCGTTGGAGTGATTGTCGTGACGGCTATTGGGACAACGACGGGTATCGGGGTTGGCGTCGATGTAGGCAAAGGCGTTTGTGTGGGGGCCGGTGAATGTGTAGGCGTCGGCGCCCTTGTTGGCGTCGGCGTGGGGGTGCTGGTGGGCGTCGGTGTCATAGTGGGCGTCGGCGTAGGAGTGCTGGTAGGAGTCGGCATAGGCGTGCTGGTGGGGGCCGCCGCAGGTCTACTTGTGGGCGTCGGTGTCATAGTGGGTGTAGGCATGGGAATGCTGGTGGGAGTTAGTGTAGGAACGCCTCCAACATGCACGTCGTCATCGTCGTCTGTCGTGCCTTCGGTCGTTGATGATTGCGTAACTTGCGACGGCGGTTGAGGGACCGGCATGGGCACCGCTTCAGGCACCTGCGACGTAACGGGATTCTCCGGCGGTGTTTCTGGCCGGTTCTGTGGTTGAGTTTCGGGAGGACTGTCCACTGGGTTGTTCTCGGAGTCCGATGTTGAACCTACCCCCGGATCGTTGCTGGCATCGTCGCCGCTTTCATCCTCTTCCTCGGGAGTAGGTGCGGGTACGGGAGTTGGCGCCGCAGTAGGTACAGGTGTGGGCGTTGGCGCTTGGGTAGGTATGGGAGTGGGCGTTAGCGTAGGTACAGGCGTTGGCACTTCGGTGGGTACGGGAGTGGGCGTTAGCGTAGGTACGGGCGTCGGCGTTAGCGTAGGTACAGGAGTTGGCGCTTCGGTAGGTACGGGTGTGGGCGTAGGCGTAGGCACGGGCGTTGGCGCTTCGGTAGGTACGGGTGTGGGCGTAGGCGCAGGAGTAGGCGTTGCGGTAGGCGCAGGAGTGGGTGTTGCGGTAGGCACAGGAGTGGGTGTTGCGGTAGGCACAGGAGTGGGTGTTGCGGTAGGCACAGGAGTGGGCGTTGGCGTAGGTTCCGGGTCAGGTTCCGGTGCGGGCTCGTCCTGTACGCTGATAGTCACCTCTGAAGGTGACCCCACTTGGTATTCGTCAAAAACGGAATTGATCGCGATCCGGATAGTTCGAGGTGTTGGCTGAGGTTCAATGCCGTCCTTCACGCCATAGGTCAATGTGCGAGTGGTCTGTCCGGCGCGAAATACGAAAGCGATCAATGCGTCAGCAAACGGGCCCTGCCATGAATCAAATGCGATGATACCACCGGTGATCCTGTCGCTCTCAGTGGCATCATCAGGAAGCGGTGGGTTTATATGCACCGTGATCGTCAGGTTCTGACCCGGACTCACCGGAGATGGCGTGACGCTTCCCAAGGTCACCACTGGGAGCGTGTCGTCTTGCGCCTGCACCAGCAGCAAGGATCGGGTTTCCGTGACATGCGCCCCAGTGTTGAAGACGAGAGCGGCAATGCTTATGCAGAAAGCAAGGAGCAATCTCTTGGAGCAAAAGCCTGTCCCAAAACGCAACAATCGAAACATCATAGTGGTCTGAAGCGGGTTATAGATCCGATCTATCTGATGAGAATGGATGGACTTTCCCGGTGGTACGAGAACAGGTCATTTTCGGATTTATGCAAGCGGACCGAGGGTATTCCAATTTTCCACGCTGGTATACAGTCACTTGTTCACGCACAGGCACTTGACCGAAGTAGAGGAGGAAAACGATGGCTGAAGAACCGATCAGGGTGGGTCTGATAGGCGCCGGTGGAAACGTGAGAAACCGGCATATTCCTGGGTTCCTGGCTGTTGAAGACTGTGAGATCGTGGCCGTGGCCAACCGGACGGTCCAGTCAGGCAGGGTTGTGGCGGACCAGTTCAATATTCCGAAGGTGTACGGCCATTGGCGGGAGTTGCTGGAAGACGACGAGATCAACGCCGTGTGCATCGGCACCTGGCCCTACATGCACCGCACCATGACCCTGGCTGCCTTGGAGGCGGGGAAGCATGTGCTCACCGAGGCCAGGATGGCGAATGACGCGGCCGAGGCCCGTGATATGCTGAACGCCTCGCTGGCCCATCCTCACCTGGTCTGTCAACTCACTCCGACCTCCACCAGTTACACCATCGACAACGTCATCAAGAGGTTGATCGACGAAGGTCATTTGGGCCGATTGCTGTCGGTGGATTTCATGTCTCTACAGACCAACTTTGCCGATTTCGACAGGCCGTTGCACTGGCGGCAAGACCGCGCCCTCAGCGGCTACAACACCCTGAACATCGGCGCATCCTACGAGTCCATGATGCGCTGGCTCGGGCGGGGAAACCGCGTTATGGCTATGTCCAAGACCCATGTGCCTTACCGGCGGGACGACGCCGGGCATCTCACGTCCGTCACCATACCGGACCACATCGACATACTCTACGAGTTGGCCAACGGGGCCCAGGTCCACATGCAGATGAGCGCCACCTCCGGGCTGAACGGAGGGAACCACATCTGGCTGTTCGGAACGGACGGCACAATCCACGTGGACTCTCAGCGCAAAGTGTGGGCCGGCAAGCGGGGCGACACCGAGTTGAGCGAAGTCCCCAATCCGCCGGAGACCCAAGCCAAGTACCGGGTTGAGGAACAGTTCACCAACGCCATCCGCGGCACGGAAATAGTGGACATGGTGGCCTTCGAGACCGGAGTCCACTATATGGAGTGGACCGAGGCGGTCTATCGCAGCGCCATGACAGGCCAAGCCGTTTACCTTCCCCTGTAGGGCGGCACTCCGACTCCGCCATTGCCGGGAGGCCGGTTGTGCAGTCAGTCAAGCCTCCGGTTTGCGCTGAATACAGGACCCTTTCAGGGGGAAGGAGGGATGGCGTTGAGTAGTCTGGGGCGACTGGACCGCCATCCTGCCATGTTACACTACCGGCAAATCCTGTCCTTATCCGGTTGGCTTCGTGTTCGTCAAGAAGTGTCTTCCGTTATATTGTAAGTCCTCGTTAGCGACCAGCCCATGAGTGTCAAGCGGTGGGATCGCGTCGTGGAAGGAGAGTTCACTCTTGGCGATTGAATCGGACGGCCTTCGCAGAACAGCCTTGGTCCTGGTGTATGTAGGGCTGGGTTGGAACCTGGTGGAGGCGGTGGTTGCCTTCTGGGCGGGGGTTCAGGACGGGAGCGTGGCCGTACTGGCCTTCGGGCTGGACAGCGTCGTCGAGCTTCTCGCCGGCGGGGTCCTGGTGTGGCGGTTGAGGACGGAGCGGGACGATGAGGAAGCGGAGGCCGCCGAGAGAAGGGCGCAAAGGCTGGTGGGCCTCACTTTCTTCCTTTTGGCAGCATATATTGTCGTCCATTCCGGGGCCAACCTGCTGGGGTGGTTGCCCGAACCGAGGCCGAGCCTTGCGGGCGTGGCGATTGTCGTGGCCAGCGCCGTGGTGATGGCCGTCCTCTACGTGGGCAAGATGCGCATCGCTGCCCGGATGCAGTCCCGGTCGTTGAGAGCGGAGGCGATGGAGAGCCTGTTCTGTGATCTCCAGGACCTGACCGTCCTGGTGGGACTGGCGCTCAACAGCCTGTTCTCTTGGTGGTGGGCGGACCCGGTCGCGGCCCTGTTCCTGGTCCCCTTCTTTATCAATGAGGGCAGGGAGAACCTGGCGGGGCATGGAGAGGAGGATGAGGACCACGGACCCAGAGTGTGCTTTTGCACCAATTGCTTTTATGGAGCGCGCGTCTGCCGGGCAGCATGCTGCCAGCCTTGAGCCAAGGAATATACCGACAAAGCTAATGGCCTAAATGAGGCCCAAGCGGAAGGCGGTCAGCACCGCAGCCAGCCGATTTCTGGCGCGGAGTTTCCGTCGTGCGTTACGGACGTGGTTCAAGACAGTGTGCTCGCTGATATTGAGGTCGCGGGCGATTTGTTCTATCTCAAGGCCCATGGCCAACAGGCGCAACACCTCGACCTCACGGTCTGACAGGGGAGCAACTTCATCGTTGGCCGGACCAGGGTTGAAGTCGTTTGGCCCGTCTGAATGTGCTGTCTCTGAGGAGAGTATGCCCAAGACCCGTTTGGCCACGTTGCCGGCTTCCGCGTCATCCTTCTGTTCGTGGAACAGGTGCACCAAGACCCTCTGCTGTTCCGATTGGACAATAAGAGGGGTTACCGTAATGCGTTTTCGCGCGCCCGAGGCGCAGCGCGCTGCGACGTGGACCACCGGGGGGATAATCCCTTCTCTGGCGCACTGTATGGCGGGGCAACCTTCCATACATACGGGCGCCGCCCCGTTCTCAGGAAGGCTCTGCAGGACCTCGTAGCACCGTAGCCCGATCGCCTCGTCCGGTGTGTGTCCGAGAATCTGCTCGGCGCTGCGGTTCCAGAACAGGATAGTCTGGCTCATGTCCACGGCGTAGACACCGTATGGCGCTTCATTCAGCAGACTTAACATTCGACTCAAACAGTTGGGCGGCACTTTTAATGGCGGTCCGGGCAGTTTCTCCAAAGTCAGTCTATCATCGGCACGTGCAATGGCGCTAGAGAACGCCCGCCCGCATGTTCGTATCACGCTTGTTCATTTACAAGTGAAGATGTGACCTGTGTGTTTCTGCGGAACCGGACTTTCCGGTTATCCATGTCTACTTCGTCCACTCGCCAGCCAGCGCTCATCCATGCATAGCATTGGCGCGGGACTTACTGTTTGCCCACCATTCACGGTGTTCATGGGCGAAGTATGGAAGCTTGCGGCCAATAATCGTCTCTATCGATTGAAAGGACATCTCCACGACGCCAACCTCGCGGTCGATGCCCCGGAGATGGTCTGTTTAGAGAGTCATACTTGCGGCGTTTTACAGGCATCAAAGGCTCCTTGCGCGGGTGTGGAAGCCCGACGCGCCTGCGGTGACAGCGGCTTCCAGCAACGGCAATACCACCCTGTTGGTGGGGTGGTACATCGCGCTTGCCATGATGGGGCTGGCGACTTCCATTGCTTACGGGGGCACACGCTACGTGAACAGGCTGCGCAGGCTGCCCTTGTCCGTAGTAGTGCAGAGAAGCCGCGAGTTCTTTAGGTGGTAGAAGCGGTGCAACCTTCCACGTATATCGACTCTGCACCGCTCTCGGAAAGACTCTACGCCGCCACTCGATGAGTGAGAATTTTTCTTTGACCGCGGAGGTCTGTCGCTTCTGCCCGGAACCTTCTCCCACTAGTTCAGTCGCTCAAGGTAGAATATATTGCGCCAAACAAATGGGCCTTCTAAATGAAAAGCGCCGCCCTCGCGGAAGAGCGACGCCTATAGGAATGTGAGTTAGAAATATCAGTTGTTCAGAGTTTCTCTATAAACCGCCTCCTTGCCCGTATTCCATCACACCGACCACCCTGCGAACCTCCGCAACCAGTCGGGCAAGCTGTTCGTCGTTATGCTCGGACTCCTGTTAATGCTCAATCAACAAGTCGAGCTTATCGTTGATATTCTTTGACTCTCCAAGCATTTCTTAAACACTGTATACATCTTAGCATATATGATATAACCTATATATTATATATCGGCAAAAAAATTATGACCTTTTATGACTTTTCATTCGAACTGGCATAATTGCTCCTATTGAAAGTGAACCCGGAGGCTGACCATGGCGGGAGTATCGGAGTCTTCCCAAGCTAATGGAGGTGATGGGTTGGACCGTGAGGACGAGTTGATGCGAGATGTAGCAAAATTGCGGGAGCGTCTCGCCCGTCTGAGCGAGGCCAGTCTCCGCATTACCGAAGACGTCGACCTGGACATCGTGTTGCAAGAGACCCTGGACTCCGCGCGCTCGCTGACCGGGGCCGGCAGGGGGGCCATGACGACGGTGGACGACATCGGGCAACTCGAGGACTTCATTACCTCCGGTGTGACGCATCAAGACCACCAGTTGTTGGTTGACCTGCCAGGGGGACTGGAGTTCTTCGCCTACCTGACCAGCTTGCCGGAACCGTTAAGGGTGGTGGACTTCTCCGCCCACATCGCATCAGTCGGACTTCCAGATCTCATGGCGCCTTTGGGGCCAGTCGGCAGTTTCCTGAGTGTTCCCATACGTCACAGGGGGAGTTATGTAGGCAACCTTTACCTGTCTGACAAGCAGGACGGAGGGGAGTTCACCAGGGAGGATGAGGAGACCCTGGTGCTGTTCGCCTCCCAAGCGGCCATGGCCATCGCCAACGCCCGCCGACACCAGGAGGAGCGACGGGCCAGGACATATCTGGAAACATTGATCGACACCTCCCCGGTAGGGGTGGTGGTCTTCGACGCCAGGACGGGATCACCGGTGTCCTTCAACCGGGAGGCCCGCAGGATCGTGGACAACCTGCGCAGTCCCGACCAGGCCCCGGAAGCCCTCCTGGAGGTGATAACTGTCCGGCGGGCCGACGGAAGGGAGGTCTCCCTCCGAGAGTTCCCCGTAGCCGAGGTGCTCCGCGCCGGGGAGACGGTGCGGGCCGAGGAGATCGTCATGAAGGTCCCGGACGGGCGCAGCCTCACGGTACTGCTCAACGCCACGCCCATCCTCTCCGATGGAGGTGGACTGGAGTCCTTTGTCATTACCCTGCAGGATATGGCGGCGGTAGAAGAACTGGAACGGCTGAGGGCCGAGTTCCTGGCCATGGTGAGCCACGAGCTGCGGGCGCCCTTGACATCTATCAAGGGGTCCGCCGCCACGGTGCTGGGTGCGACGGAGGACCTGGACCCGGCGGTGGTGCGCCAGTTCTTCCGCATCATCGAGGACCAAGCCGACCATTTGAACGATCTGGTGACCGACCTGCTGGATGTGGCCCGCATCGAGACGGGCACCCTGCCGGTCAGTCCTGAGCCCGCCGATGTGGCCGTGCTGGTGGAGCGGGCACGGAACGCCTTCAGCAGCGCCGGAGGCCGCAACAGCCTGGCCATCGACATGGAGCCGGACGTTCCTTTGGTAATGGCTGACCGGCGGCGCATGGTCCAGGTGCTGGGCAATCTGTTGTCCAACGCTGCCCGCAACTCCTCGGAGGTGTCAGTCATCCGGGTGAGGGCCGTGCGGGATGGGGCGCACGTGGCGGTATCGGTGACTGACGAAGGACGGGGCATTCCGGCGGAGAGCCTGCCCTTGCTGTTTCGTAAGTTCTCTATGGCCCGGACCGAGGAGCAGGGAGGGGACACGGGCTTGGGCCTGGCCATCTGCAAGGGGATCGTAGAGGCACACGGAGGCCGCATCTGGGCCGAGAGCGACGGCCTTGGCTTGGGAGCGCGCTTCACCTTCACCCTTCCTGTGGTGGACGAAGCCGGCAGCGGCCCGGCAGGCCGGCTTTCGCCGGTCTCGGGGCGTTCCTTCCTGCTTGGACAGGAGGAAGCGGAGGAAGCGGTCCGAGTCCTGGCTGTGGACGATGATCCCCAGGCCCTGCGCTACATCCGGGATACCCTGGCCAGGGCGGGCTACCGGCCGGTGGTGACCGGCGATCCGGAGGAAGCGCTCCGCTTGATGGCTGAAGAGAGGCCCCAGTTGGCCCTGCTGGACCTGATGCTGCCCGACACCGACGGCATCGAGCTTATGCAGGCCATCACGGGGATTGCCAATGTGCCGGTCATATTCCTGTCTGCCTACGGACGGGAGGAACTCATCGCCAAAGCCTTCGACATGGGGGCCGTCGACTACGTGGTCAAGCCCTTCTCGCCCACGGAGCTTTCTGCCAGGATCCGGGCGGTACTGAACCGCCGGGCAATACCCCCGCCGTCGGAACCGTACGTCCTGGGAGACTTGACCATTGACTACTTCGAGCGCAAGGTGACCCTTGCCGGTCTTCACGTACATCTGGTGGCCATGGAGTACCGGATGCTGGCCGAGCTTTCGGCCAACGCCGGACAAGTGTTGACCTACGAGCACCTTCTGGAACGGGTCTGGGGCCGGAAGGACGGCGACGACCTGCGCCCCATGCGCACCATCGTTAGCAAGCTCCGGCGCAAGCTGGGTGAAGACGCCGAGAATCCTACCTACATCTTCACCGAGTCCCGCGTTGGCTACCGCATGCCCAGGGGGGAGGGGCAGACTTAATACTACACAGGAGGTCTTGATTGCTATCCGAAGGCTTATTCTTATTCGCCCCCGCTGATGCCGCGAGTTTTTCCGCCCAGGCCGGCGACATTCGTCAGTCGCTGCTGTCCCTGGGCCTGCTGAATCATTGTCGCCAAGCTGGCGGAGGGCGTCTTTCGCCGCTTACACCTGAATTCCATTCTCGCCTACGCCATCGCGGGCATCCTGCTGGGACCGGTATTGCAAATGCTGACCGGTTGGTCGGTTCAGCCCACCGGTCACATCGATTTGCTGCTTACTTTGGGAATCTTCATTTTCTTCTTCCTCATAGGGCTGGACGAGATTGATATCTCCAGTTTCATGGCGACCCTGCGGGGCCACTACTTTCTCGCCGCCATTGTGTCGGTCCTGTTATCCCTGGGGGCGTCCCTGCTGGTTACCAGCGGAATCGTTGTTGACCTTGGGTTCGCGCTCACCTTCGCGGAGGCCCTGGCCCTGGCGGGGATTCTCTCCATGAGCAGCCTGGGGATAGTGGCCAAGGTCCTGGCCGATGAGGGGCGGCTGCGGGAACCCGTCGGGCTGCAGATATTCACTGTGGTCGTGATTGCCGAACTGCTCACCCTGCTGGTGATAGGCTTCAGCATTGGTGAACACAGCCACGAATTTTCAGCGACCGGGATACTGATTCTGGTGGGCAAAATCGCCGCCTTCGCCGCTGTCGCCTGGGTCTTGTCATCGCGGGTGCTGCCGCCCCTGGTGGGGTTGCTGCAACGGGTAATCCAAGTGCCACAGCTTTCCTTGGGGCTGCTGCTGGGCGTTCTGTTCCTGATGGTTGACGCCGCCGAGTTCATTGGACTTCACGGTACCCTGGGCGCCCTCCTCTTCGGCGCTTCCCTGTCGGGGCTGACTTACCAGGTACGATCCGAGATGATGCCGGGGCTGCGCAGTGTTGCTGAGGGCTTCTTTGTGCCCCTGTTCTTTGCATCTGCGGGCCTCTATTTCAGCGTGACATTCGTGACGATGCCTTGGTGGACCATGGCGGCCCTCGCCCTTATCCCGTTGCTGGGCAACTTTTTAGGAGCCTTCCTGGGTGCCTACGTGTCGCGGTTGAAGGCGCCTTATGCCGTCGCTTCCGGCCTGATGGGGAAGGGAGTGGCCGAGATTGCCCTGCTGCTGGTCCTCAGAGAGACCGGAAGCATAAACGAAGTGGTGTTCTCCTTCCTGGTGCTGGTGATGTTCTGCTACATCCTGCTTATGCCTTCGGTCATCAGCTTTACGGCGGCCCGTGCCAGCCGGAGCCTGGCCTCAGAGTCCGTCCCGGATGACATTCCGCGGGGCATCATCCGCTTCGTCCTGCACGATATAATCGTTGACGACATCCTGGACCGGTTGCGCCCTCATCCCGGCACCTCATTGTCGGTGCGTGACTTCACCGCGAACTGGGCGACGCCCAACCAGCACGACTACGTGGTGTTGGATGAAGACTTTGCGCCCGGAATCGTATCCATAGGTATGTTTCGCTACCTGCCGGCAAACGTTTGGGGCAGCACGACGCTGGGCCAGCTTATGCAGGCCGATCCTCCGGTGGCTTGGCTAGACGAGCATGTGGAGGATGTGCTGCAGCGGATGAAGGAGAACTATCTTACCGCCATACCGGTGGTTGAACGGGAATCGGGCCGCTTTGTGGGGGCGCTGACCAGCCGCGACATACTGGAGTTGGTGCTGAACCGCGGGCGGGCGTAACTGCCAGCAGCGTTCTTTTAGCTGGACTTTGTACGGTCAAGCGGCGTAGGCAAGGGAATCAATGAGCCGGGAATACAAAATATCAGGGACTTTTTCGACATCGGAGTCTGGCACCGACATTAATCTGCACCGGGGCCACTGTCAGGTTGGTGCAGAGGAGAGCCTTGGTGTCGAGTTCTCCCTTGGGGTCCCGGACCAAGACCCATCGGATGGGAACAGGCGGCTTGCCACAGTGATACCAGACGGCCGTTTGGGAAGCCAGTTCCAAGGTTCTGGTGGTGCCGTCATACCAGGCCACCGGCGCAGGAACCCGGGAAAGAGTGGGCCGGTCATGGAGTTGTTTCAGCGTGGGCAAACGCGGGCCTTTCACCGATGAGGCCAACCTGGTTCTGCAGGAATATCTGCCTCGCTTCAATTCCCGTTTCTCAGTGGCGGCGGAGCAGCCGCAGACGACCTACCGGCCGGTGCCGGACGAGTTGGCCCTGACCGAGACCATCTGCCTAACCCATGTGACATAATCGCTGGACAACAACAAATAGACAATCACGGCCGCGGCCCACAAGCTGGGCAGGATCATCTACTCCATGCTGCGGCATGGACATGGATACGTGGATGATGGTACGGAGTACTATGAGAGCCAGTATTGTCAGCGAGCCCTCCGCTCGGCCAAGCGACGGGCAGCCCAAGTGGGCTACGCCCTGGTTCCCATAGCTGACCTTGGTGAGGCCCAGCAGGTCCCCAATCTTTCGCTGTGACAATTCCAGTTAGTGGGTAGCGCTCCGGATCGCCTCGCCCGGCCTTTGCTGAATACCACACACTATGGCTGGTGTGCATGAGCCGGGGGCCGTGACCGTGATACCGGAAAAGGCAGGGCGTCAGATTGGGCTTTTGGGCAACGAAAAAGCCGCCGAGAGAGGCGGCTTTCCTGCTCGATTTGAGCCTGTATATGCCTGTAGTGGCGTCCCAGGCAGGATTCGAACCCGCGACCCGCTGCTTAGAAGGCAGCCGCTCTGTCCACCTGAGCTACTGGGACGCAATCGCGCCTTTGCGGCGGCACCGCCGTCGGGGATTGGACAGGCCCGTGGCGGCTTGGCAGAGACCAGCGAAGTACTCCCGGTCAACGGTCTCTGCCAAAAATTATAGCAAACATCCTTGAACAAGCACGACCCGGAACAAGCACGACACGGGGCCGACACGGGGAAGCTTACCGCGCCAGCCCATAGGGAATGGCCTTGGTGTCGGCGTCTTCCGACTCGTTCATGTGGGCGGCCAGCTTTACTATGAACTGCCCCATTGCGGTCTCGCCCCAGAACCACTCGTGGATTTCGCCATCGGTCGCTTGGGGGCGTTGCTCCATCCTCGCCTCGTAGTAGAAGGCCTTGAGGTCGTCGACGCAGTATCGGATGTATTGAGGCACGCCTGTGCCATCGGGACGGTCCGGGGAGTCGGTCTGTTCTCCGCTGACGTAGCCCTCAAGGAAGCGGATGACGCCCCGGAACCGGCGTTGCGGCACGCCGCACACGCCGACGTTGGTGCGCCCGCCGTTATTGTCCACCCAACGTTCGTAATAGGCACGGAGAGCGGTAAGTTCGTCGGCGGGGTTCATCTCCCGAGTCTGGTCCGAAGGAGCGGTCTCGGAAGCCTGCAACAGAAGTTCCGGGATGGTATCGTCGGCGAATTCCTCCAGGACCGGGCCGCTCTCGGCTTCCAGCAAGTCCAGCGCGGCACGCAACACACGGTGCTGGAGTTCGGGATCGTTGGCTTTCCCCAACGTGTTGCCGAAAAAGTAGGGGACCCACAGCATTCGGGGAGGCTTGACCCGGGCGGCGTGTTCCTTGACGAACACGATCCCGGTGGTCGAAATACCTGCTTCCTCGAAGCACCTGGCCAACACGCTGACCGCGTGTGAGCAGAGGGGTCAAGTAGGGGTCAGCAGCACAACTTCGACGCCCTCGTCCAAGAGTCTTTGGGCAACCTCGGGCCCGGTCTTCTCGGCCACCGTGGAGGCGTCCCTCAGGGCGCCCATGAAGGAGTAGTTGTTTTCGCCAAGTGAACCTATCTCGCCCCGGTCGGCCAATTCCTGCAGGCGGTCGATGGGGAAGGTCACGTTAATGTCGCGGTAGATGCCGGTGTGGTCGAACCCGATACTGACGTGGCTTTGAATGATGTCCGCCGCGTTGGTGGAGCGGGGTATCACCCGGTAGGAAGAGTCGCCGCCGCTCTTGTGGTCGGTGATGAATGGCCGGTCGCCGCGGACGTGCAGCCCGGCGGAGGTCACCAATGCCACCCTGCTTTGCGACAGGGGCTTGTGCATGGGCGTCCAAGGGGTGTCGTCGTGCTCCATGCAAGGGAACATCTGGAGCATTTTTCGTTGCACTTCACTGAGCAATTCCAGTCTCGGCATGGTTTTCCTCCATTAAGGTTGGCCGCCCTTGGCAGAGGGCGGGTACAAAAGTAGTCTACGATGGAACGGCATGTCAAGCCGGATAGTGCTCCAGCCACCAGCGGGCGATTTCGTCGCGGCGGGCGAACCAGACCCCGGGGAACTGCCCGCAATACTGGAGGAACTTTTCCAACCCGCGAGAACGGGCAGGGCGGCCGGCGATGCGGCAATGGAGACCCACCGACATCATCTTCGGGTGGGTGCGGCCCTCCTCATACAGGCAGTCGAAGGTCTCCTTCAGGTACTCGTAGAAGTCGTTGACGCTGACCAACCCGCCACGCCAGAACCGGGCGTCGTTGGTCTCCATGCTGTAGGGCACCACCAGCCAAGGTTGGTCCTGGACGGTGACGTAGTAAGGAAGGTCGTCGTTCATGCCGATGCTGTCGTAAATGAAGCCGCCGTGCTCCACCACCAGGTCGCGGGTGTTGACGCTGGGGCCGTAACGGGTGAACCAACCCACGGTGCGCTGCCCGGTGGTACGCTCCAGGGATTCGACGGTCTTGGCGATGGCTTCCCGCTCAGAGTCCCGGTCCATAAGGTGGTACTCTTCCCAGCGGTAGCCGTGGCCGCAGACCTCGTGGCCATCGGCGGTGATCTCGCGGGCCACCTCGAGGTTGCGCTCCAAGGCCAGGGCGCAGCAGTAGAAGGTGCTGGACACCCCGTACCGGTTGAACATATCCAGCAGCCGCCAGACGCCGACACGGCTGCCGTACTCGAAAAAGGACTCGTTGTTGAGGTCGCGGTCTCCCAAGGGTACGGGCGACGGCACCTCCCCGTTGGTCTCGTGGTGGGAGTCGCCGTCGAGGGTGGAGTACTCGGCCCCCTCTTCGTAATTGACCACCAGAGAAACGGCGATGCGGGCGCCGCCGGGCCAGGATATTTGGGGCACGTTCCTGCCGTAGCCGACCAGGTCGCGTTGCATGTAAGGGGCCTCCTTGCTTGCCGTTGTGGGTCTTCTGAGAGAGTTTGCCGCCCTATTATAAAGGCAAGGCAGTTGACGAACAGGGAGTTATCTCGGATACGGGCGTAACAGGATATCGACAGGGTTGGGCCGGAGTGGATATAATGGATGCACGGGGACGCGCGGGTTCGACAGGAGCGTTCTGGAATGGATTGCAGGCCGAGGTGTCATCGCACTCGTTAAACCGGTGGCAGTCATTAACTGACAACCGTGAATTTGCACTAGCCGCCTAGACGTGGCTACGTCTGCTCCCGGCTATTCCCGAAGGCGGGGATGCAGGCGCCAAACTTTCGGGATGCGGCCCTCCTGAAGCCGATGAGGTTGGGCCCAAGTCAATCGGCTGGCTTTGCGGAGACTTCGTCGGTGGAGGCTTCGTAAAGCGAGAACAAAGCGCCGAATAAGTCTGTAGTACATCCATTAGCGGTGCCTTCTGGACGGGGAGTTCGACCCTCCCCCGTCTCCACCAATTCTTAGAAAATATGGACGTGTAAAGTGCCCTCCGTTATGCGACGGAGGGTTTTTCATTGGGTTCCATAACAGGCATTTGGAGTATGGGATTGAGGTCTGGCGCATGTTTGCAAAACCAGTCAATTGGTTTAGAGTGAGTGGGAAGAGAGCGGGATAGGTGGGCAGCGTGGCACATGGCGATGTCGCCAAGGAGCACGACAGCATGGGTGAACTGCATTTTCCAGACCTACACATCCATGGCTTTCGAGGAATCAAGGACCTTGACATTCCTTGTCTGGGTCGAGTCACGCTCATCACCGGTAAAAACAACACCGGCAAGTCCTCCGTACTGGAAGCGCTATACCTCCATGCCCGTAACGCTATACCCCCAGCAATCCACCATGTCCTCTCTTCCCGTGAGGAATATCTCGATGATTTGGACAAGGAATCAGAGATAGACCGGGAGACCCCTCTCCCCGTAAGCGGTTTATTTCACGGATTTCCGGCGCTTGCCGATAAATTCGGGAACATAGTCATTTCCACAATCGGAGGAAAACGTACAACGCCTCTAACGATGTCAATGACCTGGTTGTCCGAGTACCTTGACCACCAAGGCCGCTGGATAGTTGATGAAGAGCCAGTATTCCCGGGGGAGTCCGGAAGTATACCTGCATTGGTTGTTGGGACGGAGGTGGGACAACGTACCCATAGGCTCACGAACTTCCTTGGGTCAAACGCCATAGCCCTGAGCCTCCGTTCTTGGAATCAGGACACCGCACGCACCCCTCGCTGTGTCTTCACAGGTCCCTACAGAGGACGAAGGACTTTCGATCTCGCCATGTTGTGGGATGGGATAGCCCTGACTGACTTGGAGAGGGACGTAGTAGAAGCCCTCCAGATTATCGAACCGAATATCTCGGCCGTAAGTATGCTGGGTAGTTCCGGGTCCTCCGGGGAAAGAAAAGCCATGGTCCGAACCAAGGACTTCCCTAGGCCAATCCCCCTTCGATCACTTGGTGATGGGACAAACTCCCTGTTCGCGATGATCCTGTCTGTCGCCAACGCCCGGGCAGGAATCCTGCTCATCGACGAGTTCGAGAATGGCCTGCACTACAGTGTTCAATCGGAGGCCTGGAAGATGATTTTCCGGCTAGCCCGGAGGCTCGACGTCCAAGTATTCGCCACCACCCACAGTTGGGACGCAATCGAGACCTTCCAGAAAGTCGCGACCGACCACCTCGAAGCCGGCGCCCTTGTGAAACTGACCAGAAGGCACGAGAAGGTATTTGCTTCAGTGTTCGCGGAAGAAGAGCTTGCTGTCGCAACCCGACACAAAATCGAGGTCCGTTAGCATGGCAAGCCGGACTATATTGCTGGTGGAGGGAATCGACGACATGCGCGTCATCGAAAACATCTGCCGCAAACGGGACGTCGCCGCCCCCAATGAAGTAAAGCCACATGACGGCGTCGAAGACCTCTTGCGAAGTCTTCCGATTCAACTCGCGGCCATCACGGATGAAGGAGATGTAGTCGCCGTGGTCATAGACGCCGACGAAGACGTGCAACGCCGATGGCAAGCGATTAGTAACCGGTTAAGCGATGCAGGATATGAGAATGTACCAAGCGCACCAGGCCTCAGCGGTACAATATTGGATCCCCCAGCAGGGACTATCCTACCGACAGCAGGTGTATGGATAATGCCCAACAACCTAGACACAGGAAAACTGGAAGAGTTTCTGATGTCCCTTGTACCCACGCAGGACACCCTGTTTACCCACGCCACTCAGGTCGTGGAACAACTTCCGTACAAAAGATTCAAAGACGAGGACGAAGTTAAAGCCATCATGCACACTTGGCTGGCATGGCAGGAAAGACCGGGACGACCCTACGGCACAGCCATACGAGCATCGTTCCTCGATGCCACAGTACCCGCTGCCGACGGTCTGGTTTCTTGGTTGAATCGTTTGTCGCAATAGTAAGAACCCGCACCACAAATATATCCCCGGTAAAACCGTCGGGCCAACGTCTCCGACTCAACAATAAGCTAGCCTTCCATCTCTTAGCTGAAACGAAACCCTCATCCCCTTGCAGTTCAAGTTGTTCTGTTAGCTGCGAGGCTTATGCTTCCTCAATCTTCTCCTCCGCGCCAAAACCACTCAAGCCCGCCAGACGTAAATCAGTTTATAAGCTTCTCGGCGGGACCGCGAGATGGCGTATCCTTGGGCCAACGTTTTCATCCTGATTGCGGGCGGCATTTCCTTGTTGACGGGTGTGTTGGGCCTCATGGGAGGCTCTCCCGACTGGGCGGTTGCCTTCCATGTGCACCGCATTTCCGGGTTTGCGCTGGTGGCGCTGCTCATCTGGAAGGGGCGCAATGTCCTGAGGCCGTTGACCAACAAGGGGCTGTGGAAACGACGCCCGGCGCTGCTGGTTGGCTCCGTTGGCATATTGGTGTTGCTGCTGGCTGCTCTTGGGTTGGGTGTGGGGTGGAGCCACGGCGGTTACTTTGCGTACTTGGGTATCAGTTGGGTGAGCTGGCACATCTACTTGTCGCTGTTGCTGGCTCCCTTCGTGGTGTGGCATGTTTTCACCCACTCGTGGACTCTTCGTCCCCGATTCTGGGTCGAGCGGCGGTCTTTTTTGAGGCTGGCCGGGTTGAGTGTTGCCGGTTTCGCCCTGTGGCGGACGGGGGAGCTTGCGGCCGATGTCTTGGAGCTTCCGGGGGAGGACAGGCGATTTACCGGGTCGTACGAGCAGAGGAGCTTCGCCGGCAACGCGTTCCCAACAACGTCGTGGTTGAACGACAACCCGGACCCCGTCAATGGGGATGATTGGCGGTTGAGGGTTTCTGGGTTGGTCAACCGCGACTTGGTCCTTGAGTTGGCGGACCTGACCAGCAGCCATGAAAAGGTTACCGCCGTTCTGGATTGCACCGGGGGCTGGCATTCCACCCAGGAATGGGAGGGCACGCTGTTGAGGAACGTTTTGCAATCGGCGGGAGTGGAGCCCGGCGCGGGCAGTATCACAGTGCGCTCGGTGACTGGTTACCAGCGAAGGTTCTCAATGAAAGAAGCTGATGGATACCTACTGGCCACCCACGTCGGTGGCGAGCCGATCTCTCATGGACACGGCTTCCCGGTGAGGTTGGTTGCCCCCGGCAAACGCGGGTTCGAGTGGGTGAAGTGGGTGGAATCGATTCACGTCAACGATACCGGGAAGTGGTGGCAATCACCGTTTCCTCTGACTTGAGTAGGGGCTATGATTCCACCCGGTGCACCACCACCGTTTCGGCGTGACGGCGGGCCAAGGCGACGGTTTCATCGTCGTCTCCGCCGTTGCCCATGACGCAGACGATGCCCCACAATCCGTCGCGGGCCTCCCTGGCGGCGCGGTTGACCAACTCCTCGCGGTTTCCGGAGCGTATGGTGAGCTGCACGCCCCGCACGATGTGACGGATGGCGGCCAGCGCCTCGGGTTCGCCGACCACGTAATCGGCCATGTTCAGCAGGTCCTTGACCTGCGGAGACAGGCGGGATGGGTTGCCGTCGCCTAACGCCGCGATGTTCAGCGCCCGTTCCTGGGAGCGGAAGGCGGCGACGAACTGGCGGGTCAGGTCGATCTGGCGGGCATGGCTGGCCTCATGGCCCGCCGAGCGTTCCAACAACTCCAGCAGGGTCAGGCCGGGAAAGGAGTTCGCCGGATTGGGCGGCGTCGCCGGGCGCGCCAACTGCTCCGGCGTCAACTCGGTGAGCAGGGCGCGGAACCTCTGGTGGGTGGCTTCCTGTTGCTCAAGTTCCTGCCGGAAATGCTCTTCGCGGCTGGAGAAGGGCGGCAGCATCTCCATCTCCCCGCGAGCGATCTTCTCCAGCGCGTCCACGTACCGCTCGGAGTCCAAGTGGAGCAGAACGTCGCGCACCGACCACCGCTGGCCGAGGAACGCCTCTTCGGTGTCCATTCCCTCCAGGGACTTGAGCAGCACCTGATGGCCTTCGTCGAGACGTTGCAGGGCCGCGTCACGGCGCCGGAGGACTGATTCTTTTTCTTCAGGAGTCAAGATGCTGCTCCTTTCCGGTGTTCCGTTGACCCCCGGGTGGGAGTTACGTTGTGGTCACATCCGATGGGGCCGGGCCGAACCGGGCGGCTTGCAACTGCTCGGTGGTGGCGGGCGGTTCGCTGGCCAGTTCTTCGTACAGGGACGGCGGCGGGCGCACATCCTTCAGGGCAGGGATGACTTCCTCGCCCATGAGCCGGACGGACTTCATTATTTTCTCGTGCTCTATCCCGCCGAACATCATCCAGTTGCTGACGTGGGTGACGCCCAAGTCGGCGGCCTCCCGGAACTTGCGGATGACCGTATCCGGGCTGCCGAAGAAGAGCCGCTGCATGAACCCGTCATCGTCCAACTCTCCCGGATAGGGCCCCACATGCACCCTGCCGTCCTTCACGTCCAGCCGGTTCAGGGCGCGCCCGGCCCGGTTCTGCCATCGGGCATAGTCCAGTTGGGCGCGGGCGGCTTCGTCGGTCTCGGCGACGTGGGTGATGGCCTGCATTCCCAACTCGATGTTGTCCACCGGCTTGCCCAAGTCCATGCGGAAGTGGACCAGGGATCCCAAGTGGGCGCGCATACCGGCGGCGCCCAGCAGTCCGGTGGTGATGGGCATCATGTCCCGCTCCGCCGCCAGTTTCATGGACTCCACGCTGGTGCCAGCAATCCAGAAGGGCGGGTGAGGCTTCTGCAAGGGCTTGGGCCAGACGGTCGTGGGGTTGGGTATATTGACGTGCTCCCCGGCGTAGGTGAAGGACTCGTCCTGGGTCCAAGCCTTCACCAGCACGTCCACCGTTTCCAGGGTCCTCTGCCTTGACTCTTCCAGTGATATGCCGAAACGGGACATTTCGTGGGGCTGGTAGCCCCGGCCCACGCCGCAGATGAACCGGCCGTCGATGAGGTTGTCCAGTACCGCCACCTCTTCCGCCAAGCGCAGCGGGTCCCAGATGGGCAGCACCAGTATGCCGGTGGCGATCTTCAGCCGCCTTGTGCGCTGGCCGATGTGCAACGCTTGGAGCAACGGCGCCGGGGAGTTGCCGTAATTGGAAAAGTGGTGCTCGGCAACCAAGCAGTAGTCGAATCCGACTTCCTCGGAGTATTGGAGTTGCTCGACGCCCTCTTCAAAAAGGGTCTTCCAATTTCGAACGGCGGGATTCGGCCATTCGCAAAAAAGTCCAAAGTTCATGCGCGGGGCATAGCTCCTGTCGGTATGGTTGCCGTGGAATGTACCTGCGGCGATTCCCAAAGCAGTGTAAGGACGGTATCGCAGACAGTCAACGCAGGCGGTCTTCAAGAATGTCGCACGGGCGCCTCTTCTTGACACTTCCCTGAACAGGCCCAAGAATAAAGACCGATCCAACGCAGCGGGAATCCGAATTTCGCCAGCTTTACGGGAGAGGCGCCGCAAAATGCCAGATTCTTCAAACGGCTACACCGAAAGCACGATTCAAGTTGGAGGCACGGGCGTCACCTTGGTCAGGGGCGGTTCAAGCGAGCCGTTGCTGGTGTTGCACGAGGAGTTGGGGCATCCTGGATGGCTTGCTTGGCACGGGGACCTGGCGCATGACCACTCGCTCATTGTTCCGATACATCCCGGGTTCGGTCCGTTGCCACGGGCCGACTGGATCAGCAGCGTTCGGGACTTGGCCGGGTTCTATTCGCGGATGCTGCGGGAAATGGACCTTGACCAAGTGGACGTGATTGGC
Organism: Dehalococcoidia bacterium; assembly: GCA_965203835.1. Classification (GTDB taxonomy): domain Bacteria; phylum Chloroflexota; class Dehalococcoidia; order Lucifugimonadales; family UBA3495; genus CBDCFV01. The sequence goes on from OZ241919.1 coordinate 3,957,479, forward strand.
TTCTCGCTGGGCGGGTGGATCGCCGCCGAGATGGCGGCGGCCGACTCCCGCCAGTTCCGGCACATGGCGTTGGTGGCGCCGATGGGCTTGAGGCCGCCCGAGGGCGAGATTATGGATATGTTCGTGGTAACGGCCCGGACGTACCTGAACGCCAGTGTCCTCGATTCCAAGGCCGTTCCGGAATTCGCATCGCTCTACGGCGGCGAAGAAACGCCGGGGCAGTTCGAGGCTTGGGAGGACGCTCGAGCCGAGTCGGCCCGGCTGGCATGGAAGCCGTACATGCACAACCCCAGCTTAGGCCCGCTGCTGGAGGGAGTCAAAGGTCTGCCCACCCTGATTGTGTGGGGCCGTGACGATGCGGTCGTTCCGTTATCGGCCGGTCAACGCTATAACCAAGCTATCACAGGCTCGGAATTGACCGTTTTAGATGGTTGCGGGCACCGCCCGGAGATAGAGCAGACTGCACAGTTCGTCCGCATTGTCCGGGGATTCCTGGACCAGAAGTGACAGTAAGGAGGCATCGTTATGCACATTATGATGTTCACCGAGCGCCCCTACTACGACGTTCCCGAAGACGAGATTATCAAGAACGCCAGCTACTTCGGCATTCCCAACGAACATTTCGACCCGGAGGTGGGTGGCAGGCTGTACAACTCGTACTTCGACGAGGCCGTATACGCTGAGGAAAAGGGCTTCGACGGGATAATGCTCAACGAACACCACGGCACTCCATTCTGCATGGGCGCCGTGATGAATATTGAGGCAGCGGTGCTGGCGCGGATCACCCAGAAGGTCAAGATAGTGTTGCTTGGAAATCCGCTGCCGGTGGCCGATCCCCTGCGCCTTGCCGAAGAACTGGCCATGATCGACATGATCTCGGGCGGGCGGCTGGTGCCCGGCTGGGTCAGGGGCGCGGGCAGCGAGTCGATTTACAACAACGCCAACCCCGCCTACAACCGGGAACTCTTCAACGAGGCCCACGATTTTGTGGTGAAGGCTTGGACCACGCCCGGCCCCTTCCGGTTCGAGGGGAAACATTACCATTACCGGCACGTGAACCCTTGGGTGCTGCCGGTGCAGAAGCCGTATCCGCAGATGTGGATACCGGGGTTGGTCAGCCCGGAAACGGTGGTATGGTGCGCCCGGCACCGCTATCCGTACCTGGCCCTGGCAACCTTCCTTGAACCGACCATGGAGATGGTGAAACTATACCGGGACACGGCGGCGCAGGAAGGCTACGAGTTCGGGCCGGAGAACTTCGGCTATCTGCAAAGGGTTGTGGTGGCTGAGACGGAGGAGAAGGCCCAGGAACTGGGGCGCGCCTTCATGTACGGCGGCGGCATTAACGCATTCGCCCGCCCAGAGTGGATGTTCCCGCCGGGCTACAATTCGAGGGCGGCGACGAGACGGTTAGCCCAAGTATTCACCGACCCCAACAGCGGGGAGGAGTTGATGGCCCTGAGGCCGGTGGACACGCCGGACGAAATAGAGGCCAACCGTAGCCAGATATACGGCCGGTTCCAAGCCGAGCAGGACAACCTGCAACTAATCTGCGGCACCCCCGATACAATCATCCCCAAGATCCGGCATATCCTGGAAACGGTCCGGCCCGGCATCTTCTCCATGTGGCACCACCACGGCCCGGTCAGCCACGAAGACCGGATGACCAGCATCCGCTTGCTGGGCGACGAGGTGCTGCCGGCCATGCGCAGCATTGCGGACGAGCTGGACCTGCCCGGACCATACGAACGCCTGCCCGGCTCACGCCGCTTGGAGGCTCCGTCGGGGGGTTGACCACCCTTTGGGAAACCGCACGTTGATGCTCCACGTATTGTTGAACAGGACCCTTTCTGTTGAATATCATTAGTTGTGCAAGGTAATACAGTAGGGTTCAGCGCGGGGGCGGCATCCGGTTATGCCCCAGGGGGTAGGGATGATTGACTTGGCACAGCACGAAGAGCTCTTGGTTTGCCAACAGGTGGAGCATATCGAGGCGTTTATCGGTTTTGAGATGGCCAACCAGTACACTGTGTTCACGCCTGACGGGTACGAGATGCTCCATGCATTCGAAGAGTCGGGAACGGTGAGCCGCCAGTTCATGGGATCGCATCGCCCTCTTAACATTCATGTAGTGGACGACCTGGGAGACACGTTGATGACCGCCGCCCGCCCGTTCTTCTGGTTCCGATCGAACCTCCAAGTTATGGACGGGCACGGAGACCACATGGGGGCGCTTTACCGCCAGTTCGGGATTCTTGGTCGAAAATTCACCTTGATGGACGCCAGCGACCGGCAGGTAGCCCAGATCAAGGGGAACGTCTTCCGCCGTTACACCTTCATCGTAGAGGACCCTGGCGGGAGGGAGGTGGGCCGCATTACGAAAGAATGGGGAGGCTTGTTGCGGGAAGCCTACACCGATGCGGATACGTTCCGCGTCCGGTTCAGGGACCGTGAGCGGAGCCATGATTTCCGGATGCTTGTGCTGGCCTCGGCGTTCGCCATAGACATGGACTTCTTCGAAGGGAAGGCCGGCCCGGGATGAACAAGTCCAGATTGACAATCGTCCAGTCCTCTGGTGTATATTGCGTTTAACCTGTCGGCGGCCAGCCTCAGATAAACTGTGCGACTCCGCCGACCGAGACGAAATCAATACAGGGAGGGCAAAATTATGGCAGGAAGCTACAGCATCCTGGTGGGGACCACCGGCGCGGGACTGTTCCGCAGTCTCGACTCCGGCGAGAGCTGGGCCAGGGTAGGCAACCCGTTCCCCGGCGAATCCCAGATCCGGGCCATTGCGGTGGACCCGCAAAACTCCAGCGTGGTGTACGCAGGCTCCAACAACGGCATCTACCGCAGCGAGGACGCCGGCGATACTTGGGCGAAGCTGGACTCTCCCATGGAAGGGTTGAACATCTGGTCCATCGCCGTTGACCCCGGCGATTCCAACACCATTTTCGCGGGCACCAGCCCGCCCTACGTGTTCCGGTCCCGCGACGGCGGCAAGAACTGGGACAAGCTTTCGGCAACGATAGCGCAGGAGTGCGCCATCGGGTCGCCGCGGGTAACCGCCATGCTGGTGGACCCTGTAGACCGGGGCACGGTGCTGGCCGGCGTTGAAATCGACGGCGTTTATCGGAGCCGTGACGGCGGCGACACTTGGTCCCACGTGGAAACCGGCATCACCAACCCGGACATCCACGGCATGGCCTTCAGCCTCGGCGAGGAGAAGACCGTGCTGGTGAGCACCCCCCGGGAGATTTTCGCCAGCCGGGACGACGGCGAGACTTTCCAGTCCCTGACGGAAACCAGCAACTTCCCCATGCCCTACTGCCGCTGGGTCGCCGTCAAGGAGGATGACCCCAGAGTGTTGTTTGCGGCCAACGGGGACGCCGCAATCGGGAACACCGGCACCGTTCAGCGCTCCACTGACGGAGGCGAGACGTGGGAGACCCGACCCTTGCCCGTGGAACCCAACTCGCCGGTGTGGAACTTCGCCACCAACCCCGCCGACCCGAATTTGATCCTGGCCAACAGCGTTTACGGGGAACTGTACCGGAGCAACGACGGAGGCGATTCCTGGGAGAAGTTGAAGAAGGAGTTCACAGAGGTACGGGCCTTGGCTTGGACCCCCAACTGACCGGCTATCCGGTCAACTGAGGACAAATGGAAGGGGGCGGGCGTTTTGCCCGTCCTCTTTTTGTTATGGCTTCCTACACTGTGACTGCGTTCAAGGCAATGCCAATGGCTCAAGCTTTGCCAAGAGCCGGTCTACGTCATCAAGCCCCACGCGAATGATTTCGCTGGGCATCCAATCCTCGTAGAAATTCGTGCGCAGGCTACTGGCAACCGCAAAGAGCCTGGAAATGTCTGTGTCTCCAAGTTCCCCGGCCAAGTCGGCCACAATTTGAAAAAGCCTGTTATGGGTGTTATGAGGTGAGCCGCGTTTTTCGGCCACTGCTTTAACTATCTGCGCCGCGGCATCCCACCCTTTCTCCGATGCTTGCCGGAAGTCTCCTGCGGCAAATTCTTCATTGGCCTGGGCCAGCAGATGCCTGCTGGCGTCTTTGTATTTTTGTGTCCGGGCTTGCATAAAAGTGATTCCTGTTTACCAACATCGGTCAGTGCCACCATTATATGTGGCAGTGTCAACGCACATTCATCAAACCATTTGCTCATCCCTCGCTCGATGTAAGATGCTACAATCGGGGTCAAGAATCCTGGGACTATAGTATTACTGGAAAGCAAGTAAGGAATAACATGGGAGCTTATGCCGTAGCCGTGGATGTCGGCGGCACGTTTACCGACATCGTTCTTTGCGACCTGGAATCCAACGAGCAGCGCGTTTACAAGACGCCGTCCACTCCCGGCGATCCGTCGGTGGGGTTTATGACCGGACTGGCGCAAATCCTGGCGGCCAACGGCGTCAGTCCCGCCGAAGTGGCGCACATTTTCCACGGCACTACCATCGCCACCAACTCGGTGCTGGAAAACAAGGGAGCGCCGGTCGGGTTGCTGACGACCGAGGGCTTCAAGTTCGTGCTGGAGATTGCCCGCCACGGCACGCCCCGGATGGCCAACCCCAACTCATGGATAAAGCCGGAGCGCCCCGTTCGCCCTAGGGACTGCTTGGAGGTAAACGAGCGCACCAGCTTCGACGGGCAGGTGCTTGCGCCGCTGGACGAGCAGGCGGTACGAGACGCCGCCCGGCATTTTGAAAAGGAGGGAATATCCTCGATAGCGGTTGCATTCATCCACTCCTACGCCAACCCCGCCAACGAGCGGCGGGCCAGGGAGATTCTGCTGGAGGAGCTTCCGGGGGCGGCTATATCCCTGTCCTCGGAGGTCTTGGCGGTATACCGGGAGTACGAGCGCACCATCACCACCGTGCTGAACGCATACGTCACGCCAAGGGTGAGCAACTATATCGACAACCTTGAAAACTCCCTCCGCTCGTTTGGAACTGAAGCCGCCTTCTCCATTATGAAGTCCAACGGCGGCATCATCGGCTCCGACGTTGCGGTGAGGCAACCGGTCTACACAGCCCTATCGGGGCCGGCCGCCGGGGTGATGGCGACGCTCCAGATAGCGGAGACCACCGGCGTCGAGAACTGCATATCTTTCGACATGGGCGGCACCAGCACCGACGTGTCGCTGATGCGGCAGCGGGAGCCGGGAATGACACTGAACGGCAAGCTTGGCGACTGGCCCATCCAACTGCCCATGCTGGACATCGCCACCATCGGGTGCGGCGGGGGCAGCATCGCCGAGGTGTCGCCCTACGGCAGTCTTACCGTCGGCCCCGCCAGCGCCGGAGCCGACCCGGGGCCGGTGTGCTATGGCAGAGGAGCCACCCGGCCTACCGTGACCGACGCCAACCTAGTGCTTGGACGGGTCAACACCGAGATCGCCGGAGGGCAACTTACACTGGACTCGGAAGCAGCGGCCAGGGCGATCGAGGACTCGGTGGCGTCCCGGTTGGGGCTGGAAGTGCCCGCCGCTGCCAACGGAATTCTGAAGATAGCCGACAATGCAATGGTCGGCGCGATCAGAAACATCAGCGTGGAGCGGGGACACGACCCCAGGGACTTCGCCTTGGTGGCCTATGGCGGCGCGGGCCCAATGCACGCCATCGACGTGGCGAACCTGCTGGGGATAGAGACGGTCGTCGTGCCGCCCCACCCCGGCATAGCGTCGGCCTATGGGCTGCTGGTAGCCGACTTCAAGAACGACTATGCCAGGACTTTTGTGCAACATCCGCCGGACTACGACATGGAGGGCATGGCCGCGGTCTTTGCCGAGTTGGAAGAGGAAGGCCGAGACTGGCTGCGGGAGGAAGGCGTAGCGTCTGGCAGCCATGAATTGAGCCGCTCCGCCGACCTGAGGTATGCCCACCAAGGATCGGAGTTGACCGTCCAGTACCAGCATCCCCAAGTGGACCGGGAAGGTCTGGAGGCGTTGGTGGGGGAGTTTCACCGCCGTCACGAACAGCTATACGGGTTTTCGCTGGAACAACCGGTGGAGATAGTCACGCTCAGAGTAACGGCGGCGGGACAGGTAGGACAGGTCAAGATGCCGCCGATTCAAGGCGAGGGCCGGACGCCCGACGATGCCATCCTTGAGCGTCGGCAGGTATATTTCGAAGAGTCCAATGGGTTCGTTTCGTGCGCCATATACGACCGGAGCGGCTTGCATCCCGGAGCAAATATAAGCGGGCCAGCCATTCTGGAAGGCATGGATGCCACGGTAGTAATCAACCCGGGCTGGGAAGCACAGATAGACCAGTACGGCAACTGCATAATGCGCGCCCGGTGAGGCGTCGGGACGATTGCAAAGCGAGCATGGATTCAACGCAGAGGACGCAAAGGGCGCGCCGAGAACGCAGAGTTTTCCGCTGGCGCGTCAAGTCTAAAATACTCTGCGTCCCCTGTTCTGGCCGGGGCAGGCTCTTTGCGTTAACTCAGTGTACTCTGCGTTGAACTCGCATTATCAAGAGGAGCGAAGAATGACCGCATCTCAGACCAGGCCCATCGTTGGCCAGGATAAACAGGAAACATCCTCCAAGGTGGTGGACCCGGTAACCCGGCAGCTAATCCGGGGGTCGCTCCGGGCCGCCAGGCTGGAGTGCGAACTGATTATCGAACGCACCGCCATGTCGGCCTTCATCCGGGAGAAGAAGGACTATACCGTCAGCTTCCTGGACGCATCGGGACAGGAAGTCTACGGCGAGACCATGGGCAGCGACATTATGGGATGCGTCTGGGACTACTACCCCGCCGAGTCCATGCGCACCGGCGACCTCTACTGGTACAACGACCCCTATATCTCCCAAGGGAGCATCACCCACACGCCGGACATGGTGTTCATCGCTCCGGTGTTCTACGAAGGGGATGTTGTGGCCTACTGCCACTCCTTCGCCCACTTCTGGGACCTTGGCGGCGCTCGGCCCGGCAGCATCGGCCCGGCCAACACCGAGATATTCCACGACGGGACCCTGGTGCCGCCCATCAAGATAGTCGACGCCGGAAAGCTCAACGATGAGGCGTACCGGATCATCCTGCGCAACTCGCGCTACCCCGACCTGCTGGAAGGTGATTCCAAGGCCCTGATGGCCGCGGCCCAGCGCGCCCAGGAACGGTTGCTGGAGATGTTCGACCGGTTCGGCAAGGACACTATGCTGTCGGCCATCGAGCAGGACCAAGCCGACACTGGACGGTTGGTGCGGGAGAAGACCCTGGAGATGATACCGGAGGGTGAATACAGCGTCCGCGACTACATGGACCATGGAGGCGTCGGCGACGAGTGGCACTCCTTCCACCTGAACCTCAGCCGCAAGGGTGACGAGGTGCTCCTGGACGCCACTCGCAGTGACGACCAAGCCCAAGGCTCGATCAACTTCATCTCCAGCGACGGGGCGATGAAGGCCTACTTCGGCCAGTACTTCCACCAGTTCGATTCGTCGCTGCTGGCCAACCATGGGCTGCTGGCGGGAATAGACAAGGTCCAACTCAGGTCCGGAAGCATCCTTCTGCCCGAGTGGCCCGCTGCGCTGGGGTGCCGGGCCCACACGTTCACCAAGCTGAAGAGCGCGGTGCGTGCCGTGGTGGCTAAGGCCACCGACGGCAACGTCATGGCAGGGGCGGCCGTGTACGTTATCGCCTACTGGCGGATGAAAGACGGGGACACCGGAAACTGGCTGCTATGCACCGACGGCATAGCCGTGGGCCACGGCGCCCGCCCCTTCTCCGACGGGCTTGACGCCATTTACCAACGGCACAACGAGAACTACCCCGGCGAGTTCATGGAGATGGAGTTTCCCCTCAGGCTGGAGCGTTACGCTGTTTCGACCGACTCCGGCGGGCCGGGAAAGTTCCGCGGGGGCTGCGGCGTGGTGCGGGACGTGCGGCTGCTGGCCGATGAGGGCACCTTCGGGTTGCGGGTTGAAAACAACCTGTTCCCGGCTTGGGGCGTTGCCGGGGGAATGGGCGGAGGACTTTCCAGGGTGGTGATGAACCCAGGCACTCCCGACGAGCGGGAGGTCCGGGCCTTCTCCGATGACAATCACTGGAAGTGCGGCGACTTGGTGCGAATCTACACCGCCGGCGGCGGGGGCTGGGGAGACCCGTTGGAAAGGGACGCCAACCAGGTCCTTGACGACGTTAAGGACGGCTTCGTCTCCGCCGATGCTGCCTTCCAGCGTTACGGTGTGGCAATCGACTCTGTCGCGTTAAAGGTAGACGCATCCGGCACCGAGTCCCTGAGAAACGACATTCGGAAGTCCCGGGGCCGCACCAAGCTGTTCCACCGGTTCGACTACTACGACACCGCTGAAGAAGAACTGGAATGGGTCAACAAGCGCTTGCCCAGGTAACCCGGCCTTTCGTTTTTGTCCGAAATCCCCAGCCCAACGATACTGGTGAGGGTAACATGGCAACCGCCCGTAGATTGGTCACCGCCGAGGAACTACTGAGAATGCCGGACGACGGCAAAAGATACGAGCTTATCCGTGGAGTATTGATTGAGAGAATGCCTGCCGGAGACCCGCACAGTATTGTTGTGGTTAATTTTACTTACGAACTAATCCATTACACTCGCTCAGTTGGACGTGGAGTAGTAAGAGCAGGTGATCCCGGATACCGGTTGGAGAGAGACCCTGACACCGTGCGCGCGCCCGACGTGGCATGGTTTGCGCCGGGCCGAATCGCCGAAGGGACGCAAGGGTACCCCGAACTGACCCCTGACTTGGCCATAGAAGTTAAATCGCCTACAAATTCACGGCGCGAACTGGCAGAGAAAGCCGCTACGTGGCTGAACTTCGGCTCGCGTGAAGTATGGGTAGCCGATCCAGAAACCGTCACCGTTACTGTTTACCGGCCAGGCGCTGACCCGATAACGCTCGGCCGTGAGGATGAGCTTGACGGTGGTGACCTGCTCCCCGGCTTCAGCGTTCCCGTTGGGCCGCTTTTTGCAGACCATTAACCTGCTGTTCACCGTTGGAGGGCGTTATGGCGGAAGTTTTGGACCCCAAGGCATCCGGCGCCAGGCGGTTTGAAGGGCAGGTTGCGGTAGTAACCGGCGGCGGTCAGGGAATCGGCGCGGCCGAGGGAATACTCCGACGGACGGAGTGCCAGCACTAGGCATTTTAATCACCCCCAAAGGACGGTAAATCAGTCCGAGGTACGCTATGGAACAAGACGCCTACGAAATTTTCACGCGGGCGCATCGGGTCTATATCAATGGGATTCGCGCCGCCATCGCCGAACAACTGCAATCCGCTTATGGTGATGACTGGTGGGAGCGAGGCGTTTGGTCTGCTATAGGCGAAAACCAGCGAGAAAATCTGGAGCGTGACTTGCAAAAGGGTGTACCAGAAGACAAGACGCAGCTTCTAGATACTGTTCATTTCACTCGCATCGTGGAGAGAAATCACGCCGTCGCCTTTGCCAACGAGTTCACCAACATTGACTATACCCTACGGCTGCTCAGGCACCTTTCCGTAAAGCGGAACGAATGGGCCCACGTTCTGGACGGCCAATGGACAGTGCCAGACATAATGTATTCAGTCCAGGCCATGCGCGAAATTCTGATTTCGTTGCGCCGCAGGGAGGCGCTGGAGATTCACCAGATGTTTCAGGATAGCCTCAATCAGCAAGGAAGCATCCCGGAGGAATCGTTGACTGCAGCGGAAGATTCACCTGCTGTAAACGATGACTATAGTGACTACTCCGTCGATGAGCGTTCGCTGCTGGGATTCTGGCGCACTCTGGAGTCATATTTGGTTGTGGAGTCCACCGTCCAGCCTTTCGGTGATGAGGAACGGGACAGTGGACAAGTCAGTATTCTAGTCAGAGTCACTAACACCGCTCCGGTCAGTGAGGGTAGGCCGGATATCAGGTTCAGAAATGTAAGGCTGGAAGTAATTGGGGCGGCAACCCCCAACAGACAAGGCAGAAATCGCTCAGAGTGGAGCGAGTTGGGGCCGGGGCAGACTGAGGTAAGCGAATTCACTTCTGCCGCAAAGGGCCTTGCCTCCATCGAATTCCGCGCATTCGGCGAAGTTGACCGGGACAGGTTGTTTCAAGTGCAACGGGTTAATACTCTGCCGGAGGAAGTTGTGACGCCATTGTTGGAGCAACTTAGCGTTCAGTTTGAGAGTGTCGGTGTAGAGGAAGCGCTGACCAAAGTCATCAAGACAGTTGCCAGAATTCAGCCTGATATGCCATTTGCCGAAGTTTCCGCTCTCCGCAATGAACTAGCACAGTTTAAGCCTCTCATCGCAGAAAAACGGGAGACGCTGCTTCGGCTTTTCGGAGGGTATCATCTCAACAGAGAGTCGCCACTAGGCTTGTCGTTGATGGAAGCAGCATCGCTCCTTCATGACCTGGAAACGAACAAGATAAGCGCAATGGACAACGCCATCAGCCAAACCGATATGGAGTCCATCCGCAATGTAGCTCGTGATTTCGAGCAGTTGCAAATAGCGGTGTTGCGGGCGCGGGAAACCATCAGGCAACGGATGGGACTACAGCGGTCTTAGAGCGTATTTGAAAATCCAACCCGGAATAGTTGACCTAAGTTGGATAAGTAGAGATGGGGATGAGGCATGTGGAATGAGGAGACTTGACGAAACGGTAATTGTATGGATTGTAGCCCCCAGGGCTATCGCATATGAAAATTTTGGGGATTCAAATCGGCATTTCCTGAGATTTTCGGCGGACATTTCCAGCCGAATCACCCTGATGTTCGGAAGCTGAGGGCCTCAATTGCCCAAAATTGACGGTTAATAGTGGGGTTTCACCCGTTAATCGGCCTCTGAAAATCCATATGCGATAGCCCTGTTGTAGCCCCTTGTTACCGGCATAGAAATCGAGATCGGACGGCTTGGGAAAATCCATAGCGCCCCATCGACCATAGTAATGCGAGGACGCCATGCCAAGACTATTAGACTCCAAGGCATCCGACGCCAGGCGGTTTGAAGGGCAGGTTGCCGTAGTAACCGGCGGCGGTCAGGGAATCGGCGCGGCCACCGCGCGAAGGCTGGCACAGGAAGGGGCGTCCATCGTCATTGGTGACTTGGTGGACGAAACCTCCCAGCGGGTGCGCACGGCCATTCGAGACTTCGGTGGCTCCTGTACCATCTCCTTGGGCGACCTGTCGAAATGGGAGAACGCTGAAGCCCTTATGACCGCTGCTATGGAGGCCTACGGCAGGATCGACGTGCTGGCCAACATCGCGGGCGGCACCATCTGGTTCCAGTCCTTCCAGCACTACACCCCGGAGCAGATCCAGGCCGAGATCGACCGGAGCTTCTGGACCGCGGTTTGGTGCTGCCGGGCCGCGCTGCCCTATATGATCGACCAGGGCTCCGGTTCCATCGTCAACATAGCCACCCACGCCGTCACCGGCCGCTTCCGCGTCCCTTACGCCGCAGCCAAGGCCGGGCAGATTGGCCTCACCACCTCGCTGGCACGGGAAGTGGCTCACCTCGGCATCCGGGTCAACTGCGTCGCCCCCAGCGGCACGGCGGCGGACGACCGGGTGACTCCCCGTGACCACGGAGTCCACGTCGCCGCCCCGGACCTGCCCGAAGAGGAACTGGCGGACCAGGAACAGTACCGCGCTGCCACCCGCCTGTCGGAAATCCCCATGGGTCGCCGCGGCGAGGCCGACGAACAGGCTGCGGCCATAGCATTCCTCGCTTCGCATGACGCCTCTTATATTACCGGCCAAGTGCTGGCCGTCGGCGGTGGGCAGCCGTACCCGTTTTAAGGGGCTTTCCACTAAGGAGGATGATCTATGACCAGAGATGAGCCGGTCCACCCTGGGGAACATCTGGCAGAGTTTCTTACGGAATTGGACATCAGCCAGTACCGGCTGGCTCAGGCGATAGGGGTTCCTCCGATTAGAATCAACGAGATTGTTCACTGCCGCAGGTCCATCACGGCGGACACGGCGTTGAGGATCGGTAAGGCTTTGGGTATGAGTCCTGAATTCTGGCTTAACCTGCAAAGAATGTACGACCTGGAGGTAGCCCGAGCCTCCGTTGATACCAGTAGTATCGAACAACTCGTTCAAGCCTGACTGCCCCATCTCATTCTTGACAGTTCTGCTACCATGACGGAAACCTACCGAGACTTCGCGCAGGACGGGTGACATGGGACTGAAAAGGCTCCTGTTGAAACCCCTTTCGGGGTATCCCGGCGGTTACAAGAAGATGCGGCGGGGCACCCAACCTTTTGACGGGACGCCACCTTTCAAGGTGCCCGATAACCCCAAGGACCGCCGCAGCCGGATACCGCCCACCGGCTACCGGGAATACTGGTATCCGGCACTTCCTGCCAAGGACGTGAAGAGGGACAAGCCGGCTATGCTGCGGATGCTGGGCACCGACGTGGTCTTCTTCAGGGACAAGCAGGGCGAGGTACAGGCGTTGCTGGACTGGTGTCCCCACCGCGCGGTCTACCTGTCCATGGGCCGCTGCTACTTCGAAGGATTTCTTACCTGTCCATACCACGGGGCGACCTTCGACGGGGACGGCAACTGCGTCGCCTTCCTTACTGAAGGCCCTGAGTCCAAGATGGCCGGGGCGCCGGGAATGAAGGCCCGGAAGTTCCCGACCGTCACCCTGAAGGGTCTGGTGTTTGTATGGATGGGCGAGGGCGAGCCGGTGGCGCCCGAGGAGGACATTCCGCCGGAGATGTTCGAGGAACACAACATCTGCCGTCCGTCCTTCTGCATGTTCGACTGCAACTGGGTGCTGGTGCTGGAAAACACCATGGACGCCCACAACGCTTTCATGGTACACCGCAACGCTTTGCGCATCCTGGGCAGCCGTGTGGGTGGCCGTCCCCGCACGCCCTTGGGCTACAGGGTAAATTTGGTCAACAACAAGAACGTCCACTACCGTCCCGGCAGCGGCAAGGCGTCAACCGAAAAGTATTACTACGACGAAGACGGCAAGATTCCCTACCAGATGTATTATCCAGGCGTCGACGGTGTCTGGCCCCTTCACAAATGGCGGCTGGCTTGGACTTGGTTCTTTGACTGGAAGGCCCGCCGCCGGGGACAGGACCCCTTCTTCCGGAGAGGGTCGTCCAGCGAGACCCCGGACGTCAACGAGTGGAACGGCACCCGGCTTCCCGGTATGTCGCGCACCGGGGGCAACAACCGCTTCTTCCGCAGCACCCGCTGGCCCGTGCCGGTGGAGGAAAACCTGACTCGCATGGTATACCTGAACGTGGAGCGGTACTCCAAGCCGCCCGACCTGCTGCGCCGTTTGGTCAGCGGTGTCACTTGGCCTTACCGCAACTGGGAGTTGAACTTCAACTTCCGCAACCAGGACTACGACGCCGAAAAGTACACCCAGTACTCCATGCCCGAGTACTTGTCGTCTACTGACTCGGTGGTGGTGGCCATGCGCCGCTTGTTCGTAGAGCACGCCCGCGACGTGCAACGGCGCAGGGCGCGGGAAGAGGAGCTTCCTGAGTCCTTGGAAGAGACCGAGGCTGAGCAGATGGTGCGGGAAGGCGACGCCCGCGTGGCGGAAGGCAGCCAAGCTTTTGACGTGGAGCGGCTGGAAGAGGAACTATTGCGCCGGGTTTAGGTTAAGCAAGAGCACTATGACGGAATTTGTACTAACGAGAGAGACCGAGTAATGACGATGCCTTTGCCCCTACCCGGCGCTTCCACTCCCGCAGACCGGATGATTATAAGCCGCAGGTTTATCCAGCACGCGCGGGAAGAACTTGAACGTGATAACCGTCTCCAAGCCTCGGAGAAGGCATGGGGCGCTATGGCCCATGCTCTCAAAGCCATCGCCCAAGTCAGGGGGTGGCGGCACCGGGGGCACGATTACGTTGTGGATATAGGAATCCACATCGGGAAAGAGCACAATTTCCCGGATATTATCGTGGCGACTTACGACGCCGAGTCCCTCCATCGAAACTTTTATGAGAACAACGATAGGGCCGAGGTGATTGAGAATACCATCGGCCTCATCGAGGAAATTTTGCCGGACTTGGAAGCACTCCGGTCTGCTGAGCCGCGTCCCTTCACAATTGTTCGCAGAGACGACCGGGACCGCTTAAGACGGCTCACAGGTGACCGGAACCTCCAAGTGGGGGACACGTCGTGGGGGACACGTCCCCAGTAGGGTTTTCTCTGCACCACACGCCTGGTACGTCCTCTACGTAAAGGCCGGCATGACCTCCTCGGCGAAGAGGCGGCTGGACTTGCGGGCCACTTCAGGGGACATGTAGCCGAAAAGGTGGCGGGCGCAGAAAATGTCGTGGCCGATGAGGTCGTGCTGCTCCTGCATCAGCCGCCCAACCGTCTCGGGGCTGCCCACCAGGGCCAAGCCGTTGTCCACCCAGAAGTCATAGGAGCGGGTGCGTTCGGAGAGGACCCGGCGCACCTCCGCTTGCTCTGGTGTTCCCGCTGTACCGCCGCGCTTTTCGACCGGGCCGTGGCCGATCCTGGTTTCGCCGATAATGTCCCGCCCCTTGCCTGCGGGCACCACCTCGGGGTGGACGGCGGTCGCCAAGTGGGGTTCGGCCTCGGCGTGGGCTTTCTCATCCGTTTCGGCGACGTGGACGTGCCGGGTGAGGAAGGTCTTGGGTATGGGCGTGGAGTGGCCCTGTTTCTTCCAGAGGTCCCGCCATAACTGGAACTTGTCAGCGATGACCGGGTCGATGTCGATGGTCTGCGAGACGTTGAAATTCATCCGGGCGGCGTACTCGAAGCTGGCCGGGCTGTGGCACCCAAACCATATAGGCGGGTGGGGTTGCTGGAAAGGAGTGGGGCTGGTCAGCACCTCGTCGAACTTGAAATATTCGCCATCATAGGTGACGGGTTCCCCGGTCCACGATTGGAGAATAATCTCCAAGGCCTCCTGGCTGACGCCCCGCCTCTGGTCGAAGTCCAGGTTCCAGCGAAGGAACTCGTGATAGGTGACGCCTGTGCCTGCTCCGAACTCCACACGGCCCCTGGAAAGGTGGTCGAGCATGGCCACTTCTTCGGCCAGACGGATGGGATGGTGGAAAGGCAACTGGTAGATCATCATGCCGAAGCGCATGACGCTGGTGGCGTGAGCCAACGCGGTGAGGTAGACGCTGGGAGCGCTCAGGAAACTGAACTCGGAAGTCTGGTGCTCGATGGAGAAGTAGTACTTGTACCCCATCTGCTCGGCTTCCTGCGCACTGCGCAGGTGCTCCTCGTAGACGTCCGCGGCAACTGCGTGGGACTCTATCCGGGGCTGGTCTATAACGTCGAAGACCCCGATTTCCATTTTCGCCATTCCGGTATACCCCCTGCCAATCGTCGGCGCGTGGTTGTCGTGGGACCACCCCCTTCCCGTCTTTCCCGCGAAGGCGGGAAACCTGCCGGGGGCAGGCCTTGGCACAGCTCGCATTATAATGCCGGGGATTGTCTACAGGAAGGATGGGGCTGGGTGTCCACCAAGCCTCGAACCCTTGCGCCCGTTTGTGCTTGAATGCGGGCTATGCTAATGTTTGGCCACGCTCAAAACTTCATATGCCTGCCCCCGGCGGGTTTCCTGCCTTCGCGGGAAAGACGGGAGGGGGTTGAAATCCGTTTACAGGAGGTCATCACATGTCAGTCGGCATTGTCGTACCCCTGCCGGCCTACACCTTGGACCCGGCGTTTATCGCCAAGAAGGCCGAGGACTTGGGGTTCGAGTCCATCTGGTACCACGAGCATCCCATCTTGCCGGTGCACAGCGAAAGTCCATTTCCCGCAACCGGGGGCGAGATACCCTGGACCTATCGGCATTTCTCCGAGCCGTACATGGCCTTGGCGATGGCTTGCGCTGTCACCAGCAGGATCAAGCTCTGCACCGGCATAACCTTAGTGCCCGAGCGGAACCCGTTGATCTTAGCCAAGGAGATTTCGGTCTTGGACAGGCACAGCAACGGAAGGTTCATTTTCGGCATTGGGGCTGGGTGGAACCGGGAAGAGACCACCATGATGGGCGGCGATTTCGACCACCGATGGACCCAGACGAGGGAGGCGGTGGCAGCTTTGAAGGAACTGTGGACGAAGGACGAGGCCGAGTACCACGGCAGGTATTACGACTTCCCGCCGGTGTACTGCTACCCCAAGCCGGTACAACAGCCGCACCCTCCGATTTTGCTTGGCGGCAATGCCCCCAACGTGTTGCAGCGGATCGCCCGCTGGGGCGACGGGTGGCTGCCCAACCGGGCGACGCCGGAGATGATTGAAGAGGGCAGAAAGAGGCTTGATGCCCTTGCCGACGAGCGGGGGCGCGACCCGGCGTCCCTGACGATTTCGGTCTTCGGCCAGCCACCTGACATTACCAGAGATCAAGTGGATGCCTTCCTGAACGCTGGGGCAATTCGGGTGTCGGTGTGGCCCACCCATTGCGACACCGAGGAGGAAATGGGCGAGCAGTTGGAGCGGATGGCCGAAAACCTGGTCAGGTGAGGTTCAATTCGGTGTCGAATTCTGCGTTCAGGTAATGAAGCGCCGCGAAGGTGAGAAACGCAGACCTTGATTTCCCACGTCGTTTTGCGGCTGCATCGATCCTAGCCAGAATTGACGCAGGAATAGATACATTAATGTTCACGACGTGGCCGGAGATTTTGGACACGTCTACGTCAACCAGCGCCCAAAGTCCGTCGGTCAAATATTCGTCGGCTTGATGTACTTCAAGAGGTTTTTGGATCGGTATTGCCTCTCCATCCTCGAGTAGCACTTCTATGTGTGAACAGATTGCCTCGTAGGATGCAGCGATGGCGTCGTCAAGGGTTTCGCCGGCCGAGAAACATCCAGGCAAGTCGGGTACTGTGACGCCGTAACTGCTGCCGGGGTCCTTGTGTATGACAATTGGAAACTTCATCTCCGGTCTCTCCAGTCCCAATCCGCTTGCCGAAATATGTTTCGCAGAGTCCCGGTAGGTATGTCCTTTTCCGGATGGGGTACTGAGACATGACCGGGCTTGTCGGGATGGACATAAATATGATGGCTACCCGTTACGTCTCTACGCACCCACCCTTCCCGGCGGAGTCGCCTTATGACTTCCCTGCTTTCGATGCGTGTATTATACACATGACCAATCCGGGCAGGCGGAGCGGGAATTGACAGCTGTGCTTGGAGCGTTGAACCTGTAGCCAAGGCGTGGTGCTCTTACCCAAATGAGGAAAGGAGGCCCAGTAATGGCAACCTACGTTTATGTTGCTGCGCAGGACGACAACAAGATATCAATCTTCACCATGGACGGTGCATCAGGGGCGCTGACGCTTCAGGGTGAGCAGGCGGTGGCGGGAGGGCCGTCGCTGCTGGCTATTTCCCCGGACAAGTCCGTGCTCTACGTGGGACACCGGGGTGAGGCCGAGATTTCCAGCCATGCCATCGACCAAGGCTCAGGTGGGTTGACCCGCAACGGCTCAGTGACGCCGGAGGACCCACCGGCTTTCCTGGCCCCCGACCGTACAGGTCGGTACCTGCTGTCCTCTTACTACCAAGGCGGCCACATTGCGGTGCACCCGCTGGGGGATGACGGGTCCGTCGGCGGCGACCCCATCGAATGGATTGCCACCAACGAAGGGGCGCACGCGATGCAGACTGACCGCTCCAACCGGTTCGCGTTCGTTCCCCACATCGCCCGGCTGAGCGACAACGTATTGGAGCCGCCCAGGAACAACCCCGGCCCGAACTCCATCTACCAATACAGGTTCGACGAAAATACCGGGCGTCTCAGCCCCAACGACCCGCTGGAGTTGAAGATGACCGAGAATCTGGGGCCACGCCACTACACCTTCCATCCTACCCGGAACGTTGTCTACTTCTCCGACGAGCAAGGATGCAGCGTAACCGCCTATCAATTGGACGATCAGGCCGGGACTTTGTCGGCCATGCAGACGGTAAGCAGCCTGCCCGAGGGCGTGACCGTCCGGAATACCTGCTCCCAGATACAGATGACTCCCGCCGGAGATTTCCTGTTCGTTCCAAACCGGGGCCACAACAGCATCGCCGGTTTCTCGGTGGATGGCGACGGCCGCCTGACTCCGGCGGGCCACGTGGCAACCGAGGCGGTGCCCAGCGCGTTCAGTTTGGACCCGTCGGGCAACTTCGTGTACGCCGCCGGCTCCGCCACGGGTATCCTGGCGTCTTACCGCCGGGATACGAACACGGGAGCACTTACTCCGTTGGATACCTATCCCGTCGGGGAACGCCCCATGTGGGTATTGACCACTACGCTGGGTGATTAACCTGTAAACAATCAGGCATCCTTACCCCTGCTCCATCCACTCGACCAAGCAAGGAGACGTGATGGAAATCGGACTGTTCCTGGAATTCGTGGCACTGGACGGCACCACTGAGCAACAGGCATTCCAGCAGGGCTTCGCCCTTGTGGACGAAGCGGAACAAATGGGGTTGGAATCGGTGTGGCTGGCGGAGTACCATTTCATACCTTTCAGCGTGCTATCGTCCCCGATCACCGTGGCCACCGCCATAGCGGCACGCACCGAAAAGCTGCGGATAGGTTTCGGGGTCACCTTGCTCCCCTTGGGCAACCCCATACGTATTGCCGAGGAGGTGGCCACGCTGGACCACCTGAGCCAGGGAAGGTTGGACTTCGGCGTGGGCCGGGGTACGTTCCCGGAGCACCACGACGCTTTCAACTCACCTTATCCCGAAAGCAGGGGCCGCTTCGAGGAGTACCTGGAGATTATCCGCACGGCTTGGACCACCGACGAATTCTCCTTCGAAGGGGAGCATTACAAGTGCCATAACTTGTCGGTACGGCCCAAGCCCTACCAGGACCCTTACCCTCCCATCAGGGTCGGGATTACGTCAGCCGATACCTTCCCTATCATCGGGCGTATGGGGTATCCCATCTTCGTCAACCCGTCGCGGGTGTTTGCCTTGGCTGAGTTGGCGGACTACATCGACCAGTACCAGAAGGCTTGGAAAGAGGCAGGGCACCCAGGAAAGGGCAAGGTCGGCTTGAGGCTGCCTTTCTACGTGTCGGAGTCCGCCGAACGGGCCTACGAGGACCCCAAGGAAAGCATTTCGGTGGCCATGCAGGGGTTGGCGGACAGGGTGCTGGCAAACGCCGACCGTGAGGGCACCACCGGCAACTGGCAGGCTCAAGCCGAACGAATCAGAAACATGACTTACGATGACTGGGTGCGGGACAAAGTGGTCTTCGGCACGCCCGAGGCGGTGCTTGACCGCCTGTTGGAACTGAAAGAGGAGTTGCAACTGAGCCAGATAGTCTTCGAACACAACGCAGGCCGCAGGATTCCACACGACCTGCACATGAACTCACTGCGGCTGCTGGCGGACAAGGTGCTGCCGCACTTGGACTGACCGCTTTTCTCTGTTCTCAGGAAACCGTCAGACTGACCTCGCCGAGACCCTGAAAACTGAACACGGCGGCATCGCCAGGATTAAGGAACTTGGTGCTGACGATGCTGCCTGTCATCACGATCATTCCGGCGGACAATTCCTTGCCGCGGCCGGCCAGGGTGTTGGCCAGCCAAGCAAGGGCATCGAGGGGATGGCCCAGTACGTCCCGCCCGTGACCCGTGCCGGCCTCCGCACCGTTGATGGTCATTTCTCCCTGCGCGTTTCCCAAGTCAAGGTTCGCCCAGTCGGGGGTCTCCGGTCCCAGCACCACTCCGGCGTTCCAAGTGTTGTCGGCGACCACGTCCAGGAAGTACAGGTTGGAGTAGTCGGCGGCCCGGTCGTCCACCAACTCGAAAGCGGGCATCAAGGCCCCAACGGCCTGGGACGCCTTGGCACGGTCGTAAGGCGCTCCGGAAGCCGGCAAGTCATTGGTCAAGCGCACCGCTATCTCACACTCCGCGCCGAGGCGGACATAGTCGTTCCCCTTGACCCTCGCCGGTGAGTGATGGACTCCCTGCCGGAAGACGACTCCGGCGCAAGGGGCATCGAACCCCACCATCCGCTGCATGACCGGTGTGGTCAGGGCTATCTTGTAACCCGCTAAAGGCCCCCGTTCCGGCGCTATGAGCGCGTTGAACGCGTCCTGCATTTCGTAGGCCTGCTCAATGGTGGCCGGTGAGATATGGGCGGGCAACCGGGCAAATACCTCGCTCTCCCGGTGGGCGCGGTAAAGGAATTCGGCAGCCTGCCGGGCAACGCTGGCATCAACCATCATTCCACCTTCCGTTTCGGCAAAGTTCGTTCTGGGTCAAGGCACGTTTGCTGCCATCGTTACCAGTCCTTGATGACCGGCAGCACCTCTTTGCCGAAGAGGCCGATGTTGGACATGGTGGCGTCGTGGGACATTCGGGACTCCTGTCCGTACATTATCAGGTGGTCCATGCCCAGTCGCTTGTGCAGGTACTCGAGTTTCTCAAGGACAGTGTCGGGAGTGCCGCAAACTATGTGGTAGTTCTCGTTGAGTTCCTCGAAGCTCTGGCTGACAAGAGGTCGGGCGTTGCGCCGCGCCGCCACCTGCTGGCCGGCTTGGGTGCGGTAGCCGATCGGGTTCATGTACTCCCTCGGGGCCCTGGTGGTCTCGCCCATGCGCCAGATGAAGTGGCGGGCTTCTTCCTCCGCCTTTTCCTGCGTCTCCCCCACGTAGCAGCATAGCAGGTATCCGTAGTTGTCCGGTCCCGGCTCGTGGCCCGCCTCCACCGCGGCGGTGCGGTAGATGCCGAACAGGTCTTCGGTGACGTCCAGCGGAGTGAGAAAGGCTACGTAAGTATAGCCGCGGCTGCCGGCCCACTGGGCGGTCTCAGGGCTGGCTGACCCCGGCACCCATACGGGAGGGTGGGGTTGTTGTATGGGGGTGATCCATGGATTGACCACCCGGAAGTTGTAGTGCTTGCCTTCCCACCGGAAGGGGCCCGGCGTGGTCCACGTCTTTATCAGCAAGTCGTGGCATTCCTCGAACCGTTCCCGGTTCTCCACCGGGTTGACGTTGGTGGATACGGTCTCCACGCCCGTGCCCCGCACCATGCCGGAAATGACCCGGCCGCCGGATATCACGTCGATCATGGCGATTTCTTCAGCCAAGCGGACCGGGTTTTCGTGTATGGGAAGAATGTTGCCCAGCAGCAGGATCTTGGCGTTTTGCGTGGTTCGGGCGAGAACGGCGGCGGTCAGGTTGCACGAGGCGTTCATGCACGACGGCGTGCTGTGGTGCTCGTTGACCATAATGCCGTCATAGCCAAGTTCATCGACGTACTGGCACTCGTCGAAGTAGCGTTTGAACAGCCCGTTGGCAGTCTGGGGGTCGAAGAACGTATTGGGAAAGGTAAGTCGGAGGGAAGGGTACTTGCTCCCCTCTTCGTCGGGATACTCGTGATAAGGGAATTCGCTGAAGTAATAGACTTTCATGGACTAATACTCATTCAGGACGCAGTAGCATCCAGGATTTGAAGTCGTTTTCCTCGACAGGCAACCATCGAGGTTCTTGATTCCTAAGGGATTCTACTCCTAACTATGCGGGTATGTCGCCTCTTAAATCCTATCGGCATAACCCAACAGTGTTAAACTAACCCATCGAAATGTAAGCCTGCGCCTGTTCCAATCGGCCCCATTCCAAGGTTGTACTCAATCCGCTGTGAGAGGATAGATATATGGCAAGAACACCGGCAGTTACCAGAGAAGCAATACCCGAGGACCAAAAAGCAACTTTTGACGCCATCGTCGAGGAGCGCGGAGGTGTTCCCACCGGTGGTCCTGGGTCGGTAATGCTCAACGCCCCCGAAGTCGCTCAACGAGCCTTGGGCTTGGCCTTGTTCCTGAGGACCGAAACTTCCTTGGAACCCCGCATACGGGAGTTGGCCATGCTGTTGGCGGCCCGGGAGAACGATTGCCAGTACATTTGGAACGCCCACGCGCCGCCGGGACGTCAGGCAGGGCTGCGGAACGAACTGGTCGACGCCCTGAGGGACCGGAAAGAACTTCCCAATCCAGCGGCAGATGAAGCAGCGGTGGTGGAATACGGCAGACAATTTTTCCGCACACGAAGGGTGAGCCAGGAAGCTTTCGACGCCGTGGTCTCCCATTTCGGCGTTACCGGAGCTACGGAGTTGACCACCCTGATGGGTTGCTACTCCATGCTGGCTTTCAACGTCAACGCCTTCGGTGTTGAGCTTCCTGCTGAACTTACGGAGGAACCGCTGCCCGTGTAGCTGTTTGGGCGGTTAGCCCTGCCTGTGATAGAAACAAGCCGTGGACCGAGCGTCGAGAGGGTGAAAGTTAGCTGTGGTCCCTGAAGACATGCGCGTCGTTAAACGGTAAGGGGAAGATTGTGGCCGGAAACGAGGCGGACACTTGGGGATATCTGGTTCTTCGTACCAACCGGCACCCTCGTGAGGGTGCTCGAAGTTGGCGACCCGGAGCGGACTCGAACCGCCGATCTCCGCCTTGACAGGGCGGTATGTTAAACCAACTACACCACCGGGCCGTATTGAGCGTTAATGGATGTTAATCACATCAACTACATCGAGTGTAAGATGTTGCGAATTTCATGTCAAGTTATGCCCGGCGTGCAATCAGCTATGGGCCGCGGGATACCTCGATATTGCGGGCTATAAGGATGCCTTCGCTGATGACGCCGGTCACTTTGACAGTCCTGCCCTCTTCCAAGTCACCCGTGACCCGGGTCAGGGCCTGCACCACTACTTGGTTGCCGTCAATGCCCAAGCCCGAGACATGATACTGTTCGTCCCGAACCACGGCCCGAACGGTGCCCTCCATCTCAAACTCGATCCGTCCCTGTCTGTCGGACTGGACATCCTCGATGGTTGCTTCCGTCGCCAGTAACCCGTCATCGCTTAGTGTCCCTCGCACGGTTACCAAGTCTCCTATTTGGATGGCGCTTGCAAGTTCAGGCTGCCGGAATACGCGTACCGACAGGCCGTCCACTATGATGTTGGTTACCAGTCCTTCTTGGTCGAAGCCAATGGAACCGATGATTCCCCGCACTTCGACTATAGGGGTGTCCAAGGGGATTTCATCCCACGTTCTTTCCAATTGTCGAGCTATCGGCGCCCCGTCGATGATAACCGTCTGCGCTTTAACCGGGAGACCAATCTGGATGTCATTGGGGGCCTGCGTCAAGTGCTCGAAGCGGGTTGGCAATCCGTTAATCGCTACCGATGTGATATTTCCGTACTCGTCTCGATTTATTTTGTCAATCGCTCCGTAAGTGTTGGCGTTGAACCCGTTGATCGTGGTCTTGCGCACCTCTCCTTCCAACTCTCTGGCAATAACCGAGCCATTGGACTGGAGCAGTCCTTCGACTGCTACGTTGGTCCCATGCACCAAGTAACCTCGAACATTAGTGAGAGGACTGATAATCACAGGGATGCCATTCACCACCAAGTCTGCGTCTTGGCTAATATGCTCGATGGGCCCTTGAAAGGCTACCGGACTTGTCTCAGCAAGAATTCTGCCGGAGTCGTCCCCGTGGTTGTCTATTTCGGCTGCGAGAAAAGCAGGCCCTGGGAGGACGAGGGCCGTCACTTCCACGAAATCTCCCAACTGAGGCGGCCGGTCCAGCTTGGTGAGCGGGCTCAACGACAGTTCCACCCCGTTGACAACCAGCGAACCGTTGTCCATGACCTTTTCTATTGGGCCGCGAATGTAGGCCTCAGGAGCCGGAGTCGACGGGGGTTTCGACCTGCCGATGATGCTGAGGGCCAAGTACGAGTTGTCATCCCGGACCGTGGCCACCGCCTCTATCGGACTACCAATGGCGGGGTCCCCTTCCAACCTGGTCTGTCGGCCCACGGCTACCCTGGCTCCGTGAATCATCCAATTCCCTTGGGGATCGATGCCCAGGAAAGTCCCCCTCAGTTTCAGGACGTCATCCCGAATCTCTCCTGAGGTTTGCTCCCTTACGTACTGAATGTCGCGGGCCAGCAATGCTCCGTCCTTACTGACCAACGCGAATACTCTCAGTCGCTGGCCTGACTTTGGCACACCGTCGATGTTTGTGCCGGGCCTTACCGTCACCAAGGCTGCCCCGATGGTCCACCTTCCCGAAGGCTCGTCTACTCCTTGAAAGGGGCCTTCCAGTTCGGCGCTTCCGCTGATCTCATTGCCTTGGCGTACCCGGCGTACCTCCTTCGCCAGTAATGAACCATCCGCTCTCAAGTCCGCCTTGGCGCTTAACGTCTGCCCGACGGCCAGACCATCGTCGAATTTGGTTTCCACACCCGTGGCCATGGAGATGCCGGCGATGGTCCATTCCTCCGAATCGGTTACCCCCTCGAATACCCCTGTAATCACAGCGTAGTCTGTCCATCCAGAGGACGGACGTTCGTCTCCGCGCGGCCCGTCATAGTTCTCTTCGACCCCCACAACGTTGATTCCCGCGGCTTCAGGGAGATACAGCCCGGTCAGGGGGTTTTGCTCAGCTACGATGATCACGTGCGACCCCGGCGCCAGCGAGGTTTCTCCTTGGAAATACTGGATATGCGTTCCTGGACCTCGGGAAAAGGTAATGGGCTCCGGCATTTCATCGCCGGGCCTGATAGTCAGGTGGGTGTCGGTAACAGCGACGACCTCGCCCGGTATGTGCACGAACCGGGTCTTATTGTGGAGCAGCACGATTTGATCTCCGACGAGTTCTCCTTCCCTCTCTGTCAGCGTGACCGCAACCCGGTCGCCTGCCACCAAGTCCCCGGCGCCAGCTTCCAATTTGTGCATTAGACGGACGATGGTGTCGTTCGTCAAGGCCACCTTGTGGGTCTGCTCTCCGGCCCGGACATGGAGTGTATGTTGTTCCACAGTCTCTACGATGCCAAAGAAGTCCAGGGCAGGACGGGTCTTTAGGATGAATTCTTCCGAACGTGTCAACTGGACGGCGGTCTTGCCCACGTCATCGCCGATGGACAAAGAAACGGTGACAGGCTCGGCCAAGGATACCTTTGACAATTCCAAACGGGTTGCCGTCACCGAAAATAGCCCGTCGTCTTTGATTTGCGCGTGGACGATACCGCCAGGCACACCGTCAAGCCTGTAACCTCCGTCTTCTTCCGGTACGAATGACCCCGCCGGCAAAGCTTGGGTGAAGTCGCCAAACTTGATGATTATTCGTTCATTCGCTATGTCTATCCCGTTACTGTGAGGACCAAGTTCGAATATTCCTTCCAAGTGAAATTCATCCCTGGGAGCGCCTCCTTCCAGCGTTGCCTCCACCTTGCTCATCAAGAAAGTCAGGAAGGGTGCGACGACGGTGTAGGTCTGCGTTGCGGTGGTCCGGTTTCCCGCCAAGTCCGTGGCGGCCACGGCGAAAGTATGGGAGCCCAGCGTGGAAGTATCGATGCGTTCTCCCTGCCGGGTCGACGCGGCAGCGGAGCCTACTCCCGACAATGCATCGGCCACGTTCCAATCGGCAAGCGCCCTCTGCAAAATGGAGTACTCCGCCCCGTTCCGTGGGGAATCTATGGTGATGACCGGAGGAGCCCGGTCTATGTTAATTCCGGGCATAGTAAATAACGCGTTGTTGCCCGCGGCGTCGGTAGAAGTTCCCCTTACCCGCTGGTCCGCGCCGTTGTTCACCAATACTTCATCACCGATGCAGGCGGCAACCCCGGAGGCGGAGTCTACGCAATCAAAGGTCACCGCGACGTCGGTGTTATGCCATCCGTTGACGTTGGGTAAAGGGGACATGCGGCCGGTGATGGTTGGCGGCGTAGTGTCCTCGACGGTGACCAGGAAGTGGTCACCGGAGACGTTTCCCGAAGCATCGGTGGCTGTGCAACTGACCGTAGTGGCGCCCAATGGAAATGTCGAGCCGGAAGAGGGTTCGCACTCAACCGCCGGCTCCGGGTCCACCAAATCGGCGGCTATATTGGTGAATATGACCAGCGCGCCCAGCTTGCTGCTGGCTTCGGTCTTGAAGCTGGCCGGAAGAGTCAGCAAAGGAGGAGTGATGTCTCTTACCGTGACCGGGAAACTCCCGCTGCTGGTGTTCCCGGCGGCATCGGTGGCGGTACAGACCACCCTGGTCGTCCCCAATCTGAACTCGGAACCCGACGAGGGCTTGCATGTCACGACCGGGTCCGGGTCTGCCGAATCGGCGGCAACGGCATCGAAGGAAACCTCGGCGCCGGAAGGGCTTGCAGCTTCCACGGTGATGCTTCCGGGCAGGGAAAGCTGGGGTGGAGTCCCATCACTCCCTTGGGCGTAAGCATGGCGCGAGGAGCCTCCCACCAGGAGAAGCAGCAGCAACGAGGCTGCGACTGCACGGCCAACCGTTTTGAATAACGTTTTGATCATCGCGTCAATCGTCATTGCGGGTTGTCGTCATGGCCGGTAGATCACAGCAACCACTGTACTGCTGGTCCGACCGTCCACGTTGGTGGCCACCACGTCGAAAAGATTTGGCCCCGGCTGCAATACCACCTGGGTCGAGAAGCTGCCCATCAGGTCAACGGACTGCAAAGAGCCGTTGACGCTGACCACGGCTTCCGGCCCGGTCCGGCCCGATATGCGTATGCGCTGGTCGGAAACGATGCTTTCGTGCTTGGGCTCTGTTATGACCAGCATGAAGGGTCGGGCAGGCACTGTGATAGAGGTTACTGTCACAATCTTGGCCGCTTGGTTGCCCTGTATGTCCGTAGCCACGACTTGAATCTCATTCCTGCCGGAAACGAGGTCAACCGCGCCCCGGAATTTGCCGTCTTCGTCCACAATCGCCGGGCCTTCGTTGATGTGGACTATTGCGCCCGGGCTGACTACGCCACTGACTAGCACTGCCCCGCTGCGCGCTTGACTGCCATCTACCGGGTCACGAACTTCAAGGAATATTTTACTGGCAGGCGTTGCGATAGGCCCAGGGATATCCGTGGGTTGTGGAGTTGGCTCGACAGGCGGGGGTCCAGCCGTGGGAGCAGCGGTTGGCGTCGGAGGAGCCAACGTTGAGTCTACCGGGAGCACGATAGGGCGCGGTGTGGCCGGTCCGGTTGGCGTTTCTACAGGAGTCACGCGGGGCGCAGGCGGCGACGCAGGCGTGGGAGCAGGCTGTGTGGCCGGAGACAGTGTGGGGGCGGGCAGGGACTGGGGAGGGTGAGTCGGCCCGGCGCCGGGCCTGGGGACCGGCTGGAAGCAGGCCGCCAGAGTGAAAATCATCACCACCAGCGCGATGCGGAGCGCCAAGTTGATCGGTTTCACCGGAGGGTCTCCGTCAGACCACAGCGGTTGGACGCCAATGCGGGCCACTCATAGGGGCAATTGCTGTTCAAGCGGCGTTCAGGGGCAGGCTGAGCAGGAATGAAGTGTGGTGGTCGGGACGGGGTTTGGTAACGGTTTCCAAAGTCAGTTTCCCTTTGCACCGCTCGGCCAGGGTCCGGGCGATGAACAGCCCAAGCCCAGAGCTGGACTTTTCCTCCCGGCGCGCCACCTCCGGCGTCCAGCCGTGATCGAAGATATAACTGGCGTAGTGAGACGGAATGCCGGGGCCGTCATCCCATACTTCCACGTAATACCGGGTGTCGTCCTTGCTCAGGCGCACTTCGACGCGGCTGGCGGCGAAGCGCACCGCGTTGTCGACCAGGTTGGTCACAATGTGTTCTATGGCCGAACTGTCGGAGTTGACAAGGCCGAAGTCGGAAGGCTCGGCCCACCAGGAAATGTCCTTGCCGGACTGGTCGGCCACCAGGATGTAGCGGTCCACGATTTTTCGTATCACCTCAGAGGGTTCGACCGGTTGAGTCTGGACCGACGAACCGGGGTCCTCCAACTGCACCAGCGTCTGGATGTTGGACATCATCAGCCGGAAGTTGGGCGTCTGCATCTCGATTTCGTCCAACAGGGCTTGGACGTTCGGGTCCGTTTCCGCCCCCGAGAACTTCAGCACGGCGCGCAGTTCCCGTTCCTTGCCGGAGATGCGGCGGATAGGGCGGCCCAGGTCGTGGTCGAACAGGTCGAAGTAGTGCTGGGTTACCCTGCTCCAGTGCTGCTGGGCGACCGCGTCGGCAGTCGCCTTGTTCCGGCCCATCAGGGCGGGGGCCACGTAGGACAAAGACACTACGCCCAGGCCCAGCACCGCCAGGAGCGCGCCGATGTAGGAAAGAGGCTCCACACTCCAGAGGCTGCGGAACGCCATGTTGCCCACGAGAGGCGCCAGGATGAGGCTGATTATCCCCAAGAAAAGGACAAGGCCCCCAGTGATCCTGACCTTGGATTGCATACCGGTCCAGTCGGTCATGCCCCTAGTTCCTTGGCGGCACCAGCCGATAGCCTTGGTCGCGGACGTTGATAATGAACTCCCCTGCGGCGAACCGGACTCCCATTGCCCTGCCTATGACGTCCTTGATCTCGCGGATTCTTACCCGCAGCGACGCCCGGGGATCGTCCCCTTCAGAGTAGCGCTCCAGCTTGCTGAATGGCACCAACTCCCCGGGGCTGCGATACCATGCCGCAGCCAGTTCGCGCAGGATTTCGAACTTCATGCCCTGAAGCTCTCCCACGGGAGAGAATTGGTCCTGGGCCTTTACCTGCACGACCCCGGTATCCACGTCGACGATGATGCGGTTTCCGACCGGGATACTCTCCGGCGTGGCCCCGATGAGGCGGCGCAACCGCAGCACCACCTCTTCGGGGCTGGCAAGCTTGTCAATGAAATCGACCGGCGCGTCCCAGTGCAGGGCCCCCCGCACCGCCGTGTCCCGGTCCGGACCCTGGGCGTACTGGGTGAACATCAAAATGGGTAGCCGGGGATGGCGTTTGACTATCTTTTGCAGTATTTCCAGGCCCTTGAAACGGTCATCGCGGTGCTCGCCGAACCGCACATCCAGCAGCACCCCGTCGGGCTGGCGTTCCTCGATGGCGAAAAGGGCGGCGGTCTCGAACTCCTCGGCCAGCGACCCCTGCCCCTGGCGGGTTTCCCGCCTTCGCGGGAAAGACGGGAAAGGTGACCTCTTTTCCGGCTCCACCACCATGGTCAGCCACCCCTCGTCTTCAAGCCTGCGGCGCACCGCGGTGACGATAGCGGAACCGGCTTCATCGTCTACTATCAGTATCCTTTGCTGCTGGTTGGCGGCATACATATACCCACCCCACCCCCGGTTGGCTATTCTTCCCTGCCACAGGCATATATTTTACCAGACAAGCCGGAACGGGATTATTTGGGGACGCTACCACAATTCACCCCGGCAAGGCCCCGGTCTTGACAGGGTTGGCTACCGGACTACAATGGCCCATAGACCTGCCCCTGGCGGGTTTCCCGCCTTCGCGGGAAAGACGAGAAAGGCGGGAAAAAAGGGAAAGGGGGCCGGGCCCGGAGCCGGCAAGGCTCGTATGGGCGCGGTCCCGTTTAGGAGGATAAGAATGATAACGCAGTTCGGTAGCTTGTTCGCCGGTCACGTGGACCTGGACAACATGGGATGGGACGGCACCCCCGTAAACGACCGGTGGCTGTCCGACGAGCATCTGGCCACGGTATTCGACAAGACCGAGGCCATCGCCCTGACCATGGACCGGCTGGGCTACGATGTCTTCTGGGCCGCTGAACACCATTTCCAGAGGGAAGGGTACGAGTGCATCCCCAATTTGCTTCTGCTGTTCGTCCACTTGGCCCACTTGACCAAGAACCTGAGGTTCGGATGCGGGTTCAACATCAACCCCATGTGGCACCCGCTGCGCTTGGCGGAAGACTTTGCCACCGCGGACATATTGACCGAGGGCAGGGTGGTCTTCGGCGTGGGCCGGGGGTACCATTCCCGCGAGGTGGAGGTGTTCGGCAATCCCAGCACCATCATCGACAACGAGGCTAACCGGGAGCTTTTCGAAGAGCAGACCGATGTACTGCTCAAGGCCTTCAATGAACGGTCGTTTTCACACCACGGCGAGCATTACAACATCCCGCCCGCCGTTCCCTACCGGGGCTACGAACTGGAGGAAATCACCTTGGTGCCAAGACCGCGCACCCTGCCGGTGGAGGTCTGGCAGCCCGTGGTGAGCGCCAGTCAACGCCAGATGGACTTCATGGCCGAGCGCGGCATGAAGGGCATCATCGGCGGCGGCGCGGCGGCCGGCGGCACCACCGACCGCGTCATGGAGCAATGGCGGGACACCTTGGCCAAGTACGGGAGAGAGACCGAGTTGGGCGAAGACCTGATCATCGGCTACTCCATGCACTTAGGGGACACCGAAGAGAAGGCCATAAACGAGGCGCGAATATTCTTTGAAGAGAACATGAAGATGTTCGCGCCGCTGGGATTCGTGCGCGGCCTGACCAACCAGCAGATCGCCGACTTGGGCGACCCGGCCAAGGCTCGTCATGCGGGGCTGCCAACGCTGGAGGAAGCCGTGGCCGGGGGTTCCTGGCTGTGCGGGCCGCCGGAATCCATAATCGAGAAGATCCAGGATATCCAGGAGAGGTACCCCGGCTTGGAGGCTATTAACGTGGGCTCCCCGGTAGGAACTCCTCAAAATGTAATCCTGGAACAATTGGAGTGGTTCGGCAAAGAGGTGATGCCGGTATTCAAGAACCAGGGCAAGGACACCGCATAGAACAGGACGGCCTTTATAGTCCCCTCTCCTTTCGTAAGGGGCCTTCGTGATAATTGACATAATCCAGGTATCCCGGTGGGCCTGCCGTCGTATTAACGGCAGGCCCACCTGTTTACCGGAGGACAGGTGGTTTTATGACCGGCCGAATGTCAGAGGAAGAACTTTTAGAACTGGCGAGGAAGTACAGCTTCCGCAGCCGTATGGACCGCAACGCGGTGACAGGCCCGATTTTCGTATGGGGCCGCGGCTCGGTGGTCCGGGACGTGAACGGGAAGGAGTACCTGGACTTCAACTCGGGCCAGATGTGCGCCGCCCTGGGGCACAACCACCCGCGGATAGTGCAGGCGTTGCAGGAGAGCGCCGAGTCGCTGATTCACAGCCACATGACCATCTTCAACGACCGGGAGATTATCTTGGCGAGCCGCTTGGCCGAGATAACTCCCGACGGCCTGAACCGCAGCATGTTTTTGACCTCGGGCAGCGACTCCAACGAGGCGGCGATGGCCATCGCCAAGCGTTACACCGGGGGTTACGAGGTGGCCAGCCCGGTGGTGAGCTTCCACGGCATGAGCGACGCGGCCAGGGCCGTCACCTTCTCCGGCTGGCGCCAAGGCTACGGGCCTTACGCTCCGGGCAACTACCCCATCCTCGCGCCCTACCGCTACCGGTGCAACTTCTGCCAGGACAAAGCGGCGTGCGACAACACCTGCTTGGACACCAGCTTCGAGTTGCTCGACGCGCAGGCCGATGGCCGGATGGCCGCCGTCATTACCGAGCCCCTGTTCAGCGCGGGGGGAGTGATAGAGCCGCCGCCGGGCTGGCTGCGGGAGTTGAAGCTACGCTGCGAACGGCGCGGGATGCTGCTCATCCTGGACGAAGCCCAGACCGGCTTGGCCAAGCTGGGGACCATGTGGGCCTTCGAGCAGGAGGACGTGACGCCGGACATATTCACCGTGTCGAAGCATTTTGGCGGTGGCATCGCCATCAGCGCGACCATTACGACCGACGAAATCGAAGAGAAAGCGGTGGACACGGGCTTGGTGGTAGCCCACTCCCACTCCAACGACCCGTTGACCTGCAACGCCGCCATCGCCAGCATAGACATCATCCTGGAAGAGGGTCTGACGGACGTTGCCAACAGGATAGGCGCGTACTGGCAGGGCCATTTACGCAGCCTGAGCGAAAAGCACGAACTGGTGGGCGATGTCCGGGGGAGAGGCCTGTTGCAGGGGATCGAGTTCGTGACCGACCGTGAGAGCCGGACCCCGGCCTACAGCCAAGGCCAGCAAATCGGGCGTTTGTGTCTGGAGAACGGCCTGATTCTAAGCATTCGCCGCCGCGGTTCGGTCCTGCGGTTTGTTCCCCCGTTCACCACCACCGAGGACCAGATGGACTTGGCGGCGGAGATATTGGACCACGCGATCTCCGCCGTCACTTAGGCCCCTCGGCCGAGGGGCCTAAGTGATTACTTCTCCACCGGCAGGCCGCTCTGCTCCCACTCGGCGTAGGAAGCGTCGTACAGCCTTACGTTGTAGCCCAGCCGTTTCAGGGCCTGATAGCCCACGGCGGCGCGGGCGCCGACCTTGCAGTAGGTGACGACCTCGTCGTCCTGGCTGATGTTGGCTGCCTGCAGGACCTGACGGGCCACATCGGGGGCGCATTGCAACCGGCCGTCGGCGCCCACCAGTTCCTGCCAGACCACGTTCACCGCGCCGGGGATGTGCCCCGGCTTCTCGTCGGCCTCCGATTCGCCGTTGTACTCCTCTTTGCTGCGCACGTCCAGCAGCTTCAAGCCGCCGCCTGCACCCGGCGTCGTTCCCGCCTTCGCGGGAATGACGGGAAGGGTGGCGGAAACGTCGGCCAGTTCCGCCCGCACGGATGGGTTGACGTTGGCCGTGAATTGGCGGGCTTCGGTGGGGACGGGGCGGTAGAGCACCTCTCGTCCCTCCGCCTTCCAGTTGTCGAAGACCACATCCATGACGTGGGCGTCGTCCCGGCCCAGGTACTCAAGGCACCAAGCCATCATGGCGGCGTTGCGCCCGTCCGTACCGTCGTAGAGTATCGGGGTTTCATGGTCGCCGAGGCCCACCGAGCCAAAGGCTGTCGCCAGTTCCTCCGGGGCCAGGAGCCTCCCGGTGGGGCCGGTCAGCTTGCGCAACGGCAGGCTGACCGCGCCTCGCAAATGCCCCATCAGGTACCGCATGGCGGACCTGGTGTCGATGATCAAGGACCCGGGCGTCCCCACCCGTTCGGAGACCCATTCTGTGGAAACGAAAGTCGTCATTAACCCACCATCTCGAAATCGGTAGTTACCTGGGTCTCTCGCATGACCGACTGGGTGACCGGGGAGCCTTCCACCGCCAGCCGCCAGATCTCCCGGAGGGTCTCTTCATCGGCGTCGGCCCGCACGAACACCTTGGCGGAAATGCTGCCGTAGCCGGGGTTGCCTTCGTCTTCCACACCGGCCCACTTGCGGATGTTGTCGAAGTAGCCGTCGATGGCGATTTCCAGGTTGTGAATCCTGACGCCTTTCATAGTGGCGTTCACCACGAACCCTACGGTCATGCAACTGCCCACCGCCGACAAAAGCTGCTCGTGGGCGCTGGCCGCCATGTCGGTCGCGGTCAGGTCTCCCGGTTCGTCCATCTCGACCGTGTGGTTCCTCATGTAAGCCTTTACCCGCATCCCGTCCTGCCACTCTATCCTGGACCGCCACGGGCCGGTTACCGCCTTGAACACTTCGGGGTCACGGAAAGAGCCGAGGACCTCGCTTAGCTTCTCGCGAGGAAGTCCGTTCAGGTTTTCTTCTTGCGTCATGGGGGGTCTCCTTTTTGAAAGTCTCTATTTGGCCCGGTTATAGACTGTTTGGATTCCGTAAACGGATGCCAACTGAACGTTAGCACCCTGCTGTTGGGCTGTCAAACAACGAAAATGCGTGGAACGGCTATGTTATACGCCGGTTTACAAGAGAAGCCCACCTGTGTAAAAATCCTCGTTGGCAAGCTCCACTCCTTTGAGGTTCTACGCCCGTCCTTGGCGGGATTCCCGCCTGCGCGGGAAAGACGGTAAAAGGACCTGTGCCAACCGACTTCTCAAATTCCCTACGGCCTGCCCCCGGCGAGTTTCCCGCCTGCGCGGGAAAGACGGGAAGGGGGCCTACTGCCGGATGTTTGGAGGCGTTGCTATGGTAGAGTCCACTGGAAGCATCGATGCTCTGCTACAGGAGGACCGCACTTTTCCTCCGTCCGAAGAGTTCAGGAACCAAGCCAACATTGCCGACCCCGGCGTATACGAGGAAGCGCTCCGTGACCCGGAAGCGTTCTGGGCCAGGTTCGCCGAGGAACTGGACTGGTTCAAGAAATGGGACCAGGTTTTAGACTGGGACCCGCCGCACGCCAAGTGGTTCCTTGGCGGCAAGCTGAACGTCTCCTACAACTGCGTAGACCGGCATTTGAAAGGCCCTCGCCGGAACAAGGCGGCCATCATCTGGGAAGGCGAGCCGGGCGATTGGAAAGTCTATACCTACCGCGACCTGTACCGCGAGGTATGCAAATTCGCCAACGGGTTGAAGAGCCTGGGAGTGAAGAAGGGCGACCGGGTCACCATATACCTGCCCATGGTGCCGGAACTGCCCATATCCATGCTGGCGTGCGCCAGGATAGGCGCTCCCCACAGTGTGGTCTTCGGCGGCTTCAGCGCCGGGTCACTCAGCGACCGGATCAACGACTCCGAGTCCAAAGTGTTGATCACCGCCGACGGGGGGTTCCGCAGGGGCAACATCATCCCATTGAAAGCGACATCCGACGAAGCATTACAGGACTCGCCCAGCGTTGAAAAGGTTGTCGTGGTGCGGCGCACCGAGAGCGCGGACGAGCGGATGGTGGACGGCAGGGACGTATGGTGGCATGACTTGGTGGCCGACCAGCCCATGACCTGTGAGCCGGAACCGATGGACAGCGAGGATATGCTGTACCTGCTCTACACCAGCGGCACCACCGGCAAGCCCAAAGGGATTGTCCACACCACCGCCGGATACCTGCTGGGTACCTACGCCACGGCGAAATGGATTTTCGACCTCAAGGAAGAAGACGTCTACTGGTGCACTGCCGACATCGGATGGGTTACCGGGCACAGCTACATCGTCTACGGGCCGCTGGCCAACGGCGCCACGTCGGTCATGTACGAGGGTTCGCCGGACTACCCCGACCTTGACCGGTTCTGGGCCATCGTCGCCAAGTACGCTGTCTCAATCGTGTATACCGCGCCGACGGCCATCAGGACCTTCATGCGTTGGGGTGAGGAATACCCCCGGCGCCACGACATGTCCTCGGTGAGGCTGCTCGGGTCGGTGGGCGAGCCTATCAACCCAGAGGCCTGGATGTGGTACTGGGAGCACATCGGCGGCGGCCGCTGCCCGGTGGTCGATACTTGGTGGCAGACGGAAACGGGCCAGATACTCATTGCACCGCTTCCCGGCATCACTACGCTCAAGCCCGGTTCCGCCACTCATCCGTTCCCCGGGATTACCGCCGAGATAGTGGATGAGGCGGGCAACCCCGTGGGGCCGGGCGGCGGCGGATACTTGGTTCTCAGGAAGCCCTGGCCCGGCATGTTGCGCACCATATACGGCGACCCGGACCGTTTCGTGGAGCAGTACTGGTCGCGTTACCCTGACACTTACTTCACCTCGGACGGGGCCAAGCTCGACGACGAGGGCTACTTCTGGCTGCTTGGGCGGGTTGACGACGTTATCAACGTGTCCGCCCACCGGATCAGCACCATGGAAGTCGAGAGCGCACTGGTGGACAACCCCAAGGTTGCCGAGGCGGCCTGCATAGGCCGGTCCCACGAAATCAAGGGACAGGCGATAGTAGGGTTCGTCACGCTGAAGAATGACGTGGCCGGTTCAGACGCGGTTGTGGCCGAACTGAAACAGCACGTTGCCGCCAAAATCGGCGCGATGGCCCGGCCCGACGATATCTACTTCTCCGCCGAACTTCCCAAGACCCGCAGCGGCAAGATAATGCGCCGACTGTTGCGGGATGTGGCTGAAGGCCGGGCCCTGGGCGACACCACCACCCTGGCCGACCCTGCGGTGGTGGAGGCCTTGAAGGCCCAATACGGCGACGAAGAGTAGGCCGGTTCGCGTCCCGGCATCGGTGCAGCACCAACAGTTGCAAGGCGCCGGGTTTGCGTATCGGAAGTTCCGTACAGCGGGTGAGGCCTTCGGCGGGAGGCCTCATATTATTTTGACCTTAACCGGCCTGTCCACTTATCCAGAGAAACGGCTTCCGTAGCCGTATAAAAGTATTTCGTAAATACTACCCTCGCATCACGATGTATTGAATCCTATCAAGAGAGTATTTCGTAGTATCATTGATGTATAACACCATTCTGTCATCGTTGCGGGTCCCGTTTGTACGGCAGTGTTCGGGGGTCGTCGACTTTTCATACCTGAAGTTTTGATTGGGTCTGTTTAATGACTTTCCTTACAGCCTTGGCGTTGCGCCGGCGCTCAGTGACCATGTTGGTCATTCTTATGGTCCTTGTGGGCGGCATTGTCACCTATCAGCGTTTTGAACGGGAACTCTTCCCTGAGATAGAGTTTCCCAACATTATCATTGTTACCTACTACGCTTCCGCCAATCCCGATGCGGTGGTGCGGGACGTAACCGAGCCCATTGAAGACGCGATAGATGATACCCACGGGCTGAAGGAAATCCAGTCCGTTTCCACCGAGAACACCTCGATGATCACCGCTACGTTTGAATTCGGCGAGGACATCGTGGAGGCTGAGCGTTCGATTATCAGCAAAGTCGGCGGGTTGCAATTTCCGGACGGCGTATCGGACCCCTACGTCAGACGTATCGCCAGTGATACCTTCCCCGTTATGCAGTTGGGTATTCTGGGTGACCGGGACATCCCCTCCCTTCAACGGATATTGGATGACGTGATAGTGCCCAGCATAGATGCAGTGCCCGGCGTAGCCAACGTCACGGTGCTTGGATGGACCGAGGAACGGGTCTTCGTCACCGTGGATACTGACAAGGCACAAGACCTGGGACTCTCCCTGTCCACAGTGGCAGCCGCGATTCAGGCGAACAACCTCAGTTCACCAGCAGGCAGCATCGATGACGGAAGCAGGAATTTCCCCGTTCGCACTGACCATGAACTGGGGTCGCTCGATGAAATAAGGGACTTGGTGGTGGGGTTCGACATCATCCCGGCCAACCGGCATGGCCAGCGTCCCATAAAGTTGTCGGACATTGCGGTGGTGGAACTGGATACGGAGAAGGCCGATCGTATTTCGCGGGCCAACAGCAGGCCCAGTCTTGGCCTGATAGTCATCAAAGACGCCGATGTCAACACTCTCGATGTCACCGAAGGGGTGCTGGAGATGTTGGATGGTTTGGAAGGGCTGCCGCCGGATGTGGACATATTTGTTCTGACCAACGACGGGCCGGAGATCAGGGCCCAACTCGGCTCACTGTTGCGGGAGGGTTTCTGGGGACTGGTCTTTGCCGTCGCCACGGTGTTCATGTTCCTCCTGAATCTCAGGCCCACAATTCTGAGAGGGGTGGCGCTGACCCTTAGGCCCACGCTGATAATCGGCATATCCATACCCTTGAGCATTATCACCGGCATCCTGCTCATGGGGCTTACCGACCTGACTCTCAACTTCATGACGTTGGCGGGTCTGGCCATCGCCGTCGGCAGGGTCGTGGACGACAGCATCGTGGTGCTGGAGAACATGTACCGTCACATCCAGGCCGGGGAAGACCGTATGCAGGCCGCCATAAACGGCACCCGTGAGGTTGGGGCGGCTATTGTTGCTTCCACCCTGACGACGGTCGTGATTTTCGTGCCCTTGGCCTTCATTCAAGGCTTGGTGGGGTCCTTCTTTTCCCCCTTCGCCATAGCCGTCAGCTTCGCGCTGATAGCATCGACCTTTGTAGCGTTGACCGCGGTGCCGGTGCTGGGATCGGTCTTGCTCAGGCCGGGCGACTTGCCGGATGAGAGCGACGTTGGGGGCAGCCAGGGTGGGGTGGATACTCTCATACAGAATCTGTACATCCCGGCGTTGCTCTGGTCGCTGAGACACAAGCTGGCTACGGTGCTTATCGCCTCGCTCATCGTGGCCGGCAGCTTGGCCCTCCTGTTGGTGATTCCTATTACTCTTTTCCCGGGCGGCCCTCCCCAGTACCTGACGATTGATGTAGACCTGCCCACGGGAACGTCGGTAGTGTCTACTTACGAGGCTGTCCTGCAAGTAGAAGGTGTCTTGGAAGACCTGAGAGACCAAGGACATGTGAAGAATTACCAAGTGGTCATCGGGGCCGAGTCGGACCAGTTCGGGAACGCAACCCTGGGCGCCGGACTCAACACGGCGGGTTTCGTTGTCGCCTTGGAAGAAGGCGTGCCCCTCGACATAGCGGATACGATTCGTGAGCGGTTACCAGGAAATGACCAAGTCACCTTCACGGTCAAGGAAATCGAAAACGGCCCGCCTACCGACGAGTTGGAGGTGACCATTACCGGGGCCAACTTCGCGGACATTTCAGTAGTAACCAAAGCGATGGAGGCCCAGTTCGAGGACATCGAGGGTATCATCAACCTGACCAGCGACCTGAGTGAGGCGCGGCAAGAAGTGGTCATAGACGTGGACGCCGAAGCCGC
This sequence comes from Dehalococcoidia bacterium, assembly GCA_965203835.1. Classification (GTDB taxonomy): domain Bacteria; phylum Chloroflexota; class Dehalococcoidia; order Lucifugimonadales; family UBA3495; genus CBDCFV01. The sequence continues at coordinate 3,995,642 of OZ241919.1, forward strand.
TGCCGAGTTGGGATTGTCCGCCGCGGCGGTAGCCATGCAGGTCAACCGGTTCATCGTAGGCCAAATCGTCACTGAGGTGGAGCTTGCCGACCTTACTCTGGACGTGGTGATCAGGGGACGGCCTGAGGATGTCGACGACATAAACAAGTTGAAGTCGCTTGATATTGAAAGTCCATTTGGTACGGTGAAATTGGGAGCGATCAGTGCGATTTCACTGAAGGATGGTCCCGTATCCATCAGCCGGTATGACGGAGAGCGTTCAGCCACTGTATCGGCAGGCATAGTAGCGAGGGATACTCAGGGCGTGGGCAGGGCGGTGGGCGCGAAGATAGCGGCGTTGGATATACCCCCTACGGTGAATGTCAAGACAGGAGGCATATTCCAACAAATAGCCGAGGGGTTCCAGGACGTGTTCACGGCCATGGCGGTGGGGATTGTTCTGGTCTACTTGGTGATGGTGGCTACCCTGGGTTCGCTTCGTAACCCGTTAGTGATCGTGTTGTGCCTGCCCTTGGCGGCTGTGGGCGCCTTGACGGCCCTTGCCGTCACCGGCCGCACGTTGAGCCTGTCGGCCCTTATGGGCACGCTGCTGCTGATAGGAGTGGTAGTCACCAACGCCATAGTGTTGATCGTGTTCGTGGAGCAACTCCGTGAGCGGGGACTGTCGGTCTACGATGCCTTGGTTGAAGGCAGTCGGGTCCGGATGAGGCCCATTCTGATGACCGCCTTCACAACCACCTTCGCCCTGTTGCCGCTGGCCGCATTCCCGTCCACCGAAAGCGGGATTATCGGCGAGGAGTTGGCCACGGTAGTTATTGGGGGCCTCATCAGTTCAACCTTCCTTACGCTGGTGGTGGTCCCGGTTGTTTACACACTGGTGCACGTCAACATACCCAACATGTTGAGGTGGATTGGTCTCGCCGCCGGGAGAGTACTGCCGGCATCGTTGCAAACGTCGCGGGAAGGTGGCGGTGATAGCGATTGATACCGCTTTTTGGCGCTGGCCGAGTCGTCTCAGCCTGCTTATTGTTTTACATAAGGGGTAACTCATGGAGTTGAAATTTCGGCGAGTGTGGACAGCCTCCAAGGGTTGGTTGTTGTCGTTGACGGGCGTGGCCGTGGTCTTGGCTGCCTTGGTAACCGTGTTTGTGCTTGTGATCGATAATCGCACGCCTCGCACTACTGTCGGGACGGCAACTCCCAACGTGATTCTGCAAGACATGGAGAAGAAGGAACTGGCCATTGACGGCAGGCTGGTCTTTCCAACAAGAGCCGAATTGACCTTCGGGTTAGGGGGCACGGTTGGCGAGGTGCTGGCAACCGAGGGCCAGGATGTGAAAGCCGGTCAAGCCCTGGCCAGACTGGAGCCTCTCAGGTTGATGGAGTTGGAGCGGACGGCTGCCCTTGCTCCGGTAAACTTGCGAAGGGCCCAACAAGCCCTGGACGCTGTGCTTATCTCAGGCCCGGTATCGTTGTCGGAAGCGGAGTCTGCCGTCGCCCGGACCGCCTTGGCCGTAGACCAGGCACAGGAAGCCCTCGACGACCTGTTGAGTCCTGAAGCCGACGTGGTGGCCCGTGCCAAAGAAGCGGTGGCCAGGGCCAGACTCGCGCTGGACGCTGCCGAAGACGACTTGGCCGACTTTGAACTTGACTACTCCCAGCGCCTCGGCTTGGCCCTTCAATCGCAGGCCGGGGCTGGACTGGCCTTGGAGCAGGCCAGGGATGCCCTCTCAAACTTGAGCATCGCCCATGCGGGAGAACTGGCCCAAGCTATGGATGCCAAAGCCGCAGCGGAGGTCGCATTGGGCGACGCCAGGGAACGGTTGGCTGACTTTGAACTTGACCACCAGGCACGCTTGGCAAGAGCCGAGCAGGCCAAGGCCCAGGCTGCCGTTGCGGCGGACGACGCAGCAGTCGCCCTGAATAACTTCAGTGTTGACCAGAGCCGTGAATTTGCGCAAGCCCTGGAGGCAAAGGCCACCGCGGAGGTTACTCTGGACGAAGCTACCCAGCAACTGAATGACTTCGACCTGACACACGGTGAGAACCTGGCCAGGGCCAAGCAAGCGGTGGCCAGGGCGGAAGTCGCCCTTGACCGCGCTGAAGAGAGGTTGGCCAACTTTTACTTGGACTACGACCAGAGGCTAGCCGGGGCCAGGCGGGCCAAAACCGCAGCTGAGATTGCGCTGACGGCTGCGCAGGACAGAGCCGCTGCTTTTCTGTCTACGTTGAGCCGCACCCAAACCTTTGACGCCGACGGCGCGGCAATGTTGGAGAACCTGCAAGCTGCCGAGACGTTGGCGCGGGCCGATTTGAGCAAAGCCGATGACGACCTGCGTGAATTGGAGCCGGGTCCAAGCTTGGAAGACTTGCGGGACCTGGAGTCCGGAGTGATCCTGGCTGAAGCAACCCTCACTGCGGCGCAGCAGTCCTTGAAAAAACTGGAAACCGACGAAGAACGTTTGCAACGAAAGCGCCTGCAAGCCAGGGTGGCCGCGGCCCAAGCGGTCTTTGACGTGAGACAGGAAGAGTTGGACCGGCAGAGCAAGGGTCAGGATGTGCTGGAACTTGAGAGGCTGAACGCGGCGATAATGGCCGCGGAAGCAAACCTGGCGCGGGCTACGCGAGACCTGGATGTGGTAGGGGACCTCCCGGACCCCCTGCTCCATCAGAAATTGCAGACGGCAGTGCGCTTGGCTGAGGCCCATTTTGACGCGGCCGAAAAGGCCTTGGCGGACATTCTCGCAAAGTCGGACCCTTCAGCCCCTAACCCGGCGGCTACAATGGTCGGCCCGGCGGACTCGCCGGCAATGAACGATGGCGCCAAGGCCCTGGGTTCGGGGGTCGACCCGTTGCAGGTGTCCTTGAGGGTGGCCGACGTCGTCACCAGACTTGCGGCATTCAAACAGACCGAGAACGACTTGGCGGACCTGGGAGACGGTCCGGACCCATTGGAACTGGCCGTCAAACAGCAGAATGTTGCGGTGTCCAGAGCTACCCTGGACGTGTTGACGGAAGACCTTCTGGAACTGACGGAAGACATAGACCCCCTGGAGGTACGGTTGCGCCAAGCGGAACTGACTCTGGCCAAGTCCAGGCTCGACGAGGCGGAAACTCGACTGGCAGAGGCCAGGGAGCAGGTTCCTCTGGAGATTGCGCTGCGCCGTGCTGAAGTGGGCTTGGCAAGGGAGTCCGTGAAGTCCGCTACAGAGGACTTCGAAGGGGCAATTGTCGCTGCGCCCTTCGATGGGACCATCGCGTTGGTAAACGTGGAGGCCGACGACATAGTTACCGAAGACTCCCGAGTCATCGAGATCGTTGACCCCACGGCGGTGGAAGTGGTCAGCTTGGTGGATGCCGGAGAAGTGGGGCGGGTCGCCGCAGGGGCCAGTGCCAGAATCGTCATCGACGGGCTTGACGGCCAGGAATTGGCCGGGTCCGTCTTACTTGTGTCGGACGCTCCCAGAACGGAGAGGGGTGTTGTGAGGTACCCGGTCACCATCGAAGTGGTTGTTCCGGAGGGTATGCGCATACCCTTGACGTTGAGCGGGGTCTCGGTAGTGATAGACCGGCAAGCGGAAGAAGTGGTGAAGGGGCCGCGCCGGTCGGGGGAAGGAAGCTGACCGGCGCTGGCCCTTTGGTCCGCCACCGGTGTTGCGTGGGTGTGTTTGCGGGTATAATTGTCGGCACGTCGTCAGCCTGTATCGAGTTCCCAAACCGGAGGAGAGTGTAATGATCAGGTTAGGAGGCACAGCTACCCCCTCGCACCTCACCGTGTTCCAAGGACTGGGGAAGTTATTCAACGAGCAGGGCATCGACATGGACTGGGTCCTTTATTCCGACGACCAAGCCATGATCGATGACTTTGTGGACGGCAAGATCGACTTGGCTTGGAACGGGCCCCTTGGCTACGTAAAGATCAAGCAGCGAATGGGCGAAGGGTGCCGGGTGATCGCCATGCGGGACATGGACATCAACTTCACCACCTGTTTCATAACCAAGCAGGGTTCCGAAATACTTACCGTTGAGGACTTGAAGGGCAAACGCTTCGCCTTTGGCAGCAAGGGGTCACCGCAGACAGGGCTGTTGGCCTACTACTTTCTAAAGCAGGCGGGCATCAACCCCAGGGCGGACCTGGCTGCAGCTACCTTCTTCGAGGAGCGGCCGTCCATCGGACTTTCCGGGGAGGGCGACGTAATAGCCCGTGTCAACGACGGCGACTACGACGCCGGAGCCGTGGCGTTGTTGACGCTCCAGAAAATGTCTGAGGAAGGGGCCCTGGACCGGTACGATGTCCGTACTTTCTGGACCAGTCCGGGCTACAGTCATTGTTGCTTCACCGCGCAGAACGGCATAGAACCGGAGTTGTACCGGCAATTGGAGCAAGCGTTCCTGACAGTGGACTATGGCGACCCCGTCGGCAAATCAGTCCTGGACGCCGAGGGATGTAAAGCCTTCGTACCCGGGATTGAAGAGGGATGGGAAGTAATTGAAGTAGCGGCGGAGCAGGAAGGGTTAATGTAACCCGTCCGGCTCCAAGGGGTCGATGAACGGGTTCACTGTGTAGTCAGCCTTGGCTTGGTCGATCAGTTGCTTTGCCCGGGGGTTGGAAGACCCGATCCTCTCCAGAGTCCGCTGTAATTCCTGGCACTCGGCCTTGGCCAAGGTAACCAGATCGTCCAGGTCAAGGTCAAGGCCCAGCATGGCCCTGACCCGGCGCATAATGTCGTAATAGGCTTGGTGGTCCTTGGTAATGCCCACCGGCTCGTTGCTGGAGTTCAGGAACGGGTACATTGGGGCCATGGCCCCCAGCCTGACCATCTTCATGTCCGGGTAAAGGTCGTGGGCCATGGTGATCATGGCCATGCCGATGGTTGGCCCGTTCCGGCCCCGGCTGCCGTAGTTGGAGAATCTGAGGCCGTATCTCTCCAGTTCTTCCCGCATTTCCGGCTGGCTGTAGGTGCAACTGACGTTCCGCTCCTGGTCCGGCGGCGCGGCCCCGTTGTAGCCTTCCACCAATACGGTCTGGCTTACGCCCAACTCCTTGACGGCGTGCAGGAAGGCTTGCCCGTAGACATCGATCCTCATCCACGGCTCCTCCCCCAGGAACACAATCAGTCCGTCACCCGCATCGTAAAAGTAGTTTCTCCGGTGCATCTCTCTCACCGGCAGCCCGTCTTTGAACTCCACCCTTGGCCGGTAGGTATCGTGGGTGCCGGGCACTTGGAACGGGTAGCAGTCTTTTGACACTACGGGGGTAAATTCTCCGATGTGCCGGGCGTTGAACTTGTCGATAAGGTACCTCGGCAGGCCGCTGGATATTTCGCCGCCGTCCGACCATTGCCTCCGCCAACCGGCTATGAGATGACGGGCGTCCGGCTTCTCTCGAAGGACCAGTAGCTCGCTGGTCATCAGACAATCCTCACGATACAAAACTTCAATCCCTGCACCCGGCGGGTTTCCCGCCTGCGCGGGAAAGACGGGAAGGGTGGTGGTTCCCGAGAAGTCGGGAACCTCTCGTTAATCATATCTTAACATTTATCCCCACAGCTATGGGCATATAGCCGGGAGGTACAGCGTCGGTTGGACTCCAATGACAACGGGCGGGGCTACCACCTCGCCCCGCCCGTCTGCCGAGAAGCACGCTCCTTGTCGTAATCAGCGTGTGAACACGAGGTTCGGACCGGTCACGTCATGGCTTGCTACGCCTGCCCACGGCAGGTTTTCCGCCTGCGCGGGAAGGGGGGTATATTTGCCCGCCGTAGCATCGGACAGGATATCCAGCAAGGAAGTAGCGTCATGGGCCGCAATCTGCTCCAGTGTCAAGTGACTGCTGCCCTTTTGGCGTCCAACGACGTCGAAGGTCACTGTAGCCACTATGCCGCTGCCATCGATGCCTCGTGCGTCGGCTACTCCTACCCATACGCGGCCAGGAGCGACGGCGTTGGACCCGATGACAGCGGAATTTGCCAACGTGCCGGGCGCGACATTGGCCACCTGCAAGACCTCCGGGTCGTATACCAACACAAACTCCAGACTGCCGACGTTGGCGGCCCCGGTCAAATGTATCGGCACGTCCACGTAGGAAGTGGGAGTCGACGGAGTGGGAGGAGGAGGCGCAACCGTTGGCGTGGCAGGCGGTCTGGTCGGCGCCGGTGTGGGCGCGACTACGGCCGTCGGAGCCACCACTACATCCACCGGAGGGCGGGGAGCGGTGGTGGCCTTGGGTGCTTGGGACGGGACTGGCTTGGGGACGGAAGTAGCCTTGGGCGCCACAGCAGGCTCCGCGGTCTCCACGTTATTCGCTGCCTCAGCTTCCGAGTCTCCCAGAAATATTCCCCAGGCAATGAAGCCAGCCGCCACCAGGACGACCACCACAAAGAGGGCTAAAAGCCACTTCCAACTCGCTCGCATCGCAAGCAGGCCAATACCTATCCACGTCTTCATCACTACCGCCTATCCCTGCCGGGCCATTGATAGAAGCTGGCGAGCGTCCGTTGGCGTCACTCGTCCGTCTCCGTTCACGTCCATAAACAGGTCCACTTTCGCTATACCTGCGGACATCCTCAGCGCAATCAACGCGTCCAATGCCGTGATTTTTCCGTCCCCGTTGCCATCGCCAGCCGCCGGCGTTCCGACCGTGAAAGCGCCTTCGGCGACCTCTATGGGCCGGATGTTGCCCGAGCTGTCCATGACCATGGCGTCCTTGACCGTGAGAGCGCTGGAGGCTCCCACCTCCCCCACGGCTTTAAATTCCACCAAGGCAGCCGACCCATTCCCTTTGAGTTGGTCCGACACCGTCAGGTCGAAACGGACGACTCCAGGAGAGTCCGTATCGTATCTGGACCCGGGGGCCGACAGCCTTGATCCCGGTTGTACCTCTACCAACTCCAGCACGGATGGGTCATAGTTAAGATTGAACTCCAGGGTGTGGACCCCGTCCGGGTTTTCCAACCGGATGGGTATCAACACGCGGGCTCCCGGCGATGCAACCCTGGACTCCACTACCAGCGCGACCTTTGTCGGTCCTGACGTGGCGCTCCCGTCCGTCCGGCTATCGCCGCCGGTCTCGGGTGTCGACGTTTCCTTGTTGTCCGGCGCAGGGTCAACAGGGTCTGGGTCTGCTCCGGTTTCAACATTGGTTTCCGGATTGGTTTCCGGTATGTCCGGCGCCGCTACCGTACCCCGCATCAAGGTCAGTTGATAGGTGCCTATGGGGTCTTCCGCTTGGTCGGCCGCCGTAACAACAATGTGGTAGTTACCCGATGCCGGTGCGGTCCAGTGCACGGTGGTGCCTTCGCCGTAGTTTGACTCTCCAAGCCCGGTGCTGTAGTTGATGACCGATAATCTCAAAGCGTCCACCGTGCCCAGAGTCGCTTGGATGGTGTAGTCCTGGTTGAGCACGGCAGGGAAGGTAAAGTAGTCAACGTCTTCAGCCGGACTGATGGCGCCGGTGAGGGGGTTGTCGAACCCGGTGTTTGTGGCGGAATAGTAGGTGTCGCCATGCTTGTCTTCCAATGAAAGGTCGGTCTCTATACTGATAGAGTAAGTGCCGCCGGCATCCGCTGCCCGCGAAGATGTCGACACGACGAAGTAGTAGGTGCCTGCGCCGGGAGCTATCCAACTGAGCTCCGTTCCATCACCGTAGTTGCTGGCCAGAACACGCGACCTGTTGTTGTCGGACTCTTCCACAGCAAGTGACAAGGCCTTCGCCGAGTCTTTCAACGGCGTGAAGGTGTACTTCACTCCCTTTCTCGCGGTAAAGGAAAAATAGTCCCGGTCCGTCGTCGGACTTACCGCGCCGGAAACGGCCCTGGCGAACCCTATGGAGGTGGCGTTGCGCCAAGTATCTTCATGACGATCCTCCCTGGAGAGGTCGGCGTCCATCCTCAGGCTGTAAGTGCCTACGGCGTCCTGTGTCAGCGCCACCGACGACACCACGACGTAATAGGAACCGTTGTCAGGGGAGACCCATGACAAGCTCTTCGATTCGCCGTCGCTAACGGCTTCTATGCCCTGCGACGAACCGACGATCTTGACGTAAACCCCGGCAATGGAGCCCGGCGTGGCGAGGATGTCGTACTTCACTCCCTTTCTGGCCGAAAAGGAGTAGAAGTCCTCGTCTCCGTCAGGGCTTATGGCTGCCAGCATCGTGTTGCCGAAGATAATGGGAGTCGCGCCGTCTCTGGTGTCGCTGTGCTGGTCTCGCAGGGACAGGTCCGATAGCAACCTGACGGTATACAAACCGGCGATTTCAGACGCCCGGCTGGCGCCTGACAAGACAATGAAGTATTGACCGTCTCCCGGAGAGACCCACGCAAGGTTCGAGTCGCGCCCTCCGTTGGAATCCACGACGCTCCCCTGCGGGTCCGTCACAGTAATGTCTATGGTCCGGTCATCACCCAACTGTGTTTCGACCGTGTATTTCACTCCCTTGATGGCTGTGAACGAGAAGTAGTCCCGATCGTCTGCCGGGCTGATGGCGCCGGCTACCGCGGCGCCCGGGAGCAGTGGCGTAGCCGTTTCGATGGTGTCATCGTCCTGATCATTGAGGGAATTATCGGAGGTTACGCGCATAGTGTAGGAGCCTACCGCCCCCCTGACACGCGACGACCTCGATACGACCAGGTAATAGGTGTTGTCGCTGGGTGCGACCCACTCAAAGCTGGTCCCTTCTCCTACGTGAGACGCCTCAATCCCTTGCGAAGGCTTTTCTATTGCAACGTCGACCGCCTCAGCGGTGCCCGGAATGAGGTCTACAGTGTATTTCACTCCCCGGTTTGCTTGGAACGAGAAGTAATCCAAATCATCGGAAGGGCTGACAGCGCCCTGGTAAGTCTTGCCAATAATTATGGGTTCGGCGTTGGTCCTGTTGTCAGAGTATCGGTCGATCAGGGAATCATCTGAGTTAATGGTGATGGTGTAGGTGCCGATGGTGTTCTCGCCCCTGCCTGTCCCGGTTACGCGGGCGTAGTAAACGTCGTCGTCCGGCGCGACCCATTCAAGGGTAGTCTCTCCTGTCCGCGTGGAGGGCACGTTTTGCCTGGAGTTGTCGACCACCGAGATCGCCACTCCCTCACTGGTGCCCAACCGGATGTCGACGGTATATTTGCCGCCTCGCTTCGCGTCGAAAGCAAAGAAGTCCTGGTCGTTCCCGCCATAGATCGCGCCAGCTACGAGATGACGGTTACTCCAAGGACTGATGGCGGCTTGGTACGGTTTCCCTGTCTCGACCCGGTAAGCATAGTTGAGGCTGTCGCCGTGGTGGCTGTCTGCGAGAGAGGTGTCGGCGGTGATGGAGAGGCTGTAGGCGCCGATGAGAGGCTCACCATCCTGGTCGTAATGAGCCTCGACCTCAATGAAGTAGGTGTCCTGAGTCCTGGAGATCCACTGCACCTCTACTTTCTTGCCCTCGGTAAGCACCGGCTCGGACAGGTCATCGGCTTCCCCGGTTCCCAGTCGCTTGGCGTTGACGACGGACAAGTTCACTCTTTCGACGGTGAGAAAATCTGCGGTGATGGTGTAGCGCACTCCACGCATGGCCTGGAACGAGAAGTAGTCCTGGTCCAGTCCATGATTGAGTTCGGTGCGGGAAATAGCGCCGTGGACCTTGGTCCCCGTGGTTTTTATGGCCGTGGCGTGGTCACGGTCATTGCCGTGATCGTCTGCGGCTTGGACAAGCGGCGCCTGCGGAAACAGGACAATGGCCAGCAAGAAGACGGATAATATAAACGCCAGTGGAAACGCAAAGATGCGCATGTCCACACCCCCTCCCTATTCCCACGGTTGAGCTGGCCTGGCGCCAGCCTGGACTGCTGGCAGGCCGCTGCGATTGTCAACCATTACCGGGACCGCCGGGCGGCGGTCCTTCAGACTTGTGGTAAAAGTAGTGTAGCGGTCGGCCCAACGGCGAATCAATTGATTAAGATACGGGAAACGAGCAAAATTCTTATGTTCAGCGGACTTGCCTACTTATGACAGATAGGCGGTTGGCTTGGCGGTTATGACTGGACACGATTCCAAGATTCCCCTGCTGATTTACGACGGCAACTGCCGGTTCTGTAGTATATGGGTGGACTACTGGCGGCGGTTGACAGGCGATTTGGTATCGTACGCCCCTTACCAACAAGTCGCTGACCGGTTCCCACAAATCCCCTTGCCGGAATTTGAACGCGCGGTCCAATTGGCCCTACCTGATGGGCGGGTATTCAGCGGGGCGGATGCCGTGGTGCGGGTCCTGGCGGCAACTTCGCGCCATATATGGCTGCTCCGGGTCTACTTGGGATTCCCGGGCCTGCCGGTCCTGTGCGGGTGGGTGTACCGGTTCGTCGCCGCCAACAGGTCGCTCTTCTATTACCCGACCGTCGCCCTGTACGGGCGCAATCCCGGCCCGCCCGAATACGGGTTGGTGTGCTCCCTGTTCCTCAGGCTGCTGGGGGTCATTTACCTGATCGCCTTCCTTTCCTTTGGCATTCAGGCCCACGGTCTGATCGGCCCCGATGGAATCCTTCCGGTCAGCGCTTTCTTGGCCCGGGTGCATGACATTCTGGGTAGCGACGGCTACCGCATGGCGCCCACCGTTTTCTGGATAAACTCCGGCGGCCATGCCGTTACCGCGGTGGTTGCGGCCGGGTGTGTGTGTGCTGTTCTACTGATGCTCGGCTTGTTGCAGCGTATCGTCTTGGTCTCGCTGTTCGTGCTGTACCTTTCCTTGGTGGTCGCGGGGCAGGTCTTCATGGGGTACCAGTGGGACATTCTTCTTGTAGAAGTGGGCTTTCTGGCGATCTTCCTCAGCCTGCCGGGTCCTGCCGTGGTTTTCCTTTTCAGGGCGTTGCTTTTCAGGCTCATGTTCCTGTCGGGCGCCGTAAAGCTGCTGAGCGGCGACCCGACTTGGCGCGGCCTCACCGCATTGAACTTCCACTACGAGACCCAGCCATTGCCAACTTGGGCGTCTTGGTACATGCACCAGTTGCCCGATTGGTTCCAAAAAGCTTCCGTAGCCGTCACTCTTTACACGGAACTGGCCGTCCCCTTCCTGATTTTCGCTCCCCGCCGGTTGCGCTTCGTCGGCGCGGCGTGTTTGGTCGGGTTGAACCTGGTGATCTTCCTCACCGGCAACTTCACCTTCTTCAACCTGCTGGCGATGGCCCTTTGCCTGTTCTTGCTGGACGATGCAATAATCGAGCGCTGGATTCCCAAATGGATGGCGGGCTACCTGTCGCCTCGTCCTGGATTACATGCGTGGCCGCGCCTACGAAACGGCGTTCTGGCTGTACTGGCCGCCTTCGTCCTGTTCATTGGAGTGTTCCAAATGGTGAGGACATTTTCCGGAAGTGTGCCCCGTGGCGCAGCCGAGGTCATGGCTTGGGTGGCGCCTTTCAGGTTGGTAAATCCCTATGGCCTCTTTGCCAGCATGACAACGTCGCGGTACGAGATAGCCATACAGGGGTCCGACGATGGGGAAAACTGGAAAGATTACCGGTTTAAGTACAAGCCGGAAGACCCGCGGCAGCGTCCCCGCTGGGTTGCGCCCCACCAGCCCCGGCTGGACTGGCAGATGTGGTTTGCGGCTTTGGGACGCTATGACCAGAGTCCTTGGCTGGGCAGCTTTGCAGGGCAGTTGCTGCGGGGGTCTTCCCCGGTGCTGGGACTGTTGGCGGAAAATCCTTTTCCGGACAAACCGCCGCGCTACATACGAGCTGATTTGTACCGGTACAATTTCACTGATTTTGATGCCAAGAATCGAGACGGAACTTGGTGGCGGCGGCAGTATATAACCCCGTACCTGTTGCCGACTTCCTTGGAGAATGAGCGGCCATGACGGTTACCGCACGGCTGGTGGTCTGCGCCGCCTTGCTGGCCACGGCTATTGCTCTTTGGGGAGAGACTCCCGTCGAGGCCCAAAGCACGGACGGGAACTTTTTCGTTATCAGCGACCGATGGGAGGTCCAATTCCCCGGCTCGGTGATATTCGACTTGACGGCCCGGTCCGACCGGCAGTTAGTCGACGTCGAATTGCGTTACCGTCCTGCGGGCAGCCGAATCTGGGCTTACGGGTATCCTGCGTTTGAACCTGGGCAGCGGATAACCTCAGAATTCCAACTGAACGTTGCCGGAGCAAGGTACATAGCTCCAGGGACCAAGGTGGAGTATCACTATGTAATCCTTGACTCGGAGGGCGCCGTGCATCAGACGGCGCCCTCCGTCCTGGAATACACCGATACCCGGTACCAATGGGAGCAGACCAGGATCGGCTACTTGGTCCTGCTGCACCACGACATCCCCAATTCCAGGATAACGCAGGCTACCCGGGGCCTGGACACGTACCTTGGAGGCATAGCTGCGTTACTCCAGGCCGACACCACCAAGCCCATAAAGGGCATTATCTATAACGACCGGGCCTCCGCCGTTGCCGCTTTTCCCCACCAGAGCCGCACCATAACCGACCGGCATGTCTTCGAGGGCTTCGCCTTCCCGGAGTTAGATCTGTTCATGGGCATCGGTCTGTCGCCCCGCCTCATCGTTCACGAGTCGGTCCACGTACTGCTGCACCGGGCCTTGGGGCCAAGCGCTTCCCGAACGCCGGGTTGGCTGGATGAAGGAATCGCCAGCTACCTGGAGCCAAACGCCGCTCCCTACAGCGGCGAAAGCTTGGCGGATTTCCCCATGCCCTTGGAATCCATGACCAAGCCGCGCGGAACTCCCGAGGATATCCACTACTTCTACGCCAAATCGGAAAGCGTGGTGGCTTACTTGGTGCAGGAGCATGGGGTCGAGCGTTTCCAAGGTTTTCTGGAGCGGTTCAGGCAGACGGGAAACGTCGATACAGCCCTCGTCTCCACCTACGGCTTTGACACCGCAGGCTTGGAGGCTCGCTGGGCCGTGGACACCCGCGGCCGCCCTGCTTCTTCCCCGAGCTCGCCGCAAAGGCCGTCCCCGTTCATATATCTCGACGTTTGGGTACTGGGAGGGTTGGTAGTGGTAGTCATGGCAGTCCTGGCGGTCCGTTACATCATCAACAGGCTGCGTCCAAAGGGCGACCCGGAGGAAGGCCTCCAGCCTTGGGAAGACCCCGACCTGCTGGAACGCGAACAGCGTAGGCGCGGCCCGCCTTCACCATAGAAACGGATTCTGCTATGCTCTGGGGCGTCGCCGCCAAGAGCCTGGCCTTTGGGTTCCTGCGTTAGTCCAGCGGCGGCGTGAATACTTGGAGTCAGTGCTGGAAGGATATGGTCCGATGGTGAGCGGCGAGATTAAAGAACTGCAAGACGAATTACGGGCGGCCAAAGACGCCGTGTTGGCAACGCTGGAGGGGGTTTCAGAGGCCGAGGCGCACGAGGTCCCCGCTCCCAACGAGTGGACGGTTTGCCAGCTTCTGGCCCATATTGCCGAGCTCCAGGTGTTCTGGATTGACAGGGCCGTTCTCATCACCAAGGAAGACGACCCGCAGATCGCCCGCAACGCGGTGGAGAGCGACCTACGTGTTGCAGCGGTGACCGACCACGCGGAGGACGACATGGCGAACTTGGTCCGGCAGGTTATCGCCGCCAATGACCAGGTGGTGGAAGTCGTTGGAGGAATAGACCCTTCGACCCTGGACCGGCCTGGGCACCGGGAGGAAAACCCAATCACCGCAGGAGGAGTTATACGATATGTCGCGGGACATGTCCGGACTCATGCAGAACAGATAACGGAATCCTTGCGGTTGATCCGGCAAAGGGCCTGAGCCGTCCGCATACCATGGCCGCAGGTTTCAGGTGACGTGAGAGTGAAAAGGCGCTGCTATCGTAACAGGCAAGCCTTGAGATAATGCTCAGGGAAGTTTATTATCTCGACTGAACAGACCGGCTTCACTATAGCAGTAGATACAGGACATGTATCCGACGCTGGCAAGCCGTCTGAATGACAATCCATGGAAGGTGTGAAGAAGATGCCCATGAGACCGGCGATTATCCTGTCTGTCCTCACGATTGCTTTGCTGCTGATAGCCTGTGTACCTTTTTCCTTGTCCGAGCCTGAGGCTGAACCCGAGGCAGCCATGGACTCGGGGTCCGAGTCGATGAGCCAACCCACCCAAGCTCCGGACCAGGCAAGCCGGTCGGGGGGCGATAGTGGCTCATCCATGGCCGATAAGCCCGCGAGCGGTATGCGCAAGCGGTATTCAAGTCCGCCCCCGATGACAATAGATCCGATGGGGAGCTATACGGCCACGATAAGGACGAACAAGGGCAACATCGTGGTGGAGTTGCTGCCGGGCCCAGCCCCAAAGACGGTAAACAATTTTGTGTTCTTAGCTCAGGAAGGCTTTTATGATGGAGTGATCTTCCACCGAGTGATTCCAGACTTCATGATCCAAGGAGGAGACCCGACCGGGACGGGTACGGGCGATGCAGGTTACAAGTTCGAGGACGAAATCAACCCCATGTTTGTATTCGACCGGGCGGGCATTCTGGCGATGGCAAACGGGGGGCCGAACACCAATGGCAGCCAGTTCTTTATCACGACCGTACCTACCCCTCACTTGAACGGCTACCACACTATATTCGGGCGGGTGACCGAAGGTCAGACTGTGGCCGAAGCCATATCCGTTGTTCCCCGGGGAGCCGGAGACAAACCCAACTCCCCGGTGATCATCGAGACTATTGAGATAAACTAGAGGGTCCTGCGCTGCCGGTGTTCCCGACGTGCCAACATGGGATAGATTCGACTCCGGCAGCGGACGGAGATTTGCCCCGGGAGGTTTGAAATGACTACTGGGTTGCCTCCAAGCCGCCCGACAGCTATCCCGCCATATTTGGCTATTCCCGACCCGGGCGCCCCGGACGACCACGAGCCGTTGCCCGACGCCATGCTACAAGAACCCCACTTCAGCGAAACTATGCAGGTTGTGAGGACCTATTTCCTGGGGCGCAGCGCCGCCTTGGTGAGCGGCGACTCTCCCATCTATTACGACGATCAAGAGGGAGAGCAACAAATAGTGCGCCCCGACTGCTACATCGCTTTCGATGTGGACGAAGAGTCCATTCGGCGACGTAACGGCTATTTCCTGCGCGACGTGGGCCGTCCTCCAGACTTCGCTCTGGAGATTGCGTCGGAAAGCACCCATACCGAAGACACGGGGCGGAAACGAGGGATTTACGCAAGGCTGGGCATCGGCGAGTACTGGCGGTTCGATAGCACTGGGGGCAAGTTCTACCCGGAGCCGTTGGCCGGCGAACTTCTGGAGGAAGGCGAGTACCGGCCCATAGAAATGCAACGCAACGCTGAGGGTGTAATCTGGGGGCGCAGCCCGGCACTGGGATTGGACCTGTGCTGGCACGCCGGGCGGTTGCGCTTCTACGACCCAGTGGCTGGGGCGTACCGCCGCAACTTGGCAGAGGCGGAAGCCGTTATACTCTTAGAGCAGGTCGCCCGCCGGGATGCGGAAGCCCGTGCCAACGCCGAGGCCGTCGCGCGCCGGGATGCGGAAGCCCGTGCCAGTGCTGAGGCTGTCGCGCGCCGGGATGCGGAAGCCCGTGCCAACGCCGAGGCCGTTGCGCGCCGGGATGCCGAGGCTGCCCGTGAGGCTGGTCAAGCCAGGATACGGCAACTTGAGGAAGAGTTGCGCCGTCGGCAATCGAACAGCTAACCCGGTGTGGTGAAGGCCAGCACCTCGCGCGGGTTGTTCACCAGGATGGCGCCTATGGCCTCTTCCGTGAAACCGCGTGCTTTCATCCGCGGCACGACGTGGCCCAGAATGTAATGGTAGCCGTGGCCTCCGTACTTGGTCAGGCGGTCCTTAGAGCAGATGTCATGGGCCACCAGTATCTTGTCCCCGTAGCCTTGAGAGCTTATCCAAGCGATGTCATCCATCCGCTTGGCGTCCCCCGGCATGTCGATGTTGGGATTTAACGGGTAGTAGGAAGACTCCCGGCCGAACAGGTCCCACTCCATGTAGCAACCGGCGTCAGCGATCCGGCCCAGCGTTTCATGCAGGAAGACTGTCCGGTCCAAATGGCCCATTATAGTCCGGTCCAGGTCCGCGCCCGCCTCGGCCAGCACCTCGATGATCTCCATGGGAGACGTCTCGTCCCGTCCCGGGTGAATCAGCACCGGCGCGCCCGTGAGCCGCTGTGCCCTGGCTGACGCCCGCAGCACCTTCCGTTCGTTGTCCGCCAACGGCCAGGAGCAGCCCACTTCTCCGATAACGCCGGCTTTCACGCCAGTGCCATCCGCTCCCTCGGTTACGTCCTGCACTATCTGCCGCACCAGGTCGTCTTCGCTTCGGGTGTCCATGTCCGCGGGATGGGCGGCCGCTACGTAGTAGGAGGCGCCCATGACGATGTTCACGCCGGAGGCCCGGGAAATCCGCGCCAGCCCCGCTGGGTCCCTGGCGATGCCGATGCTGGTCGCGTCCACCAACGAGTCTCCGCCGTACTGCTTGTAAAGCATGGCTTCCTCGATGGCGGTAGGAACGTCGAACAAGCGGGCATTATCCGCGTTGGGCCTACCGTAATACCGGATCGCTCCCAACATGTCTTGCGAGACTGGCTTATGAAAGAAGTCCTTGCCACTGGCGTTTTCCGGTGGGCCTAATGTGACGGAAAGGTCTATCAACAAGTGCTCGTGAGTGAGAGTGACGCCCATCTGCTCCGGGTCAATGGGACCCAAAACGGTTTGCACTTTACCGACTATGCTTTCTGCCATTCCAAGTCTCCAGGCTTAACGATGAAATATTTCGATCCGGTGGCACGACCTAGAAAAATTATCCGCCGCCTCTACTGGCCGCTAGAGATTCGAAAACGCTCTGCCATTCCTTCAAGTCGCCTCCCCGGAACCCTTCCCGGTAGGTGATTACTCCGGACGAGTCCAGGGCGATTTTCGTGGATTGGCTAACTACTTTGAAATCCCGAAGTCCCGTGCCCGTCAACTCCGCAACCGGCCAGGGGTATCCGTTCTTCTGACGGTCCTGTTCCAGGATTTCCAGTGTCTCTGCCGGGCTTGCCGCCACTATGAAGAAGCCAATGTTCTCGGTGACCTTGGAGTCCAGGGTTTTAAGCTGCCGTAACTCGGCGCGGCAGACCGGTCAATGTTCGGAGTGGAAGAAAAGGAATAGAGGACGTCCGCTCTTCAGCAACTCTACAGATGAAAATGTGCCGGTCAGCGAATTCAGCGTGAAATCGGGGGCCCGGTCGCCGACGTTCGTCCCTACGGGTGGCGCAGGGGCTTCCGGCTTGGCCGTCGGTGGGGTTGTCGCCGTGGGTTTGGGCACCGCAGTCGCCGTAGGCTTCGGTGCAGTGGTGTTGGTAGGCTCGGGGGCGTCAGTTGCGACGGGAGCGGATGTGGCCGCCGGTTTTTCAATTTGGGTTGGGTCCGGCACCGGCGCCGGAGTCGAGGTCGCCGCCGGCCGGGAAGGCTCCGTCGCTTGGGGTGCCGGTGTCGTGGCGACATCTGCGACTTGCGTTGGGGAAACTTCCGCGCGGGGTTGTTCCGGGATTTCCGCAGGCGTGGTTGTTGGTTCCGCTGCGGGCTTTTGTGTTGCTGCCGGGGCCTGTTCGACCATTGATTTGGTCGCTGGCTCCTTCATGGTCTCGACCGGTTTGGTCACGGCGGCGGCTTGTTCAGCCTTTTGCGCGGGTGCTGCCGTCGCCGGCCGGTCCTGAGTAACCGGACTTTCCGATGCGGGTGCGCCCGCGCAACCCATCAGTATCAAGGCCAAGGTCATGACCGTGACCAAGGCTGAAATGCGTTTCAAGTACGTACTCCTTTCCTGGATGACCAGGGTTCTGGGTCTGCCGATTTATTTGAAGTCGGCATATAGATTATAACACCCATTGAACGACCCTAAAGCTGCGGCGAATATGCCGCTGGCGTTGTGACGGCGCTCCGTGCAAGGTATTATTCACGCTGGTCTATATTCCAGCATATCAATCCCGGTTCGGAGGCCCGATGGACTTTGAGTGTTTGCTCTACGAGCAAAGAGAATCCGTTTGTTATTTGACGCTGAACCGGCCCGACAGGCTGAACGCCCTTAACCCCCGCCTTATGGACGAGTTGCGGGAAGCGTTGGACATCATCGAGGTGGACCCGGAAATCAGGGTGGTCATCCTCACCGGCGCGGGCAGGGCATTCTCCGCCGGGTTCGACATCGGCGGCGAACCCGGCGCGCCGGAGTTGCACGAGACCCAGCCAGACGACCGGCGGGAGCACCTGAAGGGGCACATCGACACCTTCCTGAAAATCTGGAACCTGAGCAAGCCCGTCATAGCCGCCGTGAACGGGTACGCGCTGGCCGGGGCCTGCGAACTGGTGCAAATCTGCGACATCAAGATAGCCTCGGAACGGGCAATACTCGGCGAGCCGGAAATTCGCGCCGGACTGGGGCCGCCGTTGCTGATTACGCCTTACAGTGTAGGCTTGGCGCGGGCCAAGGAGTTGTTACTTACGGGAGACACGATCGACGCCCATGAGGCCGCCCGGTTGGGAATGGTCAGCCGGGTTGTGCCTCACGACGACCTGATGGCCGAATGCGAGAGGGTGGCCAAGAAAATCACCCTGCTGTCGCCGGTGGGCGTGAAGATGACCAAGCTGGGCGTAAACGGCGCGCTGGAAGGCATGGGCATGTTGTCCACCATCCGCCACAACCTGGAGTTGATGGTCCACTTCGAGACCAGCCTGGACCCGGTGCAGGCCGAGTTCAGCGCCATCCGCAAGGAAAGGGGGCTGCGGGCCGCGCTGGACTGGCGCGACCAGCGTTTCAGGGACCTGTAAACGGCAGCTTGGCAAGGCCTTTGCGTCGGGATATGAACGTCCGGGACCTTGTATAGGACTGGACAACAATGGAGGGACAGCCTGTATGTCCAATATAGAAATGACCCTGGAGCAGATGGGGTACGAACTGCCTCCGCCGCCCCCGCCTGTGGGTAACTATCTGCCGGTAACCCGCAGCGGCAACATCATGTGGATGGCCGGGGTCGGAAGCAGGCGCGCCGACGGCTCCAGAATTTCCGGCAAGCTGGGCAGCGACCTGACGGTGGAGCAGGGCTATGAAGCGGCCCGCTGGTGCGCCTTGAACCTGCTGGCGAGGATGAAAGCGGAATTGGGGGAGTTGGAAGGCGTGGGCCGCATCCTGAAGGTGGTGGGTATGGTCAACAGCGCCCCCGGATTCACCGAGCAGGCACGAGTTGTAGACGGAGCGTCCGACCTGTTCGTGGCGCTTTTCGGTGACCGGGGTCGCCACAGCCGGTCCGCTCCGGGCATGGGCGCGCTGCCCGGAGACAGCGCGGTCATCGTTGATTGCGTCGTGGAGGTGGCCGACGGCTACTGATCTCCGCCGCCCCTCTTGACCTCCACTTTGGCCATTCCTTCCAGATAGTGAAGGATGGCTGAATGGTCGGCTTCGGACTCTCCGTCGTTAATCAACGCTCCCAGCATTTGCTGCACCAAGGCCGTTACCGGCAGGGGCACGTTCAGTTGGTCCCCCGTCTGCAAAACGTTGCGCAGGTCTTTCTGGTGCAGCCGTATGCGGAACCCGGCCCTGAAGTTGCGGTCCAGCATCATCGGTCCCTTGGCTTCCATTACCGCGCTGCCCGCCAGCCCGCCGCGGATGGCGTTGAAGACCCTCTCCGGGTCCACACCGGCCTTCTGGGCCAGTACCATCGCCTCGCTCAATGCCTCGATGTTGGCGGCTACGATTATCTGGTTGGCCAGCTTGGTGATGCCGCCGGCCCCTATTTCGCCGGTCAACACCACGTTGCCGCCCATAACGTTCAGAAGGTCCAAGCACTCGTCAAAGACCTCCTGCTTGCCGCCTACCATGATGGCCAGGCTGCCAGCGATCGCGCCGGGTTCGCCTCCGCTGACCGGGGCGTCGAGCATTTCGACTCCCTTGGCCGCGCAGGCAGCGTATATTTTCTGAGAGACCAAGGGCGCGATGGAGCTCATGTCGATGACGATTGATCCCGGTTGCGCCCCCTCCAGCACTCCATCGGGGCCCAGGATGGCGGCTTCGGAATCGGCGGAGTCCGGCACCATGGTTATAATCTTCTTGCAGTTGGCAGCCACCTCTTTGTTGGACGCGGCCCGCGTCGCGCCGTCGGTAACCAACTCCTCTACGGGTTCGCCTACGATGTCGTACACGGTCAACTCGTAGCCCGCCTTGAGCAGGTTCCTGGCCATGGGCTTCCCCATGATGCCCAGTCCGATGAATCCTATCCGCTCCGCCATGTCTTGCTCTCCTCAGTCTTGTCCAAACGCAGAAATGAAGGTCGTTGCAACTCTACCACACAACCAATGTCCGGGCCACCGCGTATAACAAGCAGGGGACCATTTAGACGCTCGCCCGTACGCTTGCAGGGAATATCCCCATTGTGCTGGTATATTGTTGGGGTTATGATACCTGTGAGTGGATGTAGGGAGGGAAAGTGAGCAAGATGACGGAATACAGGACTGCATTGGTTACCGGTGGGGCCGGATTTATAGGGTCCCGCTTGGTGGAGGTGTTGCTTTCACGCGGGTTCAACGTTGTTGTGTTGGACAACCTGAGCACGGGAAAGCTGAAGAACCTGAACCCGGCGGCGACTTTCTATCACGTTGACATCACCCAGCCAGCCGCGTTGGAGGTTTTCCGGCGCGAACGCCCGGAGTTGGTGTTCCACTTAGCGGCGCAGATAAGCGTGAGCCATTCCAGCCGGGATGCCATTAACGACGGTGAAATGAACGGGATCGGTACTTTGCGGGTGCTTGAGGCCGCGCGGCAGCACGGTGTCGAGAAGATTATCTATTCGTCCACTGGCGGCGCTCTCTACGGCGAGCCGGCGGTCGACCCATGCGCTGAGGACTGTCCCGTAGTCCCCATGTCCCCATACGGCATATCCAAGTACATCGGGGAACTGTACCTGGGGCTGTACCATCGTCTTTACCAGTTAGACTTTACAGCCCTCCGGTACGGCAACGTGTATGGTCCCCGTCAGGATGCCCAAGGAGAGGCGGGCGTGATAGCCATATTCACCCAGATGATGCTTGAAGGGCAGCAACCCCTGATCTTTGGTGACGGCAACCAGACCCGTGATTTTGTTTACGTGGACGACGTGGTGGAAGCCAATCTGCTGGCCATCGAACGCGGAAACGGGTGCGCGTATAATATAGGTACAGGGATAAAGACCAGTATCAATCAAATATTCGACGTGTTGCGGGAGATAACCGGGTACAAATGGGGACCCGAACACAGGCCGCCCAGGCCGGGAGACGTGTACCAGATTAGTCTTGACTGCGCCAAGGCGGCCAAGGAGTTGGGATGGTCGCCCCAGGTGAGCTTGGAAGAGGGGTTGCTGCGGACGGCGGAGAGTTTCAGAGAAGCAGTAAGAGCGGCCCGATAAGAGGCGCTGCCCACTGACAAGGAGGATGTTTGAGCATCATGGAGGCTGAATACGACACCATCATCCTTGGGGCCGGCGCCGCGGGGCTGTCGGCCGGATTGTACACGGCCAGGGCTATGATGAAAACGCTGATACTCGAAGGGCTGGGCACCGGCGGTCAGTTGATGATCACCGACGAGATCGAGAACTACCCGGGGTTTCCTTCCGGCGTCAAGGGGCCTGAGCTGGGCCGCGACATGGAAGAGCAGACCCTCCGGTTCGGGGCCGAGTTGGAGTTCACGGAAGTAGAGGGGTTGGCGGACCTGGACCAGCCGGTCAAAGTAGTCAAAACATACGACCGGGAGTACACCACCAAGTCAATCATCATCGCCACCGGCGGCGCTCACAACAAGCTTGGCGCACCCGGAGAGGACGAATTTGCCGGGCGCGGCGTGTCTTACTGCGCGGTTTGCGACGGCAACTTTTTCCGAGGGCAGGATGTGGTCGTGGTGGGCGGCGGCGATTCCGCCTTGGACGAAGGCCTTTACCTGAGCGGTATAGTCAACTCGGTAACGATCATCCATCGCCGTGACGAGTTGCGGGCCACCAAGGTGCTTCAGGACCGCGCTTTTGCCAACCCCAAGGTCAAGTTTCTGTGGAGCCACGTGGTAGAGGAGTTCGTAGGTGACGCCGTCCTGGAAGCGGCTAAGGTAAAGGACTTGAAGAACGGAGAGGTCTACAATTACCCGGCCGCCGCCGCATTCATCTATGTCGGCTTCCATCCCAACACTGAGTACCTGAAGGGCTTGGTGGACATGGACCCGCTTGGCCATGTTTACACCGACATCCACATGCGCACAAAGCTGCCCGGCGTCTACAGTTGCGGTGACGCGCGGGCCGAGTCAACCCGCCAGTTGGGAGCCGCCGTGGGCGACGGCATTACCGCCGCTCTCGCCGCCTATCACGACTTGAGCGAGTAGACACGGCTTACTCCCCGTGCCACGTCGACATGTGGTCACGGTGAGTGTCGGAGTAAGCTCCAGCGTTAAAGAACCTGTCGTAGAAGTCCAGGTCCAGGTGATGCGCCTGCATCCACCACATCAGGTGCATTGTGTCTACGGTGCCGGGGAACTTGCCATAAGTGTCGTAAATGTAGTTGCAGACCGCCTTGGCGCAGGCCGCCCCTTCGTCACTGATTTCCGGTATGCCGGCCTCGTACTCGGCGTCGGAGATGGTATGGGGCACTTGCCCGCCTTGGGCCAGGAAGTCCCTTAACCCGCCGCGCGTTCCGGCAACCACCGAGTCGACGGCTGCGTCCATGTCGGGGAAGTATGGCGGGCAGTACCCTTGGAACACCCCGTCCATGCCTACCGGATTGCGTAACGGCTCGATACCCCTCGGGGCCACCGTTCTGAACCCCAACTCTTCCAGAACCTCCAGTGACAGGAAACCGCAGTGCATCCACCCACCCAAGCCCATCGCCTCGGTCGCCAGGAACATGTTCTGGCAGGCTATCGCGGCTTCATTAAAGGTGAAGTAACACGCTTCCCTTTCCAGCACCGACAGCGGCAGTAACTTTTGCTTGTCCAGAAACCCGCTGTCGGCCCACTTCTGCGTGCCGGCGGGCCGGAAGTCGTACCGGTCGTCTACCACGTAGAACCCGCCGCCGGTGTTGCCGGCGAATCGGCCGCCTTCACCATCGACCATCTGGATGGTCAAGTTGATCAGCGACGCGCTGACGTCGCACACCGGCATGAACAGGGTGCAGCCAGGTCGGTTGGAGTCCCAGAAGTTGTGGGCGAATAGAGGAGGCACCTGGCGGGGTATATTCAGCCGTCCATCCTTCAGCTTCTTCCGGTTCTGCTGGTAGAGGGAGACGACTCTCGACCTGTCAGCCTCGGTTTCGACCTCCCGCATCCTGTTGGCCGCGGCTCCTTGCAGGTCCACGACGTAGACGCCTTCGTCGTTGGTGAAGAAAAGTTCCGTCCGGTGGGCAGACAACGCGCTGCCGAAGGTCCGGCCCGCGCTCCTGACCATTGCCCCCGGCCTAGCCAAGTCCGACAGCACTGTCCCGGACACGCCGACGCCCGCCGCCACCAGAAGCGCCTCTTCCAGAGGGTCCAGCGGCATCGGCGGCTTTGCCGACTTGTATTGAAACGGGCCTTCGTTCAGGTCGAAACCCATCCCGAAACGCCGGGACCGCCTGCCGTAGAGTGCGTCGAACAGCGGGAAGTTCCATACCCGGTCGATATGACCTTGTTCGTCAGCGGAACCAGCCAACAATGCTCTCCTTACATTCGGATGCGGGCGCCGTGGGGGTCGTAGAAAGGAATCTCCACCGCCGTCGCGCCGCATGGCGGGGTAGAGCCTTCCAATCGCAGGACCGTTCCCGGAGTCGAGTGATCAATGTCTACATATCCCAAGCCGATAGTTTTCCCAAGCGTGTAGCTGTAGCCGCAGGCGGTGACCTGCCCAACCTTTTCCCCGTTGACTGTAATGTCGCTGCCACCGGCGACGGCTGCATCCGGTGACGACACCTCGAAACCGGTGAGCCGCCGGGCTATCCCTTGGTCTTGAATCCTTTGCAACGCTTCCTTGCCAATGAAGTCGGGTTTGTCGAACTTGACCGTCCAGCCGATATTGGCTTCGAAGGGATTTGTGAACTCCCCCAAGTCTCGCCCGTAGATGCTGTAGACTTTTTCCAAGCGGAAGTTTCGAACGGTGCCCAGTCCGCAGGGCGCGATGCCGAACTCCTCACCGGCTTCCATGATGGCGTCGTAAACGTCCAGCGCCCACTCCGCCGGGAAGAATATCTCGTAACCCAACTCGCCGGTGACGCCAAGACGGGCCACCAGGGAGTCTATACCCGCTACCTTGCCTTGGAAAAAGGAAAAGTAAGGTAGGGCCTCGTTGGATACGTCGGTGTCTGTCAACTTCCTCAATACGTCCCTTGACCTGGGGCCTTGAATCTCCAGGCAGGTGGTGCCGGAGGACAGGTTAAGCATGTGGCAGTCCATTCCCTGAATGTGCTCTTCGATCCAGGGCGGCGATTTGTCCACGTTTACTGCGGCAACGGTCATCAGGTAATGGTCCGGCGTGATGCAGAAGGCGACGAAGTCATCGAAAATGCCGCCGTCTTCTTTGCACATGCTGGTATAGGCGCAGCGACCCGGCCGCAGGCGGGATATGTCGGCGACGCACAGCTTTTGCATGGCGGCCAGGGCGTCTGTTCCCACCAAGTGGACCTCTCCCATGGCGTGCCCGTCAAAAAGGATGACGCGCTCCCGGCAAGCCCTGGTCTCCTCCTCCATGCTGGTGTAGTACTCCGGCATCTCGTAGCCGGCAAAGTCGAAAAAGCGCGTCGCCAGAGTCATGTGCCGCGCAAAACTGGGGGAATGCTTCATGGGATAAAACCAGTCCTAATCAAATTCAGGCAATCGTAGATACGGCGGAAAATGATGTCAATTACGAAAGGGGACAGGATTTTCTACTATTCCCGGAAAATACCCATGCTGGCTGCCAACTCCAGGGCGGCGTCGACCTGCACTACCGGCGGTCCGCTGCGGCTTATACCCACCTCTACTCTCTGTTCGGGAGTGACGGATATGCTGCGTTCCCCGTCCAGCGCGATGGTGCAGTGGCGGGGTTCCACCGGAATTCGCTCGCCGGTGACCATGGGCCGCCAGTCGGAGATGGATACCCAGGAGATTTTCCCGGGAGCTATGGGCGCCAGTACTGCTGACGGGTTGCCGCTGGCCGATCCAGGCTGGTTGCCGTTGGAGTGTGCAATCCGGTAGTAGAGGCCCCCGTCTTCTTCCAAGGACAAGGGTTGAAGGCGACCCCCTACGGAAGACAACCCAATCGCCGCGGGCTCCGCACGGGTGAGGAACACCTCGAAGATGGTGTTCATGTCCCAGATGGCCCTGGTGGCGACAAACCGTTCCCTGGAAAGGGCTACGTCGACCAAGGCCATGTCTTCGTATTCGCCGTCCAAGTAAATTTCCAGGACCTTGCTGGTGACCGATACCTCGCTTAGCTCCAGGTCTCCCTGCGCCACCAGTCCGGCGGACAGTCCCGCCAGGGTGCCCTCCACCATTGTAGGGAAAACGTTGTTGGTGCCGGTGGATATGGCCACTAGCGGCATCGAGGCGCTGCCCTTGGCGACGGCCCTGTTGGTGCCGTCGCCTCCCAGCGTCACCAAGCAGCCCACGTCCAATTGCGCCATCATCTCCGCCGCGCGGATGGTGTCCCCTTCGGTGTAGTAGGTGGGAATGTCCAGCAACTCCAGCTCCAGGGACAACTGGGCGTCGTCCCGGGCACGCTCGGCCAAGTGAGAGCTGTCCGGCATCGCCAAGACCTTGCCAACGCCAACGGCCTGCAGGCCCAGCATGACCCGCCGCAGGATGTTGACTTTTTCCCAATCGGGCACCACCCGCCCCTGCGCCACCAACCGGCGAATGTCCTTACTGGCCGCGGGGTTTGCTATCAGTCCCACCAGCGACACGTCTTTCCTCCTGCTACAGTCTTTTCTTGCCGATTCCGCCTGCCGGAACGGACGCCGCCCCCCTTCCCCCGTCATTCCCGCGAAGGCGGGAAACCGGGCCGGGGGCTGGCCAGACTGCTATAATTAGGCGCGATTGTAGATTGGCGTCATTTTATCGTCAATGGACTCTTCCTTCGCCTTGCGCCGAGAAATCATACTCCCAAAGGAGACCTGAAACATGGATGCAGACCTTGCCTTCGCTTCCGCCTTGGACCTTCGCAGGTTGATCGACAACAAAGAAGTATCGATTGTTGAGTTGGTAGAGTTTTTCTATTCCCGGATCGAGTTGCTCAACCCGCGGTTGAACGCCTACTTGGCATTGTGCCCCGACCAAGCGTTGCAACAGGCCCGAGCCGCGCAAGAGGCAGTGCAACGAGGAGACCCTGTGGGTCCTCTCCACGGTATTCCCATATCCGTCAAAGACCTGGAGACAACGAAGGATATCCCCACAACCATGGGCTGTTATGTCTACAGAGACAGTACTCCGGAGATGGACTCGATCGTCGTCGAGCGGGTCCGCCAAGCGGGGGCCATCGTGCTGGGCAAGACCAACACGCCTGAGTTCGGACTGTACGGCATGACCGAGAACAAGCTGGGCGACTCATGCCGCAATCCTTGGAACACCGATTGCACCGCCGGGGGCTCCAGCGGCGGCGCGGGCGCGGCCTTGGCCGCTGGACTGTGCACCATCGCCACCGGCAGCGACGGCGGGGGTTCCATCCGCATCCCGGCGAGCTTCAACGGCGTCACCGGGATCAAGCCGTCTCAGGGGAGGGTGCCCCGCTATGGCGGCTACGGGCGCCCGTCGGCCAACCAGTATTCCCAGTCCGGCCCGATGAGCCGCACCGTCGCGGAAACGGCGCTGTTGCTTCAGGTGTTGGCAGGGTCCGATCCCAGGGACCCCATATCCCTTCGCCAGACTCCCCCGGACTTCTCCGCCGACTTGGGCAAGGGAGTCCGCGGTATGCGCATTGCTTGGAGCGCGGACTTGGGGTACGCGGCGGTAGACCCGGAAGTGGTAGAAGTTGCCAGCGCGGCTGCCAGGGTATTCCAGGAGTTGGGCGCAACCGTAGAAGAGCCTCAACTTGCGTTGGAAGACCCGTTCGAGTATTTCTGGGATGGCTTTACCACCGCGTCTTATACGTCCAACGGTCACCTGCTTGATGACCATGCGGATGACCTTACAGACTACGGTCTGCGATCCCTTAGACACGGAGCGACGGTCACCGGGGCGGACCTGTCTCGGGCAATTCTAAGGGCGGACCAGTTGCGCCGCCAGTTGGAGAACCTTTTCGACGACTATGACCTGCTGCTGACCCCCACCATGGCGGTGCCGGCGTTTCCGGTTGACGGTCGCCCGACGGTCATTGGCGGCAGGGAAGTGGACCCCTTCTGGGGCTACCTGCCATTCACCTACCCCATCAACATGACCGGCCAGACCGCCTCCAGCGTGCCCTGCGGGTTCTCCACCGGCGGTATGCCCATCGGCCTCCACATCATCGGCCCGCATGGCTCCGAGGCCAGGGTCCTCCAAGCCTCCGCCGCTTTCGAAGAAGCCAGGCCTTGGAACGACAAGCGGCCTCCGGTTTCGTGATGCCTGGTTTCCCATGGACGAGGTTCGTGGCTCCGCCGGAGGGCGATTATGAAAGGCATGAAGTTTATCGAAACGATTCGTTTGGAAAACATACTCTCCTACGGAGCCAGCGATGAACCGTTTCCCTTGGAGCCGTTGAACGTTCTCATAGGCGCCAATGCTTCGGGGAAGTCGAACTTGATTGAGGCTCTGTCACTGCTTGCCGCCGCCCCGGGAAATCTCCAGGAGCCCATGAGGTTGGGCGGGGGTGTTCTTGAGTGGCTCTGGAAGGGCGGTGCTCACACCTTAACCGCGGCTATAGACGTAACCGTCGCATACCCAAACGCTATGCTGCTGGGCATGCCTCTTAGATATCGCCTGTCGTTCACTGGAGACGCGTTGCTCTTTGAAATCGCGGATGAAGTTGTGGAAAACGGAGAGCATACGAAGGTCAATGATGGTCAGTCGGGTATCTATTATCAGTATAGCCTTCGACAGATACGCCCGATAATTAATGTGTTTGATCCAAAACCTGAGAATAGACCTCTTCGACTTCTTCAGAGGAACGACGTAAGACCTGATCAGTCGATACTGTCGCAGCTAAGGGACCCCTTCACTTACCCTGAGTTGACTTACTTGGCCAGCAAGTTCGAGCGTATGCGATTCTATCGTGAATGGGGCGTAGGGCGTGACGCTCCGGTGCGCCGACCACAGAGGTCGGATTCCTACCAGGCTGAGTTGCTGGAAGACGCCTCCAATCTTCACGTGGTGCTTAGCTTCTTGCTGAACCAACCACTCATAAAGGCGCAGATATTGGAGCGCATGAGGGATTTTTACTCGACTTTCAAAGATATGTCGGTTTCTGTGCTTGGCGGACCGGTGCAGACCTTCTTTCACGAAGAAGGTTTGCACCAACCCATCCCCGCCACGCGGTTGTCCGACGGAAGCCTGCGTTATCTATGCTTGCTGGCGGTGCTGTGCCACCCCAACCCTCCACCGGTCATCTGCATCGAAGAACCGGAGCTAGGCCTGCATCCCGACATAATTCCTGAGGTGGCCAAGCTGCTGATCGAGGCGTCTTCCCGGAGCCAGCTATTCGTAACGACGCACTCCGATATGCTGGTCGATTGTCTTACGGAAGTACCGGAGTCGGTGGTCGTGTGCGAGAAGTACGATGGGGCCACCAAGCTTCAACGGCTTAATCCGAAGGAACTGAAACCCTGGCTTGAGGAGTACCGGCTTGGAGACCTGTGGACGATGGGGCAGATTGGGGGAAACAGGTGGTGAGCATCAGAGTTTACGTGGAAGGCGGAGGCAATAACAGGACGCTAAGAAACGCCTGCCGCAGAGGATTCACAAGGTTCATGGACAAAGCTGGATTAGCGGGAAATACGTTCCAAATTGTGCCCAGCGGGAGCCGTGGGGACGCATATAACAATTTCAGAAAGGCACTCACCGGCAAGGATTACGCCATACTCTTGGTAGATGCGGAGGGTCCGGTAACGGCGGAAGGCCCGTGGCAGCACTTGAACGCGACTGACGGGTGGGTTCGGCCTACGGGAGCATCGGACGACCAATGTCATCTGATGGTACAGGTGATGGAGTCATGGTTCCTGGCCGACCGTGAAGCCCTAAAGGATTATTTCGGTCCGGCGCTCCAAGAATCCGCATTACCACGAAATCCGAACGTTGAACAAATTGCAAAACAACAAGTTTTTGATGGTCTCGATAGAGCCGCCCGTAACACGCCTAAAGGGTCCTATAGGGACGACAAGGGTATTCAAAGCTACGAGATATTAGAGAAGCTGGACCCTGCCAGGGTTCGGCAAGCGTCCCCGTACGCTGACCGCTTCATTCGCGCGCTTACTTCATAAAAGACAATAAATGTCAGCCCACCGCAGCCCTTTGCCGCACCGCCTCCACCAGCGTGCCCACTTCGTCCTCAGTGTTGAAGAAGTGCAAGGACACCCGCACCGAAGGCGGGTATTCAACTCTTCTGGCCACTATGCGGTGTTGCTCCCAGAGGTACGACACCAGCGATTCAGGGTCTACGCCGTTAATGTTGAAGGTGACCAACCCCGAGGAGCTTTGCCGGTCCATCGGCGATCCTACCGAGACTCCCGCTATGCCTGACAACGCCTCTTTCAGGGATGAAGCCAAGTCCAGGTTGCGTTCCTCAATGGCTTCTACGCCAACTTCTTGAATGAACTTGACCGCCTCCGCCAGTCCGGCTTGCAATGCCGTGCTGGTGGAACTGACCAGGAACTTGTCCATCGAGTCGGTGTTCGGCTCAAGGTCGACCGGCTCGGCAAAATGCATCAACGCCCGGCCTCCCACCTGCACCGGCGCGACGGTGGGAATCATGTCGCGCCGTATGTACAGGGCGCCAACGCCTTCGGAACCGAGCAGCCACTTCTGGCCGGGAATGGAATAGAACTCGCAATCGATGTCCCGCATGTCCAGGGAGATGTGGCCCGCGGTCTGGGCTCCGTCCAGCAGCATCCAGATGCCCCTGTCCCTGGTCATGCTCCGTATTTCGTTCACCGGCATCCGCAGGCCTGACGAGTACTCGATGTGGCTCAGGAACACCAGCTTGGTGCGTTCGTTAATCGCTCCTTCGATCTTGGACAGGATGTCCTCGCGGGGTTCGTTGGACGCCATTGGCAACACCCGCATCTTCGCCCCGTGCCGGCTCTGGGTGAAGTAACTGGGCACCACGACCGAAGAGTGCTCCAGGCTACAGGTGATAATCTCGTCGCCTTCCTGCCACGGGAGGCCGTTGATGACGATATTCAGCCCATCCGTGGTGTTCTTGGTCAGGCATATCTCTTCGGGCGAGGCGTTCAGCAGACCGGCCACCCTTTGGCGGGCATCTTCCCGGATTTCCTGTGCGCTCCTGATGACCTCGGCTCCAGTTGGTCCCTGTTCCATTTCGTAGTCCAGCCGGGCCTTTATCACCTCCACCACTTGCACCGGGGATGGGCCGGACCAACCGGTGTTCAGGTACACCATTCGCTGGCAGACCGGGATGCTCTTTCTGATGTTGGCTACGTCTATCACCGCTTCTGCTCCGTGAGATTAGGTGGTGGTCACGAAGTGGGAGCCGGTACGCCGCGGGCATACAGCTCCCGCAGCGGGATTCGGGCAAAGCTCAGGATCATCACCATCATGAAACCCAGGCCTCCGGCTCCCAGGATGACCGGGGCGGCGGGTATGGGCAGCGCGCCCACTATCGGCAAGGCCGCCAGTGAGCCGTTGACAAAGTTGAAGCTGGCCATCATCCCCGTGGTGTGCCAGGTGTACACGCCCAGCACCCGGCCTCGGATGGCGTCGGGGGCCAACGTCTGGAGCATAGCGTGACTCAAGGTCATGAACCCGCCCTGAGCAAATCCCATTATGGCGGTCGCCAAAAACGCTACCCAGATGGTGGGCCATATATTCGGCAGCACCACCAGCGCTACCGGCGATATGCCGCTCAACACTCCAAGCCAGAGCAACAGTTTGCCGCGCAACGCTTCATCCCTGACCCCGGCCAGCATCAGTGCGGCGATGAGGGCGGCTATTCCAAAGCCGACCATCATCTGGCTGAATCCGCCGAGCACGCTCTCGCTGGTTATCATGCCGAGACTGTCCCTGGCCACCAGCGGGAACAGGGACTCAAAGGACATGGTCATACCGCAGTGAGCGACCACCAGCAAGACCAGGGAGAGCACTACCGGATTGGTGTACATGTACTTGAGGCCGGCGGCGAAGTTCGTGAAGAAGGTCTGGGCGAAGTTTCCTTCCTTCATTTCGCCGCGAGACCGGGTCCCTATGCTGATGCAGGTCAGTAACGCCACAAGGTACATTGCCACGCACAGGAAGAACACCCAGTCTTGCGCGTCTGCTACTCCCAGGAATCCGGTTACATTCAGCACGACGAGTATCAGGACCGGCCCCAGGAACCGGGACCCGTTGACCGTGGCTTGGTACAGAGAGACGGCGTTTAATACCTGGTCCCTTGGCACCATGTTTACCAGCAAGGCTTGGGCCGAGGGCATCTGGCTGGAGCGGGCGGAGCCGTTGATAATGGAGAGCGCCAATACGTGCCAAGCCTCGACGATGCCCGTCACGACGAGCATGGCCAGGACCACATTGGTCGCTACGTTGATCGATATGGCGCCGGCCAGAACGGTGCGCCGGTCGAACTTGTCAGCCAGGAAACCGGCGATCGGCGAGACCAGCAAGGCGGGTATCATGGCGGCAAAGGTGACTGCCCCAGTCCAAGCCGGAGAGCCGGTCAATTCGAGCACCAATGCCGCCCTGGCAACGATCAAAGCCCAGGACGATGACTGGGACATCATCGTGGTTACCCAGAGCTTGCGAAACTCCGGGTATTGAAGGGAAACCAGAAAACGGTCCTTGAGCCCCTGACCGATACTAGCCAGACTGGCCACTGTGACGCTCCTCACTTGGTTGCGTTGGAAGACGACCGCGTCCCGGCAGCCGCACTGGGGGGCTTCAAGTCCCGTAATTCGTTTTTATCAAGAGCCTGATCGGTCCTCTTGGCAGGCGGTCTATCGAGGGGAGTAAGACGTGCGCCGCAGTATAGTGCTTTGGGACTGGCTCACCAACGCGCCGTTCTTCTCCGATTCCGCGCGGGCCTTTTGCCAGTCGGGGTCCGCGCCAAAGGCGGCCCAGCTCTTTTCCCGGCCGCCCAAGCCTTCGTAGCCCAGCATGTATATGAGCCGGTTGCTGGTGCCGACGTCGTCGGTCCAGTAGGCCACGTTCTCAATGCCGTGCTTTTCGAACAGCTTTATGGTGTGGTTCGAGAACCGGTCGTGCAGGTTCGGCAGCTTGCCGGGAACGGCGTCGTAGACTCTAAGTTCCTGGACGTTGGTGGCGATGTGGGGATCTGGCGAATAAGGGGTCAACCGCATGAATTGATTGCTTACTACCCGGTTGATGGCGCCGTCCTTTTCCGTCTCCGCCCGGACTTCCAGCCAGCCAGGGTCCGCTCCGAAGGCTCCCCATTTCTTCTCGCGGTCCGCCATGCTGTCGAAGCTCAATATGTAGGTGAGACGGTTGCTGAGGCCGATCTCCGCGGTCCAGAACCCAACGATTCCGATGTCGTACTTTTTGAAGAAGCCGATCGTGTGGTTGGCGAACCGGTCGTTCAACGCCGGCAGCTTCCCGGGCATGGTGTCGTACACCCTGAATTCATAAAGCATAGAGTTGCTCCTGTTCGTTCAATTGCGCAAGGTACATCACCCCCTCACGCTAGGAGAAGGACAATGTTCCTTCCAGCGAGTTTAGTCAACCATCTCCAGAAACTCCAAGTGAACACCGTCCGGTCCCTCGAAGAAACACACCTTGCGGCCGTTGCCCACGGTGGTCTCCTCCAGGATCTTGGCGCCGCTGGCGCGCAGCTTTTCAACCAAGGCAGGCATGTCGTCGGTGTCTATAGCGATGTGCTCCATGCCATACTTCTGCTCGTGCTGCTGACTCTCGATCTTGGTGGTGACGTTCAAAGTCAGTCCGTGCAGGTTCAGCCTGACTCCGTTGGTCCCGGCTTGCCCTACTATCTCCGCCCCCAGCGTGTCAACGTAAAACTGGGCAGTCTTCTGCGGATCGGGGGTCTTCAGGTGAACATGGTTAAGTTTGAATGCCATGATGGACCTCCTTCACTTTACATTGTCAATGGAGTATCTCGTTGCGTGACCCTGTCTACTCGTAGGGCTCCAGCTTGATCTCGTGCAGGGCCGGGATCACCTCTTTGCCCATCAACTCGATGGAGCGCATGACGTCCTTGTGGGGCATTGCTCCTTCGTTGCCGTAGATGTGCAGATAGCCAGGGTTGAGCTTGGTTATAGTTTCGGTCAGCTTACGGGTGACCGTTTCCGGGCTGCCTACGATGACGATGTTGATGTCCTGCTGCTGTTCGTAGGTCATCCGATTGGTGACCCCGCCGAATTGTCCGGTTGGCCGCTGCTGCTTTACCCTAAGGGCTTGGCGGGACTGGTATCCCGGCGGGTCGTTGTGGTCCGGCGGTCCCTTCATCCGGTTTCGCTCCGTCCACATGAAGTGACGGCCTATTTCTTGGGCCTTCTCGTCGGTATCGGCCACAAAGGCCTTCAGCAGGTAGCCGAAGTGTTCCGGTCCGGGTTGGAATCCCGATTCCTTGGCGGTGTCGATGTAGATGTCTTTCAGCCACATGGTAATGTCCAATGCGGCGCCCAGGTTCATGTAAGGATGCCCGTGCTGTGCTGCCCATATTACGCTCTCCGGGCTGCCGGTGCCGGGGAACCAGATGTCCGGGTGCGGCTTCTGCATCGGCAACACCCAAGGGTTGACCACCCGGTGGTGGAAGTGGGTGCCCTCATAGCGGAAGGGGCCCGGCTGGGTCCAGCACTTGATGATAAGATCGTGGGCCTCTTCAAACCGGGACCGGTTCTCGGTCGGGTCGATGCCGCCCTGCAAGCTCTCAACGGCGCCGCCACGGACGAAGCCGGAAATAATCCGTCCCCCTGAATAGCAATCGAGCATCGCAATCTCTTCCGCCATCCTCACCGGGTCGTTGATTGCGATCACGTTGCCCAGAATCGCTATTTTTACGTTCTTGGTGACTTTGGAGATAACTGCGGCGTCGAGGTTCACCGCCGGCTTCATGCACCAGTACGCAGAGTGGTGCTCGTTGGACATGATGCCGTCGAACCCCACCTCATCAGCCAAGGCGTACTGGTCGTGGTACTCGTTGTACAGTACGTGAGCCTTTTCCGGGTCGAAGTGAGTATTGGGGAAGCCCAGGCGCCCGGAGTCGTATTGGTCCAACAGGTTATCGTCTATGTAACCGTTGGGTTGCTCGGAGAACCAGTAGACCTCCACCTTGTCCTTGGGTCTGGCTAGTTGTTCGACCATGTTTCCCTCCTTGCGGCAGTCCGGTTAGCGGTGGATTGCGTTGCCACTGCGATGAGAGAACCTGGGATCAGACCAAGCGCTGCTAAGGTTGCAAATACGATTCGATGCTTAGCCGGAGGTCGTATCGGACTTTTTGGTATCCCTTCTCGGAATTGGTGCCATTATATTGACTGCCCCATACCGTGGCAAGTTGCGCCGTTGCTGACCAAGCTGCGGCCAGGGACATTGACGCCGGCCTGCTCGATGAGATGGATTGGTATTATAATGCCGTCACAAGCTTGCAATATTCAGGAGGTCAACATGCCCATTGAACAGAATTCACCGGAAATGGACGACATCGTATCGGCCGGTCAAACCATAGAGCAGTTGGGTAGCGGGTACGGTGGAGCCCAGGGCCCGGCTGAAGGGCCGCTGTGGTGGAAAGAGGGCGGGTACCTGCTATTCAGCGACATCCACAACGACCGTCGGATGAAGTGGGCCCCGGGTGAGGGCGTCAGCGTGTTTCAGGAGCCGAACAACCGGGCCAACGGATTGACCCGTGACCTACAGGGACGGTTGGTCGCCTGTGAGCACGACAGCCGGCGGGTAACCCGGCAAGAGCCCGACGGGAGCATCACGGTGGTATCCAACAGCTACCAAGGACGCCGCCTGAATCGGCCCAACGACGTGGTGGTCAAGTCGGATGGGTGCATTTACTTCACCGACCCGTGGACCAGCCCGCTGCCAGCCGAGCAGTGGGACTTGAGCTTCTCCGGCGTTTATCGAGTCACGCCGGATTTGGGTACGTTGACCCTGCTCATAGGAGACTTTGTGGTCCCCAACGGCCTGGCGTTTTCCCCGGACGAAAGCATCCTGTACGTCAACGACTCTCGGCGCGGGCATATCCGGGCCTTCGACGTTCAACCCAATGGTACGCTGGCCTTGGCTACCGATAGAGTCTTTGCCACGCTGACCGGGGAAAGGCCCGGAGTTCCCGACGGGATGAAGGTGGATGTGGACGGCAACGTTTATTGCGGAGGTTCGGGCGGAGTATGGGTGCTGGACCCCAGCGGCAAGCATTTGGGGACCATAGTCCATGGGGAAGAGGCGTCCACCAACCTTGCGTTCGGCGGTGACGATTGGAAGACCATGTACATCACCACCCGAAACACACTGGTAAGCGTTGAATTGAAGAAGGCCGGTATCCCGGTGCCGGCGGAGGGCTAAGGGCTCTGAGCGCCTTGGAGAGCGCAGAGGGTCTTCAAACCTTACTCTGCGCTCTACTACTCCACCAGGTCCTCTGGTGCAATACTGGCGGCAAGCAAAGCCCTGATGCGGTTAAGGAAGGCTTCGGATCGTTCACAAGCTAAACGGGAGTCGGATTCGGAGAAAGTCCTTGTAACGTCGTAATCCGCGGTCCTTCGAAGGACTCCAAGGGAATTTATCTCGCGGCTCCAATGCCTTTCAACCAAGCCGGCAACTGCAATGCTCCTTCCGAATGCGTTCTTGACTCCCTCGTGAGTTCTTGCGTCGATGTCATACAGTTGTAGTGCCGCTTTGGCGCCGTGAAGGATAGCGTAGTAGGCTCGGGAAATTGCATCCGGGTAGAATCCTTCCCCTTGGCAGAGCCATGCTGAGCCGATACATTCTTGTGCTCGCCGCCATTCTGCTATCGTCAACTCCTCACTCATGCCACGCTTATGCCTTCATCCGCCACCATCCTATAGTCGAGTCCGCTCCGCCGCTTTTCCTCTGCCCACTCTGCGGTGGTGTAGACTGAGATTGAAGGGGCGACGTGAAAGCCGTCCAGATCTATGTCGTACCCCAGACAATCGATTTCCTTCTTTTTTTCATAGTCTCCTTCGCGGATGATCACCAGCAGATTCATTGGGATTTCCAGGTCGTGGCGGCCACGGCTGTAACCCCGAGCATATAGGCCATAAACGAACATGTCTTCAACCAGTCCGGGGAAACGCTCGACCAGTTGTCGGCGGTATTCGTCCAGCCATCCTTGTTCGGCGACTGTAAGGTTCAGCAGGCCGTTGACGCCCCCCGGCAGACCCGTCAGCGAATATAGGTCTATCCTGTTGCTGGCCTTTTTGATAGAAATGGCGCACAGTTGGCCCTCGCCATCCAAATCAAGCCGGGTGTTCTCATCCAGGTTACGAGTCTCGCCAATCCGAGCGGGGAAAAGCTCGATGTGAAGAATATCCGTATCTTGGAAGTACCTAATCTTCATGCTTGCTCCAAACAACCTGGAGACTCTCTTCTTCAGGTTCAGCATCACGTCGATTTTATCGGAGAAACTTACGGCTCCGACAGTTCTTCCCGCTCGACCAAGTGAACCAGCCAGCCGCCCAGGCTGGCCGGGTGGATGAAGCCTATCTGGGCCATGCGGCTGCCGGGCCGTCCCACGGTGTCGATCATGGCATACTCCGACTCTTTCAGGGACGCCAGCAGCCCGTTGATGTCGCGGACTTTGAACGCTACGTGATGCAGGCCGGGGCCGCGGGCGTCGATAAACCGGCTTATCACGCTGCGGTCCTGGCTGGTACTGCCTGGTTGGCCCCGCTCAACCTCGCCTCCGGTGTTTACGCCGATGTCCTGCAAAACCTCAAGGTCGCAGTCGCCGATAGTTACGAAAGCGACTCGCAAGCCTCCAACCAACTGCGGTTGCCGTGCCCGGTGGGTAACGCCGTACTTGTCGGACGTGAAACTCTCGAACGTCTGCATAATCTCGGCGTCGGTCTGGGTGCTTTCGACGGGCCAGCCGAACCCGTTCGAGAACACCTCCAATACCTTGGCGTTGTTCTCGCTGGCGACGCCGATGTGGTCGATTCGATCCACCATGTCCGATGCTGCGGCTGGCAATGACAAAGGTTCAGACAAGTAGGTCACGACGCCGCAGGTCACTTTGGGGTCCAACAACACTCGGCGCGTGCCGGCGATGCCTTCTTCCGGTTGACCGGACATCGTCGGCACACCTTTGGAGGCGGCTTCCGCAGTGGCGTTCTCCATGTTTGAAACGGATACGGCAACGTGGTGTACCCCGGTCTTTTCGGCCCCTCCAACGAATTCGTCGCCCAATTCGAACAGGGCCACCGCAGTCTTTCCCACCGGGAACACCGGCGCCCGCCGGCCAGTCGGCCCGACGGTGCATTCGGTCTTCCGCAACCGGAAGTGGGTCTCCAGCGTGGATGCAACCGAGTCTACATCCCTCACTGCGACGCTGAGGTATGCCAAGCCATCCCCAATCATAGAACGTTCCTCCGGCTGCGGTCCCGTCACTCCAGGCTGTCCCGCAACATCTGTACAAGGTGGCGAGCCGGGCGTCCGGTGCCGTCCTGTATCTGCTGACGGCAGGACATGCCCATGACGGCGACTTGCCAGTCACCGCCCTTAGCGTTCACGGCCGGGAAGAGGGCCTGGCCGCCGATGGTCATTGAAATATCGTAGTGTTCCTTCTCGAAGCCGAAGGAGCCGGCCATGCCGCAGCATCCAGCGTTGACCAATTCCACCTCGTTCCCCGGGGGCAGTCTCAATGCCGCCAGAGAACTCGCGGTGCCCGTCAACGCCTTCTGGTGACAGTGGCCGTGGAACAGCACCTTCTGAGGCTCGTTTTTGAATTGGAGCTTCAACTGTCCCTCCTCGTGGAGTTTGACCAGGAACTCGTCGATCAGATAGCTGTGCGCCGCTACCGTGCGTGATTTGTCGTCGTTGAGCAGGTCGGGGTATTCGTCCCGGAAGGTGAGCAAGCAACTGGGTTCGCACCCGACGATGGGTATGCCCTGCTCGGCGTAGGCGTGGAGCGATTCGACGTTGGCCCTTGCGTTTGCCATAACGTCATTCATCATGCCCTTGGAAAGCATAGGGCGCCCGCAGCACCCCGCGTTGGCCAGCGTAACCCGAAGCCCCGCCGCCTCCAGCAACTCTACAGCGGCTTTGCCCACTTCCGGGAAGTTGTAATTCATGGATGTGTCGTTGAACAAGACCACCGACCTGACTTGTTGCGACGCCTCTCCGGCTTGGCCGCGATTTCGACGCTGGCGGGTATCGAACCACTTGGCCAGCGTCTCCCGGGCGAAGTGGGGCAGGGGCCGGTCCGGATGCAGCCCCAGCAAGGCGCTGCCCAGGGCTTTGCTCAAGGGGTTGTGCACCATCCAGTTTGAGATGGGTGCGAATCGGCTGCCCCAGCGGTTCATCCGCTCGATGTTCCCGAATATGGAACTGCGGAGGTCCCGGCGGTTGGTCTTGTAGTAATTGTCGAGGAATTCGTACTTCAGCTTGGCCATGTCCACGCCGGAGTCGCACTCCGCTTTGCAGCCTTTGCACTCCAAGCACAGGTCCAGCGCCTCGTACAGGCGGCGTCCCGTCATGGTCCCTTCAGGCAAACGGCCCGACATCGCGGCGCGCAGCAGGTTGGCCCTGCCCCGTGTTGAATGTTCTTCGTCGCGGGTGGCAATGAAAGAGGGGCACATGGTGCCGTCCAGCTTGCGGCAGGCTCCCATCCCGTTGCACATCTCTACGGCCCCGGCATAGTTGGTATCGATGGAGAAGTCCAGGGTGGTCGAGATGGACGCGGCGTTGTACGCAGTCCCGTACCGCAGGTTCTCTGTCATGGGCGGGCAGTTGATGATTTTCCCAGGGTTCATTATGCCTTGGGGGTCGAAAGTGTCCTTCAAATTGCCGAAGGCTTCGTATACTTGCGGACCGAACATCTTTTCGGTCCATACCCCGCGCACGATGCCGTCCCCGTGTTCGCCGCTCAGAGAGCCGCCGAACTCCTTAACCAAGTCGCTGATTTCATCGGCGATGGATACCATCCTGGCGACGCCCTCAGCGTCCTTCAAGCTGACCAGTGGGCGTATGTGCAAACAGCCGACACTGGCATGGCCGTAGTAGGCAGCCTCCGTGTCGTGGTTCCTCACGATTTCGTCGAACCGTCGCACGAACGGACCGAGCTTTTCAGGGTCAACCGCGGTGTCTTCTACGAACGGGAGGGGCTTGGCATCGCCGTGGATGCTCATCAACAGCCCCAAGCCGGCTTTGCGAATGTTCCAGACACTGTTCTGGCCCGCCCGGTCCAGCAGGTTGACACAGGCGTAGGCCAGCCGTTTGGACTCCATGTCCTGCTTGAGCGCTTCCAGCTTGGCTGCAAGCTCAGCCTCCGACTCGCCGTAGAACTCGACGGCCAACAGCGCCCCAGGGTCGCCCTCGATGAACGACATGCCGCCCGAATGGCCTAGCGACTCTCTGGAGCGGTCCAGAAGAATCTTGTCCATTACCTCAATAGACGATGGGCCGTGCTTCAGTATCTCGGCTATGGCCTCGCTGGACTGGACGATGTCGGTGTGGTGCAGTACCGACAGGGCAGTCATTTTGGGCCTTGGCACCAGGTTTAGCTTTGCCTCGGTCACCACGCACAGGGTGCCTTCCGATCCGACTACCATCCTGGTCATGTTGAACGGGTCGTCAACCAGAAACTCGTCCAGGTTGTATCCACTGACCCGCCTCATGATGTCCGGGTAAGTCGCCCGTATCTCCGCCATGTTCTCTTGGGCTATGCGCCTGACGCCCCGGTAGATGTCCGACTCCAAGCCACGGCCGCTCAACTTCGCTTCCAGTTCGTGGGGTTGCAACGGGCGGAAGTACGTCTGCGTCCCGTCAGCCAGCACCACGTCCAGCTCTTTCACATGGTCAAGGGTCTTGCCGTAGATTACCGAGTGGGCGCCGCAGGTGTTGTTGCCGATGCCCCCGCCGACGCAGGCGCGGTTGGAAGTAGTGGGGTCGGGGGCGTACTGCAAGCCGTAGGACGCCAGTTGACGGTTGAG
Source organism: Dehalococcoidia bacterium (assembly GCA_965203835.1). GTDB lineage: Bacteria > Chloroflexota > Dehalococcoidia > Lucifugimonadales > UBA3495 > CBDCFV01. Next base: position 4,035,800 of record OZ241919.1, read on the forward strand.
CTGGTCCAGGATGATCCCCGGTTGCACCCGCACCCAACTTTCCTCCGCGTTGACTTCCAGGACCTGGTTCATGTATTTGCTGAAGTCCATCACGATGGCGTGATTGACCGTCTGCCCGGCCAGGCTGGTGCCGCCTGCCCTTGGAAGCACCGGCACGTTGCTTTCGCGGGCCACCTCCATTACAGCCAGGACGTCGTCCGCCGTCCGGGGTATAACCACGCCCACCGGCTCCATCTGGTAAATGCTGGCGTCGGTGCTGTACAGCACCCTGGAAAAGGCGTCGAACCGGATCTCTCCCGATACTCGTTGCCGCAGGGCTTGGGCCAGTTCCTCCCGCTCTCTGCCCCGGACTCGTTCCGCCGTTGTCGTAGCCATCTCGCGTCCCCTTTGTTGGTAGCTGGTATCGGTCAGCTTAACCTAAACAGGAATGCCCTTCAACCGGCGTTCGGACGTGTGATCGTCCGTCCCATCTTGAGGTCTCTCAACCTCTGCCCGCCCATGCCCGCTCACTGACATTTGCTCCCTTCCAACTCCCGCGGTACTGCCTTATCATAGTCTTAGCCTCATTCCGTGCCGCCTCGATCAAGGGACTCGAAACAGGAATAGAAGGAAAGTTCAATGGGAGCTACTTACGTAACGGTTACCATCCGCAACCTCGCTGAACCTGAAAAAACATGGGATGGACTATTCCTCGTCGACACGGGTGCGACGGATTGCTTGGTGCCCCGTAAGCATCTCGAATCCATAGGCTTGACGCCCAAAAGCCAAAGAATATATGGCCTTGCGGACGGGAACGAAATCAAAATGGATATAACAACCGGCGACATTGAATTCATGGGAGAAGTGGTTGGTGGGACAATCGTAATGGGAGAGGCTAATGCCGAGCCGCTGCTTGGCGTAACTGCCCTGGAATCTGTAGGAATCGATGTTGACCCCCACAACCAGACATTAAAGAGACTTCCGTCGGTGCGTCTCAGGGGATTTCGCCCGACTTTGTAAATTAACGGAAGTCCATTTGCCGAGGCGATGATTTTCCTTGTGCTTTGCCGGTGACTCTGGCGAAACAGCGGAAAAGACTGTCATACACTCGTTGACCGGCATTCATCGACCCGGTTTAAACTTTAGGGAAGCTTTTGACCTCCGGTCGGATGGATTGTTCCTTCGGTCGTCGGCTCAAGAAGCAGAGAATATTCTTAACGTAAACGTGTTCAACACGTCAGGAGAAATGTATCGCGATGCCGGAAGTCACCTCTCACGCCCCGGGAACTCCATCATGGCCCGAACTGGGCACTACCGACGCTAAGTCGGCGATGACCTTCTATCACGCCATCTTCGGCTGGGAGGACGACCCTCAGCCCATGGGAGAAAACTGGTTTTACCACTTGCAGAAACTCAACGGCTTGGAAGCCGCCGCTATCTACGAGCAGGGTGAAGAGGAACGTACCCGCCGTGTACCGCCTCACTGGAACACCTACTTCACAGTTGAGGATGTAGATGCAGTAGTAGAGAAGGCCGGACAGGCCGGAGGCTCATTGCTCCATGGTCCGATGGATGTCTTTGAAGCTGGAAGAATGGCCGTGCTTCAGGACCCCCAGGGCGCGATGTTCCTGGTATGGAAGCCAAAGCAACACATAGGTTGCAGGGTGAAACAGGAAGCCGGAGCCATGATCTGGAACGAGTTGGTTACGTCCGACTCGGCCGCTGCTATTGAGTTCTACCACAGCGTTTTGGGAACGGAGCGCGGCATCACCATGGGGCCGATGGACTATACTCTGCTCCGCGCCGGAGGTACCGAGGTGGCGGGTGTGTTGCAGATTACTGAAGACATGGGCCCGATTCCTCCCCACTGGTCGATTTATTTCGGAGTCGACGACGTGGACGAAATTGTGACCAAGGCCCAGTCTCTGGGAGCAGACGTGTATGTCCCGCCAACCGATATACCTGAAATTGGTCGTTTCGCGTGTCTTGCAGATCCTCAAGGCGCCGATTTTAACGTATTCAAGGGAGCCTGACGCGCTGCGGGGGACGGCGGTCTGGCCGTATAAGTAAATTCCGGTCCTCGTTAGATAACCCCCAGCCGGTACCCGGCCCAAACGGCGCCCAAACCCAAGCAGACCTGGAGTGCGACATTCGCGATGGCTTGGGCAAGGGCGCCGTCCCGCATCAGGTTGAACGTATCGAATCCAAATGCCGAGAACGTCGTAAACCCGCCCAAAAACCCCACGAACAGCAGTGCACGAGTGCCGCCGATGGGATTGAACCAGCCGTGGGACGCGGCCAGCCCGCCCAGCAGCCCTATAATGAAACATCCGGCTACGTTGACCGCAAGTACACCATAAGGAAATCCGGCCGGAGACGCCAACAGTTGTTGTATCTCCCGGTTCACAATATACCTCAGGACCGAGCCGGCGAAGCCGCCCGCGCCTACCAGCAGTATTGTTGTCATAGTATTATCCTCCCAACGCTGCCGCGCATTGTATATGCTGCTGCCTGCCGGCCATAGTGGACTAATCCAGGAATACATACCACAATAGGCCAGGTAGCTCATCAGAGGCTTGTACCTGCGTTAAATCCATCATCGGACGAGTATATGAACCAGAATATTGATATTCCCCATGTGTACTCAGCCAATCCACTTGACCGGGGCGAAAGGGAACGCCGCGACGAGGAGTGGATCAAGCGAGCGGCCAAAGACCCGGCAAGTAAACTGTTGCCCATGAAGGACCTCAACGTGCCCATCGCCCCCGCTCCCAACTTGGCGCTTACATGGCTTGACGCTCAGGAACTGGAGCGGCTCGGTGTGGAGACGGAGCCGATATTGCTCGGCCTGCTCGATGGCGCGGCCCACTTCGTTGTGGATATATCCGGCAACGAGCAGGCAGCCTCGGAACTTCAAGACCGGGGGTTGTTGACTTTCGAGGATGCAAGGTCGGCTACCGAGTACGTCAGCGGTCCCGAATCGGGCATCATTGCCCAAGCCCGGGCCCAGTTGAGTTGGCACAACCGCCACGGCTTCTGTTCTGTGTGCGGCCATCCCACCTACATCGCCAGGGGCGGGCAGGTGCGCCGCTGCCCAGAGTGCAATACCGAGCACTATCCCCGGACCGACCCCGTTGTCATCACCGTCGTGCACGACGGTGACCGTTGCTTGCTGGGCCAGTCCCGCGGTCGCTTGGTACAGATGAGAAGGTACTCCGCCTTGGCCGGTTTCATGGACCAAGGAGAGTCTATCGAAGAGGCAGTTGCACGGGAGATTATGGAGGAAGCGGGAATACAAGTTGGTGCAGTCCGCTATCACTCTTCCCAGCCTTGGCCGTTTCCGTCTTCTTTGATGATCGGTTGCCATGCCGACGCGGCAACCACTGAGATTGCCATGGACCGGGAAGAGATGGCAGACGTTCAATGGTTTGACCGGCGTGAGGTCTTGCTGGCTTTGGAGGAGAAGAGCGGCGTATTGGCCATACCCGCCTCAATCGCCATTGCATATCACCTCATCAAGGCTTGGGCCTTCGGCGAAGTGGGATAGGCGGCGTTGATGTGGACCAGGCGGTATTGGACGAGCGTCTGCCGTGTTGAAGCAACGGGTCTATGAAATCGTCGAGGTGGCCGGACCCGGAGACCGGCTCAGCCGAGCCTTCGACATTTTCCTGATTTCGCTGATCACGCTCAATGTGCTGGCGCTCATACTCAGCACGGTGGAAGACATCCACCGACTTGCGCCCGGTCTGTTCCGCTGGTTCGAAGTTGTATCCTTGGTCTTCTACGCAGCGGAGTACTTGTTGCGGGTCTGGTCGTGCACAGCCGACACACGTTACGCGTCACCGGTTAGCGGCAGGTTGAAGTTCATTGTTTCCCCGATCGCGCTGATTGACTTGCTGGTGATTCTGCCCCTTTTTATCGTCCCTCTTTTCCACATTTATGATGCCGATCTGAGGTTTTTGCGAGCGTTTCGCTTGGTGGCGCGTGCATCACGTCTTACCCGTTACTCCATTGGTCTGTGGAATCTCGGCGCGGCGGTGGGAGCCAGGAAGAACGAACTGCTCACAGTGGTTGGGGTGTTGGCGGTGCTCTTGGTATTGGCGTCGTCCATGATGTTCTACGCGGAGAAAGACGCTCAACCGGACAAGTTCTCCAGCATACCTGCGACTATGTGGTGGAGCATCATTACGCTTACCACCGTCGGGTACGGCGACGTTGCTCCCGTCACTTCCTTTGGTCGGTTGATAGCGGGAGGTATCGCCATTCTGGGTATAGGCCTCTTTGCATTGCCTGCGGGTATTCTTGGATCCAGCTTTCTGGAGCAGATAGAAAGGCGGCGCGCCCCGGCAGTTTGCCCCCATTGCGCCCGGGAAATTCGATAGACAAGTCTTCCTGTCTGCCTGAGGTTCCCCGGTTTCAAAGCCCCATCCTCCAGTCTGGACGCCGGCGATTTCGGGGCCGCCCAGGCGGTGTGATAGAATTTCGATTAACGCCAACCCGTGTCAAGGAGTCGCGATATGGTTCAACAGGGACAGATAGACCACCTCCTTCAAGAAACGGGAGAGATCGCTCCCCCAGCCGCCTTGGTGCGGCAGGCATTTCTTCAAGACTATGATGGCGCCTACCGTGACTCCATGGAATCGCCCGAGGGGTTCTGGGAGAGCGTGGCATCGGAGTTGGTGTGGTCCCGCAAGTGGGACAGTGTGTTCGAATGGGACTATCCCACCTTCAAGTGGTTCCTGGGGGCCAAGTGCAACATAACCACCAACTGCCTCGACCGGCACTTGACCAACGGCAACAAGAACAAAGCCGCGTTTATCTGGCTGGGAGAGGACGGCTCCGAGAGGGTGTTCACCTACGGGCGGTTGTCCCAACTGGTGAACCGGATGGCCAATGGGCTGCGCTCGTTGGGCGTGGGCAAAGGGGACCGGGTCATCGTATACATGCCCCTGACGCCTGAGGGAATAATCACCATGCTGGCTTGCGCCCGTATTGGTGCGGTCCACAGCGTCGTATACGCCGGCTTCAGTGTTGGTTCCCTGAGAGACCGCATCCTGGACGCCCAAGCCAAGGTCGTAATCACCGCCGATGTTGGCTACCGGCGCGGCAACGAGGTGGACCTGCAGGGTATCACGGAGCGTGCGGTGGAAGGCTTGGACTTGGTCGAGCACGTGGTCCTGTGGCGGCGTAAGCCGACCGATGCGCCATTGGGCCCCAAACAGGTGGACTTCGAGCAGTTGTTGGCCGAGGGCGCAGTCGACTGCCCGGCTGAGGAAATGGACTCTGAAGACCCGCTGTATATCCTGTACACCAGCGGCACCACCGGCAAGCCCAAGGGGGTTCAGCACGTCCATGGCGGGTACATGGTTGGCACCTATTACCACTTCAAGGCATTCTGGGATGTGAAGGACGATGACGTCTTCTGGTGCATGTCCGACATCGGTTGGGTGGTCGGCCACAGCTACATCGTATACGCGCCGCTGATTGCCGGCGCCACGACCGTGTTCCGAGAGGGGGCCATAGATTATCCTCATCCCGGCGTTTTTTACGAGACCATCGAGAACTATGGGGTGAACGTAATCTTTACCGCGCCAACTGCGTTGAGAATGTTGATGCGCTACGGTGAGGAATACCCCCGGAAATACGATTTGAGGTCCCTGCGGTTCCTGACCTGCGCCGGCGAGCCGCTGAACCCTGAGGCTCTCCGATGGAGCTATGAGCATATCTGCGGCAGCGGCGAATGGGGTCATATTGTGGACAACTGGTGGCAGACCGAAACCGGCGGTCCCTGCCTGGGCACCATGGCCACAATGAACGTGAAGCCCGGGAGGGTTGGCCGCCCATTGCCCGGGGCAGAAATGGACATCGTTGACCGTGAAGGCCAGCCAATTACCGAGCCTGACAAGGGCGGGCTGCTGGTCATCAAGCGTCCCTTCCCCCACTTCTTCCGTACCGTTTACGGCGACCTGGACCGCTACGCCGAAAACTGGAACACCATACCCGGGGTTTACTTCACAGGCGACGTGGCCCTGCGGGATGCTGACGGCTACTACATGGTGGTCGGCCGTGCAGACGACGTTCTCAACGTGGCCGGACATCGTATAGGCTCCGCCGAGGTGGAAAGCGCCCTTGTGTCCCATCCTGCGGTTGCGGAGGCGGCGGTCATTGGCAAGCCTGACGAGTTGCGCGGAGAAACGATAAAAGGCTTCGTTACGCTGAGGGTCGGCAACGAGCCTTCTGAGCAGATGGTCGAGACCTTGAGATTGCACGTAAGGAACGAGCTGGGGCCCATCGCCGTTCCCGCTGAACTGGAGTTTACCCCAACTCTTCCGAAGACCCGCTCCGGCAAGATCATGCGCCGCCTGCTCAAGGCGCAGGAACTGGGCTTGGACCCGGGTGACATAACTACCCTGGAAGAATAGCCAGGCCGGCTTGCAATGCCGGGCGAGGTAGTACGTGGAAGCCAAGTCTAAGGTAACCGAAGTCAGCCGGTACAAGTTCAGGGTCGACCAATATTACAAGATGAGAGAGGTCGGCATCCTGCCCATGGAGCGTGGGGTAGAATTGCTTGACGGCATCGTGTGGGACCCGTCCCCATTGGTCAGAAATCGCTGTCATCCAGCCCTGAAAGGGGGCATCACTCGCTTTTTGAACGAACTGGCGGGCTTGCCGGAAGAGCTTGACGCCCAGATTCACAAGTATACTGCCGACGAGTACCAGGAAATGGGGAAGGCGGGCATCCTGACGGAAGACGAACGGGTGGAGTTGATAGATGGGGAGATTGTCCTGATGCCGCCGATGTTGGACCCTCACGCGTTTGCGATTAGCCGGTTGATCGTCCTCTTCGGTGGTCTTTTCACGGAGAAGCGGGCGACCCCATGGGTACAATGCCCTATTCGTGCCTCATATAATGGGCGACCCGAACCTGACTTAGCCCTCTTGCGGCCGGACCTTCGCTTGGATAGACTCCCCAGTCCCCAAGACGTGCTGTTGGTTGTGGAAGTTTCCGATTCCACACTGCGTTCCGACCGTAACGTAAAGGCGCCTCTCTATGCCCTTGATGGAATCCCGGAAATGTGGCTGGTCAACCTGCAGGAGGACGTCATAGAGGTTTACCGCAACCCGGAAGATGGCTTGTATTTGGACGTTACGCTACTGCGGCGTGGCGACAGTATTTCCCCATCGGCGTTCCCCGACGTGGTGTTGGGAGTAGCGGATATTCTGGGCTGAAGCCTGTCATGCCCTCTGGCGTTGCAGAAGCCTCGCAGGCCTTTGTTTCCAACCAAGGGCCAGCACGAAGAATGTGGTTGCCATCAGCGCCATCAATGGCCCGGACGGCAGGTTGAAGTGGAACGAAATGTAAAGGCCGGTTATCGCCGAGGCGGACCCGAACAAAGCCCCGGCAACCATGGCGGCCGGGAAACTACGCGTCAACAGCGATGCCGTTGCTGCCGGAGTGATCAGCATCGAAATCACAAGCACTATTCCCACTGCCTGTAGCGCAAGGACAACTACTACGGCCAGCAGGCCCAGCAGGATATACTCCAGCTTTTCGGTGGGCAAACCGATTACCGATGCCCCCAGCGGGTCGAAATTGGTGAAAACGAGTTCCTTGTGCAGGAAGAATAACACCACCAGAACCCCTGCGGCCAATCCCAGCGTGACCAGCATTTCCTGGTGGGATACCCCCAGCACATTGCCCAACAGCACATCATCCAGCGTCACCGGCAGCCCTTTGGCCGCGGTCAACATAACGAGTCCCAAGGCAAACATTCCCGCGAACAGTATGCCCACCGACGTGTCTTCGCTGACCCCTACCCGGCGTATGAGATAACCGCTGAGCACCGCCATGACCAAGGCCGCCGGCAGGGCCCCTATGAGTTGGATCCCGCTCATGTCGGCGCCGGCGCCGACCATGGCTGCGATTATGACCGCCAGGACCAGTCCCGGCAGGACTCCGTGGGCCAGCCCGTCTCCCATGAACCCAAGCCCGCGAACCACCACGTAGGCGCCCAGAACGGGGCACATAATCCCTACCAGGACGGACACTATGAGCGCGCGAAGCATGAAGGGATACTGGAACGGCCCTATCAGCGCTTCAGTTATGATGTCCATGGTCGTCTCCAGCCAGCCCATGACCGTGACCCGGAATAGCGCCGAAGGGGCCGTACATTTCGGTCAGGACCTCCGTCGTCAACACGTCCTGCGGAGCGCCGCACGCGCATACATAGCAATTGAGGCACAGGCATTCGTCGCAATAGTGGGCTAAGTGGTTGATATCATGAGAGGACATCAGGATCGTGTGGCCTTGATCACGAAGTTCTGTCAGCACCGACACCAGTTCTTCCTGCGAGGCGATGTCTACGCCGCTGAAAGCCTCGTCCAGCAGCAGAATGTCTGCCCCCTGGGCCAAGGCTCGTGCAACAAAGACCCGCTGTCTTTGACCTCCAGATAACTCTCCCACCAAGGAACTACGCCGGTCCCACATGCCGACCTGCCGGAGTGCATCCTCCGCCAAGGCCCGGTCCACCCGTCCCGCTCGCCGGAACCAGCCGATCCTGTGCGTCCGCCCCAGCATCACTACATCCCAGGCAGTCATGGGAAGGCGCCAGTTGACACGTTCGTACTGGGGCACATAAGCAACAAGCCCCCGTGCATCCCTGACCGACTGCCCGTGGATTAGCACACGTCCTTGGGTGGCGGGCAGCAGGGACACTATCACGTTAAAAAGGGTGCTCTTGCCCGCGCCGTTGGGCCCGACTACTCCCATGAGACAGCCGGGCCCGGCTGTGAAGGATACTTGGTCCAGGACCCGGACGCCTCCCCGCTCCACCGTCAGGTCCTCGGCGGCCAGAGGCGGAGGTGGTGAAATAGTTGTCATGCTTATTGCAGGGCCTCCACGATCACATTGACGTTGTATCGCATCAAATCAATGTAGGTCCCGGCGTCTCCTCCCGGCTCTCCCAGAGACCCGGTATACAAGCCACCTATAAGGGTCGCCCCGGTTTGTTCAGCCACCCGCTGCCCAAGCCGGTCGCTGTGCGATTTCTCAGCGAACACGGCCGGGGCTCCTGCGTGTTCTATGGTCTCGATCAGTTCCGCCAGTTCCTTCGCCGTGGGCTCTGTTTCGGTAGAAATCGGGAAAATGGCGCCGACGACTTCAAAGTCATACCTTTTGGCAAAGTATTGAAAGCTGTCATGTGACGTGACCAGCAGCCTGCGCTCATGCGGCAGCGTTGCTACCTTCTCTTCGATCCATGCGTGCAGCTCGTCTAATGCGTTACTGTAATCGGCGGCGTTTTCGCGGTATGAGGCCTGTCCTTCAGGATCAATGGTCGAGAGCTGTGCGGCAATGCTATTGACCGCCTGCTTCACCCTGAGCGGGTCGAACCAGAAGTGGGGGTCGAGTTCGCCGTGCCCATGTCCGTCATCCTCTCCTTCTTCGTGCCCGTGCTCTTCGTGCCCTTCGCTTTCGCCCAGCACTCCTACAAAGGCGATCTTGGTTGGCGCCCCGTCAACTTCCCACTCTTCAACGACTTCGAGGTCGTGGTCGTCGAGTTGGAGCACTTTGCCGCCCACCGAGTCGGTAACGAATACCGCTCCCACGGCTGTAGCGATGTGAGGACGGGCCCAGAAACCCGTCTCGACGGGAGTAGTCAGGAAGCCGGAGGCGGACGCCAGCAGGTCCAGGTCGTGGGCCTCGTACATCCGCAGTTCTCCATCGCTCATCACCACGAATAGTGTTTCCCCGTCGTAATTAAAGGCGACCTGGATGGGGCGCAACTCCTCAGTAGCGGGGATCAACTGTTCCATGCTGCCCTCTTCCGGGTCTACCACGTACAGCCCCACCGCCGAACCCAAGGCAAAGAAGTGGTCCAGACCGGGATAGCCCCAGACAGAGGTCAAACGGAAGTCTTCGGGTTCTCCGTCCGGAGCCGGGACAAAGACGTGCCCATATTCACCGTCATGGGCCTCCATCACTAAAGCGCCGCCGGTGCACCCGAAAGCGGCTTGATGCCCGTTGCTGGCATCGCCATGGAGATCAGGACAACCTTCTGCGCTGTACAGGATGTTGCCCTCCAGATCGCGGATGTCGGCGCCGATGGGCCGCCTGGCGTCGGGGTTGGCCGGGTAATCCGGATGCTTGATGCTGGTGGCAAACAGGTCGTCCTCCAGCGGCACCGCTGCTCCGTGCTGAGGTCCTACGTTGAACCGTGGAGGAACGTAGTCGCCGCCCTCCTCCTCCAGTTCGTGCTCGTTAATCAGCACTACGTCGCCTGAACCGTCGTAGAATATTGTCGCCCATTCTACGCCCACGTAGAGATGCACCGGGCGGTCCCCCGCCAGGTCAAGCCCCATCCGGCGCGGTGGGGCTTCCACCAGATCGAAGTGGTCGCCGTGGCCCTCCAGGAAGATGCCCCCGTCGATCACGTGGACGTTGTCGGCGTCACTGGACACGGCTATGGCGAAGCGTCCGCTCTTGGTCGCGTAGATGCGTCCTGCCCTTGCTCCCAAGTCGAACGCGTTTTGTTCCACATCGCCGTGTTCCAAGTCGATGACCGACATCGCGCCGGTTTCACCGTCACCGATGAGCAACCGGCCGAGAATTTCTTCCATCTCCTCTTCTTCATCGTGGTGTTCGAAGATTTCCTCGAAATCTATTGGGTCCACCCCGTCGCCCAAGGCGATGATTTTCTCAGGGTCGCCGGCAGCGTTGTGGATCAATTCTTCCAACCAGCCTGCTTCCAGAGACAGGCCCACGCTCAACACCAACCCTGCGTCCGCGACCTGTGCTACGTCACGGGCGCCGGGTTGGAAAGTGTGAGGGTCGGCATTAGGAGGCAGCAATGAGGCTACGCTTACCCTGTCCTGTCCCACTGCCTGTGCCCAGTCCGCGAGAATATTGGTGGTAGTGACTACATCGAGGGGAGAAAAGGGCGGGGCGGATGTCTTTGGTTCGGTAGCCGGGGTAGCAGCCGCCCTTGACTCGACGGCCGGTGCGGTGGTGGGAGCAGACGATTCCACAGGCGCCTTGGTCTGCTGGCTAGTAGCGGAGGAATCGGCCTTTGCTGTCATTGATTCGGCATCTTTGGAGGAATCGGCCTTTGCTGTCATTGATTCGGCATCTTTGGAGGAATCAGCCTTTGCCGTCATTGATTCGGTAGCTTTGGGTTGCTCACTGGAAGCAGAAGCATCTACCTCTACGGTAGGGGATTGCGTAGGTGCCGGCTGTTGGCTCGCAGGCTCGGGCTCGGAGCCACATGCGACGAACAACATGAGACCTGCGACCAGCATAAGTACCGGGGTCACCTTCCGTAACAAGGACCACATGCAGACATCTCCTCAGGCGGCGAAGCCGCCCTGCTTGTGAATATTATTGATATTCAGTCTCAATATAAGCCATTAATTGACCGCCGTGGAAGGCGGCTGGGTTGGTGATACGATGTATCAGAAGCCAATTGGAAATTATAATGGCGTTGCTCAATTCTTGTCAAACAGGAGAACGAGGCTTAGAGAGGGGCAAAACTAACTTAGTTGCGTTTGAACTGTTGAAACCAGCGTGACTCGTCGGGCCATGTGGTATCGAATCTTGACATTGTATCTTTCCGATGCCAAGTCAAAGGGGGACGTGCGATTTGTGCGCACGTCCCCCTGCCCTAACACAGCAATTGATGTGGAGCAGATGCGTTACCGGAAAAGGGCCCGTGTACTGGCTATCGCAGCCCCAAAGGACGCCACCGCAACAGCAATGGGGCCCAACATGATAAGGGCATAAGCACCCATTCGGGCGGATATGAAAGTCACCTTATTCCCAACGGTCGGACTAACCGCGGCCTCCTGTGCTAATTCGTGGAGGGTTCTGTCCAAGATGTCTGGAACCACGTTCATCCATGACATTGAGAATATCAGCGTAACGGCGATGGCCGCTAACCAAGGAACGAGTATTTTTTCCACAAATCGACTCCCGCCCCATGAATTAGCGACGGGAGGTAGTTGACGACCAACCATTAGAGAGTTACCCTGCTCCGCGTGTTGTTCGGGGGGCAACCCTCGTCGTTAGCCTCGGTGTCGTCACCACACGTCGCCGGGGCTCATATATTTTTGCCGGTACTGGTGTACAGGCGTACCGGCGGCCTGATTCCGGCATTCACTCCCACCCCCTAGTTCAGAGGTCGTTACCATGATATCACTAATCCCTTAGGCGCGCCGAATTATCCATGTCCTCCCTGACAGAGGTGCAAAACAATCCGCTGTCTCAAGGCAGAATTGGAATACCCATTGGGGACATGGCAATATTCAGGTACGAGTCGTGAGCGTATACAAGTCACTGTCGTCGCTTAAGGTCCATCAGAGCCTAACGCGGTTATCAATTCTATGCGGTTAATCAAATAGTCAGACCTGCTTACTCGTTGCAAGAATAAATCAGGGTCAGGCCACTGGTCTTTGCAGTGGCCCTTGCAAAAGTTCTTGTACTCCTTTAGGAAACGTTCGTATGACCTTCGTTCCAACCGTTCGCGTCCCATGAAACGTGCTTGTAAAACGAATGTGGCCTCTAGTAACAACCTCAAGTAATCAACTCGTAACGGGTCTTGGTTACGCAACTGTGTCAATAATTCGTGCTCCGAGTCATACCATGCCGTCTCATGTCTCCAATCCCTTGCCCTTAGCCCAGGGCGATGTCCGGGGTTGAAAAACGTCGGTTGCAAAGGCAAGGTAACAGCCACAAGTTCCGAGGCGTCGAGCCGCAATATCTTCTCTCCCGTATTCGGGTCTTTGGCCTCTAATGTAAACACTGACGACACCACAATCTCTCACCAGCATTCTAAGTATGGTGCCTTAGCGCACAGGCGATGCACGACATTGCGTTTGGATTACGCCCTCTTGCAAGTGCATCTGGAACGGCAGTAGTATATAAAAGGAAAAGCCGCCAGACCATCGTATCTCACTCGCTAGTCCGGCGGCTCAGCGTGGCGCCCTCGTAGTTCAGTGACAGAGCAGCGGATTTGGTATTCCGCAACCCCGGTTTGATTCCGGGCGAGGGCTCCAAATAACGGGTCAGGCTTTCTTTAAGTAAGGCCGTTCCCGTTAAAGCGATGGTATAGGGCCTGGCGGCTGGGAGTCAAGCAACGGAGGTTTGGCATCATGCGCACCGATGAACTCCTGGCTAAAATCCATTCGCAACTCGAAGAGTTGGAATCGCAGATACCGGAAGCGGCATTGCATCTACAACAATTGGTCGACAGGCGCGATGAGTTGCTTACCACCGCCCGTGTTATTAGACAGACGGTGGCAACACCCGAGAGTAGTGACGACGCGCCAGTATATCCCGGCATCGACATCGACTTTACTGGCGCAACCAACTTGCATCAACGCCTGGTGCGGATAGCCGAGGCTATGGATGGTCCGCTGGACCCCATGGACATGGCGCGGTGCCTCATCCAACGCGGACAGTCCAAAGAAATGCCGAAAGGCTTGCGCGGCCACATCACCAACGCGCTCAAAGATGAGCCTGATTTTCCCAGAAACGACGATGGCACGTACTATTATGTGCCGAAAGCGTATGACGAGATGCCTTTACTGACAGAAACCAGTAGCACCTAGCACCCCAGAGAGCTACAATAACCATGTAGAACAAAAAAGCGAAACCGGCGCGGAGTTGCCGCTCCTGCCGGTTTCAACCACCACCAGGGAGCTAGAGTCCCCCGTGGCTTCTACCCACGTTAGCACGCGGGGTGGGCAAAGGCAAGACTGCCCGCCGCGCATAGCCGAATTACAATCCGTTTTCGACGTCTTGGACGACCGGCCTATCTTGGCACAGCTAAGGCTGTACCGCCCTACCGGACGCCAGGGTTACCCGCTCCGCGCCCTCTGGCGTGCCTACGTTGCCTCCTACCACTTGAACCTGCCCCACACCAATGGCTTGATTCGTGAACTACAGGATGACGTGCACTTGCGTGAGTTGTGCGGTTTCGACCCGGATGCGCCGCTGCCCCACCGCCGCACGTTCAACCGTTTTATCAAGCGATTGTCCTTCCATGCCGACTTGGTGGATGCGTGTATTGCACTGGTGACGGCCAAGTTGAAGGCGATTCTACCGGGGTTCGGAAAGGAGGTGGCCATTGATGCGTCCGTGATTCGGACGTACAGCAACCCGGAGAAGGGCAGCGACCCGGAAGCATCCTGGGGCGTGAAGCATTCGCCGCAGGCGAACAACAAGGAAGGGATAGTGTGGATGTACGGCTACAAGCTCCACATGGTTGTGGACGCCAACTACGGTATCCCCCTGGCCCAATTCGTTACCACCGGCAAGCGGCATGAGTCAGAGGAGTTGCCCCCGCTCATCGACAAGGCAAAGCGCATCAACAGTTGGTTTGCTCCGAAGGTGGCCATTGCCGACCGGGGATACGACTCCGCAGCGAATCACCAGTCGCTATGGTTCGTCCATCGCATCATCCCGGTTATCCACATTCGCAAGCCGTCGAATACCGACCTGTACCAAGGTATCTACACGAAGGACGGCGTGCCCACCTGCATCGGCATGGTCCCTATGGATTATGTTGGCACAAACCAGAAACGGCATCGTCTCTACAGGTGCCGCCAGGAAGGGTGCCAACTGAAGGACTCGCCCGCCGGCGGTATAAGACATTGCGATACGGAGTACGTGCAAGACCCCATGGAGGATATCCGGCTATTCGGCATCATTCGCCGAAAAAGTAAGAGATGGAAAAAGCTCTATGGCAAGCGGTGGGCGGTGGAGCGGGTGTTCAAGACCCTGAAGCAATCTAGGCGGTTGGAAAGCCATTGCCTGCGCGGATTGCGGTCAATCAACCTGCACACCCTCATGTCCACGCTGACCTATCAGGCCAACGCATACGTGCACGCCAGGGCAGGAGACATTGAAGGGCTCCGGTGGATGGTGCGGAAGGTTGCATGATTGCACGGAATGTCGGTTATGCGACATTTAAGTGCAAAAAGTCTATACGGATTTCAGATTCCACATGTGCAAGACTTTATGCTTCGTGAGTGCCACATGCCCGCTACCTTCCGTAGCCTGACGAAAGCGCGTCTGCAATCCGTCGGGTCCTTTGCAACCGGATTTAACGCAAACATATATGTCTGGGCTGTCCTGTAGCTTTATGGCCTCCCGTGCTTTTGTGATATAAATCATTTCCACAGCACTGTCCAGCATCATGGACTCCGGTTAGAAAGAGAGTGAACTAGGGCGTGTTGACATTCAAATGCCATCCGACTGACCCTACCACCATCTTATCAGATGCCAAGTGCCTTTCAACACGGACAGGACACCGACCGGCTTTGCACCACAACACTCAGTTGCTCCATAAGTCCGTAGCGTGCTCCGAAACACGCCCGTGCTCCATAAAGTGCTCCTGCTCCACAAGTGACCGATGCTTCACAACCCGCGATTGCATCAGTAAGCACGGTTGCACCAAAAGTAGGCTGCGCATAAAAATGCCGTCCCGTGCCGGCTTTATGTGGCCTATCGAAGCGTAATCAAGTTCCCCGATAAAACCATACAAACCCTTGCACTCCAACCTCCAGCCCTTGGAGGTCGGAGGTTTTGCTTGACAGCTAATTATCGGCAACAGGGTGCATGTAATCAAGCCCACGCCGTTCAGCACAGCACCATGGTGGCGTAGAAAACCAGTCCCGAGTCGGAATTCCAGCCTTCGTGAATCCCTACCCCGATGCGGTCGTAATACACGTCCAGCATGTTGCTGCGGTGCCCAGGACTGTCCATCCAACCCCGCACCGTCTCCTCCGCCGAAAACGGGCCGGTTGCATAAGATATGTTCTCACCCAACCCGATGCTGCTCGGCTTGACGCACCGGTAGCCCGCATTGATGCCCCGCTGCGTCACGCCCTCTCCTTCGTTGTTCTTGTGCGCGAAGTAGTTGTTCTCCGCCATGTCTTTGCTATGCGCCCGGGCAATGGCCTGCAACTCGGAGTCCCAACGCAATGGACTGACACCATTGCGTTCCCGCTCGGCGTTGGTGAGCGTCGCCACCTCCCTCTCCCGCATATCCTGTTTTCTGGCCTTCTCCGCTATCCGTTGGCTTTCGCGCCGTTCGGCGTCCTGTGCTACACCCTGCGCCACACTCTGTACAACGTCGGGGCGGACAAAGTAAACGATTCCCCCGACGACGATGACCGCCACGAGTATGAAGAGTATCGGAGCGGTCCATGCCCATCGTCTGCGTCGCCGGCGTCGCCGGCGTCGGCGGTAGATAATCACCGGCTTTGGCGGTACGTATCCAAAGAGTCTTTCCTCCTATGCTGATGCGGTGGTGCTATGGTCTGAGCAACATTACTCGTTGGATGATGGCACGGGCTGACGGTAGCATGGGCACCTCGATGAGGCCGTCCCACCACAGGTAGCCGTCCAACTCCCTGCGCTGCAGGCGCACTCGCCCCTGTACATGTGCCTGCACGACGTTGTGCCGGACCACCCTGCCCTCGTGGTCGTACACGTACTCCGCTCGTATCATGGTCAAACCCGTTTCTTCCCTGATTTCCCGGCAGGCGGCTTCCATGATGGACTCGCGCCGCTCTATCCCGCCCCCGGGCAGACTGTAGCTCCGTGCGCCTCGCTCCTTGACCAGCAGCACCTTCCCGTCCTGTTCAGCCACCACAGTGGCGCGCCTTCGATTGCTCATGTATCGCCCCCTGTATCCGCGATGCGCTCGCGGATGATGGAAACAATAAGAGAGGCCGACCGCTGGAACGAGCGGTCGGCCTCGTCAATCGTGCGTGGTCATAGAGGTGCCCCCTTCAGGCAAGGATGGCGGTGACCCGCTGCGACACGGTGGCCAAACACATCTCAACGCGAGAAGGGGACGTGGGAGAGTCCCTCGTCCTTGTCGGGGCGCGTTGAATGTGGTTGGGCATGTTGCCCGGGGTCACCGTGTCGCAGTGGCAGTATATCTCCGCACGTTATGGAATGTCTACATAACGATGTCAGTGGGTTATGGAGGCGTACCAGAGCAGGAAATGCCAAAAGAACAGGCCCGGTCAATCGACCGGGCCTGTGTTACGATTGCATCGTAGTTTTGCCCCTCTCTACGAGGCTCAGGCAAGAAGTCCGCGAGGACCGCCATACGACGTCATCACAAGGAAGCTTCGTATCTATGCTATACCCGAAGCTTGGCAAGATGTTGGCGGCTAAGGCAATGACTCGCAGGCCATGCCGTCCTTGTTTCTGTCCAAGAGATGTGGGTCACGTTGCGGCCCTCCCGCCGCCTCGAAGAAGTCCTGGGCCTCCCGCTGAGTCTCAAAATCGCTGCAATCGCGGTCAGGGCCATCAGGATCGTATCGCAGACCTGGCCGAGTCTGCGTCGGTGCATCGGAAACTTCCGGTGTTGCAGGAGGCGTGGGCATTTCCGGGGTTTCTGTTGCATTGGTCGAGTCACGGCCCGGAGAGTGTTGGACGGTGGCATCCGGCTGCGGAACGGGCGACGTAAAGCTTTCTTCACAGGTTGCCAGCATATCCCGCAAAGCGTCCCATTCATGCTGGGTGGCGGTAAGTCCCCACTTTATCTTGATGTTGGTCCAGTCTACAGCATAGGTGCACCAGTAGCTTTCGTCAGGCGGGCGCCAGTCTTCCGGCCCTTTGCCGCCCTTGGCCCTGTTGGCAGAGGCAGTGGCGGCGATCAAATGACCGGGATAGGTCAGGTCGTTGGCGTAGGCGGCCTTGCGGTCCCGGTCCCAAGCCCACCCGCCGGACCGGTGCGCATTGACTAGGGGAACCATGTGGTCGATGTCTAGCTTGCCAGGTTCGTCCACTTCAGTGCCGGTATAGGGTCCAACCCATCTGCCGGTGACTACGCGGCACTGTTCGTCAGACTTGAAAGTTACCGGGACGGTGGACTCGGCGATGAGCGCCTCTTGCCGGGCGTCCTGGCAGTCGTCGTCCTCGTCGGTCCAGTGACGCCATTCCCGGCGGTTGTATTCCGGCAAGTCAGCGGCCACCGGGGCCACTTGGAGTTGCCGGTCCATGATGGGGTGGGAGGAAGTTTCGCCGGAATGGACTTCTCCGGACGGGATCTCGCGGGTTACCGTTGGAGGCGCCGGCGTGTCTGACAGGGACTTGATGGGCGATAACGCTTGGTCGGGCAGGCGTTCCTCCAAGGAACCGCACCCATTAATCGCCGCAAGGACCAGAAATGCCGCTATAGCCCAATGGAGTCTTGCCCGTAAGAAATGGCCTATGCCGGTGTTTCTGCCTTCGCCCACTGTCCGCCTCCGCTGCCCCACTGTTGTGATGCATTGAATACCAATTATATCGTCTGTTCCAATGGCGTTCATACCTTGGGTATTGCCTTTGCGGATTGCTATAATTGCCGTGCAGTGAGTGGGGTTGTCGGCGGCCTCCTTGGGGTCTCGCATGGTATGCCCTACCCGCAGGAGGTAACAACATTCGGACGATTCTTGGTGTGTGTGCGGTGTTGGCTGTCCTTGCGGCAATCGGCGCGACAGCCTGTTCTGGGCCAAAAGACTCCTCCAATGGCACGTCTACTCCGGGAGGAGCGGGCGTCTACAACTGGACGGACGTAACGTCCTGGGACGGAGAAGGCAACGGGGACAGCCCGAAGTTCCGGATATCAACCCAGGTCTGGCGAGTACTGTGGAATGCCGAACCCGACGAAGTTGGATCGGGGGAGTTCGTTGTCCACATCTATAATGATGACGGTACTTTCTTTCTGAACCTGTTCGACTCCAAAGAGCACGGCCTCAATATCAGGAAAGGCGGGCCAATAACGGGAACGCTGGGCGTTAAAGGGCAAGGAGACTTTTTCCTGCGGATTATGACCAATCGTTCCTACGAGGTTACCATACAGGAGCGGCGCTAGACCCGGGACATCAGTCCTCTCAATATCGTGTTCCATTCAGACGTGACGCAAAAGGATGATTAGCATGTTCGAAGGGTTTGAGCAACTACGAATCGACACATCGGGGACGACCATCAATCTGGTGAAGGGGGGCAGCGGTCCCCCTCTTTTGATGCTCCACGGTTATCCCCAGACCCACGCCATGTGGCACAAAATCGCACCCAGGCTTGCCGAGGACTACACGGTGGTATGCTCCGACCTGCGCGGCTACGGGGACAGCGGCAAACCACCGGGAGACCCCGAACACGCCACCTACTCCAAGCGTTCCATGGCCCTGGACCAGGTTGAGGTGATGAAACACTTGGGGTTCGACTCCTTTCTGCTGGTGGGCCACGACCGCGGGGCGAGGGTGTCACACCGGCTGACCAAAGACCATCCAGACGCAGTGCAAAAGCTGGCGGTTCTGGACATAATCCCCACCCACCGAATGTTCCAGATCGTCAACAAGGAGATGGCTACCAACACCTATCACTGGTTTTTCCTGATACAGCCCTATGATTTCCCCGAGCGGGTCATAGGCGCTGCGCCAGAGCTTTTTGTGCGCCGGGGCTTTAACCGGGGGCCCAACTCCGATGAGATGTTCACGCCGGAGGCGGTGGCCGATTACGTCCGTTGTTTTTGCGACCCGGCCACCATCCACGGCACTTGCGAGGACTACCGGGCCGGCGCCAGCATAGACTTGGTCCATGACGAAGCCGACTTCGACAATAAGGTAAACTGCCCGTTGTTCGCCTTGTGGAGCGCCACGGGCTACGTGGGACGCACCCAGGACGTTCTGGCGACCTGGAGGAACTACGCCACCAACGTTCAGGGCCAGTCCCTGCCTTGCGGCCACTTCCTGGCAGAGGAAATGCCGGACGAGACCTACAGCATCATCAAGAACTTCCTGCAAAGCTAGTTTGTAGGAGGCATCCCTGTAATGGTCCTGACCGGGTTCCTAATCCTCTCCTCCGGCGTCCTCCTTATGACTGTGGGTGGGTTGCCCGAGATCATCACCCGGGGTCGCCAGGTGGTGTACGGGTTCTATGGGTGGAAACTGGCAGCTCTGGCCCTCTTTTCCAACTGCTTGGCGGGTGGGCCGGTGTGGAACGGCGTTGGAGTGTGGGTCAAAACGCTGGAGATACAGTTCGGCTGGAGCCGGGCCCAACTGACGGGCGCTTTTTCCTTGGCCCAACTGGAAGGCAGCCTGATCGGACCGTTGATGGGGTACCTGATAGACCGGTTGGGCGCCAAGAAAATGGTCCTGATGGGGTTGGTCCTCACCGGATTGGGCTTCATCATGTTCAGCCAAACGGCCAACGTGGCGATGTTCTACATCTCTTATTCCCTCATCATGCTGGGCACCGCCGCGGGTACATGGCTTCCGATGATGACGGTGCTGAACCGGTGGTTCTCGCGGATGCGGGGGCGAGCGATGTCAGTTGCCGGGGAAGGCTCCTTCCTGGGCGGCCTGCTGCTGGTGCCGGCACTGGCTTGGTCGGTTGACCCGGACAACCTGGGCTGGCGGGCGACGGCTTTCTGGATAGGGGTGGGCTTTATAGCCATCGCATGGCCGATTTCAAGAATCATACGGGAGCGTCCCGAGGACTACGGGCAACTTCCCGACGGCGACTTGCCCGCCACCGCGCCGGCCGTCGAAACGAGACCAGGGAGGGTCCGGGAGGCCGAACAGGCTGCGAGCGGACCGGACTTTACAGCGCGGCAAGCGATACGCACGCAGGCGTTCTGGTTCATCACCTTCGGCCACGCCCTGTCGTCGATGCTCATCGCGACGTTGACGGTGCACTTGGTCCCCATGCTGACCGACCAGGGACTGACGCTGCAAACGGCGGCCTTCGTGTGGTCGGTGCTGATGGCGGTGGGGGCCACATTTCAACTGGTCGGCGGCTACGTGGGGGACAGAATACCCAAGAACATTGCGCTGTTCGGGTTCACTACGCTGCAAGCGTTAGGCTTCATCATGGCGGCGTTCATAACCGACATTTCCATGGCAATGGTATTCGCTGTGGTTTATGGGGCCGGATTCGGCGGGCGGGTGCCCCTTACGACCGCCATACGGGGAGATTACTTCGGCAAGCGGGCCTTCGCCACCATAACCGGTATCTCGATGGCGCCCCTTTATCTCCTGATGCTGGCGGCGCCCCTGATGGCGGCCGCCATGTTCGACGCCCAAGGGAGTTACTCTGTGCCGTTCCTCATCCTGGGACTGGTGGGCGGCGCCAGCGGCCCATTGTTCCTGTTTGCGAGAAAGCCGCAACCTCCCAGGACACCTGCGAGACTGTCCCCGCTCCGCGGCGCAGCGCGCTAGAAGCTATCTCAACACCAACCCGTCCTGCTTATGCCCTCACGTTACTGACCGAGGCCGATAGATTCCCGCCCCCGTCTCCACGAGGGCAGGCTCTACGCGGGAATGACGTGTTGGTAGTTGTGGCAAGTTTTGAGATAGTTTCTTAGTAGTTCCCCTCGGGAGTCATTCCCAGCAGGAATTGGCCGGCCGTTTCGTAGTGGGTCAGGCGGCCTTGGGCGTGCTGGGTTACGACGTGGATGTCCTGGAATTTCCGCTGTATGGGGTTGGCGTCGAAGATGGCGGAGGAACCGCATAGTTGATAGGCCATGTCCACCGTCTGGGCGGCGCTGCGGATGGCGTAGGTGCTGGCCAAGCGCAATTGAATCCGCTCTTCCAAGCTCAACTCCAGGTTTTTGCGGGCGCTTTCCCAAGCCGCGGTTGCGCTCTCGTCAAGGTAAGCCCGCGCTGACCGCCAAGTGGCTTCAGCCTCCCCCAGTGTGCGCTGGGTGGTAGGCAGGTTGGGCAGTCCGGTCAACGTCCGCTGGGGAGTGTTCCGGGATACGAACTCGGTGGCTATAGCCAGGGCCGAGCGTGCGACCGCCAAGGCCGACGTAGCGAACCCTGTGCTGAAGAGCAGGGTCCTGGGGATGACGTACAAAGGGCCGGTTTCCCAAGGCGGGTCGTCCTGGTCGTAGCTTCGCAGGTAGGGCACGAAGAGGTCGTTGACGTCGAAGCCGAAGCTGCCCGTCCCTCGCAGTCCCTGAACATTCCAGCGGTCAACCATTTTGACTTGGTCCTTGGGGATAAGCATGATCCGGCGGTTCTGCACAGCCGATCCGGAGCCGTTTCCTTGTGCGGATTGGCCTACGGGAGTCAAAGCCGCGACCCAAGTCGCGTGGTCGTAGCCCGTGCTGAAGGCCCATTGGCCGGTGAGCCGGTACCCGCCATCGACCGGCGCTGCGATAGCCGACGCGCTGGGAGGTCCGTTGCTTACCACTGCCCGCCGCTCCCGCCAGACCTCCTGGGCCGTCTCTTTGGGCATTCTGACCGAGGCGGTGGTAAATACGTTGTTCTGATTGAGACACCAAGCGGCGCTGGCGTCCACGGCAGCAAACACGCGGAGGATTTCAAGAAAATCGGGATGGTCCAACTCGGCGCCGCCCAAGGAGCGAGGCAACAACAAGCGGAAGAATCCCTTGTCGGCCATGTCCGCGGACAATTCCGATGGCAATTGCCGGTCCGCGTCCATGCGGTCGGCGTTGTCCGCTACCCTGGCAGCGAATTCGTGGGCTAATTCCAAGTAGGTTTGGACCTCTTGTTGCGACGTTGCCATGCTGCATCCTGCGCTTCTGATCATGATTGGAATGGGGAAGTCAGTCTAACACGGGCGCGGCCTTGCTGACACCGGCCTGCCATTGCAGACTGGCGCAGAGTCGCGCCAACTCGTCAGCGAACTCCCGCCGCTGCCATTGGCGCACTTCCTGTACGTCATCGTCGAACAACTCGCTGCGCCAAGCTTGGGGCTCGGTTGCCAAGCGCTCCAAGCTGACGGACGGCCAGAGAAGCGAGGCATCCATTTCCAGCTTCGCCGCGCGGGTTGCGAGCAGCGACCTCAGCGCCTTGAACCGGTTGTTCTGTTCGTCGGTGCGCCATTCAGCACCGTGGACGGCCCGTTGGCGATGAAACTCCGGGCCAGTCCAGCCGCGGTTGATGGCGTCGGCGATTTCCCCGACGAACCAGCTTGAAGCGTCGTGCGGCAAACGGGCGTTCGCCATCTGCAAAGACCGCGCGCCGCGCCCCGACTGGCGCGGACACTGGGCCAGGGCGATGAGGGTTTCATTGTTCATTACCTGGAACGGCGGACGGTCCAAGCGTTCGGCTTCTTCCTCACGCAGCGCGTACAACTCCTTGAGCACCGCAAGTTGGCGAGGGTCAAGATGCTGGCTGCCTTTTACCCGCAGGAAAGCGTCCTCCGCAGGAGTGGCAGCCTCGTACCGGACCTGCTGCACCCGCAGGAACTCCTCCTGCGCCCATTCCGCCCGGCCCAAGGCTTCAAGGTCTTTCTTCACCGCCACCGCCAAGCTGGTCAGGTATCGGACGTCGTTGGCAGCGTACTCCAACTGCGCCGACGTCAATGGCCGTTCCGACCAGTCGGAACGCTGCAACGACCGGCTCTTGGGGAGATCGACGTTCAAGTATTGCTTGACCATAGCCCCAAGGTTGGACCGGGGCGCGCCCAGCAATCTTCCGGACACCTCGGTATCGAAAAGCGATTCACAAGTGAAGCCAAAGTCCTGATTGAGCCACAGCAGGTCGTTTTCCGCGGAATGAATGACCTTGAGAATGGACCCGTCTTCCAGCACCCGCCCCAGCAGCGACAAGTCTTTCACGGCCAGCGGGTCTACGATGAACTCGCAGGCGTTGGTCCTCAACTGTATCAAGCATATTCGAGAGTGGTACGCGTGCGAGTGGTTCGTCTCCGTATCCAGCGCCACCACCTTTGCCCGCAGCAGGCCCGCTGCCGCCCGGTCCCAGCTTGGCTGGTCGTCGATGAGATGGACTTCGGCCAAATTGCCTCCCTGCCGTTCCTGTTGCCACCGGGATAAAGGGTCCGCTGAAGCGACATTATACAGGGACGCGGTTAGCGGTTGGTCAACGGATCGTTCCCCCAGGTGAACAAGGGCTCCGATCCTCCCTCTTTGACCAAAAACACTTCCTCGATCCAGCAGCGTTCTTTCTCATCGCCCGGACACAGAAGGTGAGCAGCTATCACCATGTCCTCTTCCAACATCCAGTTGGGATCGGCGCCGTCCTCCACCAATGCCAGCACATCCGCATGACTTAGCCCCAGGCCATGAAAGTAGGTGAGCACGGAGTCGTGTTGCGGCACTCCCAACCGTTGAAACGTTCGTCGGCTCTTTTCTTGCAGGTCGCCAATCCGGACTCCGGGGCGCATTGCATCGTGAATCTCGTTCATCGCTTCGGCGGTAGCCCGACCGATGCGGCGGGCCACGTCCGAGCCGTAGTCCTCTACGACCCAGGTCTTACCACCATCCCAGCAGTACTGGTTCTTGGTGCCATGGCAGTCAAACATGATGTTGGTGCCCGGCTGGACGACGAAGTCCTCGGAGTCTACCCGCAGCCGCACGGCGGGGTCGCCGTCCAGCGGGTTGGCGAAAAAGACTCCGCCCGGGTCGTAGACCCATCCGCCCAGCGCGCTGATTTCCGCATGGTAGGTATCCACCAACTCCTTCCAGTGCTTGCCTCGACTCCATGACTGTACCGTCCGTTCTATGGCAGCCTGGTTCACCCGGGTGGCTTCACGCAGCCATTCGATTTCCTGGGCGCTCTTCTTCTCCCGAACGAACATCATCAAGTTGTATGCGTCGAAGACGTCCGCCAGGGAGCCGGCCACCTTAGCGCCCACTCTCAGGTTGTCGTAGCCGATGCGTCCGTGGGTGAGGCCCAAGTCCTTAACAGCATCGCGGATCGCCTCGGTAAAGCCGCCAGCGAACCGGTCACCGGCGTTCTTCACCCAGCCGGAGTCCTGCCGGGATGCCGGCATAAACCGGAAGAACTCAGACCGGTCGGTGGACGCGCCCACCGGAAGGAGGACGCTTCGGTGGGGACGGATGTCTTCGATCCATATGGGCTCATACAGGAAAGGTGATACGAATATGTCAGGCCCAATCAGGATGGGGTGTTGTAAGTCGTGCCGCGAGATAACCACAGCGACTCCCGGTGGTTCGTCGGCTTTGGGCGCCGTGGGGTTGTGCCCCGAAAGGTAGGTCACGTTCAGGGGCGTGGTAATCACCAGGCCGTCTACGCCACGGGCTTCCATCGCCCCGGCTAGACGTTCAGGATCGAATATAGGAGCCGGAGTTCCGTTAATGTCACTGGCCACGATCAACTCCTTCTATAGTGGACTTGAGCCGTTCTCTATCGTGGAGGTTCCCTGCACCTCACGCCCTGGACTTGCATCTTGGAGGGGTTATTGTAACCTTTTGATGGTCGGTGCGACAGGAAGAAACGACTGGTCAAGAAAGTGGCCGGACGGTTTAGAAGCGCACGTCGCCGCTTTTGTGCAAGGTCAGTTGCTCATTCCGACTCAGCCCACGTCATTCAGGCTGCACATGAATCCCAGCTATGGCAACACGGCGAGACTTTATGAGAAAATGGCCGGGGCAACTTTGAGAGCTGTTTGCTGCCGGATGACGTTCCGGTTATGGCGGTCATGCCTTTATGGAGACGCAGGAGGCCGGATGGAACCTTTGAAGGGCTTGAGAGTGCTCGGCGTCACGGTCTACTTGGCGGGACCGTTCGGTCTTATGAACCTGGCGCGGCTGGGAGCGGAGGTTATCAAGGTAGAGATTCCGGGCAGGGGCGACCCGGTCCGGGGCAACGGGCCTTTCGCCGGGCCGTCGGGCACTCATAATGAGCGCCGGAGCGACGAGGACATTTCGACCCGCTTCCTGAAGCGCACCCAGGGAGTGAAGAGCGTCACCATAGACCTGAAGACCGAGAAGGGCAAGCAGATGTTCCTGGACCTTGCCAGGCAGAGCGACGTGGTGCTGGAGAACCTGGCGCCGGGGTCATTGCGCCGCATCGGGCTGGGCTACGATGAGGTATCGCGGGTCAATCCGGGCATCATCTACGCTTCCATTTCCGGTTACGGGCAGACCGGCCCCTATGCCGAAAAGCCGGCCCATGACCCGCAGATCCAGGGCATGAGCGGCATCATGGACATCAACGGCGACGCCGGGGGGCCGCCCATCAAGGTGGGGTTTTACATCGGCGACTTAGTGACGCCCATATTTGCTTGCTACTCCATCCTCGCCGCCCTGCGGGAGAGGGACCGGACCGGCAAAGGGCAGTACCTGGACGTATCCATGACGGATACGCTGGTCTCGTTGATGTTCATGGAGAACCTGGAAGAGAGCATCGCCGAGGGCCAGCCCCTGCGAACGGGGAACATCAGCCGCAGCGGCCCGACGGGACTGTACAGCGCCAGGGACGGAAACTTCTCCATCACCGTAACCAGCGACGACCAGTGGGCACGGCTGGCCCGCGCCCTCAACGTGCCGCAATTGCTGGAGGACCCGCGGTTTGCTACCTACGTGTCACGCACAACTTACGTCGAGGAGGCCCGCGAGGAGGTACAGCGGTTGGTTGGCGTGTTCACCTTGTCCGAAGTCATCGAGCGATTGGAGGCCCACGACGTGCCCTGCGCGCCGGTACGCACCGCCGAGGAAGTGATGAACGACCAACACTTCCGGGACAAGGGCACCCTGCTGCCAATGCGTCATGCCGGGATGGAAGAACCCGTTGAAGGTATAGTCTCCGGTTTCCCGGTCAAGTTCTCGGGCGGGGAGCTTCCTGAAATCCCCGGCGCCCCAACTCTTGGTATGCACAATTCCGAAATATTTGCCAAGCTGCTTGGCATGGACGATGCGGAGATAGAAACCCTGAAAGCGCAAGGAGTGGTGTAAAGAACGGAGGATGCTCAAGTGACCGGAAAGGCCGTTCCAATCAGGTCGGAGCTTTTTGTGCCCGGCAACAAAGAGGACTGGATACGAAAAGCGCCCAGGTATGGCGCCGATGCGTTAATCCTGGACTTGGAAGACTCGGTGCCGCCGGAGAACAAACCGGAGGCGCGGGCAATCGTCAGCAGGATGCTGCACGAGCTGGACGGGACGCGGCCCAAGCTGGTCGTCAGGGTAAATAGCCTTGAGACCGGACTGACCGGCATGGACCTGGAAGCCGTCGCCTGCCCCAACCTTTACTGCGTCCTGCTGCCCAAGGTGCAGGGGCCGGAAGACGTGATCGAGGTTGACCACCTGTTGAGCTTTTTCGAACGGAAGGCCGGCATGGAAGTCGGCCAAGTGCTTATCGACCCGGGCTTGGAGACCGCGGAAGGTATCCGCCGTTCCAGCGAGATAGCGC
Source organism: Dehalococcoidia bacterium (assembly GCA_965203835.1). GTDB lineage: Bacteria > Chloroflexota > Dehalococcoidia > Lucifugimonadales > UBA3495 > CBDCFV01. The sequence continues at coordinate 4,062,917 of OZ241919.1, forward strand.
GGTCCTGTCAACGGATCGCCCACATGGGGGCGAGCGGCGGGAAGGGGGGCGATACGGCCCGGTCAATCGGGTTCGAATGGACGCCGGAGGGACTGGAAACGCTTTTCATCCGTTCCAAGGTACTGGTGGACGTTCGCGCCGCTGGCGTGCCCTATCCGATGAGTGGCGGTTGGATGGACCTGCACAACCTGGACGGGTTGAGGGAGGCGGCCCTTCAAGCAAAGCGGCTGGGCTACACCGGTATGCACCTCATCCACCCGTCCCATGTCCCGGTGGTGAACGAAGTGTTTACTCCTTCCCCGGATGATGTGAGGCACTGGAAAGGCTTGATAGAAGCCATGGAAAAGCAGCGAGACGCCGGCGGGGCCGCAGTGCGCTACGCCGGCGACATGGTTGACATAGCCCACGAGGAGACCGCCCGCGCTATGCTGGCCATGGCGCGGGAAATGGGCGTGGAAGGCGCCTGAAACAAAATTATCCCCGAAGGAGTGCAACAATGGCCGGAGCCAAGACCAGCTACGAAATCGAACTTAACCCGGACCAGATGGCCTTCATTAGATCGGCGAAGGACAAGTACGGGATCCGCGACGAAGGCAAGGTCGTTCGCATCATCATGGACTACCTGCTGACTACACCTGACGTCCATGGGACGGTTTTCGAGCAGACCCGCTGCCTGCGTTGCGAGTAGGGGCTGGCGCGGGGCTAACTGCGGTCAAGGTGGCTTAGCAACGGGCTGCGTCCGGTAAGACGCCGTCTGAATCAGGATTTGCAGGATTGAAAGATTAGCAGGATGAACTAACGACATCCTGAAAATCCACTAATCCAGTGAATCCTGATTCAGATAAGAGACGGCCGCCTTTGGCTGGCGTTTGCAAATTCTGCTGGAGAGGAGACTTGGTCCCATGAAATATGACTACATCGTTGTGGGCGGCGGTTCCGCGGGTTGTGTTATGGCGACCCGGCTGTCGGAGGACACGGGCAAGTCGGTATTGCTTCTGGAAGCGGGGCCGGACTATCCCGACTTCGACCATCTGCCCATAGATCTGAAAAACGGCAACAACGTCTGGCAATCGGCCTACGGGCCGCATAGCTGGGACTTGAGAGCCACGGCCACGCCATTACAGACTGAGCCGATAGTTGTGCCGAGAGGCAAGGCGATGGGCGGTTCCAGCTCCATCAACGGGCAGGTCGTGTTCCGGGGCATCCCGCAGGACTACGATAACTGGGCCTCATGGGGCAACAACGAGTGGGCCTTCACCAACATCCTGGGCTACTTCCGGAAGATGGAGAACGACTGGGACTTTCCCGGCGGCGACTTCCACGGAAACGAAGGGCCTTTGCCGGTACGCCGCTACAAACGGGAGGAGTGGCTGCCCTTCAACCGGGCCTTCTACGATTCCTGTCTCTCCTTGGGCATTCCCGAGAATTGGGACCAGAACGACCCCGAGTGCAACACCGCCATCTCGCCCCGGCCACTGAACAACATTGACGGGGTGAGGATGAGCACCTCGCTCACGTACTTGAGCCAAGCCCGCCACCGGTTGAACATCACGGTCAGGGGCAACGTGGCCGCCAACCGGGTGCTGTTCGACGGGAAACGGGCCGTGGGGATACAAGTCGAGAGCGGCGGCGAGGTCTTTGACATCGAAGGCGACCAGATTATCCTGTGCAGCGGTACCATAGGGTCGGCCCAAATCCTGCTGCTGTCGGGCGTCGGCCCGGCGGACCACCTGCAGGAGATGGGCATCAGGCAAGTACACCAACTGCCCGGAGTAGGCCAGAACCTGCGCGACCACCCGGCGGCTTACATCCTGTTCAAGGGTATCGGAGAACCGCCCGATGTGGACGCTCCCAACATCCAGGTGGGGTTGCGCTGGAGCGCCGACGACTCGCCGACGCTGGCCGATTTCCAGATAACACCCACGTTGATGACCAGTGAGCACCGGCCCGCCAGCGTAAGCTTCGAGGGGCCTGAATTCCACTTTGGCCTCAGTATAGGGTTGCAGAACGCTACCTCCGCGGGTTGGCTTCGGCTGGCGTCCACCGACCCCAGGATTCAGCCGGCGTTGAACTACGACCTTTTCTCCTCGGACTATGACCGGGAGCGGATGCGGGCGGCGGTGCGGTACGCGCTGCGGATAGCTGACGAGTCACCGTTCAAGGACTACATAATCGAGCGGGTCAACCCTGTGGACGCGGACTTGGTAGATGACGCGGCGCTGGACAACTGGATACTGCGCAACGCCTACACCCAGCACCACATTTCGGGCACGTGCAAGATGGGGCCCGCGTCGGACGATATGGCGGTGGTGGACCAGTACTGCAAAGTACACGGCATTGACGGCCTCAGGGTCGTTGACGCTTCGGTTATGCCGGACGTGATACGCGCCAACACCAATGCCACCACAATCATGATTTCCGAGCGGGTGGCAGACTGGATCAAAGAGGGCCGGTAGAGCGCATAGCTATCAAAGAGACGGGAGGACTATACCAATGACCATAAGCGTGGCCACGGGCATCGGACGCATTCTGAAGCAGGAAGGGGTGGAATGGGTTTCCACCTTCCCGGTCTGCAAAGTCAACAACGCGCTGGGGCGTGAAGGCATTCCCATGGTGATGATGCGGGACGACCGCTACGCTGTGGCCTTGGCCGATGCTTTCTCGCGCATCAACGCCGGATCTCCGATTGGGGTGGCGACGTTCCAGGGTGGCGTCAACGCGGCCGGGTTGCAGGTGGCCTACGCGGGGATGGCCCAAGCCTACGAGGACGGCTCGCCGGTGCTGTGCATCACCGATGGCGTGCCCATAGGAGAGACGGAGAACAGCCAGTTCGACGTAACTTCGAGCCTGAAGTCGGTCTCGAAGTGGTACGGGTACCTGGACAGGCCGGAGCGGCTGCACGAGTTCATGCGCCGCGCTTTCACCATGCTGCGTACCGGGCGGCCCGGACCGGTGGTGCTGGCCATCCCGGACGCCGACGCTCTCTACGACGAAGACGCCGACCCATACGCCCCGGTGACGGGGTGGAAGTCCTTGCCCAATCCTGACGACGTGGCCCACGCCGTCCAACTGTTGCTGGAGGCGCAGGACCCGCTGATTTACGCCGGGGAAGGGGTTATCTACGCTGGGGCTTCTGCGGAGTTGAAAGAGTTGGCGGAGCTGGCGAACGCGCCGGTAATCAGCACTTTGAAGGCCAAGGGCGCATTTCCCGAAGACCACCCGTTGTTCGTGGGCGTGCGGGGCGACCAAGTGGACCACTACCTGAACAAGTGCGACCTGCTGCTGGCTGTGGGCTCCAGTCTCTCGCCCGGAAGGTTCAGCCACGGCATACCCAATGCGGTCAAGAAGACCATCATCCACTGCACCGTGGACGAGTTGCACGTGAACAAGGCTTACCCCACTGCGGCGGCCTTGATAGGAGACGCTCGCTTCACGCTGCAAGCCTTGAACAAGGAGTTGTCGGATAAGACCTCCGGCAACGGCAGGCCGCCGGGAAACGTGACCGCGGAGGTGAAAGCCGCGCGGGACGACGCGTTGGCGCAATACCGGCAGGCGATGGCTTCCACCGACCGGCCCATCAATCCTTACCGGGTCTATGCGGGGTTGATGGAGGCACTGGACCCGCTTAACTCGTTCGTGACCCACGAGTCGGGCAACACCCGCGACCAGCTCAGTACGGTGTACGATACCTTGGTGCCGCGGGGATTCCTGGGCTGGGGCAATGTCTCCTCGCTGGGGTTCAGCTTGGCGGCGACCATCGCGGCCAAGATTTCCTTCCCGGAGAAACACTGCGTTGCCGTCACGGGAGAAGCCGGATTGGGGTACATGCTGGGCAACCTGGAGGTGCCGCTGCGGCAGAAGTTGGGGATAACGATAGCCCACGTAAGCAACGGCGGGTTCGCCGGTTACGGCCCCGGTTTCTGGGGAGACGGGCACGACCCATTCACCCACCGGGTCCTGGGCTACGACGAAGTGGACATGTCCAGGGTAATTGGGGAGTTGGGGTACCACACGGAAAGGGTGACCGAGCCTTCGGAAGTGGCCCCGGCCCTGAAGCGGGCGCTGGCGGCGAATGATTCGGGCCAGCCCGCCTACATCGAGTTTGTTTGCAGCCAGTACCCCATCTACGGCCGTTGGGTGGGACGGTAGGGGGTTGACCTTCCTCTCTCACTTGGAGACGGGAGCCATAAAAAAGGGGCGCCAGTTGCGGCGCCCTTTTTCCTATGGTTGCCGGTGCGGGTTGCTAGTCATTCTCCGGGTGGGCCAGGCTGAAACCAACTTCAGAGTGGGATCCCATGGGGGGTGGTTCGTTCCTTGGGAGACCCAACAGCCGTCGCAAGCGGTGTTGAGCGTCTGAGGAACTGATAGTATAGGGCCTTGGCGGTAAGGCCCGAACCTCGTCCAATTTATTGATGAATGTTTCGGCGTCATCTATGGCACGGGATATTTGGGCTTGTTCCCGGTCGTTCTCGTAGAAGTTCTTGTGCATCGATTCCGCCATCAATAAGTGTGTGAAAAAGTCCCCGCGGTCAAACTCGTCATCCATGTGGGCGGCGATGTCCTTGATGTTCTGGTGCGCCCGGTGATGCCAGCCGCGCTGGACCCCAATGGCCTTGAGAGCGTGGGCGACAGCCCCCCAGACCTTTTCGGAAGCTTGGAGGCCGTCGCCTTTGCTCAACTCGATTTTGGCCTGCTCCAGGAAATTCCGGCTCATCAGCACATGGTCGCCGACGTCGGCATTTCCGGGAGACGGCTGTTGGGTTGTCGTCAAGTCGTTTCCGTCCGAGGTAGAGGTAAAGGGAATCTTACTCGGCGACGATCAGCCCTTGTTCTATCGCCCTGGAGCGCAGGTCTCCCTCGCTTTCCAAGTGGGCCACGATGGCCTCGGTGAAGGCTTCGAGCATTGACGGGTCTACGGACGCTGCTGCGTCGGTGTAGCCGGCCTCGGCAAGGAACGTCGCCGTCTGCTGCTTGACCTGCTCCAGCGACCATGACAGTTGCTCGTCCATATCGACCATGCCCTCGGGGAAGTCCTGGTGCGAGCCGCCGGCGCCCAGCTTGTCGTAGCCGCCCTTGTGCCAGTGGCCGCGAGGGCCGTGGGGGTCGAACCGGATGATTTCCTCTCCCCGGACATCGACGCCGAAGGTCGGGCCGCCCATTTTGCTCTTCAGGCACCGCAAGGGCCAGAAATACATGGTGACGTCTTTGGACTGGGAAACCGGGCGAACCAGGACCCTGCCCAGATAGGATTCTCCGTCTATCATTGAAGCCATTTTGAACTTTCCTCCGCAACGATAAGCTTCTGTGGTTGAAAGCTATATTAACACAAAAGGGGTAGGTGGATGGCTGTGGCGGGAGTGGCTACCTGTTTGCCGGGTGCAAGGCATATACTTTCACCGTGGCCGCATAAATCCTTTGCCGGAACCAAATCAAGAACCTTGAGGAGGGTGTCATGTCATTGGAATGGGAACAGGTAGCAGGTCCTTTCAGCCGCTTGACCGAGGGCCCCGTTTGGGACGGGACAAGGCTTCTATTCACCTACATACCCGCCAGCCGCATCATGGCCTACGATCCCGCGACCGGAGAGTGCTCGGTTTACCGTGAAAACACCAACCACACCAACGGCTTGGCCTTCGATGCCGACGGGCGTCTCTATGGCTGCTGCTCCGGCGGACGGTCCATCGTTCGGTTCGAGCCTGACGGAAGCACCACTACCATTGTCGACAGGCTTGACGGGCAGCGGCTCAACACCCCGAACGATCTTGCCATCGACCGGCAGGGGCGGATATGGTTCAGCAATCCATGGAATGACGGCAACATCGACCCCAGCGAGCAGCAGGAGATTCCCAACAGGGACATTCTCCGTGCAGACCCCCAGCCGGACGGAAGCTGGACCTGCCAGCGCATGACCTTCGACACCACCGGCACCAACGGCCTGCTCGTCTCTCCGGATGACCGCACCTTGTACATCATTCAAACGGACAATGAGCCGGGAGGCGTGCGGGAGCTGCGGTCGTACCCGATATTGGACGGCGGTTCCTTGGGTCAGTACAGTGTGCTGCACCAGTTCGGGACCGACCATCGAGGCCCCCAGCGAGGCATTGACGGCATGTGCTTCGATTCTGAGGGGAACATACTCGGCACGGCGGGCAACTGGGTGAGCGGGCCGGGACCGATGATATACGTGTGGACTCCTACGGGGCGAGTGCTGGAGACATACCCGATGCCGGTGGGCGTGGAGACTCCGACCAACTGCGCCTTTGGCGACCCCGACCAACGGACCTTGTACGTCACCAGCGGGCAGGGCCACCTGCTGCGGACGCGCGACACCGGACGGCGGGGCTGGATAATGTGGCCCCCGGTGCGCTAACGGCTGCTCACGCCTCCCAGTTGACCGGTTTTGGGAACTTGGGGCGACGGGAGCAGCCATTGGCGCAGGCTATCCCCGTTCGTCCCGGGCCGGGATGGGCAGAGTGCGGCTTGGGTAGAACAGGCTGGCCACCGCGCCCAGACCGGTGAGGAGACAGAGCGTAATGAGGCCCGTCTGGATGGAGCCGGTGGCTTGGGCCACCACGCCGGTTACCACCGGACCCGCGGCGAAGCCAAGCCCGGAAAAGGTGATAATCAACGATGAGATGACGGCGACCTCTCGCGGGGTGATACCGGGGAATTCGAAGGGAAGCACGTTGATGGCCGGGGTGGTGACCCATACTATGCCCAGGCCGCTGATCAGGAGCATCAGCAAAACGGGGTTGGGGGTCACTGTTATAGCCAGTCCGAAGAACACATTCAGCAGCGCCGGGGTGGCCAGCAGCAACTTGCGGTTGGTCACCTTTCGCGCAAGGTAACCTCCCAATAGTCCGCCGGGGATAAGGCCGTAGTACAAGAAGCCAAGCAACGGGCCGGCAAGGATGAGCGACATTGCGCGTTCCTGTTCCCAGAAAGTGGGGAGGAAGGTGACAATGGCGGTCCAAGTGCAGGAAAGGAAGAACATCATCACCGCGATTACCCAACCCTGGGGGTAGCGTGAGAGGGCTTGGAGCGGTGTACCTTCCTGGGCCTGTAGTTGGCTGCGAAAGTCGGGCGCGAGCGCCTTTCGTTCCTGGGCCACCACCATCCAGACAAAGGTATGGGCCACGAAGACGCCGGCCATTATCAGGTAGGCGATCCGCCAACTGCCAACCAAGGTGATCACCAGGGCGCTGGCACTGACGGACGTGGCCAAGATGACGCTGTGCTGGGAGAGACCTACGGAATTGATGTGGGCGAACTGGCGTGGCACGGCCCATTGCTGCATCAGCAGAGTGCGGGCGGGAGTGGCCAACACGTTGAAGATGACGAAGAAGAACCTCGCCAGCAGCAGGACGATAAAGCCGTTGGCAAAGGCTTGCAGGAACAGGAAAGGCAGCCCCATCGTCAACGATCCCAGCACTACCAGCACCGGCCGGAAACGGGAGAGCAACGCGCCGCTGGGCAGGGATAGGGTGGCCCTGGTAACCCACCATATTCCCTGAAGCAGACCTGCTTGGAGCGGCGTTATGCCGAGATCGTCGCTGATGAAAGGAAGAAACAGGCCGAAGGTGTAGGAAAGGAGGGTGGAGCTGCTTTCCTGGGCCCGGAACAGCAACAGCACCGCCCAGCCGCGAAGAGGGGTGCTGACGACCTCCTCTCCGGGCGTGTCCGAGTTGTTCATGGGCGAGCCGGATCCGTTATGCGATCACGCCCCTTTGACAATGTCACCGGACTGGACGACCATCACTATCTTTGCCTTGTCCTGGAGCAAGGTGATGTCCTCAACCGGATTGCCGTCGACTACTATCATGTCCGCCAGCTTTCCCGCTTCCAACGTACCTATCCGGTCGCCCATCCCGACCAGTTCAGCGTTGGTGCGCGTGGCCGAGACCAAGCTGGCGATGGTGCCCATGATAGCCGCCTTCAGCTCCAACTCCATCGCCTTGCGGTTGCCGTTGGGTCCGTAGACGTCGGAGCCGGACCCGATGGCGACCCCGGCGGCCATGGCTATCTCTACGCTTTGCGCCGCCGCGCCCTTGGCCATGGTGATCTTTTCCACATAGGAGTCGGAAGCCCCCTGCTCATGGCCCACTGAGGAGATGAGTTCATAGACCGACAAGGTCGGGACGAGGAACATGCCGTTTTCCATCATCAACGACGCGCTTTCTTCGTCCATGAAGTTGCCGTGCTCAATGCTGCGCACTCCAGCTTGGGCGCAGTTGCGGATGCCCTCGGGGACGTATACGTGGGCCATGACCGGCTTTTTGACCACCCGGGCCTCGTAGGCTATCGCGGCCAACTCCGACGCGGTGAATTGGGGCGAGTCAAGAAGGCTGGTGGGAGAGGCCGCGCCACCGCCGGCCATTACTTTCAACTGGTCGGCGCCCGCCCTCAACTGGTCCCTGGCGGCCTTGCGGGCCTCGGCTTCGCCGTCGCAGATGGCGGGCTGGGGCATCAGGGGATGGTACCGGCGCGGGCCGGTGCGTTCATGCCTCTGCCGCATGTCGCCGTGGCCCCCGGTCTGGGATATGAACGAATTGCTGACGAACATCCGTGGGCCCTTGATCATGCCCCTCTCCACCGCCAGCTTGAAACTCCAGTCGCACCCGCCCGCGTCCCGGATGGTGGTGAACCCGTACATGAGGGTGTCCTCTATGTTCCGGGCGACGGAGTAGGCGTAGGTCGCCCCCGGATGGCGGTTTTCGGTGTCGTCAGCAAAGTTCTGCTCGACGAACCCCACGTGGGCATGAGCGTCGATCAGGCCGGGCATCACCGTCTTCCCGGCCAGGTCTATCACCTCGGCATGGCGAGGCGTGGAGACTTGGGACATGGGGCCGATAGCCTGAATCACGCCGTCGGATACAACCACGGCGCCGTTGCCGTAAGGTTCCCGGCCCGTGCCGTCGAAAATGGTTGCGTTTTCAAATGCGAACGTCTCTGGCATTTTTCCTCCAGTCGCTTGGCCTGTTCCGCGTTCCAGAGTTCTATGTGACCAAGGCACGTTGCGCCCGGTCGAGGGTGGTCTTAGTGGCGTTGATTATAACTCGTAAGTCGTCGCAGGGGGATGACACTGAAGGATCGGGGCATAGTCGTATGGGTAACCGGGACGCGGAGCAGTTGAGGCAACGCGTGGAAAGCGGCGTCAGGTCGAATTCCGGTGCGGTTTACGGGTCTTAGAGACTATCTCAAAGCTAACGGAATATTCTGATGTCCCTGCGTGGTTGACCGAAGCCAATGATGTGGATTCCCGCCTTCGCGGGAATGACGGATGGTCCCTGTGGGGTCATATATGAGGCATGAAAATGCCTATTTTCATAATAATGACGGGCGGGCGCCGAGACAAGTTTTGAGACAGTTTCTTGGCTATTAAAAGATGGCCAGGGGATTTACGGGGGAGCCAGTGGCGTTTTTGAAGCGGAGGGGCGCAACGTTAAACATGAACTCCCAGCGGTTGAGCCGTTCGCAGACTTCAGCCAGTTCTTCACAGTTACCGGCGTCGATCAGCCAAAGGCCCATAGCGACGATGCCGACTTTGTGGACGGGCAGGCCGATGCCGGGGTAGCCGCTGGGTTCGGCGTCCTGAGAGGCGTCGCCGCCTACAAGGGCCACTCCTCTTTCCCTGAGCCAAGGCAACGTTTCGGCATGGAGGCCCGGCCTACCCTCGGTTGGCGGGCCCAACTCCAGGCGGCGCTTATACCAACCCAGCCGGAGCATAAGGGCGTCACCCTCTTCTACCCGCACGCGCTGCGCCCTTTCGGCGGCCTCCAGGTCTTCAGTGAATACGCCCTCTCCCGCCTCCAGCCACGGCTTGCCCTTGACCTTGGTGATGTCCAGGAGCACGCCGCGGGTCACGATGCCGTTTTGAGCCTTGTCAATGTCCAGGCTGGTGGCCTTGGCGTCGGAGGTCACGTCCGAGGCAGGACGCCCGTTGTACATCACGCCGTTCCAAGTCTGGTGGCACAGGCTGTCGATGTGGGTAATGGTGAGCCCGTGGAAGGACAGCCCAATGAAGTCGGAGGTCCCTCCAGGGCCTTCAGCCGGGGCGGTGTCTCCTCCCCGCACGATGTAGTGCAACGGCGGGATGGAGGTGACGTCGGGGGCAATCTCCGGCACTATCAGCCGTGAGCAGGTGACGCTGATACCCTCTTTGACCAAGCCCGCCGCTTGGGCCCGCTTGGCGTCGGTGATCAGGTTCAACGTGCCCAGTTGGTCGTCAGCGCCCCAACGCCCCCAATTGCTGAGGGTGTCCATCCACTCTATGACCTGCGCTTCCGAGGGTATGTTGGCGGTGGTCATCACTGCCTCCATTATGGTTGTGCAGGTTGGGCAAATGCTAACGTCCGAAGGGCCACCACCACCGGCGGGTCGACGTTTGTTGCGCGGCCGGCTGGGGAGCCGGCGCCCGCGTGGGAGGCGGTGGAGCGGCAGCGCCGAAAAGGTCCGGCGCCAAAGCCAGCAGCTTTTCCTGTTCCTCTTCCGAAAACTCGTTGCGGAGACGCGCGGCTTGGGTAGCGCGGCGCATCGCGGCGTCCGCAGGCATTTGCTGCATGGCTGCGCTGTAGGCAGTGGCGATGCCCTTGGCTGCGCCGGCGTCCATCTGAAGCCATACACGCAGCCTGGACACGGTTATTGCCCGCAATTTGTCGTCGAACAGGTCGAACTCGGCCCGTACCAACGGCAACACCCGGTCGGGTCGCTGCACGTCAGATAGCTCCGCCAACTCATTGTATTTTGCCAGAATACGGGACTCCCTTTCGGAGTCGTCCAGGTTGCCCAATGCCGTCCAAGAAACGTACTCTTCCGACCGGAGCTGGCCCATGATGGTGTTGAAGCGTCCGATGGGCAATGGCTTGGTGCAGTAACGGCTGGGGCCGACGTTTTCAAATTGGAGGCGGTCTCTCTCGGCCTGCGTCGACGTGAGGATCAGTACCGGGATGCGGCTCAGGTCATCATCCTGGTTCATCTCGTCCAGCACTTCATAGCCGGTCTTGCGGGGCATGTTCAAGTCCAGCAGGATGAGGTCGGGGCGAGGAGAATTGGAATGCACGCCCACTTTCCGCAGCATGTTGATTGCGACCTCCCCGTCTTCCGCAACCGCAACGTTCAACGGGTAGTCCGAGTCCTGGAGGATTCGCTGTGTGAGTTCCACATCTGCCGGGTTGTCTTCCACCAACAACACGTCCACGGGTCTGATGTCCGAAGATTCTGTGCTTTGTGATGTCATGTCAGGCTGCCTCCCTTTGCAACGACGAGATGGTGAAATGGAAAGTAGACCCCTTGCCTACTTCTGATTCTACCCAGATTCGTCCGCCGTGACGTTCCACTATTTTATGGCAAACTGCCAGCCCGATGCCTGAACCGGGGTATTCGGACCTGTGGTGCAGCCTCTGGAACATCTGAAAAATCCGCTCATAATGATGCGGCGCTATCCCCATGCCATTGTCGCTGACGGAAAAGACCCACTCATCCGCCTGCTCCTTGGCCGAAATGTGGACTCTTGGAGGAACGTCGCGAGTGTATTTTAATGCATTGCCGACGAGGTTCTGTAGCACTTGGGCCAATTGGGTTGCATCCCCGTTCACTATTGGAAGCAGGTCATGGGTAACAACCCCCTGGCAGCCCGATATGGACTCCGCTTGGTCCGAAATGACCCGGTCAATAATTACGTTGCAATCCGTGGGTTCGAAGGGCCAGCCTTGGGTGCCCACCCTGGAGAAGGTCAAGAGGTCGTCGATGAGGCCCTTCATTCGGGTCGCGCCGTCTACGATGTAGCCAATGAACCGGTCGGCATCCGTGTCCAACTTACCGGCGTAATCGTCGGACAGGATTTTCACGTAACTTGAAACCATGCGCAGGGGTTCCTGCAGGTCGTGGGACGCAACGTAGGCAAACTGTTCCAACTCGGCGTTGGAGCGCCTGAGTTCTTCCGCCTGCTTGGCCAAGCTCTCTTCAGCGCGCCTCCGCTCCGCGACTTCAAGTTCAAGCTCCGAGTTGACCCTGGACAACTCCCTGGTGCGAGAGACCACCTCATCCAACAGGCGGTGCCGCTCTACCGCATAACTCAGTGAACGTCCCAGGGTCTGCCCGTCGACCTGGTGCTTCACCAAGTAGTCCTGCGCTCCCTTCTGCACGGCTTGAAGGGCCAACTCCTCGTCATCCAAGCCGGTCATCAGTATGATGGGCACGTCCGGGGCTTGCTCGTGGGCCTTGGTGAAGGTCTCCAAACCGTGGCTGTCGGGGAGGGACAAGTCCAGCAGCACGACAGTAAAGTGGTCAGTGCTCAGGCGGTCCAGCCCGTCGGACAGGCGCTCGACCCAGTCCCAGTCGCACGATGTATTGCCCGTATCCGCGAACGTCTCCTGAATCAAAAACGCGTCGTCCGGATTGTCCTCGATCAACAGTATTTTAGTGCGTGCGTCTTCCATGTTCATGGTCTCAGGCACCAAAAGGGATTACTCCTCAGCGGGCAACTCGAAGGAAGTCGACAAGTGTTCAAGAATTCGGTTGAATCTGTCGATGTCCAGGGGCTTGCTGCAGTAGCGGCTTGGATCGTAGTTCTCGTATTGAAGGAGGTCCTGCTCGGCTTGCGTGGAGGTGAGGATCATGATGGGGATTTCCCGCAAATTCGGGTCGGCGCCCATTTCCGCCATAACTTCGCGCCCGTTCTTCCTGGGCATGTTCAGGTCCAGCAGCACCAGGTCGGGCCGCGGCGCGGCGGAATGCTCACCCTCTCTGCGAAGCACGCTCATCGCTTCCTGACCGTCACGGGAAACCGAGATGTTCAGGGAGAACTGAGAATCCCGTAAGGTCCGCTGGGCCAGTTCCACGTCCGCCGGGTTGTCCTCAACCAACAATATCTCAATCGGCCGGTCTCCCCACCGTATGTCGATCATTCCGGACTTCATCACAATCAGCCCTTCTCCGCCGGATATTTTATTGGGTTCCTTGGCTCCTTGGACGGCACCATCTTAATCATCGCTGGGCAACTTTGCTATCGTCAGCCAGAACTGTTCCAGCGAATCTATGACGGAGAAAAATTGGTCCAGGTCAACCGGCTTGGTGATGTAGCAATTGGCATGGAGTTGGTAACTCTTCATGATGTCCTGCTCGGCTTGAGACGTAGTCAACACCACCACCGGTATGTGCTTCAATTTGTCGTCCGTTTTGATTTCCGCCAGTACTTCTCTCCCGTCCTTTCTCGGCAAGTTCAGGTCCAGAAGTATGATATCCGGCTCCGGGGCGTCCGCGTATTTCCCCTGTTTTCGAAGAAAAGCCAAGGCCTCCACGCCGTCGGGGACCGAAGTCAGGTTATGCCGTACCCTCCCCTCTTTGAGCCCTTCCTGGGTTAATTCCACATCGTCGGGAGAGTCTTCGACGTGCAATATTTGAATGGGACGCTCCAACCCTCTTCCAGCCATACCTCTCTCTACATGCGACGAATGTTGCTCAAGCAGGGCTTTGACCGAACTCCATGCCCTGGTCCATGGGTACTGTGAAGTAGAACGTGGACCCTTTCCCCAGTTGCGATTCGACCCAGATACGCCCTCCAAGGCGTTCTATAGCCTTCTTGCATATCGACAGGCCTATCCCCGTTCCCGGGTACTCTTCCCGGGTATGCAACCGTTGAAAGATAGTGAAGATCCTCTCCGCAAACTGAGGGTCTATGCCGATTCCATTGTCTTCTACGGCGAATTTCCACTCGCCGCCCTGTTCCGCCACTGACACATGGATCGCGGGAGGAGCTTCTCCACGGAACTTTATCGCGTTGCCGACAAGGTTCCGGAAAACCTGCCCGAGCAATGACGAGTCCGCCGCGATGGAGGGAAGCGGGTCATGGGTTATAGACGCGGAACTCTCTTCAATCGCGGCGTGGAGGCCGCTTAATTCCTGGTCCAGCAACGCATTGGTGTTGACCATTTCCGGCCTTTCATAGTTCCTTCCGACACGGCTATATGAAAGCAGGTCGTTAATCAGCACCTGCATCCGGGAAGCCGCCGTAATGGCCCGCTCTATGAATCTGTCTGCATTTTCGTCTATCTGGCCCTTGTACCGGCGAGACAGGAGGCTGGTAAACCCCACGACCGAGCGCAGCGGCTCCTGCAAGTCGTGAGATGCCACGTAGGCGAACTGTTCCAGGTCGGCGTTGGACCGTGCCAGTTCTTCGGCGCGCTGTTCCAAGGCTTCATAGAGGCGTGCACTCTCCAGGAGAGCGCCGATGCCCCCGGCGACAGTGGTCAATAAGCTGACCCGTTCAGGAGTGAAGTGATTGGTATCCCGGGACAAAATGTTCACAACACCCATAGTACGCCCGGCAACTTTAACGGGAAGGGAGGCTATGGACGCGATTCCCAAAGTAACGCCGTCAGGCGTTGACAGGGCATGGTTGCGATAGTCGTTGACGATTACCGGCTCTCCCTCCCTGAAAGCCGTGCCCGCGACACCCTGAGCGTAGGGCAGCAACCCGGTTATGCCCTGCTTGACCGCCGGTCCCGCTGCGGCGATGGCCTCAAGTCCTTGACCCGTTTCGTCAGGCACCCGCAACGCGACTTGATCGGCCACGGTAAACCAGACCAGGTTCGCCAAGACGTTGGTGACCTTATCCTTGAAAACTCCGGGCTGAGCCATGGTGTTGGCCACAGAGTTGAGGATGGCCATCTCCTGTGAACGGCGGCGTTCTTCCTCCTCGATTTCCTTCCGCTCGGTGATGTCGCGGGCAATCGTCGACGCGCCGACAACTTCGCCCATCGTATTTTTGAGCGGTGATATGGTCAAAGACACATCAATGAGAGAACCGTCGTTTTTTGTCAACACCGTCTCGAAGTGATCGACCTGCTCTCCCTTGCGGAGCCGCTCCACTATGCCGGGCAATTCGTGGGCGACCTCCGGCGGCACCAGCAGGGACACGGGACAGCCTACAACCTCGGCGGATGAGTAGCCGAAGATACGCTCCGCTCCGGCGTTCCAATCGGTGATGATTCCTTCCAGCGTTTCACAGAAGATGGCGTCGTGAGAGGACTCTACTATCGATCCCAGCCTTGTCAGTTCCTCTTCCGCTTCCTTGCGTTCGGTGACGTCACGAAGCACGGCGAAGGTGGCGGCCTGCCCCTGAAAAGTTGTGGCGACGGCGGTAGCTTCTACAAATCGAATCTCGCCGTTGCGGCTGATCCGGTATGAGTAGACCCCCGGCACCGTCTCACCCCGCTCCCTGGCACGAGTCTGCTCCCTGACCCTGAGGCGGTCTTCCGGGATGAGGAAGTGGTCAAGCGGCAGCCCCGTTAATTCGGACCGTTCCTTGACCCCGTGCAGGTCCAGGAACGCTTGGTTCATCAGCACCCGCTGGATGCCGACGTTGATAACGATGGCGTCGGCCACGTTGTCGAAGGCGGCCCTGTAATGAGCGCCGAACTTGTCAAGGCTGTTCGAGCTTGGAGCAGCGGCTGCTTGTGCAGCTTCCAATTCCTTGACCCGCTGCCTCAACCGTTGCAGTTCGGCTTCCATTTCCGCCGTTTTGTTGCTTTCGTAGTCCACGGTACCCCACAAAGGCGATTTGCCCGTTGGGAAGGGATGTATGCCAAGCCTGGGGCCTGCCGGATACAGGCCCCGTTCACGGAAAGTTACACAAACCCCGTATGGTTGTCAATTGTGATTCTCAATTGTTAATGTTACATGTTTTGGGGGGGCTTTTCCATTGGTCTTCCGGTCCGGTGGGCCTTTCGACGTTGCTTACTACACCCTGACTCAGTATGATGTTGCCCGGACTGTTCACTTAATCGAGGAGAATTAGAATGACAAGCGAACATACTTATAAAGTCATAGAATTGGTCGGTTCGTCGGCTAACGGCGTGCAAAGCGCTATAGATAATGCAATCGAACGGGCCGGTCAGACGATTCAAAACCTGAACTGGTTCGTGGTGAAAGAGATTCGAGGCAATATCCAGGACGGGAAAGTGGCGTGGTACCAAGTTACCTTGGAGATAGGGTTCCGGGTACTGGACCCGGCCGACCTGCACAAGGAATAAGCAGCTATCTCAAGACTTGGCGCGCTACTACGAAGCTATCTCAAGCACAGCTATTCCTGCGTATGTTTCCTACTCGGCGACGGACGTCTGTGGATTCCCGCCCCCGCCTGCGCGGGGGTGACGTTCCTGCGCGGGGGTGACAGAGAAGGCGGAGTGACAGAGAAGGCGGAGTGACAGAGAAGGCGGAGTGACAGAGAAGGCGGGAATGGCGAGTTAGGGTTGCGGGAATTCATGAAGCTGCGGGAACCCATCAAGCTGCGGTAAACGGAGGTCCGCGATGGTCTACTTGGGACAGTCGGTCAGGAGATTCGAGGACCCCAGGCTGGTAACCGGCCAAGGGGCCTACGTGGACGACATCGAGTTGCCCGGCATGTTGCACGTGGCGGTGCTGCGCAGCCCGCACGCCCACGCCCGCATCAGGTCTCTGGACGCAACCGCCGCCCGGAGCCTGCCGGGGGTGGCGGCGGTGTTCACTGCCGAGGAACTGGAGGGGGTGTTGCAGGCCGTTCCAACCGGGATCAGCGCCTACGAGGGGAAGTTCGACCACATGGAGGCGCCGGAGCACCCGGTGCTGGCCAAGGGGAAGGTGTGCTACGTGGGCCAACCGGTGGCGATGGTGCTGGCCGAGGACTTGAGGGTGGCATGGGACGGGGCGGAGTTGATCCAGGCCGACTACGAACCCCTGCCTCCGATACTGGACCCTCTCGAGGTGGCCGATGGGGACACCGCGCCGATCCATGAAGAGTTGGGGACCAACGTAGGACTGAGGTCACACCATCTTGGAGGGGACCTGGATGCCGCTTTCGACCAAGCGGACCGGGTTATTCGCCAGAGCTATCACGTCGGGCGGCTTGCTCCGGCCCCCATGGAAGGGCGGGCAGTGGCGGCGGACTACCGGGCGGAAGACCGGTTGCTTACGGTGTGGGACTCTACGCAACGGCCTCACTGGGTCAGGCGGTTCCTGGCCCTGCTTCTCAACAAACCT
This sequence comes from Dehalococcoidia bacterium, assembly GCA_965203835.1. GTDB lineage: Bacteria > Chloroflexota > Dehalococcoidia > Lucifugimonadales > UBA3495 > CBDCFV01. Next base: position 4,079,933 of record OZ241919.1, read on the forward strand.
GAGCCTGAGATCCGCGTACTGGCCCGCGACGTTGGAGGCGGTTTCGGAGAGAAAGGCTGCATGTTCCCGGAAGAGGTGGCCATACCCTACCTTTCGATGGCCTTGGGCCGCCCGGTGAAGTGGGTGGAAAGCCGGCAAGAGAACATGATCACGTTCCACGGGCGGGGCTACAATGCAGCGGTGGAAGCCGCCGTGAAGAACGACGGGACTATACTGGGAATGCGGGTGCGGATTTGCATAGACCTTGGCGCGTACTTCTACTTTTCCACCCCCGCCGCGCCGACTCTTTCCAGTGAACGGTTGCCCGGCCCGTACCGGACTCCCGCGATGGAAGTGGTGGTCACCGGGGTGATAACCAACCGGGCGCCCACAGGCGCCTACCGCGGCGCGGGCGGCCCGGAGGCGGCGTTCTCGGTGGAGCGCACCGTGGACCTGATTGCCAGGGAGTTGGGCCTGGACCCGGCTGAGGTGCGCCGCCGGAACCTGATTCAACCAGACGCCTTCCCGTATCACACACCCACCGGGATTACTTACGACTCGGGCAACTACGAGGAGGTATTCGACCGCGCTTTGGAGCTTTCGGAATACGCCGAGTGGCGGGAGAAGGCGGCACAAGGCGAGCAGGCCGGCCAACCGTTGATCGGCGTCGGTATCGCGACAGTGACCAAGGGTTCGGGCGCACATGGCGAGCGGAGCTCGGACAGGGCCAGGGTGATTATCGAGTCATCGGGCCGGATCTCCACATTCAGCGGCGTATCGCCCCACGGGCAGGGCACCGAGACCACCTTTGCCCAGATTGTGGCGGACGAGCTTGGGGTTACTCCGGCGGACGTTTACATGTATCACAGCGACACCGAGTTATTCCCCACCGGCGGGGGCACCGGAGCAAGCCGGGGTATTACCGTTGGGGGTTCATCCGTGTTTACCGTCCTCCAGGATGTCAAGGCCAAGCTTGTCCGCATAGCTTCACACGTGCTGGAGTGTCCTGAAGACGAGGTGGTCTTCCAACAAGGCAGGGTGTTCCGCAGACAGCAGCCGGACGAGGATGTTCCGTTCTCCCAAGTGACCGCCGCGGCCTACGACGAAGAGCTGCTGCCTCCCGACGTGGAGCCGGGCCTGGACTTTAACGCCGGCTACACTCTTCCGGGCAACCCTTACGCCTTTGGCACACACATAGCGGTTGTAGAGCTGTCACGGGAGACCGGCGACATCAAAATCCTGCGCTATGTCGGGGTGAACGACGCGGGCCGGATCCTCAATCCTTTGTTAGCCGAAGGGCAGGTCCACGGAGGCTTCATACAGGGGTTGGGGCAGGCTTTGCTGGAGGGGATGGAGTTCACCGAGGAGGGGCAGCCTCTCACCGGCAGCCTGATGGACTATGCAGTCCCCAAGGCCACCGACACGCCGGAGATGACCTTTGACACCATGGAAACTCCATCGCCCCTGAACCCTCTCGGCGCGAAGGGCATCGGCGAGTTACCGACCGTGGCGGCTCCCGCCGCGTTGACCAACGCGGTTATGGACGCTTTGTACAACTCCGGGGTGCTGCACATCGACACGCCGTTAACCCGGGAAAAAGTTTGGCGGGCTATCAACTCGTCCAGTTAGGCGCAAGAAAAAGACCTCTCCTGGTGGGAGAGGTCTGATGGATTCCCGCCTGCGCGGGAATGACGGTGTGAGCTCAGGAGTGACTCTCTATGGGGCTGCTGCCCTGAGCCAGCTTGGGATGGATTCCCGCCTGCGCGGGAATGCCGGGTTGGGCGGGCAGGCTGAGTCGTCAGTCCGCTATGGCGGGCCAGCGTCCTGCGCTGGGTGAGATAGCCTCGTAGCCTTGGGCCACCCTGAACAGTGCAGCCTCGTCGAAGGGGCTGCCGATGAATTGAATCCCTATGGGAAGCCCGCTTTCGGTAAAGCCGCAAGGGACGGAGATGGCGGGGAGTCCGGTGGCGTTCATGGGGCTGGTGTTGCGGGAGATGAGGGACGATCCCGGCCCCCGTACACGGTGGTCTGCGCCCTCCATGTTGATGTACGGCGCGTCGATGCGGGGCGCGGGCACCGGAGACGTGGGGGTGACCAGGAAGTCCACCTCGGTCAGTATCCGGGCGTGCTCCTCTTTTATGATACGTTGCACCTTCATTGACTTGGAATAGTCGCGGCCAAGAACGAACTGGCCGGCCAGGGTGCGGTACAGCGTGTCCGGGCCATAGGCCTCGCGGTTGGCGTCGATATACGGCTCGTGGGTAACGATCCTGTCGGCCATGGGAGCGATGTTCAAGGCTCCGGCGTACTCCATGCTGGGGATGCTTACTTCCTGTATCACGACACCCAATTCCTGAAGGGCTGCTATTGCACGCCGGACCGTCTCTTCGACTTCTCCGTCGAGTTCCTCGAAGTAGTAGTTGGAAGGGACGCCGATTTTCAGTCCGGCCAGGTTTTGCCCCATGGCCGCCGAATAGTCCGGAACGGGGACAGGTATAGTGCTGGGGTCGCGGGAGTCGTACCCGGCGATGGCCTGCAACACCAACGCACTATCGCTGACGGAGCGGGTCATCGGCCCGATGTGATCGCCGTTGAAGCTGGTGACAAGCAAGCCGCGTTGACTCACCCGGCCAAAGGTCTGCTTGAGTCCCACCACGCCGCAGAAGGTGCCGGGCAACCGGACGGAGCCGCCCAGGTCGGTCCCAAGCGATGCAAAGGTCACGCCGCTGGCGACGTTGGCCGCCCCGCCGCCGCTGGAGCCGCCGGGCACATGGTCCAGGTCCCACGGGTTGTGCACGGCGCCGTAGAAAGGGTTGTTGGAGGTTGCGCCGGCGGCGAACTCTTCCAGGTTCTCTTTGCCGATGATTATCGCCCCCACTTGCTTGCACCGCCGGACGACTTCGGCGTCCTCGTCGGGCACATAATCGGCCAGGACTTTAGTTCCCAGGGTGGTCAGAATCCCGGCGGTGGCCAGGTTGTCCTTGATTCCGATGGGAACACCCTGTAACGGGCCAAGGTACTCCCCGCGAGCTATGGCTGCTTCCTGTTCCCGCGCTTGGGCTCGCGCCTGATCGTGCAGGATGGTAATGAAGGAGTTCAGCTGTGGTTGCAGGCGTTCGGCGCGGGCCAGAGCCGCCTCCGTCAACTCCACCGGGGAGACTTCGCCGGCCCGTATTCTGGGGGCCAGTTCGGTGATTGTGAGTTTAAGCAGGTCCTCGTTAGCCATCTAATTCGCCTCCTTCGTCGACTTTCAAAAGGCGGCCGGACATGACGTTGGAAAGGTCCAACTCCCGCAGCTTCTCCACCTCGGCCAGATAGTTGTTCAACTCCGGCTCAATAAGGTCCAGCTCGCTGTCGGAAAGTTCGAAGCCGTGGAAGTCTCGGATCATAGCTCTCAAGGTGTCTTTCGAAACGGGCATGTGTTCACCTCATATTTGGGGCCGTGGTTGGGCTGAGTGTACAGGCTGTGCCTGGGGGTGGCAATAGCGCAGAGGTTGGGCTTCCATCTTCCGCTGGCGACGCATTTAATTTTGGGACTGCTTCTAGTATCATTGATTCAAACCTCCGCAGGCGTTCGCGTCGGTTGTGCCGATACCCGCGCTTGGGTTCGAGTTGATCAATTGAGGAACCTGGCCAACTTTCTGGTCCACCTGTTTGGGCGCGACGGGGACTTAAAGCGTTCGTACCTCTCCGCAGTCCATGACCGCTGTTTGCTGTGCGAAGAGGTTATCAGCGAGTCGGCGGCGTATCTGACCTACCGGGTTTGTCCCTTCTGCCGGTTCCACTACACCCTGTCGGCCAGACAGCGGGTAGAGTTGCTGGCTGACAAACGGACGTTCAAGGAGTCCCACAAGTATCTCAGTTCGGTTTCGCCGTTGTCTTTCAGCAGGCGGAACCCGTACCAGAAGTTGATCTCCCGCGACCAGAACCGCACCGGGTTGACCGAGGCTGCCGTCATAGGACGGTGCCGTATTGACGGGATGGAAGTGATGCTGGTGGTGTTGGACTTCGGGTTCATGGGCGGGAGCATGGGCAGCGTGGTCGGGGAAAAAGTTGCCACCGCCCTGGAGACTGCGGCCAGACGTGACTTGCCATTGGTGGCGCTGGTTACGGGCGGCGGCGCAAGGGTGCAGGAAGGTGTGCTGTCGCTGATGCAGATGGCGAAGACGGTGACGGCCGCCAATCGCTTGCGTGAGAAAGGCGTTCCGTTCATCGTGGTGCTGGCCAATCCCTCCACCGGACAGGCCTATGCCAGCTTCGCCAACCTGGCCGACGTCATCATTGCGGAGCCAGGGTCGCTTATTGGCCTGTCGCCTTTGAGAACGTTGCAGGAAAGAGCCAAAGCTCCGCTGCCTCTTGACGCCCATACCGCAGAGTCACACTTGGGCCACGGTCTGCTGGACAACGTGGTCGACCGACAGGTCCTTCATTCCCGGCTGTCTATGTTGCTGCAAATTCTCACAACGCAAAAAAACAACAAGGCCGATGCCAAGGACTTTCTCAAGTTGGAATTTGACGGGTTGAACGATTATCAACCTGAGCCTTGGGAAGCCGTCACGGTAGCCCGAAATGACGAGCGTCCCCTCGCGTCCAACTACATGAGGGCGATGCTGGACCCATTTATAGAATTGCATGGGGACCGGCTGAACAGTGACGACCGGTCAATTGTAGGAGGCGTGGGGTTTCTTTGCGGAGAGCCGGTGGCGGTGATAGGCCAGCAGCGGCCCATGTCGTTGGAAGGCGAACGTTACCATGTTTATCCGGATGGGCTGCGAAAAGCCCAGCGAGTGATAAATATTTCGAAGCGGTTCAGATTGCCGTTGATCACGCTGGTGGATACGCAAGGCGCCGACCCAAGCCTGGAAGCCGAGGAGCATGGGATAGGCAATGCTATCGCTACGACGTTGTCGTTGATGTTGGACGTGCCTACTCCGGTGATTTCGGTGATCATTGGAGAGGCCGGTAGCGAAGGGGCGTTGGCGTTGGGCCTTTCGGACCAGATATTGATGCAGCAATACGCCATATACTCGCCGATTACCTTGAACCACAACCTGGGCGGCACGTATCCGGACCACATGCTGGACCGGGAGGCGGCGGAGGCATTGATGCTGACCGCGCAGGACTGCCTGGAGTTGGGGATTGTCGATCAGTTGGTGCCAGAGCCTTACGGCGGGTCCCACACGAACCCGCGGGGGGCTTCCCTAATGCTCCAGGTGGCTTTGATCAAGCAGTTGAACGGGCTGTCGAAGCTGTCTCAGAGCAAGCTTCTCAAACGCCGTTATCAAAAGTTCCGCCGCATGGGAGAGCAGACCAAGTACTCGCAGGAAGCGATGAATTACGAAGTGGAGTTGTTGAAGGGCATTACTTCCGGAGAAGGCAACGCGAAGTCGGGCCGACGCTGGCGCAAGAAAAAGGCGCCGCGGGGTTCATCCCGCGGCGCCGTTGGTTCAACCGTTGAGTGATTGGTGAGTGACTGGGGCTGCGTTCAGCTTGCCTCGCGTCCCAGTTCCTGAAGGCTCCGCCTGATTCCCGTAGCCAAGTGGGAATATTCCTCGGCGACGGAACCGTCCAGCAGGGCGGTGGGCCTTGAGGTATCCCGGTAGGAAGGGCTCATGGCCAGGTTTCCCAGGAAAGGCGCTTCCACATCCTCGGCCAATCGTCTTCCGCCGCCCTCGCCGAATATATCCCCAGTGTAGTTTTCAACCACACCCAAGACGTTCAGGTTGAGCTTGCGGATCATGTTGATGCAGCGCTTGGCGTCCATATTGGCCAGAAGTTGCGGCGTGCTTACGACAACGAAACCGTCCATCGGCACGGTCTGCATGACGGTGAGCGGCGAATCCGACGTTCCGGGGGGAAGGTCCACAACCAGATAGTCCAGATCACCCCAATCGGTAACCTGCAGGAACTGGTTGATGGCGTTGTGAATCATGGGGCCGCGCCAGATGATGGCCTCTTCATCGTTTTCCTGGAAGAAGGCCATCGAAACTACTCGGACCCCCCACTTTTCCGAAGGGTGGATCTGGCCGTCGACGTAGTCCGGCTTGTCCTCGATGCCCAATACCTTGGTAACGTTGGGACAATCGATGTCCACATCCAGCAGACCGACCTGGTTGCCTTCTTGCGCGAGGGTAACGGCAAGGTTAACGGCCACGGTGGTCTTGCCAACCCCGCCTTTGCCGCTGTAGACGCCGATCTTGGTCTTGATTTTGGAGAGCCTGTCAGTAATCTGACGTTTTTGCTCCCAGCTCCGTTTAATTTGTTCCAGCCGGGCGTTTTGCTGGGGGGTTGTCATCCAATCCTCCCGCCGGACTTCTTCCGGGTGTTATTGGCGCTCAAAATGGCAGGTTCCGGGACCGCTAAGGCCCTAGATGCCCAACTGGGCCCTGGCTTCTTCACTGATCAAGTCGGGAGACCAGGGCGGGTCAAAGACCAGCTCTATCTCCACTTCTCCGACTCCCTCAACGTCCTGAATGGCCCATTCCGCCTGCTGGGCGATGAACGGCCCCATCCCGCAGCCGGGGAAGGTGAGGGTCATTTGCACGTATACGTCGCCCTCGTTGACCTGCACGTCGTAGATAAGTCCCAAGTCCACAACGTTTACCGGTATCTCTGGATCATAGACCGTTTTCAGGCATTCGTAGATGTCAGCCGAGTTAACTTGCGTTGTCATTGTCGCCTCCGAAGGGGCTGGATAGATTTACCAACATGCAATTATAGGGATAGTTGACTATATTGAGCAACAACAGCCTGGGATGGACCCGGGAAACTGGACAACCGGCTAAGTGAGTGAGAGCCTTGCTCCAAGGAAAACGCCCTCGCCACAAAGGGCAGCACATGCCTATTCGGAAGGAGGTCCAAGCATGGGCACTATATCCGTGAACCGGTTAGCGGGTCTGTCCCTCATATTCGGCCCGATAATCGCCTTCGTCTTCTTTCTCATAGAGCCGGGTGGACTACTGATAGACAGCGCCGACGTGTCGGACGCTGCGGGCTCCATAACGGCCAAGGGCGCCAACGCGGTGCTGACCAAGGTAACCAACATTGGGATAATCCTTGGCCTGACCATAATACTCTCGGGCCTCTATGCGCTAATGCGGAATGTAACCTTGCAGGGCAACGGCAAGGCGTTGGTCCAGATGGGCTTCTTCATGATCCTAGTCGGACTGACCGGTTGGATCCTAGCCGTGGGCATGGACTTCATTCTGGCCGATGCCCAAACCAGTGACCAGATCAGGGGAAGCGTTCCCGTCTACCACGTCGGCTCCGCTCTGCTCTACGCAGGTGGGATTTCGCTTGGGTTTGGCGGCTTCATTTTCGCGTTGGGCCTCTCCACGAGAGACGACTTCAACCGGATAATCTCGCTGTTGGCTGCCCTTGTCAGCTTGGCCGTAATGGTCTTTTTCATGATAGCCGTACTTAACAGCGACGGCCGCGACACCTTTATCTCCTTGGCCCGGGGTTTCTACGTGCTGCTGGTTATCTGGTATGGATATCTGGGCTTCGTGCTGATGAACCGACCCGATCCCGACCTGTGGCAATAGACAGAGTCCAAGACTTGCCGGCGGCCGTCCTGAGGTCAAGGGACGGCCGCCGCACACGAGCGGTTGCTGAAGCGAATCCGGGGCCTTCCCGGACACCTCTATCCTCGTGCTTACGGTATCAGCAAGACCTTTCCGGTGGTGGCGCGGCCTTCCAACTGGCGATGGGCCTCGGCCGCTTCCGACAACGGGAAGACGTGCTCGATGCGCAGCTTCAGTTCCCCGGACTTGACCCAGCCCAGGATGTCGTTGGCCCGATGTTCCAGTTCTGCCCGAGTAGCGGTATAGTCGGCCAAGCCGGGCCGGGTGAGGAACAGGGACCCGTTGGACAGGACACGGGGGTCTTGCGGCGGGACGGGGCCGCTGGCCTGCCCGTAAAGCACCATGTAGCCTCGCCGTCCCAAGCAACTGACGCTCTGATCGAAGGTCGTTTTGGCCACAGAGTCGTAGACCACCTGAACACCCTCGCCGTTGGTGGACCGCTTGACCTCTTCAGCGAAGTCCTGCTGCGTATACAGAATTACCTCGTCCGCGCCCGCCTCTCTGGCCAGTTCGGCCTTGGCCTCCGTGGAAACCGTGGAAAATACATACCCGCCCAATTGCTTTACCATCTGGATGAGCAACAAGCCCACGCCACCGGCGCCTGCGTGTATCAACACCCGGTCTCCTTGTTGCACCGGGTAGGTGGCGTAACAGAGGTAGTGGGCGGTCATGCCTTGCAGCATAACGGCAGCCCCGGCTTTCGCATCCAGCCCTTCAGGCATTTTTATCAACCTCGCCGAAGGGACAACGGATAGTTCCGCGTAGGCGCCGGGGGTACTGGAATAAGCGACCAAGTCCCCTTCCTTAACTTCGGTCACCCCTGGGCCCACTCCGCGGACGGTGCCTGCGGCCTCCAGTCCAATGATCCACGGAAGGGATGGACTCGGGTTTACCCCGGCACGGGTGTAGACGTCGGTGAAGTTCACGCCGGCTGCCTCAATTTGCACCAAGGCCTGACCCTCACCCGGTTGCGGGTCGGCTACGTCCTGGTACTTCAACACTTCGGGGCCGCCGTGTTCCGCCATTTGGACTGCTTTCACAATGTTGCCTCCTGATTATTGGGTCTGACTTATTGGACTTCACCGGAGAATGAGGCCCGTGATGATGTCACCGGACATAGGCGCCGTGGATTCCGAATTGGCCTGTACCCGGTTGCCTTGACTTCCAGTAGGGCAGGATGGGACAGCTCAATGACGCCAATGCGCAGATAGTATACCCTCAAACCACGCCGCGCCGCATACTTGGATTTTCGTTGCCATACCTTGGGGAAGCTGATATGATGGTTCAGCGGGACACGGTGCGAGAAACGATGTTGAAACTGCTACAAGGTTGGCGGTACCATGGCTGTCAGCCTCATTCAGACTCCTTCGATTAGAAGAATGCCCACACAGGCGGACCGCCGGGTGTGGGCTTATTTGTGAATACGCCAAGGGATGGAGGTATAGCATTGGTGAGCGAGAGTAATCCGTCTCTTTCCGAAGCGCTGACCAAATTTGTCGCCGCCAAGAAGGGTGGGAAGAAAGCCCAGGATGGGCATCAAGAGCTAGGTCGTTTCGTGGCTTGGTGCGGACGCGAGCGCAGTGTGAGCGACCTCTCTCCGTCGGAAGTGGCTGACTACGCCCAGCATATAGGCCGGGGCGGTGCGGAATCAGCCAGCAGGCTCAGCCCATTGAAGACTTTCCTTGCTTACCTGAAAGACGAAGGCTGGATACAGAATGGGCTTGCGGCCCATTTGAGAGTACCCAGAAGCCGCCGCAATAGCGCCTCCCGGACCGGCGCCTCCCCTATTGCCGAGGAGAATGCTCCCCAGTTGAGCCAGGAAGGCTACAACCGTCTGCTGGCCCAGTTGGAGCAACTCAAGGGAGAGCGTGTCGATGTCATCGCAGATATCCGTCGGGCCATGGAAGACAAGGACTTTCGTGAGAACGCTCCACTTGAAGCAGCGAAAGAACGCCAGGGTATCGTGGAGTCCAAAATCAGGGAGTTGGAAGCCAGCTTGGCAAACACCATCGTTGTAGACAGTGGACGCCGGGTTGCGCAGCAAAAAGTAGTGGTGGGTTCGAAGCTGACTCTGAAGGATATTGACTCGGGCAAGAAGATGAGCTATACGCTGGTGGATGTCCGGGAGGCCGACGTTGCTTCGGGAAAGATATCCACCGTCTCGCCGGTAGGACAGGCCTTGATGAACCGCCAAGCTGGTGAAGAGGTTGAAATCAATGTACCTCGCGGCACCCGGCGCTACTTGATAGAGAAGATCGGCAGCTAATCCACGCGCAGTCCGACAGGAACCAAGACGTTAAAGAGGCCTGCATTTTGCAGGCCTCCTGTTTTGGGCGGACCTAATTGAGCTTGTCCAGTTCGGCGAGTATGTCCGACGGGTCGGGCAACACCCCCGGCACGTAGGTCTGCCTGAAACGGATGATTCCCTCTTTGTCTACTATGATCACCGCGCGATTGCCCGCGCCGCGTTCTTCGTTCCACAGGTCATAGGCCTGAGTCGCCCTGCCCTTTGGGTGGAAGTCCGACAATTCCGGGTAAGGGAGGCCTCCCATGCTTGTAGACCAAGCCCTGTGGGCGGCTACCGTGTCACAGCTTATGCCCAACACCTGGGCATTTCGCTCCTCGAATCCGGCGTGGTGCTGCCGGAACAAGGAGGCTTGCATCGTTCAACCAGATGTGAAGTCGAAGACGTGGAACGACAGGACTACGGGTTTCTGGCCCTTGAAACTGCTCAAAGTGATATCGCCTTCACTTACCGATGGAAGGGTAAAATCGGGCGCCGGGTCACCAACTTGTGCAGGCATATCCCAACCTTCTCCAATCAATATTTCAGGATTCGCGCCCTTCGTTAGGGACGCAACAAGGATTATACATCACTTCAACCCCTGCTACGATACCAATTTTGCACAAGCAGGCCGCCTTCCAGCACCCGATGTTCATTCCGGGCAAGGTACATCGTCAGGCGTGATTTACATAAAGCGACGGTAACGTGCTTCCTGCGGTCCGGTCGGCCTGTATGACGCGTGGTATACTGGGCCGGCCAAGACGGGAGATTTGCAGCTCGGGGATTTGGAGATTTGCAGGTAGTCTTTGACCGGGGAGTGTATCTCCCGGAGTTGGACCTTTGGCTGGACTCCCTTCGAAAGCGGGAGAGCAGCCTCATATCCCACGCTCATTCCGACCATACCGCCCGCCACAGCCGGCCGGTGTTGACTCCCAATACCCGATTGTTGCTGTCCGACTACCTCAAGCGGTCGGACCCAGTCACACTTGACTACCACGAACCACTGGAAACGGAGCTTTACACTCTAACGCTGCATCCGGCGGGGCATTGTCTGGGATCGGCGCAATGCTTGGTGCAGTCCAAGGCCACGGGTGAAAGGGTGTTGTACACCGGGGACATAAAGATGCGTCCCAGCCCCACCAACGAACCCTTGGAAATCGTTCCGTGCGACACCCTGATAATCGAGTCAACCTATGGCAGGCCAAGGTATGTCTTCCCCGACCAGGACCAAGTGCTGTCAACGGCTACCCAAACGTTGCGAAACTGGCTGTCGAAGGGAGAGAGACCGGTGGTGCAGGGATGGAGGCTGGGGAAGTCCCAAGAGGTTCTATATCACCTGCTGGCGCAAGGCTTGGATGTACTGGTGGACGAGGGCATATATGAAGTCGCCGAGGCGTACCAGCAGGCCGGAGTTGCTTTTCCAAGAGACCCGCGGTTGTTCGATGGGGATTGGCCGGAAGGGCACATACTGCTGTGCCCGCCCGGTAAACGGAGTTCAACGCTGGTAAAAGGGTACAGGCGTCTACGACACATGGAGTTGACGGGATGGGCGGTAGACGGCGGAAACCGGTGGGGACGAAGGGGCGACGCCAGCCTGCCGTTGAGCGATCACCCGGACTTCAACGAGCTATTGGAGTACGTTCGGTTGGCCCAACCCCAGCGTGTCTACACAGTCAACGGGTTCCCGGAACTGGCGGACCATCTTAGAGGGTCAGGCATACCGGCGGTGCACCTGTCGACGGGAGGCCAATCCCAGGATACGGGATTCCAGATGAGGCTGGTGTAAGTCCTATAGACACGAAGGGGGCGCAATAAACGCCCCCTTGCTGAATCCCGTGATACTGACCGCCTAGTCCGGCGTGGAGCCGAGAGCGGGAACGTTGGACGACTCGTCGGAGGCCAACTGGCGGTTGACGGCGCTCAGATAGGCCTTGGCGCTGGCCACCACGATATCGGTGTCAGCGCCGCGCCCGGTGTAGGTCTTGCCATCCTTTGCGATACGGATGGTGACCGTTCCCAGGGAGTCCCGGCCTTCAGTGGCAGCTTGCACGTTGAAGTCGACCACCCGGTTTTCTACGCCGATGGCACGGTCGACGGCGTTGCAGATGGCGTTGACCGGACCGTTGCCGGTGGCGGCATCGGTCACAGTGTTCCCATCGGTGTCAATCAATCGGACGGTGGCGGTGGCTATGCCGTGGTCGCCCCCGCTGAACTGCACTTGGTCAAGCGTGTAGCTTATGGGCTCATTGGCCTCCCGCGCCTCTTCGTCCATGAGGATTTCCAGGTCGCGGTCGGTGACTTCGCGCTTCCGGTCGGCCAAGTCCTTGAACGACTCGAACACGCGGGACACTTCCTCCCTGGACAGGCTGTAGCCCAGGGCCTCCAACCGGGCCTGCAGGCCGGCGCGTCCGCTGAGCTTGCCCAGAACAAGGCTGTTGCCCGGTACTCCCACACGCTCCGGTTGCATTACCTCGTAGGTTGAGCGGTCCTTGATGACGCCGTCCTGGTGGATTCCCGAGGCGTGGCGGAACGCGTTTTCGCCCACCACCGCCTTGTTGGGTTGCACGGGCATCCCGGAGATGCGGCTGACCATGCGAGAGGACGGATAAATCTGGGTGGTGTCTATGCCGATGTCCATCCCGAAGTGGTCCCTTCGGGTATCCAGGGCCATTATGATCTCTTCCAGAGAGGCGTTGCCGGCCCGTTCGCCGATCCCGTTGATGCAGCCCTCGACCTGCCGCGCTCCAACCTCGATGGCCGTCAAGCTGTTGGCAACGGCCAGCCCCAGATCGTTGTGGCAATGGACGCTCAACACCACGTCGTCGATGCCCGGCACGTTGGCTTTTATGTCCTGCAACAGCCTGGCGAAGCCGCTTGCGGAAGGAATCGCGTAACCCACGGTGTCGGCGATGTTGATAGTCGTGGCGCCAGCCCTGATGACCTCGGCCAGCATCTGGTACAGATATTCAGGGTTGGTCCTGGTGGCGTCCATGGGGGAGAACTCGACGTCGGGGCAGTAACTCTTGGCCCGCTCCACCATGTTAACGGCCATCTCCATGACCTCTTCCCGGTTCTTGCGAAGCTGGTGCATCTGGTGAATTTCCGATGACGAGAGGAACACGTGGATACGCGGCCGCTCAGCGTGCTGCACGGCCCTCCAAGCTTGGTCTACGTCGTTTGGATGGGCCCGGGCCAAGGAAGCGATGATGGGTCCCTTGACCTCTTTGGCGATGTTGGAAACCGCCTCGAAATCGCCGGGAGAACTGGCGGCGAACCCCGCCTCGATGATATCGACGTTCATCCGCTGCAACTGGCGGGCGATTTCCATTTTCTCCGCACCGGTCATGCCGATGCCGGCGGACTGTTCTCCATCCCGGAGAGTGGTGTCCAGTAGCATTACTCGTTCGTTAGCCATTGTCGTTATTCCTCAATCCCTTTCTGTAGATTATCGAGACTAATGGACGTGGCCGCCAACTGCGGCGCTCAGAAAGGGGCGCAGGGTCACGTAGTCCACCGCGCTCAGCCCAGCCAAGACCAAGGCGCGATGGTGAACTACTCTCAACATCTCCTGCCTCATAAAATTTGCCGCTCCCATTAGCTCAGTTTATTGATAATGGCAATCATGAATGTGGCGATCAGTACGAATAGCGATATCCACATTGTGAACATGATACCCAGGACCCACAGGAATTGCTTGTCCATCCTGGTACGCAATTCACGAAGGTTCTCGTGGGTTTCTGATCGAAACTCGCGAAAGTTCTCGCGGGTTTCCAACCGAAACTCGCGAAGGTCGTTTCGAAGGTCTCCGATCAGTGTCTCAAGGTTTTCGAGACGGGTCTCGACCCTGGCCAGTCTCTCTCCGTCGGGCGATTCCGTAGTAGTTACCATTGTTCTAATCCTACTTGGGGTCCATCCATGGCATCATGGCCCGCAGTTCCTTGCCTATGTTCTCTATGGGCGCCGTCTGGGCGGCTTGGCGCATTGGATTGAACCGGGGGCGACCCTCGTCGTTCTCTGAAATCCACTCTCGGGCGAAGGTGCCGTCCTGGATTTCCCTCAGGATGCCGCGCATGTTCTCGCGCACGTGTTCGTCGATAATCCGGTCACGGCGGCTCAGGGAACCATACTCCGCAGTGTCGCTTACCGAGAAGTGCATGTAGTTGTGGCCACCCTGGTACATAAGGTCCACAATCATCTTCAGTTCGTGCAAGCACTCGAAGTAGGCGATTTCCTGGGGGTACCCCGCCTCCACGAGGGTCTCGAATGCGGCGTTGACCAATGCGGTGACTCCTCCGCACAGTATCGACTGTTCACCGAACAGGTCGCTTTCGGTCTCGTCCCTGATGGTGGTCTCCAGCACACCGGCCCCGGTGCAGCCTACTCCTTTGGCGTAAGCCAAGCCAATCTGCTTGGCGTTGCCGGTAGCGTCCTGGTGCACCGCCAGCAGGCACGGGACGCCTACTCCCTCGGTAAAGAGTTCGCGCATCCGGTGGCCTGGGGCCTTGGGCGCGACCATCATCACGTCCATTTCCGGCGACGGGACCACCTCACGGTAGTGGATGCTGAAGCCGTGGGCGACCATGAAGGCGCTGCCGGGCCTGAGGTTGGGGGCGATCTGGTCCCGGTACACCCCGCCCTGCACATGGTCAGGAATGGCCATCATAAGAACATCGGCGACCTTGGCCACTTCCGGTACGTCGGCCACTTCCAGCCCCGCCTCTTCGGCGGTGGCCCGGCTCCGGCTGCCGGGATACAGTCCAACGATTACTTTCTGCCCGTTGTCTTTCAGGTTAAGGGCGTGGGCGTGACCCTGGCTGCCGTAGCCAACCATGCCAATGGTCTTGCCTGCCAAGATATCCAGGTCCGCATCCTGATCGTAATAAACGTTTACCATGGTTCTCCTCAATCCAGCCTTTCGGCGGCTGTGCTGTTTGCCCGGCGCTCCAGTGTCTATAGTCCTTCTTTTCGAGCGTCGCTGGGTTCTTAAACCCCTTCGTAATTCGCCGTCGCCATGTGAGCGGCCCGAATTTCCGGTTCGTAGCTGAACCTTGGCTGTTCCAGCCCCACGTCATCGCTGACCCTAGCGTTGGACTGGCCACGCACCATGGCTACCAAGCCGGTGCGCAGCATCTCAATGATGCCGAAGGGTTCCAGAAGATCATTCAGGGCGTTGATTTTATCTTCTTCCCCGGTGATTTCGATGACCATGGACTGGGCGCCAACGTCCACGACGTTGCCCCTGAACAGATGGACGATCTGGATTATCTCCGCCCGGTTGTCGGTTGTGGTCCGTACCTTCATCAATGCCAATTCACGGGCCACGACCTCTTCGCCGGAGAGGTTGGACACGCGGATCACGTCGATCAACTTGTCCAACTGCTTGGTGACCTGGCTGACCGTATCTTCCCCACCGGTCACGACAAAGGTCATGCGGGACAGCCCGGGCTGCTCGCTTTTGCCTACGGCGAGGCTGGCGATGTTGAAGCCGCGGCGCCGGAACATACTGGCCACCCGGGTCAACACTCCCGGCTTGTCCTGCACCAAGGCGACGATTGTGTGGAGTTGCTCGCGGTAATGCCCGTTCTGATTCATCTAAGATGAAACCTCGCTCAACGGCTCTTCCATCATCTCGTGGACCGACTCGCCCGCCGGGATCATGGGGTAAACGTTCTCGTCTTCTTTGACTACAAAGTCCACCACCACTGGACCTGGAATCTCCATGGCCTGCTGGATGGCGGCGTTGACATCGTTTTTCTCGGTTACACGGATGCCGGGGATGCCGTAGGCTTCGGCGAGCCTCACAAAGTCGGGATTCGCAGAGTAGACCGTGGCGAAGTAGTCCCGTTCGTAGAACAGGTCCTGCCACTGGTGCACCATGCCCAGGACGCCGTTGTTGAGGATGGCGAACTTGACGTTGATTTTGTTTTCCACCGCCGTCGCCAGGTCGCATAAAGTCATCTGGAATCCGCCGTCTCCGGCAATGGACCAGACGGTCTTGTCGGGCCGTCCAACCTTGGCCCCCAAGGCCGCGGGCACCTCGAACCCCATGGACCCCAACCCGCCGGACGTAATGAGGGTGTTGGGTTCGCTGAAGGCGCAATACTGGGCAGCCCACATCTGATGCTGGCCCACCCCTGTCACGATGATCGCGTCGCCTCCAGTGGCCTCGGTCAACCGCCGGAGGACGAACTGGGGCAACAACCTGTCGGTATGCCGAATATGTATCGAGGGGTGCTCCGCCCGCAGGGTATCGCAATGCTGGAGCCAGTCGATGTGGACGTTGGGTTCGACGAGGGGCAGCAGTTGTTGTAGCACGCACTTCATGTCCCCCACTACAGGGGCGGTGGCCTTGACGTTCTTGTGCACCTCCGATGGGTCGACGTCCACGTGAACGATCTTGGCGTTGGGGGCGAAGTCCGAAAGCCTGCCGGTGACCCGATCGTCGAACCGCATTCCCAAGCAGACCAGGAGGTCTGCCTCGTCAATGGCCAAGCTGGCATAGGCCATGCCGTGCATTCCGGGCATACCCATGCTCAGGTAGTGGTCGGTTGGGAAGGAGCTTATCCCAAGCAGCGTGGTGATCACGGGGATCTGGGCCTTTTCCGCAAGTGCTTTCAACTCTTCGTAAGCGTGCGAAATCAGCACTCCATGGCCCGCTATGATAATCGGCCGTTTCGCTTCATTGATGAGCTTGGCGGCGAAGGCGACTTCTGCAGCGTCGGCCTCCCCGGGCGGATTGTACCCGGCCAAGTCCACGGTCTCCGGCCAAACGAACTCCGTTTTGTCGCCCTGAAGGACGTCCTTTGGTATGTCCACCAGCACAGGGCCGGGACGGCCGGTGCGGGCGATGTGGAATGCCTCCTTGATGGCAGGGGCTACCTCCGTAACGTCCATAACCAGGTAATTGTGCTTGGTGACCGGGAGCGTGATTCCAGTGACGTCAGTCTCCTGGAAGGCGTCGCGGCCGATAGCCGCCCTGGGCACCTGGCCAGTGATGGCCACCATAGGTATCGAGTCCATCTGGGCCGAGGCGATACCGGTGATCAGGTTGGTGGCTCCCGGCCCCGAGGTGGCGGTGCATACGCCCACCTTGCCGGTGGCGCGAGCGTACCCGTCGGCGGCCATTGCGGCTGCCTGCTCGTGCCTTACCAGAATGTGGTGGAGCTGGGGATACTTGGCCAGGGCACCGTAGAGCGGCAGGACCGCTCCTCCCGGTAGCCCGAACATCACGTCCACTCCCTCCTGCAGGAGGCTCTCACAAACTATTTCTGCACCGGTAAGTTTCATCTCATTCCTTCTTGCGGGACCCATTCTACGGGCATAAAAAAACCCATCCCATGAAGGGACGGGTCATATCTCCCGCGGTACCACCCTTCTTTTCCGGTAGCCAGGCTCCATTATTGCACCTGTTTCAACACTTCTGCACTAACCCAGCCTGGAACTCGGAACTACTCAACGGCCTGTAACGGCGCCACCCGTCGCGCCCTACTATACTTTCAGGCGGAACGCTCCGGGACGAGTTCAAGGCCCTTCTGACACCGGACTTGCACCAGCCGCCGGCTCTCTGTGACAGGGTACCCCTACTACTTCCCATCTTCGCGGATTTCGTAAATCTTGGCACAAAATGCTATCAGTGCGCCGAAGGGTTGTCAATACGATTTTAACGTTGCCGACGGGCAACAGCGCATTACCGCCGTTCCAGTATGTTAAAATAAGCGCGATGTCCCCTTGGGGAATACTGGTAGGGGGCGACTTTCCCTGCCCTGATAACTTGCCCCTGCGAGGCAAGGATTGTACGGGAAGGGTGATGAGGGATTAGGGGCGGTGTCGGAGCGAATATTTATCGGGGTTGCTTGGCCTTACGCCAACGGGCCTTTGCACTTGGGTCACATAGCAGGTTGCTATCTGGCGGCGGATATTTTCGCCCGCTATCACCGGGTCAAGGGCAATGAAGTCCTCATGGTGTCGGGCAGCGACAGCCACGGAACGCCCATCACGGTCCGGGCCGAACAGGAGGGGATAACCCCCGAAGAGGTGCTGAACCGGTATCATCCCCAGTTCCTGGAGACGTGGGAGCAGTTGGGGATATCGTTCGACCTGTTTACGTCTACTCATACCGAAAACCACGAGAAGGTTGTCCACGACCTGTTCCTGGTGCTTCTGGAGCGGGGCTATCTGTACGAGCAGCCGATGCAACTGGCCTACTGCGCCGAGTGCGACCGGTTTTTGCCCGACAGGTACGTGAACGGCTCCTGTCCCTATTGCGGGTTCGAGAGGGCGAGAGGCGACCAGTGCGACAATTGCGGGCGCACACTTGACCCGCAAGACCTGATAGCGCCCAGGTGCGTGATCTCCGGCGGTGAACCGGAATTCAGGGAATCGGACCATTTTTTCCTCAAGCTTTCGGCGTTCGAGGAACCGTTGCTGGAGTGGGTCAACCGGCAACCGCATTGGCGGGCCAACGTTCAGAACTTCACGCGGCGTTACCTCGAGGGAGGGCTGAAGGACCGGGCAATCACCAGGGACCTCACTTGGGGAGTCCCGGTGCCGTTGGAAGGCTATGAGGGGAAGCGAATTTACGTGTGGTTCGAGGCCGTCAGCGGCTATTTGTCGGCGGCTATAGAGTGGGCGCAGCGCACCGGCGACAGCGAACGGTGGGAGCAGTTCTGGAAGGACCCCGACACCAAGGCCTACTACTTCATCGGAAAGGACAACATACCCTTCCATACGCTGATCTGGCCGGCGATGCTGATGGGCTACGGCGGTCTCAATTTACCCCACGATGTTCCCGCTAATGAGTTCCTGGGCTTGGAAGACCGGAAGTTCTCCACCAGTGAAAATTGGGCCGTGTGGGCACCGGACTACCTGTCCCGGTACGACCCGGACCCACTGCGTTACCTGCTTTCCATCAATATGCCGGAGACGAGCGACGCCAACTTTTCCTGGGCTGAGTTTGTGCGCCGCAACAATGAAGAGTTGGTGGCCACCTTCGGGAACCTGGTACACCGTGTGCTGTCTTTCACCTACCGGAACTTCGACGGTCAAACTCCGACTGCAGGGCCTCTCAAGGAGATCGACGAGCGGCTTCTGGCCGCGGCGCGGGAGGCGATGGAAGAGGTGGACCAAGATTTGCACGCTTGTCACTTCAAAGCAGCAATCGCGCGGTCTTTCGGCTTGGCGCAGGAAGTCAACCGTTACTTGGACGCCAAGGCCCCTTGGCGGACTATCAGAGAGGACCGAGGCGAGGCGGCAACTACACTGTGGACGGCTATTTGCGTCATCAACTGCTTGAAAATGACTTTATACCCTTTCCTTCCCTTCAGCGCCCAGCGTCTCCACGAGTTCTTGGGGTTCGACGGCAGTATTGCCGACGAGAGTTGGGACTTCGACGTTTTGCTGAAGTCGGTAGAGCCTGAGAAGCCCCTGCGCATGCCTGCGCCTCTCTACACCAAGCTGGAGCCAGAGGTTGTCGATCAAGAGGTCCAACGCTTGGGAGCCGGCGCCGTATAGTGAATTATTCACCACAAGGCTTGGATGAGCGCACTGCGTTTATCTATTCCCCGGTCAGTTCCGATTTGGCCTCGGTTGAAGAGCGGTTACGAGACCTTCGTCCGACGAGCCCCTCCTACTTGGAACCTCTGCTCGACCATGTGCTGGACTCGAAAGGCAAGCGCATACGCGCCGCCATTACCCTGCTCGCTTCCCGGTTCTATCCGCACGATCCCGAAAATCCCATCATTATGGCGGGTGCAGTGGAGTTGCTGCACCTCGCCACCCTGATCCACGACGACACGGTGGACAACTCGGACCTCCGTAGAGGGCGCCCTACGGTGAGCAGCCAATGGGGTAAAAAGATGGCGGTGCTCTTAGGGGACTACATTTTCGCCACATCCGCCACCTTCGTTTGCGATACGCATAACATCCGGGTGATTCGACGGTTTTCCGAGACGATCATGGAACTGGCCAGCGGAGAGATAGCGGAGTTCTTCGACGCGTTCAACCCGGAACAGGCACGGGAGCGTTATCACCACCGGATTTACCGCAAGACAGCTTCCCTGTTCCGCACCGCCGGCGAGACTGGAGCAATTCTTGGCGGGGCGCCGGAGCCCCAGATCCAAGCGATGAGCGACTACGGGTACAACATCGGGATGGCATTCCAGATGGTCGACGATATGCTGGACGTGCAGGGCGACGCGGTGGAGTTGGGCAAGCCCGTCGGCAACGACCTTCTGCAGGGCGTGCTGACATTGCCTACAATTCTGTTAATGGAGAAGTACCCCCAGGACAACCCGGTGCTGGAGTTGTTCGCCATGGATTCCCGCCTTCGCGGGAATGACGGGGGCGGAGGGAATGATGGGGGCGCGGCGGTTGCCGGCAAGCTGGAGCAAGTACTTGAAATGATCAACAACTCCGGTATTGTCGAGGAGTGCTACGAAGTCATAGGCCAGTATTGTGAAAATGCGGCGAAGTGTCTGGACACTCTGCCGGAGTGCGAGGCGAAAAGCTCATTGGCTGCTCTGCCGGAGTATATCCAGGTGCGCAGTAGTTAGATCACGTCTCCTTTTCCCAAGCTGTCCTGCCGCCAACCACCGTCATGACTGCTTTGATGCTCCGCAGTTGCTCCGGCTGAATGGCAGTGGGGTCTGAGTCCAGCACCACCAAGTCGGCCAGCTTTCCCGGCCGAATGCTTCCCTTCAGGTCTTCCGTTCCTTCGGCATAAGCGGCG
The DNA here is from genome assembly GCA_965203835.1 of Dehalococcoidia bacterium. GTDB lineage: Bacteria > Chloroflexota > Dehalococcoidia > Lucifugimonadales > UBA3495 > CBDCFV01. The sequence continues at coordinate 4,100,505 of OZ241919.1, forward strand.
CCCAAGGTATAGCAACGCAAGGCGTCCATGACGGTTATGGGCGGAGTACGGGAAGAAGACCCCGAAAGCAGAGTATTGCCATCCCTAGTCTTTGCGGTCACCGCGCTGTAAATGCCCGGCCAAGGGTTGGCGTCTATTACAGGCCCATCGGAGCTGAACGCCAAAGGCACGGAGGCCTCCAGCAACGCGGCAGAGGGGTACAGGTGAGGCAGCATGGAGGGTTCTACCCGGTGCAGATAATCGTCCCCATTCCAATAGATGAACCCTGGCTGGGTGACCACCGACGCGCCCGATTTCTTTATCCTATGTACCAGAGGAGGAGGGCACTCAGCGCAATGCTCGATGCGGTCTCTTGTGCCTTCAGGGAGGCTTGATTCAAGGCGAGACTCATCCAAGACTTGCACGCTGGCTTCTACAGCCTCCCGCTCTATTGCATGAATGGCCACGGGGAATCCACGTCGATGGGCGTCATTGACGATTTGTTTCAACTCCCGTTCGCTTGGATGCAACGCGCCGGTGGTGAGCGTCAGCATTATCTTGGCGTGGCCCAACCTGAGCAGGTTGCCGCCGCTTCCCCACTGCAACCCTTCCGATGACAGTTCCTCCAGATGATGGGCGCCCGCCATCATGGTGATGCGGCAGGACAGCTTTCCCGATGCCTGAAGCGACCGGAAGGTGCGCCACCGTTCCAAGCCGTTGTTGGCGCCGGCATCCTGTACTGACGTTATACCGTAGCTCAGCAAGGACCGGTCGAGCGTGGCGACGTCGGCCTCCAGTTGGGTCGAATCTCTCGACATTCCCAGGCGCGAGCGCAAGAACTCGGAGAGTTCCAACAGCAGCCCGGTAGGTCTCCCCGTAGCGGGGTCGCGGTCGATCACTCCCTGCACCGGGTCGGGCGTGGCGTCGTCGATACCGGCGATTTCCAAGGCCCGGCTGTTCAATACGGCAGCGTGGCCGCTGCGGTGGTTGAGCCGGACCGGATGATTGGCAGATATGGGGTCCAGATCATCCCGCGTGGGGTGGCGGCCGTCCGACAGGGACAGGTGATCGTAGCCAACGCCGCGAATCCATTGGCCTGAGGGAGTGGCGTTGGCCTTGCGCCGCACCAGTTCTTGTAATTCCTCGATGGAGTTGACGGTATTGGGGCTGCAATCCAAGGCGCTATGTGCAGAGGCTTGGGCCAACAGGTGACAATGGGCATCCACAAACCCGGGCATGACAGTTCTGCCCCGACAGTCGATGGTCCTGGTATCCGGTCCGGCCAGAGGCGCAACGGCTTCGGTCCGGCCAACCGCTGTAATCTTATCCCCATGGATGGCGAGCGCCTCCGCAATCGGTTGGTCGTCCTCCAACGTCAAAACTCGGGCGTTTGTGAAGACCAAGTCCGGCGGGTCCGGACGGATACTTGATGGACGGGTTCGGGAAAGTTGCATGATGATTTTGGGTGTACTCCCGCCTTCGCGGGAGTGACGGATGCACGGGAGTGACGGATGGGGGAAAGCGGCAACGGAGATGTCCGTCGAACCTTCAGGTTGGAGTGGTTGCGGCGTAGGCGGCGTCGTGCTGCTCGTCGGCGTGGTAGGAACTGCGAACCAAAGGGCCTGATGCAACGTGGGCGAATCCCAATTCCTGACCGATCAGGCGCAACTCCTCGAACTCGGCAGGAGTGTAGAAGCGGTCAATGGCCAGATGTTTGGCTGACGGCCGCAGATACTGGCCTATGGTGAGGAGGTCGCAGTCCACGCTCCTCAGGTCGCGCATGGTGTCCACGACCTCGTCAACGGTCTCGCCCATTCCGACGATGATGCCGGACTTGGTGACCATGCCCGGCGACAGTTCCTTACACTTGGCGAGCAGTTCCAGTGAGCGTTGGTAGTCGCCCTTGGGTCGGACGCGAGGGAAGATGCGGTTGGTGGACTCGATGTTGTGGTTCAGCACGTCCGGGCGGGCGTCAAGCACCTTTTGCAAAGCGGGCCAAGACCCGGCGAAGTCAGGGATGAGGACCTCGATGCGGCAGTCGGGGTTCAGGTCCCGGACCCGCTTGATGCAACTGGCGAAGATAAAAGCGCCGCCGTCCGGAAGGTCGTCCCGGTTCACCGAGGTGATTACACAGTAGCGCAGACCCATGGTCTGCACCGTCTCGGCCAGCCGGTTGGGTTCCTGGAGGTCAACCCCGGCAGGGCGCCCGGTGGTTACCGCGCAGTAGTGACAGCGCCGGGTGCAAATATCGCCCAGTATCATGAAGGTGGCGGTGCCGCGATTCCAGCACTCGCCGATGTTGGGGCAATGGGCCTCCTCGCACACCGTGTGCAACTGCTGGCCTCGCATCAGGGCCTTCAGTTCTATGTACCGAGGGCTGCCGGGGGCCCGTACTTTCAACCACTCGGGCAGCCTGGGTCTTGGTGCGCTGGACGTGGACTTGGTACTCATCGGTTCACCTTGAATCCTTTGGCAACTTTCGACCGGCCCATCATATCATCTGTACCATGCGGGGCTTTACCCGGCATTTCTCTGCGCCGATGATGGCGTCGATGTCGGCGATGGCTTGGTCCAGTTGATCGTCATGGTTGACCACGCGGTAATCGTAGTCGGCGGCCCTGGCGAGTTCGCTCCAAGCCTCGTTGAGCCGCAACTCTATCTGGTCCGAAGAATCAGTCATGCGGAGGTTCAGACGGCGCCGCAATTGTTCGTAGGAGCCGGGCACCATGAAGATGGACACGGCTTCGGGGGCAAGGCGGCGCACCGTGTCGGCCCCCTGCACGTCAATCTTCAATATGACGTCCCGCCCTTCCTGCAATCCCTGCCGCACTTGGTTCCTGGGCACTCCATACCAGTTGCCGAAGACCTCTGCACATTCCAGGAACTCGTCCCGTTCCTTCATTTTCAGGAATGTGTCCAACTCCAGGAAAATGTAGTCCTTGCCTTCCTGTTCACCGGCGCGGGGTTGACGAGTGGTGGCGGTGACCACGAAGCGCCAAGGCCGGTCCAACTGCTTCAGCTTTTCCAGTGCTGCGTCCTTGCCGACACCGGAGGGGCCGGACAATACCACCAGCAGTGGCGGGGCCGGTTGGGCCTCCGGCAGGAGCTGGTCAGACGTATCCTCAATTCGGCGGGTCACGGTTCAGTTCTCTGACAAGGAAGCCAAGTGGTCCCAGAATTGGGGATAAGATACGGTGGCGGCGTCGGCGTCTTCCACGATCGTCTCCCCTTGGGCCAGCAGCCCAGCGACTCCCAGCGACATAGCAAGGCGGTGGTCGCCCCAACTCCGGCAGGCGGCCCCCCGGAGGTTTCCGGAACCGTGGATGACCATGCCGTCTTCCCGCTCTTCGATTCTGGCGCCTAGACGGGAAAGTTCGGTGACGGTGGTGTTGATGCGGTCCGACTCCTTGACACGCAACTCGGCGGCGTCCCTGATGATCGTCGTACCGTTGGCGAAGCAGGCGGCCACGGCCAGGATAGGCAATTCGTCGAGGATTCGAGGGATGAGGTCGCCGCCGACTTCGATGCCGGTGAGTTCCCCTGAGGTAACCAGCAGGTCGGCTACGGGTTCGCCTCCTTCCATCCGTTCGTCCACCAAGCCGAGGTTGGACCCCGCTCCCATCGCCTGCAGGGCTTCCATTATCCCGGTGCGGCTGGGGTTAAGGCCTATCCCACGTACCAACACCCTCGCGTTAGGGTGACATAATCCAAGGACCAGCCAGAAAGCGGCGGAACTGATGTCGCCGGGCACCGCTATGTTCACGGAATGAAGCGGGCCGGATCGGACGGTGAGGTCCAAGCCATCGGTCTTTACTGAGGCCCCCATGGCGGTCAGCATACGCTCGGTGTGGTCCCGGGACAGGGCCGGTTGGTGCAGAACGGTGTCCTGCCCTGCAAACATGCCCGCCAGCATGATGCACGACTTCACCTGAGCGCTGGCGACGGGCATGGTGTATTCAATGCCCCGCAGGTCGCCGCCGCGAAAGATCAAGGGCGCCAGAGTGTCGCCGTTGCGTCCCATGACTTGGGCGCCCATCTGCTGCAAGGGTTGGACAACCCTTCCCATTGGCCGGGTACGAAGGGACCCGTCGCCGGTCAGCACGGACAGGAAGGGTTGGGACGCCAGCAGGCCGGACAGCAACCTCATCGTGGTGCCGCTGTTGCCGGCATCAAGAATATCGGCCGGTTCCCGCAGGGTCGGGCCGGAGCCGGTAACGGTGTACGCTCCTTCTTCGGTGCCCGGCGTGATATTCACTCCCATCGCCTGCAAGCACCGCATGGTGGAGAGGACGTCGTCACCGCCGGAGAGACCGGTGACGTTAGCTTCACCTTCGGCGATGGCATTAAGAATCAACGACCTGTGGGAGATGGACTTGTCCCCAGGTACGCTGAGTGTCCCCTTCAGAGTCGCGGGTTGACGGATGGTCTGCTGCAATCCGGCTATCCTCAAATGGTCGAACGTTTGTGGTCCGCGTTTCAGTCGTTGGAGAAGTTATTTATGGCGGAAAGGCCGGCGACGTTACCGGCGTCTCCGCTCTCGCTCTTGGTCTCGGTCCTGCTCTGTGCCGCCGCGGAACATACGCCGCTGGGCCTGCATTATCTTGGAGCCGGCGAACATCTCGCCCATGCTCTCACCGAAGGTGGGCAACTCGGGGGAGGCTTGCGCGGACCTGGAAGGCACCGTGCCAGCCAGCCAGTGGGCCCGCGCGGTGGCGGCCTGCTCGAACATCTCGAGAATTGCGTCGGCGTCCGGCCCCTCCTCGTGGGTCAGCGCCTTGCGGACTTCGTACAGTTCCCTGATGAAGGCGTCTATCCAAGCCACGATAGGTTCAGGGTTGCTGACGCAGATGTCCTTGTGCATCACGGGGTCGCCGGAAGCCAAGCGGGATACACCGTTGAACCCGCTTGAGGCCAGCTTGGCGATGTCCTCCCAATTGGCGCTCTTGGAAGTGCAACTCACCAAGGCGGTTGAGAGCAGGAAGGGAAGGTGGCTGGCCGCGGCGACGAAGCTGTCGTGTTCGCCCACCCCGATGAAGAAGGGCTTGGCGCCGATGGCCTCGGCCATGGTGCTGATCTCGGATACCGCCCTCTGGTTGGCGTTCACGCTGGGGACGATGCAGTAGGGCCGGTTCCTGAACAGTTCCGGGTCGGCGTTTTCCGGGCCGGGCGTCTCCTTGCCTGCCATCGGATGTCCGCCCACGAAGTCAACCGTTCTGGGCAGGTATTCGTTGGCCCACTCCAGCACCTCTTTCTTGGTGCTGCCAACGTCGGTCACCACGCAACCGGCGGGTATCTCGGGCCCGATAGCCTGCATGAGGTCCCTGATAGCCATGACCGGAGTGGCGAAGACGAGGATGTCGGCTTCTTCTATGGCCGGCAACAACCTGGCTTCAACCCGGTGGAACGCATGAGACCTTTCGGCGCCCCGGCGGACGCTGCCGTTGTTGTCGGTCCCCACCAACTCAAGGTTAGGCAGGTTGGCCTTCCTTAACGCCATAGCCAGAGAGGTGCCGATTAACCCGGTGCCGACGATGGTTATCCTTGCCACAGCAGTCCTCCTGGACCAAACATCCGCCCGCAGGACCGGCGGGAGGCGGAAGCGTTTTTAATTCGAACGTGCGGTTAATCTTACACCATGACCAACCGCCAAGCTACCTGACGACGAATGCCGAACGATTTGCGTTGGCAGTCGCTACACTACTATGGGCTGGGCGATTATCCACAGGCTGACGACGGTGTACATTACCATCAACGTCAGCATGGGATACTGGCTTTGCGTGGCCGCTCCGTGGTCTTGAAAGATGCGTGACGCGGCCAAGTGGGAAAGGTACACGGCCAGAATGTGGCCGGCCACGATGACGGCGATGGACAGATACCACAGGATGGCGGCGTTGATGATGTCGAGGTTCAGTTCGTAACCGCCGGTGCCGAAGAGGTCCCAGCCGTACCCGAAAGGGTCGGATGCCAGCGGTATGATCAGTTGCCCTTGTATGAGCAACAGGTTCACGAAATGGGCGATGTTGTAAGCCAAAGCGATGGGAATAAGGGAGAATGCGAAGGCGCGGGCCAACTCCAACGCGCCGCGGCTCTTGTCGATTGCGCCAGAGACGAAATAAGTGAAAGCCAGGTAGACCAGGAAGAACGCAACGGGGAACAGCAGGACGCCCAGGGTGTCGGCGATAATCAGGCTGTTGTAGGTCTGGTTGGCAGCCAGCCAAGGGAAGGCGATCGCGGAAAAGGTCTGGAACTCCACCCACCCCGGGGTAGCGCTGAAGCCGTCGAAAGTGACGGTGGCCAGCAGAAGCACGACGACGGCCAGCACGTCGTTGGTGATGCCGTGGGTCCGGGCCAAGCCGATGGCCCAGGGGCGAAGGTTCACCTCCCTGCTCCGGGACTTCTCGAAGCACTCGTAGCAGTCAACGCACTCACCCTCACCGTCAAGGCAGTCCGCGTCACACGCCCTGCACAGGGCAGGGTCCTTTACCCGCACCTCGGTGATGGAGAACTTGGACAGCAGGCCGAAGGCGACGGTGAAGGCCTCGGCGTGGCGCAGCCACTGGTGTTTGCCGAACACCGCCATGCCACCCAAGGTGAGGATGGAATACAGGGCTACAACTATGGCGACGCGATTGGGCACGGGCGACTCGGGGAAGGCGTCCTGCAGCCAAGCAAAGGCCAGGAAGAGGACGAAAGCCGGCCAGACGCCCCAATCCGACGGGTAAGCCTTTTTCGGAGACAAGTCCCGTCCGGTGGCTTTTCTGTACAGGTATTCCACCCACCCGAACAATATCTTCCAAGGGTTGATGACGACCCAGACGTTGCCTATCAAGGTGACGACGTAGGCCATGCCGACCCACCAGATAATCCAGACGAAGGTGGGGGCGAAGTTCGATGACGGTGTTTGCGCTCCGATGAAGCCGCTGACTATGACCAGCGCCAGCAGGAAGACCGAGAATGCCTTGACCGGCAACGACAACAAGGAGGTGGTTGCCGCGACCCTGAACCACCCATGTTGCAGCAGGTTGTATCTCCAGTAGCTACCCGTTCCGGCGCCACCCCTGACGAACAGGCCGATGACGGCGAAGGACAAAGCAACGGTCGCGCCGGCGCCGATCAGGAAGAATCCCAAGGGGGCGGGCAATTCGGTGCGCTCTCCGAACCCGTGGGCGTAGAGGGGGTGTAGCGCCAATGCCGTGCCCAAGGCCAACAGGGCCAGGACTAATTTCATTCTCGTCTCCGCCGCCTGCTTCTGATCCGGGCCAAGACCCAGAATAATACAGCCAAGGCGCCGAGCAGCGCTATCAGGGGATATACGATGTCAATGCCGGTAGCCTCGGTTACTTGCAAGGGCACATTCAGGCTGTCCAGTCCCAAGTGGGTCTCGGCTGCCACGCTGAGGTCCCACGTTCCTATCATGTCGAGGGGCACGTTGACGTCGTAAAACCTGGGGGTTTGCGGCGTGTTCACCGCCCTCACCGGCCCCACGGCGGTGGAGCCTTCGGGGCCGGTCAACGTCACCATGACGGTGGCGTTGGTCAGCGCTCCCCCCGAAGCGGCGTCTTTAATCAAGATGCTCAGGTGGAGGTTGCCGACGGTGGGCCTGCCGGGGAATATGCCCACGTCGAACGAATAGGGTCCTGCACGCGCATCCCTAACCAAGGGACGGGTGCCGCCGTTGGCGGTTGCTGTGTTGATGCTCAAGGGGAGGAGCAACGCCAACGCCAACAGGGCAAGTATGACTTTGGCCGTAATAGGTCTGGGAAGGCCTTGGCTCATCGTTGGCGGATTATACACGTGGTGCTGACGTTGCCGGATTTGAAGCGCATCATACGATGATAAACCGAGAGTGGCGGGCGACGCAGCTATATAGTGGGCGATTCGGGATGGAAAGGTTGCATCAAGATGGCTGGGTCTGTGGTGATCAGCGGTTGAGGGTTGCTGTCGCGATCGCCAGGATGGTGAGGGCCTGGTTCTGCCGGTGAAATTGGGGACTCATGCAACCGGGTCTTTTTTGGTGCGGGGGTGTTTGGAACGGTGATAGCGGATGTCGTCCTTCAGGTATTTCAGGCCGAAGATGAACATGCCAGTGGTGATGAGGGCGACTGCCCACATGTTGGCCGCTTGAGGGATTTGGTATATGACCCAAGCGAAAACTACAGTGAAGATGCCGCTTGATACTATAGCAAAGATAGCGACAAACGCATTTTCCGAGCGCAGGTAGTTGCCTTTGCCCAGCTTCAGTCTTGAGAGTTTCATGTTGAACCGGCCGACGTTGATACCTTGAGCTATGAGGATAACATAGCAGTTTTATGCCAGTACAGGGATCAGGACGGCAAGGGTCGATGAGAAGCGTTGTCTGTGATTGGACGCTGTTGTGCTGCGGCAGATGGATATTCCCGGAGTGGTCTTGTTACGCCAGCGCCGCTCGCAGAAATTCAGGCCGGGCCACTTTGTTGTAGGGTTGGCGCTCTTTGACCAAGCCGGCGGCCATCAGGATGTCCTGCAACGCTTGAACTTCCGGCTCGTCCAGATCCGGGGTCGAGGGCCAAGTGTCCTGCTGTTTGTACCGAGCGACTGAGCGAACGATGAGGTCATTTGGGACGTCGGGAAAGAAGGAGGCAATTGCTTCTCCGATTTCCGCTGGGTCGTTTTCGCTCAACCAAGTCAACCCGCGGGCGTATCCCCGGATGAAGCGGTGCACCACGTCCGGGTTGGAGTCCAGATAGGTATTAGTGGCCGCGAATGAGCTGAAGGCTATGTGCCCGTTGGCCGGGCCCACGGCTATCGCCATGTGGGCGGTCCCGTCGGCGAAGAGTTGCTCGGCGGCCGGCAAGGGGAGGTGGATAAAGTCCCCCTCTCCCCGCCGGAAGGTCTCTACTGCCTCTTGCAACGACAGGCCTGGAATCAACTTGAGAGCGGCTGGGTCTACGCCATGATTGCGGAGGGCGAACTGGAAGGATGCCCAGGGCATGGGTGAAAAGCCGACCGGAATAACGGTGGCGCCCTGAAGGGATGCCCACCGGAACTCGGCGGTGTCGGCGCGGCCTAGAACGAAAAAGCCGTCGCGGGAGTTAATCTTGGCGATGTGGCCCGGCACCACTTCCGCTCCCCAGTCCGAAGCTATAATCGAACGCATGATGCCGCTGCCGGAAATGTCGGCTGCCCCCTGAATCAACGCGCTGTGGACGTGGGCGTATTGGGGCGGGCAGGTAAAGAAGGTGACGTCCAACCCCTCGCTTTCCAGGAAGCCGCTGGCAACCGTAACGTATATGGGGGTGTAAAAGACGGTACGAAACACTTCCATCAGGCGCAGGGGATAACGGCTTGCGACCACAGGGCCTCCTCTATCTGAGAAATTTTGCCTGCCTACGGTTTCCCGAGGGCAGGCGTTTTAGGTTATAGATTCCCGCCCCCGTCTCCACGAGGGCAGGCTCTGCGCGGGAATGACGGATTACGGGATTACGTCCGCCGCCCGGGGATAATCGGTTAGGCGCTCTGGCAAGTTTGGGTTGATTAACGCGACAGGACCGGGGTGGATAATGGTCCAAGTTCAATGGTCGCTCAGGGTTGCAGGAACGGCAAGAGAGCGCCCACGAAGGCTTCGGAGTCTTCGATTTGAGGAATGTGCCCCAAGCCAGGCAATACTACCTTGCTGGCGTTGACGATGTTGTTGTGCAGCAGTTCCTCGCCATCACGGAGCCGGTCCAGTTCCCCATACATGACCATCGTGGCGGTGGCTTTAATCCTGGGGAGCCGCGACATGATGTCGTAGTGGGCAAGCGACTCCATCAGATTTTTTACCCAGACGCCGGCTTGGGCCCGCGTTTGATTCATCGCTTCCACCCACTCAGGCTGGGGGTCGGCAAAGGTCGTAGCCGCCTTCAACTCCTCAGCAGTGCGCACGACAGGCAGCCCGTCGGCGTCGTAGCCGGCGGAGGCCTCCTCCAAGCGCTGGGGCGCGGTACGGGCGTCCCAGACAGGAGCGCCGACGAGGACGAGTTTGTCTAAACGTTCCGGGAAGCTGGCCGCCATTTCGGTTGCCAGAACGGCGCCCACCGAGTTGCCGACGTAGTGTCCCCGGTGGATGTTCAGGACCTGGCAAGCATGGTCCAGGGCGTTGGCGTAGTCGGGAATGTTGAAGTGGCGCTGGGGCTTGTCCGATTCGCCGTGCCCAAGCATGTCGAACGCGTAACAGGTGTAGTGCTGGCTGAGGGAGTCAATTACGGTATGCCAAGCCCAGGTCGACGTACCGAGGGGATGAAGCATCACGAGAGGGTACCCGCTGCCTTGTTTCACGAAGTGCATGTTGCCTTCGGGTGTCGGCACTTTGTCTGTAAGGTCTCGTCGGACGAACATATACCCTCCTGTTTTCCGCCGGTTTTCGTAGGACGGTGCGCCGTTATGAGTCGTAAATCCAAAAGGCCGCAGCTATCGTACTCATTGGGTATAGGCGTGTCAATTTAGGCGCAGCGTGGCGCCGTCATCGACCAGCGGGCGACTGCCCCGCGCTCGGTTGACCTCAAGTCGGCCCTATGACAGAATTTAGAAGGACATACTGCCGCCGCCAGCACAAAGCGGCGAATTTCTCCCCGAATACCCCTTTTCCCCGGTCACAGCGGCGACTCCGATGCGGATGGAACACTCTCAAACCAACCTCTCGTCCGGTGGTGGGACCATGACGCCAGTCTGGAACAGGGCCGGCTTGCGGCGAATGGTACAACGGGAGTTGGGCGACTATCGATTGGTGGTTGCGTCCAACCGGCAGCCATACATTCATGAAATGGTCGAAGGGCAGTTGCGCTATGTGGTGCCTGCGGGCGGGGTAACGACGGCCATAGACCCCGTTATGCAGGAGTGCGCCGGGACCTGGGTTGCCTATGGCGGCGGCAAAGGCGACTGGTACGCGGTGGATGACAAGAACAGGGTACAGGTGCCGCCGGATGACCCGGCGTACACCTTGCGGCTGGTGTGGCTTACGGAGGAAGAGGAGAGCGGGTACTATTACGGATTTTCCAATGCCGCCCTATGGCCGCTCTGTCACAACGCCTATACCGAGCCGGTGTTCGAGCTGGGAGACTGGGAGACATACAGGGGAGTAAACCAGCGGTTTGCCAACCAGGTGCTGGACGAAATCGGCGGCGGTCCGGCCGCGGTGTTCACTCAAGACTACCACTTGGCGCTGCTGCCCCGGTTGATCCGCAACGCCGACCCGGACATCATAACCGGGCAGTTCTGGCACATCCCTTGGCCCAACCCGGAGATTTTCCGTATTTGTCCTTGGCAACAGGAGATTCTTGACGGCCTGTTGGGCAACGATATGCTGGGATTTCACATAGGCGACCATTGCAAGAATTTCCTGGACACCGTTTCCAGGCTTTCGGACGGCCAGGTTGACCATGAATACAGCCGGATAAGCTACGCCGGAGAACCGACCCTGGTAAGGCCCTATCCGATCAGCGTGGACTTCGAGGAGATCAACCGGGACGCCCAGAGTTGCTACGTAACCGAGGAGATGGAGCGATTAACCGATGAACTGAACCTGGAAGGGATGTTGGTGGGTCTGGGCATCGACAGGATCGACTATACCAAGGGCATTCCGCACCGCTTCCGGGCGATGAGGAAATTCTTTGAAAAATATCCTGAATTCATCGGGAAGGTTGTTTTCATCCAAGCCGGGGTGATGAGCCGTACGCAAGTGGACGCTTACCAGCAACTGGCCGAGCAGATAGACGAGTTGCTGGAAGACATCAACAACCGTTTCGCCCGGCCCGGATGGCAGCCCATAATCTACATGCCGAACGACCTGCCCAACCTGACATTGATGGCCATGCGGCGGCTTGCGCGATTCTGTGTTGTCAGCTCTCTTCACGATGGGATGAACCTGGTGGCTAAAGAGTTCGTGGCCAGCCGGTTCGATGAAGACGGAGTATTGATCCTCAGCCCTTTCACCGGCGCCGCGCAAGAGCTTACGGAAGCTTTGATAGTCAACCCGTACGACGCGGAGGTCTTCGCCGACTCCATATATCAAGCGGTGAAGATGCCCTACGAGGAACGTCGTTTGCGGATGGTCCACATGCGGACCATCGTGCAGGAGAACAACATCTATAAGTGGGCTGCGTTGATGCTGGTTGACTTGATGCAGGCCGCAAGGCGGGCCCGCAGGCCCCTGCAGAGCGCCTAGCCGCAAGCAGGCGCGTTCCCCCCGATTCTCCCAAGTCCTGTACTGTCAGACACTCATGCCGCACTTTCTCCACGTCTGGCCCGCGGTCAGCCGACGCATACAGCGATCGTCCAGAACGCTGCTGGCGTTCGACTTCGACGGCACGCTGACGCCGATCGTCGACCTCCCCGACCACGCCGTGCTTGCGCCGGAAGCAAGGGTAACCCTTGAGTCGTTGAGCAAGCAGGACCGGTACGTGACCGGCATCATAAGCGGGAGAAGCTTGGCGGACATACTGGCCCGTGTCGATGTTCCGGGACTGTTCTACGCTGGAAACCACGGCTTGGAGATGGCAGGGCCGGGTCTGGACTTCGTGCATCCCGGCGCCGAAAAACTGCGGGACACCCAGACGGAGCTATACCACCAATTGCGTTCCAACCTGGCAGACCTGCCCGGCGTGTTGGTGGAGAACAAGGGGCTTACCCTCAGCGTCCATTACCGTATGGCTCCGGAGAGGGCCGCCGAGGTAGAGGCGCGGTTCAACCGCACCGTTTCTCCCTTCGCTCGGCCGGGAGGAGTGCGGACCACCAAGGGCAAGATGGTGCTTGAGGCGCGGCCGGACATCTCCTGGGGCAAAGGAGAGGCCATTGCCCGGTTATGGGAGGTATATCCAGACCTTTCGCTGACAATTTTCTTTGGAGACGACGTTACGGATGAGGACGGGTTCGCGGTGGTCCAAGACGCCGGAGGCATAGCGGTGTTCGTCGGCGAAGGAAGGGCCCCGACCCAAGCGTTGCACCGGTTGGAATCGCCGCGGGAAGTGGCGGAAGCGCTGAGGCTGTTGGGAAGCAACTAGCGGTACGGTGGGTATGGGCCGGTCCCAATGCGTGTGGTTGGTCACGATGTTGTTTCATGATAACTTGCATCGCTCAATATGTTAGATTCCCATGACGATTGGGGTATGTTAGAATCCTGGCACCTTGTCCCGGCGTGAATGTTTCCACCACAGCGGCCCGACTGCTCCGGGACGCCAGCCGCAAATGTTGGCAATCCGGGAGATGACCCGGTAGATGATCAAAGCGGTCTCGTTCGACCTTTACAACACGTTAGTCCAGTTTTGGCCCCCGCTAGGGGAAGTACAGCAGTCGGCCTGCCGAGAACTGGGCCTGAACGTGTCGCAGGCTGGAATTCAACGGGGATACGCCGTCGCCGACGTTTACTTCAACCAGGAAAACGCCCGCCATTCCCTGGGGTCGCGGACTGAAGAGGAAAGGCTGGACTTCTTCGGCAAGTACGAGCAGATCATCCTGGAAAATGCAGGAGTGCCCGTATCCCTCAAGCTGGCCAAGCAGATCTGGACCATGGCCATCGCCATACCCAAGGACTTCATACCATACGATGATGCAATACCCGTCCTGACCAGGTTGCACGAACAGGGGTACGTTCTTGGCGTCCTGTCGAACCTGCGCCGGGACATGCGACAACTTTGCGAAGGACTGGGGTTTGGCCCTTACATGGACTTCTACATCAGCCCGTCCGAGCCGGGACAGGAAAAACCAAGCGCCACCATGTTCAATACGGCGTTGAAACTGACAGCCGTCGCCGCGGAGGAGTTCGTCCACGTGGGCGACCAATACCGGTCCGACGTACTGGGAGCCAGGGCGGTGGGAATGCATGGGGTGTTGATAGACCGAAGCGGTTGGCAGAGGGACGAGTTCGACTGCCCGAAGATATCAAACCTGGTGGAGATGGAGCAGCTATTGGCGCATGCTCCCCAGTCTCTTTCCCAGCGTCTCAAGGCGTAAAGCCGCTGGTCGGAGAGCCAGCCACGCCAAGCACTTGATTAGGAGATATGACATGTCCGATTCCTCTCATACACATGAAAATGGCCAAGACCCTGTAAGAGTCGCCGTTTGGTACGACTATATTTGACCCTGGTGCTATGTCGGCCTGGAGCGGGTCGAACGGTTGATGAAGGACTATAACGTTACGATACAAGGCAGGGCCTACTTGTTGCGCCCCGATACGCCAATGGAGGGGCAAAGGCGGGACCCCAGGCCGGGCGAGACCGATGACGAGTTGTCCGAACCGTTGCGCAGCTATGCCAAGGAAGCCGGTTTGATCATGCGGCCTCCGTCGGTCACGCCAAACACCATGTACGCACTGGAAGCTACGGAGTACGCGCAGCAGCAGGGCAAGTTCATGGAGTTCCATGACGCCGCATACAAGGCCTTCTGGAGTGACAGAAAGGACTTGGGGAACCTGGAGGTGATAGGTGAGATTGCGGACGGCGTGGGGCTGGACTCTGCCGACATGCTGACGAAGTTGGAACAGCGGGAGTACGCATCTACGGTAATCTACCAGTACCAGGAAGCCCTGCAGCACGGCATCCGCGGCATCCCGACTTTCCTGGTAGGCAACCTGCTGTTCACCGGCGCGCAACCATACGACGTTTTCAAGCAGGCGATGGGCCGCGTTTTGGAAGGACAGCAGGGCGGGCAATAGCGTTCGGCGGGGTGTCCGTCAGATTTTTGGGGACAATCTGGCGCGGCCAACCGGGGCCCGCCGCCAGGGGTGATTGGCCGCCGGACGGTAAGGGGAGGTTGACTCCTCCCCGCCACCGGATACTGCAACTTCGGCGGGGCTTTTCACCGTGACCTCCGGTCTATCCGCCACGCTGAGTTTGGCCCCGGTTTCTACAGCTTCCGCCGGTCGGCGCTTGGAACCTGTTTGCTCCCCGGGTGTCCCAGCACTCCGGGACGCCGGCTTTCTGAGCCGCCGGGCTATCCGGGGCCATTCTCCGGGCCAGCGGTCACTGCATACAATGTTGCGCAAGCCCAGCATTGGATTTACATGGGGCCGCGCCCAGTGCATTCCTCCACCCTTCAACCTCTCTTCCACCACCAGTTTGTTGCCGCTCTCCACCGCACCGCTCCCTATGGGCCAGCCTTGGGCTTGCCACACCGGATAGCACATCTGGGCTTCCCGCTTTTCCAAGTAGGCCAAGGGTTTGCTCAGGTCGGTTTCACACCCTTGGACCAAGACCCTCATCTCTTCCAATACCGGACCGGCACCCTCATATTTGAGACGGTGCCTCTGCTCCCGTTGCCATTCTTCAGCCACCTGAGAGGCTTCCCCAAACAAGCCCCGCCCTATCTCCCCTATGTACCCCGCAGCATGGGGAAAGTCCAGAATCCGCACCGCACCGGGACAATGAAAGTCCCCGAATCCTTGAATCCATTCGGCCCCGTCGGACACCAAGGCCACTTGGCAACCTTCTCCCACCCCCCGCCGGTGGGTCTCCGCCAAAGCCTGCCGGGTGAAATTCGCCGCCTCGGTCAGCCGGGAAAAATAGGACAGTTCCTTCAAGGTTCCAGGCTCCGCACCCGTCTCATCCACTTTCCCAATCACCATCGTCTTCACCTCGGCCCATTCTCCCCCCACCAAGGGCGCCATCGCACCGTCCACTTCCACTACCAGCCGGGCCGAGCCGGAACCGGACCGGGAAGTGGCCGGTTCCAAGCCCTGTTCCAACGCCTTGGCCTCCTCCTCTTGAATCACCACGTAAGCCGCCCCCGCTGCTTCGGTATGCCGTCTTACCGTGGCTTCACTGAGGGAATTCAGTTGCATCCAGTCCACCAGGACCCCTTGCGCTTGGGCGAAGGGCATCCAACTCCCCAACCGCACCAGCATCTCTTCCAATCCCGGAGTCAGGCTGCCCGGCAACAATTCCAACTCTTCATCCAGGGGGAAAAAGCTTCCCGCCGCAAGCTGGGCAGACCCCATACTCCCGTTCCAGCGTGACCTCCTGTCCCCCCAGGGTCTGCAATCGACGCCCCCTCTTGCCCGAAGACGCCAGTTCCCGGCCGCAATCAGGGCACACCGGCCTTTCTCCCGGCTGATTCCTGCTCCAGTCCGTGGAGGAACTGGCTAGAGCCGTATCCTGGAGCATCCGGCCCCGCAACTTCGCCAGCCTCAGGTCCAGTTCCTTTTCAATCTCAGCAAAAGTGGCTTTAGGATTCTGCAACCGCCACTCTTTCATCCCGGTGATTGCTTCTTCGCTCAACTCCCGCCAAGCCAGTCCCAAATCCTTCAACTCCATAAGGCCCACCCTTCCTATGTCTTCCAGTCCTTATTCCGCCATTTTACCCCTCCTTTCTTTCCTAACCCAAAATTCTGACGGACACCCCGTTCGGCGTCGGTTCTTGCCCTTTCAATGCTACCGCCGTAAAATGGCGCAAATTCAGCTAAGGGGGTCCCGGTGCGATGGCAGGTCCCACACATCCCTTGCAAGACATTCGAGTGATCGACTTGGGCAGGCACCAAGCCGGGCCCAGGTGCGCCCAAGTGCTGGCCCGCATGGGCGCCGAAGTTATCAAGGTTGAGCGCCTGGGGGGTGAGGAGACCCGATACCACGGGCCTTGGGTGCGAAAGCAAAGCTCTTACTGGGTGCAGTACAACTCGGGCAAAAAGAGCCTGAGCATGGATATGCGCAAGGAACCGGCCAAGGAAATCCTGAGCAACCTGGTCAAGGTCTCCGACGTTTTGATTCAGAATTTCCGCCCGGGCACAATCGAGAAAATGGGTTTCGGGTACGATGTCCTGAAGGAACTCAATCCCCGGATCATCATGGTGAATGTGTCGGCCTTCGGTCAGTTCGGGCCGTACCGGGAGAACATCGGGTATGATCCCATCGGTCAGACAATGTCCGGCATCACCATGGTCACCGGCGATGAAGGGATGCCGCCCATCCGTACCGGCGTGCCCATCATCGACCGTATAACCGCCCTGCACGCCTCAATCGGAACGCTGACCGCGTTGCACGAAAGGGAAATTTCAGGCGAAGGCCAGTCCATCGACGTGTGCTTGGCCGACACGGGGTATAGCCTGACAGAGATTCCCATCACCGCCTATCACGGCGCCGGGCACGAGCCGAAGCGTGGCGACCATTCCGCGCCGCCCAGCGGCATATACCCCTGCAAGGACGGCTGGGTGTTGCTTGCCGCCGGGGACCAGCACCACTGGCACCGGGTATGCAACGCTCTGGCCAAGCCCGAGTGGCTGGAAGACCCGCGCTTCATCACCCGTCACGACCGGGCCGCCAACGGTTCGGTGGTGAACGACGCCATCAACGAGCTCCTTGCCAACATGAGTGTTGGGGAGACCATCGACCACTTCCGCCGTCACGACATAGTAGCCGCCCCGGTGAACACCATTCCCCAAGCAGCCGAAGACCCTCACCCGTGGGAACGCGGCGCGATGATGGAGGTGCCGGACTTCCTGGCAGGTTCCATCGCCGTGTCCGGCGACTTTTGGCACTTCAGCCGGACGCCCGTCGTGGTGGGGTCCACCCCCAAAGTAGGAGAACACAACGAAGAGGTCCTCTCGGGGATTTTGGGCTACTCGGACGAGCAGATTGCCCAGTTCCGCGAGGACAACGTCATCGCCGAGTTCGACTACTACGACGAGATACCGGGGTAGAAGCAACCGGCGACCGTCTCAACTGCATAACTACTTGACGTGAGTGGCGGGGCTGGAGCCTGCCTCTTGCGAAATTGAACCACTGAAACGCAACCGAGGGGTACTGGGCCGTGCAAGAGACACTAACTTATCAAGAACGCAGCCGGGCGTTCCTGATCAAAGCCCGGGAACAATTTGAAGCTGGGGACTTTGAACAGGCGTCAGAAAAGGCTTGGGGCGCTGCTGCATTGATGGTGAAGGCTGTGGCGCAGATGCGGGGGGAAAGACACTATGCACACGCCCATTTATCGGATTTTGTGGATGTTCTAGCCGATGAAACAGGAGATGTGCAACTCCGACGTTTATACGACGCAGCCAATGCTCTTCACACCAACTTTTACGAGAACCGTTATCGAGCGAGGGGTGTGCGGGGGCGGCTAAGGGACGTTGAAGAGTTCGTGGAAAAGATGGATCGGATACTGAACGCCGAACAATAGTTGATCCGTTCCATTACCAGCCACAGGCCTGGTGATATTGTCTCATCATGCAAGAGGCGGGGAGCTTCATCCCCGCCATCTTCTTTGAATGTCTACTATCAGTAGGTCAGAAACATCCGCTGTATCTCAGCGGGGTCGTTGGTTATTGTAAGAGCCAGCATTAAGAGGATGCGCGCCTTTTTGGGCGCCAGGTTGTCGGCGACTATGTAGCCATCCTCAGTGAACCGCCTTGTTCGCACCACCCGCCCGTTGCCGGTCTGGGTGGCTATGACCACGGGAATGCCTTGGCGTGCGGCCGCTTTGGCCGATGCCATGAATTTCGACGGGGATGAGCCGCTGCCCAGGCCGGCGGTTACGATTCCCGCTACTCCTGCTTGGGCTAAAGCGTCCACTACCAGGCCGTCGGCCCCGGCGTAGCCATAGGCAATGTCCACTCGCGGCAGGATGTCAACGGCGTCGACATCGAATTCGGAGTCAACGGTGTGCCGCTTGGTGGGTGTGCGGTAGAAGACGACCTCTTCGTCCGAATCGGCGTATCCCAAGTAACCCAGTTCGTTGGACCGGAAGGTCTCCAAGCGGAAGCTGTTGGTCTTGGTAACGTCGCGGGCTGCCTGGATTTCGTTGTTGAGGACGATGAGTGTGCCGTGGCCTTTGGAGTGTGGGGAGGCCGCTACGCGGATGCAGTCAATCAGGTTCACGTCGGCGTCGCCTCCCAGTCCCGACGCTGGGCGCATTGCGCCGGTGACCACCACCGGCTTGTCGCTCTTTACGGTCAGGTTCAGGAAGTAGCCTGTCTCCTCCAGCGTGGCGGTGCCGTGGGTTATCGCCACTCCCGCCGCTGCGGGGTCTTCGCGGAATATATGGTTTACCCGCTTGGCCAAGTCCAGCCAGTGTTCTGGACCTACGTCGGTGCTACCGATATTGAGGTATTGCTCCGGCACCACCTCGATCGATGCGGTGGCCTCGGGGACCTTGTCCAGCATCTCCTGTATGGTCAGATGCTGGTTGTGGTAGCTGTAGTTGGTGTAATCCGTCCGTTCGGTCCCGACATAAGAGATAGTACCGCCGGTGCCGATAAGATAAACCCGGGGCTTGGTCGCGGAAGCCATGGTGCGTCTCCTATAGAGGTGAATTGCCGCATGGTAGGCGCGATTGCGCCGGGGTCAAGTATACCCTGTAGTTTCCGGTTCTCGTACTTCCGCTTTCGGAATTTTGTGGAATATGTTATTCTCAGGCTAGAAAAGTGTAGCCAGTGCAAACCATCACAATTACCAGTAGGTCAAATAAGCCGCAGCGCAGTGCTGCGAAGGAGGGGGGACCTCATGTTGGCCCTTTGGACGCTCCGGATAGTGGGCGCCGGAGGATTTGCCGCTCTTGGCTGGAGGCTTGGAGGGATTGTATCGGAGATCACTACTGAAGAAGAGCGGTTCCTGCCTTGGGGGCTGGTGTTGACCCTTGCAGGGCTGCCTCTGGGAGCATTCATTACGCCATATCTTATTCTCAAACCCTGGCAGAAATGCACTGACATTATCAGTTCTATTCCTGGTCCAACCTTGGCGGCAGGCATCATCGGCCTGCTGGTTGGCCTTGTCGTAGCATCATTGATATCCATCCCCTTGTATTCCTTGGGTGGATGGCTGAGTTGGGTGGTCCCCATATTGGTCAGCTTGTTCCTGGGCCTTTTTGGAATGTGGGTCGGCGCCCATCGAAAAGGCGACATGCAAGCAATGTTCCCTGCCTTGGAGAGCAACAACCGCACCGCCCACGTATCCCGCAACGGCAGCATTCTGGTCGACACCAGCGCCATCATTGATGGTCGCATCGCAGACTTGAGTATCACCGGTTTCCTGGAAGGCGAACTGGTGGTGCCCAGGTTCGTGCTTGATGAGCTGAGGCACATCGCCGATTCCAGTGATGCCCTGCGCCGCAACCGGGGCCGCCGCGGGCTGGAGGTGCTGGGCCGGTTGCGGAAGGACAACACGGTGCCCATGGAGGTACTGGACGTAGGCGTGGGAGTCGGGGAGGAAGTGGATGCCCAACTGGTGAGGCTGGCGAAAGGGATGAAGGCCCCCATCCTCACCACCGACTACAACCTGAACCGGGTAGCGGAACTCCAGGGCGTCCAGGTGTTGAACGTCAACGAACTCGCCAACGCCCTCAAGTCAATCGTCTTGCCGGGAGAGGAAATGAGGGTACACATCGTCCAGGAAGGCAAGGAAGCAGGCCAGGGAGTGGCATACCTGGACGATGGGACGATGGTTGTCGTCGAAGGCGGGAGGCGTTACCTCAGTTCCTTCCACGACGTAACCGTGACCAGGGTGTTGCAGACCGCCGCCGGGCGCATCATCTTCGCTCACCCAAAGGCCCACTAGTCCCCAAGCTATGGCCAGCGTTCATGCCCAAAGCGCCGGGGCGGTTGTGGTGGCCGCCGGCAAGAGCACCCGCATGGGTGGGGTTGACAAGATA
Source organism: Dehalococcoidia bacterium (assembly GCA_965203835.1). GTDB lineage: Bacteria > Chloroflexota > Dehalococcoidia > Lucifugimonadales > UBA3495 > CBDCFV01. The sequence goes on from OZ241919.1 coordinate 4,121,067, forward strand.
TTCGCTTCCTTGCTGGGCAAGCCGCTCATTTGCCATACGCTTGACGCGCTTGAAACCTGCCCGTCAATCACGGATGTCGTGCTGGTCGTGGACACGGACTCTCTGGACCAAGGACGGAAGCTTGTGCGCCGGCACGGGTACCGTAAAGTGTCGAGCGTCTGTCCCGGAGGCCAGCGCCGCCAAGACTCGGTGCTGTGCGGGTTGAAAGCGCTGTCCCCTTGTGAGTGGGTAGTCATTCACGACGGGGCGCGTCCGTGCCTCGATGCCGCCATGTTGCAAAGGGGCTTGGAAGCCGCGCAAGAGTCCGGGGCCGCCGTGGCCGGTGTGCCGGTGAAGGATACAATCAAAGTGGTGTCGCCCGAGGGAAGTGTCGAAGCGACGCCAGACCGGGCGGGGCTTTGGGCTGCCCAGACCCCACAGGTCTTTCGCCTCGATGTGCTTTTAGATGCCCACCGCCGTTGCACCGAGCCAGTAACCGACGACGCCATGATGGTGGAAAGCTTGGGCGGGCAAGTGAAGATGTTCCCGGGTTCGTATGAGAACCTGAAGGTGACTACCCCCGAGGACCTGTTGCTGGCTGAAGTGTTCCTGAAGTCCAGGGTGTCCGCGCAGGTGTGAACCCGGCTGCGATGGACTTTCGCGTTGGCATAGGGGTAGACAGTCATCCGTTGACGCCGGGGCGCAGGTTGGTGCTGGGGGGAGTCGAGATTCCTTACGAGTTGGGCTTGTCGGGCCACAGCGATGGCGACGTTCTTGTCCATGCCATCATGGATGGACTGCTGGGCGCGGCCGCCCTGGGAGACAAGGGAGTCCACTTCCCGCCCGGCGACCCCCGGTACAAAGACATTTCGAGCCTGATACTGCTGTCGACTACGGCCGGGTTGGTGAGGGACGCCGGTTGGCGGGTGTCCAACGTGGATGCTACAATGTTGGCGCAAAGGCCCAGGCTGGCCGGCTACATTGAGGACATGAGAACACGGGTAAGCGGTGCATTGTCGATACCCGTAGACCGCATCGGGATCAAAGCCACCACGACTGATTATCTTGGGTTCGTGGGCCGCGAGGAGGGCATCGCGGCCATAGCCGTGGCAACACTATGCCATCCGGCGGGGATCGGGGCAACAAGCGAATGAGGCTTTACAACACTCTAGCCGGGGAAGTGCAGGAGTTCGTCCCCGTCGACGGCAACACCGTCAAGATGTACATCTGCGGCGTTACCCCTTACTCCTCCACCCACGTGGGGCACGCGCTCAGCTACGTGGCGTTCGACGTACTGCGGAGGTACCTGGAGTACCTGGGGTACGAGGTGCGCCACATCCAGAACTTCACCGACGTAGACGACAAGATCATCCAGAAGGCCCAAGAACAGGGCGTCGACTCGTCCGAACTGGTGGAAACGTTCATAGACGATTTCTTCGAGGGGATGGATACTCTCAACGTCCAACGGGCCCACGTCTATCCCCGTGCTACCCTGGAGATAGGGCCGATCATCGAGACCATAGGGACGCTGGTGGACAGGGGCTATGCCTACGCGGGCGGCGGGGACGTTTTCTTCAGGGTTACCCGGAGCAAAGGCTACGGCAAGTTGAGCCACCGCAACCTGGAAGGAATGCAGGCCGGGGCCAGGATAGAGGTAGACGAGAACAAAGAGCACCCGATGGACTTTGTGCTGTGGAAGGGAGCGAAGCCGGGGGAACCTTCATGGGACAGTCCCTGGGGGCCTGGAAGGCCCGGTTGGCACATAGAATGCACCAGCATGGCCATGACCTACCTGGGCGAGACGCTGGACATTCACGGCGGCGGCCAGGACTTGATTTTCCCCCACCATGAAAACGAAATAGCCCAGAGCGAGGGCGCGACGGGAGTGGGTCCGTTTTCCCGGTACTGGGTGCACAACGGACTGTTGCAACTGGGCAACGACAAGATGAGCAAGTCGCTGGGGAACCTGGTCAGCCTGGACGAGGCCCTGAACGCGAACAGCCCGGATTCGTTACGGCTGTACTTCCTCAGCTCGCACTACCGCAGCCCTTTGAACTACACCGACGAGGGATGCGCCGCGATGGAGCGGAGCGTCGAGCGCTTGGTCCAAGCGGTGCGACGGGAAAGCGCCGGGACCGGGGAGCAGTTGGACGCCGGCTCCTTCAAGGACCGGTTCCTGGTCGCCATGGATGACGACCTCAATACCCCCCGTGCCCTGGCGGCCCTCTTCGACCTTGCCCGCGAGGTGAACCGGGCCGCTGACCAAGGAAGGGACGTGTCCGCCGCGCAGGGTACTCTCCGGCACTTGGGCGGCATCCTGGGGCTGACCTTCCAAGGCCGGCAGCCTTCCGGCGGAGACCAACTGGCGGCAAAGCCTTTTATTGAGTTGCTGCTGGACACCCGCGCCAAGCTCAGGGCGGCCAGGCAGTTTGAGCTTGCGGACCGAATACGGGACGGGTTGAACGAACAAGGGGTAACGCTGGAGGACACGCCTGCGGGGACTCAATGGGAGTACCGCTCCCGGGGGTGACCGCGCCTCGGGTCGAATGTTTCTTTCTGTCAAAGTCCCAATGTGCAGGGGCTTGATGCTTCTTCCGACTGGCCTCTATTACTGGCATGTTTCTACGGAAACCGTTCCGGGAGGACTATGTTAAGCAGTGCCGCCGTCTCCGCGTTAGAGCAGATTGTGGGCGCCGAGAACGTGCTGACCGACTCTTACAGCCTTGACTGTTATTCAGGTGATGCCCTCAATCCCTACCGGGCATACGGGGCGGAGGAGGCCTTCGAGAGGCTGGCCGACGCGGTGGTCAGGCCGGGGAACGCCGGGCAAGTCTCCGAAATAGTGTCGTGGGCCATGAAGGCGGAAACGCCGCTGATTCCCATGGGCGGCGGCACCGGAGTTATGGGCGGCACGGTTCCGGCGCACGGCGGCGTGGTCGTGGACCTCAAGAGAATGGACCGGATCCTGGAGGTGAACCCCAAGGACCTGACCGCGGTGGTGGAAGGCGGGGTAGTGCTGCACGACTTGGAGAAGGAACTGGCGGACTACGGCTTGATGCCGGGCCACGACCCGTACAGCGTACCCATCGCCACCGTTGCCGGGACTATATCCACCAATGGAGTGGGTTACCGTGCGGCAGCCTTCGGTCCCATGGGCGACCAGGTGGTTGCACTGGAAGTGGTCCTGCCCGACGGGCGGGTTATAGCCACCAAGCCTGTGCCCAAGTATTCGTCGGGTCCCAACCTCAACCAACTGTTCATCGGCAGCGAGGGGGCCTTCGGGATCATTACCAAGGCCACCATCAAGGTGTTCCGCCTTCCCGAGGCGCACGTCTTCGCCACCGTGGCTTTCGACACGTTTGACATGGGTTTCGAGGCGGTGGCCGAGATAACGGCCCTCGGCATCCGTCCCACGTTACTGGACTTGACGGAGGACGATGAAGGCATTCTGCTGCACCTGCTGTTTGAGGGATTCATCGAAGGCGTGGCGAGCCAACATGAACGAGCCAAGCGCGTCTGCGATGAGTTCGGGGGTTGGGACGCTGGCCCTGTGCCGACGATGCACTACTGGCGTTACCGGCGCCAATCGGCGGAAAACTACAAGCGTACCGCCTTGGGAAAGCCCCGGCAGGAGCGATGGAACCGGACCGGCTGGAGGGCCTTCGACTATCTGCATATCGCGCTGCCCATTTCCAAGGTGCTGGAATACCGAAACCAGTGCGACCAATTGATGGAAGGGACCGGCGTGCGGGTGGTGGAGTACGCCCTGTGGAGCAGGCCGGAACTGTTTTCCATGCTGTTGACCTATGACGGCGAGGAAGGCGATGGCTTCCGTGACCGACTGGCCGATGTCGTTCACCAAGTGTTGACCCTGGCCCAGGACATGGGCGGCATCATGGAGTACTGCCACGGCGTCGGAGTCAAGCTGAACCACCTGCTGGCCCGGGAACTGGGCGTAGGCCACGATGTTATTCGCGACCTGAAGCGGACGCTGGACCCAGCGGGCGTAATGAACCCGGGGAAGCTGGGGCTTTAGAAACCGGGAAGCCTCACTGGAGTTAAAAGGAGGTTCCGATGCGAAACAACTATGTTGGTGACATTGGAGACTTCGCTAATAACGGACTGTTGCGGGCATTATGCGGGACTCCGGATGAGCCGGTGCCTGGGCTGAAGCTGGGAGTCGTTTGGTATCTCAACAATTCGCCAGAGGACGCCGCTGGAAATGCAATAGGCTACCTCAATGTCTCAGACCACAATAAGCGTCTGTACCGTGAATGTGACCCAGATTTGTATGACGAGCTTCGAACATTGGTTGGCAGGAGTTTGGTGACGGGATGCAAACGCCACATCAACCAGACCAAACTTATCTTGCCCGCCAGTACAAAACACTATGATGCTCCAGTACCTGACGGCGAACGGAAAAATTGGCTTAGGGACGCTTTAAAGGAAACGGCGACAGCAGACGTGATTTTCTTCAATCCAGATAGAGGGATGGCGTTAAAGGTACAGAAGGTAAATTCACACAAGCGGATAGTTGGATTGGAACAGACAACCAAGAGTCTCGAACATACATCCACCGGCGATCTCTATGGTTTCGCTAAACGGGAGCAAAGCTTAGTGATTTATCAGCACAATCCCCGTGTTGGCAAATGGATTACTGATATTGCAAGGAAGTTGCAAAAACAGCTATCCACAAGACACCATCCCCGCGTATGGGCGTTGCGGTGGAAGGGAATTCAAAGCCGGGCCTATTTCATCGTGGCACAGACCGAAGAGCATAAATCTAAGCTTGAAGAGCGACTGGAACCCTTTAAGTGCAAGAAAACATGTTGGGTGAAGAAGGGACTTTACTCCCTTGAAGTGGATATCTGAAAATGCCCATGATACTCACAACCTGCCCCGCGACGGTAATGTCGACCTAGGCCACAGCATTGCGGTCGTCCTTGCACTACGTGGGCGATTCCGCCACTTACTGCAAGCCGTTCTCAGCCACACGCAGTGATGATCTCGGCCAACTCCTGGTGTTTGGTGTGCTGGCTGGTGCGCTCTCGGTGGCTACGGCGTCATCCGGGACTTGAAGCGGACGCTGGACGGGGGGGCATAATGAATCCAGGGAAATTAGGGCTTTTGAGACCCGCAGCGCCCCTGTTTCTGTCCAAATAACGAGGTTCACCTCAGTATTATATAGTGCCTAATCGGTAGGAGAACAAAGCGTGAGAATTAACATTAAAACTCCTCAAGCGCAGTCCGAAGAAGCCTTAGCACGTATCACGCAAATTTTTCATTACATGGAACGAATCGGGAAGTTACAGCATGGAGTAATGTTACCATTTGGGGTAAATGTGAGCCAAATTAAAGAGGGAGACCAACTATGGCAACCTTGGACAGAAGAAGAAAGACAATACATCAGAGGGGTGCGAAACACATTTGCCCATGCACGTTATTCGGTATTGCAAAACGGGGCATTACGGGTAACGGATAGATCTCCTCGACGTTCTGGTAGGCCAGACATGCACGGCCTCCATTTTGACCAAGAGATAACCAATTGGGAATGGAGTGCACAAGAATTCCAAGGGTTTAGCGAAAGATTGGAGACGCTTGTGCTGCAACGCTTTCAATGTTGCTTCCTTGTAACTGTTACATGCAAAACTTGTGGCAAGTCGGTTGATGGATGGGACTACCTCACCTGCGGCCATGTGAAATATCCCGAAGGTTCGAAGGGGTCTGGTATGAGTAAACCTAAAGGGGCAACACTACGGGTTGAGGCGTCGTTAGACTACCGCGATGAAATGAAGGATAAGTTTGAAGGCGCAAGCATGAAAGGCGTTGTCACATACGACGGTCTCGACGCAATAATAGCCGAACTGGAGAGAATTGACAAAATCGCAAAGGAAGAAGAGAGCAAAGGAACACCACTATATGAGAAGAATATTAAATAAAAGGCCCCGGTGGTAAGTCGATGCTCACATCACTAACCATACAAGCCCTTCCTGACCTTATTAAGCCGCCAAAACACGACGTGTCCTTATCATCCTTCCAAGACTTCTGATCTTAGCATACTACTCCACCATGACTGGCAAGGGTCATACTCCTTTCTTCGTTAGTTTCGCGGCTCAAAAAGAAAATGAGCAGGAAGGTTCATGTAGCCTGCGATGTAAGTCCTCCTGTATCGGCCTCTAGCCTCTCCTTTTGTAACTCTAGGCATATCATTATCCAAGCCAATATAGTATACACACGAATATCTATTGCCATGATACTGGCTGTATGGTATTATATTTATGGATGGTACACCACTGTTAATATTTGTTAACAACATGTTACAGGATAGCGAACAGACGGGTGACCATACCTGAATTTTCCGGAGGTTGAGACAAACCGAAGTGGCAACCCAACTCGAAACTCAAACCAAAAATCCCTTGGAAACCGCTGTGGACGCAGCCGATACTCTGGGTAGTGTGGGGATTCAACAAACGGATGCGGCAATCTTCGAGGCGGCCTTGGCCGAGGCGGAGGAGATTCTCCAGTCTCAGAGGCTAGCCAGAGAAGTGAGCCTGCCAGTAAAGACTTGGCGATCTCTCGTTGCCTTCTACGACTGGGTCACCGGTCCGCCAGCGACCCAACAGGAACGTATCAGCGCGGAAATCGAGAGGTTCGATTATGAATGCCGGACCGGCGTGATGGGCATAGTGAGGCCCTTGTAGTACGTTCCTGACGCATACGGTCAGAAAAAGACCCCTGGCGTCTGCCAGGGGCCTGATTTTTTACGGTCGATTAACAATCAGAATGGCAGTTCCTGGCCGATTCCCTGCTCCCGCGCCTTTTTGTAGACTAACTGGGCTGCGGCGATGTCCTCCAGGGCGATTCCCATGGACTCGAACAGGGTTACCGAGTCGTCCGACGGTCTGCCGGGCACTCTGCCAGCGACCACGTCCTGGAGTTCATGGGCCATGTCCCACCGGAAGGAACCCCTGGCCTCGGGCCATATCAGGTCGCCGCATTCCGTCTTGGCTTGTTCCAGGTCGTCGACGACGATTACATCGGCCCGCGTGACGGTGGCTTCGTCAATTTCCCGCCGCATCCAATGGTTGCCGCCCGCGGCGTTGACGTGGGCGCCCGGCGCCAGCCAACCGCCTTCCAGCACCGGGTCGCGGGCGCTGGTGATGACTATCACGATGTCGGCGCCGGCGACGCATTCCTGGGCCGAGTCCATCGGCCGCACTTCCAGGTCCAGACGCTCGCTGCTTCTCTTGGCGAATTCCTCTCTGCGTTCCTGCCTGCGGCTGTAGACCCGCGCCTCCTTGATATTTCGTACTGCCGTCACCGCTTCCAGTTGGGTGCGGGCCTGAAAGCCGGACCCGATGACCGCGACCGTGTTTGCGCCCTCGCGGGCCATGTAACGGGTGGCAAGGCCCGACGCGGCGCCGGTGCGTATCTGGCCCATGCGGCTGCCCTCCATGCAGGCCAGCAACCCCCCCGATTCGTAGTCGTACAGCATGACGATCATCTTTGCCCCGGCAGGACCGCCGAAGGAGGGATAGGCCTTGTATCCGAACACTTTGTGCTGGGAGTCGGCAGCGGCCATAAAGTGGAAAAAGCCGCCGGGCATACGGATCCTGGAGCGGGGCTTGATTTCGGTGTCGCCGCCGCCGGCGTGGGCGAACGCCTCGTCCAGCGCCTCGATGCACTCATTCATGGGCAACAATTGCACCACTTCTTGTTCGTTCAGGAACAGGGCCATCCTATCCTCCTGCGTCAAAACAACGCGATGGTGTGGGTCTTGGGCACAAATCGGTTTGAGATTGACCGTGCGCAGACCAAGTGGCCGGTAGCCGGGCAACAGTATATCATCGCGCCTGTGCCTAGAAAATCGAAGGGTGTTTCGCTACAATGGCGAAACTCAGAAACTATCTCAAAATCAACTCTTCCCTCGAAGTTTATGGATTCCCGCCTTCGCGGGAATGACGGGTTGGACGGCGCGCTAAGTTTTGAGATAGTTACTTAGCGAAGGGAGGATTGGGGTTGGTAGCGCTCAAACCGCGGGTGTTCGTCACTCGGCAATGTTTTCCCGAGGCCATTGATGTATTGAAGAATGCGGCAGAGGTAGAGGTATGGCCGAATGAAGAGCCTCCCACTGCGGCCGAACTCCAGAGCAGGATCGAGTCCGTCGACGGCGTCATGACGAACATTATGGACCACATGGACGCACCAACGCTGCAAGCTGCGCGACGACTGAAGGTCATTGGCCAGTTGGGTGTAGGGGTGGACAACATCGACGTGGCCGAGGCCACCCGCCGCGGGGTGCTGGTGGGCAATACCCCCGGCGTGCTGGCCCAAGCCACCGCCGACACCGGATTTGCCCTCCTGATGTCCGCCGCGCGCCGGATCGGCGAGAGCGAGAGGTGGCTGCGAGAGGGCAACTGGAAGATCCAGTATCATCCCATGCACTGGCTTGGAGCGGATATTCACGGCGCTACGCTGGGCATAGTCGGTATGGGCCAGATAGGCTTGGAAATGGCCAAACGCGCCCTGGGCTTTGACATGAGGGTGATTTACTACTCCAGGACCCGCAAGCCTGATCTGGAGACCCGGTACGGGTTGGAGTACGTCGAGCCGCAAACGTTGCTGAGGATTGCGGACTTCGTTTCCCTGCACATCCCACTGACGCCGGAGACACGGCATTACATCAGCGAGCGGGAACTGGGTTTGATGAAACCCACGGCAATCCTGCTGAACTTGGCCCGAGGCCCGATAGTAGATGCCAAGGCGCTCTATACCGCCTTGCGCGAGGGCAGGATAAGAGCGGCGGCATTGGACGTGACCGATCCCGAACCCATTTCGCCCGATGACCCGTTGCTTACCCTGTCCAATCTGGTGATTACGCCGCACATCGGCAGCGCTTCGATAAACGCGAGACGGGAGACCTGCCTGCTGGCGGCGCGCAATATTGTTGCCGGAATCGAGGGAAGACGCTTGGAGCAGTGCGCCAACCCCGAACTGTACGAGGTCAAGGGCATCTGAAACTGCTTGGACCAAAGAATGTGAATGGCCGATAGCGGCCCTGGATTCCCGCCCCCGTCTCCACGAGGGCAGGCTCTTCGCGGGAATGACGATCTTTACAGGCTACCGGACAAGAAGGGGGCGCCATGGCACAGGTCTTTGATGGAATCACTGTCCTAGACTTCACCAGCGGCCGGGCCGGCGGCGTCGCCACCATGGTGATGTCCGACTTCGGGGCCGAAGTCATCAAGGTCGAGCCGCCGGGCGGAGAAAAATTCCGCAATTCTCCAGGTTCCATACAATGGAACCGCGGCAAGAAAAGCGTCGTCCTCGACCTGAAGACACGAGGCGGACAGGATGAAGCGCGGGGGTTGGCGCAGCTTTCCGATGTTGTTGTGGAGAGCTTTCGGCCCGGCGTCACCCAACGGCTGGGCATCGACTACGACACCCTCAAGACCAACCATCCCGGACTTGTATATGCCACGCTGACGAGTTTCGGACAGCAGGGGCCATACGCCAACTACAAGGGGTACGATGCCGTAGTGGCGGCCAAGAGCGGCCGGATGATGATGTTCGCCGAGCAGAACCCCAGGGAAGGCCCCAACTATGTCGTCACCCAGGGCGTCTGCCATGCAGCGGCTACCGCGCTGGTCCGCGGCATCACCTCGGCCCTCTACGTGCGCGAAAAGACGGGCCGGGGTCAGCACGTGGAGACCAGTATGCTGAAGGCCGTGACCACCTACGACCACGTCTCTTGGGTCCACGGCCAGATGGTCGAGAACCGCCCCGATGAGTACCCGCCCGACCCCAGGGTCGGCACCGGGCGTGGAAACCCCACGGGCTACCTGCCCGCCCGCACCAAGGACGGCCGTTGGATACAACTGGGTAACGTCGTTGAGAGGCTGTTCCGGTCCATGATGCACTCAATGGACATGGACTTCATATACGAGGACCCGCGCCTCAAGACCGCGCCTTTCCTCGACCAGGAAGTCGTCGCAGTGCTGGAGCGCATCATGCTGGAGAAAGTCCAGGAAAAGACCCTGGACGAGTGGATGGCCATATTCCTCAGCAAAGAAGGCAACGCCGCCGCCGAACCCTACCACACGTCGGAGCAAGCCATCGATCATCCTCAGATCGTGCACAACGGCCACGTGCAGGGAGTGGATGTTCCCGGAGTGGGCCGAACGCGACAGCTTGGCCCCGTCGTGAACATGAGGGGCACCCCGGGCAGCACCCAAGGTATTGCCCCGGCGCTCGGCCAGCACACCGAAGAGGTCCTTGCCCGCCTCAAGGACGGCTTAAAGAAACATTCCAACGGCGCCAGGGACTCGATGCCGAAGCACCCCTTGGAAGGAATAACACTCCTGGACTTGGCGACGGTAATCAACGGCCCTCTCGGTTGCGCCTTGGTGGCCGAGCTTGGCGCCAGGGTAATCCGCATAGAAGCCCCCGGAGGCGATTGGGGCAGAATGGGGCTGCCTTTTTCGGTACACCGGACCATGGCCGGCTCCGAGGGTATTTGCTTGGACCTGAAAACCCCGGAGGGCCAGGAGATAATGGGCAAGCTGGCGGCCAAGGCCGATCTGCTGCTCCACAGTATGCGGCCCGGCGCACCCGAGCGGACGGGTATCGGCTATGATCAGTTGTCGAAGATAAATCCCAACCTGGTGTACCTGTACGCCGGCGGCTACGGCTCGACCGGACCCTACTCGCACAGACCCTCCATGGCACCGATTGCCGGGGCGGTATCCGGTGGCGGGGTGGCCCAGATGGGGAGAGACGCCTTCCCACCGCCGGACCAGGTCATGTCCGTCGACGAGATCGCCGCCGTAGCCAAGCAGCTCAAACGGGCCAACGACGGCACCGCCGACCACAGCACCGCCATGGTCAACGCCGTGGGCTTGGTGCTGGGCCTTTACGCCCGGGAGCGCACCGGATCGGCGCAGTACGTCGAGTCCACCATGATCGCCGCCAACGCCTACCTCAACATCGACGACTTCTACTGGCACGAGGGCAAGCAGCCCCGTCCGCTGCCGGACCGGGACGGTTACGGATTGCACGCCCTGTACCGTCTTTACCGGGCAAAAACCGGGTGGGTTTTCCTGGCGTGTCCCTTTGAGGACGAATGGGAAGCCCTATGCAAGACAATTGACCGGCAGGACCTTCAGGATGATCCCAGGTTTGCCACCCGTGAGGTCCGTGAGAAGAACGACGATGCGTTGGCCGATGAATTGGCGAGGGTGTTCGCATCAGAAGACCCTCTGCATTGGGAAAATCTCCTCAGCGCCGCGGATGTTGCCTGCGTAAAGGCAGAAGACCGGGGAATGTACTTCTTCTTCAACGAAGACCAACACGTGCGTGAAAATGGCTTCCTTACCCCGGTGGAGGCGCCGCGCTATGGCGAGTTCTGGCGGTACTCACCCGTGGTCGGTTTCTCGGAGACCCCGGGACGGGTGGGTCCAGGGCCGCTGAAAGGCCAGCACACCAGACCTATCCTCAGGGAGCTGGGGTATACCGAGGAACAGATTCACGACTTGAAACAGCGGAAAGTAGTGCACTGGGAGGAGGAATAGCAGGCCGTGGCGCAGACCATAATACCTGCCGACACCAACGGCATAAGGGACAAAGCTGCGATAGTCGGCATAGGCGAAACGGAGTTTTCCTGGAACTCGGGCCGCAGCGAGTTGCAGTTGGCCTCGGAGGCAATCAAGGCGGCCTGCGACGACGCGGGCATTGCCCCCCAGGATATCGACGGTCTTATCCGCTATGACATGGAGTCCAACCACGAGACCCTGCTGACCCAGTCGCTGGGCATCAAGAACCTGCGTCACTGGGAGTCCGTCTCCTACGGCGGGGGCGCGGGCAACGCCGTGGTGGGCCATGCCGCAGCCGCTATCGCCGCCGGGTTCGCCAACTACGTGGTGTGTTTCCGCGCCGCCAACCTGCGTTCCGGGATGCGGTTGGGCCGCGCCAGGGGGCCGGAGCGGATTTTGGGAGGCGCGCAGGGCTTCGCCGTTCCTTGGGGATGCATGGCCCCGGCGCATAATTTCGGCATGTTCGTCCGGCGCTACATGCACCAGTACGGGGCCGCCAGCCGCCACTTCGGCTGGGTAGCGGTGACGTTGCGGGAGCACGCCTCCCGGAACCCTCGCGCCCTCAGAAGGGACCCCATCACCATAGACGACCACCAGAATTCCCGGATGGTCGTTGACCCTCTGCACGTCCTGGACTTCTGTCAGGAGAACGACGGCGCCGCGGCGATTGTGATGACCACCCCGGAGCGCGCCAGGGAACTGCGCCACTCCGGCACCCCGACTTTGGTCGAGGCGGCGGCCCAAGGCTCCGGCCCCCGGAACGACGGTATCATTTACCGTCCCGATCTGGCGGCGGCCGAGTCGGAGAACACCGCCCGCGACCTGTGGGCACGGGCCCGCTTGGAAGCGAAGGACATGGACGCCTTCATGTTCTATGACCATTTCACGCCTTTCTGCCTGATAAACTTGGAGACCTACGGCTTTGTGCCCGCCGGAGAGGCGAAAGACTTTGTGGAAGGTGGCGTGAACATACGGTTCGACGGCCAATTGCCCACCAACACGCACGGCGGCAACCACTCCGAGGCATATATTCATGGTCTGACCCACGTCCAGGAGGCTGTGCGGCTTATCCGGGGCGTCTCCACGTCCCAGCCGCCTCACAAGACCATCAATCGGGTACTGTCCTGCAGCAGCGTGGCCCAACTGAGCGGGGCCGTGATTATTCGCCGGGGGTAGCAAGGAACGTCTATGACGCAGGAACGAGAGCAACATGCCAAGTCGCGGCCCATGACCGCGCCTTTGGAGGGCCTGCCCCTGCCCGACTTGGAGCGGCTGCCGGACTATGAGCGGGGATTCTGGGAAGGGCCGCGGAACGGTGAGCTTCGCATCCAGCAGTGTTCGAATTGCATGTTGTTCCGGCACCTGCCCATGCCCATGTGTCCGCAATGCTCGTCCCTGGAATACGACTGGACCAAGGTGAGCGGTCGGGGCGTGGTCTATTCCTACGTCATAGTCCGTCACCCGGTCCACCCGGCGATCGCAGAGAAGGAACAGACGCCTTACAACGTTTGCGTGATAGAACTGGAGGAGCAGGAAGGTCTGCGGATTTGCAGCAACGTCCTCCAGGTTGCTCCCGAGGACATACGCATCGACATGCCGGTCCGGGTGACTTTCATCCCCGCAATCGACGAACCGGACCTAATGCTGCCGGTGTTTCTGCCCGCACCGGCGCAATGACGCCCGGCCCGCGTCGCCTTACTTGGTAACCATCTCAAAACCAACTATTTGTGCCTGGTGAGCACCGGACCGGCGCTGCAACTGCTGGCGGCATTCAGGGCCTTTTCATTTTCCGGGTTGGGCTGCACAGGTCCCGTCTTTCCCGCGAAAGCGGGAATCCACATACTTCCAGCCTATGGCAATGTTCTCGTGGCGAGACCACATGGATTCCCGCCTGCGCGGGAATGACGAGAGAATGAAAAGGCCCTGCTGGCGGCATTGCGAAACTTTGCGACCGTTCGCGGCTTTTAGTACAATGTCTCAATTTGGATCGGACCTCTCCGTGAAGGGTTGCGTCAAAGCCGAGATGTCAAATGCCCCTTGCGCTTTCCGAGCTTGCCACTCAACGGATTGCCGACGTCAATATACCTTCGTCAGCGTCGCTGCATGAGGAATCTGAATAGTGAAAATCGCCATCATTATCCTTTTAGCTCTTGCCACCATTGCCAGCGGCGCAATTGCCAATACCACCCGCGCCCAAGCCCCGCCGCTGTCTCTGCCGGCCAGCCTTGCCGCCGCCAGCGGCGCTGAGCCGGGAACCGTTCAGTTAACTTGGAACACCGTTGATGAAGCGCCCTTCTACCACATTGGATGGGTCGCAATGCCCAACGCGCGCGCCGCAGTCGCCGCCGGCCGTCCCTGGCACGAAGCCTTCAGGACCATCGCTATTGAGAATATCAACCAGTCCGGCCACACAATGTCCTACTTGGCGCCGGGGGTGGAGTACCGTTTCATCATCGGGACCTCTCAGGACCGTTTCACCCATCCGCGTGAGTGGTCGGCGTGGACCGAAGCGCTGACCCTGAGCACCGGTTCGCCCGTGTTACCTGCGGAACAAATCACCCCCTCCGACCGGGCCGCCACTCTGTCCCGGCTGATGCGGAACGCCGAGGAGTTCGAGTACGCCGTCGGCAAGCACGGCGGCAGGCTGACCTATACCACCATTGGCGGACCACTCACCTTCAACCTGGCCGTTTCCACCGACGCCTCGTCATCCGCCGTCCTGGGCCATCTTTTCGAGGGCCTCACCCAAACCTCCTGGCTGACCAACCGTGTGGAGCCGTCCCTGGCCGAGTCCTGGGAACATTCCGACGACGGTCTGACCTGGACCTTCCACCTGCGTGATGACGTTCGCTGGCACGACGGGACGCCCTTCACCGCCCATGACGTGGAATTCACCTTCAATCGCATCATATACAACGACGACATTCCAGCCAGCAGCCGCTCGTCGTTCACTTTCCGGGTGCAGGACGACACCGGCAGTGGGTCGAGAATAGCGCGAATGACGGTGACCGCCCTGGATGACCATACCGTTCAAATCGTCCTCCCCACGCCGTTCGCGCCCTTCCTGCGTTCCATGGGAACCCCAATCTACCCCAAGCACATTCTGGAACCCCGCGTGGAAGACGGCACGTTCGCCAACACCTGGGACATTGACGCCGACCCCACCACTGTCATCGGCACCGGCCCCTTCACCATCGTCAGCTACGTGCCCGAGCAGCGCGTCGTGTTGCGCCGCAACTCCGACTACTGGCTCAAAGACGACGCCGGCAACTCCCTGCCCTATCTGGACCATATCGTCCAGGTTGTAGTTCCCGACCTGGCCGCCGAACTGGCGGCCTTCCGCGCCGGTGAATCCGACTCGCACGGTGTGCTAGGCCCCGAATACACTGCCCTGTACCCTCTCCAGCGGTCTGAAAACTTCACCATTCATCGGCGCGGGCCCACCTTCGGTTCCACCTTACTGGCTTTCAACATGAACCCTGGCCTGAATCCCGACACCGACGAACCCTTTCTCGCTCCGGAAAAGCTCAACTGGTTCAGCAACCGTCAATTCCGCCGGGCTGTGGCGCACAGCATCGATAAAGACGCCATCATCAACGATGTGCAGCATGGTCTCGGCTATCCCCAGTGGGCGTCGGTGAGTCCCGCCGCCGGCGACTTCCACAACCCGAATGTCCGCCGCTACGAGTACGACATTGACCGGGCAAATTCCATTCTGGACGATCTGGGCTGGGTAGATACCGACGGCGACGGCGTCCGTGAAGACTCCAACGGAAACCCCATCACATTCAATCTGACCACCAACACCGGCAATACCCAGCGTCAAAAGGCAGGGGCGATTATTCATCGCGGCCTCCAGGACATCGGCGTCGGCGCCGCCTACCGATTCTCCGAGTTCGGTGGCTTGGTCCGGCAGTTGACGTCTACCTACGACTGGGAATCGATGGTCATCGGCTTCGGCGGCGGTGCCGAACCACACTTCAGCATCAACTTGTGGCACAGCAGCGGTAACCTGCACCTGTGGCATCCCAACCAGACGGAACCGGCTACGGACTGGGAAGCCGCAATCGACGATCTCTATACCAGGGGCAGCCAGGAACTGGACCATGCCCTACGGGTGGAGCTTTACCACGAAGCCCAAGCAATCGCCGCCGAAAACGTCCCGGTCATCTACACCGCTCATCCCGAACGGCTTACCGCGGTCCGCAACGTGTTCGGCAACACCACCGCCACCCTGTACGGCCTCTGGGACACCCGCTACCTCTACCGGACCGACTAACACCGGCGCGGCGGCCGGATGCCTATGGACTGACTGCTCAAACGCCCATCGCTGTACGAAGCTTATGGATTCCCGCCCCGTCTCCACGAGGGCAGGCTCTGCGCGGGAATGACGGGTTGGATACCGGGCCAAGTTTTGAGATAGTCGCTTGGAAGAGGTAGCCGCTTAGAAACCGTGGGAAGCGGCTCCACGCAATGCAGTCCAAGCTTAGGTCAGGTTGTAGACCCTGGCAGCGTTCCCGCCGGCGATCTTGGCCCTTTCCTCCAGGGTGCACTCGGCCAGGATCTCTTCAAGGATTTCCCGGCTTCTGGGGAATGTGGACTCTTGATGAGGGTAGTCGGAGCCCCATTGCAGAGTATCTACGCCGATAGTCTCTCGAAGCTGAATCCCCAAACCGTCTTCCTGGAACCCCAGGAAAACGTTCCGGCGGAAGAAGTCGCTGGGAAGCGTACCATCCTTGAACCGGTAGCCGCTCACCCCCCTGGCCCGCTGGGTGTAGTTGTAGTCCATGCGGTCCAGAAAATGGGCAGCCCATGACACTTCGTGTTCGACCGCCCCGACTTGCAGCTTGGGGTAACGCTCGAACACCCCGCAGAAAATCATGTCGGTAAGCGACATCCTGACGTAGTGATCGAAGTTGATGGTTACGGCGAACCGATTGGTGCTGGTCCGGTCGCCCTCTCCCGATCCAAACCGGTTGGTAGCGGCATGAAGCCCCAAAGGCATACCCAAGTCCTCAGCGGTCGCCCACAAGGGTTCATAGACCGGCGAATCGTACCTGCGGTCCTCTTGCGGGTAAACGGTGATCATGCCGCCTATGAATCCCAGTTTGTGGCACCGCTCCAACTCGGCCACCGCAACCTCCACGTCGTCTACGTTAATCATGGCGATGCCGCCGAGACGCTTTGGCGCCGCCCGGCAGAACTCGCCCAGCCAATCGTTGTAAGTCTTGAAGACGGCGGTCAGCAGTTCGCCATCCGGCACCTTGAACAACTGGAGGCCAAGGGTGGGATAGATGATGCTTACGTCGATGCCGTCCTGGTCCATGTCCTTGATATGTTCCTCAGGAATGTAGCCCCCGGGCCGGACGTTGGCAAACACGTCGCCGCTGGTTAACTCCTCAGGCGAGTCGAACCTTCTTCCGGTCTGGGCCCCGCCGAAGCCGAACCCGGTAGTAATTTTCATGCCGTCGCAGTACCACCATTCACCGTCGTCCTCCATGTGGGTGCGAGGCGCCCGGTCCCGGAATTTTTCTTCAATCCGGCTCACCCACAGATCGGGAGGTTCCATAACGTGGTTATCTGACGAAATGATCCTGTAATCGGCCATGACTCTGCTCCCCGAAAGTAGTCTGTGGTGATTTCCAATCTGACGAGTTACGGCGATTATGGCCGGGTGAGAAAACGAAGTCAAGCCGCAATATTGGTCTGGCACTAACTATAACTACATACGATGGGGGGAGGAGTTGCCCTTGCCGGAATGTCTGCCCCGCCCATGCTTACGGACTTTGCGTGAGTCCTGGCGGGACGAAACACCTCTTCAAAGACGGAGAACGGCAGTCTCAGGCTCCTGGCCGGAATCTGGTATGCTGGCCTCGGTCGATTGCGCGGCTGACTTGGACCAACTATCTTTGGGCCTGAGCAGCCGAGACTGGGAATATTGGTGTCTGCGTCTTGACGACTGCCGCTCTGCTGATCCTGTCCTCGGGTTTCCTGCTCATCACTATCGCCACCGCCCCCGAAGCTCACCGGAGGGTGAGAACGTTGTTCTACGGGTGGAAGATAGTCAGCTTGGCCATGCTCATTAACGCCCTGTCGAGCGGACCGGTGTGGAGCGGCGTCGGCGTGTGGATCAAGGCCCTGGAGTTGGAGTTCGGGTGGAGCCGGGCCCAATTGACCGGCGCGTTTTCCATGGCCCAACTTGAGGGCAGCATCATCGGGCCGTTGGTTGGGTACTTGATCGACCGGCTGGGGCCCCGGCGAATGGTGCTCATCGGATTCGTGATCACCGGGTTGGGCTTCATACTGTTCAGCCGTACAGACAGCATTTTCATATTTTACCTGTCCTACGGCATGATCATGCTGGGCACGGCTGCGGGTACATGGTCCCCCTGCATGGCGGTAGTGAACCGCTGGTTCGTAAGGAAACGCGGTATGGCCATGGCCTTGGCATCTGAGGGTTCGCCGTTGGGCGGGCTGGTGCTGGTGCCGATCCTGGCGTGGGCGGTAACACCGGGCAACTATGGCTGGAGTGTCACCGCTCAATGGATTGGTGTGGTGTTCCTCGCGTTGGCATGGCCGCTATCCCGGTTGATCCGGGAATGGCCGGAAAGCTATGGCCTGCTTCCCGACGGAGACCCACCGTCTCGACCACTCCGAGACCCGTTCAGACCCTCCTCAAGGGCGGCGGCCTCGGACCAACTGGAATTCACCGCGCGCCAAGCTATACGGACCCGGGCGTTCTGGCTGATTACCTTTGGCCAAGCGTGTTCCACGATACTATTCGCCACGTTGACCGTGCACCTGGTGCCCATGTTAACCGACCAAGGCCTGTCCCTGCAGTCGGCGGCATACGTTTTTTCGGTGGTGATGGGAGTGGCCGCGATTTTCCAGTTAATCGGCGGTTACATGGGGGACCGGATGCCAAAGAACGTCGCAATATCCATCTTCGGCTTTATCCAGGCGACCGGCTTTCTCATAGCCGTATTCGTCCATAGTTTCCCCATGGCCATGCTCTTTGCCGTGGTATTCGGCGCTGGATTCGGCGGGCGGAATCCGCTTACCACGGCGATACGCGGCGACTACTTCGGCAAATACGCCTTTGCCACTATCATGGGCATTTCCAGCGCCCCCATGTACGCATTCATGCTGGCGGCCCCGTTATTCGCCGCGTTCCTGTTCGACGCCACGGGAAGCTACACCGTTGCGTTTCTGATAATCGGCGCCCTGGGGATGATGAGCGGCGTGCTGTTTCTACTGGCCAAAAAGCCAACTTCCCTTCCGGTGGACAGAAGAGCTTCCACCACTACCCGGCGAAGTGGGTACGGTGTCCGCTAACCTGCACTTGAATGTGGTCTCGGTTCCGTGCTGTACGAACGGTATATGGAAGCGACGGTCAGCCTGTTATAGTCATCGCCCCAAGGAGGCATAGACCGGAAAATCAGCCGGCGTAGGCAGGCCGCGGTCTGCGGGTCCTCCGTCCGTTGAGGCCCCTTCCAATGAAGGTGTACCGGACGCCAAACTGGTAGGTAACCAGCAGGACCAAGGTTACGCCGACGCATACCACCAGGTACTTCAGGTGGTAGTGGATGGGCCAGTCGACCACCAGCATCTGGCCGGCGATGACCAGTGGCAGGTGGGCCAGGTACATCCAATACGACGCGTCGGCGAGGTACCGTGTGGTGAAGCTTTCACGGGACGCGATCCAACTGAAAAGCCCCATCAGCCCGAAACACATCAGCCAAGCGCAAACGGTTTCAATCAACGTGCTGGCCAGGGTCAGCGGGTGTCGGAACATGAAGGCGTCGGGGACGGCCCCTAATTGGGTAGCCGCGGCGTCCCCGATGGGGACGGCTCCTTCATAAGTCGCTATGTATCGCTCCAGTAGGTAGAAACCGGCGACAAAGGCGGCGACGGCCGGCAGCAAAGCGACCGTCCACCAGGGACGAGCGCTGATACCCCGCTGGTAGAAGAATACCCCCAAAACGAAGAAGCAGGCGTTGTAAAGGATGACCGCCGATTCTTTCGACATAAGCTGCCCAGCTACATCCCCTCCGTAAATCGGCTGAACCATCACCAGTGAAATGACCATTGAAATCGGGATAACCAGCCACCAAGCCGTGGGATGCTTGAACTGCATGCCCAACCGGGCCGCCAGGACCAAGCAACCGGCCATCAGCAGCAAATGCCAGAGAAACCAGAGATGCCCGAGGGTGCCGAACAGCCATACCAGCGGCAGCGTCCAAAGCGGGAAATCGTATGGTTCCCGGTATCCGGCGGCATGTGCAAGAAGCCATACGCAGAGCGGGATGATAGTGCAGCAACCGACGATAAAAGGGATGCCGATGCGCTGCAACCGATGTACGGCCATCGACCGCAAGCTCCTGCGCTGCCAGAGGAGGGTGCAGAAAAAGCCGCTGAGCAGGAAGAATACCGGCATCCGGAAGGCGTGAAGGGCCTCAATCACCAGCTTGTAGGTGGGATCGCCGGTGGCTGCCTCATCGTGTATCGGCCAGATGGGTATCGCCTCGGGCAGCACGAAAACGCCGGCATGCAGCACGATGCCCAGGAACATCGTCACCGCCCGTAGCACGTCCAGGTCGTAGAAACGCTGTACCGGCTCACCGGCGTTTGCCATGACAACGGCCCCCTTTACCGCCGGGGACGCAAGCGGACCTTGAAACTGCGGTGCGGCCGGGGCGTCGGCGTCTGCTTTATCTTGAGTTGGTATCCCGGCGGATCCAAGGCCATTTCCGCCCGGTGCAGCATGGTGGCGATGGTCATGAGCATCTGCACTTGGGCAAACCCTTGCCCCAAGCAACTGTGATGGCCCAGCCCGAATGGAGCGTAAGCGCCGGACTGGGCGTTTTCGCGGCGCTCGGGCGAGTAGCGGTCAATGTCGAAGCGTTCCGGGTCGGGAAAGAACTCGGGCAGATAGTGTGGAACGCTCAAGGCCACTAGTACCGGGTCAAGCCGGTAGTGTCAGGCATGTCTTCCGATGAAGGGTGATGCTATCTTTGGGCAGGGGATTTGTGTTGGGTGAGGTGGGCGTTCATGGTTCAGGAAAAGTATGAGGTTCAGCTCTCATCGCAGGAAAAGGGGCAGCTGCGGAGAATGATCCGGTCGGGCAGGAGTTCGGCCCAGGCAATCACCCGTGCCCGCATTCTGCTCAAGACAGACGAGGGCTGGACCGCCGCTCAGGTGGCCGCCGCTCTGGACATCTCGGAGCGCACGGTGTTCCGCGCCAAGCGGCGATATGCCGAGGAGGGGTTGGACCAGGTGCTGCATCGCCGTAACCAGGTCAACCGGTACCGGAAGCTGGACGATCGGGCAGAGGCCCACCTCATCGCCCTGGCCTGCAGCTCGGCCCCCGAGGGTCAGGATCACTGGACGTTGCGCGCCCTGGCGGGCAAGACCGTGGAACTGGGATTGGTGGAGTCGTTGTCCCACGAGACGGTGCGGTTGCGTCTGAAAAAAACACGCTCAAGCCGTGGCGCAAGAAACAGTGGTGCATTCCCAAAGTGAGCGCCGACTTCGTGGCCCACATGGAGGACGTGCTGGATCTCTACGCCGAACCCTACGACCCGGAAAGGCCGGTGGTCTGTTTTGACGAGACCTCCACACAGTTGCTGGCAGACATCAGCGAACCTCTACCCGCCAAGCCCGGAAGGTTGAGGCGGGAGGACTACGAGTACCTGCGTGCGGGAACCCGCAACCTGTTCCTTACCTGCGAGCCCTTGGCGGGCTGGCGGCATGTGGAGGTGACGGAACGGCGCACCATGCAGGACTTCGCCCATCAGATGCGCTGGCTGGTGGATGAGGCTTACCCCGGTGTTCCGGTAATCCGAGTGGTCCTGGACAATTTGAACACGCACCGGATGGCGTCCCTCTACGAGACCTTTCCACCGGCTGAGGCGCGTCGCATAGCCAAGCGCCTGGAGTTCCACCACACCCCCAAGCATGGCAGTTGGCTGAACATGGCCGAGATTGAGTTCAGCGTACTGGCCCGGGCCTGTCTCAAGGGCCGCAACCCTGATGAATGCGCCCTGAAAAGGAATATCAGCGCTTGCGAGGCGGAGCGAAATGCCATGGGAGCCACCATCAACTGGCGTTTCACCGCCAAGGACGCCAGAACCAAACTCCGCCGGCTATATCCTGACACTTCAGCTTTGACTCAACACTAGCAAAGGCGTACCGGCGGGAATCCGGTAGCCGGCAAAGTCGAAAGAATTGGTCACCGTGCGAAAGAGGGCAGGGGCTATCGGGTACATCCGCAGCGTTTCCAGGATAACTCTCTGGGTGATGGTCATCCCGTGGAGTTTGTCCACGTCCGGTCCCCCGTCGGCGAACAACCCGTCGGCCTCGGCCTGCACCCGCTCCAGCAAATCGGGATGCTTCAGCACGGCGTAGAGCATAAACGCGGTGGAGGCGGACACCGTCTCAATGCCAACCAGGAACGGACTCATCACGTTGATGAACAGGTCCGTGTCCGGCATGAAGTCGGGGGCGGAACGGTGGAGTTCCAGCAGGTCGTCCACTATATCCCGCCGGTCTCCGGTCCGCAGCTCCGGTTCGTGGGACGCCAGCGCCTTCTCGAACAACTCCTCCATGCGGCGCAGCGCCCGCTTTATTCTCGGCGTCCGTGACATGAACCGCGGATGGCGCTTGGTCACGTACACCGCCAGCATCATTTCGCCGAAAGCAATGGTGTCTTCCAAGTAGTCCAAAGAGGAAGTCCCGGCCGATATTACCGCTATCTGTTCGGTTGATATGCGCTGGATGGTGTGAAAACCGCCTATGGGCCGGTCCGGGGGAAGCCGGGACATTTCGCTTTCCACGACGGCGACGGCTTGGGATATTTGTTGCAGGATGATTTCGCGGGAATAACCGTGCCGCTTGGTTTTCCGCAGGCGGATATGCTCCGGCCCGTCCATACCCAGCAATATGTTGGACGCGCCCAGGTCCTGGCCCATGCCTTCGACCAATTCGCGGTTTCTCAGGTGGGCTTTGCCCTCTCGAATCATAAACTGGTTCGCTTCCCGCCCGGCCATCACCACAATGTTTCTGCCGAAGGCGTTCACTTCAAAGACCGGGCCCAGTTTGAGGTACTGCTCGGTCAAGAAGGCGCGGAGGTCTCCGCTCAGCTTGAAAACGTGGCCGGCCACCGGCAATCCCCCGGATGCCCGCGGCCACCCGCCGCCCTGCTCCCGGATGACCCGCGTCAGGGCGTGGGACTCCGCCAGGCTCAGGTTGCGAATGGCTTCAGTCACCGACCGCCCCACCAACTCCAAGCGGGCCAGCAGTTCAATCCGTTCCCGGACTTCCTCGTATTCCTCCCGGTCCAGTATCTGCCGGAATATGTCGCAGGCGTTAGCCAGGCTGATGAGGATGGAATCGCGGGGGTCCGGGATGTCGTCGCTGTACAACACGTCGCGCAGGCGGGTCTGGATTTCCTGACCGGAAGACCCGGTCAGGGCAAGATGCGAGGGATAACGGCGCGAGCGGGCTATCCGTTGCGAAAGGGAGAGCAGCCCCCCGTCGTCCGTTTCCAGGATGCCGGCCTCCAGCAACCGGGCCCGCGCAGCCTCGCGCAATTCGTCGCTCTGCTCGGCGATGCGCCGTACCCAGAACTGGGCTGTGCGGTTACCTCCCCCCGCAATCTCCGCCAGCGACGGGTCCAGGAGGTCGTCGCCCAGCGGCGTGGAGTCGGTGACGTACAGCGACTCCACGTCGGTGTCAATGCGGTTTTCCAGGGCCAACTCCATCAGCACGGCCCCAGCCAGCGCGAAGCGCTTGGCGCGGTCCGGGATGTACGCTTGCTTGACGTTCTCTCCGTCAATGATGAGGATGAGCAGTTCTTCTGCGAATGTGAGCATGTCCCCCGTAATCCCCGCGCCCGGTCAGCTAACCAAGGAGTCCGTCCCACGATATTATCAAAAGCGGGGCGCCATTCCTACCGTCTCGCGGTCGTCTCCCGGCGTGTTGCCGCCGGTATTCCTGCCCGCTCCACCTGCCCGCTCCAGAGGAATAGGCGCGCGACTCACTTGGGTAAAATCAGCCGCTTTCGAGGCCCATTGCCTTCAAGGCCACCAGGGCCATGTCGTGGTCGCCTGGGCCGTAGGGCAGGCCGGAGACACCGATGCCCCCTAAAATGGAATTATCGACAGGGTCGCGCACGCATATTCCGCCGGAGATGACCATCAGCATCGGATCACCATATTCCGATAGCTGCCAGTCGTGTTCCTTCAAACCCGCGGCGAAGTCGGTCTCGCCGGGACGCAGTTCCCCGAATACCTTGGTGCTGGAGCCGGTCATGGCAGACGTATAGGCCTTTTTGATGCAGTTCCGGCCCAGCATGGGACCGGCGCCGTCGGAGCGGGTGAAGGCCATCAGGTTCCCCGCGTCGTCCACTATGGCCATGGTCCACCGCGGTGCGCCAGGCATATTCTTGAACTCGGCGGTCACGGCGGCGATGGCTGCTTGGCACTGTTCCTGGCTAAGGACTCGCTTGGTATACATTCTCAACACCTCGGGATCAAACGTACCTTTTCAGTTGCATTGTGGGCGTCACCGGACGCCGATGATGGCGGCTTCGACAATGGCCCCGGCGTCATGATACCGAAACTCCGTGGTATCATCCATCGCCGTCACCACATTACTTCTGTACCTTAGGTTTGGAACGAAGGAGGCGCTTGTATGAAACCGTTGGACCATCCAGCAGACCCGGAAACCGTTGTTGAGAAGATCCTTGAGTTGTACCGGCAAGCGGGCAACCAGGAATACCACGGCGAAAAGGTGTCGCAACTGGAGCACGCGCTGCAAACGGCCCAGCAGGCCGTGGACGCCGGCGGTGGTGACGAGGAAATCATCGCCGCGCTACTGCATGACATCGGGCACATCTGGCCGGACGATGGCAGCGTGGTCACCGGCGTCGGAGTTGTTGAACACGACCGTATTGGATCGGAGGTCCTGCTGGGCCTTGGCTTTTCGGAGGGCGTGGCCCAAATCGTGGCCGGGCATGTCGCCGCCAAGCGTTACTTGGTGGCCAACGATGAAGAGTATGCGTCCAAGCTTTCCGAGGTCAGCGTAGAGTCGCTGCGTTTACAGGGCGGACCCATGTCGGCGGAGGAGTCCGTCTTATTCTCTCAAGCTCCTTGGTCAACCGAGAAAATCAGGGTCCGCGTGTGGGACGACCAAGCCAAGACTCCAGGGACTCCGGTATCCCCCTTGGAGACATACCGCGATCTCTTGCTCAACCACCTGCGGAAGCAACAAGGAGTCAACGTATGATCAGGCTCAAGAACGTGGGCGTCACCTTCCCCAACGGGATGCGTCGACAATGGTATCCCAAGGGTAACCGCCGTTTTCAAGAGGGGTAACGCGGTCTCAGGGCCTTTTCATTTTCCGGGTTGGGCTGCACAGATCCCGTCTTTCCCGCGAAAGCGGGAATCCACATACTTCCAGCCTATGGCAATGTTCTCGTAGCGAGACCACATGGATTCCCGCCTGCGCGGGAATGACGAGAGAATGAAAAGGCCCTGAACGCGGTCTACTCCGGCGGGGTGAACGCGGCGCTGTAGGTGCTTACCGCTGACTACATGGGACGTTAGCGACGGAAAACTGGCGGAGAGGGCGGGATTCGAACCCGCGAGAAGCTGGTGGCCTCTACGCGATTTCCAGTCGCGCCCGTTCGTCCACTCCGGCACCTCTCCTGCGGGGCATCGCGTTGAGTCGGTATTGGCCTTCACGGAAAACTCGGAGCAAATCCGTGGGGTTGGCGGGAACGACTGCGGCGTTGCCAAGCACCATTATAGTCAATCGGCATTTTGACTGTCTACTTGCGCCAAGCCAGTTTGGGTTGCTTTCAAACGCCCGTGTGTGTGCAATATAATGTTACCCAGCCCAAGTAAGGCGTGACCTTGACATCGAGCGTCTATGAGGCCAGAGACCGGTCCCGCCGCAAGGTAGTAAGGAGGAATTCATGGCTGATTCGGACTTCGTGAAAGTGGCCGATGTTGGTGAGCTGTCGCCGGGCGACATGAAAGTGGTGGAGGTTGGAGACGACCAGGTCTTGGTAGTCAACTGCGACGGTACAATCAGGGCATGTGACGACATCTGCTCCCATGCCTATGCCTCATTGTCGGAAGGTGACCTGAACGGTGAGGAAATTGAATGCCCGTTGCACGGTTCGGCTTTCAACCTGACCACCGGCGAAGCGTTGACTCCGCCGGCCAGCGAGAGCATCAGGGTGTTCCAGGTCCGCATCGACGGGTCGGACGTCCTGGTAGGGCCTCCGGGAGATTAAACGGCCGAGAAGTCAGTTCCTGTTGGAACCGTTGTAGAATGGCCCTGATACGCAATCAGGGCCTCTTCATGCGACGAGTGATGAATCTCAGCCGAAGCCGTGCCTACGGTGGGGCATCATCTGTCTCCCACGGAGAGGCGTTGAATGCCTGCAAACTGGATATGGGCCAGTAGACAAACCAGACTTTCCCCAGAACCTCTCGCTGGGGGACCGGGCCCCAGCGCCTCGAATCGTTGCTGTAGGGGCGGTTGTCCCCCAGGACGTAATATTCCCCTTCTCCCAACCGCAGCGGGCAATTGTTGACCGGCGACGGCGGTTGGCACTGTGTAGGGTTTCCTTCGATGTAGGGTTCGGGCAACTCGTCCCCGTCGACGTAGACTTTCCCGTCGCGGATTTCGACCAACTCCCCGGGCAGTCCAATGACACGCTTCACAAAGTCCTTGGTCGGGTCCTTGGGAAAGTGGAACACGATGATCTCGCCACGTTCCGGCGGATGACCGGCGAACTTGAAGGCCGGTTCGTCGACCTGCCAGAAGGGGATGGTGCGGCCCAAGCGGTCCAGATCAACTTGGAAGTACACCAGCTTGTTGACCATGAGGTACTGACCGCCTTCCAGCGTCGGGTCCATGCTCAACCCTTCCACCTTGAAGTTCCGAAGGCTGGTCTGGATTAGCAGGAAGACGATGGCCGCCAGGAAGACGGCTTCCACCAGTTCTTTCAGGACGCGGTTCATGCGAAACCGATAGATGTGTAAACCGGCATGGTCTCAGGGCCTCAGCGCGAACGCTGGTAGCGGTAGTCCCTGGCCGTTCCCGGCTCCGGCGTGGCTGTAGGGTTCTTGGGGCCGTAGCGGTAGCCCGCGTCGGTGTTGCGCTTGGGCGACAGGCTGTTGCGCAACGTGCCGATGTTCTCGACCTCCAACTCAACCACGTCTCCCTCCTCCAGCCATCGCGCCGCCTCATAGCCCTTGCGAATTGCCTCCCTTATCGATCCGCCGCCGACGGTCCCGCTGCCAATGACGTCGCCGGGCGCGATGCGGCTGTCCTTGGAGGCGCGCTCTATGATCTCGCCCCAAGTGTAGTAGGCGTTGGCGGTCTCCGAGTCCTTCAGCCACACGTCGCCGTTCACCCTGACCTGGCACTTCAGGTCCAGCCGTCCGTCCTTGATGTGGGGCATTATTTCGTCGGTAGTGACCACCCAAGGACCCAGAGACTGCGCCGAGTCCTTGCCCTTGGCAGGGCCCAAGCCAAAGGTCATCTCGTCGAATTGGAGGTCGCGGGCGCTCCAGTCGTTGAAGATGCAGAAGCCCGCAACGTACTGTAACGCCTCCGACTCCGGCACGTCGGTCCCGCTCCTTCCGATGACGCACCCTATTTCCAGCTCATAGTCCAGTTGGTTGGAGGCCGAGGGGTAGGGCACCGCGTCATCGGGGCCGTAGACCACCAAGGGATTGGAGAAGTAAAACACCGGCATCCGGTACCATACTTCGTCTATCTCCCTGGTGCCTTGGGAGGTGGCGTGCTCCTCGTACACAATGTAGTCCCGGATGGTCGGCGGCTGGAGCAGCGGGGACCGGAGGCGGACATCGGACAGCGCGACCCTGGGGGCCGCAACGTTGCCGGCCAGGGCATCGCCGACCCGGTCGATGGGAGAGTCTCCGAATTCCAGCAAAGCCCGGACGTCGCGCAACGGATAGGACGACCCCAACAGGGCGGACACGTCCACCACCGCGTCGCCGTCGAGCACGCCGCAACGGGGACCGGTCCCCGGATCGTAGGTCAACAGTTTCATAATTTCCTCCCTGCTCAGCTCACTGCCCAACCTGTCATTCCCGCGCAGGAACGTCACCCCCGCGCAGGAACGTCACCCCCGCGAAGGCGGGGGCGGGAATCCATGTTGCATCGTTAGCGCTACGCCAAGAGCGTCAGTGCATCGGTGAGAAGCTGGCCGGGACCACTATCTTGGTTTCCTGGCTGACCCGTCCCGGGGCGCCTGAAGGCCACTGGGGAATCTTGCTGGCCGCCGTCCGCACCTCATTGCGGTGGTTCAGGTCTTTGTATGGCCAGATGTGCAACCAGCGGTTCAGCCCGCCTACCTCGGTGAACATGCCCGCGGCCAACGGGGAAAACTCCTCGCGGTAGGGCAGGGCTTCGGTCCACCGGCGTATCAGTTCAGGTATGGAACCGGGTTCATAGGTGTAGGTGCGCATCTCGTAGATGTTGCCCAGCGCTTGGTCGCCGCCCATGGGGCGCATGAAGGGCGCCGGAGTCCAGATTTCCGAGTTCATGTTGAGGATGGCGCCGGGAGTGATCTTGGGAGGCCAGTTGGGGTCCTTGGCGGCCTCCGCGCGAATCCGGTTGCGCTCGTCGAGGTCTTCGTAGCCCCAAACGTGGATAATCTGGTTTAGCGGCCCAATCTCCGTGTGCCAGAAGGCGGCGATGGGCGAATACTTTTCACGGTGAGGCAAACCCTCCGCAAAGGCTTCTTCGGCCTGTTCGACTGCGCCGGGCTTCAGATCGTAGGTGCGTACTTCGTAAATCATGCTCTCTCCCTGATATAGACGGTTTTGTGTATATAGTCCGGTTGGTGACAACAAATTGTCGTCAGTGTAACAACCATGCCAAGGGTGGGCAACCGTGCTGCTTGCGGACATTTGCGGGTTGTCCCGCAAGTTGACTTTGTCGTAGCTATAGGACACAATCGGCGCAGCTATAGCCCAATGAATTCAGGGCTTTCAGGAGGAGGAAATGCTGAAAGTTGGACACGTCGTGGTGCGTCCCGGCCGCCGGTACTACGACGAAGACGTGGAGATACCGGTCCCGGAGGAATTGGAAACCGTACCCGGCATTCCAATGGTCAACAAGGACATTGACTTCTACAGCAGGGAATACCCCCTGCAACGCCAGCAGGTGGAGCACGCAGCCGACACCGAATGGGCTCCTAGCGTCGGCACCCCGGCCATGCGGGCCTACGCGGTGGAGCACGATGCGGTTATGGAGGAGTTCTACCCGGCGATGAACCGGTCCGGAGACCTGGAACCCACGGGCACGCCGACCGGGGAAGACGTGACGGAACTCATCCGGGCCAAGGCACGGGAGATGGGTTACCTGGAAGTCGGTTTTACGCTGCACGACTGGCGCTATGTGTACCAGGACCGGAAGAGTCATGTGAAATATCCCAATGCCGTGTGCCTGGCGTTGGAGCAGGACT
The DNA here is from genome assembly GCA_965203835.1 of Dehalococcoidia bacterium. Classification (GTDB taxonomy): domain Bacteria; phylum Chloroflexota; class Dehalococcoidia; order Lucifugimonadales; family UBA3495; genus CBDCFV01. Next base: position 4,150,149 of record OZ241919.1, read on the forward strand.
ACGAAGAGACCCAATCAGCCCCCAGCATGGCCGCCGAGCACGGCCACTACGGGACCTACGAAATACAGGCCCCCATGGGCTTGCGGCTGGCCGACTACATCCGGTCATTGGGGTACCATGCCCAGGTCCACGGCCCCAGCAATCACAGCGCGGCGACCATCCCCATGTTCGTGGCCGCCGGACTGGGCCAACTGGGAGCCAACGGGCAGTTGCTGACTCCCCACGCCGGGGCCCGCTGCCGCTTGCAGATCATCACCACTGACGCGCCGGTCACTTTCGACAAGCCGATAGACTATGGCTTTCACGCCTTCTGCCAAGTCTGCCAGGTGTGCGTCAACCGGTGTCCGGGCCGGGCGCTGATGCGGGAGAAGGTGTGGTGGCGCGGCGTGGAGAAGAACAAGCTCATCTACAAGCGCTGCCGGCCGGTGATGGCGCGGTACGAGGGATGCGCCATCTGCATGAAGGTGTGCCCCATCAACAAGTACGGCGCCAAGGCCGTTATGGAGCATTACGTGGAAACCGGACAAGTCCTGGGCAAGGGCACCCACAACCTGGAAGGTTACACGCTGCACGAAGAGAGCACCGGGCAGTACGCGACCGGATATTTTGGGCCAGGGGAGTTGCCCACGTTCAACGCCCAATTCTTCAAGATCCCAGTGGGCACCCGCGAATCGGCGGCGCTGGACGAATTCATTGACCACGTCAAGGACAACGACAGCGTCCTGACCCGGCCCGAAGACGATGAAGTCCTTCTGAAATTCCGCGACAGGATAAAGGAAATCGTCAGCGGGGATGCCGTCGCCGACAGCACCATGTTCTAGCCTACAAGTCCTGAAGACGGAACTATTGAGAATGGAGCGGGGCAATCACCCCGCTCCATTTGTTGTTTGAAACGTCCCCCAGCCACACTGTACAACTTGGATGGACCGGCAAACCGGCCTCTAAAGCTGAATAATCTGCATTTCCCGGCTGCGCACCACGGGGCCGTCATATACCTTGGCGATGTCCCCAAGGGCACGCTCGGATGCTCCGGGTACTTGCAATTGGGGGCTTTCGTGCACCAGGACCAGCTTCTTTGCGCCGGCGTCGCGGGCCATTTCACCCGCTGCGGTGCTGCCGCACAGGTATTCCGCTTCCGGCGTGCCGTCGATGTCGGCCTGCACGTCCACGCACAGACAGACCATCACGTCGGCGTCCTTGGCCAAGTCAATCACGCTCTGGCAAGGGCGGGTGTCTCCCGTGACCACGATGCTGCCTTCCGGGCCGTCAAGCCGGTAGGCCAGCGAGTCCAGGTAAGGCTGGACATGCTCTGCCGGGGCTGCGGTTATTTCCCAATCGAGGCCGGAGCAGATTTTGCCTGGGCCAACGTCCTTGGCCTGATAGTTGGGAAAAGTCCTGGGGAACCTGCCGCCGCGCCTGCGGTAGGCGTTGACGCTGAGGGGATGGTTGATGCGGGCAACAAAGTCGTGGGCAAACGCGCCGTCGTTTTCGTCGATAAGCCTGTGAGTGATGGTCTCGGTGAGGGTTGGGCCGTAAATTTGGAGATCGTTTTCGTGGCCCAGGCTCTGGTCCCACCGGGTCAACAGGAAACAGGGGTAGTCCAGGTCATGGTCCGAATGATGATGGGTGAAGAACAGGTGGTCGATCTGGGTGGGCCGAAGGCCGGTCTTTATCATCTTGTAGGTGGCTGCGGGGCCGCAGTCGAACATCAGGTATTGGTCGCCCAACTCCACCACATAAGAAGACCCCCATCTATCGGGGGTAGGGGTTGGGAAGCCTGCTCCAAGAACGAAAAGACGCACGGTAATTTCCCCATAAAACACTGTGGGGGCGATGTATCGCCCCCACGTTTGTTGACTTCAGGCCGGATGCGAGGTTGCTAATGCGCCGCTTGCAAGGCCATTTCCTCGTCCCACGGACCGGATAGACGGCCTTTCGCCGTGCCGCCGATCATCTGCTTGCTTTCGTCATGGCCCCATTCGCTGGCGGGCATTTCGTAGGAGAGTTCAATACCGTTGCCGTCGGGGTCGTGGATGTAGATGCCGATGGCATGGCCGTGGTCGGACACCCGCTCGATCTCGATGCCGCGCTCTTTGACCCGGTAGTAGAGTTCCTTCAGGTCGTCAAGGCTGTCCATGTACCAAGCCATGTGGTTCAGGCCCACTTGTCCCCTTTGAGGACCGGGAGCGTCTTCCCCGACTTCCAACAAAGCGATCTCGTGGGAGTTGCCCAAGTCGGCGGTCATAAAGGCGGCCCTGCCAGGCTGGAACCCGTAGGTGTGCAGGCCCAGAAGGTCCTCGTACCAGTCCCTTGCGCGCTCAGCATTCCGCACGAAGATGTTGATGTGCCCCAGCTTTCTCGGTTTGTAAGCCATTGCGCCCTCCTTTTACGTGGTGACGTTGCCCGCGATTTTACCACACAGGTCTATATGTCGAATAACTCCCCGACCTGGCAACTGAACCCCGGCAGTACATCGCCGCCGTCCAGAACGTCGTCCTCATTAAGGGTAACAATAGGCTGGCCTCGCCTATGTACCCTGATGCTCCGGCTTTCCGGTTGAAGCTCCAGTACCATCGGGACGCCAACATTTATCCACATGTGGCACTTGTCGTGGACTTCTCGCGGCCGGTCGCTGGGAGACGCTACCTCCGCCACCAAGTCGGGAATTACTTCGTAGTAGCCGTCCGCCACAACGTCCAGAGGTAGAGTTTGGGCGGAGAAATACGCCACATCAGGCTCCCGAACCGTATCGGGGTTTCGGGATAGCCTCACGCCGCTATCGGTGCCTGCCACGCGGCCCAGTCGCCGCGGCCGAACGAAAGCGCGTATCTCGGATCCCAATGCGAACGCTACCTCTCCGTGCTGCCCGCTTGATGGCATAGTCTGACAAAGCACCCCCAGTATCAGTTCTCCCCGCACCCCTTCGCTGTACAAGCGGAGCAGGTCATCGGCGGTCATTAGTTGCGGCTTGGTTGTGGCCATGGCAATCACCCCACAGGGTCGTGAAAGAATCTCCCTATCCGTTGGGACCGGTCTATTATATTGTACTGCGGTTGTTGGAACGGTGTAGAATCAATCCGCACTTTTCCGTTGTGACGCTCGGAGCCGACAACCTGAGGAGAATTGGAAATGAAATTCGGGATACTGCACTGGACTCCCTACACCGCCGACTATCCGGCAGACAAACAGTACGCCGAGATAATGGAACTGGCGAGAGGTGTGCGCGACGCCGGTTATGACATGTTCGCCGCCAACCACAGTTACTTGTCGTCGCCCCTGCGGGTGTTCCAGCCATTGCCCCTGCTTTCGGCCTTGGCCAGCGAGACCGGTGATATGGAGTTGCTGACGGGGATATTCCTGCTGGCCCTGCACAACCCCATAGAGATTGCTGAGCAGGTCGCAACTCTTGACGTTATCTCCGGCGGACGGTTCATCTTCGGCGTTGGCGTGGGGACCCGCGGTATCCCATGCCAGTCCTTCGGTGTGGACCCGGCCCACCGCGGCGCGCGGACCGGGGAGGCGTTGCAAATTATCAAGCGCCTGTGGACCGAGGACGAAGTTACCTACGAGGGGCAGCACTTTTCGGTGGACGGCGTGAGGTCGGCCATGAAGCCCCTCCGCAAACCACATCCTCCGATATGGATCGGCGCCGGGGCCAGCCGGGCCATCCGCCGCGCCGCCCGCTTGGCAGATGCTTGGTACTCCGGCCCAACGGCGACACTGGGCGAGTTGGAGCAGGGACTGGAATACTACAAGCAGCGGTTGGAAGGATACGGCAAGGAAGCCCCGGCCCAGTTCCCGATAAGGCGCGACCTGTACATTGCGGCCGACCAGGAAACGGCCCTGCGGGAGGGGGGCCAGTACCTGAACGGGCCCATGAGCCTGTGGAGGGGTGCGGAAAACGACCCCGACCGCTTCTTTATCGGCTCGCCCGAAGTCATAGTGGAGCAGATAGGCCGCTACCAGGAGGCGCTTGGTGACCTGGAGTGGGTGTTCCGCATCCAGTGGCCCGGCATCCCTCATGCCAAGGTGATGGAGCAGGTGGATTTGCTGGCGAGCAGGGTGATGCCGCATTTCAGGTAGGGGAGATGGTTCCGGCAACTCTTACTCCATGTTGCTCTGAACTGAGGAGCCGGAATCGTATCCGTCATGATATAGATATTCGATGCTCGACACGTTGGCGGTGTTCAGAAGAACTCCCCCTCCACCCAACCTGCTGAAATACATTTCAACCGGTGAAGAAGTATCACTACCCGGATACAATACTGAGTCTCCTAGCCTGAAATCTTTAGCTTTTGCAATGTCGGGTAATATTGGGTACGAATGAAGACTACCCACATAAAGATCGCCGTTCTTCATGCGAACTCGGAGTTGGACGTTCGTCTTGCTGGTGGTAGTTCTATCGACGTTCAGCGCACTATACCAGATGGGCTCTTCAGGCAACGGTTCTGGTGCTAATCTTGCCGTTCTCAACAACCACCCTGTAGCTTTTGTTAACCGAGAAGGTGCATCCACTATGCCGGACGCTATCGACGCAAAGAACAACCAGAGCGTATATGCACCGAACACCCCAAAGCCAGCCCTCGGAGAGGCTTTGGTAAAATCGGCCGGGCCTTCGGTCAGCACACGGACTAGACCAAGAGTGTCCAGAAAGAATTCTTCTTGGATGAGTGTTGCTACCGCTACTATTCCGACACCAATCGCATGTACCACCGCAGCATGGTAGAACATCATGCCCCACAGCATCATGGGGGAGGTATCCAACACACGCGGATGGTAAACTCGATTTGCGGTTATTGAAAGCCAACCTGGCAGAACAACTATCGCCAGAACCAAAAGGGAATCAACCACATGTCCTCTTATCTGGAGACGTTACCTTCCTTGTCATTAGACAGCCGTTGATTTTGAGTAGCCTCTTTTGACTTCTTTTCCAATTCTTGAAAAAGGTCTTTGAACTCTCCTTCGGGCTGGGGGACCTCATCGTAAGAAAAGTCAATCCGTTTCCGTCCAGACTTCACGGGCTTGACTCGATCTTTGTCGTTTTTCAATGGATTCGACCTCCGAAAAGTCTCACTACCATTATACATATGCGGGTTTACAGGCACACTTGGCATGACCAAGCCTGCTCCCCGGTGGTTGAGGGTGAATCTTACCAATCCGGGATAATTCAAGCACTCAGGTAAATTACCCCTAGCAGTCCGGCAGGCCGCCCACCGCCTCGTCCAGGGTGATTAACGGGTAGACCGTGGCAGTGTTCCAGACGGCCAGACCAAGGTCGACCAGCGAGTCGTCCACGGCGTGGGCGTTGGGGGCGTCGATCACCAGGAAGGTCAGGTGGGCGGACTTGCTGACCCAACCGCCTTGGAAGGAACAGCCGTGGGACTGGAGTACTCCGGTCATAGTCGCCGCCATGGTGACGACCCGGTTGCGGATGTCCAGCGCAACTCCGGGGCACTTGTCCGGCGCGTGGCTGAGGGATGCCATGTACAGCATGATAGCTCCTGCGTTTTTGAATTGTTAGTTGACATATTATATGAGTGGAACCTAATCTTCATTACCGAAATGTTGGGCCGATGCATGTGCCTGGAGAGGATACCCGCTTTTCGATACATGCTTGAGGAGGAGTGTCATGGCGTTGCGTATGCCAACTCCGGATGACTTGGAGAGGCTGGCCAGGGAAAACCACTTCGAGCTTAGTGAAGAGGAACTGACATCATTCCAGGAGGTCATCCCCGACCTCTTCGGCTCTTACGAACGGTTGGAGCGGATGCCGTTGCCCCGGGAACCCATCAAGTACCGCGACCGTGACCCGGGAGTCCGGCCTTCGAGACAGGAAGACCCTTTCAACGCCATAGTGCGGCGTTGCACTTTGAAAGGCGCGTCATCCGGGAAGCTGGCGGGCAAACGGTTCGGGCTGAAGAACAACATCTGTGTTGCCGGTATGCCCATGACCTGCGCCTCGCTACTGCTAGAGGGTTACGTCCCGGAGACCGACGCAACCATCGTGACCCGGCTGCTGGACGCCGGGGCTGAGGTGGTGGCTACCCTGAACCTGGACAACTTCGCTTTCTCCGGGGCCGGGGACACCAGCGCTTTTGGGCCCGTCCTGAATCCACACAACACAGACTACTTGGCCGGCGGGTCTTCCGGCGGTTCGGGGGCCGGGTTGTACTACGACGACATCGACATTACCATCGGCGGCGACCAAGGCGGGTCCATACGGATTCCTGCGTCGTGGTGCGGCGTGGTCGGGTTGAAACCCACACACGGCTTGGTACCCTATACGGGCATCGTAGGCATTGACAATACCTTCGACCACGCGGGTCCCATGTCGCGCACCGTGGCCGATGCGGCCTTGACCCTGGAGGTGATCGCCGGCAAGGACCCGCTGGACCCCAGGCAAGGAGACGTTCCGACCCAAGCGTATACCGAGGCCCTTGGGCAGAGTGTGGACGGGCTGCGCATCGGCATCCTGTCGGAGGGTTTTGGACTGCCGGAGTCCGCCCCGGATGTGGATGAGTCTGTTCGCAGAGCGCTGGCCGTGTTGGGTGAGTTGGGAGTGCAAACAACCCAAGTGTCGGTACCGGATCATATCGACGCGGGAGGCATCGTCTGGGGGCTGGTGGCCGAGGGCGCCACGGCCTTGTTGCGCAGCAACGGAATGGGGCACCATTGGGAGGGCTTATACAACTCCGGACTGGTGGAGACCCTGGGGAGGGCCAGGAAAGCCCAAGCCAACGATCTGCCGCCGACGGTGAAGCTGGTGTTGCTGATCGGCAGCTATGTGGCGGAACGATACCACGGGCGTCTCTACGCCAAGGCCCAGAACCTGCGGCGCGTCCTGCGGGCGGGTTACGACCGGGTTTTGGAGGAGGTCGACGTGCTGGCGATGCCCACGACGCCAATGACGGCCCACCGTTACGAGCCGGACATAGACATCGCGGGTCTGCTGAACCACGGCTGGGACATGTTCAACAATACCGCCCCCTTCGACATGACCGGGCACCCGGCGATAAGCATCCCGTGTGGCAAAGTCAACGGTCTGCCGGTAGGGTTGATGCTGGTGGGAAGGCAATTCGACGACGCGACCCTCTTCCGGGTGGCCCACGCCTTCGAGCAGCACACCGACTGGGAGACGATGTAACGAGGACGGTGCCTTGGGTGGCTTGACCGTCCTGGCTAAGGGCCGTCGGGCAGCAGATCGCGCAACTGCGGGGCTATGTGCTTGGCGAACAGTTCCATGGACTTCCAGCCCTTTTCCGGCGGGTCCCAGTCCTGGCTTAGTTGGAGCAGGGTACCGAATCCGCCGACCGCGTTGTATACCTCGCGGATTTTCTGGAGGCAATAGTCCGGGTCTCCGACGACCCAGCGGTTGTTCAGGAGGTATTCAACCGTCAAGTCACTGTCGGGCGTGGACTCGTCGGACTTCAGCAGGTCCATCATGCCCATCCTTCTGAACAACGGGAAGAAATACTCATTGAAGGTGCGGGCCATTCCGTGGTTCAGCACGTCGTTGCGGGCTTCCTCGGTGGTCTCCGCTACGTGAATATCCAAGGAGACCCGCCATTCCCGCCGGTCGGCAACCTTTCCGCCCTTGGCCGCTCCGCGCTGATAGGCCTCCCAATGGGTGGGCACGTGTTCCAGGGGCAGGATGTCGGTGGTAAGGGGAATCCAGCCGTTCTCTCCGGCCCACTCTATGGTGGAGGAGTTGCGGCTTACGCCGGCCACGGCGATGGGAGGGTGCGGGTTGGTGTAGGGCTTGAGCCATAGTCCCAAGCCAACTTCCGGTATGGGCGTCGGCGACGTGATGTGGTGGAACTGTCCCTGGTAGTCCAGCGGCCCGTCGGCTTCCCATATTTTCAGGACGGCGTCCACCACCTCGGCGGCGCGGGCGTGGCGTTGCTCCTCTTCCACCCCGAAGAACTCGAACTCCGTGGGCACCCCGCCGGTGCCGACCCCGAAGTAGAACCGGCCTTGGGCCAAGTGGTCCAGCATGGCAATCCGGTGCGCCAGCATCTTCGGGTCGTGCAGTTGCAACAGCACCACTCCGGTGCCGATTTTGATGTTCTTGGTCAAGCCCAGGGCCTTGGCGATGAACAGGTCGGGGGCAGGAAGGTTCTCCCAAGGGATGGTGAAGTGTTCGCCAATCCAGACTTCATCGAACCCCAGTTCGTCGGCCAGGATGACGGTGTGCATGTCTTCGTCGATGGTCCTGGGCAGCCCCTTGCTGGGATGGTGCACCGGCATCATGAAAAATCCGAAGTTCATTACTCGCCCTCCCTAGGGTTTTACGTCAAGCGCCATTGTACCAGTTATAATGCACCCAACCTCAACATAAGATGGCGGAGAGGGAAGAGCAATGCAGCTTGAAGGCGGAGTATTCATCGTAACCGGCTCGGCCACCGGTCTGGGTTCGACGGTGGCCCAGCGGTTGGCGGCCAAGGGTGGACGGGTCGTAATTAATTACACCAGGAGCGAAGCCGAAGCGCAGGCGACGGCTGAGGAATGCCGGAAGCTTGGAGCGGACGTAATCTTGTGCCAAGCCGATGTGTCGGTGGATGAAGATTGTCGACGGATGGCGGCCGACGCGGTGGAACGGTGGGGCAGAATCGACGGTCTGGTAAACAATGCCGCCCAGTCCAAGATCGTTCCCCACGCTGACTTGGAGGGACTTTCGTCCGACGACTTCATGCGTATTTTCGCGGTCAACGTGGTCGGCCCCTACCAGATGGTGCGGGCGGTGACGCCCCACATGAAACAGTTGGGCAAGGGCGCCATCGTCAACGTGTCGTCGGTGTCGGGATTCAGCGGGTCGGGCAGTTCCATCGCGTATGCGGTCTCCAAGGGTGCCCTGAACATAATGACGCTGTCGCTGGCGCGCGCCCTGGCGCCGGAGATACGGGTGAACGCGGTATGCCCCGGCGTGATGCAGACACGCTGGTGGAGGGAAGGCTTGGGAGAGGAGAACTACAACGGCTTCATAGAGCGCTACGCCAACTCGACTCCTTTGAAGATGGCAGGCACCACGGAGGCCGTGGCCGACCCCATCATGTGGCTTCTCGAAGGGGCGGAGCAGGTAACCGGGGAAACTATCATGGTGGACTCGGGGACTCACCTCGGCCCGGCGCCTTCGCGGTAGCCCAACCAATCGACACGGAGCACACAAATGCCCCAGCAATTCACCGCTAAATTCGGTCTGAGCCTATCAACCCGCGCCGTCCTGTTCGACTGGGCTACGATGGAGGACATAGTAGACGCGGCCTGTGTTGCTGAGCAGTCGGGGTGTTTCGACAGCGTATGGGTAGGCGACAACCTGCTGTCCAAACCCAGAGTGGAGGCCATCGTCACCCTCTCGGCCATCGCCGCACGGACCGAGCGGGTGAAGCTGGGGACGATTTGCTTGGCCAGCTTCCCTTTGCGCGATCCTGTGTTGCTGGCGGTGCAGTGGGCCAGCTTGGACGTTCTTTCCCGGGGCCGGACCATCCTGTCGGTGTGCAACGGCGGCTCAGCTCACGATGGGCCCCAGTTCGCCAACGAGTTGAAGAACATGGGCATCGAGTCGCGGGAGAGAGTTGGGCGTGTGGTAGAGGGCATTGAGGTGCTGCGGCGATTGTGGTCCGAGGACAGCGTTACTCACCACGGGAAATATTACCAACTTTCCGACGTGGAGTTGCTCCCCAAGCCAGTGCAGCAACCCATGCCCATCCTGATAGCCGCCAATCCCAAGCCGGAGCAGGCCGATGAAGCCACGGTCGACCGGATATTGAAGCGCGTGGCAAGGCACGGAGACGGCTGGCAGACGGACGCGACCCCGGTGGACGTGTTTGCCGACCGGTTCAGCAGGATAAAAGCTTACGCGGCAGAGCAAGGACGCGATCCTTCAAAGCTGGACTCGTGCCTGCACCTGATGGTCAACATCAACGAGGACCGGGACAAGGCGTTCAAAGAGGCTGAAACGTTCCTGGCGTCTTACTACGGCGCGGGATCAGTCTCCCGGGAGCGGGCCAATCTCTGGCTGGCATACGGCCCGCCCGACGCGGTCATCGAGAAGATTCAAGCGTACATCGACGCGGGATGCACCACGCCGGTGCTGCGTTTCGTCGCGCCCGACCTGTCCGGGCAACTCAAGCGGTGTATCGAGGAAGTGTTGCCGGCCTTCAGGACAGGCTGACGTAGCCGTCGGTCCCAATCTCAGGCGTGCAACTCGATAACGTCGCCGTCGGCCAGAACGTAGTCGCGGCCTACCCGCTGCCCGTCGTGCTTGCCGGAGCCCCAGAGAAGGGCGTACTTGAACTTGCGGGTCCAGTCCTTGTGCACTGACACCGCCGCGTCCTCAACCTTGCTTCCTGAGGTGAGTATTTGAGGGGCGTCGTAGTCCGGTTGGGTTCCGCGGGCCTTCAGGTACACCCGCACCGTCCCCAAGGAAGCAAAGATGGCCTCGCCCAACTCCATAAGTCCTTCCTCCGCCACGGCAGATACCATCTTCATGGGGAACCGTTCAGCATACACCTCTTCAAACAACTCGAAGGCCACATCGGCGTCCGGCTCGTCACCCTTGGCCCCGACCAGGAGGCAGGGCTTTTGAATCTGTGAAGAGTCGGGGTCGGCCTCATCATTCAAGCCCAGCAGACGGTACCCGGAGCTTTCCAGTATCTCCAACACCTCTTCGGCGTCGGTCAAAGGGTCAACCGATAGGTCGACGACTATTACCAGCAGACCGGTGTTTCTGAGCAGGCTGAGGAGTTGATTTTGAACTTCGGGATCATTGATTGCCGGGGTGTCAACTAATTGAATGCCTACGTTCTGAAACGGCAGCATACCGGGCATAGGGATGCGAGTGGTGTATGGATAGGCGGCTATCTTGGCCGGGGCGCCGGTAAGGGTTGCCAGTAGCTGGGACTTGCCGGCGTTGCATCGGCCAATCAGCACCGCTTGGCCCGCTCCCTCCTTGCGTATGGCGTAGGGAGACGGTTTGCCGCCGCTGCGTTTGGGGCTTTCCAGCTCCTCCAATGCCTTGGCGACTTTGGCGCGCAGATCAGCGCGGAGGTGGTCCGTTCCCTTGTGCTTGGGAGTCGCCGCCAGCATCAGCTGGAGCGCGGCAGCTTTGTCGGCCAGACCCTTGGCGGCGCGGTACTTCTCTTCGGCGATGTAATACTGAGGCGGTAAATTGGCAGGCACCTTAGCTTCTCCTGCGTCGACGGAATCAAGCTCAGGTGGACATGGGCAATATAGCAACCAAGCCGGGGAGAGTCAAACCCAACAATGGTCGAGCGGTGACCTATACACACGCCTCGTGATTGACACTCCATCCGGCTGACAATACACTCCCACTCAGCACATCTCCCTTCCAGAAGCGGCACGGTCTTCACTTTATCTTCTTGCAAGGGGGTTGCACATTGGAGTTAGGTATTGTGAAGAACAAGATATACCAGACATTCGATGAAGCGGTGGCGGACGTCCCCGACGGCGTCACCATCATGTTCCCAGGCTTTGGCGGAATCGGCGCCCCACAAAACCTTATGGCCGCCTTGCACCGGCTCGGTTCCAAGGACCTGACCGGCATATCCAACGGGCACGGCGGCACCGACGGACGGGTGGACGTGGGCACGCTGATAGAGGCTGGGCAGATGAGGAAAATGATATGCGCCTTCACCGCTCCCACTCATCCGTCACAACCGACGCCTTTCGCCAAGCTGTATGCAGAAGACAAGATCGAGGCGGAGTTGGTCCCCCAAGGCACCCTGGCCGAGCGGATTCGTTGCGCCGGTGCGGGCATCGGCGGGTTCTATACCCCCACCAGCGTGGGGACAGAGTTGGCGGAGGGTAAGGAACACCGGGTCATCAACGGCAGGACTTACGTATTGGAGTATCCCATGCCAGCGGACTTCGCATTCATCCGAGCGTGGAAAGCGGACAAGCTGGGCAACCTCCAATTCCGATTGTCGCAGCGAAACTTCAACCCCATCATGGCGATGGCCGCAGCCATCACCATCGTGGAGGTTGAAACCGATATTCTTGAGCCGGGGGAGCTGGACCCAGACCAGATTCACACACCCGGCATCTACGTGGACCGGATGGTGACGATACCGGCAGACGGCATCTGGGCTTGACCCAGCGTTAATCATATCCAATTAACCTGAGAGGGTGTGGAAAGGTAGTTGAACCCTTACTGTCATTCCCGCGAAGGCGGGAATCCATGTGCGTAGACTGTGGACTCCCGCCTTCGCGGGAGAGACGCTCGGGTAGTTTTCACAAACCCTCTGAGAGACAGCATTTCCCTTGGAAACAGCCAAATCAGTACAGGAGGACAGCACATTATGACTACTGTAGGCGCTGGCGATTACACCTATACCTTGGTGGAAGACTGGGCGAAACTGCCGGAAGGCGAAACATTTGCCATGGTTAGCGCCATAGCTACGGACTCCCAAGACCGGGTTTATGCGTTCCAGCGCAAAGACCCGCCGGTGTTGATTTTTGACCGCGATGGCAACCTGCAGGACTCCTGGGGCAACGGCTCATTCGTTTTCGCCCACGGTTTCTATATCGAGGACGACGTCGTATACGTGACTGACCGGGATTCCTCCGTGTGCCTCGTGTATACCCTTGACGGCAAGCCGATACAGATGCTGGGTCGTCATGGCCGCCACTCGGATACTGGCTGCGAGAACCCTGGCGACTTGGTGCCAAGAGCGGCGGGGCCGTTCAACTATCCCGCCGAATTGGTGCCCTCTCCGTCGGGAGAGCTTTACGTGGCGGACGGATACAGGAACTCCAGAGTACACCGGTTCACCGGCGAGGGCGATCTTATCCAGTCCTGGGGAGAACCGGGCAAGTCCGCAGCCAACGAGTTCCACCTGCCCCACAGCCTGATCATTGACGGCGACCGGATCATAGTCTGCGACAGGGAAAACCACCGCATCCAGCTTTTCTCTCTGGACGGCGAGTTCATCGAGTTCTGGAACGACATCCAGCGGCCCATGGACATTTCCCGGGACCCGGACGGCAATTTCCTTGTGAGTGAGGGCAGCGTGGATGATGCTTCGTCTAGGATAAGCCTGCTGGACAAGTCCGGTGGAGTGCTGGCGCGATTCGATTGCCGGGGTTCCGGCCACGGAAGCTGGATCGACGCCCACGGCGACATTTACTTGGCGGGGGTTCCCGGGGCCATTGATAAATACGTAAGGCAGTAACGGACGCCGAGGCAGTTGCCCCAGGTCGAATCAAGGCAACTGCCTGAAAAATTGTTGGACCAACGGTACCCGAGGGTCTCAGGACACTGACTTCGTTGGACTATGAACGTGTTCACCGGGAATCACCCCTGCTGGTTGCTCGAAAGTGGCTCCCTTGGTGTCTGGCAATAATCCTCGTGCTGACGGTCGGGTGGACTGTCCTTATAGCGTGGGTCGAAGTTTCCAGTGGAAAACATGATGGTGTTGCCAAAACCGTTATCGCGGTTGTGAGCGGCACTGCTCCGGCCTCGCCGCTAATTATAATTTATGCGATACTCACCATTACTGTGATTGACGTATTGGGAGGTTTCACCATGGTTACTGCGCGATACTTGGGTAACAAGTTTGTTGAGCCGCTCATTGAGAAACGGAGGGCGGAAGGCCGGACCGAGGGGCGCGAGCAGGGTAAAGCCGAAGAACGGCTCAGATGGACGGAATGGAACCGTCGGCGCTTGGATGCTGAGGCGCGCGGTGTGCCTTTCAACGAGCCTCCGCCGGGTGCGGTTGACACTCCACATGGCAAGTAGTAGTGTTCAAACAAACGCCCCTGGCCGCCCATGAGAGCTTGACCAAGGCCCGGGGCTTAATATTTGAGGAGGCGATTCATGCCTAAATATGAAGGGATGCTAGCAGAAACTGTATTGATCAACGGACATAATGGAGACCAGATCGACGCTTACTTGGCGCGGCCTTTGGGCGCAGGTCCGGTGGGGTCGGTGGTTTTGATTCACCACATGCCGGGTTGGGACGAAGCTTCCAAGGAAATGGCCCGCAAGCTGGCCTACAACGGCTTTGCCACCATATCCCCCAACCTGCACTTCCGGGAAGGCAAGGCCACCCCGCAGGAGAACAGCGACAGTATCCGTGAGAAGGGCGGGATGCCCGATGCGCGGACTATGGGGGACGTACAGGCCTCTATCGACTACCTGCGCTCCCTGCCCTACACCAACGGCAAGGTGGGGATCATCGGCTTCTGCTCCGGCGGCCGCCAAGTATTCCTGGCCGCTTGCACATTGTCCGGCATAGACGCCGCGGTCAACTGCTGGGGCGGCGGTGTGACCCCCAGGGACAGCGAGCCTCCCACGGAAGCCATGCCCGTGGCGCCCATCGAGTACGTGGGCAACCTCAGTTGCCCCATGTTGGGACTGTTCGGGAACGATGACCCGCGCCCCTCCCCGGCAGAGGTCGATGCCACTGAGGAGGCCCTGAGGCAGCATGGGAAGGAGTACGAGTTCCACCGGTACGACAACGCGGGACACGGCTTCTTCGCGGTGGATCGTCCCAGCTACGCCCAGCACGCGGCAGTGGACGGCTGGCAGAAGGTACTGGCCTTCTACAACAGGCATCTCAGCGGCGTGAGCGAGCCGGCCCTGGCCGCCGTGGGCGATAACTAGAGCATACAGACCAACTTAATCGTAAGATAGCAAGGCAAAAGCAACCCCCTCTGAAACTAAGTTTCAGAGGGGGCATTTTATTGCCGATTTAGGGCCAATAGCAGCTATATCGGCTTACGGGGCGTTGACTATCGAAGGGGGCTGACAAGCGGAACGGCGTCCTGTAGCCGTTCGTTCGAGGCATTCTATTCCGCCATTTCAAACCGTTCCGATTCCGGGGGTTTGGACCAAAGCTCTTCTGCTCCGGCCATGGCTACACTGCGTTCGGGACTAGCCCTCCAAGCGTCGTAAATGTCGTTGCTGTCCCACGTGACAAGCGTGGTAATTTTGGTGGGGTCGGTCAGGGAGTAAAGGGTGTGGCGGCTGCCGAAGCCGGGAGCCTTGCTTTGGGCCAACCCGTTCCCGTCCAATAGTTTCCGTGCCTCTTCGATTTTGTCCGCTTTGGCCCAGTGGTGGGTAAGAACACCGATCATTGTGGCAGCCTCCGTTAACTTTAGACCTGGGAGTATGGCGCAGGCACGGTTGCCGGCCCAACCTCAGTATATCACTTCAGTCGCGTTCGCCCTCCCCTTCTACCGGAGGGTCGTTCACACGTAACAGGCGGCCCGCGACCAGAGCAAGTACAACCACTCCGACGCTCAGGATGGCGCCCATTTTTGCAGGGTCCTGGAACGGAGAATCGTGGTGGAATGCTTTTTCGGCAATGAACAGCGCCACGGTAAGCCCCAAACCGGCGATTAACGCGGTGACCGCCAAGTGCCTGACATCCATACCGGCCGGCAGCGGGAACCCGAGCTTTTGGCCTGCCAGTCCGAACAGGGTAATTCCCACGGTCTTGCCAACTATCAGCGACGCCAGAATGATGACCGTCACTTCATTGGCGGCACTGAACGGAACCCCTGTGTTGGCGAAAGCAAACAGGAGCAAAATCACGTCTACCGGGAACGCGAGTTGGTCCTCGAATTTCTCAAGAGGCCCCTCGTGGGCGTCGGAAGATACACTGGTTTCCAAGGTGGAATGGGAACCCCTCGGGAAGGCGGCAGCCCTGATCGGGTCCTCATGGCGGAGGTCTGCGCTGGGAATAAAGGGCACTATTGGCACCAGAGCCAGAGCCGGCTCGATGGACGCACTGATCAATCCCACCCAACTGAGAACGCCTCCTACGGCTATGTATGGCCACCAGTAATTAACTCCCATTCGACGCATGGCAAACGCTGCACCCATGCCTCCAACGGTGAGCAGGAGCCAGGCTGGCTGCAGCGGAATTTCGGGATTGGGGTAAAAGGCCGCGATGATCATCAGGCCGATAGCGTCGTCGGCCACCGCCAGAAGCAGCAGGAAATTGACTGCCGGGTGCAATGTCCCGAACACGAGGCGGGCAAGCAGCCAAGCAAGGGCTATATCCGTCGCGGCGGGGATGGCCCATCCGTTGGCCACTTCTCCAAAGGCATCGGTGCCGCCATAAAACAGCAATGCCAGGAGCAAGTACATGCCGGCAGGCACAACCACGCCGCCCACTGTGCTGAATATCGGGTTGATGGCCTTTTGAATGGGGTTCAGGGCGCCGCCCGGCAGAACGGAGTCGGTAATCTCCTTGGCGGCGATGCCAAAGAAGAAGACCATAAAGACTTCGTTGATCAGGAAGTGGACCGTAATGTGTCTATGAAACAGTGTAATGTCGGGTCCGAACGGGTGATATTCCACCAACTGTTCATATAGGTGGTAGTCAATGTTAGCCAGGCTGATCCCTGCAACGACCCCCAGGATAAGCAAAACGGAATATTGGTGCAGGACGTCGACCCAGTACCGGAGTTGAAGCAAAATCGTTCCTCATAACTGCCCCTGTCGGGCAAACGCCATGAATTATATCACCTGTTTTCGCGGTAAACGGGCCTTGGATACGGGACATGAAAGAGCCTTGAAGAAGAGGCCCAACTTGACAACAAATAGGCCCTTTGATAGTATCACTGCCAATCCCCGTCCTACCGACGGTGGATTTGTGCGCAATCTTCGTTGGAGGACCTTCAGGGGTGCCTTTCGTCAGCGGGCTAAAATGCCGGGAATGCGGCAGGGACAATCCTGCCGAACCTTTGAATGTTTGCGATTTCTGCTTTGGACCCCTGGAAGTGGTCTACGATTACGCCACCATTTCAGAGGTGATCAGCCACGAGCGCATCACCTCAGGTCCGTTGAGCATCTGGAGATATCAGGACCTGCTGCCGGCCAGCGGTGAGGACCCGGTGGATATAATGGCCGGGTACACGCCGTTGTTGAAAGCCAGGAACCTCGGGAAGCGCTTGGGATTACATAACCTCTACATCAAAAACGACAGTGTCAATCCCTCTTATTCATTCAAGGACCGGGTCGTTTCCGTCGCTTCTACCAAAGCTGTGGAATTCGGCTTTGATACCCTCGCCTGCGCCTCTACCGGCAACCTCGCCTGCAGCGTCGCCGCCCATGCTGCCCGGGCGGGTGTGCGTGCCGTAGTATTTATCCCTTGGGACTTGGAGAGGGGCAAAATAATCGGGGCCGCCGTCTACAACCCGACACTGGTATCGGTAGAGGGCACCTACGACGAAGTCAACCGGCTTTGCAGCGAAATTGCGGACAACTATAGTTGGGCTTTCGTCAATATCAACATGCGCCCCTACTATGCCGAGGGAAGTAAAACGCTGGGATACGAGGTGGCGGAGCAACTGGGATGGCGGGTGCCCCAGCACGTAGTCGTCCCCAGCGCCTCTGGCGCAATGTTCACGAAGATATGGAAAGGTTTCAACGAACTGGCTTGCTTGGGGCTATTGGACGGGGTTGAGGCAAGCTCTTTCGGAGCCGACCAGAATACCGTCCACCACCCAGCGGTCATTACCAAGATGCACATGGCTCAAGCCGTTGGCTGCGCTCCGATCGCCAATGCGTGGAACAATGGGCTTGCACACGTGGCGCCCGTGCGGCCGAATACAGTGGCCAAGTCCCTCGCCATCGGCAACCCTGCCGACGGCATCTACGCTCTAAGGGTGCTCAAGCAATCGGATGGCTCCGCCTATGCCGTGCCCGAACCGGAAGTGGTGGAGGGCATAAAGCTGCTTGCCGAAACCGAAGGCATCTTTACCGAGACTGCCGGCGGGGTGACAGTGTCGGCGCTGCGCAACCTGGCAGAGAGTGGCGCCATCAAGCCCGATGAGTTGACGGTTGCCTACATTACCGGGAATGGACTCAAGACTCAGGAAGCTGTCGAAGAAGTGGTGGACCCCCTGTCGATCAAGCCCACGATGGGGTCCTTTGAGGATGCGCTAAACCAGCGTATTGCGGTGGGAGGATGAGCGTTGATGGGAATGCAAAGGGTGAAGTTCACCTTTATCAGCGAGTTGGTAAAGGAGCCGATCATCTACCAGTTGGGACAGAATTTCCAGGTGGTGACTAACATCCGCCGTGCAGACGTGCGCGAGGACATGGGTTGGGTGGTGCTGGAGTTAGACGGCGAGGATACCGAGATCGAGCGGGGACTGGACTGGGTCAGCGCCATCGGTGTGCGGGTGGACCCGGTGAGCGGCGACGTTATAGACGGTTAGGCGCGGTCGCTGGACCCGCCGGGTAAATTGCAGGAGGATATCTCCCAATGAGTGTCGTGGTTCGGATTCCCACGCCATTGCGCCGGATGACCAACGGCGCGGCGCAAGTGGAAATGGACTCATCCAACATGGGCGAACTGGTGGAAAAGCTGGACGCCACCTATCCCGGTTTCAAAGACCGGTTGATAGACGAGAATGGAGAGTTGCGCTACTTTGTGAACCTCTACCTCAACGGAGAGGATGTCCGTTTCCTTGAGGGTCTCGCAACATCGGTAAACTCCGGCGACGAAGTCAGCATCGTTCCTGCGGTTGCCGGCGGGGCCTAGTTCCCGCCTCTGGCCCTCAGCCATTTCTCTTTCTGCTCCTGTCGCGTCGCCTCGTCTGTGGGGCGATAAGACTCCCAGAATTGACGCCTGAATGACTCGAACCGGTCATCCAGGATAGCCTCCCGCATCTCCTCCATCAGTCTGAAGAGATACCGCAGATTGTGGGTTGACGCCAGTCGCGGCCCCAACATTTCCTTGGCCCGGAACAGGTGCCACAAGTAACCGGCGGAAAAATTCCGGCAGCCGTAGCAGTCGCACTCCGGGTCCACCGGCTCGTCCACCTCGGCGAAACTTCGCTTGGTAATGTCCACCCTGCCGCGGCGGGTGAAGATTGCGCCGTTGCGGGCCACTCGCGTTGGCAGCACACAGTCGAACATGTCCACGCCCTGGGCCACGCACTCCACCAAGTCTTCCGGCGAACCCACTCCCATGAGATACCGCGGCTTGTCTTGAGGCAGCAGGGCTGCTACCTGCTGTGTAATGTCGTACATCTGCTGCTTTGACTCGCCCACCGCCAGCCCGCCGATGGCGTAGCCGTGGAAGGGAATTTCGGAGATGCTCTTGGCGGACTCGTCTCGCAGGTCCGTGAAGGCGCCGCCCTGGACGATGCCGAACAGGGCCTGGCTGTCGAAATTGGCTGATTGCAAGTGTATTTGGTAGCACTCCGCAGCCCAACGGTGGGTGCGGTCCATGGCCGAACGTACCGCATCCTTGGAGACTCCGTGGGCGATGCACTGGTCCAGGCACATGATGATGTCGGCGCCTAGCCGCTGTTGATTGGAGACTGCTTCCCTCGGGCCGATGCGGTGTTCGCTGCCGTCGATGTGTGACTTGAAGGTGACGCCGTCCTCATCGACTTTGCGCAGGGCGCCCATGCTGAACACCTGGAAGCCGCCGCTGTCGGTCAAGATGGGGCCGTTCCAGCGCATGAACCGGTGAAGTCCACCGAAACGGGCAACCGCGTCCACGCCGGGACGCAGGTAGAGATGGTAAGCGTTACACAAGACCACTTGTGCGCCCGTTCCAGCCACTTCCTCCGGCGTGAGGCCCTTGACGGTGGCCTGAGTGCCCACGGGCATGAACGCCGGTGTCAGGGCGTTCCCGTGCGGAGTAGCTATTTCACCGGCCCTGGCAAGGCCGTCGGTATGGTCTAGCCGGAACGAAAACCCCACGGCACCCTTGGATTACCGGGATTGAACGGCAGTCCTGCCGCTGGCCAGCGCGGCCTTCCTGCCCTTGTACATCGCGCCAATGATGAGAAGACCGCTGCCGATCAACGTTGCGAAAAGGAATATCAAGCTCGCTTTTTCCAAAGCGAGGTAGGTTCCGCTACCAAGCGCCATCATGTCCAGATCGGTAAGGTAGGTGGGTATGGCTATTGCCCGGCTCACTCCCGCCAGAATCATCACGGCGCCTGCAACAATCTTGATCATGTATTGACGGACGTAGGACGTGCCGATGGCCCCTACCTGGACGCCTATAAGCGACCCAGCCAGAAGCAGGGCGGTGAGGCGGAAGTCCACCAGGCCATCGGTGGCGTACTTCAACGTCCCTACCAAGCCCATGCCGAAGGCCAGCACCAGTTCCGTTCCGCTCGCCACGAAGCTGGGCGCCCCCATGACGTAAATCATCGACGGGACGCCGATGAATCCTCCAACCGCTATCGTGGCGGCAAGAAATCCCGTGGCGAATCCGAAGGGCAGTACAACCCACAAACAAATCCGTGAGTTGGCCTCTTTTAGAGTAACCATGGGCCAGACGTTGAGCTTTTTGACCTTCTCCGCCAAGGCTGAAGTAGTGTCGTCTATTCCCTGCCGGGCAGCCCTTCGCCCGTCCAGTAGAGTGTAAGTGCCAATCGCGGACAACACCGCGACGAAGACCACGCTGATGTACAAATTGGACCCGGAGCTGCCCCACATTTCCTTGATCAGCAATTGGACTTGTGCCCCGACAAGTACGCCGACAATAGCAGGCACCACCATCAAAGCGCCAAGGCGCAGGTCCACATGCCCCAGCTTGCGCCTCTTCAAGACACCCACGATGGCCTTGGGGAATTTGTGGGCCATGTTGCTGGCCACCGCCGTCAGCCCGTCGACGCCCATGCTCATCATCCCCGGCGTCAGGACAAAAGCCCCGCCGGAACCGATGAACCCGCTCAAGACCCCTCCGAAGAACCCCAAGACAATTAGCGAGCCGATGATTACCGGGTTCAGGTCGATGTAGGAAACCGACGCCAGAGAAACCAGCGCGGCCGCCTCTACCCCGTATTCCATATTAGTCTCCCGCCTTTTGCAGCGCTTTCAGCCCTATAAAGTCAAGCAGGTTGCTGGCAAATGAGCCATGCACGAAAGAGAACACCAATGCCGTAATAACCACGGCGATGCCGCCACCTAGAGTACCGCTGGTAAAGACGCCCCAGATGTGGTCGATGAACAGGAAGAACCCGCCGTAGAGGGCGCCGGTCAAGATGGCCCAAAACAACGTCTTAACCGCGTCCGGCGATAGGTACTTGGCGTTCAACACACGTTTCCTTGCTTGATCAATTTATGGCTAGGGAACAATGTCGGCAATTGTAGCACCGCCGTCATTCGGTAACAACGCCGGTGCACTGTGTGGGGATAACCCGGATTAAAACGCAGAGACATGGGGCGGTCGCAGAGCACCGTGACACTAAGGCTCGGTCAGCGGTTGCAGGATGTCCAGCAGAAGGTCCATGTCGTCAAGCCCCTCGCCTATAACATCCGGGTCCAATAGCATCTTGCGAGTGTAAAAATTCCCATGCAGAGTATTCGCGGCATCTCCAAGTCTACGCAATCGGGCCTCGCCGGACAGTTGTCTTGCCCGGTTCATCACTGCGAAAAACTCGTCGTGCCTTTTGTATTGCCAGCCTTGGGCCTCGGCGACGGCCTTGGCCATCCACGCGGCTGCGCCCCAGCCCTTTTCCGAGGCTTGATGTAAATCGTCTTCCGCTAGGTACTCATGCGCTTTTGCAAGGAATATCCTGGACTGTTGACGGTAATCAGACACCGGGTTGCTGTCCTGCTCGTATGGCTCCATCGGGGACATTGAGGTCATGCGGTCAACTCCCGAACAGTTTTCTCAACCAAGTCCCACGGAACGTCCTGGCGCACCACCGCTTTGCCTACATCTTCAAGCATAACCCACCGGTTGGTGCCTGACTGGACTTTCTTGTCCATCGACATGGCCGTGAGCACATCGTCCACGGCAACGCCGGAAGCGTTAGTGGGAAGACTAAACCGCCGCAACAGGTCCTGCTGCCGATCAATAATATCGGATGACATTATACCCATCTGGTGGGCCATGCTTGCCGCGCCCATCATTCCCACGGAAACTCCTTCCCCGTGCAAGAATCTGCCGTATCCGGTGGAGGCTTCCAAGGCGTGGCCGATGGTGTGACCGTAGTTGAGAAGGATTCGTATCCCAAGGGTTTCTCTCTCGTCCTGGCTGACAACGTCGGCCTTGATAGCCATGCTACGCCGGATGACCTCGGTAGAGATTTCCGGGGCCACGTCCATCAAGGCCTCGGCATGCTCTTCGAACACGTCCACCAAGCTGGAATCCAGGATGAAGCCGTGCTTGATGGCTTCGGCCCAGCCTTCGGCCAACTCCCGTTTGCCCAGAGTGGACAGGCTTTGTATGTCGGCGAAGACCCCTTTGGGTTGGTAGAAAGCACCCACCAGGTTCTTGGCTTGGGGTAAGTTGACCGCTACTTTCCCTCCTATGGAAGCGTCGACCATGGCGGCCATGCTTGTCGGTACTTGGACGAAAGGCATACCGCGCAGGTACGTCGCCGCCACGAATCCGGCCAGGTCTCCCACGACGCCGCCGCCGACGGCGACGATGGTGTGCCCTCGCTCGGCCCGCCGCTCCACCAGCCAATCATAAATCGACTGGACCAACTCCAGGCTCTTGCTGGGTTCTCCCGACGGGATGACGAAACAGTGGGCGGGGATGCCGTACTTCTGCATTGACCGTTGCACCCGGCGACCATAGGGGTTCATCACGTGGTCATCGGTAATGATGTAAGCAGTCCCGGTCAGACCCAGGTCACAAAAGCGTTGCCCCAAGTCGTCCAGAATCCCCCAACTGGCGATGACAGGGTAGCTACCGCCGGCATGGTGGACTGTTGAGGCCAGATTGGCGTCGGGCATATAGGCACTCCTTAGTCAGGGCTTTAACAACTCTACGATGCGCTCCGCCACTTGCTCAGGCGTAAGTTCATCAGTCTCAATGGTGTGGTGGGCTTGGGCGTAGGCCTCGGCGCGTTGGGCCAGAAGGTCCTTGATACGTTGCAGCGGGTCGGGACCTGCAAGAAGGGGCCGGACCGCCGCATCGCCGTCCTGTTCCACAACGCGTTGGTAGATGGTCTCGGGCTTGGCGGACAGACAGACCACGAGACCATTGTTGAGCATGTTTGAACGGTTGCTATCATCTACAAACGCGCCGCCTCCGGCGGCAATTATCTGCCGTTCCCCCGAGCACAGGTCCTTGATGACGGATCTTTCCATTTCCCGGAAGCCGGCCTCGCCGGACTCCTTGAATATGCAGGCGATGGACTTGCCGGCGCGCCGTACCAACTCGTCATCGGCGTCCACCAAGTCCCAGCCGGTCAAGCAGGAAAGGGCTGCGCCGACGCGCGTCTTGCCTGATGCCATGAAGCCGACCAGGAAGATGTTGCGCGGCCGGGGCATGTCAGCTCAACTTGACCCTGGAATGGGGCAGAACGTCCGGGTTTACGAGGAATTCCGGCATCCTGCCGGACAACACGTCCGCCGTCGCCTGCGCGGTACGCACCTCCAATTCCAAGACCGACTGCTGGGACAGAAATGCGACGTGGGGGGTCACCAGAACGTTGCTCAACGCGAACAGCGGGTGGTCTGCCGGGGGATGTCCCTGTTCCATTACGTCCAGCCCGGCCCCGGCGATGCGTCCGTCTCGTAGAGCTTGGTAGAGGGCGTCTTCATCGATTATCGGTCCCCTGGCGCAGTTGATTACGAAAGCGTTGGGCTTCATCTCGGCAAATGCCTCTGCGCCGATAAGACCGCGGGTGTCTTCGTTGAGGGGAGTGTGTACAGTGACGAAGTCGGAGCGAGCCAGCAACGTGGGCATGTCTACAGCCGCGACCCCCGGAGGCAAAGCCGCTTCTGGAGGCAAATAAGGGTCGTGGGCCAGAACATCCAAACCGAGGGCGTGGGCCTTGACAGCCACGGCGCGTCCGATGCGCCCAAACCCGATGATGCCCATCACCTGGCCGCGTAGCCGGACCAAAGGCACGGGAGACCTGACGCCTTCCCAACGCCCCTCTTTGGCGACGCCGTCATAGAACTGTATCTGCCTGTTCCAAGTCATCATCAGTGCGACGACATGGTCCGACACCTCGTCTACGCAGTAGTCAGGCAGGTAGGTGACGACGATGCCTTCTTTAGTCGCTGTGGAAACCGCTATGTTGTCGACTCCAACTCCGTAACGACTGATGACCTGGCATTTACCGGCTGCCTCGACAACTTTGCTGGTCACTTGGGCAAAGCAGGTCATGATCGCGTCGACGTCGGCCGCCAGGGACGCCAGGGTATCCTCGGAGCCGTCGGGCGCTTCGATGATCTCCGCGCCGATACTGGCCAGCACCTCCCGCTCGGGCTGGGTTGAAGGCCAGACGAAGTCGGTTACAAGTACTCGGTATTTCGGGCCGTTGCTAACCATAATATTTGGTCTCGAAACAAAACTCGGTTGTGAAGAAAGGGAGTCGTGTGCCTTGCAAGCGCCTATGCGGGGCGAGGCGGAGCCGGAGCGTACCCGGCGGCGGTGCAGAACTCCACCCGGTTTCCGTCGGGGTCCTGGATGAACAAAAAGGCTTGGCCATCGTACCGGACGCCTTCCTGGTCTACCTCGAACCCGTTTTCCTGCAACGTCCGCTTGGTTCCTTCGAAGTCTTCCACCTCGAAGGCGTGGTGAATGTTGAAGGGCTTCGCCGGGGCTTCGGGCGTTTCGATGAGGTGCAGCATGATGCCGCTTTCCAGTTGCAGCCAAGTGATGTTGGGATTGTCAACCTGGCTTTGAATCTGCTTGATGCCGATGAGGTCGTTGTAAAATTCCATCGCCCGTGCGGTGTCCTTCACCATGGTGGTTACATGATTGATTTTCGTAGTCTTTATTTTTCCAGGCATTTCCCCACTCCGTTTATAGAATGGTTTGGGCCATACTTGGCGTTCAGGTAATTATGCCATAAACCAAAGTTGTCGAGGCGAAATAATGGAGGTACGCAGGTTCTCATAGCATCCGTTAGAGGTCAACATCATTGACGCCGGTGTGTCAAGTTGGATAAACTAGATAGAAAGTAGAAAAGAGAAAGTAAATGCAGTTCAGGCATGGGCGATCCTATTACGAATTAGACTTCGAGACGGTTATAAATGCTGCAAACCAGGCTACTCCCGACGCTATTGATGGACGGCACAAATACTACGTCAATGTTGAAGGTCGCCGGTTTCCTCCGAAGCAGTTGTTTAGCCTTGCTACCGGTATACCAAAAGGGGATTTCATTTCTCTGGAAGCAAACCGGCGTTTAAGAAAGCTGGGATTTACGATTGAGGAGTTTGGGCACTCGTCCCGGCCAGCTATAAGTTCCTACAGCCCGGAAACGCTGCAGGAATATGCCGACCGGGAGACTGAGAATTCGGTAACCTTTGCCGTCTCCCTCGAACCCGACGAAGATGGCTACATCGTTGCGAGTTGCCCGCAGTTGCCTGGATGTCATTCGCAGGGTCGGTCAAAACAAGAAGCTGTCAAGAATATTGCCGAGGCCATCAGGGGCTACATAGCCAGTATGAAGCGGCACGGAGAAACTGTTCCCGCCGTTGAGTGGGAATTGGTTAAGGTTGACCTGTAATGCCCCGCTTGCCGGTAATGTCCGGCAGACGGTTTGTCCGCGTACTAGAGACCATCGGATATTACTGAGACCACACCGAGGGCAGCCACATGATTTTGATGCACTCGTCTCGGTCTCGCCTTTCGGTGCCCAACCACCGAGAGTTAAGAAGGGGTCTCTTGAGGGCATTGATTAAAGACGCAGGGTTGACGCGTGAGGAGTTCATGAGCCTGCTCGACTGACAAGACCTATCGGCAACTATCAATGATTGACTGGAAGATAACGGCGCCGTCGGTGCTGCCGAGGATGGACTCGCAACAGCGTTCCGGATGGGGCATCATGCCCAGTACGTTGCCGGCCCGGTTGGTTATACCGGCTATGTTGTGGGCAGCCCCGTTGGGGTTGGCTGCTTGGGTAACCTTCCCTGAAGGCTCACAATATCGGAACAGTACGCGTCCTTCAGATTCCAGTTGGTCCAGCGTACCGGCGTCGGCATAGTAGTTTCCCTCCCCGTGGGACACGGGGATTTGCAATACTTGGCCTTGGGTGCAGCCCTTGGTAAATGGGGAGTCCGTGCGCTCGGTCCGCAGATGGGTCCATTGGCAACGGTATTGCAGATGATCGTTACGCAACAACGCGCCCGGCAGCAACCCGGCCTCGCAAAGGATTTGAAACCCGTTACAGATGCCGATGACCAACCTCCCCGATGCCGCGAACCCGTCAAGGGCCCTCATTACCGGAGACGTTCGGGCCATCGCGCCCGGTCTCAGATAATCGCCGTAGGAGAAGCCACCGGGAAGTATGACGCAGTCGTAGTCCGACAGGTCATCCTGTTGATGCCAAACGTAATCGGCTTCCTGATGGAGCACATCCTTTACCGCATGGTAACAGTCGGTATCGCTCCAAGTGCCGGGGAAGACTAATATGCCAAATCGCATTTCGAGCCGCTAAAACTTATTTACCGAGGCAGATTGGCTGGGTAGCAGGTAGTAGATAGGCGCTGTAGTTTGGGATCTATCAACTACCCGAGTCCAGCAACTCACTGACCAGCGCGTTCACTTCGTTGCCGTCGGCTTTGCCGCGAACCTGGGGCATCAACCGCCCCATCACCTTGCCCTTGTCCCGGGCCGTGGCAGCCCCTACCTCTTGGATGGTGTCTTTTACGAGTTGTGTCAGCTCTTCGCGGCTCAACTGGGGCGGAAGGTAAGTTTCGAGGACCGCCAACTCCGCCGATTCCTTGGCGACCAAGTCAGACCGCCCACCCTGTTCGAACATGCGGATGCTTTCCCGGCGGTCGTTTACCTGCTTGGAGACTACCTCCAGCATAGCCGGGTCGTCCAAGGTGCTTCCCCGGGTCTTTTCGGTTGCCTGGACCACGCTCTTCAGGAAGCGCAAAGCCTCCAAGCGTTCTTTGGCCCGGTCCCGCATAGCTTGGCGGATGTCGTCCTCCAGCCTTTCTCGCATCGTCATATCGTTCAGTCCTTAAATCAGGGTGCAGCCTGAAGCATTCCACCGTCGATAACTACGTTGGCGCCGGTCATGTACGCGGCGCGGTCGGATGCCAGGAATGCGATCAGGCTGCCGATCTCCTCGGGCTTGCCAAAGCGCCGCATCGGTATCAAGCCCACGGTGTCGTGGGTAATCTCGTCAGCCGTGCGTTGTTGCTTCTCCGCCTCCGCCTCTATTGAGGAAGTTAAGAATTCCGTCTCGACCGGCCCCGCGATCACGTTGTTCACGGTGATGTTGAAACCTGCCAGTTCAGCGGCCAGCATCTTGGAGAAACCCATCAACGCGATCTGGCTGGAAGAGGACAACGGGGAGCCGGCGCTTGGGTGTTTGACCCGGCTTGGAAACAGGTGGATGATCCGCCCCCACCGCTGCTGCTTCATGTATGGGACCACCTCTCGGGTGAGTCGGACCGCGCTTACAAAATTCTGTTCCAACGACTCCATTATGACATCATCGTGAAACTCCGAGGGACGCCCCTCCGGCCCTTCCCAGACGTGATTGACCAGGACACTGACGTGGCCGTACCGGTTGATGGTGTCCCGCACTACGCGGCGGGTATCCCTGGCAGAGGAAAGGTCCGCGGGAATCGCCAGCACGTGGTGTTGAGAACTGATGCGGGCCAGCTCGATTTCGGTACGGCGAAGGTCGGCTTCGGTGCGGGCAGAGATGGTTACACTGGCGCCCTCCTGGGCAAAAGCCAGAGCGACCGCCTTGCCTATCCCCCTGCTGGACCCTCCGATAATTGCGACCCGGTCCCTCAACCCCAAGTCCATCGTGCCCGGACCCCCTGTGTATGACTATCGAGAAATCCCTACGGCAGGAAACAGGTCAGATGACCGAGCCCTCCTGGAAACCGCGTATATCTTCATCGGAATATCCCAGGGAAGTCAAAACCTCTTGATTGTGTTCCCCCAAGAGAGGCGGATGCCGGTCCAGCCCTCCGGGAGTGGCCGAAAACTTGATCGGCAGGCCGGTCTGCTTGATGGAGCCGAGGGTGGGGTGCGGCATTTCCTGGTACATGTTTCGGGCCAATACCTGCGCGTCGGCGAAGACGTCGGCAAGGTCGTTTATCGGGCCGCAAGGGACGTTGACCGCCTGCAGGTCCTTCACCCAATCGGCCACCGGGCGAGTCAGGAAGTATTCCTGCAACAGCGAGACCATGGCCCCGCGGTTTCGCACCCGGTCGCCGTTGTTGGCGTAGTCGGGATGGTCTTTCAGGTCTTCCCGATTTATGCCTTGGCAGAACCGCTCCCAGATGCGGTCTGACCCTACAGCGACGTTGATGTATTTCCCGTCCTGGCACATGAAGGCTTGGTATGGGACAAGTGTCGGATGGGCTGCGCCCATGCGCTTGGGTGGCGTGCCGTTGGCGAAGAAATAGCCCGCTTGGTAGGTAAGCCAAGCGATTTGAGCGTCCATCATGGACACGTCGATGTACTGGCCCGCTCCGGATTGGCCCCGGTGATGCAGTGCCGCCATAATGGCGAAGGCGGCCCACATGCCTGCGCCAATGTCGGTAACGGCCACGCCTATCTTCTGGGGTTCACCGTCCGGCTCTCCGGTAACGCTCATCAGCCCGCCGATACCCTGCATAATCTGGTCATAGGCTGGCCGGCTGCGATACGGCCCATCCTGTCCGAACCCGGATATTGAGCAGTAGATGACGTTGGGGTTGGTTGCCTTGACAGCCTCGTAGTCCAGCCCGAAACGCTCCATGACTCCCGGCGTGAAGTTCTCCACTATCACGTCGGAGTCCTTGGCGAGTTTCAGGAAGATTTCCTTGGCTTGAGGGTCCCGCAGGTTCAGAGTCAGGCTCCGCTTGTTGCGGTTGATGGACAGGAAGTAGGCGCTCTCTTCGCCGATGAACGGCGGCCCCCACTTGCGGGTGTCGTCACCGGACCCCGGCATCTCTACCTTGATCACGTCCGCACCGTTGTCCCCCAGCATCAGGGTGCAGAAAGGGCCGGCAAGGGCCCGGGTCAAGTCGAGCACACGAATACCTTCAAGCGCCTTCATGGATGTCTCTCCTTAGTTCCTACCGTTGAAGCTGAGGGCGTCAGGGCAGAACTTACAGCGTGACGCCTTATCTATTCCCCTTGGGTTGGCCGCCGGTGAACACCGTCGAGGGGAACACGCGATATGTTATCACAGGGCCAAGTTTCCGTGTACAGACCCTTCAATGAAAGG
Source organism: Dehalococcoidia bacterium (assembly GCA_965203835.1). Lineage (GTDB taxonomy): Bacteria > Chloroflexota > Dehalococcoidia > Lucifugimonadales > UBA3495 > CBDCFV01. Next base: position 4,179,246 of record OZ241919.1, read on the forward strand.
GAGGCGGCGGACTGTGGATAACGAGTTCCGATTGACAACCGTTGGCGCCCCAAAATAGACTTGGCTTGTTATAACTCTGTTGAAAGGGAAGCATGACTAAATCGGCGTTCACCCGTTCAATTCCATTCGTTTTGTGTGCATTATTGTTACTGGCCCTCGCGGCCTGTGGAGGAGGAGCGTCTCCTCCTCCGGCGGAACAGCCAACCCGTCAACCCACCCCTACCACGGCTGCCCAACCTACCGCTATGCCCGAACCCACGAACACGCCCGAGCCAACGTCTACCCTTGCTCCGGAGCCTTCTCCCACCGCTGCGCCGGTGCCTACGAATACGCCTGTGCCGCCGCCGACTGAGCCGCCGCCGACTGAGCCTCCCAAGGCTGAGCCGACGGCGGAGCCTACTCCACTGCCTACCATCGCGCCTACAGTGGTGCCTACCGAAACTCCCACGGAGGTCCCCACACCTACTCCGGCGCCTGTGCAAACAACGCCGTCTGAACCCACTACGTATGTGCTGTCGGTCCATCAGCCGGGGGACCAGGTCTATGCCGGTAAAACGGTGACCTTTATGGTTGGAGATCTGCAAGCCGCCGAAACCGCTGTCTGGCGGCAGGGAGGGCTGGACAAGTTAGACCTGTCCGTATCGGGTACTGCTAAAGAATGGGATGTCCTACCTTCAAGCGCGACTGTGGTGGCTCGTGACAGTGGTGTTTCGTCGGGAGGTCTGCTGGCCCGACCCGCTTTTCAGCCTGTGCCTCCGCACGTGTTTGCGGGTACTGTTACCATCAACGGGAATCCGGCTCCCCCAGGGACTGTAATAACCGCCTTGGTGGACGGGGTGCCAGCGCCGAACGTTGAGGTAGCAGTCGAAGTGCTGTCGGGTCTTCCTGAAGCTTCATCTGCAATTGCCCAAGCCCTGGAGCCGCTGGGAGACAATTTGGTGATGGTCTGGGGGTTCGATCGCGCCAGCCAGAACTGGAGTTTCTATGATCCCAGTCCGGCGTTCGCCCGGTTCAACACTGTCAATGCAATGACTCCTGGGAGGTTTTACTACATCGTTGTCGAACGCGACCAGACCGTCAACCTCAACGGACAGCAAAGGACACTGTTCCCAGGATGGAACCCCTTGGCGTGGTGATTCACGCCAGTGAAGGCTCATCCAGGAGTTGATATTTCATGTCCTACGTGATGTACGTCTCTCTGCAAGAGGACGACAAGATATTGACCTTTGACGTGGACGCCGCCACCGGTAAGTTGACGCCTGACGGGGAACTACCCTTGAGCGGCGGGCCTGCCCCCTTGGCTGTTGACCCTGACCGCCGTTTCCTCTATGCGGCGCGGCGCGGGAGCAAAGAACTGTCCAGCTTCCGAATAGACCCTGGCGACGGCAGCTTGGAAATGATCGGAACGGTGAGCTTGGAGACCGATCCCTGCTTCCTTTCGACGGACCGGAAGGGCCGGTTCGTGATGGCCGCCTACTACGAGGGCTCAATGGTGACCGTACACCCCATTGGGGGCGACGGCGCGGTTGCCGAATCACCCTGCCTCCGGTTGACGACGGCGCGGGGCGCCCACTCTATCCAGACCGACCCGTCCAACTCCTTTGCCTTCGTACCCCACATCGCAGGCAACGGCCCCAACGCCATTTTCCAGTTTCGCTTCAATGACGAGACCGGCCAGTTGACGCCCAACGACCCGGGCCGGGTCTCGCCTGACGAATTATTGGGGCCGCGGCACTTCTGCTTTCACCCCAGCGGCGACACCCTCTATTTCTCCAACGAGCAGGGGTGCAGCGTAACGGCCTACCGCTTCGATGGAGATTCAGGGACTCTCAGTCCTTTTCAGACGGTCACCACCTTGCCCTATGGATATGCCGGACAGAATAGTTGCGCCCAGATACAGATTACCCCGGACGGCAAAGCGTTGTACGCGCCCAACCGGGGCCACAACAGCGTCGCCTGCTTTGCCGTCGACCCGGCCACCCACCGGCTGACGCCCATGGGCCAAGCGCCGGCAGAACCGGTGCCCAGGGCCATCGGTCTTGACCCGCAAGGCAAGTTCCTGTATGCAGCGGGTCTGGAGTCGGGCCGCCTCACCGCCTACCGGGTGAACCAGGACACCGCTGAGCTGGAGCCGTTGGAGACATACACCGTGGGCAACCGCCCCATGTGGGTGATGGTGATAGAGTTGCCCGGTGACGGTGGCGGCTGATGGTCGAACGGTGCCACTGGGCCGCCAGCGACATCATGGTCGATTACCACGACCATGAGTGGGGCGTTCCTCAGCACGACGATCAGAAGTTGTTCGAGTTGCTGATGCTGGAGGGCGCCCAAGCGGGACTGAGCTGGGAGACCATTCTGAAGAAGAGGGACGGCTACAGGAAAGCTTTCGACGGGTTCGACGTGAAAAAGGTAGCCGCTTACACCGAAGAGCGATTGGCGGAGATACTGCAAAACCCCGCCATCGTGCGGAACCGGCTGAAGGTGCGGGCTTGCCAGACCAACGCTCTAAAGTTTCTGGAATTGCAGGAAGAGTTTGGCTCTTTTGATGCCTTCCTCTGGGACTACGTGGGCGGCAATCCGCTACAACACTCACGCGGCCTCACGGATGATGCTCCATCCAAGACCGCACTGTCAGACAGGTTTAGCGCAGATTTGAAACGGCGCGGTTTCAAATTCGTGGGGTCAACCATTTGCTACGCATTCCTCCAATCCGCAGGACTGGTCAACGACCACCACACGACATGCTTCAGGCACAAGGAATTGCGCGATTCGGTGAAAGCGTGAGGGCCAAGCGAGTAGCGGTGTTTCGACGGGCCACTCGCCTTACCTGGCCGGTTGCATCAGGTTTCCTTGAAACGCACGCCACAGGTACAGCGCCGCCCTGAAGCTGATGAAGGCGCGGTCAAGGTCCACCACCCGCTGGGACTCGAAGTCGAGGTCCGTTCTGCCGAGGCGCACCGTCCAAGCTTCTCCCACCGGCTCCCCAGTCATCTCCTCCAGCGCGTTGGCGTAGGCGGCTACCTGCAGGCCGTATTCGGGATAGATGCCGTTGCCGGTCTTCCAGTCCAATACGATGAGCTTGCCGTCCCGGTAGGCGATGGCGTCCGCCGACCCGGCGTAGCGGTGCTTTTCGGAGTAGACCATTGCCTCGGTCAACCGGATATCCATGCCGGATGCAGCCCGCCAAGCCTGGAAGTTGTTTACCACCGGCTCCAGTTCCGGCGGGACCACCGGCTCCAAGCCTTGAATGACCTCGTCGAGCAACTCGTGGGCTTGGGTGCCGAAGCCGGCAGCTTGGTCTCTCTTGAAGTCCGGGGTCTGCCGGGCTTGGTCTATAACCTCCGCCACCCATTCGGTAGTGATGCTTTCCATCATCCCCGCGCGGGCCAAGAGGGCCGTTTGCACCGACTCCAAGGCGGCATTCCGTGCCCAAGGCGCCAAGGCCGGTTTGTTTATGACCCCCAACACGTTGGTTACCGAGGGGAATAGCTCGTCGAACCCCTCGACCTTGTAATGTCTCCCTCCCGACATACCGTCAATGCGGGTGACAAGCCTTGCACCGGGAATAGGTTGCCCGTGCTTCAACATGCCGTCCGGCGGGGTACGGTCCATGCTTAACGGAAGTCCTGGGCGTGCGGGAAGAGCGAGAGCAACGGGGAGACGGTGCCCAGCGAGTCCATCCCGATGCTGTCGATGATGGTCTTGCCGCACATGCCCATGGTGGCATCCAGTTCGTCGCGCAGAATGTTGAACACCGACACGACGCCGTCCTCTCCGTCGACTGCCAAGCCCCAGAACAGGGGCCGCCCCATAAGCACGGCACGGGCACCCAAGGCCAGGGCCTTGAAAATGTCCGAGCCTCTGCGGATACCGCCGTCCATGTATACCTCGGCCTGACCGTCAACCGCCTCCACCACTTCCGGCAACACCTCGATGGTGGCGAAGGTGGTGTCCAGGTAGCGGGCGCCGTGGTTGGAAACGATGACTCCCTTGGCCCCGTGCTCGGCGCTCTGCCGCCCGTCCTCGCCCACCATTATGCCCTTCACTACCAGCGGCAGGTGGGTGTTGGAAGCCAGCCAGTCCAGGTCGGACCAGGTTGTGGCGACGTCCCGTATGTCGCTCGGCCCGGCGGGGGCGTCGGCGCCGAACTTCCAAGCGTGGGTACCCAGGTCCAGTTGGGCGTAGTTGGGCGACGCTGGGCCGACGTAGTTGTTGCGGAGGTTCCGCTCCCGCTTGGGCTTTATCTTGGCGTCCAGGGTCAGACACAGGGCCGAGTATCCGGCCTCCTCCGCCCGGTTGGCCATTTCCAGGGTGAGTTCCCTGTCCTTGAAGAAGTACTGCTGGAACCAGATGTTGCCGGTGGCCACTTGGGCCACGTCCTCCAGCGTGCGGGAGGCGTGGGAACTCAACACCATGACCGTTCCCACGGCCCCTGCGGCCTTGGCCGTCGCCAGTTCCCCCTCGGCATGGGCCGAGCCGTGGTTGCCCGCGGGATCGAGCATCACCGGCAGGCTGATGCGCTGCCCCAGGACGGTGGTGCTCAAGTCCCGCTCGCTGACGTCCACCATCATCCGGGGCTTCAGCATGATGGAGTCGAAAACGGCGCGGGTCCGGCGCAGGGTTATCTCGTCGGTGGCCCCTCCGGCTATGAAGTCGTAGTCGCCCTTGTTGAGCCGCTCCCTGGCTATCTCTTCGTACTCGAAAATGTTCACCGGGTTCTCTATCATGCCCGTTTACCTCCGGCAAAGAATGGACCAGCGCAACTGCTCTAGGCGGGTACGCCCAGGAATGCCCGCGTGGCATCGATGAACTCCATAGGCTTGTCCACGGTGACAACGTGTCCCGCGTTTGGAATGTCTATAGATGAGAACTGCTTGCCGCGTTCCTTCATGCGGGCCAGGGTATCGTCGGACACCAGTCCGCTTTCCGAGCCGCGGACTTCGAGGATGGGACAAGTTATGGTGTCTACGGCGTTCCAGTAGCGGGATATGAGGGACTGGTCGGTCATGTCGGGAAGTTGAATATTGAACAGGGCCGAGTCGGCTTTCCACGTCCAACGTCCGCCTTCGTTCTGCCGCAACTTGTCTTCGGCGTCCTTGCGGAGACGTGAGTCGCTGGCCCAAGGATTGCTTTCCCGCATCCAAGCAAAGGCGGCGTCGATGCTTTCAAACTCCATCGGTGTGGGCGGCCGGTTGGCCCCTTGATTCCGCCATTGTTCGCTGGCCTCGGGGGCGATGTCTACAATGATTATCCGTTCCACCCGGTCTTGATGGTTGGGCGTATAGAGCAGCGAGTGCCACCCGCCCATGGAAAGGCCCGCCAGCACGAAGCGGGACAACCCCAAGGCGTCTACGAAAGCGGCCAGGTCTTCCACGAAGCGGTCGCGTGCGTACCCGGTGTTGGCCCACTGGCTCTCGCCGTGTCCGCGCTGGTCGACGGTGTAAACATGATAGTGGGGCGACATGGCCTCGGCGAACTCGTCCCAGATATGGGCCTGCCCGGTGTGGCCGTGCAGGCAGACCAACGGTGTCTTGCCCGCCGTTCCCCAGTCAAAGTAGCGCAGTTTGACATCGTTTATCGTGACATGCTTTTCCTGGGCTTTTACGGTGGTCATAAATCTCCTCCCAAATAACGATTCTTGGCGCTATGTTTGAAGCTTGGCAAGGGCGATACCCTGTTCGCCGGCCACGGAGTATAGCAGGTAAGTCTGGCCGTTTTCCCGGAAAATCCCGGGGTCGCGCAACTGGCGTACCCGCTCCATTATGTCCCCGCGCTTGGATGGCGCAAGCGGTGCGTCGATTCCTTCGTAACCGGTCGATGGTTCAAGGACCAATGTGGGTTCGGAGGCCTTCCAGTCCATCCAGTTCAGGGTCAGGTCGATGGTGCAGTGGAGTATGCTCTCGGGGCAAGAGAAGGCGTAGGAGTAGTAGACGTTCAGGACATCGCCGTCCAAGTGCAGAGCGGTGTGCCGCATGTTACGTGGGAACAAAGTAGGTCCCAGTTCGAACCCGGTCATGCCGTCCTTCGACCGGTAGAACACTCCCGGCATACCGAGGGCGTAGTGGTAACCGCCCCATTGGAATACGCGAAAGTAGGAATGTCCCAAGTTCTCAGGGAAGGCGGTGAAGTTGATGCCGTCGTCTGACACGGCCACCTTGGTGCGTTGGGCGTTGGACGCCCACCCGTGGTAATACATGCGGACTTGCTGCTTCTCGGCGTCAACGTGAACGTCAGGGGAAGCGATGTGGTCGTAACAGAAGGAGTCTTCCAAGCGCAGCGTACCCGGCTCGTAAATTGTCCACGGCCCTTCCAAGTGATCGGCATAAGCCAAGCGGATGAATGAGCCGATGTGGTGGGCGAAGTAGAGGTAGTATTTGCCCAGCGGGTTTTCCACCCACGGAGGCGCAAGCACCAGCGACGGCCCGTTGACGTTCCCCTCCAAGCTGGGGCTGGAATCAACGGTGATTATGGGGTTGCAGTCGAGTCGCTGTGCCTTCATCGGCTGTCCTCCGTGCAAATCGCCGCCAACCACCAAGGCGGCTCGGTTACGCGGTCCCCCAGGTCTTCCCAAACTCCCGATGCAACACAAGCTGACCGGTCATGGACTCGGCGTCCTGATGCGCCAAGTAAACGGCGCAAGGCCCCACTACTTCAGGTTCGACGCGGATGTGCCAGTCGTGCTGCGCCCACGGAATAATGGACGAACCCTCGCTCTTCATGGGACCGGGGTCAAGGATGTTTACGGCTATGTTGTGTTCCCGCATGTCTTCGGCGAGGCATTGGCTGAACATGTGCAGGGCGGCCTTGCTGCAACAGTAGGCGGCGCCATTGATCCGAGGCGCGGTGCCCGCCAGGGAGCCGACGTTGATGATGCTACCCTTTCGTTGCTCCATCATTACTGGCAGCACGTAGCGGCAGGTCAGGTAGGCCCCGCGGACGTTTACTTCCATGATGTTGTCCCAGCGGGCGGTGTCAATGTCCAGGAACTTCTCACCGAGAATCATGATTCCCGCGTTGTTCACCAGCACGTCTATCCGCCCGTACCGGTCGACCACCTGCCGGACCATCGCCTTTACCTGCTCTTCGTTCCCCACGTCGCAGGCCACCGCAAGGGCTTCTCCGCCCTCGTTACGGATAAGCTCCGCCGTTTCGCCGGCGGTGCCCGGCAACGGCGCCGGCGACTGGGAACGGGCGCAGGCAATCACTGCTGCGCCTTCCCGTCCGTACTCAGTGGCGATGGCCCGTCCCAAGCCGCGGCTGCTGCCGGTAACGATGGCCACCATTCCCTTCATGCTTGTCATAACGTGTCCAAGGCTTTGTTAATTCAACACCATGTTCCCGGATGTTCCCGGCTTCTCTCTTCCGCCGGGGTCAACTCCGAAACGCGGGCAAGCAACGTCCTTACGTCCCATACTACGTCTTCGTAGTAAGTTGGCGAGTCCGTCAAGAACTCTTTGGGCCGGTAGTAGTCATCGTTGCCGCTGTACTGGTCCAATACCTCGTAATTTGAGCGAGGGGTAAATTGAAATTCGGGATCGGCGTCATTTGCCTGTTGCAGGAGTTTGTTGAGGTCGTGAGTGCGCTCGTAGCGAATGCCGTAAGCCGAAATCAGGGCCTTCAGCGCGTGCTCCATGGCTTCCTGGGCGTTTTTGCCGATTAGACGGTCGTTTCTCCCGCGCTCGGCCAAATCCTGGAATCCATCCAAATGGATTTCCGCGTGCTCAACGCGCTGGTCCGTTATGGTCCATTCGTGGGCGTAATCGTTGTCCTGGTTTTGGTCGTCCTCGAGGCCTTCCGGCATGATAATGCCCTCGTCAATCGCCCTGGCCACTACACCGTTGATGGTGCGCCGCGCCTGTTGAAATTCTTCGGTAGTGCGCCAGAGCAATTGGACCGGTACATCATGGTTGAAAAGCATGTCGGCGCGGTGCCGGGCGGCTGACTTGGCGTATTCTACGATAGCCGTGTCCCCAGCTTGGTCGGACACTATAAGGATGTCAATGTCGGAAGTCGGTTCATGGTAGTCGCCCCTGGCCCGTGAGCCGAACAGTATTACCCTGTTGGGGCTAATGGCCTTATAGACGGCTTTAGCTACCTCCAGTGCTTTCACGTCGGCCTTGCCAGGAGTCTGTAGTGCCAGGCCTTCCTGTGTCACAGGCGCAACTCCAACCGGGACTTCAGCAGGTGTTCCGGCAGCTTGGTGTCGCGCATGAATGACAACAAATGCTCGTGGATGCCCTTGGCGACGGACTCGTTGTCGCCTATGACGTTGTTTACTTGATTGGGGTCTTTGGGCACTTGGTAGAGTTCCGACGCCCCGGCGTCGACGCTGTACAACAGGGACCACTCTCCGGTCGTGATGGTGGTCACGGGGGCGTTGTACAGGTTCCGGCGAACGTTGTCCACTGCGTGGACCGGGTCGCCCGGGTCGGCGAATGGCATTGTGGTGACGGTGAACTCCCGGCCCGGCGAGGCCGGGTCGTGCATCTTGGGCAGCAGGGATCTTCCTTCCACCCAGCCCGGTATTTCATGCTCCTTGATGTCCAACACCGTGGGCATGATGTCTATGGCGCTGGTCAACCCGTCGTAAACGCCCGGCTCGACGCCGGGGACGTAGATGATCAGCGGGATGAGCGCCACTTCCTCGTACAGAGGAGAGAAGCCCCAGCCGGCCCTCGGGTCGGTGCGGGACGGCACCAAGCCATCGGAAAGCCTGGCCACTGTCATCTTGCCGAAAAGGCCCTCGTGTTCGCCGAAGTAGAAGCCGTGATCGGAGGTAAATATGATGGCCGTTTTCTCCATCAGTCCCATGTCCTCCACCTGCCGCAACAGGCGGCCGATCCATGCGTCCACCATCGTTACCTCGCCGCAGTAGGTGGCGTGGGCTTTGGCGACCTTGCCTTCGGTGAACCACTTGCTGTCCTGCCAGTGGCCATAGACCGGCGGAACGACTTCCCCATCGTAGTGGGGCATGTACAGCTCGGTGTAGTAGCTGGGCGCGTCCCACGGTTCGTGGGGGTCCCAAGTGTCCACGTACAGGAAGAAGTCTTCCTTGTAGTGCTGTTGCAGCCATTGCATGGCGCCGGTGACGGTCCGGGCCACGTTGCGGTCCGCCTCGAACCGCCACGCATCACGAACATCGAAAGATTCCAGCAAGCCCACCTGTCCCGGGTAAGCAACAAAGGTCTGGTACCCCCTGTCGTAGTTCATGCCGCCGCGCAGGTAGAAGGGTGTATCGACCATGGCGGCGGTATGGACGCCGTCATTGCTCAGCAAAACGGCGGCAGTGTCCATGCCGTCGGGAAGCGGCTCCCAACCCATGAAGGACATGGTCCAGCGTCCCGTGGCGTGGTCGGCGCGGGTGGGCATGGTGGGGAACCCGGCGGCGTAATGGCGGTTGAACCGCACGCCCTTGGCCGCCAGGTTGTCCAGGGAGGGAGTGCGGATGGGGCGCTTGCCGTAGGCCCCCAAGTGGTCCTGCCTAAAGGTGTCGGCAACTATCCAGATAACATTCATTACTCTGACTCCGTAGGCTCCTAGCTGCGCGTACTCCGGTCGTGCACCTCAACTATTATCTCGCTGCCGAGTACGCGCAGCGCCCTGTTGATACGGCTTGCCGAAGTACCGTAGTGCGGGTCGAGCATCCGGCCCACCGTTTGTTCGTCAGTTCCAAGTTTTCGTGCGACTGCTACCTGCGACAGCCCGCTTTGCCTGACTGCCAGGGTGAACGCCGCCTTGGCAGCCATGTCCGCAGGAACAGCGATGAGATATTCGCCGGCCCGTGGCTCGCTTGGAGCCGGAATCGGGTCGCCGTCATCTATGCGGCCGGCTATCGCTTCTTCCAGCGCGTCCGAGGCTTCAACAAGAGCGTCGGCCTCGCCGTCTCCCGAGGTGAGGCATTCGGGAAGGTCCGGGAAGGAGACGACTACCTCTCCATCGGACATCCGCTGAAGCCTCGCTGGATAGACAAACCGCATCGCTTCTCCCTTGTCTTCGTTAACGAAAGTCGCTCCGTTCAAGCCCCAGTTGGCGAATCATACCGGACAGCAAACCAGCCCCTATTTCCTTACGCCTGTCCTTGACCACCGTCTTACGATCCCCGTAATACAGGGTGATATGACTCCCCTTGCCGCGCTTGCTGTCGGATCGAACGACAACTCCCCGCGTGCCCCCAATCTCGATGACTCTTTCAATGAATTCCCTTCCCGTCATCGTTCCCAGCCCAATATAGAGCACCGATGCACGATTGCCAAGGCCGCAAGTTATGAACCGGACACTATAAAGGGACCAGGGAGCACTGGGTTACGATGCTCATTTGGCCCTCCTTACTACGGAAGGGTATAATCTTCGCCAATCGTGTGCTGAATCACATTAACGAGAGGGTCTATGAAGTACGACGTCATTGTAATAGGGGCCGGGTCCGGCGGCGGAACGTTGGCAACCCGTTTGTCGGAGGACCCCAACCGTTCGGTGCTGGTGCTGGAGGCGGGTCCTGATTACGCCGAATTCGAGCAGTACCCGGATGACCTGAAATTCGGCTACGCCCCCACGGCGTCCGAGATGGGCGCGCCCCACAACTGGTCGTTCACTGGCAGCGTCAGTTCCCAGCAGCCGGAACCAATCGCCGTGCCGCGTGGCAGGGTCGTCGGTGGGACCAGCGCGATCAATGGTCAGGTCTTTCTGCGCGGGGTGCCTGAGGACTACGACAACTGGGCCTCGTGGGGCAACGATGAGTGGAGCTACATCAAGGTCCTCCCCTTCTTCAGGAAGCTGGAAACGGACACGGACATCCATGACGACTTCCACGGCAACGAGGGGCCTATCCCGGTGCGTCGTCACCCGCGAGAGACTTGGTCGCCACTGCAAAACGCGTTCCAGCAGGCCTGCATCGACGTGGGATATCCCGAAACCTACGACCACAACAACCCCGACTCCTGGGGTGTCGGCCCCTTCCCCATGAACAACCCCAACGGCGTCCGGATGAGCACGGCGTTGACTTACATCAACCCCAACCGGCACCGGTTGAACCTGACCATCCGGGGCAACGTGCTGGTGCGCCGTATCCTGTTCGATGGGACCAAGGCGGTCGGGGTGGAAGTGGAAAGCGGGGGAGAGATTTTTACGGTGGAAGGCGAGCGGATTGTGCTGTGCGCGGGAGCCGTGGCGTCGCCGCATATCCTCATGTTGTCTGGCGTGGGCCCAGCCGCGCATTTGAGAGAATTCGGAATTCCTGTGGTCAAGGACCTGCCAGGGGTGGGCCAGAACCTGCGAGACCATCCCTTGGTGCCGCTCCGCGCCAAGGTGAAGGACGACTTCCCGTTGAATCCCACCGCGCCCCGGATGCAGACCCTGCTCCGGTACACGGCGTCGGGTTCCCAGTACCGCAACGATATCCAGATTTTCCCGTCCTCTTTCTCCACGCCGTTGGGCGGCGACCCCTTCGAAGAGGAGGGCATCCGGTTCACAGCGATGCTGGAGTTGGCCGAGGGGTCAGGTCAGATTACCTTGGCGTCCAATGACCCGAGAGAACAGCCGAACATCGAATGCTGTCACTTGGAGCATCCGGCGGACCGTTCCAGGATGAGAGAAGCAATCCGTATCTCCATGAAGCTCATGGAACACGAGGCGTTCAGCGGCATCCTCAACGGCATGATTACCCCCACGGAAGAGGACATGGTGTCCGACGACGCGTTGGACGAGTGGATGTACGCGAATGTCTGGATCGGCCAGCACCTCTCCGCCACCTGCAAAATGGGGCCGGACTCGGACCCTATGGCGGTGGTGGACCAGTACGGGCGGGTTCGCGGCATCGAGAACTTGAGGGTGGCCGACGCGTCGATAATGCCCGATTGCATCCGCGCCAACACCAACCTCACCACGATAATGATCGGCGAACGCATTGCGGACTGGATGGCGTCGTCGTGACAAAACGGCGCGACTCTTTCCCTAAAGAAGGAACGGCCAAAACACACTCCAACGCAGGACAGGAATCAGGAGGGGCCATGAAATACGACGTTATCGTTGTCGGCGGCGGTTCAGCGGGCTCGGTGGTGGCAGCACGCTTGGCGGAGGACGTTAACACCTCGGTGTTGCTGCTGGAGGCAGGGACCGACTATCCGGACCCGGAAGACCTGCCGGAGGCCGTACTGCAAGGCCACACCAGGGCGGGCGAGGCCGAGGACTCTCCGGTCAACTGGGCCCTCCGCGGCACCATCACCGAGGAGCAAGGCGAAATCCACGTGGCCCAAGGCAAGGTAATCGGCGGGGGCGGCTCCATCAATGGGCAGGTATTCCTGAGGGGGATACCGGAGGACTTCGAAAACTGGGCCAACATGGGCAACGACGAATGGAGCTACCTGAGTGTGCTGCCTTACTACAGGGTGTCCGAGACGGACAGGGACATCCAGGACGACTTCCACGGCAGCGAGGGACCCATCCCCATCAGCCGGCGGCACGAGGGGGAGTGGCCTTCGATTCAGAAGGCCTTTTACGCCGCCTGCCTGGAGGCGGGCTACCCCGTTTCGGAAGACATGAACGGCCCCCAGCCCGACGGCGTGGCGCCTGTGCCGATGAACAACCTGAACGGCGTCCGTATGAGCACGGCCATTACCCATCTCAGCCCCTTGCGGCACCGTCTCAACCTGACCGTGCGGGGGGACGTATTTGTGCGGCGAGTGCTGTTCGAAGGGAACCGGGCCGTGGGCGTGGAGGCGGAGAGCGGGGGAGAAATATTCAAGGTGGAAGCTGATCGGATTGTGCTGTCCGCCGGCGCGCTCAAGTCTCCCCATATCCTGATGCTGTCCGGCGTTGGCCCCCCGGACCAGTTGGAGTCCTTCGGCATCCCGGTAGTCCACGAGGCGCAGGGGGTGGGGGCGAACCTGTGGAACCACGCCATCGCCCCCGTGTCGTTCCGGGTCAAGGATGACATCGAGTTGGTGGCCGACTCGTCGGCGGTCCGGATCGCGTTGCGTTACACCGCCGAAGGGTCCAACGACCCTGGCGATATGCTTATGATGACCAACTCGCTGTTCAACTCGCTCACCGGCGAAATACTGGACAACCGGGAAGCCCGGATGTCACTGGCTTTGGAACTTCCCCACGGCGCCGGTTACCTGAGACTGGCCTCGTCCGATCCCACGATCCAGCCCACCTTCAATTACCAATACCTCCAGCACCCGGAGGACATGCGCCGTATGCGGGACGGCGTGCGCTTGGGCGCGAAGATGCTGGAGTCGGATGCCTATAAAGACGTTTGCGAGACGAGGCTTACGCCCACCGACGACATACTGGCCAGCGACGACAAGTTGGACCTGTGGATAAAGCAGGTCGTCGGCACCGCCCGCCACGTCTCCGGCACCTGCCGCATGGGCCCCAACTCCGACCCGGTGGCAGTGGTCGACCAGCACTGCAAGGTCAAGGGCATAGAGGGCCTGTGGATTGCAGACTCCTCGGTGATGCCCCAAGTCCCCCGCTCCAACACCAACGCCACGGCCATAATGATCGGCGAGCGGGTGGCGGAGTGGGTGGCGGGTGACAAGCGGGGGTGACGTTCACCGAACATCAAGTCATCGCTCTTACTTGCAGCATTCCGATCGAAAATCTTTTCGCCGTTCCATGCGATGGCTTCCTGCACAGGACTAACGATCCCCGGAAAGGACTTCTACCGGGAGACGTTGGCACAATCATACATATCTATCCCCGGCAAGAAGCCTTTGTGGTTGAGTTCCAAGAACCGGATGGGTACACCATAGCTATCGCCGATGTGCTGCCGTCTCAGATGCGGCCTGCGACCCAGGACGATCTGGACAACGACCGCTTCTGGAGAAAGGACCCTTTCAGGACGATCGGTTGAATTTTGGGCGCCTTCGGTTTGTTCGAGAGTCCTGTTTTGACGGGTTTTTCGGGGTTGGTGTTGAGCAACAGGCGGGTTAAGGCCGAGGTGACGACCGCTATAATGGTCAAGTCGATGTTGACACATCCGACATCGAACAGTAGCATATTACCCGAGAGATTGGTCACTGCGTAGCGGAGCTAGTTTCTCAAGCATCCAAGGCACACGATGGCTAGTTACTGCGTAGCGGGGCTAGCCATTATCTTTTGGCAGGATAACCAAACCGTGCCCTTCTACTTGTCCCTGTGCACCACGGAGAAGTTTCCCTTCGACTATTTCCCAGTCTTCTTTATCGGGCTTGCCCAAGACATGGCGACCAATGGGAGATACTACTAAGTCCGCCAACTCTAATCCGGCGATTTCGTCGTTTTTGGTACGTAACCGCAGGTCTACAATCCAGTCTTCTATTGCCGCGCCTTTAAGGTAATGAGTGCCGTGAGATTTCAAACGAGACCACGCGAGCATCAAGTTACCATCTAAGGCGGAGCCTCGACTCTCGGCCACGATAGCCCCGCTATTGGATACATTGCATACTTCCAAGCAAAAACGCTCTGCCAGTACGCCAAGGCTGATTGCGTAAAGGTCTAAAGGCGTTTCGCCGCGTCGTCTGAGGAACTCTTCCTTTTGGATTACACACGCAACTACCGAGTACTGCAAATTCCTCATCAGACCATTTAACCGGCAGTAGAAGCGGCTGCGAAAACTGGTGTCCTTCATAAGTTCAAAACCGTTCCGGTTGCGGGTTATATCGGCGGTATGGAGTACGACGTCAGTTGCGTCAAACATCTCCCGTTTAAACTCATTGAGGACTTTCGTCAGATGGCTTTCGGCATATTCGTCATCCATGATCACTCCGCCAAGCACAAAGACAGGGTATTGAGGGTCGACAATGGATGACCTGTGATCGCCGGACTCATCTAGGAATAGTACATTCATGGAGTTGAAATCACAGGTTTTTCGTCTCACTTACGCCTTACATCTCCGAGTGCCGGTTTCCCGCTCTGGATCCGAACAGGACGACGGTTGCTGAAGTCACCGTGTCCTCGACGGCGCGGGCGACTTTCAGCACACGGCGGTCAGAGGAATTGGGGCTCATTAGCTTCGCTCTCTTCTTCTCGAATCAACGTATACATCGCCGGAAGCCGTTTCAGGCGCGGCCGCCTCTCGCCTTATCGGGCGCCAAGTACGGCAGGAGCAGTTTTGCGGCGTTTTCAAGGGTTATGCCGGTTATTATTCCCTCGGCTGTCGTCTCGGCAGTCAGGTGTTGAGCTACTGTTTCCCCGTAGTTCGCCGGTGTCCCATTCCATAGGGACAGGGTGTCGGATTCGGGGTCGTAGCCAATCAAGAGTTGTGGGTCATCCGTCTCTTGCAAGACCCCTTCGTTGATCAAGATTTTCATTGCCTCATGCGCTTTCACGATTACCCCTCTTCTCGAATCAGCGGGTACATGGCCAACGGCGTTGCTGCCAGGAGGCCGGCATCCACCGGGAGGGTTGCGCCGGAGACCCAGCGGGCCTCGTCGGAGGCGAGGAAGAGGGCGGCCCAAGCTACGTCCCAGGGGGTGCCTTCTATGCCAAGGGGGCCGGCTTTGCGCCTGAGGTCGAGCATTTCCTGGTTGGCGTGGCGGGCGACCATGGGGCTGTGGACGTGGCCGGGGGCGATGCAGTTGACGCGGACGTTGTCACGTCCGTAGTGGACGGCCATGGAGTTGCTGAGTCCGATGATGCCGGCCTTGGAGGCGGCGTAGGGATGGCTGGGCCTGCCGCTGCCGGCCCGCAGCCCGACGATGGACGACAGGTTTACGATGGAGCCGCCGCCGTCCTCGATCATGCGGGGGATGGCGTGTTTGCTGGTGAGCATGACGCTCTTGAGGTTCACGTCAATCACGGTGTCCCAAAGGTCTTCGTCGACATCGGTAACCGAGCCGGGGCCGGATATACCCACGTTGTTGATAAGCACGTTGAGCTTGCCGAAGTTGTCCACGGCGGCCTGGGCCATAGCGGCGCAGTCACCGGTACTGGTAACGTCGCCGACGAAGACCGCCGCTTCGCCGCCTTCCTCCCTGATGGTGGACAGGGTAACGTCGGCGTTCTTCTGGTCCCGGTCCACCAGCAGCACCTTAGCGCCGTGCCGGGCGAAGAGGATGGAGATGGCTTGGCCGATGCCCACGAAGTCGCCGCTGCCGGTGGCCCCGGCGCCGGTCACCATGGCTACTTTGCCGTTCAGCCTGTTTCCTTGGTCTGGCATGATTGACCTCTGTTATTCAAGATGTACTCAACGCAGAGGACGCAGAGGTTACGCTGAGAACGCAGAAATTTTTGGCGTACCTGTTAAATCTGAACAAACTCCGCGTCCTCTGCGCTAACTTCGTGCCCTCTGCGTTGAAACTATGTTTATCTCGGCAATTATCCTACCTGATGAGCATGATAGATACACGGCAGGTTGTTGCCGTCAGCCCAAAGGCGGGCGTTGGGTCTGGGGGCGGCTGGACTCCAGGCCGCGGGCTACTTGCAGGATGGTCAACTCATCGAAATGGCGCCCTACCACTTGGACGCCTATGGGGAGGCCGTCGGAACTGAAGCCGAAGGGGACCGAGATGGCCGGGGAGCCGGTCAGGTCCCAAGGCAGGGTGATGCGTAAGGTGTGCCGGCCGGCCAGGGTGCGGTCTTCGATGTGGAACTCGTTCTGCCCGTGGGGGAATGCCGGCATCGGGACGGTGGGGCACAGGAATATATCGTACTTGGTGAAGTAGTCCTTGACCGCCTGCCGCAGGTCTTCCCATTCCTGGGCGGCGTTCAGGTACTCGTCAATGGTGAAGGTGTTGCCGTCCACGAAACGGGCGCGGAACATGGGCGTCAGATCAGACTCCTTTCCGGCTATGGTGGGCGCGGAGTAGCGGCGGGCTTCCATGGTGTAGATGATAGTGGAGATGGCCGACGCGTTCTTCTCGGTCAACGCCGGGATTTCCACCTGCTCGACGTTCATGCCAAGTTCGCCCATAGCAGCGGCGGCCTCGGCCACCGACCGCTGGACTTCCGGTTCCACCGGGACGCCGGTGGTGGGACTCCATCCCACTTTGAGTTGGGTGAGGTCAACGTCCAAGGGTGCGTAGTCGGGCACCGGCACCGGCGGAGTGTAGAGGTCGACGTCGTCGGCGCCCGCGAGGATTGACATTCCAAGGGCAACGTCGCCCACGGTGCGGGCAATCGGCCCGACGTGGATAGCGCGATGGAGCGTCTGCGGTTGGATGCCGGTGTAGGGAATCCGGCCCAGGGTGGGTTTGATGCCCACCACGCCGCAGAGGCTGGCGGGGGCGCGGATGGAGCCGCCAAGGTCGGTGCCCAACCCGAAGGGAGAGAGGCCGGCGGCGATGGCCGCCACCTCGCCGCCGCTGGAGCCGCCTGCCGTCCTCTCCAGGTTCCAAGGATTGCGGGTCAGCCCGAAGACCTCGTTGTCCGTCTCCCACCACAGGGCAAACTCCGGCATGTTGGTCTTGCCCAGCAGGATGCCGCCAGCGTTCTTGAGGCGAGTGTAGACTTCGGCATCCTGTTCGGACACGTAGTCGTTGTATATCTTCGATCCGAGGGACATGCGCATTCCCGTCGTTTCGATGCAGTCCTTCAGCGTGTAGGGGACCCCGTGCATGGGGCCGAGGTCGTCGCCGCGCATCACCGCCGCTTCCGCTTCCTTGGCCCGCTCCAGCGGGTCATTGGTGAAGAAAACGATGGCGTTCAGGGTGGAGTTGAGTTGCTCGATGCGGTCCAGGTGGGCTTGGACCACTTCCACCGGAGACAGGACCTTCTGGCGTATTTTTGCCGCCAACTCGGTAGCGGGGGCGTAGTAGATGTCTTCGCTCATGGTTTACCTCAATAGCGTTGTTTGTGTTCAGGGTTTTGGATTCCCGCCCCCGTCTCCACGAGGGTAGGCTCTGCGCGGGAATGACTTTCGTGTATGGGAATGACGTTCCTGCGCGGGAATGACGTTCCTTCTTGGGAATTATGCTCCTGCGCGGAGATGACGAGTAGGCGGGTTTGGCCTCCTACACTGGATTGATAGTGGCGGTCAGCCGCGGCGCAGGGCCCGGCCGGGCAGGGCGCCGGTGTGGACGCCCTGATCGATGACGGGGGTGCCGTTGACGATGACGTAGTCAACGCCGCTGGCAAGGCGGCGGGGGTCCTGCTTGGTGTTGTTGGCGTTGATGGTCGTTGGGTCGAAGATGACCACGTCGGCCTTCATGCCGTCGGCCAGGATTCCCCGATCGGATATGCCGAGGCGCTGCGCCGGGTAAGAGGTCATTCTCCGGATAGCGTCGGGCAAGGACAGCTTCCGTTCCTCGCGGACCATCTGGGCGAGAATGAAAGGAAATGTCCCGTAGGCCATTGGCGGCGGGTAGTCTCCGATTAGCAGGGCGTCGCTGCCGACCATGTAGACCGGGTGCTCGATGAAGTCCGGCAGGGTGTTCTCGTCGGCGATGTCGGCAAAGTAGGACACCCGCAAGTTTTCCTCGAGCAGCACGTCGCAAATGGCGTCGACGGGATGCTTACCGGTCATTTCGGCCATGTCCGCCACCGACCGCCCTTCGAACCTCCGGTTTTGCGGCTCCTTGAAGTAGGTCATCCACATCTCGTCCCATCCCCTGCCGCGGGGCCGTATCTCCTGCTTGAGTCGGTCCCGCAGGTTAGGGTCGGCCAAAACCTCCTTCACCCTGTCCGGACCGCCGTCCTGGGCCCATTGCGGGAAGACTATGAGTATCCTGGTCCCGCCGTAACGATAAGGGAACGTGTCGAAGGTTACGTCCAGCCCCTCGTCGCGGGCGTCGTCCACCAGTTGCAGTATGGGCCGCGCCCCGGAGGTGTGGATGCGGCGTCGGAACAGGTGGGTGATGTGGACCGGGATGCCGCTGCGCCGTCCAATTTCAATGGCTTCCCGGTTGGGGTCCAGGTAGCGGTCGCCCAGCCAGTTGCGGGTGTGGGTGTGGTAGATGCCGCCGAGCCGGGCCGCTTCCTCGGAAAGGGCCACCAGTTCGTCGGTGTCGGCGTAGCTGCCCGGCGGGTAGTCCAAGCCGGTGGACATGCCCACCGCCCCTTCTTCCATGCTTTCCCGCAGCAGCGCCTTCATGTCGTCCAACTCGGCGGCGGTGGCCTTCCGGTCGTTCCATCCCACGGCGTTGATGCGCAGGGGAGCGTTGCCCACGATGTAGGCGATGTTGACCGCCACCTTGCGGTCGAACATTGAAAGGTACTCGGCCACGGTGGACCAGCGGCCCGGCAGCGGAGGGTCGCCGTCCAAGCCGGAGTTGAGGCAGATGAACCGGTCCAGGTCGTCGGGCGACCGGAAGGGGGCGTAGGAGTTGCCGTCGATGCCGATCAACTCGGTGGTGACGCCTTGAAACACCTTGGGTTCGTGCCTCGGTTCGGACAGGATCACCAGCCCGGAATGGGCGTGAACGTCGATGAAACCCGGGCACACCACCCTGCCGGTGGCGTCAATCGTCCGTTGGGCTTCCAAGTGGGAAACGTCACCCCGGAACACTTGGACCCGGTCTCCCTGTATGCCGACGGCGCCGTAAAAGCCGGTGTTGCCCACACCGTCCAACACCTCGCCGCCTGTGATCAATATATCGAGCATGGTATTGCTTCTCCAGTAAGTAACGGATTCGTGAATGAGAGTTCCGGTCATAATAGCCAACGGGAGGCGGTTGGTTCAACCGGACTGCCATTGGACATCTGCATTCGTTGGGCAAATACCGGTTTGCAGGCATTTCTTGTGGTACATTAAGGAATATCGGGAACCAACCGGACCAACACGGGCAGACAACCCAGCGAGAGGCTGAGATGGCGGACAAGCCGGACCGCATGTTCCACGGTTGGTATGTTGTGATGGGCTGCTCTTTGGTGGCCTTGGGCACTTCCGGCACCCAGTTCTCCTTTGGCGTGTTCCTGCAACCCATGACCGAGGAGTTCGGCTGGAGCAGGAGTACCCTGTCCCTCGCCTTCGGCATCACCTTCATGCTGTCCGGCCTCCTGCGGCCCTTCGCAGGCTACTTGGCCGACCGTTACAGCCCCAAACTGGTGGCCCTGTCTGGCGTTGCGTTGCTGGGAGTGATGCTGCTGATCGTTCCATCGGTCCAGACCCTGATGCAACTCTACGCGGTGTTCGCGGTTATGAGTATCGGGCTGACCATGGGCGTAGGACCTATTCTGACCAAGGTTATAAGCTCCTGGTTTTACGCTCGCCGGGGCTTGACGCTGGGACTGCACAGCAGTGCCGGGTCCTTTGGAGCCTTGATCCTGGTGCCGACGGCCTCGGTGTTCCTGATCCTGTTTGACTGGCGGGACGCCTACTATTTCCTGGGCGGCCTTGCTCTCCTGGTCATTCTGCCCATTGGCATGATGTTCATACGGAACACCCCGCAGGAAATGGGGCTGGAGCCCTTGGGCGACGCATCGGACCTGCGCAGGAGAAAAGGCACCGGAGACGAGGATTCAACACTGATATTCGGGCGCGACGCGACTTTCAAAGAAGCACTGGGATCGAACCTGTTCTACCGTCTCACATTCGGGTACTTCGTTTGAGGGTACTCGATGAGCTTCGTGAATGCTCACTTCGTTACCTACGCCCAGGACCTTGGATACCATCCGATGGCCGCCGCGGGGGTGTTCAGCCTGATTGGAGCAACGGCGGTGGTGGGGAGCTTGGTCATGGGGCACCTTTCGGACCAGTTCGGACGCCGGCACCTGTTGACAAGTTCTTACAACATCCGGGCCGTGGGATTCGTTGTCGTCCTGCTGTCCATGGGAGTGCCGGCTCTTGGAATTCCCCCGTTGGGACTGGGCACCCTCCTGGCAGGGGTACTCCTGGTGGGGTTTTCCTGGAACTCCATAGTCAGCGTGACCGGAGCCTATACCTCTGACCGGTACGGCGTCAGAAACCTGGGGACAATTTACGGGACGATGTTCTCGGTGATGCCCATCGGCAGCGGAGTGGGGGCCTTCCTCGGCGGCCTGTTCTACGATATAAGAGGCACCTACGACGTTGCCATCTGGTCGAACATCGCGCTTCTGCTGACCGCTATGGTCCTGGTGTACTTCCGAGGCGAGCGGCGACCCCCGGAGCTTCGCACGGCGGGGGCTGCCGCGTAAGCCGCCTTGCCTCTACTCCCTGGGCATGGACAGGCCGGGGATGAACGTCAAATTGGGTATCTTTGAAAGGTCGTCGGGAGCGAGCTTCAACTTGGAGCTTCTGCTGCCGGACCCGAAAATCAGGTACTCGACGTCCAGCAATCGTTGATCGGCGTATATGGGGAGGTCGTCCGGCAGCGCGAACGGGGTGACGCCGCCTATCATCATGCCGGTCAACTCCATTGTGTCTTCCGGAGAAGCGAAGGACGCGCGGGAGACGTTCATCAGGCCCTTGACGGTCCTGTTAACGTCCAAGCGGTCGGTCCCAAGCACCACGCAGGCCGAGAACTGCTTTGGTCCGCGCCGCGACCCCACTATGATGGTGTTGGCGCAGTGGGCAAGGGAGTAGCCGTACTCTTCGCAGAACTGGGCCGTATCGGCGAAGTCCGGGTCGATGCGGATGATTTCGTGAGGAATGCCCAGCCCATTCAGGGTTGCGACCACGTTTGATTCGATGTCAGTGTCCTGCGTCATTGACCTCTTCCTGCGGCTCGGGCACAAACTTCATGGAGATGGAGTTTATGCAGTGGCGGGTGTTGGTCTCGGTCAAGCGCTCGCCGATGAAAACGTGCCCCAAGTGGCCGTCGCAGGCAGCGCACTGGACTTCGATCCTGTAGCCGTCGTCGTCAAGCAGGTATTTGACCGCGCCCTTGATCTCCTTGTCGAAGGCAGGCCAACCGCAATGGGCGTCGAACTTGTCCACCGAGCGGTACAGCTCAGCGTCGCACCGGCGGCAGATGTAGGTGCCCGGCTCGTAGAAGTCGTCGTATTCCCCGGTAAAGGGCCACTCCGTGCCCTTTCGTTCGATTACGGCCCGTTCTTCGGGGGTCAATGGGTTGTATCGAGAGGTGTCCATATTTCGTACCTCCTGTCGGCTTATTATCTCACGTTGGCGCAAGTGGGGATAAGGTTGTGCTATGCCTGGCGTCCGGCGATTCTCCCGCGAAAAGGGCTGGCCGCTACGTTAGAATTAACATAGGATGTAATGAGGGCTAGTTAGAATATCGGGGAAAGCGCGTCCTACGCTTGACGCCACTGTCTGAATCAGGATTTACGGGATTATAGGATTTTCAGGATATAGCCAATTCATCCTGCTAATCCAACAATCCTGAGAATCCTGATTCAGACAACGAAAAGAAGGAATCATTTGATGCGCAAGAACCACTTCATTGACGTAATCTATACCCATACCGAGGGCGAGCCTACCTGTATCGTCCATGGCGGCGTGCCCTACCCATACGGGACCGGCATCGTGGAGAAGAGGCGGTACCTGGAAGCCAATTACGACTGGCTGCGCCGCGCTTTGACCCGGGAGCCGCGCGGCCACAAGGATATGTTCGGTGTTTTCCTGACTCCGCCGTCAAGTCCCGACGCCGACGCTGGCATGATCTGGATGGACGGCGAAAACTTCCACGACATGTGCGGTCACGGCACCATTGCCTTGGGTATGGCGATGGTGTCGCAAGGGTTGACGCCGTCGGCAGGCGACCTGACCACCATCCGGTTCGAGACTACTGCGGGTCTTGTCACCGCCGAGGTCGGTTCCACGGTAAGCAGCGTGGAGTGGTGCCGGTTCGAGAACGTTCCCGCGTACCTGGCCTACAGGGATGTCAAGATCGTGCTTCCCGATTTCGGAGAAGTGAAGGTGGACGTGTCCTTCGGGGGCAACTTTTTCGCCATAGTGAAGTGGGATCACCCTGAGTGGAAGATTTGCCCCCGGAACGCCGGGTTCTTCTCCAAGCTTGGCCCCATCGTAAAAGGCCTTGTCAACGGGCAAGTCGAGCTGCGGCATCCCACCCAACCCCACATCAACAACCTGGAGTTCGTCACCTTCTATCACGAACCCACGCTGCCAGACGCTTTTTACAAATGCGTTCATGTATTCAGCGACGGCAAAGCTGACCGGTCCCCCGGAGGCACGGGAACCAGCGCGATGATGGCCATGCTGGAAGCCCGCGGGTTTATCGAGGTGGGCCAGACCATCCAGTCGGAAGGCTTGCTTGGGACCGGGACCTTCGAGGGCTGCTTGGTTGGAGAGACGGAACTGGGCGGCCAAAGAGCGGTCATACCCACCATCAAGGGCAAGGCGAACATTACGGGTTACGCCAAGTGGTTGATTGATCCCGACGACCCCGTGGGAGAGGGATTTGTTGTCTCTTAGCCGATTTTAAGGAGGGAATTGTGCCCTACTACTCACATGTAGTAACAGCGGTACTACTTCCTCTTGAGGTTCACAGGCCTCTAGAATCTTATCCGTCCGGGCCAGGGTTGTGAGGTGTATTTGCCTGGGTGTTCGGCAGAAACCTTACCCCGCTCAGGAGCGAAAGACGATTGACAAGCACCGAAGACCGGCACTAAGCTCCAACCATCCTAGTCGGAGCCTGCTGGTCGGCGGATATGGAGAATGCCGGTTTATAGTTGGAGCAATACCGGAAGGCTCAATCCTCAGCGAAATCAGTTAAAACTGGGAAATCCTGTGTTAGAACACGAAGTGATTAAGGAGGGCCCATGAAATATGACGTTGTTATCGTCGGTGGGGGAGCGGCCGGATCGGTGTTGGCCAGCAGATTGGCCGAAAACGCGAATACCTCGGTTCTGTTGCTGGAAGCCGGGCCGGATTACCCTGATCCAGCATATCTTCCGGACGAGATAAAGTTCGGCCACACAAGTTATGCAGAGTCCCCGGAATCGGAACATAACTGGGCCCTGCGGGGAACGATCACCGAGGAGCAAGGGGAGATCCACGTAGCGCAGGGCAAGGTAATCGGAGGAGGATCGTCCATCAACGGTCAGGCAATGCAAAGGGGGTTGCCTGAGGATTTCGACTCTTGGTCTGCCATGGGCAACGATCAATGGTCTTATGACAAGGTACTGCCTTTCTTTAGAAAATCTGAGAACGATCTCGACATTCGGGATGATTTTCATGGGACCGACGGACCGATGCCCGTAAGGCGTCGTCAATCCGGGCCCTTGCCGGACATCCAAAAGGCCTTCCAAGCAGCCTGTTTGGAGGCGGGTTATGGAGTAGTTGAGGATACCAACGGCCCGAACCCCTCGGGCGTTGGCGTGTGGCCCTCGAACAACCTGGACGGCTGGAGGATGAGCGCTGCTATCACTCACCTGAATCCCATGCGCCACCGTCTTAACCTCACGGTGAGGGGAGGGGCTTTTGTGAGGAAGGTATTGATCAAGGACCTAAAGGCCGTCGGTGTGGAAGTAGAAAGCGGAGGCGAGATTTTCAACATTGAAGCAGACCGGGTTGTGTTGAGCGCTGGCGCTCTCAAGTCGCCCCACCTGCTCATGCTATCGGGAATCGGTCCCAAGGACCAACTTCAGCAATTCGGGATACCTCTCGTTCATGAGCTTCCCGGAGTGGGACAGAACCTGTTTAATCACCTGAGCGCCCAGATTACCTTTAAAGTCAAAGACGGAATGACCCTCATTGCTGATGCCGATGCGGCGCGCTTTTGTTTACATTACACCTCCCACGGGTCCAGCGAAGTCAATGATATGTTGCTGAGGACCACCCCAATGGTTGACGAACGCCCGGAGCGCGTCCCCGGTTTCCGGACCAAGTACCTGAACGACGATGTTCCCCCGGACCAGGTGGCGCGAATCTCGTGCACGCTCGGGCTACCCGACGGCGCAGGATACGTCAGGCTTGCCTCTGCCGATCCCTCAGTGCAGCCGGACTTCAACTACCGCTATCTTCAGCATCCAAACGACATGCGTCGGGTGCGGGAAGGCATTCGAATGGCGACTGGATTTCTTGAATCCGATGCCTTCAAAGACGTGGCCGATTACCGGCTCCACCCAACGGATGAGGTTCTGGCCGACGACGACGCTTTGGACCTCTACATACGCCAAACCGTTGGAACAGCCAGGCACGTGTCCGGCACATGCAAGATGGGCCCGGATTCAGACCCAATGGCGGTTGTTGATCAATACTGCAGCGTCAAGGGGGTACAGGGGTTGTCGGTGGTTGATGCGTCGGTGATGCCGCGAGTTACAAGGTCAGGCGGTAGCCATGCAACGGTTGTCATGATAGGGGAACGTGCCGTCGAATGGATTGCGCCGGCTTAACCCTGCCTTACCGCTGTCTGAAATCTATGGTCTAAGGCGGAGGGTTCATGACGACTGCTTCATCATATTAAGACGGATTCTGCACAACTAATCAGACCCCAAAAGGTTCATTTTCCAAAGCCACCGCCCAAGCCGAACCCTACACAAACCCCCGGGTCCTGCTACACTGACCAGGCAGACGCCCCGGTACACCCTTACAAGGATACCAGACAAGGATACCAGCCCATGCAGCAGCCATTGGACGAGAGAGTAGCCTCCCTGGAAGCCGCCGCCCAGCGGCACGAACAAACCATATCCCGCTTGGTCTCCATCGCCGAAAACCACGACCAACTCCTGGAAAGACTCCTGACCAGCCAGGAAGCCCTGCAGGCCAACCAAGAGACCTTGCAGGCCAGCCAAGAGACCCTGCACTCCAACCAGGAAGCAATCGTCAACCTCCTGGAGGAACTGACCCGTGATGCGGCCACCACCCGCCGCCTCTGGTTCCGCCTAGCCCAGCGCTATGGCTGGCTGGACGACGAGCAGAACGGCGCCCGGCCAGACGCGTCCACATAACCGTTAAAAGCCGCCGCAACACTTCAGCACCAAGGAAGCGGGCCTGAACCTGTGGTTGTCACAGCCGAGTAACACCCGCAGACGCTCCACCGTGCCGCGGGTGGTGTCAGCGATGGCCCGGTCCGGGATATTTCTTGAAATCTAGGAGGAAGTGCAGATGGCCTACTACATGTACGTTGCCGTTCAGGAGGACAACAAAATATCGGTCTTTACCGTGGACCCAGAGACGGGACGGCTCACTCATCAGCATGATGTATCAGTACCCGGCGGGCCGTTTACCTTGGCAATCAGTCCCGACCGCAATCACCTGTATGCCGGGACTCGTGACGCGCCCGGGTTGACCAGTTTCCGGATTGACCAGTCCGGCGGAGGCCTGGCACAGACGGGGACGGTCCCCCTGGATTCCTGGCCGGTCTACGTCGCCACCGACCGCAGAGGGAAATTTGTGCTGTCGTCCTACTACCAGGGCGCGCGCGTGGGAGTGCACCCCGTAGGGGATGACGGTTCGGTCGGCGGGCCGCCAGTGGAATGGCTGGAAACGGCGACGGGGGCCCACGCCATGCAGACCGACCCGACGAACAGCTACGCCTTCGTTCCCCACATCGCGGGAAACGGCCCCAACCAGATATGGCAGTTCAGGTTCGATGAGGACACGGGCCACATTACCCCCAACTCTCCGGCCATAGTGGAGCCGGAAGAATTCCTGGGGCCTCGTCACTTTTGCTTTCATCCCTCGCTGGATGTTCTCTATTTCTCCAACGAGCAGGGATGCAGTGTCAGCGGCTACCGGCTGGATACCTCGGCGGGAACGTTGTCGCTCTTCCAGACTATCACCACTCTTCCGCCGGAAGGCTTTGCCGAGAGGAACACCTGCTCGCAGATACAGGTCACCGCTTCGGGAAGGTTTCTGTACGCACCGAACAGAGGGCACGACAGCATCGCCTGCTTTACGGTGGATACCGATAACGGAGGGTTGGCTTCCAATGGCATCGTTGCCTCCGAACCCAGGCCCAATGCGCTCTGCATCGGCCCCCACGACCGGTACGTCTACTCGGCAGGCCAGGACTCGGGTCAAATGGCCATCTTCCAGATAGACCAGGACTCAGGGGTGCTGACCCTGTCGGAGACGGTCCCATTGGGCAACGGACCGTGCTGGATATCCATCGTGGAGTTGCCGGGATAAGTCTGCATCATGATTAAAGGATTTTCAGGATAACTCTCAATCCTGAAAATCACTACATCCGGCAAATCCTGATAGGAGTTACGCAGTTGGTCTAATAGGATTCAATTCAAGGCATCAGAGGGGTATGCTTCTGGCAGCAGTAAAATCGTGAGGCGGTGAGTGGGAATGAACCCGGCACGAAGTGGACCTTTGGACTACATTGACTTCCTGGTGGCCGCGCAAAAGAGCTTTACGTGCACCGAGGCATCCAGGTGCCAGCCTGAATCCGCCCGAGTCCCGGCCCATGACGCCTTCACCCGCCTGCTGCGGAGACAGCCTCCCGATACCGAGGCGCTGTGGCGAGAGACCCGAGGGCTGGTGAAGCTGGAGGGCGGCGCTCTGGTCTTGGACGACACTACCTTGGACAAGCCTTACGCCAGGAAGATGGAACTGGTCACCCGGCACTGGAGCGGCAAACATCGCCGGGTGGTCTCCGGCATCAACTTGCTCACCCTGGTCTGGAGTGGTGGTCAATCCCTGATACCCTGCGATTTCCGCATCTACGATAAGCCCTTGAGTGGGAAGAACAAGAACGACTATTTCCGGGAGATGGTGGAGGTAGCTCATGGCCGGGGATTCCGGCCCGGCCATGTTCTCTTCGATAGCTGGTACAGCAGCTTGGAGAATTTGAAGAAGGTGCGCAGCTACGGGTGGACATGGTTGACCCAGTTCAAGGCCAACCGGAGAGTGAACCCTGACGGAGCGGGCAACGTCAGGGTGGACGCGGTGGAGATTGGGGCTGAAGGACGGATGGTGCATTTGCGGGGCTACGGGTTGGTCAAGGTGTTCCGGAGAGACTCCCCAAACGGAGACGTGGAGCATTGGGCCACCAACGATCCGGACATGACCCCGGAGGAGCAGGAGGTGCTGAAGGGCTGGGCTTGGAGTATAGAGCGGTATCACCGGGGGCTGAAGCAGTGCTGCGGGGTGGAGAAGTGCCAGGCACGAAAGGCGGAATCCCAGCGGAGCCACATCGGTATGGCGATCCAAGCCTTTCTGCGCTTGGAGGTCCATCGCCTGAGGTCCGGGGTCAGTTGGTATGAAGCAGTAGCAAGCATAGCCCGCCCTGCCATTCGACAGTATCTCGCTCAACCCCTGTACTCCCTCAATCCAACTGCGTAACTCCTATCCTGATTCAGATAATTACTCAGCTAAGGGTCACCGGCAACAGGGAAATATTTCAGAGAGGGTTTCGATTATGGCCTCACCGGAATTGGACCGGGCAATCGCCATGTTCAGGGCAGCCAAGGAGGAGACCCAGGCATATACGACCGTAGAGGAGTTCCGGGTCTGGTACGAACGGTTCACAGCCCCATTCGACCTGCCTGATGACGCCATGTTCGAGCAGGTGGGAGCAGGAGGAGTGTCGGCGGAGTGGATTTCCACTCCTGGCGTATCCGAGGACCGGGTGGTCATGTACCTGCACGGCGGAGGGTACATGATCGGTTCCATGCGGACCCACAGGTCGCCGCTGTCCTACCTGTCGCGGGTGTCCGATGCCCGGGTGCTGGGGGTCAACTACCGGCTGGCCCCGGAACATCCCTTCCCGGCCGCGGTGGAAGACTCGGTGGCGGCCTACCGGTGGCTGTTGGCCGAGGGCGTTTCGCCCAGCCGGATCGTCATTGGCGGGGACTCGTGCGGTGGCGGACTGACAATCGCCACGCTGGTCGCCTTGAAGTATTTCGGCGACCCTCTTCCGGCAGGCGGCATATCCCACTCCGGCTGGACCGACCTGGCCCATACCGGGGAGTCGTTTGCGACCAAGGCGGAAGCGGACCCGCTAATCGACAAGGAGATGCTGGAAGGCATGGCCTCAGCCTACCTTGGCGACCGTCCCCGCACCACTCCCTTGGCGTCCCCCTACTACGCCGACCTGCGGGGGCTGCCGCCGTTGCTGGTGCAGGTGGGCACCGCTGAAGTCCTGCTGGACGACTCGATTCGACTTGCGGACCGGGCCAGGGAAGCCGGCGTGGACGTTACCCTGACGGTGTGGGACGACATGCCCCATGTTTGGCAGGCTTTCGCATCGTTCCTTCCCGAAGCAAGGGAAGCACTCGAGGAATGCGGTGAATTCGTCAAGGAACACACTGGCTGAACGGCTTTGCAAAAAATTGGTGGTAACATCAAAAAGCGCTATCGCAAGTGAACGGAGACCGCACAGGAGCCTCAACAATGAACCAACCGGATCCCAAGGCCCTGGGTGTCGCTCGAGCAACTCAAGAGGTCGAGCAACCGGAGCTGACCATACTCTTCGGCTCCAGGGCAAGAGGAGACCACGACGAACAGTCCGATATAGACGTCATGCTGGTCCACGACTTTGAGCCAAACGCGGAATACAAGAAAATCGCCACACGCAGAGCCGAGAAGGTAGCAAAGGAGATCTACGGTCATGCGGTGGCTGTAGACCTCGTCTGGCGTATTGTCCCGGAGTTCAGAAACAGGCGCAGGTACTCAAACTCCATCGAAACCCGAGCAGTGGAAGAAGGACAACTCATGCCCAGAAATCCTCAAGATGACTCAGCCTGCGGCTACGGAGATGAGGAGCTGGGACACCAACTCGACTGGTCGATATACGATCAGCGCCTGAGACATGCCGAGGTTCACCTCGCAGGATTCATCAACAATTGTGAAGCAGGACTGGACGACATCCTTGTTGGACAGCAGGCGCAGAACACGCTGGAGTACGGGATGAAGGCCCTGCTGGAAGCACACGACGCCCGTTACAGGAGCGTCCACGACATAGGAGAACTCCTGGGCAACGTCCGTCGCAACGACACAGTCCTGAGCGATTTCAGGCTCTCAATACCGCCGGATGTGTACTCCGAATACGAGGGCGAACGGGAATATCGTCCTAGAACTCAGCCGAGACTTTCAGACTTCCCCGATTTCCAAGATAGAACAGTCGCCGACGCCCGTCTGATCATCGACCGCGCCAAGCAGGTACGCCTTCAAAGAGAAAGCGGCAATTAGAAACAATTTTTGTGTAAAGCCGGGCTGAACGCACCGAAGCTGCAACGGAGGGCCGACCATGGAACAGCGCGACATACCCTTTCTGCCGGTTTCTGAGCTTGCGCGGCTGATAGAGTCGAGGGAAGTCTCGCCGGTCGAGGCTACCCAAGCCTACCTCGACCGTATAGACGATCTGGACTTCAAGTTCAATGCATACCTGACCGTTACCAGGCGGGACGCCCTGGAGGCCGCCCGCGACGCGGAGCAGGACATCGCCCGTGGGGAATACCGCGGGCCGATGCACGGCATACCGGTGGCAGTCAAAGACCAGTTCTGGACCAAAGGCGTCCGCACTACGGGAGGCACCCGCATCTTGGCCGACTTCGTGCCCGAGGAGGATGCCACGGTCATCGCCAACCTGAAACGGGCAGGCGCGGTTCTCCTGGGCAAGACCAACATGACCGAGTTCGCCATGGGCGGCGGGTTCGAGCGGTTCAGCCCGCCCCGGAATCCTTGGCACCTCGACCGGCGCACCGGCGGGTCCAGCGGCGGTTCCGGGGCAGCCACCGCCGCCTTCCTCTGCGCCACATCGTTGGGAGAGGATACCGGCGGCTCGATAAGGTTCCCTGCAACCTGGTGCGGCTTGGTGGGTCACCGGCCGACTTGGGGGCTGGTCAGCCGCTACGGCGTTATGACCGGCGTGTGGTCCATGGACACCGCAGGGCCGATCTCCCGGACCGTCGAGGATGCAGCCATTACCCTCGATGCCATCGCAGGGCATGATGAACGCGACCCTTACTCTTGGCGCCGGCCCGTGCCCGACTTCAGGGCGGGGCTGAACGCCGGAATCCAGGGCCTTCGCGTCGGCGTGATCACGGAGCAAATGGAGGATGAGGGCGTCGCCTCCGACACCCGGAGCGCGGTGCTGAGGGCGCTCGGGGTACTGGGAGAACTGGGAGCGACGGTGGAGGAAGTATCGATCCCGCTGACGGCCCACTCGGCTGTCCTGTCCCAAGTCAATCTGCTGGTGGAACCGGCCCTGAACATGAAACAATGGGTGCGGGAGCGGCTGCATGACTACGGCCACAACAACCGCATTGGACTGCTGACCGGGAGCATCCTCCCGGCCCAAGCCTACTACAAGGCCCAGAAACTGCGAACGATGTTCCGTAACCAAGTACACGAGGCCCTGGAGCGGTACGACGTACTGGTAACGCCCACTGCGTCGGTGGCCGCCCTGCCCATCGTCGAAGACCCGGTCATCACCAGCAAGGAACAGGCGATGCCGATGCGCTACCTTCAGACCCGGACGTTCAACCTCGCCAGCGCCCCGGCGGTATCACTGCCCTGCGGTTTCAGCGACGAAGGACTGCCCATAGGACTGCAGATTGGAGGGCGCCCCGGGGACGACCAGACCGTGCTGAACGTGGCCTACGCCTACGAGCAGGCCACCGACTGGCACCACCAGCGCCCGCCCAACGCCTGACCGGCACGGGTGGGATACCAGGGTCCGTCACCCATTCCGGGTATACCCTTGAAAGGGTCGCTTGGTGTGAATTGTCATGATGAGAGGAGCTTGTTGGGTATGAAAGAGGCAGGGATTTGAAAATCGATACCATAGCAGCCCAGGCGGGTCACAAGATCGATCCCGCGACCGGGGCCGTGGCTCCGCCGATCTACTTGTCAACAACTTTTGAAAGGGATGCCGACGGCCAGTATCCCCGCGGCTTCGTTTATTCGCGCGACAACAACCCCAACCGCCAGGACCTGGAAGAATGCTTGAGCCTCCTGGAAGGAGGAGCAGCCGCGGCGGCGTTTTCGTCCGGCATGGCCGCCACGTCCTCCCTGTTCCAAGCGTTGTCACCGGGCGACCATGTCATACTGCCCAGCGATTGCTATCACGGCACGTCCCGCCTCCTGTACGAGGTATTCTACCCTTGGGGATTGAAAGTCACCTCGGTTGACATGACCGAACCGGACCAAGTCAGCGAGGCCGTTTTACCCAGCACGCGGGTCATCTGGACGGAGACACCTTCCAATCCCGTCCTGAAGATTACCGACCTGGCCCAAATTGCCCGCATTGCGCACGACGCGGGGGCGCTCTGCGTATGTGATAACACTTGGGCGAGTCCCGTGTTGCAGCAACCGCTCGCTTTGGGGGCCGACTTGGTGATGCACTCGACCACCAAGTACCTGGGAGGTCACGAGGATGTCCTGGGGGGAGTAATAGTCAGCAAGGAGGACTCCGATTTCTTCCGAAGGATCAGACTGATTCAGAGTCTAAGTGGCGCCGTTCCTTCTCCTTTTGACTGCTGGTTGGTGCTCAGGGGAATAAGGACTTTGCATGTCCGGATGCAGGCCCATAGCGAGAACGCTTTCAAAGTCGCCAGTTTCCTGAAGGAACATCCGCAAGTGGAGGCGGTCCATTACCCGGGTTTGTCCGACCACCCCGGACACGCAATTGCGGCAAGCCAGATGTCGGGATTCGGAGGGATGCTGTCGTTTCAGGTGAAGGGAGGTAGAGAGGCGGCGTTTCAAGTCGCCGGCCGGGTCAAGCTGTTCGTCCGGGCAACGAGCCTCGGCGGTACTCAGAGCCTGATCGAGCACCGAGCCTCCATCGAAGGCCCGAACAGCGAGACGCCGGACAACCTGCTCCGGGTGTCTGTCGGGCTGGAAAACGTTGACGACCTCATCGAGGACCTTGCTCAGGCGTTGTGAGTAGTCTTGAGGGGCGCTTGGCGATGCCCATGAGGAGTGCCGCCGCCAACGCAACAATTATCAGGGACAGGAAGGCTGCCCGGTAAGTCCCGGTGCGGTCGAAGACCGCCGCGGAGGCCAATGGCCCCGCGGCGAAGCCCACCACCTGCGCCGACCGGCTGATCCCGAATATGCTTCCCAGCGTCCTCCTGCCATAGTAGTTGGCCCACATTATCGGAGCCAGCGTGTTTACGCCGCTGCCCACCAGTCCCTGAATCACGGCGAACAGGTAGGCTTCGGGCAAGGTATCCGCCAGGGTCAGCACCCACATGCTCACCGCGCCCAGGAGATTCAGGGAGACCATCATCAGCTTGGCGGATACTCTCTCCGCCACGACTCCGGATACCAGCGCCGATACCGCCCCGGAGATGGACATAACGCTCACTGCCGAGACTGCCGCCGCCGGAGTCAGGCCTTGGTGGGTCAGGTGGGGGACGAGGTGCAGTCCGATTCCGGCTGTTGTGGTGCTGCTCAGGAACAATGCCGCCAGAATTACCCAGAATGTCGGAGTCCTGAGCACCAGGGACAGTGGAAACTGTTGCTCGTCTCCCTGGAAATCAGGTCCGCCATCACCCTCCGGAGATTGTTCTTGTCCGGTGATGCCGTCAACGACCAGACCAAAATCCTCCGGCTGCCTGCGAACGATCAACGCACAGGGGATTACACCAGCGCAACCCATCACTCCGGCCAGAACGACCCAAGCGACCCGCCAGTCCCAGTAGCTGATGACCGCCTGTACCACCGGGGCCATTACGATGATTCCGGCGGAGCCGCCGAAGAACACCAAGCCCACCGCCCTGCCCCGGTACCTGAGAAACCATTTGCCGGCGGTAACCGACGCCCCGATCTTGATCAGACCCTGATCGGCTATTCTGATCAAGGTGAAGGCGACGTAGAAACCCATCAGGGTATGCGTGGTCGAAAGGTACAGGCAGCCCAGCACCACCGCAGAACCGCCGGCGACCAGGATCAGCCGGGCGCCAAAGATGTCCACCAACCGCCCGCTTGCGGGAGCCAACGCCGCGCCCAGCACAGCGCCCAAGCTGGTGGCCCCGGCGACCTCGGTGCGGTTCCAGCCGAATTCCTGGCTCATGGGCACCACGAATACGGTGAGCACGCCAATCGCTGTGGCGGCGTTGGCGAACTCGATGCCGGAAGCGGCCGCAGCGACCCACCATCCGTAGTAAATTCGCCGGTGGAGAAATTTCATCTCTTGATTCACGTTGACGGGAATACTTTCGGGATTTAACCTAGTCTCACCCGGCCACAAGGCCCAATCAATAAAAGGAGTTTGCATGACTATCAGCAAGCAGACAACCTACGAAGTCGATATCGAAGACGTGGAATATCTCCAGCATGGAGATACTCCCTTTCTGGCGCGAGTCTTCAAGCCCCGCGGTAGCGGACCTTTTCCAATAATGGTCGAGGTGCACGGCGGCGCATGGGTAAGGGGAGACCGCCTGAGCGGCAACGTCGCCAACGAAGCGTTAGCCAGGAACGGCGTGATCGTGGCGGCTTTGGACTTTCGAGTACCGCCGGTGGCGTCTTACCCGGCTTCCTTGGCCGACATCCACTACGGCATTCGCTGGTGCAAGACCCAGGCTGAAGCTTGGAACGGCCGCTCGGATAAAATCGGCGTGACGGGCACATCCAGCGGCGCGCATCAAGCTATGCTGGTGGGTATGCGGCCCCACGATTCACGCTATGCGGCGCTGGCGCTCCCGAACGGAGCAGCGGAAGTCGATGGTACCGTAGGCTGTGTGGTGCTGTGCTCGCCGGTGGCCGATCCGCTGGGACGTTATCTCTACGCCAAGGGCCTACGGGAAGATATCAAACCGCCCGCCGGAGTGAGGGAGCGTGTGGTGGCCAACCACGATCAATACTGGCCGACGGAGGAGGCCATGGCCGAGGCTGCCCCGGCCCGTATGCTGGCCCGCGGGGAGCGAACGGCGCTGCCGCCGACACTGTGCATGGCACGGGAATATGAGGACGCGCATCCGCGGCCCGACCTTAACGAATTCATCTCACAGTACCGCAAAGCCGGCGGGCAGATAGACGTGAAGATCTTCGATGGAGAGGGAGAAGGACTGTTCCGGGATATGGCCACGCCGGTTGCCAAAGACGCGTTGGAACTGATGACGTCATTCATTTATCAACACATCGGGTAAGCCGGATAGCCGCGAAGCCGGCGGGCACTATACCCGGAGCGAGAGACAACATAGATGGACATCAGCACTGTAGCTATTTTGAGCCCCGGCGACATGGGCCACGCCGTGGGGCAGCGGTTGCGGGAAAACGAGCTGGACGTGATTACCTGCTTGGCCGGCCGCAGCGACCGCACGCGGGTCCTGTCCGAGAAGGCGGGCATACGCGACGTTCCCACCATGGAGGAACTGGTCGGACAGACAGACCTGATAATGTCCATGACCGTGTCGGCAGCGGTGCCCACCGTGTGCCGGCAGGTCGCAGATGCCCTCAAGGTCACGGGCTCCGATACCTTGTTTGCTGAGTGCAATGCTATCTCCCCTCAACTGGTGCGGGAGTTGGAGCCGGTCATTACCGGCGCGGGCGGCAGGTTCGTGGACGTGTCCATCATCGGCGGGCCGCCGAGACCGGGTTACAGTCCCCACTTCTACGCCTCCGGCGAGCAGGCTTCCCGGTTCGAACAACTGAACGATTTCGGGCTGACGGTGCTGAAGCTGGACGGCGCGGTGGGACAGGCATCGGGGATAAAGATGTGCTATGCCGCCATGACCAAGGGATCCTGGGCGCTGTACAGCGAGTTGCTGATGGCGGCCGAGTTGATGGGCCTGACCGAGCCCCTGCTTGCGGAGTTCCAGTCCGGCCAGCAGGCGGTCCTGCAACGGATGGAGCGCACCTTGCCCACGGTCCCGGCCCGATCGCGCCGCTGGGTCAGTGAAATGGAGGAGATCCGCGACACCTTCGCCCACTTGGGTATGACACCCAACCTGTTCGAGGGCGTCGCGGAAATGTACCGGTTCATCGGCAGCACTCCATTGGGTGAAGAATTTCCCGAGTCGCGGGACCGTGACCGGACTTTCATCGAGACCATCCGTCAACTGGCCCAATATGTGCCGCCTCAAGAGGGCGGCGGCGTAGATTAAGAGAAAGTCGATGCGGGTCCATATCATCAAGCACGACGCGTCCGACAACTTCGGCTACGTGGAGGACGGGCAACAGGTCCCGGCCAACTTCCACATCTGGGCTACGTTGAATGCGCGGGACTGGACCCTGGCCTTCACGGACGGGAGGGTCCTGAAGTATGACAGCTTCAGGGAAATACACCGGGATGTGGGCGAGATCATGCTGAAGAGCTCCGGTGAACGCCGCGTGCTCCGCCGGAGTGTAGACGAGTCCGGGGAGCGGGACGAACCCATCACGGACCTCGCGGAGCAGTGGGACGAGATCGGCATCCGGCTGGAGCAGGAAATAATAAAGCGCGACGCACTCACAGCGCAGCCTCGCTACGTGCGATAGAATCCCGAATCATGGCCCGAATCATGGAAGGTAAGACGTGTCTCATAACCGGCGGCAGTGACGGTATCGGCTATGCGGCCGCGCAGGAAATGGCCCGCATGGGCGCAACTGTGGTGATCGTCGGCCGGAACGAGGGGAAAACCGCCGCCGCGGTGGAGCGCATCATCGGGGAAACGGGCAACCACGAAGTACATTACATGCTGGCCGACCTGTCGTCGCAGACGGATGTGCGCAGGCTGGCGGACCAAGTGAAGCATCACATATCGCGACTGGACGTTCTGGTGAACAATGCCGGCGCCATATTTCTTTCCAACCGCCGCAGCGTGGATGGCATCGAAATCACTTTCGCCCTGAATCACTTGGGGTATTTCCTGTTGACCACACTACTGCTGGACCTGCTGAAAGAATCTGCGCCCGCCCGGATCGTCAATGTCTCGTCCAGTTCTCACTGGTCGGCCGGCAGATTCCGGCTGGAGGACCTGCCGAAGCCCGGAAGCAATCGTGGTTACCGGGCATACGGGCGCTCGAAGCTCTGCAACATCCTGTTCACCTACGAACTGGCGCGACGACTGGAGGGTTCGGGCGTAACGGTCAACGCCCTGCATCCCGGGCTGGTCCGCACCGGTATTGCACGGAACAACGGCCTTCTGGGCCGGGTGGTCAACTTCTTTATCGGCGTCCGCGGCGTCGATGCCATCAAAGGAGCGGAGACGTTGAATTACCTGGCCTCCTCTCCCGAAGTTGAAGAAACCACCGGCAAATTTTTTGTGGACTGCCGCGCCGTGTCCTCTTCCGCTCGGAGCTACGATGCGGGGCTGGCCTCAGACCTTTGGGAATTGAGTGAACGACTCACAGTGCCATCTGCCTGTATCCCTCATAGACAATGAACTCCCTTAGTGCCATATTGGCCAGTGTCCACATCAAGCCTTCCCGGTGAAATGACTGGTGATAGATACGCTGATATTCGACTTTGACGGGGTCATCATCGACACCGAGACCCCTGACTTTGACACATGGCAGGAAGTCTTCCAAGGCTACGGTGTCGAGCTGCAACGTACCTGGTGGACCGGTTTCATCGGCGGCAGCGTCCGGCGCGCGGATGTCTGCGGCTTGTTGGAGGAACTGACGGGCCGGGAATTTGACCGTGACTCCCTGATGAGAGAGAGGAGAAGCCGCTACTTGGCGGCGATCGAGTCCAATCCCCTGTTGCCCGGAGTGGTGGAATATATCCACGAGGCCCAGCGGCTGGGGCTGAAACTCGCAGTGGCCTCGAGTTCCAGCCACGCATGGGTGGACGGTCACTTGGAAAGCCAGGGACTCCGGCAGCACTTCGACTCAATCATATGCTCCGACGACGTGACAAGGGTGAAGCCTGACCCGGAGCTTTACCTGCTGACTGCATCAACCCTGGCGACCACACCCGGCAACACCCTGGTCATAGAGGACTCGGCTAACGGCGTCACCGCGGCCAAGGACGCCGGGGCGTTCTGTGTCGCCGTCCCCAACCCCATGACCAGGGACCTGCCCCTGGGCCGCGCCGACCTGCGTCTCAACGCCCTGTCCGACATGCTTCTCACTGACTTGCTGGTGAAGGCCAACGGAGGCTGAAGGGGAATTGGGCCATGTCCGGGCGTTCGGCACCGACTTGCCCTACGCAATGGCGCAGGACTGGTCGGTTTCCTGTATATTAACAACCAAGAGAGTTTTGATACGGCGGCCCAACGTATGGAGCACAGCATTGCATA
Source organism: Dehalococcoidia bacterium (assembly GCA_965203835.1). Classification (GTDB taxonomy): domain Bacteria; phylum Chloroflexota; class Dehalococcoidia; order Lucifugimonadales; family UBA3495; genus CBDCFV01. The sequence goes on from OZ241919.1 coordinate 4,217,127, forward strand.
TCTTACAGAGAACGGTGGGCCGGACTGGACCCTGACCTGATTCCCCCGCCGGTATGCCGGGGTTATCAGGTTAGTCGTCAATTCGCTGTCTTGGCGGTAGGGGCTCGATGGTCTTATGCTAGAAGTCTTGGGAGGCATCCTCGGCGGTGTTGGGCTCCTGTTCTTCGGGATGTGGCTTCTCTCCGAGAACCTGAAGACAGTAGTGGGTCCGCGGCTGCGGATACTGGCCAGCAGGTTGGCCGATAACCGCTTTGCAGCCTTCGGCTGGGGCACGCTGGCAGGAGCTATCACCCAGAGCTCTCCTGCTGTGACCTTCATCACGATCAGTATGCTACGGTCAGGCTTGATATCGGCCAAGCAGGGCTATTCCATAGCCTTGGGCGCGCAAATGGGTGTGGGGTTGATCCTCTTTATCGTGGGCATTGACATACGGTTGGCTGCTTTGTACGGCATCGGAATTGGAGGCTTGGCTGTGACCCGGATGCGCCGAGGCCATTACCGGGAAGCCGGCGCAATGCTTTTCGGGGTAGCGGTGTTGCTGTTCGGGCTGGTGCTAATAAAGGAATCAGCACATCCCCTGTCCCAGCAGGATTGGTTCCTGGCCAGCCTGGAGATATCCGCCGGGTCAATCCTGCTGTCGTTCATTCTGGGGGCGTTATTGACCTTTGTCGTGCAGGCGTTAGTGCCGGTGGTCGCCTTCGGCATTGGGCTGGCCGCCGCCGACCTGGTGGGCGTCGAGCAGGTGTTGATGTACATCTACGGTTCCTACGTGGGCCTGGCCATCAGCGTGATGATGGTGTCATGGGGACTCAGCGGGACCGCACGGCAACTGGGTATGTTCTGGGCGGTGCAAGTCTTCTTCTCCGCGGCCATATTGGTGATACTCCTCTATATTGAGGTCTACGGGAAGGTGCCATTGGTCAAGGCACTGGTCACTTGGCCAGAGATCGGTCTGGGCCCGCAGATGGCGTTCGCGGTCATCGTGTTCGGGATGCCCTCCCGCCTGGTGGTGCTGTCAGCGCCGGAATGGACCATGCGCCTGTTCGCTCGTATCTGGCCAGCCAGCGCCGAGGAGCAGTGGTCCCGGCCCCAGTACATCCACGATCAGGCTGTTGGCGATGTCACCACGGCCTTGGACCTGGTCCACCTGGAGCAAAAGCGGGTGTTAGCCCGGTTCTCGGAGTACATGGAACAGGCGCGCACGAGCCAGGCTCTGGGACAGGTTGGCCAATCTACTTTAGAGCTTAACTCCCGCATTGACGAGTTCCTGAACGAGTTGGGTCAACGCAACCCAGGGCAGAATAGCGAGCGGCGCAACGCTGTGTTAAGCCGCCAGAAGCTGATCACCTGGCTGGAGGAGCAGTTCTCCATCTTGGCCGGACAGATCCGGGAGTTGCCGGAAGATGATCCAACCATGGAGATTTTCCAGACCAGCGTGGTGGAGGGCACCGACGCCGCGCTGCTCATCTTCCTCGACGCCCTGGACGAGGACGACTCCGACTCTTGGGACTTCGTCCAGCAGACGATGGGCGACCGTCGTAGCCTGATGCAGGACATGCGCACACGTTACTTGGCTATGACCCCAGAGGAGGACGACAGACTCCACCGTATCATCGTGGACGCCACCAACGCCGTGGAGAACATATTCTTCTTGCTGGCCCAACTGACGCGGGATTTCCAAGCGGACACAGCGCGGGCGAACCCGGTTACAGTGTGAGTTTCCCGGTTCGGTATATCAGTGCCTGACCTCTGCTGCCCCGAGTGGCGGAATTATCCAATGATGTGATGCTGGGTGATATAATCCACCTGCCGCCATTCGAACAAGATCATAGATTGTGAGGTCAAGAGTCATGGCTGAAACTACAGGACTGGGACACGTTGGAATCTACGCGCAAGACCTGATGCGGCAGCGGGACTTCTACAGCCGGGTAATCGGGCTGAAGATAGCCGATGAGGACCTGGAAGGCCGGGGAATGGTGTTCATGAGTTCCGACCCCGTATCCGAGCATCACGAGTTTGTCCTGATGAAGGGCAGGGTCTCGGACGACGACACCAACGTCATCCAGCAGATTTCCTTCAAGGTGCCCACCATCGCCGACCTGCGCGAGTACAAGCATAGGCTGGAGGACGAGCCTGACGTTAGCATCGAGCGGATCGTCAGCCACGGCAACGCCTTCGGCATGTACTTCCTGGACCCGGAAGGAAACCGGGTGGAGCTTTACTACCGCACCGGCTTCCCGGTACCGCAGCCCCACGGCGATCTCATAGACCTGGAAAGGTCCGACGAAGAACTGCTGGCCGACGCCAGGGAGCTACTGCTGACCAAGCAGCCTGTCAAGTAACTGAGGCGACCCCGCTGCGGGTCAAGCCTCGACTGGAAAACGCGCCCAATCCCAAGGTGATGCCGATGAGATTGGGCGTCTCCATTTGTGGGAGATGTGTACATGAAAATTACCAACGTTGAAACATTCTTGGTTGACGGCGGGTGGCGTCCGTGGATATTCGTCAAGGTGGAGACCGACGAGGGCATCACCGGCTGGGGGGAGTGCACCGACCCCCGGTCTCCCAACGGCGTGGTCGGCACAATCAAGGACCTGACGCCGACCCTCATCGGCCAGGACCCGGGGGCCTATGAGATGCGGGCGTGGGACATGTTCCGGGCGGCGCGGCAGAGTCCCGGCGGCATCGCGGCCAAGGCCATCGCCGGTATCGACTGCGCCCTGTTGGACGTAAAGGCCAAGGCCCTGGGAATCTCCGTCACCGAGCTTTTCGGCGGGCCGACGCGGGACTCGGTGCGGGTCTACTGGTCCCACTGCGGCACCAGCCGGGCGCGTTACCCGGAGCTCTTGGGGACGCCGCCCATCCGCACGATGGAGGACATCTCCGACCTGGGCAGGGAGGTGGTGCAACAGGGGTTCACGGCCCTGAAGACCAACGTGGTGATGCCCGGCGACCCAGCCACGGTGTACGGCGGAGGGTTCGCCCAAGGCCCTGGCAGCACGGACGGCGCCATTACCGCGCCGGTGCTGCGGCACATCGAGGAACTGATCGGCACGTTCCGCGATGCGGTGGGACCGGACGTGGACATCAACCTGGACCTGAACTTCAACTTCAAACCGGAAAGCGCGGTCCGGATCGCCAGGATGCTGGAGCAGTTCGACCTGCTGTGGCTTGAGATAGACATGTACTCCCCGGAGGCCATCCGGCGCATCCGCGAGTCCACCAACACGAAGATATGCACCGGCGAGAACCTGTTCTACATGCGGGAGTACCTGCCCTACTTCCAGATGCAGGCGGCGGACGTGTTCATGGTGGATGTGCCCTGGAACGGGTATACCCAGTCCAAGAAGGTGGGAGACCTGGCGGAAGTGTTCCAGCTCAACGTGGCCCCGCACAACTACTACAGCCACATGTCCACCTTCATCAGCGCCAGCCTTTGCGCCGTGCTGCCCAACGTCCGCATTATGGAGATAGACATAGACGATGTGCCGTGGAAGGACGATATAGTAACCGAACTGCCGGAGATCACGGACGGCTACATGACCATCCCCAACAGACCGGGCTGGGGCGCGGACCTGAATGAGGAAGAAATGCGCAAGCACCCTTGGACGGGGTAGGAGTATCCGGCAATCCCTGTAGTAACGGCCTCTGCAGTAGTTACGCTCGAAAATATAGGGACCCGACAACCCAAGAACAGATGCTGAGTCCCAGACGGCGGGATTCACAGGCCCTGAGGACACCGGTTATCCGTGGTTGCTGGCGCACACTCGGGTAACAGGCGGTACTTCCAAGTTCACCTTAGCGAATGGAAGGAAAAGAAAGTCATGTTTAATTCAAACCCCTTGGTGGAACTGAGGAATCGCCGACCTGCGGAATGGCTTCGGGAGCGTGACATGGACCTTCTGATCTGCAGCGAACTCTACGCTGAGGAAGGGCCCCTGCAGCGATTTTTCATGGGTGGATGGAATCATGGTGTTGGCACTTTGGAAGGAGCTTGGGTGTCTCATCAGGATGCTGACGGAGAGACCGACATTGTTGTGTCGTTTGCCAGCGACTCCGGTTCGCTGGTCCTTTTGGTCGAAAACAAGATAAATGCCGCATTTCAACCCGACCAACCTGAACGGTATCAAGACAGGGCACAACGGTGGGGTCAGGCTTGTGGTCCATTGGTTGATGTTGAAACGGTATTGCTGGCCCCTGCCGCTTATTTCCAGAATGAAGGAAGCGATATTTTTGACCGGCATGTCAGTTATGAGGATTTGATTGAGGTCTTGAGCGGAGCGGGCGATGCTCGGAGCCGGTTTCTTGCGGCTATGCTGAGAAACGGTCTTGACTCACACAGGGAAGGTTATGTTCCTGTACATGATGAGGTGACTACACAAGTGTGGAGGGCCTTTTGGGACATTGCGAATGAAGAGGCTCCACGGTTGCGTATGAGGAAGCCTGGTAGCATGCCATCAGGAGCGCGTTTCATTTACTTTTATGATGCTGAAGGAGTGTCACGTTCTGAAACCAAGGGGCGAGCACATATCGTATACAAGTTTAATCTGAATGAAGGTTGCTATGTGGACGCCCAGTTTCGGAACATGAGCGTGGAGACGCTAGAGGCCAGAGTATCAGGAGTTTTAGAACCTGATATGTTTGTTGTTAAGGCTGGAGGGTCGGCGAGTATCCGTGTCCGGGCCCCTAGCGTGGATTTTGCGAGAATTCCTCAAGGTCAAAAGGAGTCTATGGTTGAGGGGTTGTATGTTGCGGAGCGGTTGAGGAAGTTCTTCGTCCAGAAGGGATTGAAAGAAGTCATGAACTTGGGCTAAGAGAAGTTTGTGCTAGCCGGAATCGACAATTGGATGAAAACCGAAGGTAGAATCGGAGCAACCGCATAGACCATGGAGGTAGAGTGGGGATCAGGATGAGCAGTGTGCTGGATACCTCCGAGGGATAAGAGCGAGCGCACCGGCTTCCCCACGCAAAAGCCCCTGGCCTTGTTGGAACGTATCATCAAGGCCAGCAGCAACGAGGGCGACATGGTGCTTGACCCGTTCTGCGGCTGCGCCACGGCCTGCGTAGCGGCGGAGAATCTGGGGCGGCAATGGGTAGGAATAGACCTGTCGGCCAAGGCCGTGGAACTGGTCAACCAACGCCTGCAACATACAATGGGGAGCCTGTTCCACAACCGATTAGTGACGGCCAGAACGGACATACCCCGGCGGACGGACATAGACGCCCCCATCAACTACCGGCAGAACAAGCACACCCTCTTTGGCCGGCAGGAGGGCGTCTGCAACGGTTGCAAGATGGACTTCCCCTTCAAGATATTCGAGGTGGACCACGTCATCCCCCGGAGCCGGGGCGGCACGGACCACTTGGACAATCTGCAACTACTTTGCCCCAGTTGCAACCGGATTAAGGGCGATAGGCCACAGGAATATCTGGTGGCGCGGCTGGCGGAACTGGTCACGTAGAGCCATAATAGCAATAAAGAACCGATATGGTTAGAGGAGTATCATGGCTGAAGAGATCCTTCATTCTTGGGAACACATTGATGAATTAATTGATGATTTAGCCAACATTGGAATGACAGCGGACAAGTTCCGGAGTTTATTGGACGTTAGTCCTCATCGTCTTTCAGTGATGCATAGTCGGCTGGTGGATGCCGAAAACAAAGAAATAGCCTTCCCTATCCAACTAATTGCTGATACGCATTTCGCGGACTCGACGGAAGAAGCATCACAATACCTGGGCACATTTCGAGAGTTCAACGATTTTCGTTCCCGGTAAGCTTGATAGTGAATGAAATAAGTACGCCGAAACGTCGCCAAACAATGGGATAGCGCCGAAGATCTGGCAAGGACCTTGCTGTGGTCAATGCCGGACAGCAACCTCGATACTTCAGAGGAAACGTTTGCACGTTTTCTTGGCACAGCGATTGGGGGCAGAACATCCGAAACGGTGGCAGGAAGAATGACCATGCGATGTATCTTGACCGATTCAAAAGGAAACGACATCGAATTCCCCGTCCGGCTCACAGTCGAAATAACTTTTGACACTGGATCGTAAGTCGGTGACTATTTTTTAGTTCACGAATGATTCAGTAATACATGAGTGGAATTGTAGACGGGAAACTGGAGAAAATAGATAGCAAGGAGATACGAGTCCATGCTGCGATATCCAGACGACTTCGATGAGTACACGCGTCAGGTGGCAGATAGTGCATTATTTAGGGGTCTTGCTGTTGCGGTGTGGCACCTTGGCAATATACCCCCTGAAGCCAACGCCAAGGATTGGTTCCTTGCAAAGTTATATGCCGAAGTTGTGGAAAGCGGTTCCACTCTTCGCCCAAACTTCATTCCCGTGCACCTAAACGATAATGAGCAGAAATGCCTTGAAGCGAAATTCAGTATTTTTCGTGCCTTGTGCATGGATAGCCCAGGCCCATTCCCAGAGATGCGATAGCACAATAAACTCGTCACGGGTGATTCAATCGGCTCCACACATCCGATTGATTGCCGAATAGCCTTGCGGTAACGTGGGTTGGGGAGAGATGGCTGAGCGGACGAAAGCGCCGGTCTCGAAAACCGGTATCCGCCTTGTATGGATGGTGGGTTCGAGTCCCATCTGGGGCTGTTGACTACTAAGGAAGGCAAAAATATGCAGAAAGCGCTGCACGTAAAAACAACGGTACTGCCGGGCGGCAAGGTGGAGATTGTCAGCCCGGAGTTGGAGGCAGGGCAGACGGTGGACGTGATAATATCGCCGTCGCCGGCTCCATCGGCTCGTTCAGCTTGGCAGATTATCTCTGCGGGACCAGGGCAACGTCTCTTCAAGACTGCGAAGGAAGTTGATGACCACATCGCGGAGGAGCGGGCATCGTGGGACCGATGACGCTGCCGTCGCGCGGCGCCGTCTACCTGGACACTTCGGCTGTCATCTATAGCGTGGAGCGCAATGAGCCGTACTTCTTTCTGCGCAGTTCCCTGTAGGTCATGCGGTAACGGTCAGGGTTCCTGCGGGGCCGCGCAAGGGAGTTAGTTCTGCGGGCAGGGCTTGCCCGTCTTCCTTGCAAACCTGGATTATGGTCTGCGCTACTGCCAACAGGCTTTTGAGGGTTTCTTCCGGGGTATCTCCCCAAGCCACGCAGCCTTGCAGGGCTGGCGCCTCAGCGCGGTACATCCAGCCGTGGTCCTCAGTTAGTTCGTGAAGGATGTAATCAATCTGGTAGATGTCCATTTTCCCTCCGGTTCCAAGGCCCTCCCAGTGTGGAATCTATCACATCTTGCCCGCCATTTTGTAGTCCCCCAACGGCCTGCCCCGCGAACCGGCGGGGGCTGCTCCTCCCCACTGACACCTCCTGCTTGCCAGGTCGTAAAACACCTCTCTACCATAATACTCGTGCAGCACAACATTCCATCGGACCTGGACAAGTCCAGTAAAGCCGCTTAAGGAAACATGGTGATAGATGACCGAAAAACCTCTGGAAACAATCAACCCGTACCCAACCGGGGCCTTGCCGGTGGGGGCAACCCTTGTGATTGCCCTGTGCGCTCCGATGCCATTTCAGTAAATGTCCTGAAATGTCCGCAAATGTCCGCGATTCTAAAATATTCACGCCAAACCGTCATTCCCGACTCCCGTCTTTCCCGCGCAGGCGGGAAACCACATGACCGCAAATGTCCGCGTTTCTGAATTTCCGGCAAATTGACCGTCTATAATCCATCCTGAGGAGTCTGCAGCATGCGAAGTGAACTAGACGCCCTATGGGCCCGCGTCCGCGCCCTTCAACGTAAATTCGCCCGCGAACTGGCCGAGTACCGGCTGGGCCTCCTTTGTGACGACCTTTGCGAACGCTGGTTCGCTGCCTGGTCCGACCACAAGCCCCTGCCCGGGATCCAGCCATTCATCCGACGGGTCACAGACGCCGGCTACCGGCTGCTGCCGTTGGGCGCGGCCGACAAGTACCTGCGTGATTGTCTTCGCCAAGGTGACGCTCCCGCCCCCCAAGTGCTGCTCCACGCTATCCTGCCTTAGCCGGGAAACCGGGCCGGGGACAAGCTTCGCGGGAGTGGCGGTTTGTTCTTACTGTGCGGCAAGTGAAGTAACTTTGCAATCGTCCTGGCTGATTCGGCAGGGCGTGTGCAAAGTCTTTACCGGTGGCAAAAGCCTGAATCAGGATTATCAAGATTAAAGGATTCTCAGGATTGGGAATATCCTGAAAATCCCAAAATCCGGTAAATCCTGATTCAGACAATTACTTTGCACAGGCCCTGGCTGATTCAGCCAATTGCTTGGGGCATGGCCTTGCGGTAACATGGATTGGGAAGAGATGGCTGAATACCACATTGCGTGTGGGAAAAAGAAGGAATGACGGCATGAAAGTGCAGATAATGTCTCCCGCAGCCAACCGGGTGGACTTCAAGGTGCCGCCCGCTCCCAGGCTTACGACCTTCGAGGGCAAGACCATCGGTCTGTACAACAACATGACCGGCGGGGCCGATGTTGCCGTGGAGCGGTTCGCCGAGCAGTTGCAGCGCCGGTATCCCGGCGTCAAGTTCCAGCGCTATGGCGGAGACCTGCGCGAAGGCCGTCCCGCGCTCAGCCGGGGCGTCCACATCGACGACGAGGAAGCTGCCCGTATCGCCGCCGAGGTTGACGCCATGGTGGGCGCGACGGCGCATTGAGGGGGCTGCACGTCGTGGCTTAGCCATGACATGGTTGCCATGGAGAAGGCCGGCATTCCCGCCGTGGCCATCGCCGCCCAGAGCTTTGCCCGCGCTTGGCAGTCCTGCGTGGACGGTTGGGGACAGCCCACGACCGCTTACGTCACCATTCCCCACGCCACCACCGGGCAACAACCCGACTTCATTCGCAACATGGTGGACGGGCAGATTGACGCCATAATCCAGGGCCTCACCACCTACCCGGCGTCCCGCGGCCCGGTCACCGCCCAAAAGACCGGCGGCGTCACCGAGGTCTTCACCGTGGAGATGGACGCGTCCCCGGATGGGCTGAACGCGGTGAACCGGTTCCTGGCCGAGCGGGACTGGAGCGACGGCATTCCGGTCGTTCCGCCCACGCCCGAGTTGGTGGAGAGAATGCTGGCCGGCACCGGCAGGAATCCCCAGGACGTGCTGATGGTGATGGAGCCGGGCTTCGGGGTCGCCACCGTGGAGAAGATCGCGATTAACGCGGTGATGGCCGGCTGCCGCCCTGAGCAGTTCCCGGTCCTGTTGGCCGCCATTGACTGCTTGGCCCAGCCGGAGATGAACCACCGGGACATGCAGGTGTCGGGCCACACCGAGGCGCCGCTGATCCTGGTCAACGGTCCCATCGCTCAGCGCGCCGGCATCAACTGCGGAACGTCTGCCATGGGTCCCGGCGTGGTCAACAGCGCCAACACCGCCATCGGGCGGGCGCTGCGCCTGTGCCTGATCAACATCGGCTACTGCAAGGCCGGGACCGGCGATCCCAACTTCATCGGCCTGCCCACCAAGTTCGGCATGTGCATCGCCGAGAACGAAGAACTCAGCCCTTGGCAGCCCTACCACGTAGACCAGGGTTTCCAAGCCCACGAAAGCGCGGTGACGGTAGTGACCGTTACCGGCCCCGGCGACATCCTGGACTCAGGCTCCAGGAACCACACGGACACGCTGAACAACATCGCTTCGTTGATGTTCTACCCCGGCTCCGGCAGCGGCGGGTGGATACGGGGCTGGGATTCGGCGCAGGTGGGGCATACCAGCCAGCGGGTGTCTTACCCCGGGCCGTACCATCCCATTATGCTCAGTCCCTCCCGCGCGGTGATTCTGGCCGAGGCCGGGTACAGTAAGCGGGACGCCCAGGAATGGCTGCACGAGCGTTGCCGGGTGTCGCTGCGGGAGGCCATCGGCAGCCGCGGCGTACCCAAGGACGACAACGGGAAATGGCTGCATCACCCGGAGTTGCAGTCCTTGGAGGACGACCCGGACGCCACCATTCCGATGCTGGAAAGCCCGGAGCAGTACCTGCTGTTCGTGACCGGCGGCACCACCCACTACGCCAACTTCTTCTACGGCACCTACGGCATCGCCACCCGCCCGGTGGAGGAGTTTTAGCCGCTGGCGGTTGCCAACCGCCGGGTGTTCCGATTCTTACCTGAAAGAGTGGTGCCGGGAAAGGGACTCGAACCCCCACATCCTCTCGGATAGCGGATTTTAAGTCCGCCGCGTCTACCGTTCCGCCATCCCGGCATAGCCCTGCGCCTCTGTACCCAGGGTGGATGACGACCCATGGGACTGGCGCAATGGCTATACTAGGAATGTAACGCCCACCCAGTTGGCTGTCAATGAACCCGGATTCTATATATCCGCCGTTAAGCTATCCGTATCCTTATCTCGGAAGGACGACGATGCGAGTAGACGTTCATACCCATGTCTGGCCGGACCGTATCGCCGATGCGGTGCTCCAGTCCATGAGTTCCGTGGTCGGTTTCGAGGCCGTCGCCGCCAATACGGTAGACGGGATAAAGGCCCACATGCGCGCGTCGGGGGTGGACAAGTCGGTGGTGCTGGGAATAGTTGACCGCCCCGACCAAGTAATCAGGGCCAACAACTGGCTGATTTCCATTCAGGACGACATGCTGGTCCCATTCGGAGCGTTGCATCCCGGCCTTGAAAACAAATCCGACGAGGTCCGGCGGTTGCGGGAAAATGGAGTCAAGGGGATCAAGCTGCATCCCATGATGAACAGCTTTTTCCCAGACGCCCCCGATATGTTCCCGGTGTACGAAGAGATGGGCGAGGACATGGTGCTGGCGATTCATTCGGGCAGCTTTCCCGGCACCAGTCCAGATGAGACCATTTACGCCTCGCCCGACCGCATCATGAACGTGGTGCGGCGGTTTCCCAAGTTGAAGATAATCGCCCTCCACTTGGGAGGCTTTTACATGTTGGACGAGGCGGAAAGAGAGTTGATCGGCAGGGAGAACGTCATCATCGACACCACTTGGCCGCCGTCCCTGCGGGAGGTCGCGCCCGAAACCCTCAACGCCATCATCACCAAGCAGGGCGCGCACAAGGTCTGCTTGGGCACCGACTACCCGCTGGCCAGCCAGGAAGCCGAGTCTTCCTACATCGGCAGTCTGCCCTTTACCACGGCCGAGATAGAGGGCATATTGGGAGAAAACGCCCGGCGGCTTATAGGACTGTAGCGGGCACGGGACTTCCCGTCTGGTGAGTGCGGTTGGGCTATCCCTTCTCCCAAAGCCCTGCGGCTTCCCCGACACGCCGGCCCCACCATTCCGGGCCTTCGCTGATGTAGGACCATTCGGGGTTCTGCTCCGTGTCGCGCAATGCCGCCATCACCGCGCTGAACGTGGAGGCGTCGGCTTCGGCAAACTCGAAGTACCCGACAAAGTCGTAGTTTCCTTGGCTGCCGTAGCCTTCGGGGGAGTGCACCAACCGCCGGGTGATGCAAGCGATGCCCGCGTCGGCAGCCAGAGCGTGGCCTTTTATGACCATGTTTTCCTTGGCGTCGTACCGGGGTAAAAAGAAACTCTCGCGGTGCATCCAGTCCATTCCCCACCACTGGGCGTTCTTGTTCATCGGCGTCACCACGCCAAGGGGGTGAACGTCCCCGGGTCCCGGCTGCTGGGCGTGAGCATAAGCGTATTGAGTCATGGCGTGGCTGGTGTAGCTGCGCGGCCTTTGGACGCCGCACAGCATCTCGACGCTCCCTCCCCTGGGCTCCAGCAAGGCCCGCAGGCCTTCCTCGTACTTCAACAGGGGTGCTTCGGTCTCGGCCTCCAGGCGCACCAGGCCGTCTGCTTCCGAAATGCCGGGATGGGGAAGGTCCCGTTCCAAGCTCATGGCCGGCTCTGCCCTCAAGATCTGGAACCGGCCCCTTGCGAACGCCTCCGCCGATGCCGGGCCATTCGCATAGTGCATGTTCTCCATGCCTTCAGCTAGTCCGTCGATGGCTTGCGCCAGAGCAGTTTCGCTACGTGGCGGCAGCTTCAGGAAAAGGAACCGTTGATGTCCCGTGATGATAGTAGTTAGATTCAGGTCGGCCGCCTGCATCGGTAAACCTCCTGAAGGCAGGATATAGCCTTGCGCGTTTCACCCAACAAATGCTTTCACAATCAGTACTGCCAAGCCTGCGCCGAACGCCAACCCAGTGCCGAACAGCGTGAATATCAGCTTGTCGAGGCGGGCTTCTATGCGATCAAGACGGCCTATTACTTGGCCTAGTTGACCCTCGAGCCGACCAATCCTGTAATCGGTACTGTCGGTTTGACCTGTAGTTGTCATCACCTTATCCTTCCGCTCTAGCGTGAATCGCCCCCCACACCTTCTCCGGCGTTAGAGGCGTGTCGATGTGACGAACGCCGTAGCCTGACAGGGCATCCATCACGGCGTTGGCTACGGCGGCAGGGGCGGCGACCGTAGGCAACTCCCCAACCCCCTTTATCCCCAAGGGATTCATTGGGGAAGGAGTCTCGATGGTATCTGTAACCATGTCCGGCATTCCATTGGCCAAGGGCATAGCATAGTCCATCAGGCTGCCGGTCAGCGGCTGTCCTTCCGGGCTGTAGGCCATGCCTTCCCACAAGGCTTGTCCGACGCCTTGGACTATGCCGCCGTGCACTTGACCTTCGACCAGGACAGGGTTGATGATCCGGCCGCAGTCATGGACAGCAACGTATTTGAGGATCTTGGTCGCGCCGTTGTCCTTGTCAACCTCAACAACGACTACGTGCGTGCTGAACGAGTGCGGGCTCTCGTAGGGCCTTCCCAAGGTATAGCTGGCGCTGAAGTCCAACCCCGCCGTCGCGCCGGGCGGCAGGGATTCCTCGTTGTAGGCCGCGGCAGTCACTTCCCCGAAGTCCAGGGTTTTGCTGGGCTCTCGCCTATTAAATGCCTTGCCGTCCCGCAGGACTACATCGTCAGCGGAGCAACGGAGTAGATGGGCGGCGATACCGGACAGCTTTTGCCCGGCTTCCTGCGACACCAGGTACATGGCGGAACCGCCGACCACGGTGGCGCGGGTGGCCCCCGTGCCGCCGCCGGAAGGGACGACCGCTGTGTCGCTGTGGAGCACCCTGACGTCGGCGGGAGTAACGCCCAAGGCATCGGCTACGACTTGGGCAAAGGCCGTTTCTGAGCCTTGTCCGTGGGGCGAGGTGCCGGTCAGTGCGGTGATCCGGCCGTCGGCGTCGATGTTGAGCCAAGCCTCCTCGTTCCTGGAGTCGCCGGACCCGCCGGACATCTTTATAACCGTCGCCAGTCCAACCCCGATAAGGGGACCGTCTCCATCGCGGCTCTGCCGGGCCTTGTCCTTCCAACCAAGATAGTCGGACATGGCCAGTGTCTTGTCCAGGACTGCTTCGTAATCGCCAGAGTCGTAGGTAAGCCCGGTGGGGGTGATGTAGGGGAAGTCGCTGGGAAATATGAGGTTTTTGCGCCGCACCTCCGCCGGGTCCAGGCCCAGTTCGTCGGCGATCAGGTCCACCGACCGCTCCATGCAGAAGGCCGCTTCCGGGCCGCCTGCCCCCCGGTAGGCCCCGGTGGGAGGCTTGTTGGTCATAACCCCCATGACCTCGACCCGTGCCGCCGGAGTGCGGTAGGGGCCGATTATCCGGTGGCTGGCGCGGTAAGGCGGCCCCCCGGTGGTGTTGCCGAAGAAGGCGCCGGCATCGGCGGCGATGTCCAGCTTGATGCCCATGATGGTGCCGTCGTTCAGGACCGCCGCGTCCAGGTCGACCGAGTGTCCCCTGCCGTGGAATCCCAGCATGTTTTCCTGCCGGTCGGCAACCCACTTTACCGGGCGGCCCAACAGCACTGACAGGTGGGCCACCACCAGGTCCTCTGGGAACACGCCGCCCTTCTCGCCAAAGCCCCCGCCGACGTCGGGAGCCACCACGCGGATCGAGTCCTCCGGGCGGTCAAGGAGCCGGGACATCTGGCGGCGGATGGTGTGAGGCCCCTGCGTCGAAGCCCAGATGGTCAGAAAGTCTTTACCGGGTTCGTAGTGGGCGACAAGGCCGCGGGTTTCCATCGGCACGGGGGCCAGCCGTTGCACGTCGTAACTCTGGCGCACAATCCGGTCCGCTTTCTCGAAGGCCGCATCCAGGCCATCGCCCTGGCGGTCATGGTGTATGCGCAACGCGACATTCGTACCCAGCTCATCGTGAATCAACACAGAGCTATCCGACGCGGCGTCTCGTGGGTGCATTACAGGTTCCAGCGGCTCGTACTCTACGTCGATAAGGTCAAGGGCGTCCCGTGCTTGGGACCGGGTCTCCGCCACTACCGCAGCCAACGGTTGCCCCACGTAACGCGCCTTGCCCTTGGCGAGTGCCGGTTGCATCGGTGGCTTGAACTCATCGATCTGCCACTCTCCGCTCATGGCGCGGGGAGCCAAGTCCCCAACCGCACCCTCCAAATCGTCAACGGTAATGACTGCCACAACACCCGGCGCCTGCCGCGCCTCGGACACATCGGTCCCGTTGATTCTTGCGTGGGCGTGGGGACTTCGCAGGATAGCGGCGTGAAGCATCCCGGGAATTTTGATGTCGTCGACATAAGCCCCTTGGCCCGATACCAGCCTGGGGTCTTCAAAACGTTTGAGGGGTTGCCCGGTGTAAGTCGTCAACCTGCGCCTCCGTGCCGATTCAGGTTGTTGGCAGCCTGCTCCACAGTCGAGCGATCTACGGCCATTGTATAACGAGGCGCGCGGCAGTACCAATGGGAAAGACAGGTCTGGCGGTCTCCCAAGTCTCTACCTGTACCGGGGTACGGTTGGCCCCGTTGCTCCGTCGGGTACAACGGCCCAAGGGTCTTCTCCGGTCAGTTCTCGTATCCGGTGGTACAGGTCGGTGAGGTCATCCGTGGCTGCGTTGGCCATCGCCCTGAAATCGCTTACCGGATCGCGGGGTGTGTCGTAGCGGGGCGCCCCGGCGTAGAGGTTGAGTTGTTTGAGATTGCTGGAGAACTGCCAGGTTTGCACCGGGTCTATCCGGTTTATCTGGTTGGCTAAGGCAACAAGGTCGTGGGTGTGCTCATAGTCTCGGCCGAAGGCTGAGACAAGTGCTTTCATGCCGTGTTCAAGGGCTTGGTGAGCGCAGTATATAGTGAGTCTGGTCTCGTTGCCGATGTCCAGCATGTTGTGCATACCGCCATAGTGCATATTGGCGTCGTCGATGCGTTTTTCGCGCTCCAGGTATTCCTCGCTGTAGTCGTTTTCCTGGTCCAGGCACTGGGAGTCGTTGAAATCCTCTGGGGCGTGGGACACGATGATACCTTCCTGCCGGGCAAACCGGGCTACGTTGTTGATGGTCTTTGTACTCTTGCGATGGAACTCTTCGCTGGAGAAGTAAATGAAGTCGACGTCGGGGCAACCGCCAGGGTAGGTCTCTGAGACAATATTCCGGGCGGTTTCTTGGATGGAGTGGATGTCGTCCAATTCGGGTTCCTCGGGGTTGATAATCATCAGATCGATGTCCGAGCGGCTGGTCCAGTCGGCGCGGGCACGGGAGCCGAAGAGGATGACACACTCGGCGTCGATGGCGTCGCGGAGGGTCTTGGCCACGTGTAGCGCTTTGGGGTCGTGACCGGCGGGCGCAAGAGTGATAGTCTCGCTGTCCATATTCTCGGTTCTCCCATTGGGTGGGGGGTTCGACGTTCGGTTATCCTATCACATGGAGAAAAGTTGAATAATCGTGGCAAGTGTTTGTGTCTGGCCGCAATGCTGGTTACACTAGCATGGGCTGTCGGCAAGGTATCTGCAGCCACGCTTCTCAGGAGTCAACGTCCGTTTTGTGGCAAGCCACTGAAGACTCATTGGAGTCCATTGCCATCGGCGCCGGGATCCTCGGCACCGGCGGCGGCGGCAACCCTTACGTCGGTCAACTTCGGGCCAAGCAGGCATTCAAGGAATGGGGTCCGGTTACCGTGCTGGACCCGGCGGAACTGCCAGAAGATTCCCAAGTGGTCTGCGTTGGCGGCATCGGAGCTCCCACCGTGGGTATCGAAAAGATGCGGGACCTCCAAGCCTATCACGCCCTTCGGGCCATAGAGGAGTTTACCGGCAAAAAGGCTACCGCCCTGATTTCCAATGAAATCGGCGGGAGCAACTCGGTCGAGCCGATGATACCCGCCTCCATGTCCGGCTTGCCGGTGGTGGACGCCGACGGCATGGGACGGGCCTTCCCCGAGTTCCAGATGAAGACCTTTTTCGTTTACGGCGTGCCCTGTTGTCCTATGGCCATAGCCGATGAAAAAGGCAATACCGTCGTAATCCGGGAGACCATCAACCCGGCATGGGCGGAACGCTTGGCCCGTTCCCTGACGGTCCAAATGGGCTGCGTGGCTTGTTACGCCGTAACTCCCATGTCGGCCGACCAAGTACGCCGCACTGCGGTCCTCAATACCCTGACACTGGCGCGAAACTTGGGGGACGCTGTCCGCGAGTCCAGGCTGCGCGGCGAGGACCCGCTGGGCGCGATCCTGGAGACATGTCCCGGCAAGGTGCTGTTCAGCGGCAAGGTGGTGGACTTGGACCGCCGCACCACGGCCGGGTTCGCCAGGGGAAGCGTGACCATCGACGGGCTGGACGACTATAGCGGAGAACGTATGGTCATAGAGTTCCAGAACGAAAATCTCATCGCCCGGCGTGACGGCGAAATCGTTTGCACGGTGCCGGACCTGATCTGCGCCGTGGCCACCGACCTGGGGGAACCGGTGACCACCGAATTGATGCGGTATGGCTTGCGTATAACCATCCTCGGTTTCCCGTCCCCCGGCCTGTGGACCACCCCCGAGGGGCTGGCCGTGGCCGGTCCTCGTGCTTTCGGTTACGACACCGACTATTCTCCCCTTGTGGTGTAACTGACCGTGTTTGTTGGAGTAGACGTAGGAGGAACCAACACTGACGCCGTCCTGATGGACGGGAACAACCTGGTGGGCGCGGCCAAGCTGCCCACCACCGCCGACGTTACCTCGGGCATCATCGACGCCCTGACCGAAGTGTTGAAGCACCTCCCCCGGGACGGACAAGTTGACGCCGTGATGGTTGGGACAACCCACTTCACCAATGCCCTGCTGGAACGCCGAGACCTTTCACCCACCGCCGTAGTGCGGTTGTCTCTGCCGGCAACCAGGCTGCTGCCGCCGTTGGTGGACTGGCCGGCTCCGTTGAAGGCCGCTATAGGCGGCCTTACCTACATGATACCGGGCGGCCACGAGTTCGACGGTAGGGAAATATCCTCCTTGGGCCGTACCGAAATTACGGAAGCAATCAAGGACATGCGCCGGCAGGGTGTTGCCGCCGTGGCCGTGTCGGGGGTGTTCTCCCCGGTCAACACCGCCCACGAGGACGAGGCTGCCGCCATCATCCAGGAAGAGGCCCCGGAAATGCGGGTGGCCGTTTCTCACGAGAACGGACGCATGGGACTCTTGGAGCGGGAAAATGCCGCCGCCTTGAACGCCTGCCTAGGTGATATGGCCCGACGGACGATTGAAGGCATTCAACAGGCCCTGCTTTCCTTGGGTCTGAACGCGCGGTTGTACATGAGCCAGAACGACGGGACGCTGATGGATGCCGAATTCGCGTCGCGTTACCCTGTCCTGACCATCGCGTCTGGCCCCACCAACAGTATGCGCGGCGCGGCTTTTTTGTCGGGCGTCCGGGACGGCATCGTGGTGGATGTGGGTGGCACCTCCACCGATGTGGGTGCGTTGGTAAGGGGCTTCCCGCGAGAAGCCGCCGTGGCCATCGATTTGGCGGGAGTTCGCACCAACTTCAGAATGCCGGACGTGCTGTCCATCCCCTTGGGCGGCGGCAGCATGGTGGAGCGGGACCCCCTGCGCATCGGCCCGGAAAGCGTGGGTTACAGGCTGCCGGAGGAGGCGCTGGTTTTCGGCGGCGGTACCTTGACCACTACCGACCTTGCTGTCGCCGGCGGTCGAGCCAACATAGGAGACGCCGCACGGGTAAAGGGGTTGGAGCAGCCGCTGGTGAATCAAGTCGTGGCCGAGATACAAACGCGTGTGGAGACAGCCATCGACCGGGTAAAAGTCAGCTACGGAGACATGCCGGTGATCCTGGTGGGCGGCGGCAGCATACTGGTAGGAGATTCACTGAACGGCGCGTCGGAAGTTATGCGTCCGGAAAACGCCGGCGTAGCCAACGCCATCGGCGCCGCCATCGCCCAGGTTGGCGGCCAAATAGAGCGGGTCTACTCCCTGGAAACGACGGGGCGGGACGAAGCCGTTGCCGATGCCTGCGCCGAAGCGGTCAACAGGGCAGTTGCGGCGGGAGCCGACGCATCTACCGTCGAGGTGGTGGACATCGAAGAGGTGCCGCTGACCTACGTGCCCAGCAACGCCACCCGAGTCCGGGTGAAGGCTGTGGGGGACTTGGCCCAGCGGTAGGACCCGCTGACCGGGTTATCTGACGGTCCGACCGTACCCTAGTAGCGCGCCTGCTGGGACATGGTCTGGTAGGTTACCGGGCTGGTTATGGTCAACCCGGCGTCCACCGGCAGCACCACGCCGGTAATCCACCGAGCCTCATCGCTGGCGAGGAACACGGCGGCCCAAGCCACGTCCCAAGCGTTGCCCTCTGTGGCTAGAGGCGCTGCGTTCTTGCGGACTTCCCGCAGTTCCGGGGTCATCCTGGTCTCGGTCATGGGCGTGTGCAGCAGACCGGGAGCGATGCAGTTGACCCGGATGTTGTCCCTGCCGTGGTCGCCTGCCATGGAGAAAGTCAGCCCCACCACGGCGGCCTTGCTGGTGGTGTAGGGGGTCTGGGAGTGGGCGCGGAGGCCGGCAATGGAGGAAATGTTGATGATGGAGCCGCCGCCGCTCTCCTTCATCCTGGGTATGGCGGCCTTGCTGGACAGAATCATGCTCTTCACGTTGACCGCGATGATCTTGTCCCAGTCCTCTTCGGTGGCGTCCACCACCGTGCCCCGCATGGATATGCCAACGTTGTTGTCGAGGATATCCAGCCTTCCGTAACGGTCGATGGCGGCGTCCACCATGTTCTGGCACTCGGCGGCATTGGTAACGTCCGCTTGCACCGCGATAGCGTCTCCGCCCTCTTCCCGTATCATTGCCAGAGTCTCCTCGGCTCTCGACAACCCCGCGTCAACCAGCACCACCTTGGCCCCCTCCCTGGCGAAGAGCAACGAGGTGGCCTTGCCATTGCCGATTCCGGGACCGCTGGACCCGGCTCCCGTTACTATGGCAACCTTTCCTTCCAATCGTGGACGGCGTTGCGGCATAACTATTCTTCTCACTTGTACTCGAATTTCAGGCACTCAGCCGCCGCTCATCATACATCACCACGGGAGCTTGGGACATATCCGCCGGAAACCGGTGGTTTGAGGTAGCAGTGTCTATGGTATCCCACTCGGTCTGGTATTATACTGGTGCCTAAGTCCAGACAACGCAGGAACGGCAACTGGGTAACTGCTTTGCCCCCAGTTGCCGGATTGTATCTCACAGGCTGAGAGAGCGTTAATTATCGGAATAGCATGAATACACCTATGAATTCCGGGGCCGACGTGGCCCTTTTTCTCGATTGGGAGAACTTCAAAATCAGTTTGGCCGTGGGCCACCGTCACCCCAATGTCTCCGCACTGAAAGAGGAAGTTTCCAATTACGGTCGCGTAGTGGTCGCCAAGGCCTACGCTGACTGGGTGACCCGGTCCCCCGAATTGCGGGGGGCGAGCCAGTTCATCAACGACCCACCGGCCCTCTATGCTGCGGGCATCGATCCGGTATACGTGCCTACCAGGCTGGCGCACTCCGGCGCCACACCCGGTCGAACCACCCGTGTCAAGAACAGCGTCGACGTCAAAATGACGGCGGACTGCATTGAGTGCGCCCATTCCTACCCCAACATCGGCACCTACGTCCTGGTGTCGGGGGACTCCGACTTCATCCACGTCATCAACGCCCTCCGGACTATGGGCAAGCGCGTGGTTATCATCGGCGTGTCCTGGGCCACCTCCCGCAGGTTTGCCGACCAGGTCGACGAGTTGATTCTCTATGACGTGGACGTGGATGTCGTCTCCGCGCCGGAACCGCAACCTGCGTCCAATGGGCACAACGCGGGGAGGGCCGCTGCCGCACGGCAGGAATTGTCGGCGATTATCGCCACCATCGAGGACATTGTCCGCACGGAACGCCAAGCCGGGGGCACGCCCCTGTTGACCTCCATAAAGCAGCGGTTGATGCGGCGGCACCCCAACTTCGACGAGAAGAAGTTCGGCTTTTCGGGATTCAAGAAGCTGATGTCGCGGGTTGCCCAGGAGGGCAACATCCAGGTTGTTACCGCAGGGTTGGTGGACTGGGCTATCATGGCGGACGAGCCGCCGCCTGAGGAATCTGCCGCCGTTTCCGCTAACGAGAACCAGGATGCTGCGGCTGACCTTGATGTAGCCGCTCCTCAGACTCGGCGTCGGAGGTTCCAGGGCCAGCCCGCCGCTGAGATCTCCAACGAAGCAATCGCCGACTCTACCGGCGACGGGGCGGAGGAAAACGTACCCGAACAACCGGCGGATACGACTACAACAACTGTTGCGGAGGAAGAGGCAACCGATCAACCTGCAGATGAGGCTGCGGTAGCTACTGCGGAGGAAGACGCACCGGATCAGGCAGGGGAGCCGACCACGCCTGCTATGGAAGTGGAAGACGTGGACGACCAACCTGCGGGACCCGCTCCGACGCCCGTTGCCGAAGAGCAAGTTGAGGAAACGGTTGAAGTAGACTCTGAACTGGTCGCTATGTTAGACGAGACCATTGCATCGTTAAATCTGCCCACACAGCCCGAAGATGACCTGAACGGCGCGAGGGTGTCTGACCTCATCGTAATGGCCGATACGCTGGAGCAGCAGCAGGAAGGCAACAGGCACATGGCGTTTAACTTCCTGGTCTCCGAGGTCTGCCAAGCGTTGAGCCAAGGCGTCCAGGAAGAACACCCGGAAATCATGCACCGGTGGGGGCAGGCCCATTCCCGGACCTATATCAGCAAGATAGTCCGGGAGCTAGGCAACGCCAGCCTCTTCGTCAAAGGGTGGCAAAACGTCAGGGACGAAGAGTCGGGACGGAGGCGAAGGCTGAGCACCTTCAACCTGAATAGGGAACATGCCCTGGTTGCCAAGGTGCTGCAAGCCCGCTGGTAGCGGTTACATATCCAATATCAGCGTAGACCAGCCGAAGTTTGGCGCGCCCAGTCCCTCCGCCGTGTAGGGGTGGTAATACTCCCTGTACCCCGACTTTTCGATGCACTCGTGGCTCTTGGCGACTATGGCGTCCGCGATTTCCCCGTAGCCGTGTCGCCGCAGTCCGTGGGACAGGAACCAGTTGGTGTTGATCCAGGACGGCCCCCGCCAGA
The DNA here is from genome assembly GCA_965203835.1 of Dehalococcoidia bacterium. GTDB lineage: Bacteria > Chloroflexota > Dehalococcoidia > Lucifugimonadales > UBA3495 > CBDCFV01. Next base: position 4,238,502 of record OZ241919.1, read on the forward strand.
TGAACCCGCGCGGGTTTCCGGGCATGAACTTGGGGTCCGAGGCCGGTACCGAGGGCAACGGATAGGGCGTCCAGAAGTGGTTGGGATTGATGACCCAGTCAGTGACCAGCCGCTCCACGATTGGCCTGGGCAGGTCGTCCATCACCAAGGGCATCAGCGAGCTGATGGTGACCACTTTCAGTGGCTTTTCCGCCACCCCTGACAGGTCGAAAAATGCGCCGGCCTCTTCGTCCCAGCACTTGGCCAGCAAGGCGTCGCGGGTCTTGTCGGCTTGGCGGGTGAACTCCTCCGCTTCCGGTGCGTCCCCCAGTAGGCGGGCCAGCGACCGCAGCCCAAGCACGTAGATGGAGTTGACCAGCACATCCTCCACGTGGAATATGTCAGCCGCCAGGATCCGCTGGTCGTCGCCCCGCATGGGAGCGTAGGCGTCGTACACCTTGCTTAATGCGGCGATGAACCCCCTGTTGCTCAAGTCCTCCAACCCCAGCACCTCGTCGTACTTGGGTGAGCAGTCCGTCCCCGCTTCCTCCGGTTGGATGGCGGCGATCAGCCCGTCGTTGTCCGGGTCGCGCACCCGGTCCAGCCAGCGGTAGAACCCCATCAGCACCGGAAGGGCCATGTCGCGGAACTCTTCGTCGCCGGTGGCCTCGTATATGCGCTCCACCGCGTAGCCGATTATCGGCGGCTGCATGGTGGAGCTGTAGTTGGGCGACACCATCCCGACGATATTCCGCGCCAGGAAGTCGGGCTGCTTTTCCATTTCCCAGAAAATGATGTGCGGGATGAACCCGTCGGGCAGCGCGCCGCTCATCAACGTCCGCATCTCCGCCTTGGCTTGGTCCATGTCAAGGTGAAGCAGGGCAATGGCATGGAAGCACGAGTCCCAGAACCACTGGAAGGGGTACCCGGTCAACGACGGGCAGACAAAGCTGTACTCCTTGCCGTTCCAGTCGGCCACCCCCCGCCGCAGGTTGGTGAGCAATATGTTGCGCGCGCCTTCTTCCAGTTGTTGCCGGTCCATTCACTTACCGCCTTAAAAGATTATTGCCCTTGAAGCCGCCGAATCTCCGCCCGGAGACGTTCATTCTCAGTCTCGGATTCCCGCAAGGCTGCCTCTGCCTCCCCGATGTTCCGAAGGTAATCTTCAGTCTTGGCATCATAAAACCGCAGCCGTTCACCCCAATGGGAGAAAGACGCGCAGAGGCTCAGGTCCAGCGTCGGGCTGTAACCCCGGGCGATTCCATCTGGTCCGGTTACAATCGGAATGGGCTGGTAGATGCCGTTCACCAGAATATCTCCGGCTAGTGCGTAGCCATAAAGCTCGCCGCCCGTAGGATCGAACCGCCAGTATTCGCGAATCCCAATGCGGGAATAGAGTTCGGGTTTGGTCTCAGTATCCACGCCGTGAGTGCTCTTTGAGGCTACTTCCAGAGTCAAGTCAGGGGGTTTGCCAGTCTCCCATACTACATAGCCATTCCGCGTCCGCACTGCCGCCGTATCCACTCCAACGGCAATATAGAGATCGGGCCGAACTCGAACGTTCATATCGTTCTCGTCGGGATCGTAGAAAACGAACCCGCCGGTATCAACGAGCACATCGTCGCGGTCTGCGAAGTAGTTGCGTAGGAGGTGTCCACATTCCTCAATTGAGGAAGCTTGCAGCATACCGTCGGGCCTGAACTCTGGTTCGGGACAAACAAAATCTTCCGGCAGCACTGTGCGGTATGGGATGACAGCACGAGTTCGGATGGTTTTTGAGGTCATAAGTTGCCTCACCAGGGGCTGGGTCGGGGATCACGAGGCTTAGGAATGATGATAACACGGCGGACTGATACATCAGCGTGTATTAGTCCATGACCCAGCACTATATTCTGCTATCCACTTTGGACGTTTCTTCGCGACCTATTCGCGCGTCTGATAACGACCTTTGGCGACAGGGCATGATCTATACCCTCAAATCAGGTTCCCGAGGATAACTTATCTCCCATACACCCCCAAATACTTCTCCGCCACCGCCGGCCAAGTGAACTCTGCCAGGGTGTATTCCTGGGCTTCTCTGCCCAACTGGCGGCGGTACTCGTCGTCGTTGACCAGCTTTACCAGTTCGGTAACGGCCTGGTCCTGGTCGAACCTGGGGACTACTGCCGCGCCTCTGGTGAGGAGTTCGCGGTTGGCGCCCACATCGTGGGTCAGGACCGGGGCGCCGTAGGCCATTGCCTCGAAGAACACCAAGCCGAAGGCCTCGTACTGGGAGAACAGTACGAACAAGTCCGAGCGGGAGTACCAACGGGCTAGTTCCTCATCCGAGACTTCGCCCACCATTGAGATTTCGTCTTCCAGTCCGGCGTCTCTGACTGCTTCGGCGATGCGTTGCTGGTCTCCCTCGTCGCGGCCAACCAACACCAAGCGCGCCGGACGCTGAAATTGAGGCCTTGCTCGCCGGTAGACCTCCACTAACCATTCCTGCCCTTTGTGGCGGCCAAGCCGGCCCACGCAGAGCAATGTCAACGGCCGATCTGGACTGGACAGGTTTGCGGCGTCATCACCGGGATGCGCTGGTTCCACATTCTCCAGTTCCGGCACCGGCGCACCCCAACCTATGATCTCCTGTTTGCTCGGCGGGGCTTTGTAGTCCCGTTGGACCAACCGGGCTTCCTGGCGAGTTAACGTGACCACATGGTCCACGACGTTGGAGATGAAGATGTTGATGAGGCGGAGCCACCACCGGCTCCAGGGCAGTTCGTGGTAGGACGGGGTGAACACGAATTTGGCGCGGCGGCGGAACCAGAACCATGTCCAGAAATGGCCCCAGAACCACCCGTCGCTGACGAAATGGACCACGTTGGGGTTGAACTCTTGCAGGTAACGGCGTATCCGCCAAGGGGAAAACCATACCAGGGGGCAGGAGTACAGGGGGATGGACTTGCGGGGGAACCCGTCCAAGCGGTAGATGCCTATGCCTTCCGGGGTTGTCTCACGGTCCGCCCAATCGGGTTGGGGAATTCGGGGGAAGGAGTACTTGGTGGTCAGGACGGCCACCGCCTCCACCTGTTCGGATTTCTGTATCTGGAACGTCAGTTGCTCGATGGCCCGCTCCACCCCGCCCAAGTAAGGGCGGAAGTAGGGTGTAAGAAACAGCACCCGCAGCGGTTGGCTCATCCCGACGCCTGCTCCAGCCCGTGCCGCCACGCATGGGCGATTTCCGAGACGGGCAGGTCTATGGCCTGTCCCAGTTGGAATTTATCCCCTTCAGTAGCCCCCAGTATGCTCACCGGCACTTGGTGCTCCGCAGCCAGCCGCTCCAAGCCGGGTCGCGCCGCCTCATCCAAGGACACGACGATGCGGGACTGACGCTCGCCGAAGAGCGCCGCGTCCCAACGGCGCGGCGAGTCGCGCAGCCCACGAAGGCCTATGCCGCCCTGGATGCAACTCTCCGCCAACGCAACCGCCAAGCCGCCGTCGGAACAGTCATGCGCCGAAACTATCAAGCCCTCGGCAATCGCCTTTCTACAAAGCTGCTGCAACCGATTTTCCAAGTCCAGGTCTATGGCGGGGCGTCCCCGTATCTGCCCATGAACAACCGACATGTACTCGCTGCCCGCCAAGTCCGACGCACGGGCCCTGCTCCGGTTGTCTCCCAGCAACGCTACCGTCAGCCCCTCTCTTGGGAAGGCCGACGTGACACGGCTATGCACGTCTTCCAGAAGGCCCAGCCCTCCAACCACCGGGGTTGGGAATATCGCTTGGCCCCTGGACTCGTTGTACAAGCTGACGTTGCCGCTTATCACCGGCACGCCCAGCGCGCGGCAGGCCCGCGCCATCCCGCGGATGCACCACTCCAGTTGATAGTAAACGTCGGGCCTTTCCGGGTCGCCGAAGTTGAGGCAATCGGTCAGGGCCAAGGGTTCGGCCCCGGAACAGGACAGGTTGCGGCACACCTCCGCCACCACTATCTGGCCGCCGCGGTAGGGATCGAGGTAGCAATAACGCCCGTTGCCGTCAATGCTGAGGGCAATGGCTTTCTCAGTTCCCCTCAAGCGCAGCACCGCCGCGTCGCTGCCGGGTCCCGCAACCGTATTCGTTTGCACTTGGTGGTCGTACTGGCGGTATACAGACTCTCTGCTGGCTATGTTGGGCGAAGCCAACAGCTTCAAAAGAACACTTGCCGAGCCTTCCGGAGGTAGAGGCACGTCGGACAACGCCAGCCGTTGCCGTTCCTTCTGCTCCGCCGATTGGACCCCTTGAAGCCGGTAGCGCGGGGCATTGGAGAGTTGGCGTATGGGCACGCGCGCCACGGTGCGGGCTTCCTCAACTACGTGAGCGTCCGGCTCTTCTATGACTTCGCCGATTTCCCGGCATGGGATGTCCCACTTGCTGAACACCTTGCGGACCCTTTCCGTCCGGTCGGGCGGGACCACCAGCAACATCCGTTCCTGGGACTCGGAGAGCATTACCTCGTAGGACGTCATGCCCCGTTCCCGGCGGTGCACTTGAGAAACGTCCACCAAGAATCCGCGCCCGGCTCGGGCCGCCGACTCGACCGTTGAGCTGGTCAATCCCGCCGCGCCGAGGTCCTGGATGGCGATTACGTCTCCGGTGTCCAATGCCTCCAGGCACGACTCGATAAGAATCTTCTCTAGGAAGGGATTGGCAACCTGGACTGTCGGCCGCAGTTCCTGCTCTTCCTCGAAGGTGCGCGACGCCAACCCCGACGCGCCGTGGATGCCGTCGCGGCCCGTGCCCGATCCCACCAGAAGCAGTCGGTTGCCCGCCGCGCCGGCGGATGCGGTTGCCAAGTCTGCCGTGCGGACAAGGCCAACGCACATCGCGTTGACCAGCGGGTTCTGGGAGTAGGAGCCGTCGAAGTAAATCTCGCCCCCGACGTCCGGTACGCCAATGCAATTGCCGTACCACGATATTCCGCCTACCACCCCTTGGAAGAGGTGACGGGTCCTGGCATCCTCCAAAGAACCGAACCGGAGAGAGTTCAACAGGGCTATGGGCCGCGCTCCCATCGCCAGGATGTCGCGGACAATTCCGCCCACGCCGGTTGCCGCGCCCTGCAAAGGCTCCACCGCCGACGGGTGGTTGTGGGACTCCACCTTGAACACCGCCGCCAGTCCGTCGCCCAAGTCCACCGCGCCGGCGTTTTCCTCCCCGGAACGGGACAAAACCCTAGATGACCGGCTGGGCAGCAAGCCCAGCAGAGGCCGCGAGTGCTTGTACCCGCAATGCTCGCTCCACAACGCGCCGAACATTCCCAACTCGACCGGATTGGGCTCGCGGTCAAGCTGGTCCAGAATCATTTCATATTCGGCCCTGGTCAGGGCGATTTCGTCCAGTGTCCCTTGCGTGATGGTCATTGGTTTGAAAACATCCCTTCAGGCGGCAAGGCAAACTTTGCCGTTTTCAACGAGGAAATACTCCGCTGACGAGCCATAATGGTCCCGCACCAAGCCCACGTCGGTGGTGGTGATGAGCGTTTGCTGGTACCGGGCGGTCTCTTCCATGACGCGCCGCCGTCGCGACGCATCCATCTCGGAGAGAACGTCGTCCAGCAGCATTATGGGACCTTCCCGGCGCACCGAAGCCAGATAGCCGGCTTCGGCCAGACGCAGGCTCAAGGCTATCGTTCGTGCTTGACCCCGTGACGAGTAGGCGCCCATATCGACTTGGTTCAGCAACAGGTCGAAGTCGTCCCGGTGCGGCCCGACGGCGGTTGTGGCGGTGGCCCGTTCCCGTGCTTCGATGGCCGCCAGCGATTCCCTGAAGCTGTCTTCCACGTCTTGCAGGTCTCCGTCCGCAGGAACGCTGGGCCGGTACTCCATCCGGAAGTCGTCTTCCGTGCCGCTCAACCGCAGGTGGTGCTCGGCGCACAGGGTATTCAACTCCCTTACTGCCTCGGCCCGCCGCCACGTGAGCCAAGCCCCTTCCCGGGCCAGTTCAGCGTCCCAGAATACCAGTTCGTCGGCGCCCGCCCGGCCTTCCCGGCAAAGACGCAGCAACCGGTTCCTTTGCTGCACTACTCGCTGGTACCGCTGCAACCCCTTCAGGTACAGGTTGTCGGCTTGGGAAATGAGGATGTCCAGGAACTTCCGGCGGGCTGACGGCGGCCCCAGGACCAATTGAACATCCTCAGCAGTGAAAAGGACCGAGGTTACCAAGCCCACCAACTGGGCGGCGGTGAAACGCACCCGGCTCACGCGGATTTCCTTGCGGACGGTGTGAGCTCCGACTCCCGGCGTCGCGGTGGGTACGCTCTGGTACCCCACGTAGACCGCCAGTCGGTCATCCTTCCGTTCAACTGTCCCTCCCACCAAGGCTTGACCTCCGTCGGCCGCCGAACCGAAGTTGACCACCTCCCGTTCGTTTTCGGCGCGGAACGAGCGAGCGATAGCCAGCAGGTAAACCGCTTCCAGCAGAGTGGTCTTGCCTTGCGCGTTGGGACCAAAGAAAACCACTATCCCGGAAGGCAGTTCCAAGTCAACTTGCGCCAAGTTGCGGAAGTTGGTGAGGCTCAGATGGGAAAGGTACGCCAACCGCTTGATTCCTCCGAGGGTACGCGTTGTCTGGCGATGCCTAATTGTAACAGGCTGGGGTAAAGCCGGGACGGATTATCGAGCCGATAAGGACCACTCGAGCTGGACTGGGGATGATCAGGGAGAATAGTACTCCACCACTATTCCGGGGTTTCCAGCGACCGTATCTCGTTCTCCAAGTTCTGGACGCTGGAGTAATCTCCTGCGGACAACCGGAAGCACCGGTCCAAGTAAAGCTGGGCCAATCGAGACCCCTTTTGAGAGGTGTCTTTGGCTACCGCGAGCAAAGTGGGAACCCGGAACTCCTCCGGGAGGTGGCGGGCCAGTGTATTGATCTCTTCCGAGACCTCGACCACCGTACCCGAATCGCCTCCCTCTACGGCAAAGCGCAGGCTGCCCAGGAGCTTGGCCAGTTCAGCCAGCTTGTCCGACTCGCTCATCAAGCTGAAGAGGACTTCGTTGACGGAGAACGCCCGGTCCTCTTCAGACTCTGCAACATCGGGTTGTTGCGGCAACTCTCCGGTGGGCGGCGCTTCCTGCCCAAACCGTTGCTTGCATAAGTCGGAGTAGGCGGACACCGCTTCCGTGATGGACTCCATCATTCTGGGCAGATCGAAGGAGAACATACTGGTGGCAAAGACCAGGTCGTCGGCCCTACGGTCGCACAAGATCACCAATTCTTCATAGCTGTCCACCGGCTCCGGCACAGGGGGCATGGCAAAAGCCGACAAGTCATTCAAGGGCAGGTTGCCCAAGTGGGCGGACAGGAAAGGCGGGACATATTTCCCGAGGTCTGCCTTGATCGGCAGGGTAATCACGTAGGTCGCGTAGACCTTGTCGGGCTCCGTATTCACTCGGAAGTAAATTACCGCGTGCCCTTTTGGAGCTTGGGGGTCGCCCTTTTCGAAGGTGAGGTCCATTTGTCCTCTCAGGTTGCATGACCGGAAGTGTTTCAACAATTATAGGCCTTGGCAAACGGTTAGGCCACAACCAACCCCTTAATGTTTGACATTGACTGTCGCCTTCTCTAAAGTGCGGAATGACGCGATGATCGGTACCATTGGCAACACCAATCCTATCAGGTGAGTCGAGAGGAGGTCGCCTATGTCAGCACAACAGGGCGCTCCACCGTTTGAAGGAGAACAGGGAAACCCTATTTTCGGGAGGCTTTTCCTGAAGTTTTCCGAGGAGTTCTATCTACTTTTCCGCTTGATAATGGCATTCGCGGCCGCGCTGCACGGTGCACAAAAGGTCTTCGGCCTCTGGGGATTTCAAATGCCTCCGGACCGGCCGCTAATAGCCATCGCCGGTTGGGTGGAATTGATATCGGCATTCCTGATTGGGCTTGGCGTGTTCACCCGGTTGGGCGCAGGGGCTTTGGTGGTCACTATGATCGTCGCCTACTTCATGGTGCATTCGCCAAATCAGCCTTGGCCGCATCTGAAGGGCGGCGGCGAAATCCCTCTCCTCTGGTTCGCCATGTCCGGCATCATCGGCGTCCTGGGCAGCCGGAAGTGGGGACTGGAGCGCTTGATCTTCAAGCGGGAATTGCTGTAGAGGCTGATAAATCCCGCAATGAGAATCTGCATACTTTTCTTCGTAGGAATTACGCTATGGCGCAACAACCCTTGAAACTGTTTGTTTACGACGAAGTGGAAATAGGGGAAGAACTGGGGTCTTACGAGTACCTGTTGACCCAGGAAATGCTGGACAATTTCCGCGCTTCCATCGACGACCCCGATGGATGCTTCCCGACACTGGCGGTCAAGCATGATGCCACGGCCTTGGCGATGGTCTACGACGACACCACCGGCGGCGTCAACGCGGGCAACCAAGTGGAGTTTTTCAACCCACCCATGCCCGGTAAAAAAATTCGGGTGACCGGACGTGTGGCCGACAAGTACATGCGGCGGGACAAGCCGTATCTGGTCATCGAGGCCACCGCCGTCGACGAGGACGGCCGGTTGTTGGAGAGACTTCGTACATATCAAATGAAGAAACCCGATGAGGTGGGTAAGAAATGGCATCCACAAAGTTAGAAACGGGGACTCCGATACCGTCGGTAACCAAGTCCGTCACCACTGACAGCATCCTCCAGTTCGAGTCCTGCGGAATCCTGGACCGTCAGAACATCCACAACAACGAGGAAATCGCGCAACAACGGCTGGGAACGACCTATACCCTCGCCTCCGGTCGCATGTCGGTGGCCTTTGCAGCGGAGGCACTGCGCCGCTTTTTCGGACCGGAGGTCTTCAACCACACCGGCTCGGTGAACCTCAAGTTCCTGCGGCCCGTGAAGCACGGCGACACCATCACGGTGCATGGCGCCGTCACCCACCAGACCGAAGTGGAAAACGGCACTGAAGTCACGGTGGAAATCTACTGCCAGAACCAGAACAGCGACAAGACCGCTGTGGGCATAGGGACCGCGATACTGCGGTAACACCTCTCACGATTATTCACGCCAAGGAGGGCGCATTATGGCGTCGAGAATCAAGCACATAGCCCTGCACACGGAAGACCCGGCGGCCACCGCCGAGTGGTACAAGACGGTATTCGGTCTCGATGAACTGCGGCGCACCCCCGCCGAAACCGGAGAGGAAGGCGTGTGGCTTACCGACGGCTACATCTACTTCGCCATCCTGAAAATCGGCTCGGAAGATGCCCCCAACCTGGGCGAGGGCCCGTCCACCGTCAAGGGCGTTCATCACATCGGTTTCTACGTGGATGACCTGGACGAATCGGTATCCACATTCGAGGCCAACGGCGGCACCGAGTGCCCCGGCAGCAGCCGCGTCAACCGCAAGTACAAAGGCCCCGACGGCTTGATGATAGACCTCCGGGTCCGCGGATGGGACGAACAAATTCGTGCCCGTTCCACCCTGTACCAACTGGTTGAGGCCGCGCCGAGAGAGCCCGCCACCGCCGACGACTAGCCAAGTCAGGCGGCCGTTGGGTCTGCTTGCGCCGCCTATTGCGATTGATTAAACTAACCTCAAACTCGGTATGAACTGAGGAGGAGTATGGCTGACCCTGAATTCGGCAAAGCGGAAGTGGACATAGTCTATTGTGTGCCTTGAGGCTACTACCCTGTCGCCACGTGGTTGGCGACGGAGTTGTGGAGCGCCAGCAGCCCAGGTGAAGTGTCGGTCAAGATGACCCCCGCCGGCGCAGGCAGGCTGGAGGTCTTACTGAACGGCGAGAAAATCTTCGACCGCAAAGAGGACCCTGATGGATTCCCCAACCTGTCGAAGGTCAATGAACTGAAGATGATGGTCGCGGAAAAAATCTTCGACTTCGACGCGGCGGTGGCCGGCAACTAAGGCCCGCCCTGCAAGTTAACCGGAGCGAACGAGTGATGCAGTCCCGGCAGTCAGCCGAAGGACTGCATCTTTTGCGATTCCCTAAAATGGAGTGGAAAGTGTGGCAGTCCCGGAACACGTAGACTTGATCAAAAGCGGGTCCGAACGGTTTGCTGAGTGGCGTTCGGAAAATCCCACCGTCCAATTGGACTTGGAAGGCGCAGACCTCTCCGGCATTGACCTGCGGGGCTGTAAAATCGGGAACGCTAACTTCCGTGGCGCAAACCTGCGCGGCGCCCGCCTCACCAGGGCCGGCCTGTCCAACGCAGACCTGACCGGCGCCAATCTCCAGGACGCCGATCTGGGCAGGGCCACGCTTACCTCCGCCTCCCTGGGTGGTGCTGACCTGACCAACGCCAACCTGTTCTGGGCCGACCTGAAGCGGGCCGTTCTTCATGGGGCGGTCATACGCCAAAGCCGGTCGGGGCGGGCCTGTTTCCTGGGAGCGGACCTTACCGAGGCCGACTTCAGCCAGTCCACCATGATAGAGGTAGACCTCCGCAGCGCTAACCTGACCAACGCCCGTTTCATTTCGTCCAATATGAACGGCGCGGATATGGACCGGGCGGTTATGGGCGGGGCCGACTTCACCAAGGCCATGATCAGGGACTCCATGTGGACCATGGCGGACATGCGCGGCGCGAACTTCACCCAAGCCAGCCTGCACCGGTCAGACCTCAGCATGGCCAAGTTTGACGAGACCACGCGCTTCCCAGACGGTTTCGATCCCTACGACACCGGGTTCAAGGACGTGTCCGACGGCTAGGGCTGCGTTGCCCCGCCGGCACAAGTCACCAGGGGGTTCCATTGCCGACTCTGTTAGTGTCCGGGTTCCAGCCGGGTTCCGGCAAGACCTGTTTCGTCAGCGCGCTTCTTGCCCGCCTCAAAAGCGAGGGGAAAAGGGCGGCGTATTACAAGCCCTTCTCCCTGAACGCAGATAACGATCCTGACGTTGCCTTTATCCGCGAACACATTCTGGGCGGCGCCGGTCTTCCCAATGTTCCTGCACCGCGGTCTTTGTTCGAAAATGCGTCCCCCGGCCAAGCCGACTTGGCCTTGGTACGACAAGCGGTGAGTGACCTGAACGATGCCACAGACGTGGTGTTGGTGGAAGGGCCCGACGCTCGACCCGGCGACGGCGTTAGTTCCTCGGTGTCTTCCGATATGGCAGCCGTTCTCGACTGCCCTGTTCTTCTGATAGTCCGATATTCTGACGATCTGGACGCAAGCTCCGTCACGAGCGCTTGCGAGGCATACGGCGGACGTATTGCGGGAGTTGTCATAAATTGCGTTCCGCCATACCGGGGTCATACGGTGGACCAAGGACTGGCCGCGGGCATCGGCACCGCCGGAGTGCAGGTGTTAGGCGTGGTACCGGAAGACCGCACCATGATAACCGTCACCGTGCAGCAACTCGCCGATCACTTGGGAGCGCGCTGGGTGCAGGAACCGGTAAACACCGACGCCCACTTGGACCGGTTCCTCATCGGCGGCAACATCATGGACTCGGGGACTACTTATTACGGTCGGTACTCCAACCAAGCCGTCATCGTCCGGGCTGAAAGGCCGGACATCCAGTTGGCAAGCCTCATGGAGGACACCAAGTGCTTGGTGCTGACTGGCGGAGGCGACCCCACCGAGTACATCAAGGCGGAGGCCATGCAGCGCGACGTGCCGCTGATGGTGGTCGACGATACCACATTGGACGCCGCCGAGGCTTTGGCCGGCGTCATTGACCGGGCCACTCCGCACTCCCTCCGCAAGGTCGAGCGGTTCAGGGAATTGCTGGACAGTCACTTGGATATGGGCGCAATAGTGGCGGTGTTGGCCTGACGGACCAATCAGGCCGTCATGATATTTGACTGAACAGACAGCGCGTTTGATAATACGTATTATCAGGCTACGTTAGGAGAGAGACATGGCCAGCGTTACCCAACTGGGATATGTAGGAATCAGCGTCAGTAACATTGAAGAATGGGAGCATTTCGCCACCGAAGTCCTTGGCCTTCAGTCCAACGGTGTCGGCGACGACGGCAACCTGACCCTGCGCATGGACGAGTACAGCCAGAGGTTCATTCTTTCCCCCACTGGCAAAGACGACGTGGAGTACGTGGGCTTCCAAGTAACCGACGAGCCCGCCCTGCGGGAGATGGCGGAGCAACTGCGACAAGCTGGGGTGGAAGTTACTACGGGTACGCCCGATGAAGCCAAGGCCCGCAAGGTCGAGGGCCTGATAAAGTTCGAGGATCCGGAGGGAACTCCCACCGAGGTGTTCTACGGACCGCCGATAAGCTTCGACAAGCCATTCAACTCGCCGCGGGCTGTGTCCGGGTTCGTCACCGGTGATCAGGGACTGGGGCATGTGGTCTACCACGTGGAAAACTTGGACCGTGCGGTGGCCTTCTACCGGGACGTACTCGGTATGAAGATCAGCGACTTCATCCGCAACCTGGTCTTCTTCCACTGCAACCCCAGGCACCACACCCTCGCGCTCATAGAGGGCAAGCGTCCGAAACGCTTGAACCACTTCATGGTGCAGACCCAGTCACTCAATGACGTGGGTGCGACATACGATCTGGTGCAGGACCAGGAGATCTGGATAACCAGAGGCTTGGGCCGCCACACCAACGACCACATGACCTCCTTCTACATGAGGACTCCATCGGGCTTCGACGTTGAGTACGGTTGGGGCGCCCGCACAGTGGACGACGCCACTTGGCAGGTCCAGCGTCACGAGAAGGGCAGCATTTGGGGCCACCGGCCCGTGCCCGCCGGCGTCGCCGGGTAAGGAAATACCCTTCCAAAACGTCTACGGATTTACCGGCGTCATGGAACTGCCATGACGCCGGTGGCGTACTGAGACCTGTCGTGAGGCGCCTCGGTCAACTTGACAGCAACAGGTTCGCAGACTTACGATTCTGGTAGAACACGCGCATGTTTAACCACTGTTTGACGTGGTGAAACTACGCAGGTACCGCAGCCGGGGTTCCTGCCCGGCGGCAACAACTTTCTGGGGATATAGCTCAACAGGGAGAGCGCGGCGTTCGCAATGCCGAGGTTGGGGGTTCGATTCCCCCTATCTCCACCAAGACTCATCCACCACGGTCCACCTCAGGCTACGGTCCCCACTCAGACCCGTACCACGTCAGGAATGTCTTCCTCCACTCCCACCAAGAAGTCCCGGATCAAGCGGTTGAAGGTTTCCGGTTTCTCCGCCATCGGCAGGTGCCCGCAGTTGTCTATCACGTTCAGCCTGGAGTTGGGAAGAGTGGAACGCAGGGCTTCTCCCTGTTCCACGGGCGTCAGCGCGTCCTGCCGGCCCCAGACCAGCAGGGTCTCAGCTTCAATGACTGGAAGCATGGCCGTCATCTCCGGATCGGCGCACCCCTCTTTGGCCAATTCGGCAACCAAGTCCCGGCCCTTCCATTGGCGTTCGAACTCCGGGCCCCTCCGCACGTTCTCCCACTCCGCGCCGAACCCGTAGGACTGGGCAGTGGCGATGAGGCCCAGCTTGGCAAACACTGCGGTAGCGAAGGCTTCCTGGTCCAAGCCGGACAGGTCCGGGGAAGCAGCCGAGGGGAAATCCAATCCCATCGGGCTTGCCATTATCATCCGGCTGACCCGTTCAGGGTTTCTAACCGCCGCTTTCAGCCCGACCCACCCGCCGATGGAGTGGCCCACCAAGGTGGCCCGTTCCAATTCCAGGGCGTCCATCAAGTCCAGGACCAAACCGGCGTAATCGGCGACGGACCGCAGCGATTCCGGCGGGCGGCCTTCCCGCCATCCCGGCAACTGGGGCAGGTAGGTCAAAGCGGCGGTGCCCAGGGCCATGTGACAGGCTTCCCACTTGCCGGCTCCGCCCAGACCGTGAAGGTAAAGCACCGGATCGATGCCCTCGTCGGCGCCGCCCACCAAGCAGGAAATGTCGAACCCGCCTGCCTGGACTACCTTTCGGCTGAAAATGGACCCGTCAGCGGCTCCCATAAGCCCACCTCTTTGGCATCATCCCGGTTCCGGTGCAAGACTCCACGGTAGTCAGGCCGTTTCATTCCACCAGAGTTTGACGCAGTCAAGCTCGAAGTAAGATTCGTTAGCTTCGAGGTCCGGCAGAGGGGACCCCTCGGGAAGAGTGACGCCGAAGCGAATCACGTAGTCCTCGCCCGACTCGGCCCGCCTCTGCACCGCCAGAGCGGCGCCCGGAGCCCGCTGGTCGGCTATCCCAATAAAGTCTCCGTAGCGGCCTTGGAACATAACGGTACGCTCCGAGCCGGTCCTGTAGTAAGTCTCCAGAATTACCGTCGCATCGTCCGGCGCCGGAACACCCTGCCCGTCCACCAAGCACAACCGCATGGCGCAGCCCCGGTGCTCGGAGGTGGGCCCTACGAAAATCAGCATGTATGGCACTCCGTCTGGCCCTGGCGGGGGCACCAACATCTCCCAGCCGACGGTGACCTTTCCTTCCCCGGTCTCATGAAATTCGCCCCGGGTCTCCAAGGACTCCCGGGTCAGGGTATAGTTGAAATCTTCATACAATGGAAGGGGCATTGATGTCCCTCAGCCGCGGCATGACCTCCTCGGCAAACAAGCGCTTTGACTTTATGACGTTCTCGTGGGTGTTCTTGCCCACCCGGAACATGCCCAGGAAATGGCCGTAGCCGGCAGTCTGCATGTCGTTGGCCAGCCATTCGGTTACGTAGTCGGGGTCACCGCAAACGATGAAGCCAGTCTCCCGGAGCTTTTCAAAAGGAGTGCCGGGCCCAGGCATCTCGGCCCCTGAGGAGCGCTTGCGGTACTGGTAGGACCGGTCGGTCTGCAAGCCCGGGACCGGGGCGGGCACCTGCACCGGACGGCTGAAGGTGGTGAGGCGGCGGACGTACATTACAGCTTCGCGGCACTCGTCGATTGCTTGGTCGGTAGTCTCGGCCACGTGAATGTAGCGGGAGCCGATGAAATACTCAGGGCCGGCGTCCCAGCCGAATTGCTCCCTGGCAACCTCCTGGTAATACTCGAAGGCATCTTGAAACACTACCGTGGGGTTCCACACCCGGGCTATGGGGAGACGGTGCCGGGCGGCGAATTCGATTGTCTCTGCGGAGCCGGCGGGCATCCAGATGGGTAGCGGGTCTTGAATCGGGCGCGGCCAGACGGACACCGCCTTCAGGTTGTAGAAGTCGCCTTGGTAGTCGAAGATTTCTTCGGTCAGGCACTTCTTGACGATTTCGTACGACTCGGCGAAGCGCGCGCGGCTGCTGAAGGGGTCCACGTTGTAGGACACGTACTCCTGTGGAACCCCGCGGACGATGCCGCCGATGAAGCGGCCCCCGGAGAGCACGTCCAGTTGGGCGAACTCCTCGGCGGTCTGCACCGGGTGCCGCAGGGGCAGGACATGGCCGATGACGCCAACCTTCATCCGCTTGGTCCGGGCAATCAGGGCAGCGGCCAACACGGTGCATGACGGGTTGATGTTGAAGTAGGTGAAGTGGTGCTCGTTGACGAAGGCGCCGTCGAAGCCCAGTTCCTCGCACAGTTCCCATTCGTCCAAGTGCTCTTGGTAAGTGAGGGCCGCCAACCGGGGGTCGCAGAACTTGTTGGTCTGCCGTGACTCAGGCCCGATTTCGTCGGGAATACCGGGATAGGTGGTCTCATCAAAGCTGTAAAACTTCATGCTCGTTCAAGCTCCCTGTACTCAGACAATGGCTCACTTGGGGGTTGAAACTTACGAGCCAGAACCCGGCAGCGCCTTTGGGCCAAGCCTATATTGATTGAATTGGGCTGTCAACGTTTATGGCTGGGGGCAGCCCAGCAAGAGAAAACGAGGTCCTGTTCTTGCAGCAACAGAGAACTGGCCCTAGGGCCAAAGTTGGTTATTCGATGGACAGGGCTGTATAGTACCTGCGTGCCCAATGCTTGCGTCGCCCTGTACCTGCCGCTGGACATTTTTGATCAAGGAATCCTGCCACATGACTGGTATGCCAACCTGGCTTGCTGATTGAGCCGAGGCTTTCCAAAGAATCATCGACGGAGGGTTGTAGTTATGACGGAAAGTCCAAAGAGCATCGTACAAGAAGCTATCGACGTCGCCATCGGAGAACGCGGGGAAATCGGAATTCAGGTCGCAGCCTACCTGGACAGCGAACTGGTGATCGACCAGTGGGGCGGCCTGGCCGATGAGACCACCGGCCGGGAGGTCGACGGGGACACCCTCTTCCCGGTGTTTTCCAATATAAAAGCGATGACGGCGACAGCGCTCCATATCCAGGCGGAGCGGGGACTGGTGGACTACTACCAGCCTGTGGCCAAATACTGGCCCGAATTCGGGAAGCACGGCAAGGACAAAGGTACGGTGTTCGATGCGTTGACCCACCGTATCGGGGTCCCCTTGATGCCGGTGGGGGTTACCCCGGAGTTGATGTGCGACTGGGACTGGATGGTGGGGCAGATTGCGGAGATGCACCCACTCTTCGAGCCGGGCACCCGAAGCGGCTACATGGCCTACACCTTTGGCTGGGTGGTAGGCGAGGTAGTGCGCCGCACCGATCCAATGCACCGGCCCTTCGGTCAGTTCATCCAGGAAGAAATCTGCCAACCCCTGGGCATCACAGACCTGTGGGCCGGAATTCCACCCGAGGTTGAGTTCCGGGTGGCCAAACTCACCAATTTACCGGAGGTCCCTCCCGGCGCTCCGGGGATACCTCCGGACTCGCTGCGGTTCCGGGCCTCTCCGCCCATAGTAGGGACCACCCAGGAAGTGTTTGGCCGCTCCGATGTGCGCCAGTCCTGTATCCCCGGAGCTCAGGGGATCATGAACGCGCGGAGCCAAGCCCGTTTCTACTCTATGCTGGCCAATGGCGGCGAGTTGGACGGTGTGCGCCTTCTTTCCGAGGACCGGGTGCGGACCTTCCATATACCCCGTCCTCCCAGCGATTACGACCCGGTGCAGGGCAAGCCCCATAATGGGACCATCGGAGGCTTCCACTTCGCGGGTAGTCCCGGCATGGGCGCCATGGGGGACAACCCCCTGGCTTTCGGCCATAACGGGGCCGGTGGCTCCCTGGGATGGGTGGAACCTCAACACCGGCTGGCGGTTGCTATCCATCACAACCGCATGGTGCCCCACGGCCCTCCCGAAGAGAGCCCGCTGACACCCATTGGCGGAGCGGTGCGAAGGGCCCTGGGGATATCGGAGTAGATTCCTTTCTAGGCGGCGGCAGGTATCGCCAATTCCGGGTGGGGAAGGGGCGGACGTTGCTTGGCCAGGACGGCTTCCTGCTCCTCCAATGACAGCGGCTTGAAGCGCTCGGCGGCGTCCAGCACCTTTGGCAGCAACGTAATCTCTCCGCAACTGGGCGCGGTGTGCATTGGATGGGAGAGTACCCACCAGAGCGAGGAGTCAATGTCCTCCTGTTCCCGGTGGGGGTCGTACCAAGTCTGCACGTCTCTGGGACGGTCGCCCCAGCCGCCGCGGGCGATCATCTTGATGGTTTGGACTCCCAGGTTGCGCACTTGGCACTCGCGAAGCAATGCCTCGGAGTCGCGGCGGTAGTCGGGGTCCCTGGCCATGGCGGGGTTTAACGGGAACATGACCGTGTCGAAATCGAACCGCCGCAGTCCCTCGAGGATGGTGCTTGGGACGTATGGGCCGTGGCCGGTGATCCCTACCCACTTGGTCAACCCCTGCTCCCTCATCTCGAGCAACGTCTCCAAGGCCCCGCCCGCAGCCGTGACCTTATCCAGTTCGTCGCCGTTGATCACCGCGTGTAGCTGGAACAGGTCGAACGTCTCAACGTTCAGCCGCTTCATGATGCTTTCGACGTCTCGCCAAGCTTCGTCGCGGGTACGCCCTCTGGTCTTGGAGCCAAGAAACACGCGGTCGCGAATTTCCGGCATCCAAGGGGCCATCCGTTCCATCGCTTCGCCGTAGGTGGGGGCAATGTCGACGTGGTTGACGCCATGGTCAAGGGCGAGTTGGATAACCCGGTTGGCCTCGTCCTGATCGACGTAACCCACCAGGACCCCGCCAAAAGTGACCACGGTGCTCGGATGTCCTGTCCGCCCCAGAATGCGAGTTTCCATAGTCCTCTCCCTTGTTAAAGGCTATCGCGTGACGCTGTAATTCCGCCGGAAATGAATAGATAGCCATACGATAACACAGCATGACAAGAGAATTGCGAAACTTCTGCAAGAGAAGGAAAATAAGAGCATGAGAGGACTCACCACCCGGACGATCACCCGCTCTACAATAATGGTGACAGGTGACCCTGCGCTCCCTAAACGCCGAAGGGCAGAAGGGCTCTTCCCAAATGGAGAACAATAATGGCCTTACGACTGACAGCCGAATACGTCAACGGGGCGCTGAAACCCCTGGAACCCCTGGAACTACAGGAAGGTACCGTTGTAACTATCTACATTGAGGAGCAGAGTCGGAACAAAGAGCAACAGCACAGTGTTCTGGAGACAGCTGACCGCATTCGCCAGTCGGCACCCGCAGAGATATGGGACAATCTACCTACCGACGGGGCACAGAACGTGAAGCATTATCTTTACGGACATCCCAGGGAAGGCAGCTGATGCTGGAAGTATTCGCTGACACCGGTTACTGGATAGCACTGCTCAACGAGAGAGACAACCTGCACACCAAGGCAAGAGAACTCAGCACCAGGTTCGCAGGCGCCACTATAGTTACCACGGAAATGGTGCTGACCGAGGTCCTCAACCACGTAACCGGGGGAGGTAGCCAAGTACGACGTCTTGCAGGAGAAACCGTATTGCAATGGATGGCCGACCCCAACGTGGAGGTGGTGCCCCAGACCAGCATCCAATTCCAGGCTGCCCTAGAGCGTTATCTGACACGGCTGGACCAGAGCTGGAGCGTGGTGGACTGCGCAAGCTTCATCGTCATGGAAACACGCCAAATCCAAGAAGCCCTGGCCTTTGACCGGCACTTTGAGCAGGCGGGTTTCAAAGCCCTTTTACGGAGCAGGGAGTGACCACCATCCCAAGAGCCAGCCATGGCTGCCCAGACAAGCCGCATGAAACGACCGTCACGCCGGCGCCACCGCCGGGCGTGACAACTGCCGCGAGATAAAGGCCTTCATTATCTCGATGGCACTTTCCGATGCAGGTCCCGGTATATTCCCGAACTGGTGAGGCATTCCCGGAAACAGTTCCCGTTCTATGTCACCCCCGGCGGCACGGTAGGTAGCCTCGAACTTTGCGGGAATGTACAGGGGAACGTTGTTGTCATCGGTCCCTTGGATGATTATCGCGGGCGGCAGCTCCTGCGCCTCTCCACGGTCCAGGACCTCCTGGGGGTTTCCTACATGGATGCTCTCGGGTTCTGTGAAGTAGGACTCCGTGGGGCCAATGAACCGCTCGTCACCAATGTCGCGGCCCCACAGGTAGCGGGCGTAAGGGTCGACGACGGGCCAGCAGCACACCATGAATCGCAGTGATGCGTCCACGTCCTCCCCTTGAGGCAGCGGCAGCGCCGCATAGCGGGAGTCCCTCGGGCGCAACCCGTTCAGCGCGACAGTGTGACCGCCGCTGGAACAGCCCATAGCGCCTACCGAATCCGGGTCTATGTTGAGCTGTCTGTACTGGGCTTTCATCCAGCGGACAGCGTAGTTGGCGTCCAGGATTTGCGCGGGGTAGGGGTGGTGCGGGGCCAGCCTGAAGTCTATCGCCACGACCACAATGCCGCTGGCCGCGAGAGCCGAGTTCATAAGATGGTCGGCGGAGCGATCACCCAGGAACCATCTGCCGCCGTGAACGTCCAGCAGACCCGGGAAGGGGCCTTCCCCCTGGGGTTGGTAGATGGTTGCCTCCAGGCTGCCGGTATCGTGCTCCAGGTAGACCAGATCGGATGTTTCGACCTCGAATTGGGCTGCCGGATTGTATTCAACGCTGGTCATGGTTTCTCCTTTGGTTACTTCCCCTGCTTGATGAAGTCCGCGACCCGCTCGCCTATCATCAGGACGGTGACGTTGATGTTGGCCCGCACGCACTCGGGCATGATGGAGGCGTCCGCGACCCGCAGGCCCTCCGCGCCATATACCTTGCCGTACTGGTCCACCACGGACATGGGGTCTGAACTGGGTCCCATCTTGGCGGTGCAGGAGACGTGGTGGCCGGTCCCGGCCCACCTTCTCACCCAGGTGTTCAGGGCCTCGTCAGATTCCAGGTCGGAGTCCTCCGGGTAGACCCTGTTCTCGATCATGCCGGACATTGCCGGATGGTCCTCCAAGCCGACGATCATGCGGACGCCGTCCCGGTACCGGCGCAGGTCCTCCTCGTGGTCCAGCAGGTTGTAGTTGAGATCGGGATGGTCCCTGTAATCGCTGGAGCGGAGCCTGATCTCCCCCTTCGACAACGCCAGGTTCAGTCCCAGGCTGGCCCCGATTCCCACCAGGTCGTCGTGCGCGCCTCCCCGGCTGCGCGGCACGCCCGCGCCGGCGTTCAGGTAGACGATCATGTCATTGTCAAGTGAAGATCCCTCGGCCGTGTACCTCACCAAGAGCTGGCTGTTGGCCGCGAACCGCTCCAGCTCCACTTCCGGCTTGGTGGCCCACAGTATGTTGATCAGGGGATGGTCGGCAAGGTTCTGGCCAACCCCCGGCGCGTCGATGACGGCCTCTATCCCGTGCTCCCTGAGGTGGTCGGCGGGGCCGATGCCTGAGAGCATCAGTATCTGCGGTGACCCGATGGCCCCGGCGCTGAGGATGGTCTCCTCAGCCTCGACGACGAAAGTCTCCCCGTCGGATACCGCCTCGACGCCAGTGGCCCTGGGCCGCTCTCCGGTTCTGTCGAAGAGTATCCTCTTGACCGTCACGTTGGGCCTGATAGTCAGGTTGAGCCGGTGACGCGATAGGCCGAGGTAACCTATGGACGTGGACCAGCGGATGCCGTTGGGATTGTTCAGCGGCGTGGGACCTACTCCGGCGGTGCCGGGCGCGTTGTGGTCCTCGCAGAACGGGTGCCCGTTGTCCCGCCAAGCCTCGAACCATACCTTGTTGCCCTCCCGCCACTGGTCCTCCGGAAACCGGTGACAGATGATGGGGCCGTTGGAGCCGTGGAAGTCCCCCGGATCGTCCTGGTAGGTGGTGTCGGTCTCCACCATGTTGAAGTAGGGCACCAGCTTCTGGAAGTTCCACTCATCGTTTCCCCAACTCGCCCAGTCGTCGTAGTCCTCGGGAATGCCCCGGAGGAAAATCTGCCCGTTGATGGCGCTGGACCCGCCCGTCACCTTGCCCCGGGGAATCTCGATCTCGTTGTCCCCCGCGCCCTTGGCGCGGTACTGCCAGCTATGGTCGCTGTCCCAAACGCTCTTGGTCGACATGTACCCGTACTTGACCTCCTCCGGGAGGCTGTCTATCTCCGGATAGTCCGGGCCAGCCTCCAGCAGGAGCACCGAGATGTTGGGGTCTTCCGAAAGCCTGGTGGCGAGTATGGCCCCCGCCGACCCTGCGCCGATGACGATGTAGTCGTACTTCACTCCTTACCTCCTGGGTGTCACGTTGACATGGCACATTCTGCTTCTGCTGGGATAGTATGCACTGGGAAGGGAACCGTCAATCATCGGGTGCTTGGTCGTGCCTCGTTTTGCGTACCGGACCCAAGCCTCGACCGCCTGTTGACAACCTCCAGGAAGCACCCTAGTCTAGCGTCCATATCCAATCGATGCTGGGGACTTGGTGACTTTATGGAGATTAAAGACCTGATCATAGACGACCGGCAGAGGGGAATCTTCAGAGTCCACCGGTCGTCCATGACCTCCAATGACCTGTTCCAGAGGGAACGGGAGCGAATCTTCAACCGGTGCTGGATCTACCTGGGACACGAATCGGAAGTGGAGAACCCCGGAGACTACCGGCGCCGCACGATAGCCGGTCGGCCTCTTTTCTTCGCCCACGGCAAGGATGGCCAGATAAGGGTGTTTCTCAACACCTGCCCCCACCGGGGCGCTTTGATCTGCCGCCGTGACGAAGGGAACGCCGAAGTCCTGCAATGCTTCTACCACGCTTGGTCTTTCAACACCAACGGAGAGTTGATTGGCGTCCCCGGCGAAGATGCCTACGGCCCCTACTTCGACCGGGGTGAGTTGGGCCTGAAGGAGCCGCCCAGGGTGGAAAACTACCGCGGCTTTATTTTCGTGAGCTTCAATCCCTATGTGGAGGACCTGGTCACTTACCTGGCGGGCGCCAGAGAGTACCTTGACCTGATCGTGGACCAAGCCGAGGAAGGGATGCGGGTGGTCGCCGGCTCCAACAAGTACACCATGAAGGCCAACTGGAAGCTCCTCGTTGAAAACAGCCTGGACGGGTACCACTTGGTCCCGACTCACCAGACTTACTTGGACTACATCAACAGCCTGGGGACTGACGACAGTGGGGAGACCATGGCGTCCCGCCGTCCCACCGCGGCAAGGGCCTTGGGCAACGGCCACTGCGTCATTGAGTCCGCAGTCCGGAACGGCCGCCCCATTGCCCATTGGCACCCTCTATATGGCGAGGAGGCCAGGGAGCCGATTGCCCAAGTCCGCCGGCGATTGGTGGAGAAATACGGGGAAGAGCGCACCTACCGCATGGCCGATACCTCCCGGAACCTCATAATTTACCCCAACCTCGTCATCAACGACATCATGGCCATCACCATCAGGTACTTCGAACCCCTGGCTCCCGACCACATGGAGGTTACTGCCTGGCACCTTGTCCCCCGAGAGGAATCTGAAACTATGTTGACCAGGCGGCTGGACAGCTTTCTCACTTTCCTGGGGCCTGGGGGCTTTGCCACTCCCGATGACGTGGAAGCCCTGGAATCGTGCCAGATCGGCTTCCGGGCCACCGAGAACGAGTGGTCCGATATATCCAGGGGTATGCTCAGGCCGGACCCGCTATCGACGGATGAACTCCAGATGCGAGGTTTCTGGCGCCAGTGGCACGCGCATATGCAGGGTTTGGGCAAGACCAACGTACAGGACAGGCAACCCACGGAAATGGAAGCCGCAGTGGCTTCGGGAACAGACGACTGACGCCCCCGGCACCAAGTGACCTATGACGGCTATTGACAAGCCTACGTTGCGCGAATTGGTCGAGGACTTCCTGTTCAAGGAAGCCGAGTTGCTCGATGACTGGCGCTTGGACGACTGGGTCGGCTTGTTCACCGAAGATGGCCGCTACGTCGTCCCCACTACCGATTTGCCGGAAGGGGACCCCCAGCGCGACCTGGTGTTCATCGACGATGACATCACCCGTCTGCGCGCCCGGGCGGTCCGGTTGAACAGCCGCCACGCTCACCGCGAGTACCCATGGTCGCGGACTCGCCGCTTCGTCTCCAACGTGCGGGTAAAAGAAAACGGTGATGGTGAGCTTTCAGTGCGCTCGAACGTCATGGTTTACCGGTTCCGCGCTGGGGAAGGAGCGCCTTACGTAGGCAGCATCCATTACATCCTGCGGCGGGACGGCGGGGACTTCAAAATAGCCTACCGGCGGGCGGTGCTGGACTTGGAAGCCTTGTCATGGCACGGTGCCGTCAGCGTCATATTCTGAACTATATCGTCATTCCCGCGAAAGCGGGAATCCAGGGATTAACGTTTGAAACTTGAAGGTAAAACGGCGCTGGTGACGGGCACAAGCCCTAACATCATGGGAGGCATCGCCGAGGAGTTGGCTAAGGAAGGCGCCAACCTGGTCTGCGTCGATATTCGCCAGGACTATGCCGATAAATGCGCCGCGGCTATAGTTGCCGAGGGCCATGACGCCTTGGGCATAGCCTGTGACGTAACCGACGAAGACCAAGTGCTTGCCGCCATCTCAGGGGCCACTGAACGGTTCGGAGGTGTGGACATCCTGGTGAACGGCGCGGCCCAGTTCAACTTCAAGGGCGTGTTGAACATGCCCTTGGATGAATGGCGGCGCCAGACCGACATCATACTCACCGGAGCGTTCCTGTTCACCAAGCACGTAGCTCACTTGATGATCAGCCAGAACCGGCAGGGCAACATCATCAATATCATTTCCACCGCTGGACATCAGGGCGAACCCGGCAACGTCGGCTACGGGACCGCCAAGGGCGGACTCCTGAACTTCACCCGGTCGGTGGCCATGGAGTTGTCCCGGTACGGTATCCGCGTCAACAGCCTGACGCCCACTGCTACCGACTCTTCGGAAGGACGTGAGCGAGCTGCCAGGTGGGGTGTGGAAGACTGGCCGGGACCCCGGTTGGGACAGCGCGCGGCGGGACTGCTTCCGGACGCCAGCAGAGGGGCGCCGCTGCTCAAGCTCCCCAAGCCGACACACTACGGCAAGGCGGCGGTCTTTCTGGCGTCAGACGACGCTGAAATGATTACCGGACTCGACCTGCGCGTGGACGCCGGAGCCGTGTCCAGGTACTGGATCTGGTCCCCGGGAGATGCTTAACCCTTTTATAAACGGGAGGTCAGGATGGCTGAGATACTGGGCGTTGGCGTAACCCACTACCCCCCGATGCTGGTAGCCGATGAAGAGAAGGCGTTTCCAATCAACATAACGCTGGCGCGGGACGAGCGCGTCCCGGAGCATATGAAGAACCCGGCCAACTGGCCGGAGCCCATGCGCGTGGAATACGGGGAAGACGAGGGCGTCGCGTCCGCAGTCCTTCACCGGGAACGCTTGGTGAAGAGTTTTCGGGTAATCAGCGATGAAATTCAGGCGTTTGAGCCTGACTTCGTCCTGATATTCGGCGACGACCAGTACGAAAATTTCCGGGAGGACATTATCCCTCCCTTCTGTATCCTGGCCTATGAGGAGTCGGAGTCCTCCCCATTTACCAAGGGCTTTGCGGCTAAGAAGCGCAACGCTTGGGGCGAACCCGCAGACAAAGTATTCAGGTATCGAGGACACGCCCAAGCGGCCCGGTGGCTTACCACCAAATTGATAGAGCAGGGCGTGGACATGGCCTATGCGTACAGGCCGCTGCACGACCCAGGGTTGCCCCACTCGGTCTTGAACACCTTGCTATACCTGGACTACGACCGGAAGGGGTTCGAAATACCGGTGGTGCCCTTTGCGGTCAACTGCTACGGGAGCAAGGTCATCAGCAACCGCGGAGGCATCCTGCCGCACAAAGAGAACGGCAAGTTCCTGGAGCCGGACCCGCCCGGCCCTTCCCTCAAGCGCTGTATGCAGGTGGGGGCGGCGACGGCCCGAGCCCTTCAAGAGAGTCCTTGGCGTGTGGCGCTGGTGGCGTCGTCAAGCTGGTCTCATGCCTTCCTGACCGAGAAGAACCATTTTCTCTGGCCGGACATTGAGTCCGACCGCGCCATGTTCGAGTCCCTCCAGGCGGGCGATTACGACGCCTGGGGCCGGGTCTCCACACCCCAGATTGAAGCCGCGGGCCAGCAGGAACTTCTCAACTGGGCCTGTTTGCTGGGAGCCATGGCCGAGTTGGACCGGAAACCGGAAGTCCTCGACTATATCGAGACCCACGTATTCAACTCCAACAAGTGCATGGCCCTGTTCCGGCCTTAGCGGGGCCATACAGGCTGTCCGGCGACGACGGAAAGACTCCTGTGAGTAGGATCTCGCGTCAACTGGGAGCGCTGGCGGCCGGACTGATCGTAGCCATTGCGATGGCCTGCTCCGGTGTGGACGAGCCGGCCAGTCCGGTCGAGAGTGCTCCGAGAGCCTCACCGACACAGTCTGCGGCGGCTCAGGCCGCTCCAGCACAACCGGCGGCGGCTTCGCCTACTCCAACGCCTACT
The DNA here is from genome assembly GCA_965203835.1 of Dehalococcoidia bacterium. Taxonomy (GTDB): domain Bacteria; phylum Chloroflexota; class Dehalococcoidia; order Lucifugimonadales; family UBA3495; genus CBDCFV01. Next base: position 4,264,139 of record OZ241919.1, read on the forward strand.
GCGACAGCTTCGCCCATCCCGACCGCAACACCGGAGCGGACGCCGGTGCCCACGCCGACCCCGCCGGAACCGACTTCAATGCAGCCATACACCCCCGCGGCGGACTACGACTCCACCGAGAACATGTTCCGGCTTTTCTCAAGCTTCGACCATGACCCTGATGACACTCGCAAGGCCGTTGCCCTCGCCGTCGCCAACAATGACAAGTCCATGGTCCCGGTTATGATCGAGATGCTCCGCTTCTTCCAGGAGTGGGCACTGGTGAAATTGACCGAGGCGGCCATATCGGAGATAACGGGCGAGGAATTTGGCGGCGTCTGGAGCGCCTGGCAAGAGTGGATGGAGTGGCTGGGCAGGAACGCCGACGAATATAACCCACCCGATGGCTACGTGCGATGGAAGAGCGCCCTCATGAGCCTGATAGACCCCAGGTTTGGCGAGTTCCTGGCCCCGGCGGAGCAAGGATCACGGATAAACGTATTCGAGATTGCGTGGGGAGGCGTGCGGCCCGACGGAATCCCTGACCTTCAAAACGCGCCGGTAGTTACGGCGGACGAGCAAAACTACCTGCATCCGGACGACCGGGTCTTCGGCGTGTCCATCAACGGAGAACACAGGGCATACCCGCTCCGCATCGTCAACGCCCATGAGATGGCCAACGACGTGTTGGGAGGCGAACCCATCGCCCTGGCTTATTGAACCCTCTGCGGCGCCGGAATCGTGTATTCCGCGAAGATCAACGGAGAGCCAACCACCTTCGGCACGTCGGGGATGCTGTACCGCAGCAACAAGGTCATGTACGACCGCCTGACCAACTCGCTCTGGAACCAATTTACCGGCGAACCCGTCATAGGCCCGTTGTGGGACTCGGGTATCAAGCTCGACTTCTTCGCAGTCCTTCTCACTACCTGGGAGGAATGGCTGGAACTTCATCCAGACACCACGGTGCTGGACAATGATACGGGCGTCTATCACGCCGAATTCTACGTGCCGGAGAAGGACCCGCAAGCGATCTACTACGACTACTTCAACGCTCCCGATACGATGTTCCCGGTGCCTGACCGGGACCACGCCCTTGATGCCAAGGACGTCGTGCTGGGAGTCCAACTCAACGACAGCTACAAGGCTTACTCTGCGGTCGCGCTGCGGGACAGCCGCATAGTCAACGACGTGGTGGGAGGCGAGGAAATATTGGTGCTGGGGTCGGACGCGAGCGAGGGCGCCAGAGCCTACTATCGCGGCGGAAGGTCATTTGAGCTCGCATCGGACGAAGGTGGCGATGACTCCGGAATTCCGCCCGTGGTAGTGGAAACCGGAGGTAGCGCATGGCATGTAACCGAGGAATATCTGGTCAACACGTCGGGCGAGTCGGAGATGCTGGCGCGGATACCCACCCACATGGCGTTCTGGTTCGGATGGTTCCAGTTCCACCCGGACACGGAGTTGTACACCGGGCCTTGACCACCGAAGCCGGGTTTCCCTTTCCTGTATGCTTCCGGTAGCCTCTCTGTCCGTTCCCTGCTTACCTGAACTTCGGCATTACCTTGGTGCCGAATAGCTCGATTGACCGCATTACCTTGTCGTGAGGCACGCCGCCGGCGTCCATGAATGCGCTGACGTACTCGATGCCGCACACTTCCCTCAATTGCTCTATCTGTTCGATCACGTCTTCAGGGGACCCCGCCAGCATCTCGCGCTCGCGCAGAGACTCCCAAGTAATTTCCGGCGGCGCTGTGGACTCCGGTGTGCCGCCGGAGCGTTGGTCCACGTTTGAAGCGGTGGCTTGAGTGGTATTGCGCAACTGGGAGTTGAGCCGTTGGAACTCGCGCTGTCTGATGACCGGAATTTCAAAGTTTCCGCGGGCCTCTTCCATTGTGGGCGCTACGTGTACCGGCCGCGAGGCTGCCCATCCCTCTCCCCTGGTGATCTGCCGGTGTTCGAGTTCTGACCGGATCTCGGTATACATGTCCACATGATCGCTGAGTGTTTTGATTGGGGTGCCCGCGGCCATGGCGTTGTAGCCGCGTTCCGCCGCAAAGCGGGCCGTCCGCTCCGAGGTCACCATCAACCAGATGGGAGGATGGGGCTCCTGGTACGGCTTCGGCACCACCTTGATCTTGGTCACTTGGCCGTCTTCAACGTATGGCTTTTCCGACTCCATCCAAGGATGGTGGGGGATGTCCTTGGGCGGCAGGGTGTAGTGTTGCCCGTCATGGGAGAAGAAGTCTTTGGTCCACGCCTCTATGACAGTGTCGATTGTCTCGGTGAACAAGTCCCGGTTCCGGCTGTCATCCCGCGGGTCAGCCGCAACGTTGAGGGTCCTGTTCTCACCCGGCCTGCCGCCGCGCCCGAAGCCCACTTCCACCCGTCCCTTGGTCAACTGGTCCAGCAGGGCCACGTCCTCGGCGAGGCGGATGGGATGCCATAAAGTGGCGGTAATGCAGGCGAACCCGAAGGTTATGCGGTTGGTGCGGCTGGCCAGGTCGGCGGCGAAAAGGATCGGGTTTGGGGAGTTGCTGAACCCTTCAGGGTTCATGTGGTGCTCCGGCAGCCACACAGCGTCGAAGCCCAATTCCTCGCAGAGCAGGACTTGCTCACGAAGGTTGTCAAGCACTTGCGAATGGGGCAACTCATGTCGCCAGTTGACCATTTGCGTATGAAACCCGAATTTCATTTCTCGCTCCTTGCACCGCCGATGGTCTGGGAATTCATTCAATTCGGCACCGCCATTGTTCGGCACCGCCATTGTTCGGCACGGCCATTGTATGGGCAACGAAAACTCTGTGTCCATAACCGTTGGGAAATCGGGAACCTTGACACGCATCGGTAAGATAAGTGCACTGCCTCATACAGGGATCATCTGGGTCCCGTCAGTTCAAGGAGCATGTGTCATGTCAAACAAGCTACGCTTGGGATTCGTGGGCGCCAACGTAAACTCGACCTGGGCCTCCCAGTCGCACTTTCCCGCGCTGCTGGCCAGCCCGGATATAGAGTTTACCGCGGTCTGCACCACCCGGCCCGAGAGCGCGGAGGAGGCCCGCCAAGCCTTTGGAGCAAAGCTGGCTTTCCACGATTTCAATAAAATGGCGGTGTCGCCGGAGATTGACGCAGTGGCCGTGGTTGTCCGCGTACCCTCGCACTATGGGCCCACGAAGGCCGCCATCGAGGCCGGAAAGCACGTCTTTACCGAGTGGCCTCTGGGACGTACCACTGCTGAGGCCGAAGAACTCGCAACTCTGGCCCGGGACAAAGGCGTGCAGACCGCGGTTGGCCTGCAATCGCGGGTCAGTCCCGCATTGCTGTTTATCAAGGAACAAATCGAGGCCGGCTATGTGGGCGAGGTGCTCTCTTGTTCTGTGACCACTATGCGCGACGGCAGGCTGGAACGCCATTCCAGCGGCACTTGGCAGCGCGATGCCAGCCAGGGCGCCCACACCCTGACCATCGCCAATGGACACGTCATAGACGCCCTGCGATTCGTGGCCGGCGACTTCAGCCGGGTGTCCTGCGTGGTCAGCACCCAAGTGAATCAATGGTACGAGACCGACACCCAGCAGTTCGTCGATGTCACATCCCCGGACAACGTGCGGGTCAGCGGGCGGTTGCAAAGCGGCGCGGCGGCGGCGGTCCACGTTGGAGCCGTCCCTTGGGCCGGCAGCGGCTTCCGAATGGAGATTTACGGGCGGGAAGGTACGCTGGTCGCCACGGGGAGCGTCTCGTCGCAGCGCGGTGAAATGCTGCGGGTGCAGGGCGCACGGGGTAGCCATCAGTTGCAGGACCTGGAAATACCTGACCGTTTCGTTTACGTGCCGTCCGATTTCCCGAAAGGAGACCCCTTCAACATCGGGCAGTTGTATGCCCTGTTCGCCGAGGCAGTCCGGACCGGGCAGAACCGGGCTCCGGACTTCGATACAGCGGTCGACCTGCACCGCTTCATAGATACCCTGAAGCAGGCCTCGGACACGGGCCGCGAGTTGCCGGTCGCCTGAGGCGACACTACGAAGCTATCAGGCGGTCGCGGTTGCCGGCTGGTGGGCCTTCAGGAAGCGCCGGGCGTGGGCCACGACCTCGTCGATGTGCTCCTGTGAGTCTTTCCAAGGGAAAATAGTCACCTCGGAGTTGGGAGCAAGGTTGGCAACCTCCATCGCGCGCTCGTATGGGTGTGCCGGTATGTTGTCGGGCGCTATCAGCAGCGGTGTTTGCAGGGAGCGCACGAAATCGCGGGACACCGTGAAAACGAAATCGGCCCGGTTGGTGTACATGCTGGTCAGAAAGTCGTGCACCATGTCCATGGTGATTTCAGGACGTTTCTCGCACAGGGGCGGACCCCAGCCCGTGATGTTGTTCTGGTAGAAAATATCCGGCGCCTCCGGGTTGAACCCGCTGGGTTGCATCAACGCCGCCGCCACGATGCGGTCCTGGGCCAGCCTGAGCAGGTTGTGGATCAGCGGTCCGCCGATGCAGAAGCCCATCACCAGGAACTCCTTGATGCCCAAGTGGTCCATCAGCCCCAACTGGTCCTCTGAGTAGGCGTCCCAGGGACGGTCGATCTCCAGCGGGCCGGTGGACTGGCCTCCATTGGCGTTGCGCAAGTCGGCGGCGATGCATCGGAAGTCGTCCTTGTAAGTCTCCATGGGGTTGAAGGGCGACTTCAGGGTTGCCAAGCTGGAATTGAGCCCGCCCCCCGGAATGATCATCAATGGAAATCCCGAACCGACCTCTTCGTAGTAGATGCGGGTGGAGCCTCTTTCGTAGAACGGCATGGTGATTTTCCTCCATAAGGGGTTGCGTTGACTCTAACCCAGCCTGGCTCGAATGGTCAACATAACAGTCCCGGTGCGTCAATAACCTCCCCGCAGCGCCTCTTCCCAATCCGCTGGGAACATCTTAAAATACAAAGACGGAGCGCAGACCCGCGTTCCGTTATCTTCGCCGGTAAGCCCCTGTAGCTCAGAGGATAGAGCGGCGGCGTCCTAAGTCGCGCGTCGGGGGTTCGAGTCCCTCCAGGGGTACCACTACTTGTACTTGATCCAAAGAATAGCCACAAGGATGACTCACCACTTGCTCAAAGGCATACTCGTCCTTTTCGCCTTGATTCCTGTTCTTGCGCTGTCGCTATCGGCTTGTGGCGGTGGACAGCAAGGGGACAGCTTCAGGATTGGCGTAATGGAGTCGCTGACCGGCGCGGGTGAGTCCTACGGCACGGTGGCCAGTCAAGCAAAACAGATGGCCGCTGATGAAATCAACGCCGCAGGCGGCGTCAACGGGCGAATGCTGGAGCTTGTCATCGAAGACTCCCAGTGTACCGCCAAGGAGGCGATTACCGCTTACAACAAGCTCACCGATGTCGACGGTGTGAAGATAATCCTCGGGACCTCGTGCAGCAGCGCCATGCTGGGCGCCGCTCCGCTGGCGGAAGCGGACGGCATTATCCTGTTCTCCGGTCTTGCCAGCAACCCCGATATCGCCAAGGCCGGCGATTACATTTTCCGCACCCAGATAAGCGATATAGAGGTGGGGATTAGCACCGGGAACCTGTTGTGGTCCGACGGGGTACGTGCGTTGGCGACCATAACGGAGGCCACCGATTACGCCGAGGGCGTCTGGCGCACCACCGTCGCACAGTTCGAGAAGCGGGGTGGAAAGGTTGTGGCCGAAGAACGGTACGCTTCCGATATAACCGACTTCCGGACCCAGCTTCAGAAGCTGTTTGCCGCTGAACCGGACGCCCTGCACTTGGCGCCCCAGTCGGAATTCACCGCCGGGACCATCATCAAGCAGGCACGAGAAGTGGGATACGAGGGCCCCATATACGCGGAAACGATTTCAGTCGGGACCACCGCCTTGGAAATCGCGGGCGACGCGGCCACGGGCATGAAGGCCATCACCGCCGACCTGGACCCCGACAACGAGAAAGGGCAGGAAGTCCTGGCGAATTTCAGGAAACGCTACAACTACGTTACCCTTCCGTGGCACTTGGGTTCAGCCTACGATGATGTATATATCACCGCCGAGTGTCTGAAAAAGACCAACGATGACCAGGATGCCGACGGGTTCCGCGATTGCATGTACGAAATCACTTGGAGCGGGGCCATCGGCAACAACTACAGCTTCGATTCCGACGGTGAGGTAGTAGGCCTCTCGCGTGTGGCGGTGGAAGTCCTGCCAATGTCCGAGCGAACGGTCGACAGAAAGTACAAGGTGCTGGGGCCAGCGCCTACGGAGTAGAAGTATTTCCGCAATATAGCCGTTTGGCGCATAAATAGTTATAATAATAGGTACGCAGGAGCGTAGCTCAGTCTGGTCAGAGCGCTGGTCTCCAAAACCAGTGGTCGGGGGTTCGAATCCTCCCGCTCCTGCCAACATTGACCGAAAAAAGCCCCGGAAATTTCCGGGGCTTTTTTGTGTCCGCCTCTGACGTCTCACGCATTGGCAACCTCCGGTAGACATAAAACGGCTCTCATTTCCCATGCATTCTTCATAGTTACGCATTTCGTCTATATGACGCGCAATTTCGATACTTCGAATATTGAATGGTTAGAAAGGTGCAGAATTATTGACACCGCAATTTGACCTGTCTTAGACTTGCGGAACACACTCGGATCGTACCTATCCACCAATGTAAAGGAGCGGATGATGGCGCACTACGACATTATCATTCGGGGCGGCACCATCGTGGACGGCACACGTACCCCGCGGTACGTCAGCGACGTCGCAATCAAGGACGGTGCAATCGTCAAGATCGGCGGCCTCAACGGCGGCACCGCCGACCGGGTTATCGAGGCCAATGGGCTGATAGTGGCCCCTGGCTTCGTTGACCTGCATACCCACTACGATGCCCAGATTTTCTGGGACCCCTACTGCACCCTGTCCGGCTGGCACGGCGTGACCTCTGTTGCGCTGGGCAACTGCGGGTTCGGTTTCGCCCCTTCCCGCGTCGAGGACCAGGACCGGGCCATGCTGAGCATGACCCGCAACGAGGCTATCCCCTACGACGCCATGAAGGAGGGTATGCCTTGGAACTGGGTGACCTTCCCTGACTTCATGGAGGCCCTTTCCAACACCCCCAAAGGCATCAACTGCCTCACCTACGTCCCGTTGACGCCGCTGTACGCTTGGGTCATGGGATGGGATGAGGCCAAGAAGCGCCGGCCCACCGAGGAAGAGTTGCAGGAAATGGTGCGGCTGATCAACGAGGCAATGGACGCCGGCGCCTGCGGTTGGTCCGCCCAGATTCTCGGCGAGACCTCGGTCCAGCGTGACTACGACGGCACGCCAATGATCACCGACTTACTGTCGGAACACGAGGTGCTCACCTTCGCCAAGATCCTCCGGGACCGCGACGAAGGATTCATTGAGTTGGCCTACCAAGAGACCGGGGAAGAGGGCAGGCCGCTGGGCGAAGAGACGCGCAACTTCTTCGAGCGCGTGGCCGAGGTTTCCGGGCGTCCGGTGCTCTACCAAGCCGTGGCCCCCAACGCCGTCCACCCGGAGCAGCACCGGGAGCGCATTCGCTGGCTGGAGAGTTGCGCCGAGCGCGGCCTGCGCGTCTACGGCCAGGGCGCTACCCGCCGCGGCGGCTTTGAATTGACCTTCGAGGACTGGAACCTGTTCGACGACACTCCCATGTGGCGTGAAGTCACCTTGGGCGACAAGGCCACCCGCAAAGCCAAGATGCAGGACCCGGAGATGCGCCGCAAGCTCAAGGAAGAGTGGGACTCGGGCACCCGGCCCACCTTGGTTGTGTTCAGGGCTCCGTCGGCAGCCTCCAGGTTATGACCCGCAAGGTCAAGATTGACATCGGCGCCGAGACCGACTTCACCGGCGCGCTGCCCAGGGTCAGCGTCGCCGGCAGCGACTACTTCCTGATCAAGACCCGCGACGGCTACAGGCTGTTGTCCCGCGTCTGCCCCCACGCGGGCGGTACCATCGACCGCTCGATGGGCCGCTTCGTCTGCGACACCCACGGCTACGAGTACGAGTACGACGGGGGGCGCTGCATCACCAACCCCGACCTGAGGATGAAGTCCTTCGTGGTGAACGTCGTCGACGGCCGCATGATCGCCTTGGCCCCGGACGAAACCGAGGCCTCCAGCCCCCAAGCCGGCAAAACGGTGCAGCAGATTGCCGACGAGCAGGGCAAGCACGTCATCGATGCCCTTCTGGATATGTGCATTGAGGACGACCTGGCCACCGAGTTCTACGCCGACCAGCAGGGCCGGGACCAAGCCCAGATCACCGCCGAGGTGCTGGACTCCAACCACATCGTCGCCGGGGTGTCCGACGGCGGCGCCCACGTCAAGTTCCTGACCGCCGGGGTCTACCCGACGGACATGCTGACTTGGCTGGTGCGCGACGAGAAGGTCATCACCCTTGAGGATGCCCACTACAAGCTCTCATACCTGCCGGCCCACTTCGGCGGCTTCAGGGACCGGGGCGCGCTCCGCGAAGGCGCTCCCGCCGACGTCGTAATCTACGACCTCGAGAAGCTGGAAGTGCTGCCCAGCGAGGTAGCCGAAGACCTCCCCGGCGGCGAGTGGCGCCGTATCCAGAAGGCCAAAGGCTACCGCTACACCATGGTCAACGGCGAAATCACATTCGAGGACGGCGAACCCACCGGCGCCTTCCCCGGCAGGTTGCTCAGGAATGGGCGGGGGTAAAGCCCTTACTACTCCGTTCGTCCTGAGCCCGTCGAAGGACAGAGTTTAGTCAATCGCAAGGGTCCCGAAGATTTCGGGGCCCTTTTCTCGTATACTATAATTATGCTATGAGTGAGGGGTGGGGAGCACGCTGGTTGGGCCGCCATGCCGTTGTGGCGCCCTTCGGCGTTTTAGCGGTAACGGTATTGTTGACGTACTTGAGTGGAGGAAACCAGTGGAATGGATGGGAAAGTCTGAAATCAGCGGCATCAATGGTGGACTTGGGCATAGTGGTATACGCTATGATTGCCGTGACGGTGGAGAGAGGCGTTAACATGGTGTTTTGGGCGTTGGAACAAAGGAAGAAACGGGAAGCTGAAAGGGAAAGACTGATGGAGGAAAGAGTGGCCCAAGGCCAAGCTGAGGTAGTGGCCGCACTGTTGGCCGAGGGTATCCCCCAGTCAAAGCAAGACTTGGAACAATGGGCGCGGGGAAAGGGCATTTCGCTCGGCAATGGGCTGTCATCTAAAAATGTGCCGCCGTCGGAAAAGGAGACCCAATAATGTTCTGGGCGCTGGAACAAAGGCGGAAACGGCGGGCGAAATGGAAAGAAGAAGAAGCGGCTGGGGCGTTCGTTGAGATTTACGCTGAAGCATACACTCAAACGGCTGTCGAGGTGTTGGTTGATGCGCCCGCCGCGACATACGCCGAGATACGCGCTAAAGCATACGCCGATGGATTCGCCAAGGAGTCCTCAAGGCTATGCAGAACCTCGAAAAGCGGATGGAGTCAATGGACTTGCCTTCTTCGTACCGCGTGGAGTTCAGACAGGCGGTCAAGACGTACATGACGAACTTGGCCCGCGAGAAAGGCGTTCCCGTCGAAAAGACTGTTCCCAAGTGAAAACGGCATCCTCGAGGCGCGAGTTGCCGGCTGTGTTGATGGTTATACTGAGGGCCGCACTGAAGTACGAAAGGCGCTTGAGGTCTGGTTGGCGCAACCTTAAGGGTAAACTAAACCGACTCCAATACTGCGAGGAAGAAAATGCCGCCCCGTCCCCGACGCGAAACCCCTGAAAGTCAGTCACGTCGTATCCGAAAGCATGTAGCGCAAGCCCAAGAATACTGGGCCAAGGGCGCCCAGCACTTGCGCGAAAAAGATACATGCCAAGCCGCTGAAAAAGGCTGGGGCACCGTCGCTCAGCTAGGGAAGGCCGTAGCCACCTTGAGAAGCTGGGACCACTACGACCACGACGCCGTCCGCGATTGCCTTTACGCCCTGGCCGATGAAGCCCCCGACCAGTCTCGGGAAATAATTCGTGGAGTGCGTGCTGCGGAACACCTGCACGGCCATTTCTACGAAGTCTATATGACCCTCAACACCGTCGATCTGGCGCTGGAAGACGTGACTCCCCTGCTGGAAATCCTCTGGGGACTCCTCCCAGACGACTATACGGGAGGAGGGACATTCGCTCAATCAACCGCTGCATAGCCTGAATGTCGGCTATGGAGCCGACAAAACCTGAGGGGCCCCGGAAACTCTGATGCCCCTTTTCATGACGTCAAGCCATTGCATTACACCGCAGAGACTGATGGAATAGCATGGTCTCAAACAACTGTATTGCTACAACTGGAAGGTGCTATGCCCAAGTCAATCTACAAAATGACGATCGCAGAATTGGTTGAGCGGGGATGGACCATTATCTGCGATGATGCTGGGGTAGCCACGGCCATCAGGTCTGTTATCGACCAGTGGAATAACCTTACTTGGGCGAAGCAGACCTACTATCGTGGCAAATACGGTTTTGACGAAGACGGGGTATTGGAAATCAGTTTATTGGAACTCCGCCCGACCTCGAGAATTGCCCAAAGGTTCTGCTGCGACTGGTTTCTGGACGAGGTTGTTACTCCAGACGGAAGTATGCCGGGCTCAAATGACCGTCTGCGGGCAATCGTAGAGCGAAGCCGTATCGGAGTGGAGGACAGGAAGTACGATGATACGGCGTTGGTGCACACAGGTCCAGATGGCTCGTTAATTCTCACAAACGAAGCAGGCTGGGGTCCGCCATACACCGAGACAAATTCGAGCTATGTCGAGCTTGATGACAAATACACTTGCTACTGGGAAAATGGTCCCTCTTGGATTCCAGAAGCGCCTTGTTGGACTTGCCCAGAGTGTAACGGGCTATAGCCAATATGCTCATGCATCGCTGATCATGCGCAATAGAACTGGATGGACTCGCCAACAATTGCTGGTAGCCTTCGCGCTATATTGTCGGCTGCCATTCGGTCAGCTTCATCAAAGAAACCCAGAGATTGTTCGGTGCGCAGAAGCCATTGGCAGGTCGCCTGGCGCTCTCGCGATGAAACTAACCAATATAGCCAGTCTTGACCCAGCCATTACTTCGACTGGCCGTACTGGATTAACGGGAGCTTCTGCCAACGACCGTACCATGTGGGCTGAGATGCAAAATGACTGGGAGTCTTTTGCAGTAGAGTCTGAACAAGCGCTAACGGCGATTGAAGCGTCTAGTGGATGGGATAGGGTAACTGCACAGGATGAGGAAATATACCGCATTGGCGAAGACCGAGCTGTACAAACCACGGTTCGTATCGGCCAAAGTTTCTTCCGCGCAGTAGTTCTGAGCGCCTACAACGAGCGGTGTTGCATCACTGGTCTTACCTTGCCTTCGCTGCTTGTGGCCAGCCACATCGTTCCATGGCGTCACGACAAAATTAATAGAGTCAATCCCCGAAATGGACTCTTGCTCTCTGCACTCCATGACAAAGCGTTTGATTCGGGTTTGATCACGATAAGAGATGACATGACAATTCAAGTGTCCCAGCAACACATGCAGATAGACGACCAATTCTTTACGGAATCAATAGAACATTACGATGGGCGGCCGATTAGTCTTCCTGACAAATTCTTGCCGGACAGAGATTTCCTCGCCTATCACCGTGAACATATTTTTCAACAGTAGCCAAAGGATCGAAGTCCAGTTCGCGCTCAGACCTGCCTCGCGTGCGCGGTGTGTCGAAACGCTGATTAGTGTTTGTGCCATTCCTCGTTCGGACCATGCCACTGTAAATCAATCGGAAACTCCCATGACATGCTCCCCTTCCCATCCCAAGCGACCCTTCTGTATCATAGACCTGCCTGACATTACGGCCCGAGGTTTGGAAGCAAATCCCACACCTCTCCAAGCGCGGCAAAATGGGAGAAAACAAGAGGAATTGGGAGCGTTATCGCAAAATACAGACCCGCAGTCAAAGCTGACTGTCAGGAAAATGTCCGCAAATGTCCGGCATTTCAAAAATTCCAACCAGCTATCTCCAGTGATGCGTCCATCTGTTGTGTATTTGGACCCTTCATCACTTACGGAGTCTCAACCATGACACCTGACTACACCACCATCATAACCATCGAGCCGGGCAAACGTGGTGGTAAGCCGTGTATTCGCGGCTTACGAATCACTGTTTATGACATATTGGGATACTTGGCTTCGGGTATGACTGAGGATGAAATATTGACCGATTTCCCTGACCTGACGCGGGAAGATATTAAGGCTTGCCTCGCCTTCGCGGCGGACCGGGAGCGCCGATTCGTGTCTATTCCTCCGCTGTTTTAGCGAGATGATTTCGCATCGTTCCTTGCCTTGATGTAACTATCCAGCCAATATAGCTACCCCTGCTTGCCCACTCCCCACAGTTCCCGTATCCTTGCCGAAACAACCCCTGTTGGCGTCCTATTCTTACGAGGCAGGTGCGAGCATGAAGTACGACGTTATAGTTGTCGGTGCGGGGTCTGCGGGTTGCGCGATGGCGGCCCGGTTGTCGGAGGACCCGGAGCGGTCGGTGTTGCTGCTGGAGGCGGGGCCGGATTATCCCGACATTGACACTTATCCCGAAGACCTGAGGAACGGCTACTACTCGGAGCTTGCTTCGCTCCACGACGCGCCCCATAACTGGGCCTTCGTGGGCAAGCCGACCGACGACCGGCCCAACGACATGTACGCTCCAAGGGGCAAGGTCGTCGGCGGCACCAGCGCCATCAACGGCCAAGTGTTCCTTCGGGGCGTGCCAGAGGACTACGATTCTTGGGCCGCGGAGGGCAACGACGAGTGGGAGTACGTGAAGCTGCTCCCCTTCCTGCGTCGTATGGAGACCGATCTGGACGTACAAGACGATTTCCACGGCAACGACGGGCCGATGCGGGTGCGACGGCATAAGGAGGAGGCTTGGGAGCCATTGATGTTCGCCTTTCGGGACGCCTGCGTGGCCCAAGGGTTCCCGGAAGGCCAGGACATGAATAACCCTGACTCGACCGGTGTCGCCGCCCTTCCGATGAACAACGTTGCGGGCGTCCGCTTGAGCACCGCCCTGTCCTACATCAACCCGATACGCCACCGGCTGAACCTGACCATCCGTCCCAACGCGCTGACCACGAAGATTCTGTTCGATGGGAACCGGGCCACTGGAGTGGAGGTGGAGAGCGGCGGCGAGACCTTCGTGGTGGAAGGGGAGCTTATCGTTCTGTCCACCGGGTCCATAGCCTCTCCACACCTGCTGATGGTGTCGGGCGTGGGCCCGCGTGATCACCTGACCAGCGTGGGCGTACCGGTGGTGCACGACCTGCCGGGCGTGGGACAGAACTTCCGCGACCACCCTCAAGCTCCCGTGACTTTCAGCGCTCAGGACGGCGTCGAGATGAATTTCGACGCGCCCAGGACCCAGTTGGGCCTGCGGTACACCGCGACGGGGTCAGACCTTCGCAACGACATGGTGCTCTTCCCGACCACATTTTCCACCCCGATGGGCGACCTGACGGGGCCGGGAGAGGACTTCCGCATGTCCGTCATGCTCAACCTTGCCGCCGGTTCGGGGCAGGTCACCCTCACGTCTGCCGATCCCCACGACCAGCCTCTTTTGGAGTACCGGTTCCTGGAAGAGGAAACCGATGTGGAGCGGCTGCGCGACGGAATACGACTGATAGTGCGGATTTCGGAAAGCGAGGCTTATAAGGACATTGTGAAAGAACGGCTGATGCCCGCCGACGAGGACCTGGCCACCGACGAGGCGCTGGACGCATGGCTGCACGAAAACGTAAGGACTTCCCAGCACTTGGTGGGCACCTGCAAGATGGGGCCGGCGTCGGATCCTATGGCCGTGGTGGACCAATACGGGAAGGTGCATGGGATTGACGGTCTCCGCGTTGCCGACGCGTCGGTCATGCCCGATACACCCCGCGCCAACACCAACGTCAGCGCCATCATGGTAGCCGAGAGGATTTCGGAGTTCATCAAGGAAGGGCGGTGAGCGAGGGCATTCCGCGTCGCCAACAGGAGAAACAATGGCCACCAATGAACGGGTCCGGACAGCACGGGACTTTCTGGACGCATCGGACAGGGAATTCGGCGCCGGGGACAACCGGCAAGGGTCTGAAAAACTCTGGGGAGCCGCTACCCAAATAGTGATAGCGATGGCCCAGGAAAGAGGCTGGGACTATGGCAGCCACCACGCCATGAAAGCCGCCTCGGCAAGGCTTACGGTGGAGTATGCCGATCCTGCGTTCCAAGACGGATTCGGGTTGGCGGAGAAGTTTCACGGCAACTTCTACCACAACTTCATGGAGGACTTCCAACTAGAGGTCGATCGTCCGCGGATGCGGGAATTCATCGAACGTATGCTGGCTTACCACTCCGAAGGGGGTTGAAAATGAAGTAAGCAGTTTAGTCGCTGCCACAGGGAATAGCCACCGTCTTGTGAGGGCGTTGGTTTCCGTTCAGGGCGCCAATTTTCGAAAGTGGGGAACTATCTCTCTGGCGATGGTCTCGAGGTGCCTTTCGCGGTCCTGTCGAGGGCAGGCAACGGCGAAGACTATATAGCGGGCGCCGGCGTCTATGTATTCCTGGAGGCGGGAAATACAGTTGGCTACCGGCCCGAGCAGGCAATATTTATGGACGATGTCCCTGAATCCGCCGGAATGGAGGTAACGCCCTCCCAAGGCTTCCGCAGCCACCTCTGCCGCTTCCTCCACCGTGTCATAGATGGATATGTATGGGAAGTAAGCCCACTGGAAGCCGGACAAGTCCCGCTCTATCTCATCGGAATACCTGGTGATTTTGGCGACGCTGTCCCGGTAACGATCGGGATCGTAGAAGTAAGGCAGCCATCCGTCTCCGTGCAGGGCGGCCCGCATCATCGCCTGGTCTCTGCGCCCGGAAACCCATATCGGTGGGTGCGGCTTCTGCGACGGCGGTGGGACGATGGTCACGTCGTTAAACCGGAAGTGGCGGCCCTCATACGTAACCTCGGACTCGGTCCAAAGTCTGCGGAGGGCTTCCAAGCACTCGTTGGTCCGCCTGCCGCGTTGGCTAACCTTGAGGCCGGCCGCTTCGAACTCCACCGGGAACTCCCCGCCGATTCCGACGCCAAGGGTCAAACGCCCACCGGAGGCGATGTCCAATGTGTTGGTCAGCTTGGCCAGGACTACTGGGTGGTAGAAGGGTGTCAACAGAATTGAGGACAGGACCCTTATATGCTCGGTAGCCCCTGCGGCGACTCCCAGCAAAGGCAGCGACGCGTGGGTAGGGCCGGGAGGAGCGCCCCTCATGTAATGTTCGCCCGCCGCAAAATACTCAAACCCCAACTCCTCCATCCATCTGGCCTGCCGGGCGGTCTCCTCGGCTCCAAGCGCCATGCCGGCCCCGAAGTGCAATTGCTGGTCGCTCATTGATGTAACTGCCTCCGTTTGGTGGTAATGGTTAGCTGCTTAGCCTACAATTGTTGACAGGGCTTACGCACTTTGCTCTGAAATCTTATCTTACAGTAATGACGGCGGTTAGAGTGAAGGTCTGTGCGGTTCACGGGTCGTTTGTCCTGTCAAGTTTCGTGACCGGCTGTTCCGTGCCGGATGGCGGACCTTACTGATGCTGGTGCTGGTAACGGGCGCAACAGGCTTTGTGGGGCGGCGAGTGGTGCAGGAACTGCAAGCCCACCATCACGATGTGCGCTGCTTGGTGCATACGCCGGGTAGAGAGCGCTTGTTCCCGGACCGCTCGGTGGAACTCCATTACGGCAGTATCTTTGATCGGGCGGCTTTGACGGAAGCGTTTTACCACGTGGATGCCGTTATTCACTTGGTAGGAATCATCAGGGAAACCCGTCGAACCTCCTTCGACCAAGTCCACCGGCAAGGTCTGGTTAACGTCATAACCGTGGCTTTGGAAGCGAATATCAAGCATCTGCTTCACGTTAGCGCCATTGGCGCCGTCAACAACCCGGACTATGCTTATCTTTCCAGCAAATGGAGAGGGGAACAAGAGTTAATCGGAAGCGGACTGCCGTACACAATCTTCCGGCCCTCGGTGATGTTTGGCGAGGGTGACGAATTCGTCAACAGTCTGGCCGGTATGTTGAAGTCGGCGCCGGTGATGCCGATCATCGGGTCGGGAAGGAACCGATTCCAGCCTATTGCCGTGGAAGACGTTGCCAAGTGCCTTGCTCTGGCCGTGGGGCGGGAAGACTTGAAGGGCAGAACGATCGAACTCGGGGGGCCGGAGCAACTCAGCTACAATGAAATGGTCTCTGTGGTGGCCCGCACTTTGGCCATCCGGCGTCTGCGCATACATGTGCCGGTATGGATGATGTACATAGCCGCCGCTATGATGCAGCGGTTGCTGCCACGCCCCCCAATCACCACGGACCAACTTCGCATGGTGTCGCTCCGCAACGTCGCCGAGACTGACGTCGTGGAGAACACATTCGGCTTTACCCCGCTTACCATGGAAGGTAACATAGACTACGCCAATGCCGTTGGATTCAGGGACGGTGTCAAGATGCTCCTCGGCTCCATGCCGACGCGGATCCGGGACCACTAGTGTTTTCAACTGACAGGTCGATCGCTTTTCACGAGACGGTGACCCTTGGAATATCGTAGCGCCATAGACCGGTTGCTCTCGTTGGTCGACCATGAGCGGACCGGTATCCCCAATCCCCGGCAAAAGCGGATATTCGACTTGGGAAGAATGGAGGCGTTCCTCGACCGCTTGGGCAACCCGCACAAGGCCTCCAAGACTGTGCATGTCGCCGGCACCAAGGGCAAAGGCAGCACCGCAGCTTTGTGTGACGCCGCTCTCCGAGCTGCCGGGTACAACACCGGATTTTACTCGTCGCCGCATTTGCACAGCTTCCGGGAGCGGATTCGTGTCAATTCCCAACCGGTCTCGGAGGCCGAGTTCAGCCGCTTGGTGGAGCAACTCTGGCCGGTACAGGAATGGATTGGGCAAAACACCGAGTTGGGGAACGTCACCTTGTTCGAATTCATGACCGGCATGGCGTTTCAGTGCTTCGCAGATCATCAGTCTGACTTTCAAGTCATTGAGGTCGGGTTGGGCGGCAGGTTGGATGCCACCAACGTTGTAGACCCCAATGTGTGCGTGATCACCCCTGTCAGCCGCGACCATACCGCCATCCTGGGAGACTCGATTGCTGAAATAGCTTTCGAAAAAGCGGGCATTATCAAACCGGGCAAGCCCGTGGTGGTTGCGCCGCAAGTACCAGAGACGCGCAGGGTGATTCTGGAGACTTGCCGGGAGCGGTCGGCGACACCGGTCCAAGTCGGAAAAGACGTGACGTGGAAGGCGGGCGTTTCCAGCATCGAAGGCCAGGATTTGACTGTCAAGAGTATGTCGGGAGAGTATCAACTGCGACTGCCCCTGTTGGGGAAACACCAGTTGGACAACGCGGCCTCCGCTGTCGCAGCCTTGGAGTCCCTTATGGCCCAAGGACATTCCATCCCCGCCGACGCCATACGGCGGGGTTTCGAAAGTGTAGTCTGGCCATGCCGCATGGAAGTGTTGGGACGAGACCCTCTGGTCATCGCCGACGGCGCCCATAATGACGATTCGGTCAACGTGTTGCTGGACGCCGTAGCAGGCTACTTGGACTACAGGCGTCTCTTTCTGGTAGTCGGGTTCTCCCGCGACAAGAGTGTCAGCGACATGGTCGCCCGTCTGGCCAAGGCGGGACCGGTGGTTTTCGCCAGCAGGTCCAGGCACCCCAGGTCTACGCCTCCCGGCCAGATAGTCAGCCTGTTCCGCGATAGTGGCGTTGAAGCGGTTGAGGCGGGTACGACTGCTGAAGCGCTGGCCCAAGCCAAACAGGCGGCGCGCGAAGATGACCTGATTCTGGTTACCGGCTCCCTTTTCGTGGCGGCGGAGGCGCGGGAGTGCCTGTTGGGCATCGAACCCGAGGTTTACCCCGACCTCTTGCCGCCCGACCTTCGCCATGACCGGTGAAACCAACTCCTGCCGACTGTGTAATATGGGAGTGATCCAGGAGATAGATATTGAGACCTGACCGGACCCGGGTTGTGATCACCGGAATGGGCGCCATCACGCCCTTGGGGCAGACTGCGGACCTGTTCTGGAAGAACTTGGTTGCCGGTACTCCCGGAATTGGTCCAATGACTCTTTGCGACCCAACCGATTACCCTTGCCGTATAGCTGGTGAAGTAAGGGACTTCGACCCGGCGCAGTACTTGGACAACCGGGACGCCCGGCGTATGGCCCGATTCTCTCAACTGGCGGTCGCTGCGGGGACCACGGCAGTGCAGGATGCCGGGTTGGACATGTCCATGGAAAATCCCTATCGGGTGGGAGTTATTCTGGGTAATGGCAACGGCGGGTTTCCAACCTTGGAAGAGAATTGTCGGGTGTTGGCCAGCCGGGGCGGTATGCGCATGTCGCCCTTCTTCTTCCCCATGATCCTGCCTAACATGGCGGCGGCCAACGTCAGCCGGTTCGTAGGGGCCCACGGCTACAATTCCACGGCTACCACGGCCTGCGCCGCTTCGAATCAAGCAATAGGCGAGGCGCTGGAGGTGATTCGAAACGGCATCGCGGACGTGGTGCTGGCCGGCGGCGCCGAGGCTGGCATCAGCCAGTTGGGGTTGGCGGGATTCGCGGTGATGAGGGCCCTGAGCACCCGCAACGACGAGCCGGAGAAAGCAAGCCGTCCATTTGATGCTCAGCGAGATGGATTTGTTCCCTCCGAGGGCGCGGTCATATTGGTTCTGGAAAGCTTGGAACACGCGCTGGAGCGGAACGCTAGGGTCATCGCCGAACTGGCCGGATTTGGCTGCACATCTGATGCTGGGCACCCAGTACAACCGGAGGAGTCGGGCGCCAGCGCGGCAGAGGCGATGCGGTTGGCGTTGAACGATGCTGGCGTATCATTGGACCAAGTCGATTACATAAACGCCCACGGCACTTCTACTCCCTTGAATGACACGTTGGAAACGGTGGCCATAAAGCGCTTGTTCGGCGACTTGGCTTACCAAGTTCCCATCAGCTCAACCAAGTCCATGATTGGGCACGCGCTGGGGGCGTCGGGTGCTCTGGAGGCCTTGGCTTGCGTCATGGCTATCCGTGACAACGTCGTTCACCCCACCATCAACTATGAGGAGCCCGACCCCGCCTGCGATCTGGACTACGTTCCCAACCAAGCCAGGCAAGTGGACGTCCAGGTCGCGCTGTCCAACGCTTTCGGGTTCGGCGGTCAAAACGCCTGCTTGGTGTTCCGGCAGTTTGAACCGGGCGATGGGGCCTAGATGGAACGCCGGTCTCCTTATCCAGTGGCCGTAGTGGCAACGCCAAGCGTGTAGTGCGAGGGTAAATGACATGGCGGAGCGGCTGATTTCAGGGGAGAGTCAACCGGAAGACTTGGATGCTTCCCTGCGTCCTCGTCGGTTGGAGGACTTCGTCGGCCAGCCTCATGTCAAAGACAATCTCTCCATCGCCATCCAAGCATCGAAACTCCGCGGCGAACCCTTGGACCACGTAATCATCTATGGCCCTCCTGGGTTGGGGAAGACCACGTTGGGTCACATCATAGCCCAAGAGATGGAGGTGGACATACGAGTCACCTCCGGCCCCGCCATAGAACGCGCCGGGGACATGGCGGCCATCCTTACCGGTCTTCAGCCCAACAGCGTCCTGTTCATCGACGAAATCCACCGGTTGCATCGGGTGGTGGAAGAAGTCCTTTATTCGGCGATGGAAGACTTCTTCCTGTCGTGGATGGTGGGCAAGGGACTGGCGGCCCGCAGCGTCAACCTTCGTATCAATCCTTTCACCTTGGTGGGAGCGACCACCAGGTTCTCCCTGCTCAGTGCCCCGTTGCGCGACCGGTTCGGGTCGGTGTTCCGGTTGGAGTACTACGAGCCTTCGGATATGGATACTATCGTGGCCAGGTCCGCCCGTATCCTGAACGTAACTGCCGACAAACCGGGGATCGAACAAATCGCTGCCCGATCCCGGGGTACGCCCCGCATCGCCAACCGTCTCTTGAAGCGCACCCGTGACTACGCGCTGGTGATGGCCGATAACGAGGTGACCGGGGAGGTGGCCAAGGGCGCCCTCGACCGGCTGAACGTGGACCGGTTGGGTCTTGACCAGTCAGACCATCGGCTCTTGTCCAGCCTGATGGACAAGTTCGACGGAGGCCCTGTCGGGCTGGAGACGCTGGCCGCGTCCATTAACGAAGACTCGGACACCATCATGGACGTGTTGGAGCCATACCTCCTGCAACTTGGCTTCCTGGAGCGCACGCCCAGGGGCAGGGTTGCCACCCGTATCGCTTACGAATATCTGGATAAAGCCTATAAGCGAGGCGACCATCCGGATCAAGGACGTTTGGCGGGTCTGTGAATACTCCCGTGTCGTCTCAGCACGCTGCGCGAGACTCCCGGAACGGGCCGCAGATTGCCGGGCGCAACGATAAGGTCTAACATTGGTTGCATGACCACCCCGGCTCCGCAGGCGCCACAGTCCCAAGCGGACACCGCCGCCGTAATTCAGGCAGTGGCCAACGCTGTCGGCGAAGCCCTGTCGGCCCGCTGTGTCATCCTGTTCGGCTCCCGCGCCCGGGGCGACCACTCTGAATGGAGCGACGTTGACTTGGCCGTCATATCCGGCGGGGCCACTCTGGACCCCAAGCAACGCCGAGATGTAGTGGACGCCGCCATAGAATCGGTCCGCTCCACTGCCAACGTGCAGTTCCCTCGAATAGACGTCATAGTCTGGACGGAAGAGGAATACCGTCTCAAAAAGCGCTCTATCAACCATGTCGCGGGCCGCGCTTGGCGGGAAGGCCGCATACTGTACGGGGCCCACGAAGACCGTCCCGGAGAAGAAGTAGTGTCGGAATTGGACAACGCTAGGCAATTGATGACGCTATGCCGCCGGCAGGTCAGGGGTATGCAGAGGCTGATGGACCCGGAAGACGACGAGGAGAATTTCGGCTTTCACGCCCAACGCGCGGTTGAAATGGCCCTGAAAGCTTGGGTCAGCTTGGCGGGTCTGCGTTACGAGCGCACCCACAGCATCGGCGATTTGATAACCACCCTGGCCAACGCCGGGGTTGCCGGGGCGCGGGATTACACAGACCTTGGACGGCTGACGCCCTACGCCGTCAAGTATATCTACGAGAACGTGCCGGAGCAGGCTATGGACCGCTCGTCGGTGTTCGAACGGGTAAGCGGATTGGTCAACCGGGTCGATACGCTTCTTCAACAGTCTGAAGCAGAGACGGGTCTGTGAGCTACGCTCGCAAGGTTGCTACCCGTAAGGCTAGGGGCTACAATAATGCCCGAACCAGCCCGGTGTTGGGCAAGTGCTGTATTGCTGACCCTTCTTTACAGCCACTGCGAACGAACGAGTATCTTCATTGCCCCCGTCTTGGGCGGATAACAGGTCTTGAACATTTCACCAGGCTCACCCGGCGTGCTGATTAAGGCAGACTCGTATCCCGGGTTGAACGACGTTCTCCTTCGCCTCGAAGCGGGTGGGTCGATTTCAGACGAGGAAGCGGAAGCCTTCGTTACGGCTGACGGCGCCGCTCTTAACGATCTTTGCAGCGTTGCCGCCGGGTTGCGAGACCAAGGCAAAGGCAAGACGGTAAGCTTCTCCCCCAAGGTATTCATTCCGTTGACCCGGTTGTGCCGCGACTTTTGCGGCTACTGCACCTTTCGCCAGGACCCGGCGGCCGCGGGAGAGCGGTTATACATGTCTCCGGAAGAAGTGCTGGACGTAGCCCGCGCCGGGCAGCGGTTGGGCTGTACAGAAGCTTTGTTCACCCTGGGGGAACGCCCGGAGGCCAGGTACCCGGAGGCTGCGGAGTGGCTGAAACGCCACGGCTACCGCACCACCCTTGAATACTTGGCCGACATGTGCAAGCTGGTGGTCGAGGAGACCTCGCTGCTGCCTCATGCCAATCCCGGAACTATGAGCCGCCACGAAATGGCCAGCCTGAGACCCTACAATCCCTCAATGGGATTGATGCTGGAAAGCACCAGCCCACGACTGTACGAGCCGGGCGGCCCACACGAGTTCGCTCCCAGCAAGCGGCCCCGGGTGCGCCTGCGCACCATTGAAATCGCCGGTGAACTGAAGGTGCCGTTTACCACCGGAATCCTCATCGGGATAGGGGAAACCAGGCAGGAGCGTATCGACGCTTTGCTTGCCATCCGGCGTCTTCACCAAGCCCACGGGCATGTGCAGGAAGTGATAGTCCAGAACTTCCGCTCCAAGCCTGACACCCCGATGGGTGAAACGCCCCACGCCACCTCCACGGAGCTGTTGTGGACGGTCGCGGTGGCAAGGCTGTTGCTGGGGCCTGAAATGAACGTTCAGGTGCCGCCCAACCTGAGCGCGGACGATTACGAGGATTACTTGGGAGCGGGAATAAATGATTGGGGCGGCATTTCACCGTTGACCATTGACTACGTCAATCCTGAAGCCCCGTGGCCGGGCATCGCCCAGTTGCGGGACCGCAGCGCGGATATGGGCCACGAGCTTCGTCCTCGCTTGCCGATTTATCCAGAGTATTTCATGAATGAAGCCGCCTACGTGGCGGCTTCATTGAAGGCCAATGTTGAAAAACTGGCCGACCCTGAAGGCTATGTACGAGGGGGGACTCAACGTTATGCCGGGTGATAACACGGACCGCTCCGGAGCCGCTAACGTCGGCGAATTGATAAAGTTCCTGGACCCCAAGGTGGGCAGCGTACTGGACTATGCGCTGGCGGGAGGGGATATAACGCCTGAGGATGCCTTGGTCCTCTTCGATACCGTCGGATTGGAATACAACGCCATGACGATGGTGGCCGACGAGCTTCGACGCCGCGCCGTGGGAGACGCCGTTACCTACGTGGTCAACCGCAACATCAACTTCACCAATGTGTGCATCAAGCGTTGCGGCTTCTGCGCGTTCAGTCGCGACTTCCGCGAGGAACAAGGTTACTTCCTGCCGGTAAATGAGATAGTGCGACGGGCGAAGGAAGCATGGGACTACGGCGCCACCGAGGTCTGCATTCAGGCAGGGTTGCCTCCTCAGATGGAAGGGGACCTGTACATCAAGCTGTGTGAGGCGATCAAGGAAGAACTGCCCGACATGCACATCCACGGCTTCTCACCCGAGGAAGTGCTGTACGGCTCCGTCCGCTCGAGATGCACCATCCGCGAGTACCTGGAAGGCTTGAAAGCCGCTGGCGTGGGCAGCTTGCCCGGCACTTCCGCGGAGATACTCGACCAGGAGTTGCGGGACGTTATCTCACCGGGTCGTATCCGGGTGGACCAGTGGATCGAGGTTATCACCACGGCCCACGAACTTGGCATACCTACTACCTCGACCATCATGTTCGGTCACCGGGAGACCAACGAGCACATCGTCCGGCACATCGCGTTGCTGAGGGACATTCAGAGACAGACCGGCGGCATCACCGAGTTCGTGCCCTTGAGCTTCGTCCACACTGAAGCTCCCATGTTCATGAAGAATCTGGTGGAAGACGTCCGGTCAGGGCCTACGGGCGTAGACGTGGTCAAAGTGCACGCCATAGCCCGCATAATGCTGAACAACTGGATACCCAACGTTCAAGCATCGTGGGTGAAGGAAGGGTCACGAGTGTCCCAGTTGTTGTTGACCGCCGGTGTCAACGACTTGGGCGGCACGCTGATAAACGAGAGCATTTCGACTGCGGCGGGTGCCCAGCATGGGCAGTTGATGCGTCCGTCAGAGTTCCGCCAGATGATCCGCCAAGCGGGCCGGATTCCTGTGGAACGGTATACCACTTACGGGACCAAGCGGGTGTTCGGGGACAACGACGAGGAACTGGACCCGCTGGACTTGGTGGGTGACAACGTCGAAGAGATTTTCGGCTCGTACAACCGCTTGGTGGCCTTGGATACTTACCGCTTCGAGCACCCCAACCGCGCCAATAAGGTTGGGGCGTAAGTCCTTGCGGTAGGCCCGAGGGCTTGCAATGGCAGTAGAGGTTCTTGCTTTTGCGGGCGGAGTGGGCGGCGCCAAGCTGGCCTTGGGGTTAGCGAGGGTCCTGCCTCCGGACCGGTTGACTGTCGTAGTGAACACCGGGGACGATGAGACATTCCATGGATTACACGTCTCCCCTGATCTGGACACGGTGATGTATACCCTGGCCGGGTTGTCCAACCCTGAGACAGGTTGGGGGCTGGTCGGGGACAGCTTTCAGACCCTGGGGATGCTGCGACGATATGGCGTCGACACATGGTTTAACCTCGGTGACCTCGACATGGCCACTCACCTCCGCCGCACTCAATTGCTCGCACAAGGCGCTTCCCTTTCGGACGTGACTGCCGAGCTTTGCCGAAGGTTGGGAGTTGAGCATCGAGTGGCGCCGATGAGCGACCAAGCGGTGCGGACGGTCTTGAACACCGATGCCGGCGAGTTGGCTATGCAGGAATACTTCGTCAAGCATCGCAGCGAGCCTGTCGTTAACGACATTCGATACGTTGGGGCCGACAAAGCTTCGCCTTCCATCGCCTTGACGGATGCGCTGGCTCAGGCCAGGATGGTTGTGCTCTGCCCTTCCAATCCCTTTCTGAGCATCGGCCCTATGTTGGCATTGCCTGGGGTCCGGGACGGGCTGGAATCCTTCTCCGGCGTCCGGGTAGCGGTAAGCCCACTTGTCGGAGAGTCGGCGTTCCGCGGCCCCGCCGCTAAAATCATGGCTGAACTGGGCAAGATGCCGTCCAGCGCGGGAGTGGCCCAGGAATACGCGGGTATTACCGACTATTTTCTGATTGACGAGCGAGACGCGGACCAATCACCAAGAATAGCCGCGTCAGGCATGAAACCTCTGTGTGCGCCAATCATAATGGACACGGAAGCCGACAAAATAGCTTTGGCTGAGTATGTCCTGGGATTGGGGGCCGGTTAAACCGATGACGGCAGAGGGAGATAACCCCGGACTCATAGCCATCGTTCCCGTGAAGCCCTTGGCCGACAGCAAGACCAGGCTGGCCTCTCTGATGACGATGGAACAACGGTCGAAGCTGGTGGTAGGCATGTTGACCAGGGTGCTGACCGCCATTCGCGAGGCGGGTATCGACCCGGTCTGGGTTGTCGGGGGTGACGATAGAGTCAAAAGCATCGTTGACCGGTTCGACGTGGTATGGATGGAGGAACTGGGAACGGACCTGAACGATACACTCACCAAGGCTATGGAGATGGTGTGGGAGGAAGGCTGCTCCGCCCTGTACGTGGCCAGTGACCTGCCTTTTCTAAAACCCGGCGACCTGCACAGCCTGTTGCAAGCATCCAGGCGCAATACAAACATCACATTGGCCCCCGCCCGTCGGGATGGCGGCACCAACGCCATCCTGGTCCCTCCGGGCTTGCCTTTCAGGCCTGAATTGGGGTTGCGCAGCTTCAGCCGTCACATGTCCAAGGCTGCTGACTTGGGCATATCCGTGGCTATTTGCTACAGCCCGGGACTGGGGTTCGACTTGGATATATCGGACGACCTGGAAACGTTTCAACACATGGAACCGGACTTGTTGGATCGGCTCGAGGCTGAATCACAAGGCCGCTGAGCGGTCTGGGCCAACCCGTAGGATGGCAATGAGCCTTCCGGCAACTCTTGAGTGAGCGATAAGACGTATGAATGGAGCCAAAGGTAAACCCAGATTGGGGGTGCTATTGCCCACCCGCGGCCTGCTCCTGAGAGGTGAGCAGCCCGGAAACGCCGACCTGATCCTTAATCTCGCCCGCAAGGTCGAGTCCGCCGGGCTGGACTCGGTCTGGGTGGGCGACAGCCTGACTGCCAAGCCGCGGTTGGAACCGTTGGCCATGCTGGCGGCCATCGCCAGCGTTACGGAGCGGGTGCGTTTGGGCACAGCCGTTCTGTTGGCGGCGTTGCGGCAGCCGGTGTTGCTTGCCCAGACCATGAACACGGTGGACTTGATTTCGGGAGGGCGGCTGATGGTTGCTGCCGGTGTCGGCGGCACCTTCAACGACGACCAAGTCAAGGAATGGCAAGCTGCCGGGGTTAACTCCAGGACAAGAGCATCCCGGATGGAGGAGTTGGTCCAGGTAGTCAAGAAACTGGGGGAAGAGGGGACGGCCACGTTCTCCGGCAAGCACTTCGAGCTGGACTCGGTGGCGGTGGGACCGAAACCGGCCCAGAAGGACGGCATTCCCATATTACTGGCGTGCCACTGGAGGGCGAAGGGGCGCGATGCCCAGATTCGACGGGCGGCGCAATGGAGCGACGGCGTCATTTCCATATCCGATACACCGGAAGAGTACCGTCAGGTAGTGGAGCAGGTGAATAGCCAAGCGGCCGAGTTCGGACGCTCTGGGGCCGACTTGGAGAAGACGTTTTACCTTACGGTTAATATGGACGGCGATGTATCTGCGGCTACTGCGGAAGCCGAGGACTTCTTGACCCGCTATTACGGCGCTGAAATCTGGGGCAACCGATGGGGACCGTTCGGAGGTCCGGAACGGGTCGCACAACGGATGGCGGAGTACGCGGAGGCAGGCGCCGAGACGCTGGTGGTGCGCTTCGCCTCATTCGAGCCGGAAAAGCAACTGGACATCTTTCTGGACCGTGTAGCGCCCAACTTCCTTTAGAAGCTGTGCCGACACGGGCAACAAGTCGTGCGGAGAGGTAACGCGGGTTGTATTCCATAGACTTGAGCAACAAGAAAGGCGTCGTTTTTGGCGTCGCCAACGACCGGAGTATCGCTTGGGGCATTGCAAATATACTGGCCCAAGCCGGCGCGAGATTGGCTTTGACCTACCAGAACGAACGCCTCAAGGACCGGGTGTCCACGCTGGCCGAATCTCTTGATGGTGCGTTGGTCCTGCCATGCGACGCCACTGAGGACGGTGAACTGGAGAACGTTTTCAAACAGGTCAAGGAGTCTTTCGGAGACATTTCCTTCCTGGTGCATAGTATCGCTTTCGCCAACCGCGAAGACCTTACCGGACGTTTTTCCGACACTTCAAGAGAAGGGTTCCGCGTGGCGCTGGATGTCAGCGCTTACACTCTGTTACCCATGGTCAAGCAGGCAGCCCCTTTGATGTCCGCCGGCGGTAGTGTGGTGACGATGACCTTCGACGCGTCTCAGCGCGTCTACCCTGGCTACAATGTAATGGGAACGGCCAAAGCGGCGCTTGAGAACAGTGTGCGACAACTGGCGGCGGAATACGGGGAACAGGGCGTTCGAGTCAACGCCATATCAGCCGGCCCTGTGGAAACTCTGGCGGCACGGGGTATCAGCGGATTCAGGGATATGAAGCGCGTTCACGCAGAAACCGCCCCGCTGAAGCGGAACATATCCGTTGACGAGGTGGCGAAGACCGCGCTGTTCCTTTGCAGCGACCTTTCCAGCGGGATTACCGGGTCCGTCATACCCGTTGACGCGGGCTACCACATCATGGCGGTATGACAGGACGTCACTCAGAGGGGCCGGTTATTCGTCCGGTGGTCGGACACCGATTTGGGTTGAAATAGGATGCTGCGGCTCAACCTTGTTGGTTGATGGCCTCCAGCTGTCGCCTGTCTTCGGCCGCCGCGTCTTCCCGTCCCAATTGAGTATAGGCGTCCGCCCTGGCCTGCCATGCGAATGCATAATTGGGGTCGAGGGCCAACGCCTTGGTAAACTGGTCGATGGCTTCCTGTACGCGACGCTGGTTGAACAGCGCCATGCCCCGCTCGGTAAGACCCGCGGCAGTGGGCGGCCCCCTGAAGACTCGTGCAGGTTCGGCTTCCTCGTCGGGTACAGGGACCGGTGTTGGTTCCGGCGTTTCCAAGGGAGCCGACTCATCCTGATGAGTGAGTTCTTCCCGTAAAGGTGCGGGCTCCACCTGTTCAGCGACAGCGGCTGTTGCAGGACTGGCGGAAGACTCAACACTTCCCGCGGTTGGAGCAGAAGCGGATGTCTCATCCTGCACCACGTCTACCGAGTAGGCCCGGGCTAACTCCCAACCGCAATTGGTGCAGTAATACCGGCCATGAGGTTGGTCAGACGCGCACCGTGGACAGTTGATCCCCTGGGGTCCCGGAGGCCTCTGGACGCGGGGTGACTTTACAAAGAGCAAGGCTACCATGGGCACCATGCTCAGAAGTTGCCATGGTTCAGGAAGGAACATTGGCGCCAGGCATACCGCACCCCAAAGCAACGGGTTACGCCCCTTTACCCTGGCGAGCCGTACTGTCCACATCAGCACCAAGGCAAGAGCCATAATCAGCAAGAACGATGGCATTCCTGAAGTCCTCCGTCCCAGCTATCCAGAACTCTAGGCAGAATCGCGCTTATGCGAGGCCGGAATATCAATATGAATATACACCGTTTCGAGTAGTTTCGACAATGGATGTACCGACGGGTCCCTGAACAGTGGTCCAGTGTATTTGACACGGCATAGTGGTATTGCTAGAGTAAATATATTGAATCGTCACTGCTTGTAGCATAGCCGGACACCTGACGCCCGGTCCTCTTGGACAAGACTTTTTACCGACCCCCCGTGATTAACTTCCTGATTGCCATAGTTTAGGAGGCGCCATGAAAGTTACTTTGTCTATCCTCAAAGCCGACGTTGGTTCCATCGGAGGTCATACCAAGCCTTCCATGCGCATGTTGGACGCAGTAAAGTCGGATGCCGCCGATGCCGTTAAAAATGGGTTGTTGATCGACACTTTCGTAGGTCATACCGGCGATGATATCTGCATCATTGCGTCTCATACCCACGGCGCCGACAATACGGAAGTGCATCAATTCGCGTGGAACACCTTCCTCCATGCCACGGATATAGCGACACAGTACGGGCTTTATGGCGCGGGCCAGGACTTGTTGGTAGATGCTCCTTCGGGAAATATTCGCGGAGCCGGGCCGGCCGTGGCCGAGATAGAATTCGACCATGACCCGGTCAAGACCAACCCCATCCGTCCCGCAGAGTCCTTCATGGTGCTGGCCGCCGATAAATGCGGCCCCGGCGCCTACAACCTGCCCATGTTCCTTGGTTTTGCCGACCCCATGTATTGCGCCGGCCTCATGTTGCCGCGTATAGGGGAGGGGTTCACCTTCAATATAATCGACATGGACAATACTGAAGGGGACAGTATCATCTCCCTGAACGCACCCGAAGATTACTATCGGATCACCATGTTGTTGAGGGACAACGAGCGGTTCGGAATAGACTCCATAGTGTCGCGATACTCCGGCCAGACCGCCGCCGCCGTCTCAGCCACCCGATTGCATAACATCGCCGGTTCCTATACCGGCAAGGACGATCCGGTGGCCTTGGTGCGCAATCAAGGCATTTTCCCGGCGCCGGAAGAACTGGTTTCCCCTTTCACCAAGGCCCATTACATCGGCGGCGATGCTCGTGGGTCACACGTAATGCCATTAATGCCGGTGCCCATCAACACGGCCGTTACGGGTATGTACTGCTTGCCGCTTGTCTCCTGCATCGGGTTCTCGCTGAATGCGAAAGGGGAATTCTCCGACTCGTTCGCCGACTTCTTCGACAATGCGGCATGGGACTACGTGCGGCAGACGGCTCAAGAGAAGGCGATAGCCATGCGGTCCCAAGGCTGGTCCGGTGCTGCGATGCTCCCCTATGCGGAATTGGAATACTCAGGGTTCCGGCAGAGCCTGGGTGACCTTATGCCCCGATTTGCTTTCCGAAATGGAAACGGGTCCGGCGCCGCGGTGCCGGAGAAAGCCGCCACTGCCGACGATTAAGGGACTATCGGATCACTCACTACAGCGCCCCACCCGTCATTCCCGCGCAGGCGGGAATCCATAGGCAGCGGCCAGCGATGCGGAAGTATCGTCAACAATTAACAGGCCCGGCTGAAATGCCGGGCCTTCTTTTTTGACTGGACCAGCTCCGGTAGCCTACTGGACCAAGCGCAGGGCCAACTCCTTTAATTGCGCGTCCTCCACCGGAGCCGGAGACCCGAACAGCAGGTCCCCGCCCGTCTGGGTCTTGGGGAAGGCTATTACGTCCCGGATAGAACTGGACCGGGACAGGATGGTTACCAGCCTGTCTATTCCCGGCGCAATACCGCCGTGGGGCGGCGCTCCATACTCGAATGCCTCAAGGATCTGGCTGAACCTTTCGATGACATCCTCGGGTTCGTAGCCAAGGATGCTGAAAATCTTTTCCTGCAGGTCGCGGCGGTGAATACGGATGCTGCCACTGGCAAGCTCGGCGCCGTTGCAGACCAGGTCGTAAGCCTTGGACTTTATGCTGCCAATGTCGTCGCCGTGAAGCAACTCCTCCTGGCCGTCGGCCGGTGATGTAAACGGGTGGTGAGAGGAGTCCCAACCGCCGGTGTTCTCCTTCCACTCGAAAAGAGGAAATTCGGTAACGAAAGCGAAGGCCAGGGCATCCGGGTCGGCCAGGCCCAGGCTTTCGCCCATGTGGTTGCGCATCCCGCTGAGCCAAGCGTTCACCTGCCCTTCCGGCCCAGCCATGAGCAATATCAAGTCATCTTGACCAGCACCCATCTTTTCGGCTACCCGACGGCTCCACTCGACCGGCATCCGCAGTCCTGGAGACAGCAGCACCTCGTCATCCTTCAACTCGTCGAGGGAGATGTCCCCTCGAAATCGAATGTGGCTCAATCCCGCCGCCCCAAAACCTTGGGCCGTCTGCTCCAAGCCCCGCATCGCCGAACCGGGATAGTGCCCCAAGCCGGGGACGGCAAAGCCCTTGATTATCCCTCCCTTGTCCGCCACGGAATGGAACACACGGAACTCCGTCTCGGTAGCAAGGTCGGTAATGTCGGTCATTTCCAGGCCGAATCTCAGGTCAGGCTTGTCCGATCCGTACTTGGCCATGGCTTCATCGTAAGTCAGCCTTGGGAAGGGCTTGGTCAGGCTCTTTTCCGGGGTCAATGTCTCCACCAAGCCGGTGTACATTTCCTCCGTCAACCCAAGAACATCGTCCTCCTGGACGAAACTCATCTCCAGGTCCAACTGGGTGAACTCCGGCTGGCGATCGGCTCTCAGGTCTTCGTCGCGGAAGCAGCGGGCTATCTGGAAATACTTGTCAACGCCCGACACCATCAACAGTTGCTTCATCTGTTGCGGCGACTGGGGCAGGGCATAGAAATTCCCCGGTTGCATTCGGCTGGGTACCAGGAAGTCCCTGGCCCCCTCAGGGGTACTCTTTATCAGGATGGGAGTTTCGATTTCCAGGAAACCGCGCGCGTCCAGGAAGTCGCGGATGTACTTCACCACCCGGTGCCGCAGCACGAGGTTTTGCTGCATGACGGGACGGCGCAGGTCAAGATAGCGATAGCGAAGGCGCAGGCTTTCGTCCACCTCGACGTCATCGGTGATGTAGAACGGCGGCGTCAGCGAAGCGTTGAGGATACTGGCTTCCTCAGCAATCACTTCCACAGCCCCGGTAGCCATAGCGGGATTTTCACTCCCTGCCGGGCGCACCTGCACTGTGCCGGTCACCTGAAGCACCCATTCGGGGCGAAGTTGGTCGGCTACAGCGTAAGCTTGGGGCGACGTTTCCGGGTTGAACACCACTTGGACAACCCCGGAGCGGTCCCTCAGGTCCACGAAGATAATGCCGCCATGGTCCCTGCGG
Organism: Dehalococcoidia bacterium; assembly: GCA_965203835.1. Lineage (GTDB taxonomy): Bacteria > Chloroflexota > Dehalococcoidia > Lucifugimonadales > UBA3495 > CBDCFV01. The sequence continues at coordinate 4,295,718 of OZ241919.1, forward strand.
CGACCCACCCAACCGGCCAGCGTGGGCCTGCTGTCTACGTCTCCTTCCCGGAGGTCTCCACAATCCACGGTCTTCAACACAGATGTCTCCCTTGATAGGTGCCTTAAAACCCGGCCAGACGGTCCAGGATATTCCCGAAAGGACTCGAATCAGCGGAACTGATTCCCGATACGGTGTCGCGGAGCAAGTCGGGATCGGTTACCGGCGGCAAACACAGGGTGTCCAAGCAAACGTGGGCTTGGGCCGGTGCTTGAAGGTCTTCGACCATCACCGGTTTGACAACCAGATTAGCAGAGGGAAGGCTGTATGCCGCCTTCAGCATCGCACGGGTGCCGGGATCTTCGGGGAGTCCTTCGATGGATACCTCGACGGGATCATTTTTGAAACGATGAACGGCGATGCCGTAACCGGCGCTGTACTCGCCCCATTCCTTGTAGCTGCCTGCGAAAGCGCTCAGGGCGGCTTCAGCGACTTGCCGGTAGTCGGGATTGCGGGTTACTTGGTAGAGGTCCAACAGCGCCGTAACCGCGGCAACGTTGTCCGGCAAGGGCTTCTCGCGCAGTCTCAGGTAGCCCAAAGCTTGATGGTCCGATTCGATGTCAAAAAACCCGCCGTTGGACTCGTCGAAAAACCTGTCCAGCAATTCCGAAGTAACGGTGACAGCTCGGTCAAGGTAACTCCCCTGACCGGTGTATTTGTGAGCATCGACCAGGGCGATGAGCAGGTATGCCCAGTCAGTCAGGAATGCGGGCCCGCTGCTTGGGCCGGACTCGTCGAACACATGGCTCAGGCCCCCGTGCCGTGCGAATGAATCGACTACCTCCAGTACCCGCAGAGCGACATCGGTGAGTTCCGGCCGCGCCAACCGCCACGCGGCGTCGAGCAACAAGGACACCGCTTGACCGTTTGTGCTGCTGTAACACGACGGGTCTATGGGCGGCGGCGCTTGGAGCCGGCGTTCGGAGAACGGGAGTCCGAAATATTCCGAGTGAGCCCCCTGGCTACCTCGAAAGCCCTGCGCCGACTCATCGTATAAGTGCGCCATTAGATAGTCGACGCATTGGGACGCGACGTTCAAATAGCTGTCCTTGCCCAGCAGGCTGTAGGCGTCCAAGTATGTCTTGCATAAGACTACATTGTCTTCAAGCAGTTTTTCCCACTGGGGACCGGACCAGTCGGCGTTTGCTGAATGTCTGAAGAACCCGCCTTCTTCACCATCGTACAGTGGGCTGGAGTACATGCCGTCCAGGGTCTTCTCCAGCATGACCCGGTAGAATTCCTCTCCCGTGGTGCGGGCCATGTGCACCAGGAAATCCACAATCGGGCCGTTGGGGAACTTGGGCGCCGAGCCAAACCCGCCATTGACGGCGTCGTATGCTCCGGCAACGGTCCGGGAAACCATGTCGACCAAAGACTCCTCGACATCAGGTCCCGCCGCCGCCCGGTTGACTCTCTCCTGCCTTTGCCGCAGCAGGTGGCGGGCTTGGTCATAGAGCGCCGGTCGGTCTTCCCGGTAGGCCTCCTTGAACTCCGCGAGCATTGCGATGAACTGGTCCGGTGGGAGGTAGGTAGCCCCGCCTATCAAGCCGCCGTGGGCGGTGAGGAACGCCGTAGTGGGCCAACCGCCGACGTTGTAGCGGGTGTTTACATCCGGCCTGTGGTCGTTGTCGACACGGACAGCAACGAAATGGTCGTTGATCAGTGCTTGGACGCCCCGGTCCGAATAGGAGGTCTCGTCCATCACATGGCACCAATAGCACCACACCGCCGAGATGGACAGCAACACCGGCTTGTTCTCGGATTGGGCTTTGTTGAACGCCTCTTCCCCCCAAGGAAGCCAGTTAATCCGGTGGGCGACATTGGGGTTGGGCGAGAATCGCAAATTTACCAAGGGGCCTCCGGTGGAATACGTTAGCATAGCCCATATTCATTTTCAATCAGCAGGCCGGGCGTTGTTGCCGGTCCACCTGCGTTGATGTATAGTCCCCTCCGCTTCAATCCGAGCTGCCATCTATAGTGTGTTATGAACGCTGATGCTCTGCGCCAACTACAGGAAACCGTCGTCGCCTGCACCAAATGCCCCCGTTTGGTCGCCCATCGTGAGGAGACGGCACGGACCAAGCGACGCATGTACATGGACTGGGATTATTGGGGCAAACCTTTACCAGCCTACGGAGACCCCAACGCCCGGCTCCTCATAGTGGGGCTGGCCCCCGCGGCTCACGGCGGCAACCGAACGGGGCGCATGTTTACCGGCGACCGCAGCGGCGACTGGGTCTACGGCACCTTGTACAAATTCGGGTTCTCCAGTTCGGCCGACTCACAGCGGCGTGACGACGGCCTTGTCCTGACGGACGCATACATTACAGCCGCCCTGCGCTGCGCACCGCCCGCCAACAAACCGCTCCGGGAGGAGCGGTTGGAGTGCCAGCCTTACCTAGTGCGGGAACTGGAGCTTCTGGGCAATCTCGAGGTGGTAGTGGCTTTGGGGAAGATTGCTTTCGACGCATTTTTGACCACGCTGCCACCGCGAAACCTGGAGGTACCCAAGCCCCGCCCCGGTTTCGGGCATCTGAAGACCTACCAACTGGATGGCGGGGTGACTCTAATAGGTTCTTACCATCCAAGCCAGCAGAACACCCAGACCGGGCGGCTAACGCAGCCAATGTTCGACGCAGTGTTTGGCGCCGCCAGAGAATTGCTTGATTAGGGCCTGTCTACTACAAGACAGGTCAGGACAACTCCTGCAAGAGCCCGGACACTACCTCCAATACCGGCATTTTCACCTCGTGCCTCCCCACGCGGACGGGCAAGGAATCCAATTCCAGGGAAGAGGCTTGACCGTCGGCCGTTTGTTCGACCTGACCGAGGATAGTCTCCCAGTTGTCCGGCGGCACGGCGCCGTCAGTTGCTTGGCCCGGCTCGCCGGGAGACAAGGCGACTGTGTGGACAGCTTCCGATTGAGGATTAGTGAAGAGGGCCAACGTCGGGACTTCCTTGCCGTCCAACCCGAATCGGGACAACAGCCCCAGAAGGGCGGATGAAACGCCGTGCTGGCCGAAGATGACCAAGTGTTCGAAACCGGCGCCGCGGGCTTCAAAGCTTGAGCGAAACGCGCGAAAGACGTCGTGGGCGGCACGGTCTTCATGGGAGACCAGGAACACGGCGTAGGCGGGGAAATTTCCGGGCCTGCCTGAGACAAGGTCCCTGTGCCACCGCCCCAGTTTGTCCCGGTCGTGATTTTCAGCGTGGCTGGCGGTCATCGGCTTCTCTCCTCTGGGTTGGCGGGGCGACGGCTAACCGCCTCCGCCAGAGTCAAACTGGACCAGGATACCGTCCGGGTCGTAAACGAATATGCTGGAAACTTCGCCTTGGGGGTTGGTGAAAGAGTCCATCGGGCCGGCGAGATGGACTCCCTTGGAGACAAGTTCTTCAGCCAGGGCTTTCACGTCGGTCACCGTGAACGAAAGGTGGCTGATACCGACTTGGTCCAGTTTGATGGGCCCACCGTCGGCTTCGTCTCCCGGATGGCTGGTAAGCACCAGCGAGGGCTTGGTATCACCCTCGCCGTAGTGAACGTGGACTGTTCTCCGTGTGCGGCGGGAGTGCTTGTAGACGTGGGGCAGTCCCCCGGTTGTGGTGTCCTGCACCTGATCGAGGGTTACCCTCATTCCCAGGATGTCCCGGTAGAACTTCAATGACTCGTCGAGGTCGCGCACGCAGATGGCTATGTGTGAGACGCCTGTTGCATCCATTTGCTATTACCTCCCGTGCTGATGGAGTGGAGGCCAGACTGTGGATGGGTCAATCGTAAAGCTGGCAAGTTATCCTGTCAAAAAGCTACCGGCTATCTTACACCGTCCTCGTAGGGTTTGAGCATGGCGTATATGACGTTGTTGATGGGCGTGCCCATCCCGGCGGCCCTTCCCGCCCGGACCACCGCGCCGTTGAGGGCTTCCAGTTCCAGGGGCCGTCCAGCCATGATGTCAGCGTGCATCGACGCGTGCATCTGCTCCAGAGACCCCTCTATGTAGTCCACGGTGTCCTGAACGATGTTGGGGTCGAGATTCACTCCGGAGGCCCGGCCCACGGACTCTATCTCCCGCAGACACCCCAGGATGACATTCCTCCATTCGGGACGCGGCATTATCTCGGCCATTGTCTGTCGGGCCAAGGTGGTCACCCCGGCCATGGTGGCGATGAACAGGAACTTGCTCCATAGGGAACGCTTGACGTCGGACGACAGCTCCGCAGGGATGCCGGACCGGGTCAACGCTTCGTAAATCCGCTCGCCGCGTTCCGACCTGCTGCCGTCCTCCTCGCCAAAAACGATCCGGACGACGCTGCCGGTCTGCTTGACGATGCCCGGACCTTCGCGGCTGGCCTCGATGTAGGCCGCCCCGGGCAACACCCGTTGGGCCCCCAACTGCCGGGCAGGGTCCTGGTAGGTGTCTATCCCGTTTTGCAGGCAAAGAACGGTGGTGTCGTCGCCCACCATAGGGCGCATTTCGGGAACGGCTTGGCGGTTCTGGTAGGTCTTCACGGTCAATAGTACAAGTTCCACCGGCCCTATTTGCCGGGGGTCATCGGTCGCTTCGCAGCGGACGGTGAACTCCTCGTTGTCCCGAATTACCCGCAGGCCGTCCCGGGCGATTGCCTCCAAGTGAGCCCCGCGAGCCACCAAGCTGACCTCATTGCCGCCGCGGGCCAACATTCCCCCAAAGTACCCGCCGATGCTGCCTGCTCCCATCACCGCGATTCGCATGGTTACATTTACTCCCAGTACCGATTACTGCCGAGTCTTATTGCCTTCAAAATACTCTTGGCGCGGTGAGCCTGCAAGTCCAATCCTGACATCGTGTCTCGGAGAGAGGGTCTGGGTATCCTTGACGGTAGTTGCATTTGTCCTTATTCTCTATGCAAATTCGCCGGGCAAGCCTTTGCCGGCAACGAGGGTAAATATGGCCCAGCAAGCTCCCATTCCCATAACGCCCCCCTTGCCTCAACCGGAGTCCGACTTTTACTGGGAGAAGTGCAAGGCCCACGAGTTATGGCTTCGCCGTTGCCGGGCCTGCGGCAACATATACTTCTACCCGCGGGACATCTGCCCCGAATGTTTTTCCAGGGACACCGATTGGGTCCAGAGCAGCGGGCAGGGAACGTTGTACGCCTTCGCCATCGTTCACCGCGGTCCAGTCCCGGCCTTTCGAGACCGGGTCCCTTACATAGCCGCCTTGGTCGAACTGGAAGGCGGCGCCAGGATGCCCACGAACCTGGTGGACGTGGAACCTGACCCGGCTAACGTCAAAATCGGCATGGCGGTGCAGGTGACGTTCGACGATTTGAACGACGATATAAGCCTGCCCAAGTTCCGGCCCGCCTGATTCACCCCTGCGCAGTTGGGATGAGACTCGACGAAAAAGTAGCAATCGTAACCGGCGGCAGCCGCGGGATAGGGCGCGCAATTTGTCTGGGGTTGGCCGATTCCGGGGCGAAGGTTGTAGTGGCGTCGCGGACTGAAGTCGACAGGTCTGCCGGCACCCAGTACGAGAAGTATGGGTCGGGGGATATCCGCGATACCGCGGCGCAAATCACCGCCCGGGGAGGCACGGCGATACCGGTCCGCTGCGACGTGGAGCAGGTCAAGGACATTCAAGACTTGGTGGGCACCACACTGGACCGTTTCGGCCGTATTGATGTTCTCGTTTCCAACGCGGGCATGGACTGCGAGTCGCCGGTGGTGGACTTGGATGTCGAGCTATTGGACCAGTGCTTGGCGGTCAACGTGCGCGCCCCCTTGCTCCTTTGCAAGTACGCACTGCCCTCTATGATATCCCAAGGCGACGGCGGCTCCATATACTGCGTCACCTCCGGCTCCGCCCGGGGCTACAGGCAGGGACGGGTCGGATACTCCATGAGCAAAGCGGCCTTGGAGAGGATGTTCTTCAGCTTGGCCGAGGAGGTCAGGCCTCACAACATTGCAGTGAACGTCCTGGACCCAGGCAGGGTGGACACTTGGATGAACCGGCGCGGGGATTGGCCGGGAACTTCCCACATACCCATGGTACAGCCCGACGAACTGGCCGCCCCTGGCGTATGGCTGGCAGGCCAGAGTGCGGAAACCCTGACCGGAGCATTGGTATCCAGGGCCGAATTCGGAGTGACCTGGGGCCCGAAGAATTAGGAGGCAACATGACCACTGCACGCACCGTAATGCAGGAAGTAGCCCCCAAGCTGGCCGAACTCAGCGCCGATGTGCTTTTCGGCGACGTTTGGGAGAGGCCCGGCCTGTCAAAGCGTGACCGCAGCCTGATAACCGTGTCCGTCCTGACTGCCCTCTATCGCACGGGGCAGTTGCCCGGACACATCAACCGGGCGCTGGACAACGGGTTGAGCAAGGAAGAGATCGGCGAGCTGATCACCCACGTGGCCTTCTACGCCGGTTGGCCGACTGCGGCCAACGCCGCGCAAATTATGAAGCAGGTATTCGACGAGCGTTAGCGGCACCTAAAGCCGATTTTCTACCGAATCGAGCGGCTGGCAAACAAGGAAATTCTGAAATGGGCCTTGTTTGCGGCTATTCACCGCGAAGCTTGCGTACCTCGGCCTCCAGCGCCGCAATACGGGCTTCTGCCTGTTCATTGGCAATTTGAGCTGCGTCGGCCCGCGTTTGAGCCATGTCGGCTCGTGCTCGCTCCTGCCTCAGATTTCGCATGTATTGGTTGGTTTCGGGATCGTAGAACACCAGCATTCCGCCCTGCCAGCACAGGCTTCGCCTCAATGCCGGGCTGTATCCCTTGAGGACGCTGTCGGGTTCCATCGACAGCTCCACGGGCCGGTAGATGCCGTTTTCCAGGATGTCTCCAGCCAAGGGCACCCCATAGAAGTCCCCGCCCGAACGATCGAAGCGCCAGTATTCGGGGACGCCGATTTCAGCGTAAATCCGTCGCTTCCTGGTGACGTCGTTCTCCGCTGTGCTCTCCGAGGCGACTTCCAGAACAAAGTCCGGGGGCTTGCCCACTACCCAAGGCAGATAGAGCTTGGTGTCCTCGATAGCTTGGGCGTCGATCCCGGTGGCGAAGTAGTAGTCGGGGCCGACACGGACGTTCAGGTCGGTCTGGTCGTAGCAGATGAAGGTATTACTGCTGCGGAACACCTCTTCGGGCGAGTACAGGTCGGTAAGGTGGGTGCCCAGAAGATGGAGGATTTCCTCCAGGACAGGGTATTGAAACATGGCGTCCGGCGGCGACTCCGGTTCATCGGGATTGAAAGACAGGCTGTCGTAATCGATCGGGGCCTGCGGGTTGTAGGTGACTCTGGCGTTGGTCATTTCAGGCCTCTGAGATGGGTTAGCCCCTGCCCTGTTGGCTCGGTCCATTGATGGTAACACATGTTGGATGCTCCGCGTCATTTTTGCGACAATGCAACCGTGCGTGCCTTCGGGGTATAATCCTTCTGCCATTCTCCGGCAACCGGAATGGAAACACGTACAATTTCTAAGGAGTACTGGACATGCCTAGAATGACTGGAGGCCGGTTCCTGGCCGAGACCATGCACGGGTATGGCATTACCCATGCGTTCTTCGTGCCGGTGATAGCCCAACGGGCCATGCTGGAAATGGAGAAGTTCGGTATCCAGCACATATTGACCCACGGAGAGAAGGCCGCTGCGTACATGGCCGACGGGTACGCGCGGGCATCCCGCAAAATAGGGATATGCATGGCCCAATCGGTAGGCGCGGCCAACCTTGCCGCGGGACTACAGGACCCGTACTTGGCCCGGTCGCCGGTTGTCGCCATAACGGGACGCCGCGAGCACTTAGGACAGCACCGCAACGCCTACCAGGAAGTGGACCACCTGCAACCCTTCCGAGCCGTCACCAAGTACAGCGTTCCGGTTGACAGCGCCGAGCAGCTTCCCTTCCTGTTGAGGCAGGCGTTCCGGGAAGCTACGTCAGGGTCGCCCGGTCCGGTTCACTTGGACTGGGAGGGAACGTCGGGCAACGTGGTCTCTGAAGGAGAGGCCGACCTGGACGTTATCATTGAGGGACCCTTTACCTCCGTGCCGGCGTACCGGCCTGAGCCGGAAAGGGAGATGGTGCGGGAGGCCGCCAGGGTTCTGACGTCCGCGCGCCGTCCGGTCATTGTCGCCGGAGGCGGAGTAACCCTGTCGGGCGCACAGGACGAAGTGCGGCAACTAGCGGAGATGATGTCTATCCCGGTGGCCACTTCCCTGAACGCCAAGACTACCCTGCCGGGCGACCACCCGTTGCTAGTGGGCGTTTGCGGTTCTTACTCTCGCGCCTGTGCCAACCAGGTGGTGTCCGAGGCGGACTTGGTGGTCTACATTGGAAGCCACACGGGAAGCCAGGTGACCAATGAATGGACCGTTCCTCCTCCCGGCGCCCCCGTGGTCCAAATCGACATCGACCCTTCGGAGTTGGGCCGCTCCTACCCCGCCCAATCGACGCTTCAGGGAGACGCCAGGTCATCGTTGCGCGCCCTGATGGAAGTGCTGGAGCCGGTGGGACAGCGCACCGAGTGGGTCAACCGTGCCCAGGACCTGGTGCGCGAGTGGCGGGAAGATGTTGCGCCCTTGGTCAACGCCGACACTTCCCCGGTGCGACCGGAGCGCCTGTGCAAGGAGTTGACCGACTTCCTGCCCTCCGACGCCGTGCTGGTGTCCGACACCGGCCACTCGGGAATCTGGACGGGGACGATGATAGACCTCAACCATGCCGACCAGCAGTACATTCGCTGCGCTGGCTCCCTGGGTTGGGGACTCCCGGGCACCCTGGGAGTGAAGTGCGCCCTGCCGGACAGGCCGGTTATCGGTTTCACGGGCGACGGCGGGTTCTGGTACCACATGTCGGAGTTGGAGACGGCGGTGCGTTACGGCATCAACGCTGTCATCGTCGTGAACAATAACCACTCTTTGAACCAGGAAAAGCGGAGCAACGAGCGGGTCTACGTCGGGGAACCCAACAACCCTGACTCCCTGTGGCACATGCTGGACGTTGACTTCTCCAAGGTCGCCGAGGCCATCGGATGCTTCGGCATCCGGGTGGACCAACCGGGACAGATCCAGAGCGCCCTGGAACAGGCTCTTGCCTCTGGCAAGCCGGCAGTGGTAGATGTGGTCAGCGACATCGAGGGGATTGCCCCGCAGGCGTGGAGGCCGTAGTTACGGAGCTTTAGATGACTTCTTTGGGAAATATTGGGGATATTCAAGTCCATCACGTCCAAGTGGCTCCGGTGAGGCACGAGGGGATCGACGCCGTTCTGGTGACCGAACCGCCTGGCCAGTCCAACGACGGCGAGGACAAGCTGGCGGTGTTGCCCGGTACGAAGTTTCACAATGGAACGATAGAGGTTGATATTGCCGGCAGGCCAGCGGAGGGCGCGCAGGAAGCGGCCCGAGGTTTCGTCGGCATTGCGTTCCGGGTCGCCGGGGACAACAGCAGATTCGAGTGCCTTTACATCCGCCCCACCAACGGGCGCGCCGACGACCAACTGCGGCGCAACCACGCGACGCAATACATATCTTTTCCAGACCATCCCTGGCACAAGTCAAGAGAGGAGACACCGGGGAAGTACGAGGCATACGCCGATATGGTCCCCGGTGAATGGACCAAGCTGAAAATTACCGTCGATGGTGAGAAGGCCCGCCTGTTCGTCGGTGGCGCGGAGCAGCCGACGTTGATAGTCAACGACCTGAAGCACGGGGACAGCGAAGGGTCTATAGCTTTGTGGATCGGGCCGGGCACGGAAGGGTTCTTCTCCAACCTGAGAGTCTCGGAGTGACCCTTGGAGGGAAAGGGACCGGTGGAACATCGAACGAGATTCAAAGTATGGTGACCGTGGAATGCAATTGAGCCTTAGAGACCAACTGGAAGCCCATTCGTCGGAGTTCCGAAAAGAAATCATTGAAGTTGCCGAGGGGATACACGTGGCTGTGGGCTATGACGGCTCCAACGCGTCGATGATCGTGGGCGACGACGGCGTGGTAATCGTAGATACATTACGGGCCACGGAATCTGCGCACGAGCTTGTGCCTCTGTTCCGGGAGATTTCGAGCAAGCCGGTCAAGGCGATAATCTACACCCACGGCCACGGCGACCACACCGGCGGCGCGTCGGTGTTCGCCGGCGACGACAAGCCTGACGTATACCAGCGGACCAATTTCTCCCCGGAGCATCTGAGCGGGTCGCCGGTAAATCGCATGGCTGGGGTACGGGGCATCAGGCAGTTTGGACGGGACATACCGGCGGACGAAATATTGAACCGGGGCGCCGGTCCGGGCAAGACCCCGACAGGGGGAGTGAGCGCCGGGTTCATCCAGCCCAACAGGACCTTCGGGGGCAAGGAACTGGAAACGATTATAGCGGGAATACGGGTTCGGTTGGTGGCCGCGCCCGGCGAGACGGACGACCAGCTATACGTCTGGCTGCCCGACCGGAAGGTGTTGTTCTGCGGAGACAATTGCTACAACGCCTTCCCCAACCTGTATGCTATCAGAGGCCAGTACCGTGACGTGAAGGAATGGGGCGAGACCGTTGGAGAGATGAGCCGTCTTGGGGCTCACGTCCTGGTGCCGGGTCATACCAGGCCGACGACGGACCCGGCGTCGACCCAGGAGAAGCTGAAGGACTACAGCGCGGCCATCCTCAGCGTATACGAACAGACCATCGCAGGCATCAACCGCGGCATGACGCCCGACCAACTGGTTCAAACGGTGCAGCTTCCCCAAGAGTTGGCGGAAAAGTCTTACCTGAAGGAGTTCTATGGCGCCGTGCCCTGGGCGGTGAGGTCCATTTTCACCGGGCACCTGGGCTGGTTCGACGGGAACCCCACCAGCCTGTTCCCTCTGCATCCAGAACAGGAAGCGGAGAGGTTTGCCGAGTTGGCCGGCGGGATGGACAAGCTGGTGGAACACGCAAAAAAGGCCGTAGACCAAGGGGACTACCAGTGGGCCTGCCAGTTGGCCGACAGAGTCATGGCGGGTGGCCCCGCATTTTCGGGCGAGGGCAGACGACTCAAGATAGCGGCGTTGCGGGGCCTGTCACAGCAACAGATAAACGCGCCGGCAATGAACTATTACCTGTCCTGTGCCATAGAGTTGGAGGCGGCAGAGCGGGCCTGAGCGGATTCGCAGGGCGCATCCTGCAGTGGTGTTGTCTGCCTCATTCCTCGCGGGCGTCCAGAATAATGGTTACCAGTTCTTCTATGTCAGGGAGATAGCCGTCGAGGTCCTCCTGCTCCATCCAGTCGTTATAAAAGTTAGCGTGGCACGATTGGGCGACGCCGAAGGCAGTCCGGAGAAACGGGCTGTTCAACCGACCCGCCATTTCGAAGAGGGCGTGTCGGCGATGGGCGTATTTACTGTGCGGCAACCCACGGCTGGCACAGTAGGCTTTGAGGGCCTGACTTGTTGCGCCCCATAGCTTTTCGGAGCCCTGCACCAAGTCACCGGCGGCTATCTCACGCTTGGCGTCGTCCATTAGCTGGTGCGCCAGACGGGTGTGTTTCTCAGTTGTAGACTCGTTGGTTTGCATGAATTCTCCCTGCTCGGCTCAATCGTAATTCGAGGTGCAAGCCCGGTCAAGGCCCTTGTGCACGCTTGGCCATTGGAACTTTCCAAGCCTCTGTGACTTACCGCGCCGCTGACAGAAACTCTTTTGCCGCCTCGTAATTCCTGGCGCCGCCCCGCCTTATGGGTGGGACGAGGTAAACGTTGTAAAGTCCTTCCTGCCGGAAGACCTCGTATAGCTCCAGGGCAATGTCCACGCCGGAACGGCCCTGCTCAAGTTGCCGCCGCACCTCATCGGGCACCGAGCTGAACAGCACGCCGTCCCGCTCCAGAATTTGCAGTCCGTAGAACACCGGCGCCGCTAGGTCATTCTTTGCCACGGACCCATAAGCATCCCTGAAACGCCGGACCTGCGCGACGTCGAAGACGGGCTGGGTGATGAAGAACTGGGCCCCGGCCAGTACCTTACGATGGGCGAGTTGCGCTTCCTCTGGCAGCGGCCGGCCCAAGTCTATCGTGGCGCCAACGCAAAATTCTGTGGGTGCGGTCAATCGCCTACCCCGAAAGTCCAAGCCCTGATTCATCTGGCCGATGGCATCGATCATGCCGGTGGGAGTATAGTCGCCTACCTCTCCTACCTGTTCCAGGTCTCGTTGGCTGAAAGGGTCTCCCTTGACGACGGCAACGTTTTCCAAACCCAGCAATTGAGCGCCCAACAGGAGTGACTGGACCGCCAGCTTGTTCATGTCGCGGGTAGCCAGCGTGAACACTACGTCTCTGCCGGTCTGTTGCTTGATGAAAGCCGCCAGCATGGCCGAGTTGACGCGGACGGCCCTGCCGGGGTTGTAGGCGACGGAAATGAAATCGGCGTCGATGTCCGGGATGGTCAACGCAACCGGGTCTCCCGCGCGGGGAGGAGAGAAGTCGCAGATGAAGCAAGGATGTCCGGTGGCCTCGAAACACCGGGATGTTACGGTCGCCATCAGTAGTCCCAAGGGGTTCTAAGCGTTGACCTGCTCCCAGTATTCCCGGAACAGTTGGATGGACTTCTGCTCCGACAGCCCCAAAAAATATCGGACTCCCTGGATGTACTCGACGATGTCCTTGGCGAGCATGAGCAGGTTTTCCCTGGGCTCGTTGAGATGGTACAGGCCGTCAACGCCCTCTTCCAGCCCCACGTAGAGAGTGTCCTCCAGTAAGGCAGCCTCCCGCTCTTCCATGTCGTTGCGTCTCATCCAGCGGGCAAATACAAAGGGCAAGTTGGTCCATTGGTTCCATTCGATGCCCAAATCGTACTTGTGGGGGTAGCCGCGAATCCCGCGGCGTCTCCGCAGGCCTTGGTCGTCCATCAACAAGATGGCATCCGGAGAGTCATTGATGCTCGTAAATTCTCCAGGTTGGGCGCCATACTTGAGGGATAACAGCACACGCAGAAGGTCTTTCGAGGTGGATGGCTCCTCCGGTGCGCCAATGGGAACGCCGTCCAACTGGTCGATAGGCTGTTTGGAGAACAGGAAACTGCTGCCGGTCTGCCTGTACGCGGACAAGCAAAACCCCGCAACCGGTTCCATTCGCTCCTCTAGCCTGAAGCTGTCCCCCAAGGGCAGAGGCCCGGCGTCAAGGTCTCCGCTTTCAATGGCGGGAGCAATGTTGCCTGGGACGAAGTCATGGAGGACCAGGCCGCGGTTCGCCATGTCAAAGTAGAAAGGCTCATGGCTGAGATATGGGACTCGCGCTACTCGAATCGTCATACAAACGCTATTCTATGAACGTAGATTGGGATGGACCATCACCTGTCAGGAATTCGATTTTAGGTTGCGGCCCATCTTGCGTCAAGGATGCGGTCAAAGCGGGGGCGTCCTTCAACGATGTCTGGTACTCTATCTAAGATGAAAATCTTGGTCGGAATATTTGTGGTTGTGCTCCTTGTGGTCTTCTCACCGGCCACGGCGACGTTCGTCGCGCCGGCGCTGGCCGATGACGGGGATATAGAAGTGTTGGAGTCGTCTGCGGAGAGCCGCTTCCCAGACAGCATTAATTTCCGTGTCAAAGCACGGAGCACCTCCCCTATCGACGACGTTCGGGTGCATTTCCGCTTGGCCAGCGGCGCCAAGGGCAGGGCTTACAGGATCGCGGAATTTGAGCCGGGCGACGAGGTTACCGCCGAAGCCGAGCTATTGACCAGGACCGGGACCAACTACATACCTCCCGGCACCATCATAGAGTATTACTTTGAAATCTGGGACAAAGAGGGGCGGGTCCACCGCACACCCAAGGAAGAATTGATGTACACCGACCACCGGTTCGAGTGGCGGTCCATCTCATCCGGTGCGGTTACGGTGCACTTCTACGGGGACCTGGACGAGCGACGGGCCCAATCGGTGTTGGCGGCGGCGGAGAAGGCCACGGAGCGTATGCTGCCGTTGCTGGGGATAGAGATAACCGACCCTGTGCAGATAGTCGTGTACACCCAATACAGCGACATGTCTTCGGCGATACCCTTCAGGTCCCATGCTCACAGCGCGAACCTGATTACCGAGGGAATGGCCTTCTCAAACGAGATGGTATTGCTGGTGCACAGCCCCGGTATGTCGGCGGACGGCACGGTGGCGCACGAGTTCGTTCACTTGCTGGTGGCCCAAGCCGCCGGGAAGGCCCATCAAGAGGTGCCGGCTTGGTTGAACGAAGGGCTGGCGGAGTACGGCAACATCGACCCCAACGCCGGGTACGACAGGTTCCTGCAGAAGGGCATTTCAACGGGCCGCCTCAACCCGTTGTGGTACCAGAACAGGTTTGTCGGCAAGCCGGAAGACATCCTTATTGCCTACGGGCAGGCCTACTCGGTAGTCCAGCATCTGGTGTCCAAGTACGGAGCGGCTTCAATCGCCGATTTGTTCAAAGAGTTTCAGGAAATGAGGGACATCGACGACGCTTTGCAAGCGGTGTACGGATTCGACCAGCGGGGTCTGGACGCGGAGTGGCGTAAATCGCTGGGACTGGAACCGCTGGCCGAGCCTGAACTCGAAGTTGAGGAAAAGCCGGAAGCGATGCCAACGTCGACAAAGCCCCCTGCGGACGTTGGGCCAACGTCAACCATTACAGTCGAGGATATTCCACCCACCCCCGAATCGGCGGCCAAGTCGCTACCCGCACCGGTACCTGCTACGTCGGGTGAAGGCAGTCCGGCCCAGTCCGCCGGTTGCGCCGCCGGGATGGCCCAAGGTGGAGCGGTGGAGCCGGTAGCGATGTTCATGCTCTTGGGAGCTTTGGCTGCCTTGATTGCCAGGGGGCGGCGGAGTGACGGTGAGTCCGGCGGGGCGGGCAGCGAGCAACAGGTGGACTAACGCCGAGGCCACGACCGCTTCGATGGCCTCGAGGACTCCTCATCTTACGCCTTCGCACTTGCCGACGATACGCATGTTACGGCTTTGAAAGCCTTGGAACCGGTCGACGCCGGCGGCATAGACGCCAAACGGCGCAGCGGTCCTCCGCCGGTCCCCAGCAGGTGTCGGTCAGCTTGCCTCCCTTGGTCCTGGAGGCGCGTTGGCGCAAGGAAAAAATTTCTCTGACGAGAAACTCTTCGCCTGCCCTGAAGCAGGCGGGTTGGTAACGACGGCAGCGGTCCCACGGTCACTCGATGACCTGACGGGCGCTGCTTATTGGCAATAGCCTTTCATGCCCCGTCTCGCGGGGACTTTCCGGCGCGGTGGGTATGGTATGCCACCTGTTGCTCTTGTGCCTTCTACCCCTGATCCCTGACCCCATCAGGGAGAAGGGATATGCGGTTTGGCGCCTCCTGTCGGTTGGGTTGGAGCGGGCCGGCTTGCTGTGTGTTTTACGCTACCGGGCGGCAGTGCGGTGTGTCAACCGGCGGGTGTCAGTGTGGGGATTGTGCATTCTACATCGGACATTACAGGTCCATTATCTGTTGGGCCACAGGTTCCTGGTACCCGTCGTTGGCCTCGATGTGGCTTATGTTGATGACGGCAGGAGGAAAAGTTGGGATGCCGGGGAGTACATTCCTCCCCTACGGCCTACAGCAGCCGATAGATAAATTCGGTCGTGCTGCTGGGGTTTGGGTGGGTTGAGCGTATCAGTTCTACGTTGGCCCGCCGGGACAATTCGCCACTTCTGTCTGACAAGGCACTGCAAATTGATGGGTAGCGTTGCGACCATCTTAGCCGCTTGTTAATATCCCTTGCAGCGACCATGACTTCACGCTCCCCCCGGCTGCGGGCGGGAGTGAACCAATGGTCTATCACTTCTTGCCGAACAACTTCCGCTAGTGTGACCCGCGGCTGGCTTTCGGGTTCCCTGTTGTAAATTTTTGATTCGGGCTTTACATCATGGCTGACAACCGGTTTCGGGGGCTGAGGTTCCGGTATCCTCATCACTTGCTGTCGCAGTTTTCTCACTTCCGTAACTTCGGATAGTCCAGCATCGGACAGCAATTTTTCCATTGCCATCAAGGTCAGAACCACATCGTCTTCCGCCAGGTCTGACGATGCCAAGGAATGAGCCCATCTGTTGCGGGCTTCAGAGACTTGTACCAGCAATGCCCGAACTTCCCGCCGGTTGGGGAAGATGTCCCGAAAGATGGCATGATTGTGGTTGATAATGTCAACGAATGTCCCCGGATCAAGAAATGTGACTTTGTTTGCGCTGGGATCCTTCGCCATTTCGCGCTCAAGCTGGCGCCATCTCTCGTATGAGCGTGTCTTAATCACGCCCTCCTCCCACCATGTATCGCCAAAGGTGGCCTCCAGCCGTTGTTTGACGAACCGACCTAATCCGTTGGTATATAGCCTGAGACCCTCCCCGAGGACGCTGTGGTTACTCTGTACCATTTTCATCTCTCGTCAGAACAGTCGCAAAGATTAGGACACGTTGAGAGGGAGTATACAGGGAGAATGGCGTGGAGGTCATGCTTCGTAGACGAGTTCAGACAACGTCCGCCAAGTCTTTTCCCAAACTGTCTTGGTCTTCCTTGTAATACCCACGGTTTTGCACCAAAAGCCGGCAAGTTGACCGTCCTAAGGACGAGGGTGCAATTTGGGTCTGCGCGGGCCAAGTGAAAAGCCCCTGCCTATCACAAATAAGCAGGGGCTTTCAGTGTGAGCGGGAAGAAGACATCAGGATTGAGGCGGTGTCCAGCCTTCGTCACGTAGCCGCTTTAAGACTTCCTCGTAAGGTTCACCCGTGGCTTGACTTCGCCGTTCCGCTTCTCGCCCCAACGCCGCGCCTTCCGCCAGTAGAGCGTCGGCAAATGCTTTCTGACGTGCCTTGTGGTCTTCCCAAAACTTTCCAGCTATTGCGAATCCCAAGACCATTGTTATCACCAGCACTTCCAGCATTGCGGCCAATGCTGTATAGATCAGTATCCCTATCGGAGCTAATTTCGCCGCTGATTCAAATTCTTGTTTCGTGTCCCAGATGTTACTTAGTGATGCCCCTGACAGCAAGTAAGTCAGAACAAGCGAGCCGATTGGAGTTGCGATGATATGAACGTGAAACCAATGCTTTTCCCACCATGTCCTGAACTGCCATACTTTCAGCCATTGGAAGATTTGTCTAAGGAGCCACCAAAGGAAAGACAGCAGTTCTTCTGGAATCAATTCTGATTAACTGTCCTTTGCCATGCACCTTCTTTCTTTGGTCTATCCTACCTGAGCTTTTGACGTACTTTTTAAGACCTGACAAATATATGGTAGGCGGCTATCTGTCAAACGTCAAGCGACAAAACAGGCACGACGATTAGAATGCGGCAACGTTTCCAATGGATTCCCGCCTGCGCGGGAATGAGGAAATGCCCAACCTAATTCTCGCACATGCTTTCTGATGCTGCGCGACTGATGGAGTCGTTACGTGGGCAGGCTGTATACTAGGTCAGCGGGTGCGGGGGTTGAATGCATCGTTGACGGCGTCGCCGAGGATGTTGAAGCACAGCATCAGGACGGCCAGGGTGCATACGGGGGCCAGCAGCAGGTGAGGGTTGGTGCGCAGGACCGATATGTTGCCGTTTTCGAAGATCATCAGGCCAAGGCTCGGTGTTGGCGGTTGGATGCCGATGCCGAGGAAGCTCAGGAATATCTCCGATCCCGCCACCGTTCCCAAGCCCGCTGACACCACCACGATGACCGGCCCCATGACGTTGGGAAGGACGTGGCGCAGCAAAATCCTCGGTGTCGATCCCCCGACTGACCGGGCCGCCTCCACGTACTGGTTCTCCCTTGCCTGCAACACTTGGCCGCGCACCAACCGCGCCATGCCGAACCAGGAGAAGATGGCCAACGCCAGCGCCAGGACGGTGTAGTCGACGATCCCCAGACGCACGATGTCCACTCCCCAACTGTCCTCCAGGCCGCGCACCCACTGGGTCACCGGCGGCTTGACGCTGGCGATGATAATCAGCACCAGGAATATCTCCGGGAAAGCTGACGTAACCTCGCCGAACCGCATTATGGCCGCATCGATCCACCGTCCGAAGTAACCGGCCATCAGCCCCATGGTAAGTCCAATCACCAGGCTGCCGGTCACCAATGTGGTGACGGTGATGATGACGGTGGTGCGCAGACCGTAGATGACCCGGGTAAAGACGTCCCGCCCCAACCGGTCGGTGCCGAAGGGGTGGCTGATACTGGGGCCCTGCTTGGAGCGGCTTAGGTCCTGGTCGTCGTACCCATAAGGTGTTACCCACGTGGAGAAAATGCCCGCCAGGTACATCACAAGGATGGTCACCAAACAAGCCACGCCAACCTTTTTGCCCATTAGGCGACGCAGCGAGATAGACCAATAGCCGCGGCTTCGCTGGTACTGGATTACCGGTTGTTCTTGGGCTTCAGTTTGCATCCTGCCCCCTGCCCAAGCGGATGCGCGGGTCCAAAATCGGATAGATTAAGTCTACGATCAGGTTCGCCATTACAAACAGCACTGTGCCGATGATTATGACTGCGTTGATGATGGGGTAATCGCGGGCGAATATGGACTCGATGAAGAGGTTGCCCACTCCGGGAATACCGAAGAACCGCTCTACTATGAAGGAGGTGAAGGCAAGTCCGGCCAGTGAGAATCCCAGCGAGGTCACCACGGGTATCAGCGAGTTGCGGAGGATGTGACGGCGGCGCACCGTGTTTTCGTGCAGTCCCTTGGCCCGGGCGGTGCGCACGTAGTCCTGGGATATTACGTCCAGTGTGCTGGAGCGGGTCAACCGGGCCATGATGGCGACCCCGGGGATGCCCATAGCCAACGCCGGGAGAATAACACGTGTGTCCAGCAACCCGCCCCAGCCGTGGGTGGGCAACAGGTCCAGTTTCAGCGCAAATATCAGCAGCAGCGCGGGGGCGGTGAGGAACACCGGGATTGACTGGGCCGCCAGGGTGGCCAGCACCGACAGGGTGTCCCAAGCCGTGCCCTGCCGGAGCGCGGCGAACAGCCCGATGGGTATGCCCAAGCCCACTGAGATCACCAGTGCCGCGATGTTCAATTGG
Organism: Dehalococcoidia bacterium; assembly: GCA_965203835.1. Taxonomy (GTDB): domain Bacteria; phylum Chloroflexota; class Dehalococcoidia; order Lucifugimonadales; family UBA3495; genus CBDCFV01. The sequence continues at coordinate 4,314,734 of OZ241919.1, forward strand.
GCCGACACCCACATTTTCTTCTTCAGCAGGTCGGCAACGCTGCGTCCCCGGTACTTGAAGCTCTCGCCGAATTCCCCCCTTACCACGTTCTTAACGTAGCGGCCATACTGGACCATTATGTTGTCGTTCAGGCCCCGTTGCTCGCGGATGCGTTCCACGGCCTCGGGGTTGGCGTGCTGGCCCAGCAGCAACTCGACCGGGTCTCCAGGGCCGTAACGGCCCAGAATGAAGGTGATGAAAGATACTATGACCAGGATGAAGGGCAGCCACAGAAGGCGGCGTACTATGTAGGCGCTCACGTAACTCCTCTTCTTCAGTGCTTGGTATAGCCAACAGTCCTTATTTTACCTTGTAAGGCGCAACGGTTTTTGCTACGATTGTTTAGTCCAAGGTAACGACCCAAGCGTATCGTTGGGCCTTGGGCAGGGACGCAAGGGTTTCCAGGATTCTCAGTCCCTTATATGGCGAGCGTAGCCAAGTGGTCCAAGGCGCCTGTCTGTGGCACAGGAGATCACGGGTTCGAATCCCGTCGCTCGCCCCACTCGTAACCACTCCGCTACTCGCGCCTGTAGCTCAACGGATAGAGTACTGGGCTTCGGACCCAGGGGTTGTGGGTTCGAATCCCGCCAGGCGCGCCAACCGTTTTACCCGTCTTCCGGCCAACCGGATATGGCGCATCCCGCCGTGGGCTTTTCCGGGAAGCTGCGGCACCTTTGCGGGCGTTGCTGATAGATGCGGCAAGCCCAAGTGTCTTCGTCCAGCATGGGGCAACGCTCGCCCGGATGGTCGGAGAACTTCACCCATCCACCGCCTCCGGGGGCCTCGCTGACTTTTGCATCTATCCCCAGCGCCGAGGCCCGTTGCCGGAAGTCCGCCGACTCCTGTTCAGTCAGCCGGAGTATCAACGGGCCGCGACAGCACATTGCGTGGCACTCGTTCATGCAAATGCGGCTGGCGGCTTCGGGCGTAAGATGAGAGTCCCCGGTCAAGGCTTAGCTCTCCCCATCAGTGGAAGCGTTTTCCATCCTCGCCAAGTGATGCCTGAAGGACCGCAGCGACTCTTTGGCGCGCGAGTAATCGTAGGTGTCGAAACGGCGTTGGCGCAGCCTTACCACGTCCCCGTTGAAGAACCGCTCGTACAGAGTCTGCCGTGAGCCGAACTCGGTGCCCACCAGGTCCCATGCCAACCGAAACAGACCGATTCGCTGAGATGCGTCCATGGTCGCGGCTTGGTAGTACTTTCCAATTTCATCGGATATTGGCCCTTGTAGGTCTTTCTCCGACGGCGTCAGCATCAGTCCGCTGGCCGAGAGTTGCTCCAGTATCCAGACGACGCGGGAGTAGGCGTCGGGGTACCAGTTCCGCATGGCGATCCACGGCTCCGCCGCCGGCCAGATGCCCTCGCCGTCGTTGGGAGCCGCGTCGGCTTCGGCGGCGCGCATGTAGGCCCGCACAGTTTCCAAAATGTCGATGATCTCGGACACCTTTTCCTGGACGTGGCTGTAAATACCGATTCCGATGCCCTCGACTATCCCGTGAGTGATGCCCAGAATGAACTCCAGCTTGGCGATGTTCTTCACGGCCACCTGTTGCATGTATTGCCGCCACATCTCCACGTGGGTCAAGGCATAGTTGGCCAACGGCACGTCTTCGAAGGCGAACACCCGGTTCCAAGGGATGAGCACATCGTCGAATACCGCCAGGGAGTCCATCTCGTCGTACTGGCCCGACAGCGGGTAATCGAACAGGGAAGCGCCCAGGTCGTGAGACTGGCGGCAAATGAACTTCAGGCCCGGGGTGTTGACCGGGATCGAGAAACCGATGCAATACTTCTTGTCCTCCTCGGCATCCGGCCGGAGAGGCCTGTAGACCGGAGCGAACAACTCGTCGGCGAAAGGCGCCAGGGTAGCCAGCAGCTTGGCGCCGCGGACAATTACTCCTTCACCCGTGGTATCTACTATTCCACAGGCAACGTAGGGGTCGGGAAGGTCGCTTATGGGAACGGCACGGTTTACCTGAGGATGGCCGAAGGTGTGAGTAAGGCACAGGTCGTTCTCGCGGGCGTGTTCGTGGTAGGCGATCAGGTTGTTGGAGAAGCGCTTGTCGTTCTGCCCGTAAACGTGGGCCATCTGCCTCATCGACGTAAGCTGGATGTTTACATAATCAGGAGTCCGGCCCAACATTCCGAAGCACGAGTTGGCGACGATTTCCAAAGCGCTCCTGCGCCGCAGCAGGTCTTCCTGGGAATTCGGGATGATGTAGGAAAGAGGGACCGGCTCGCCCGATTTGGGAGAAGCGAAGGTCATCCTGCTTTGCAGGTCATCGGAAACTTGAAGATCGTAGATGCCGGCTAAGGTATGGGCCATACGGGAGAGTTTGGGGTGAGTAGTGACGTCGGCGACGCGTTCACCGTCCAGCCACACTTCCCGACCATCGCGCAGACCTTTGAGGAATTGTTTCCCGTTGCGTACTGCCATGCGCCACCCTTGTGACCGAGTAAACCCGGAGTATGTCAGACGGTGGTCATGCTATCACGGGCAAAAAACGCCTTCAACAAACATCGCCCAAGACAGCACTCTAACCCGCCGAGGCCTCGACCAAGCTTGGCTGGCAGGCCCGCATCACGTCCAGAACGGACTGGACTCCGGGGCGGGCCGATACGACCCGGACAATGGCGACGTCCAGACCTTTGGAGAGGCGCTTGAAGGCGGCGGCGGCTCCGCCGGGAGCGCCAAAATAGCCTACGTTCAACAGCAGGTCATCGGAGAAGGCGTCTGCCACGTCCCCCGGCGACGCGCCGTCCAGACGCATCTGGTCCAAGCGTACCAATTCGTCAGCGAAGCCCATGCGCTCGAAATGGCCGCGGTAGCCAAGACGGCGTTCTCTCAGCGTTGCGACCTGTTGGCCCAAGGCGTAACCCATCGTTGACCGGGCATAGGCTTGGCGTGCGGTAGCTACATCGTCGTCAACGCAGATGCGGATGTATTCCACCATCTTCACGTCAGCCGGGTCTCTACCTGCCTTGGCCGCCCCTTCCGCCACACGCTCCCGGCTCCAGGCTATCTGTTCGGCATTGCACCAGTTCAAGCAAGCGCCGTCGGCAAGCTCTCCGGCCAACTTGAGCATTTCCGGGCCGAGAGCGCCCAAGTACACCGGCGTGTTGGGAGGCGGATCGATGTCGAGCTTGGTGCCGCGCAACCTGACCACCTCGCCCTGGTAGTCGACCGTGCCGCCGGACACCAGGGTGCGGACGGTGGCAACGTAGTCGCGCATCATGGCCAAGGCCGACGTTGGGGGCATACCCATGGCTTGGCGGGACCTGGGGCGGTACACGCCGCCGGAACCGATGCCCATGAAAAAGCGGCCACCGGTGCGCTGGCTCAGGGTGCCGCCGCTCATGGCGAAGCCAAGGGGGCTGCGCAGGGTCACCGGAGACACCGCGATTCCCGTCTCCAGCCCCTCGGGCACCACCGCCTTGCTGGCTTCCCATCGTTGGGCACACAACTGGAACGAGTCCTGTCCAGTATTTTCGGGAGTCCAGATGCTGGTGTAACCCAAGCGGGCCGCTTCTCTCGCCAACTCTTCCTGGTCTTCTCCAGTCAGGCCAAGGGTTGCGTCAAGTCCAACGCCGATTTCCATTGTTCACGCTCCGGTCAATGCAGTTTGTCCATCAATTCTTGGGTGCTTATCCGATCAGCCCTGCCGCCAGCACTGCTCCCCATACTATCAGCAGGATGCCCGCGACCATACCAATGTACTGTCCCGCGGGAGCCGCCTTTTCCAAGAGAACGAATGCTGCCAGCGCCGCTATCCACAGGAGGTTCATAATCCCCAGTACAAACAGCAGGCCCATGAGTATCCAACAACAGCCCAAGCAGAAAGCGCCGTGGTGCAAGCCCATGCTGAACGCGCCCCAAGCGCCTTCGCGCCAATCGTGGATCAGGAAGGACATTGGCGAGCGACAGTGTTTGAGGCATACGTACTTGAGAGGGCTTAACTGGAACAGACCGGCAGCAATCAGCAGGCCACCGCCCAGGTAGGCGCTGGCGCTCTCGCCCATCATGGAAGACAACAGATCATTGACGTGGAGGGCCCAGTTGGCTGCGGTAGCGGCGACGGCAAACCCGCTCCAGACCACCACGTACCCGGAGAGAAATACGGCGGTGCGAACGTAGGGAAGTTGCTGTTCGCGGAGTCGACGGGAGTTGGCGGCGAACAGGAGCACCATGGGGGCCGCGGTAGGGACCATCATGCCGACCATCATCACGGCCCACATCAGGAACATGAACCCGAAGTCGGCGGCGGTCCAGGACCGCATCTGGGCCATCATCATGCCCGGGTCCATGCCGCCCATGTCCCGCGCCACGTAGACCAGGTAGGCCCAAGCCAGAACCGTCAGGCCAACTACGCCAGCCAGGACCACCAAGCGGTCCCGTTTTAACAGCGACTTTATGGTCGAGTCGGGCGGCGTCACAAGTAATCTTTTCTACGGCCTGGGCTACTGGCAACCGGAGAGCAGCGGACTACATGGTCACGGCCAGCCCGATGATTCCACCGACAATAGTCAGCCACCCTCCTACCACAAGCACGTAAAGGGTGTCGAACCTGCGGTTCATCTGGTCGAGTCTTCCACCCACTTCACCGCGCAGGTCGCGCATTTCACTGCGCAAGTTGGCCATTTCACTGCGCAGGTTACCTATCTCGCCACGTGTTTCGATGCGCAGGTCGTTGATTTCTCCGCGGAGGCTGTTTATTTCACCCCGCACCTCATCGCGGAAAGCTTTTATCTCTCCCCGAATTTCGTCGCGGAGGTTGCTTATCTCCCCGCGCATCTCTACACGCAAGTCGTTGATTTCCTTGCGCAGACTGCTCATGTCACTACGCAAGGAATCCATTGAGGCGTTCAGGTCGCTCAGCCGGCCATCGACCTGCTCGTAAGCCCCTTCCAGTCTGCTGACTCTTTCTTCCAATGCCATAAACTCTCCTAGTGGGGACTATGATACCATGCTGCCCTTGTTATGAAACGACAATTGAGCAGCGATTGCGCTTTCAGATACAGGCCCCGTGTGCAACCCCAGTTGTGTGATGCTATAATCTCCGCCAGGAGGTGGCAAATTGGAATGGATTGATTTTGAAGCACCGAATACCTTGAGCGAGGCTGTGTCGATATTGGCCTCCAAAGGCGACAGAGCCCGCGTTATCGCCGGCGGCACCGACCTGTTGGTGCAATTGCGCGGCGGCCGAAGAAGTGTTGACGTCGTAGTAGACATCAAAGGGATTCCCGAGCTTAACGAGCTATCTTACGATTCGCAAAACGGCTTGACCCTGGGCGCCGCCGTACCCTGTTACAGAATCTACCAAGACGAAGAGATTGCGGCAGCGTATCCGGGTCTGATGGATGCCGCCACGTTGATAGGCGGTATACAGATACAGGGACGCGCCAGCATTGGCGGCAACCTGTGCAACTCCGCCCCCAGCGGCGACTCGATACCTCCGGTAATAGTCCTGGGCGGCATGTGCAACATCGCCGGGCCCAACGGCACCCGACAGGTCTCCAGTGAAGATTTCTGCACCGGACCCGGACGCAACGTGCTGCAGGACAACGAGCTACTGGTATCCATAAGCATCCCGGCGCCCCAAGCGCATTCCGGCGCGAATTACCTGCGGTTCATCCCCCGCAACGAAATGGACATCGCCGTTGCCGGCGTCGGCAGCTCCGTAGTGCTGGACGCTTCAGGCCAGAACTTTGTCTCAGCGCGTATTGCCTTAGCGTCGGTCGCGCCAATTCCAGTGTTGTGCACGGATGCCGCAAACAGCTTGGCTGGCAAGCCGGTGTCCGACGAGGCGATTCAGGAAGCCTCGGACAAGGCCATCGAAGCCAGCTCGCCCATCAGCGACATGCGCGGAACAATCAGGCAGCGGCGGCACTTGGTAGGAGTATTGACCCGCCGCACCTTAAATAACGCAGTACAGAGAGCCAGAGGGGGTTAAAGAATGCCCGGAGTAGTCCACGTACACACGACCATCAACGGGGAAGAGAAGGACTTCCTTTGTGAACCCCGGCAGAGTCTGCTGGAGGTCCTCAGGGACGTTCTGCTCATGACAGGCACCAAGGAAGGGTGCAACGACGGCAACTGCGGCGCGTGCACAGTAATTTTCGACGGCAGGATCGTCGACTCGTGCTTGGTGCTCGGAGTAGAAGCCCAAGGGAAGGAAATTACGACTATCGAAGGGCTGGCTACCGCCGAAGGCCTGCACCCCCTGCAGCAAGCGTTTTTGGAAAACGCCGCGCTCCAATGCGGCATCTGCACACCTGGGTTCATTGTGGCCTCCAAGGGCCTGTTGGACCAGGAGCCGGATGTGGACGAAGCGCGGGTCCGGCACTGGCTGGCGGGTAACCTGTGCCGCTGCACCGGGTACGACAAGATCGTGCGTGCGGTATTGGACGCCAGCGAACGCATGAAGTAAGGACGAGAGCCGAAGCGGCTCCGGTTTCTGACAAGGGTCAAAGTTGATGGCCCCCGATTCAGGATATGGCTAAGCCGTTCCTTGGTTGGGGGCATATCATAAGGGTCGAGTATCGGGTGTATTTGACCGTTTAGCGTTGGAATCGGTTGCCCGGAGCTGTGTGCAGTGAACTCAATATTTCCGTGTCGGATTGCTTGGCATTGTTACGAGGTAGTCCTCGCGGACAAAGGAAACAAGGCGTGACGACGGTATTCATACCGACCATGCTCCTGAAGATGACCGACGGGGTCAAGCAGATTGATTGCGAAGCCTCCAACGTTCGCCAAGTGGTGGACCGGCTGGAGGAGCGTTTCCCCGGCATAAAGAGCGAACTGGTGGAAAAGGGCCGCCTTCGTCCCAACCTGGCCGTGTCGATTGACGGGGAAGTGGCCAGGATGGGACTGCTGGAAAAGGTGGGAGAGAACAGTGAAATCCACTTTGTTCCCGCCATCGCCGGAGGAATGATATGACGCATATCCGGCTGGTTATTCGTACAATGCGTCCGCGGTTCCATGCTCGAGAGGGTTGATTGATGGGAAGAAAGAGCAGGTCTCGGGTAGAAAATCTGGTATCGGCCGGAGGAGTGGTATACAGGGAGTCTTCAGGCCGGATAGAGACCGTACTGTGCGGCCGTTGCGTGAACCCGCCATCGGGTTCTGCTCGTTATGAAGATATGTCACCGGAAAGCATCCGATGGAGCCTGGCTAAAGGCACTCCCGACGAAGGCGAGACGCTGGAGGAAACGGCCCTGAGAGAGGTTCGGGAGGAGACCGGACTGGAAGTCGAAATGGAGTCCCCTATCTCCAGTATTTCCTACTGGTTCGCCGACCGGGACAACTCCGTGAGGTACCACAAGACGGTGCATTTCTACCTTATGCTGCCTGTTGGCGGCGACACCGAACTCCACGATCCCGAGTTCGACGTGGTGCGGTGGTTTCCGCTTGACGAGGCCCTTGAAGCACTTGCTTATCCCAATGAAACGGGCGTCTTGCGGCAGGCGCAAGAGTTGATCGCCCAACGCCAGGGAGACGACTGACATGGTGGTGTTGCAAGGGGTCAGAGTAGTATTGCGGGACAAACGCATAGAGGACGCTGAGCAGGACTACATCTGGCGCTCGGACCACGAATTGGCCAAGCTGGACGCCGCATACCCTCTTACCATGAGCTTCGAGCGGTACTTGAAAATGTTTCAAGACCAGTTGAAGTACCCCACACCCGGGTCACATCACTTCGCCACCGAGACGCTGGACGGGAAGTTCATTGGCAACTGCATGTACTACGATCTGGACAGCGTCAACCTCCAAGCCGAGCTGGGGATCGTAATCGGCGACCGGGACTATTGGAGCAACGCCTACGGTTACGATGCAGTGATCACCCTATTGGACTACTGCTTCACCGATAAAGGGTTGAAAAGGGTATACCTGCATACCCTGGAATGGAATCACAGGGCGCAGCGGTGTTTTGAGAAATGCGGGTTCGTTCCTGTGAAGAAGGTCCGCCGCTTGTCCCACGACTTTATCCTGATGGAAGTGTTGCGGGACGACTGGTTTGCCAAGGCGGAAGACAGGCTGGCGGCAAGGCAAGCCTACGCGGACCGGGAGGCGGCCCGTGACGGTAGAGAGGGAACGCCCACTTGAGGTCTCAGGCACGCTACCACTCTTGCCACAGTGGCCTTGCTCAGGTGGTTTAGGCGGACATTTCGCTGGCTGCGGTTATAGCGTCCGGCAGGTGAATGTCCTGGGTGTACAACGCCCGTCCCAGTATCGCCCCTTCCACACCGGTTTGCGCCAACCTCCGCACATGGTCCAAACTTGCTATCCCGCCAGAAGCCAGCACCTTCAACCCAGTTTCCCGCACCAAGGAGGCATTTGCCTCGAAGTTGGGTTCTGTCAGTGTGCCGTCTCGCGAGATGTCGGTATACAGTATTCGTTTGACGCTGATGGCGCTCATTTCGTTCACCAAGCTGAAGACGCTGACCGTTGTGCTCTCAGTCCAACCCTTGATGGCTACTTGCCCGTTTCTGGCGTCTACCGCCACCACTACCCGCTCCGGTCCGTAACGTTCACAGAGGCTTTGCACCAATTCCGGTTCCGTTACCGCAGCCGTGCCTATGACTACGCGATCGACGCCGGCGTTGACCAGTTCCTGCGCCGTCTCGACATCGCGTACTCCTCCCCCGACCTGCACCGGGATGGTCAGGGTGGCGGTAATGGCGGAGATTATGCTGAGGTTGAAGAGTTTGCCGTCGGCGGCCCCGTCCAGATCGACGACATGCAGGCGGGGCGCTCCTTGCGTCTCCCATGCCAAGGCCACCTGCAACGGGTCATGGGAATAGACCGTCTCCCTTTGGTAGTCGCCTTGGTACAGTCGAACGCAACGACCCTCTTTCAAGTCAATTGACGGAATGACTTCCATAATCCTGCTGGTTGCACGCAGCGGCAGTTGTGGCGAAATTGACGAAATTCTCGTACACCCGCAACCCAACCCGCCCGCTTTTCTCCGGGTGGAACTGGGTGGCGACCACGTTCTTGTTGGCGTAGATGCTGCAGAACGGCACACCGTAGTCGGTGATCCCGGCCACTGATTTATCATCGTCAGGGGCGGCGTAATAACTGTGGACAAAGTAAAAATGGCTGCCGTCGGGTATGCCGTCAAAAACCGGGTGTTGCCGCTTCAGATTGACACTGTTCCAGCCCATGTGAGGCACTTTCAGTCCAGCGGGCAGCCGCTTCACCGAACCCGGCACGGCTCCGATGCACTCAGCGTCCCCTTCTTCCGTATGTTCCAGCAGCAGTTGCAGGCCCAGGCACACCCCCAGGAAGGGCCGTCCGGACCCCAAATAGTCGCGGATGGGTCCTACCAACCCGCGTTGGGCCAATGCCTCCATAGCGGCGGGGCCTGATCCGACGCCCGGAAGCACCAATGCATCGGCTTTGTCCAAGGCTGCCGGATCACTGGTCACCAACGGCGCGACGCCGACGGACTCCAGAGCCTTGGCGACGCTGCGGAGGTTGCCGGACTGGTAGTCGATGACCACCAATTTGATGAAGCTGGACATAAGGGTTAACCGCGGGTCCCGGTAGCCCGCTCGATGGGAATCTCGCGGTCTTCGTAACGGGCCAGCACGAAGAGCAAGTCGCCCAAGCGGTTCAGATAGTTAATGATCAGGTCGTTGGTAAGCAGCCCGTCTTCCTTCACGGCGACAACCCGGCGCTCGGCAGTGCGGATGATGCAACGTGCCATGTCGATCGCTGCCGACGCGGGGGATCCACCGGGCAGGATGAAAACGTTGGGCATCTGGAAGTCCTGCTCCAGGGAGTCGATGGTGTTTTCTAGGTTTTCCACCATCTCTTCGGTGACAGGAAGGAAGTGTTCCTGGAATAATTCGTACTTGTCCGGGTCGGTGGCAAGCTCGGCGGCGATGGTGAACAGGTCTCGTTGCAACTCCCGAAGGGTGTCCTGCACGCGCTCGTCCGACGTGAAAGCCCGTGCCAGCCCCATCGCGGACACGGCTTCGTCGGTGATGCCGTAAGCTTCGGTGTGGGGATTGTTCTTGGAAACCCGCCCGCCGTAAAGCAGGCTGGTCTCCCCCTTGTCGCCAAACTTGGTATATACCCGTTTCCTGTATGAAGAAGAGTCAGTACTCACCGCTCACGTCCTCTTGGCCGGTTGCAACCATGATACCACCGGGGTTGGCGTTCATACCAATTTCCAACATGCGGCGGCCATTGTAGCAAGGGCGCAAGGGGCAAGCTATACTTAGACCACGTTGCACCTTGGAGCTAATTGTTGAGTTGCCTTTACTTGGTCAGGCACGCTCATTCTTACTGGACTCCGGACGAGATGCGGCCCCTGTCGGACATAGGGTTGGAAGACGCCCGGCGGGTTGCCGATATACTGGCGCCGCTGGGGCCTGAGGCAATATATTCCAGTCCTTACCTGCGGGCCAAGCAAACGGTGGAACCGCTGGCGGGCGCCCTTGGGGTGGGTATCGTGGAGGTTGCGGACCTGCGGGAGCGCACCCTCAGCGAGGTCCCGGTGGACAACTGGAAAGCCGCGCTGAAGCGTAGTTGGGAGGATTTTTCCTTCTCCTGTCCTGGCGGCGAGAGCAGCGGCACTGCTCAAAAGAGGGTAGTTTCTGCATGCCGGGACTTGGCCGGGCGGCATTCCCAAGGCGCTGTCGTACTTGCAACCCACGGCAACCTGCTGGCGTTGCTGATGAACCACTATGACCCGGCGGTGGGATTCGACCGCTGGAATGCGTTGTCGTCACCGGACATATACCGGGTGAATCTGGACGCTTCGACCGAAGTCCAATTCGAGCGCATGTGGGGACCGGTCGAGTGTTAATCCGGTCGTCGACCGGATAGAGACCAATTCGCAGTTACAGACCTTGAGAGGTATTTAGTTATGCCACCGGAGATCCGCGTTATTGGCGTCGAAGGTATGCCGGAAGTCAAGCCTGGTGATGATGTTGCCGCGCAGTTCATGGACGCCGCAAGAGACCAGGGAATCGAGATAGAAGACGGGGACGTCGTTGTCGTCACGCAGAAGGTTGTTTCCAAGGCGGAAGACAGGGTGCTGGCCATCGACGACGTGGAGCCGTCGGAATTGGCGGTGCGGATTACCGAGGGCCACCGGCGTGACCCGCGGCATACGGAGTTGATCCTTCGGGAGAGCGCGCGCATCGTGCGGATGGACCGCGGCGTGATTATCAGCGAGACCCTCCACGGCTTCACCTGCGCCAACGCCGGCATAGACGCTTCCAACATCCCCGGCTCCAACACCGTTGCCTTACTGCCGGTGGACCCCGACGCTTCTGCCCGCAGAATACGCGACGCCGTCAAGCACCGCTTGGGCGTAGACGTGGCGGTCATCATTTCCGACACATTCGGACGGCCCTGGCGGGCGGCGGCGGTCAACGTGGCCATCGGGCTGGCGGGCATCAACCCGCTGTTGAGTTACGTCGGGCAAGAGGACAGCCACGGCAACATGATGTACACCACCGTGATCTGCGTCGCGGACGAACTGGCGGCGGTGGCCGAGCTGGTGACCGGCAAGGTGCTGGGAGTGCCGGTGTCTCTAATCAAGGGGTACCCCTACGAACGCATGGAGGACGCCAGCCTGGAAGCTTTGCTTCGCTCGCCGGAGAAAGACCTGTTCAGGTAGGCGGGTGTCATCGTCGGGCAGGGGATGGCACGGCAGTATCAATAAGGAGGAGGGATGACTACATCCAATGCCGAGGGGATAGCCGACTACGTCGCTCAGTCCAGAGATTTCATTGTCAAGGCAAGGCAATACTTGGCTGCCGGCGACCTGCACCAAGCCTCTGAGAAGGGATGGGGAGCGGCGTCACACATGGTCAAGGCTGTCGCTTTGGCTCAAGGCTGGCGATACGAGTGGCACAGTGATTTCAATCGTCTTTTGAACGATCTGGCAATTGACACCGAGAACGACCGGGTGTTCGACCTGCGAGGTGCTGCCAACGTCCTTCATGGAAGCTTCTACGAACGCAGACGAAACCTAAACAGTAAGGCTATACAGAGAGATCTAAGTCGCGTGGTCGAGTTGCTCGACCTGTTGGCTCCACTAACGAGGATGGACCAGCGGTAGTCCGCATGGTTCGCCCGCTCCGAGCGACAGCGAGGGAGTCTAAAGCCATCCGTGGCCTTATGTCCCGCCTTACTCGGGACGGGCCTACGGCAGTTCAACGAACAAGGGCAATTGCAGTTGAAGGTCAGGGGCCTTTTGTATGTCGGACGGCGAGGCAAAGCCGGAAACGCTCACTCCCAACAATCGGAAGGAACGGCCCGGAGTCAACTCCTTGGAAAATAGTTGCCATGCCGTCTCCAGAATGGTTGACTCATCACCTGTGGGTTGGGGCAGAGTAGTCTGACGGGTGAAGGTGGTAAAGTCGGCCAAGCGGGCTTTCACGGTTACCGTCTTGCCCTCCAGTTTCTTGCCTTCCAAATGATTCGCCACCCGGCTGGCCAGTTTGGCCAAGTACGGGTAAAGGGTCTCCTCGCCGCTCAGGTCATCAGCAAACGTCGTCTCAGCGCTGACCGATTTGGTCTCTCTCTCGGTGCGCACCGGGGATTTGTCCTGACCCAGCGACATAGCCCGCACGTCCACCGCGCGCTGTCCGAACACCTGCCGGAACCACGACTCGGGTTGGGACGCCAGTTGGCCGATGGTCTCGATACCTTCGGCGTTGAGCCGCTCAGCAGTCTTCGGGCCTATTCCCCAAAGCTTTCCGACGGGAAGGCCTGCCAAAAAGCTTGCTTCTTCGCCCGGCACAACCACCACTAGACCGTCGGGCTTTTGCAGGTCCGAAGCTATCTTGGCGACCGACTTGCTGGTGCCGACGCCGACCGACAGCGTGAGGCCGGTGTCCCGGTTGACCTGGTTTTTCAAGTCCAGGGCAATACCCAACGGCACGCCCCCGGCGGTGATCGGGCCGGTGATGTCCAGGTAGGCCTCGTCCAGCGATAGCGGCTCCACCAAGTCGGTTATCCGGTGGAATACCTGCATGACCGACCGGGACATTTCACGGTAACGGTCGAAGCGCGGAGGGATGATTATCCCGTGAGGGCACAGGCGCGTCGCCGTCCGCATGGGCATGGCCGAGCGGACACCGTACTGGCGTGCTTCGTAGGACGCGGTAGCCACCACGCCGCGGTCTTCCGGGCGCCCGCCGACCATGATCGCCTTGCCAGCCAATTCGGGGTTGTCCAGTTGCTCCACGGCGGCGTAGAAGGCGTCAAGGTCCGCGTGAATTATGTGGCGCGTACCGGCGACCGGCGCGCCTGGTGTTGCTGCCTGCTCTGTCAACTCGTTGCTCATGTTTGACGCCGGGCGTATCTACTACTGATAGCGGTGTAGTCCAAGGACATTTTACTGCTATTCTTGCCAGGTATCAGCCGCCTTGGTTCAGTAGGGTGTCACCGGTAAATCCTGGTTCAGGCCCTGCTCAATGGCGAAAGAAGCCATGACAGGCTAAAATAGCGGCAAATGATAGTCCCGGCCTCGGTATTTTGAACAATCGAGGCGGCAGGGATGGAGGTTTCATGCCCACCGTTTTAGAGGAGTACATCGCCAAGCACCAGGGTTCGGCCCAGAGGTACGCCGAGGCCAGCAGGTTATTCCCGGGAGGGGTAACCCACGACACCCGGTATGCCGAACCTTTTCCGCTGTACGTGACCCACGGCGAGGGCGCGAAGAAATGGGACGTGGACGGCAACGAGTATATCGACTATGTCTCGGGCCACGGAGCACTGTTGTTGGGGCACTCCCACCCGGCAATTGCCGAGGCGGTGTCGCGGCAGATTCTCCGGGGTACCCACTTGGGGGCGTCTACCGAGGAGGAACTGCGATGGGCGCGGGCAATCAAGGCCCTGATGCCCTCCATAGAGAAGGTCCGGTTCCACAGCTCCGGCACCGAAGCGACCCTGATGGCCATGCGACTGGCCCGGGCTTACACAGGGAAGAACAAGGTCATCAAGCTGCAAGACCACTTTCATGGCTGGCACGACTACGCGATGGCCGGGTCGGACCGCTCCGCTCCGGGAATTCCTGTAGAGAGTTGGGGGAGCATGATCATAGTCCCCGCAGGCGACCTTGGCGCGGTGGAAGACGCATTGAACCGTGACCCGGACGTGGCGGCGCTGATACTGGAGCCGACAGGCGCTCACTACGGCCAGTTGCCTTTCGACGTTCCCAACTACCTGAAAGGGTTGCGTGAATTGACGGCGCAGCATGAAGTGGTGCTTATTTTCGACGAGGTGGTTACCGGGTTCCGTGCGTCGCCCGGGGGAGCGCAAGTCCTGTACGACGTTGCCCCGGACCTGACCACCATGGCCAAGATAGTCGCCGGCGCCCTGCCCGGCGGCGCAGTGGGCGGGAAAGCGGACATCGTGGATATGATAGCCCACAGGGGCGACCCGGAGTGGGACAACACGCACCGCGTCTACCACCCGGGCACGTTCAACGGCAATCCGCTGTCGGCGGTGGCGGGAGCGACCTGCTTGGAGTTGATCGCCAGCCAGCCCATCAACCAGAATGCCGACGCAATGGCCGCCCGGCTCAAGACAGGCATCAACGACATATTCGGCATGATGGAGATGTCCGGCCACGCCCACGGGGTCTCGTCGATGATTCACGTAGTGCTGGCCGACTGCAACTGCGACCGCGGGCTGTGCACCATGCCGCACAGCCAGATCAAGGAGGTAACAGGGTCGGCGGCCGTAACCGCGCTCAAGCGGGGTTTGCAGAACAACGGTATCGACATAATGGGACGCGACGCCTTCCTGGTGTCCGGGGTGCACACGGAGGAGGACATCGACCGGACGCTGGCGGCTTTCGAGACAACTTTAGCGGCGGTGCGGGCCGAGGGGTTGGCGTAAACTTGGCTCACGGTGCGGGAGGGCCTTGGCGCGCCATTCTCTCCGAAGGCCCTCCTCGGTGCCGAGCCGTACCGTTTCTGCTAGAATTTCCACGGCGGACGCCAGATACGGCAATAATTTCTTAAGGAGTTAATTCGCAATGCCATCATTCCGTGAGAACTTGCAAGTAGACGGGCAGGACATGGAGACCTATGTCAGCGTGCCCAGCGGTTCCGGCCCCTTCCCGGCGATCGTTGTGATCCAAGCCGCCGGAGGAGTCAACGACTTTATTACCAAGGTATGCGACGACCTGGCGGGGGAGGGTTATGCCGCCGTTGCGCCGAACCTGTTCCACAGGCTGGACCCCTCCATCCCCAACGGCCCGCCCAAGGCCCGGATGCTCAAGGACCCGGAGATCGTCGCCGACGTGAACACCACGATGGACTTCCTGCGCGGCCACCCAGGGATTGACGGAGAGCGTATCGGCATCACCGGCTTCTGCATGGGCGGACGGGTGACGTGGCTCGCTGCCGCCAGCAACCCGCACTTCAAGGCGGCCGTACCCTACTATGGCGGCAACATCATGGTGCCTTGGGGCGAACCGGAAAAGACACCCTTCGAGTTGACGGAAAACATCCCGTGCCCCATCTTGTTCCACTTCGGGGAGATAGACGAGAACCCGTCCCAGGATGATATGGCCAAGCTGGACGCCGAGTTATCCCGGCTGGGCAAGGCGCACCAGTTCTACACCTATCCCGGCGCCGACCACGCCTTCATGGACCACACCGGGCCCCGGTATCACAAAGACGCGGCGGAAACGTCCTGGCCCAGGACCCTGGACTTCTTTGCCGCCCACGTGAAGGGAGCCGCGGTCGCAAGCTAACCTTCAGTTCTTTGTGAACATGAATCAGAGTAAAACGCTGGGAGAAAGGCCATGCCAAGAGTATCGCTTGATTTGGAAGACCCGGAACATCTGGCAGCTTTGAGTTCTCCGGGCTGGCGGATAGCGCCAGGCTTGGTGCCGGGGGAACCCAATCAGGGACTGGTTGCGGAGATACTGGGCAGCCCGGCCCGGCTGCCGGACTATGACGATTCCGCGTGGGAGGACGACTCAGACATCCAGAAACGGCGGTCGGTCGGGTTCACCTTCGGTTGGTACCGGCTACGCTTTACCATACCGGAACAGGTGAAAGGCCAGGACGTGGCCGGGTCAAGGGTGTGGTTCGAGACCAACGTCGACAACTACGGCGAGATATACGTTGATGGGCAAATCGACCGGGTGAGCGGGGTTATCACCGGCAACAACACCGGGAAGCGGGCATTGGTGGCCGACCCGGCGGAGCCCGGAACAAGTCATGTCGTCGCCGTGCTGGTGGCCAACGCCCCCTTGGGAGAGCCGGTGGGAACGATATTCATGCGTTATGCGACGCTGGCTTTCGAGGCTTAGAGGGTACGTGAAAGTCAGGTCGGACCTCCCCCGTCATTCCCGCGAAGGCGGGAATCCACTACACCGAAAGCGAGGTAACCATAGTGAGTTCCTCATTCGCCGGTAAAGTCAATGCGCCGGAGTTTCCAACGGACTTGGAATGGGTCAACACCGACCGACCGCTGACGATGCAGGAGTTGGCGGGCAAGATTGTGGTGCTGGACTTCTGGACCTACTGTTGAATCAACTGCGCCCACATTTTTCCGCAGTTGCGGAAACTGGAACAGAAGTATGCCCAGGAACTCATGGTGGTTGGCGTCCACTCGGCCAAGTTCCCCAACGAAAAGGCCCGTGAGAACCTGTACAAGGCGGTGCAGCGTTACGAACTGGGACACCCGGTGGTGAACGATGTCAACTTCGAGGTGTGGCAGCAGTACGCCTGCCGGGCTTGGCCGACGCTGATGTTCATCGACCCGGAGGGCAAGGTCATAGGGAAACACGAGGGCGAGTTGCCCTACGAGTCTTTCGATAACCTGCTCAGCCAGATGGTTGCCGAGTTCGACGACCGCGGTCTGCTGGACCGGGTCCCGGTGCAGTTCGTGAGGGACGAGCTACCCGACACTACACTCTCTTTCCCAGGCAAGGTCGTGGCCGACAGCCCATCCGACAGACTGTTCATCGCCGATACCAACCACAACAGGATCATAGTCGCTTCACTGGATGGGGAGGTCAAGCAGGTTGTTGGGGCAGGAGAAGCCGGGTTCGACGATGGAAGCCTGGCGACGGCTAACTTCGACCATCCGCAGGGAATGGCGCTGGTGGGAGATATCCTGTACGTTGCCGATTCCGAAAACCACGCGTTAAGAAAAGTGGACCTGGTTGCCGGGACCGTGGAAACCATAGCGGGCACCGGAGACCAAGGCTACATGCGTCAAGGCCGCGGGTCGGGCCGGAACACCGAGCTGAACTCACCGTGGGACCTGGCGCACCACGACGGCAAGCTGTACATAGCGATGGCCGGGATGCACCAACTGTGGTCGATGGACCTGGCAGACGGAATGGTAGGGCCATACGCGGGCACCGGCCGGGAGTCCATTACCGACGGGCCCTTGAGCACGGCGATGTTGGCCCAACCGAGCGGCATAACCACCGACGGGGAGAGGCTGTTTTTCGCCGACAGCGAGACCAGCTCGATACGCTCCGCCGCGCTGGACCCTGCCGGGAGAGTCCAGACCATCGTGGGAATGGACCTGTTCGTGTTTGGAGACGCGGACGGCGCGGACCACCGCGTCCGGTTGCAGCACCCGATAGGCATCGCCAATTACGACGGCACCGTATACATCGCCGACACCTACAACCATAAAATCAAGCGGATTCTGCCGGCTACCCGCAGCTCGTTTACATTGGTGGGTACGGGAGAAGCGGGACACCGGGACGGTCCAGGCAATCAGGCGCTTTTCTCGGAACCGTCAGGGTTGAGCATTGCCGACGGGAAGATTTACGTCGCCGACACGAACAATCACGCTATCAGGGTTGCCGACTTGGACGGCGGCGAGGTTAATACCCTGGAGTTGAAGGGTATGTAGGACGGCTAGCCGTCGTAGTCTTCCAACCCTCTTGTGATCACGAATATCCGGTCCTGGCGGGCCAGGTCCTGCTCCACGCTGGTGGTTGCGCCGGGCAGGTACTCTTGTACAAACGTTTCAACCGGGGCTACTTGTTCCGGGTCCAGTTCGAGCAGCATGACGGCTTGTTGCTTCAGCTTGCCGTCCGCCTGTGAGACCAGTCGCCGGAGCAGGTCGAGGCCTTCGTCTCCGCCGTCCAACGCTCCTGCCGGTTCCCACTGGATTTCCGGTTGCAACGTTGGAATCCGGCTCGTGGGTATGTAGGGCAGGTTGGCGACGACAAGGTCTACAGGCTCCGGCAAGGGTTCCAGAAGGTCTCCCTTGGCCAGCGTGATGCGGTCCGCCACGTTGTGGGCGCGGATGTTGTAGCTGGCCACGTCCAGTACGGCGTCCTCGACGTCCAGGGCGTAGATGCGCGCCGCCGGCAGATGAATGGCAAGGTTGATGGCGATGTTCCCTGTGCCGGTTCCCACGTCCGCAACCACCAGTTCCCTCGACTCCATTCCCATCAAGGCCATGAACAGGGCGTGTTCCACCATTGTCTCGGTCTCGGGGCGGGGAATAAGCACGTTGGGATTGACCAGCAGGTTGATGCCGTAGAATTCCCTGTAGCCCAGGATGTAGGCCAAGGGTTCCCGGGTCAGGCGGCGCCGGACCATCTCGGCCAGGTCCTGCTCCTGTTGGCCGCTTACCTCGTCTTCCTGGTGCGCGAATATATCCTGGCGAGGCAACCGCATGACGTTCATCACCATGACCTCCGCTTCCAAGCGGGCGTCAGGAATGCCTGCGGCCTCTAACTGGCGGTTGGTCTCTTGGAGCGTCTGGCGAATCGTTGCCATTACGGGAATCCTGCGGGAGTTGCTATTGGACGAAGCCCAGCGGCAGCGTCATCGATGAGAGGTTGAGGTACAACGAGGACTATTCGCTGGACAGCCGTTGTTCCTCTTCCCACGTGACCAACGAATTGACGATGTCATCGAGACCGCCGTCCATGATCCGGGGCACACCGTGGAAGCTGGAACCGATCCTGTGGTCGGTCACCCTGTCTTGAGGGTAGTTGTAGGTCCGTATCTTCTCTGACCGGTCGGCGTGACCCACTTGAGAGCGACGGACTTCGGTCCTCTCCGCATCCAGCCGTTCCTGCTCGGCTTCGTAAAGCTTTGCCCGCAGCATGGCCATTGCTTTCTGCTTGTTCTTGTGCTGGGACCGCTCGTCCTGGCAGACCACGGTCAGGCCGGTTGGCTCGTAAACAATCCGGACGGCGGTAGCCACCTTGTTGACGTTCTGTCCGCCGTGGCCGCCGGCATGGAAAATGTCGATGCGGAGTTGGTCAGGGTTTATTTTCACGTCCAGTTCGTCGGGTTCCGGCAGCACCGCCACCGTTGCCGTTGAAGTGTGGATGCGGCCCTGGGCTTCGGTCTCGGGTATGCGCTGCACCCGGTGAACGCCCCGTTCGTACTTGAGGCGGCTGAAAGCCCCTCTCCCCTGGACTTCGAACACGATTTTGTTGAACCCGCCCAAGTCCGACGGGTTGGAGTCCATCACGTCGACCTGCCAGTTCTGGGTCTGGGCGTAACGCACATAGGCCCGGTACAGGTCGCTGGCGAAAAGGCTGGCTTCCTTGCCTCCGGTACCTGAGCGGATCTCGACTATCACATCCCTCTCGTCGTTTGGGTCTTTCGGCAGGAGGGCTACTTTTAACTCTTCGGCCAAGTCATCGAGTTGCTGCTCCGCAAGGCGAAGGTCCTCTCTGGCCATTCGGGTCAACTCGGGGTCCGAGTTTTCGTCGATGATGTCATTGAGGTCCTGCTGCTCGTCCACGAGTTTTTGCCACTTGTGACCTATCTCAACCAGCGTCTCAAGGGAAGCTCTCTCCTTGGCCAATACCTGTATCTTCTCGAAGTCGGTAGCCACCTCGGGAGATCCCATGGCCTCTTCGATTTCCTGGCTGCGGAGTAGAACAGGCTCTAATTTGTCGAATATTGAAGTCATGGAGTGTCCTGAAAGGTGATTATAGACTTTCAGCGGACCAAGAGACGTGCGAACTATGGCGAATTATAAACATAACGTGTCCAGTTTATCCCAATTCGATAGGTCAAACAAGGGTGATTGCGTAGGGACTGGAAGGTATTCATCGCCTCAGGCAGCGCCCTGGTCTCCGTGTGGACAGGATCAGAGCTTAGTCCCCCGGTGAAGGGTCACCGCACCGAAACCCATGCGGGTGTACGCAACATCGCCCAGTCCTATATCCCGGAAAAGCGCCGACAGTTGGTCTGCTTCAAGGAAGCGGTCCACGGACTGAGGCAGGTAGGTGTATGCGGCCCGGTCGCGGCCTATGACCTGGCCTAACATGGGGACGAGGGCTTGCGAGTGCCAGCGCAGCATTAGAGAGGCGCCGCGCGGCTTTATCGGGGTTAGCTCCAAGGTGGTGACCGTGCCGCCGCGCCTCACCACCCGCACCATTTCCTTTAAGGCTCCCTTCAGGTCAGACATGTTGCGAAGGCTGAACCCGGCGGTGGCGCAGGCAAAACTGTCATCGGCGAACGGCAGGGCGTGGGCGTCGCCGACCATGAAATCCGTCTTGGCGGCCACACCCCACGCAACGGCCTTGGCTTTGGCGCGGGTTATCATACCCGGCAGAAAGTCCACGCCGATCACCCGCTCCATGCCGGGCCGCTTGGCAAGGTAAAGGGCCAGGTCGCCGGTCCCCGTGGCTATGTCAAGGGCAAGGCCGGTCAGCCCATCCGACGTCATGCGAGCGGTCTTCTGCTTCCATCCCAAGTGCATCCGGCCGGTCATCAAGGTGTTCATCAGGTCGTAGCGGCCGGTGATGCGGTCGAACATCTCCGCAACGTAGCGCTGCTTGTCCTGGCCCTTCAGTTCCGCCATGAGGTCAAGCCAGCATCGCGCTGATTGGGTGGAGTGTGCGGCTGAATGGATTGAACACCAATCCAAGCTCTTCCAGAGTGACTACACCAAGTAGAGCTGCGTCCCCCAGTTCGCCCAAAACCGCCGGCGTGTGAGTCTCCCCTTGGGGAAGAATAAGGTAACATTCGGAAATCCCGCGCTGGACGACGGTGCCGTCGGCCAGCCTGAAGCTCTGTTCCCGTGTCACCTCCAACCCGATTTCTTGCCAAACGTCCGTGGGCAACAGCGAGTACATAGCCCCGCTGTCCACCAGCATTCTAACCGGGGCCTCCTGTCCTGTTGGGCCGCGGACGGTCCCGTCAATGTAGGTAATACCCACTAGCGATTCTCCTCCTGGTACCTCAAATCCCCCGGCAATGCGTCGTCCAGGTTCAGGGCCACCATTATACGCCCCACTACGAACCGCACCACATCGTCGATGCTTTGAGGCTTCAGGTAGAAGGCCGGCTCAGGAGGCAGAATTACCGCGCCCATCTGGGACAATTTCAGCATGTTCTCCAAGTGGATTCGGTGTACCGGAGATTCCCGCGGCACTATGACCAACCGTCGCTGCTCTTTCAAACAAACGTCGGCGGCCCGCAGCAGCAGGTTGTTCGACAGCCCGTTGGCGACGGAAGCGATGCTGTTCATGCTGGCCGGGACCAGCGCCATCCCGCGAGTCGGGAAGGTGCCGCTGGCGATGGAAGATGCCAAGGCGTTTATGGGGTAGTAGGTGAATAGGGGATGCTCTTGCCAATCGGACAACGTCTCGTTGAAGGAGATTTCCAACTCTTCCTGCCAGACCAGCCGCGCCGCGTTGGTGCAGACGACGGCGGTTGGCACGTCCCGGCGCAGCAGTTCATCCACGGTGTCTCGCGCCAGCACCGCTCCGCTTGCGCCGGTGATGCCGATGACCACCGGGTTGACCACGCCGGACTGATTGGGAGCGGGCCTGACCATAACTCCTTGCTAGACCACCAATGCGACGACGGTAAAGATAAGGTGCATCATCGAGACACCGCTGTTGTATTTGAACAGGGGTGAATTCAGCCGCGAAAGTTCATCGGGTTTCAGCAGCGTATTTTCGAACACCAGCAGGCTGGCCGACAATGCCCAACCGATGAAGTAGTAGAAGTTGAGTTCCAGCCAGAAGCCCAATGCGAGCAGCGCGGCCGCCGACAGGAAGTGCAGCAGCCTGGTGATGTTGAAGGCAGCGGGTATACCGAAGCGGCGGGGAATGGAATGTATGCCGTACCTGCCATCGAACTCGTAGTCGCTGCAGGTATAGACGACGTCGAACCCCCCGGCCCAAGTAGCGACGGCGAAGGCCAACAACACTGCCGGCCACTCGAAGGTCCCCGTCACGCCTATCCAAGCTCCAATAGGAGCGATGGCAAGGGCCCATCCGAGGAACAGGTTGCAGGCCCAAGTGTAGTACTTGGCGAAGGAGTAAGCCACCACGTACAGGGCCGCGACGGGCGCCAGCGCGAAGGCCAAGGGGTTCAACTGGGAAGCGGCAAACAGGAACACTCCCAGCGAGACCGCCGCCATCAACACCACTTCCCACGGTTTCAATAGTCCTTTGGGCAGGTGACGGTTGGCGGTGCGGGGGTTCTGCGCGTCCTCCCGGCGATGGATGAACCTGTTGGCGGACATGGCAAGGGTCCGCGCTCCCGCCATCGCCACCGTGATCCAGATGAAGTCGCTTAACTCGGGCCATCCGTCGGCGGCAAGGAACATGCCCATGTAGGCGAAGGGCAGGGCGAACAGGGATTCCCAGACGCGTATCGCGCCCAAGTACAAGGGCACCTTCACGATTACTGTTCGCGGGAACGTGACAACAATCATGGATGGCTTAACGGTCTCCGGTGTTGGTGTACGGTTATGCCGAAGGACGTTTGCCCAGAATCACAGGGCTTGGTCCAAGCCGTATTCAGCCCACTTGCGGTCCACCAAGTCTTTGATGTCGGCGGACATTTCGATATCCGGAGGCCACTCCCTTTGACCGCCTTCAGCGACGTCCTTCTTGGTAGCGTCGATGCCAAGCTTGCCCCCGAATCTGGGCGTGGCGGAGGCGTGGTCCAAGTCGTCCAAGGGGCCGGTGGTGATGACTATGTCCCGGTTAGGGTCGATGTTATTGGCTACCCGCCAAGCGACTTCGGAAGGGTCCTGCACGTTTACGAAATGGTCCACGACAACGATGGTCTTGGCGAGGCTCATCAGGCCCAAGCCCCATAGCCCGTGCATCACCTTTCGCGCTTGTCCCGGATATTCCTTCTTGATTGAGACGATGACAAGATTGTGGAAAATCCCCTCGGCCGGCATGTTGACGTCCACAACCTCCGGCAGCACCATCCGAATGGCTGGCAGGAACAACCGCTCGGTCACCTTTCCCATCCAATAGTCTTCCATGGGTGGACGCCCCACGATGATCGTAGGGTATATGGGCGAGCGGCGCCGCGTAATACATTCAACGTGGAACACCGGGTAAGGGTCCGTCAAGGAGTAGTATCCGGTATGGTCGCCGAAGGGGCCCTCCAGCCGCTCTTCACCCGGTGTAACGTACCCTTCCAGCACTATCTCGGAGTGGGCAGGCACCATCAGGTCGGAGTTGCGAGCCTTCACCATCTCCACACCTTCCTCGCGCAGAAAACCGGCAACCACCATCTCGTCCATGTCCGGCGGCAGAGGCGCCGACCCGGTCCAGATCGTCGCCGGGTCCGCTCCCAGCGCGACCGCCACGTCCAACCTTGGCATCCCTTGGTCGCGGCCCACCCGGTAGTGGTGAGCGCCAACCTTGTGGGTCTGCCAGTGCATTCCGGTTGTCTTTTTGTCGTACACCTGCATCCGGTACGTGCCGTAGTTCTGTACTCCGGTTTCCGGGTCCCGTGTTATCACCAAGGGCAGCGTTATGTACCGGCCGCCGTCCAAGGGCCAGCATTTGATGATGGGGAACTGGAACAGGTCGACATCATCCCCCTCGATCACGACCTCCTGGCAAGGCGCTCGCCGGACCGTCTTCGGTTGGAATGACCCCACGTGCACCAACTGGCCCAGTGTTCGAAGCTTGTTGAGCAGTCCCTCCGGCGGGCCGTGCATCAACCCCAGCAGTCCCTGGAACCTCTCCACCAAGTCTTCCAAGCGCTCCACGCCAAGGGCCCAGGCCATGCGGCGTTCGGAAGCGAATATATTTATCAGCACCGGCATATCGTAGCCGGCGACGTTCTCGAAAAGCAGCGCGGGGCCGCCGCGTTTGATCATCCGGTCGGCGATCTCGGATATCTCCAGGTCCCAACTGACCGGCGACGAAACACGGCGCAATTCTCCCCTCTGTTCGAGGAAGGCAATGAACTCGCGGAGGTCCTGGAATTTCATGCTGTTGCCAAGGTGTACGGTCTCGTTATCCGCACGCGTTCAGTCTGAAACACAAAGGTAGACACGATAACGACGCTCACAGGACTGGACCGGTTGGAAGAACGGGGTTCAATGGCGACGACTCGGCATAGCGGGTCAAAAGGAGAAGAGGGCTCCCGATTTTCAGGGAGGAACAATGGACCCATGCAATAGCGACGGCCAAGGATTAGACCGTTGGGACCGGGTCACAGTTTACAAAGCGAGGGGTTTAGCCGTAACCAACCCCTCGCGCTTGGTCGAATATATTCCCGGCTAATAGTTGGAAGACTCGTTCCGCATCTTGCTGAAGCAATCGGAGCAGTAGACCGGGCGGTCGCCGCGCGGCCGGAATGGCACCATGGCGTCCGACCCACATTCGGCGCACACAATGGGGTACATTTCACGGGGAGCGTCCTGGTACATGCCGCCGCCGCCCCCTCCGCGTTGCTCGGACCGTCGGACGGCTCGGCAACTGCGGCATCGCTTGGGCTCGTTGGAAAAGCCTCTGGAGTTGAAGAATTCCTGTTCGCCAACAGTAAAAATAAACTCCCCGCCGCACTCCACACATATCAAGGTCCTGTCCGACAGTGCCACTGGGTCCCTCCTTGATGACTCTACGTCGCTATTAGCTGGGCCAAATAGGTCAACCAGTACCGGGCAGAACCCCATGGACTACGGAGACAACCGCCTTGGATAACCTACCTTGCGCCTTGCGTGACATTATAACCATTGTTTCTCGAAATTCAACCTTTTATCGAGTCTGAATGGACTTTCGTTGTCAGGCAGACCCAGGAGCGCCGCCCGGCGTGTCTTCCTGCACCAGGAAGCATGAAGAAGCCTTGAACACAGCCCACAAGTACTGTCCTGTCTCTATATCCATTTCACTCAACGCAGCCCCGGTTACTTGGGCGCGCAAGGGCACGCCGCACTCCAACGTCACTTCGAATCCCGGAGGGCGGGGTTGCAGGTCGGTGACAATGCCTCGGAGTCGGTTACGGGCTGAGATCCCGACCGGTTCCTGCTTGGACAGGATTATATCGGACGACCGGACGCCTACGGTGACCAAGCTTTTTCCGTCCGGGCTGGAGCCTTCATCGGACGCGACGTCGCCAAGGGGCGCCTCCAGCCTGATGCCCATTCCGACGCAGACCATGGTGCCGTCTACCGGATTCCGGCTGTCTATCTCCAACCTGAAGAGGTTCTCTACGCCAACCATTCGGGCCACCTGTCCCCGGCCCGGCTGTCCAAGGACCTGAAAGGGCTCTCCCCGTTCAATTACCTGGCCCCGGTCAAACACCAGCGCCGAGTGCCCCAGCGCCAATGCCTCTTCCTTATCATGGGTCACGAGCAGCACCGGGATGGGCGATGTGGCGAGCATGGAGCGCAGTTCTTCGCGCAGGGTCCGGCGCAACTCCGCGTCGAGCGACGCGAACGGCTCGTCCAGCAGCAGCAATTCCGGCTCGGACGCCAGGGCCCTGGCGAATGCGACCCTTTGCTGCTCGCCCCCGGAAAGCTGCCAGACCCGCCGCTGTTCCAATCCGTCAAGCCGGAATAGTTCGATCAACCTGCCGACCCGTTCGTCGCGCGGGACGGCGGATTTTTTCGGTGCGCCGTAAGCTATGTTTCTCGCCACGGTCAGGTGGGGGAACAGGTGGTATCGCTGGGTCAGGTAGCCCACCCTCCGCCGGTGGGCGGGGACCCAAACACCTTCTGCGCTGTCGTAGACTGTCCGCCCGCCGATTTCTACACGGCCATGTTCGGGCCGGACCAGACCCGCGATGGCGCGCAGGGTGGTCGTCTTTCCGGCGCCGGACGGTCCGAAAAGCACCAGGACTTCACCCTGTGCGACTTGCCAGTCGACTTCCAGGGAGAACCCGCCCCGACGCGATTGCAACCAACCCCTGCTCACAGCCATCGTTTGTGCCCGGTAGCGGCCATTGTCCTCACATCCGGTCCTGCCAATGCCGCCGGGCAAGTAGACCTACGCCGGCCAACAGGACTATCGAGACGCAAAGCAGCAGCACCGACAGCGCAAGGGCGGTATCCAGGCTAGTTTCCATTGCGGTCATAATGGCCAAGGGCATCGTCTGTGTTTTGCCCATGAAATTGCCGGCGAACATGATGGTGGCTCCGAATTCCGACAGAGCCCGCGCCCAAGCCAAGGCAAATCCGGTGAGGATGGAAGGACTGGCCAAAGGCAAGGTCAGTTGCCAGAAGGTTCTCCACGGGGAGACCCCAAGGGTCTGGGAAATGTCTTCATACTCGGTAGCCACCGATTGGAACCCCAGCTTGGCCGACCTGATATAGAAAGGAGCGGCCACAAACACTTGGGCGAATACCACGGCTATGGAGGTGAAAGGCAGGCTGACGCCCAATTCGGCCAGCGGCGGTCCCAATATCCCGTTCCTCCCGAATGCCATGAGCATGGCTACACCGGCAACCACCGGAGGCAGGACGATGGGCAACTCGACGAGGCTGTCCAAGGCCCTGAGGAAAATAGAGGTGTTCTTGGCAAGCAGGTAGGCGAAAGGGGTGCCGATCAAAAGGACGAACCCCATGCTTATGATGCTGGTGCCTAGCGAGAGCTTCAATGCGGTCAACGCCACATCACTTGACAGGCTGGAGAGAAACCCGTCCTGACCGGCGGCGCGAATCAGCAGCGCCAACACGGGAAATCCTATAAACAGCAAGTAAAGGACCGTGGCGGGTGCGCCAAAGACGTTGCCAATTGAGGGCAGGGAGCGTCCACCGTCCTTTGCCCACGGCCAGGTCATGGTTGGACAACCTGCTTCGTCGGCTCGACACCAGTCTTCTCCGGCGCCGGCCCAAACCCGTGGCGTGCAAGGATGGCTTGGGCCGTCTCTTCTTGAGCGAACCGGATGAATGCGTCGGCTGACTCTGGGTTGCCAGCGTCCTTCAACGCGGCCGCGTAATAATCGGCGGCTACGTTTGCTCTGCTGGGGATTGGAATCGTCCGCACTTTCGCGGCTGCATATCCTGTGGTCGCATTGGTCATGTAAACCACTGCGGCGTCAACCTCTCCCAGGACCACCTTTTGCACTACGCTGCGAACGTTCGGTTCCAGGGTGGCTGCGTTGTCCAGGACCTTTTGTGAGTAGCCTTCATCGAAGCCGTAATCCCCGCTCTCCAGATTGCGCAGCATCTCACGGGTATAGACCCCCACCGGGACGTCGGGAAGGGCCAGCGCCAGTTTGACACCCGGACTGGCAAGGTCGTTCAAGACCTGTACTTTTTCCGCCCCCGGTTTATTCGCGATGGGAGTGATCGCCACCAAGCTGTTGCCGGCGAACGGCGCGGGGTCTCCCGAGACCAGTCCAGCGTCCACCGCCAAGGACATTTGCCTCTGATCGGCAGAGACGAATACATCGCCGGTAGCTCCGAACTCCAACTGGGTGCGAAGCCTTTGCGATCCTGCGAAATTCAACCGGACCGAAACCCAGGGATTGGCCGTTTCGAAGGCGGTCGTCAGTTCGGGAAATACCTCGGCCAAGGATGCGGCGGCGAAGACCACCAATTCAGCGGCGGCCCGGTCGGAATTTTCGGCGTTCCGGGCGGACGGAGAGGCGCATCCGGCGATCATCAGCAGCGAGGCCAAGCCCCATCGAATAATGTTATCCATGAATGTTCGCTCGTCATGGATTGTAAATCATACTCAACAAAACACGGCTTTGCACAAATGAGCCGCACTCACAGAAAAACCGGACAACCGCACGAAAGACCTCATGACTCAGGACCGCCTGTGAGTTTGACAATCTTCGTAATCGTGGGGTGTAATGGTTCCGCTGAAGGATGGATATCAATCGCGGTCAAGAGGTGACGACAGTATGGCTCTAGTACGATGTGTCATGGAAATGGGAATGGGAGTTGACGTGCACGGCAGGGACTATACCACCGCTGCCAAGCGGGCGGTCTTCGATGCTACTCGTCACAGCAGTCTGGGGTTCCAGCGGATGATAGGGAAGACGGCTGACGACATGAGGGTTGACGTTACTATTGGAGTCCCCCAACCCGACGCAGTTGACGCAGACGCCGTCGTTGCGACCCTGCCCCACGGCACCGGTTACTGCAAAGTGGTGCACGGGGGACTGGAGATACCCAACGAGGACGGGACTGACGCGATGGTAATTGCCAACGCGGCGGTGATAGTCAGCTTTGACGACGGGACCTGATCCTAGGGGCCCCTGACCGGACGCGGACGGTCGTTGACGGTGCCCGCGAACCACATCGGCGAAGAGGAACTTGTATGCCCTATATTCTTCGAGACGACGTGACTGAAGACGAGCCCTTTCCGGGTATGCACGCCCGGGCTCTTGTGGGCAAGGACCGGGGAAGCGTTGGGTTGACGGTAACTAATTCCGCCCTCGATCCCGGCGCAGGGGTGCCGTTGCATATCCACCCCAACCACGAGGAGGCTATCCTGATAATGGAGGGCAGCGTGGAAGGCGTACTGGGGGACGAGACACGTATCCTGGGGCCTGGAGACGTGCTGCTGGCCCCGGCGGGAGTCAAACACAGCGCCATCAACCGGTCGGACCAACCGGCAAGGGTGATTACAATCTTCCCCACGACCTCGCCGCAAAGGTCCTTTGTGTAATCTTCGCTCCGGTCGTTCTACGCAAGCACGAAGCCCCGCCAACGCCGTCTCTTGGAAAGACGGGACAGCGGGGCTTCAAGGTTCTCTTATGACTTGGTCGCGGTTAACGAGACCAAGTCAGTCCGCGCCTAATGGTGGGCGTCGGGAGCCCGGGTGCCGAAGACCTTGGCGCCCTTCTTGAAGATGCATTTGCGGATGTTGAATTCCAACTCGGTAGGGTCTTCCACGTTCGGATAGCGCGCCTGAGCCTCGGGGCTCCGCAGGTAAGCGTACATTTTTTCCAAGACATCGTCTTCGGAGTCTCCGGTGATTACGGTCCTGTCTCGGGAATCAGACAAGAAATTACTGGGCCTGGCGTAATAAACGTCTGCCATAATCTCCTCCTTCAATTTCAGCAGATATGCCCGTCCGGCGGGTCTTGGTCTCTAAGGCGCCATTATACGGTATTACGACACCAGTAGCACTACCCCCGCAACCGCCTGTACTCCACGGCATTCTACTCCTCGTCGTCCGGCTTGCCCCAGCCCCCTCCGCCGGGCGTGCGTATGCTGAGCACGTCGCCAACCTCGACATCCACGGTCTCCTTACCTGCCAAGTGCACCTCCTCGTACCCGCCCCGGAGCAGAACGTTCTCTCCCGGTTCGCCGTGGTGGCCGCCGTGGAAGCCGGGAGGGGGAAGCTTCCGCCGCTCTGATAGAATCGTCACTCTGGCCGGGGTCAGGAATTCCACATCCCTGGTCAACCCGTCGCCGCCGTTGTATTGGCCCCTGCCGCCGGTTCCCCGGCGCAGGGCGTAACGCTTCAGCCGAAGAGGGAAGGCGAACTCCAGTGCCTCTATGGGAGTGTTCATGGTGTTGGTCATGTGGGCTTGGATGCCGGAGATGCCGTCCTTGGTGGGGCGGGCTCCCATGCCGCCGGCGATGGTCTCGTAGTACACGAAGGGCTTGTTCCGGTCAAGGTCGTGGCCGCCGATCAGCAGGTTGTTCATCGTGCCTTGGCTGGCCGCCGGGATCAGTTCGGGCAATGCCTCGGCCATAGCGGCCAGCAGCACGTCGGCGATGCGCTGCGACGTTTCGACGTTGCCGCCGGCCACGCCCCGTTGAGGCTCCGGGTTGACCAGGGTCCCCAAGGGCGTGATGATTTCCACCGGGCGCAGGCAGCCTTGGTTGGCCGGCGCTTGTTCGCCCACGATGCAGCGGATGACGTACAAACATGCGGACACGGTGACCGCCTGCGGCGCGTTGATGCAGCCGGGACGCTGAGGCGACGTGCCGGTGAAATCGACCGTCAGCTCGTCGCCGTCGACGGTGATGGCGACCGCGATGGGCACAGGCTGCTCGGTCAAGCCGTCGTCGTCCATGTAATCGACTACCTTGTACACGCCGTCGGGTATGTCCACGATGGCCTGCCGCGTCACACGTTCCGAGTAGTCCAGCAGCGCCTCCATGTGTTCCTGAGTCTCCTCGTGCCCGTAGCGTTGGACTATCTCGTTGAGACGCTGTTCCCCGACCCGGATCGAAGCGATCTGCGCCGCCAGGTCGCCTTTCCGCTCTTCCGGCGTGCGGGAGTTGCGGCATATCAACTGGATGACTTCCTGGTTCAACCTGCCGCCCCGGGCCAGCTTGATCGGCGGGATGATGGTGCCTTCCTGGTACAGTTCGGTGGACAGAGGGAGTGATCCGGGAGTCATGCCGCCAACGTCGGCATGATGACCTCGGTTGGCGACAAATCCGGCCAAGCGTTTCTCCCCGTTCTCCTCCGCGTAGACCGGCGCGACCAAGGTGATGTCCGGCAGGTGAGTGCCGCCGAGGTATGGGTCATTGAGGATAACCATGTCCCCCGGACGCAAGGCGTTGGGGAACACCTGCAGCGCCGCCCTGACCGAGGCTGGCATGGCCCCCAAGTGCACCGGCACGTGGGCGGCTTGGGCCACCATCTGGCCTTGAGGATCGAATATGGCGCAGGAAAAGTCCCGCCGCTCCTTGATGTTGGGCGAGTACGAAGTGCGTTGCAACGCCACGCCCATCTCTTCCGACACGGAGATGAACAGGCTCTTGAATACTTCCAGGCTTATCGGGTCAACAGCCATCGGCTACCTCGCTATCCGGTCTTATCCGGTATCGTTTTCTTGGCTAGAGGGTGTGTGGAAAGGTGGTTGGACCCTTCCTGTCATTCCCGCGAAGGCGGGAATCCATGTGCGTAGACTGTGGACTCCTACCCCCGCCTGCGCGAGGGCAGGCTCTTCGCGGGAGAGACGATCGGGTGGTTTTCACACACCCTCTTGCGGTGTGCGGTGGCGGTTTCATTGCAAACCTGCCAGCAGGTCGGCCCCACTGTCAATGCCCTTCGGCTCTACCAGTGCGAAATACTCAGTGCCCATCATGTCGCGGGTTACGTCCGGCGGCAACTGGGAGAAGGGCCCGTTGGAGTCGATCTGGGTGCGGTGGCAGTTGAGAGATTCGATCTTAATGTCCACGTACTGCCGCACGTCCAATTCCGTGGTTATCTCATCGTCGGGAGAGCCGAGACGGTCTATGTCAAGGCTGGCGAAAGGCGGCGTGATGCCCGCGTCCAGCATCTGCTGCCACATGCGTCGGAAGCTGCTTCGGGGGAAACAGACATAGTAGAGGAGCATGGGACGGGACCCCTGCGCGGTGACACCCTCCTTCGTAACGGTTTGGAAGGCCTTGGTGACTAGTTCGCACATGGTCTTATGGTCCGGGTGGCCGTAGCCGCCGGTTGGGTCGTGCGTCAACACGGCGTCGGGTCTGGTATCCCGGATAATCTGCGCCAGTTCCTCCGTCACCCGGTGCGGCGGGGCTTGATACAGGGACCTTGGATGATCGTTTTCCGGCGTGCCTGCCATGCCGGAATCGCGGTAGCCCATGAAGCGGATGTCCTGCACTCCAGTAACCTTCATGGCTTGCCGCATCTCTTCCTGGCGCACGGATGCCAGGGTTTCCGGCGTGGCGAGAGCCGGGTCACTGATCTCCCCAACGTCCCCGTTGGTGCCCACCGCGATCGTCACCCGTGCGCCTCTGGCAACCAGCATGGCTAAGGCACCGCCGCAGCCAAACCCCTCGTCGTCGGGATGGGCGAAGGCACCCAATACGGAAATACCGGACAGGTCATTGGGTTTGTTGGGCATTCAGAAGACCTCTTGTTGATTTCTCGCGGAAGAAGCTATAGCCGAAAATCTCCAGAGTGGTGGATAGTCAAGGTTGTCACTTTACAGCTAATGGAATGACTATCCGCCCGGTTCCTGCAAAAGGACCTCAGCAGATATTCCCCAATGCTTGTGCAGTGCTCTGGCCATGGGCATAGTTATGTCCTGCTTGCCCGACAGCACCTCCAACACCTTTTGCTTGCTCCCAATCAAAGGTATCAAGTCATCCGGAATTAGTCCATGCTGGTTCATATGAAACTCGATTGCGGCAATGACACTAGGCAACCCAATCGGGTAATGTTCATGTTCATACGCTTCAACAAGGTCTGAAAGGATGTTGAGTTCGTCGTACTCCGGCTCTCCCGGATTAGCCTTCAGGAGATCGCCAATACGTGCCAACGCAGCATCCAATTCCTCATCGGTGTGGATTTGCTTGACATCCGCCATTATTAGACCTCCCTTGCATCAATCCGGTCGTATTCGGCATGGGTTCCCACAAAGCGCACGTACACTTTCTTCATTATGTAGTCAATTTGCACCACGAGGCGATAATGATTGCCTCTGATGTTAAAGACAGCACGATTGCCGCTAATCATTCTGACGTTCGGAAAGCTCTCCAAGACCTCCTGCGGAGTTTCCCAATCCGCTTTTTCAACCTGATTGTGCCAAGCACGCAAGGAATCTTCTGCGTCAGAATGTCGTTCCCAGAATGCCCGGAGTGTCTTTCGTGCGATGATGTGCATGATCGAAAACTACAGGCATTCACGGGTGGGACTCGATGAACTACGTAGCCCATCTCTTCTCCGCCGGTCGCCAGGAAACTATCACCGGATATATAGGCTCGGCATCTTTTATCCTGAACGTTCCGTCTTCCTCAGTCAGCAAGTCCGGCAGCATCCCCTCCAGCCGTTCATATTCCTGGCTGCCTTGGGTCAGGTACAAGCGGGAAGATAGTTGGTCCAACGCGCTTTCCATGCTGTCGAACCCGCGGGGATTCTGCGGCGGCAACGGGTCTACTTGGGCTTCTATGCCAAGCTCCTCCAGAACATCCCATAGTTGAGGGAGGCTGGGCAGGGCCAAGCGTTCCTTTCCGTGTATCTCTTGCCAGAGACGGTAGGTCTGGCTTTGGGGAGCCGCGCTGAAGAGCACCACCAGCACCCTGTCTCGGGCGTGAGCCTCCATTTTTCTCAGGAAGACACCAATATCCCGGACCACGTATACCACGTGGGCGCAAAAGGCAACGTCGCCCGCGTCTATCTCCGCATCTTCCCAACGCGACCGTACCACGGTGACGTTGCCGATGCCGTATCGAGCGGCTTGGTCCTCCAGCACCGATGCCATGCTGTCGGACGGCTCTACAGCCACCACCTGTTGGCACCTGAGGGCTATGGGCAAGGCTAACCTGCCCCCTCCAGCACCGACATCGACAACGGTATGCCGAGGTTCGACAAACTCAAGCAGCCGTTCCAGCAAAGGATCGTCGGTGCGGTGAGGGTCGGCGCGGAACTGTTCGGCGTAAGGTCCCCAATGATCGACCGGGGGCGGCCCTGGACGCATCGCGTCCGATTGGGCGTGCTCCTCCTCCACCATGCGCCGCCAACGTTCCGTCGCCGTCATCAGCTTTCATCCTTGTTTGGCATTGGGGGTTAAGCGACCGGTTCCAGTATCAGGTTGCCGAGCGGGTCCACCGTTCCGTTCCAGTTCGGCGGCACCACGAGGGTTGTGTCCATTTGGAAAACGATAGCCGGGCCGGTGAATTGATTGCCGGAGCGGAGTTTGTCACGGTCGTACAATGGGGCCGTCTGCCGCCCACCGGGAAAGACCACCTCCGCCGAACCCGCCACAGCGTGGGAAGCGTCGGTTGGTCCGGCGGTCTCCAAGGCGACCTGGGGTTTATCCAGCTCCAGGCCCATCTTCAGCCGCAGGTTTACGATCTCGACCGCCTCTCTGCGGTCGGCGTAACCGAACCGCTGCATGTGGGCGCGGTAGAAACTCTCCGCGATGGTCCGGCGCATCCGGGCGTCGTCGGCGCGGCGGGTCTGGGCAGGATAGTCTATGGTCAGTTCGAAGGACTGGCCCACGTAGCGCACGTCCAGGAACCTCAGGCCGTTCATCCGGTCTACGGGTAGTTCTTCCTGTTCCATCTCGTCGCGGGCCAAGCCCTCCATGCCCAGGAACTCTTCCTCCAGCCTGTCGCGGTTGATGTCGTCCCCTCGAAGCATCACCGTGCGCGAGTAGTCCTTGACTATGTCCGCGATAGCCACTCCCAGGGCCGACAGGATGCCTGGTCGGGTTGGCACGAGCACTCGCGGGATACCCAGTTCTGCGGCCAACTCGCAGCAGTGCATCGGTCCGGCGCCGCCGAAGGGCACCAAGGTGAACTGCCTTGGGTCGTAGCCCCTTTCCAGCGATATGGCCCGGATGGCCCGCTCCATATTGGCGTTAACCACTCGGACTATCCCCAGGGCGGCGTCGTGCATACTGAGGCCCATCTGGTACGCCAGGTCGGAGACCAGTTCCTCGGCCCGTCCGAGGTCCAGGCTCATGCGACCCCCAAGGAATTGGCCGGGGAGCAGCCTGCCCAGCACCAGGTTGGCGTCGGTGACGGTAATCTGGTCGCCCCTGCCGTAGCAGGCTGGGCCCGGGTCGGCGCCCGCCGACTGGGGTCCCACCACCAACGCGCCGCCGCTGTCCACACGGGCAATCGACCCGCCGCCCGCGCCGACGGTGTGTATCTCGATCATCGGCACGCTGATGGGATAGCCGCCCACTTGGGAACTTGAAGTCTCCTTGATGCGCTCCGGGCACAGGGATACGTCGGTGGACGTTCCCCCCATGTCTAACGTAATGATGTTCGGGTAGCCGGCCTGGACGCCGGTGTAGAATGCGCCCACGACGCCGCCCGCAGGGCCGCTCAGGATCGTGCGCACCGGCTGTTCGGCGGCAAGCCTGGCGGTAATGCTGCCCCCGGAGGACTGCATGATGCGCAGTCCGCTGCCCAAAGCCCCTTCCAGTCGGTCGAGGTAGCGCTTCATAAGCTGCCCGACGTAGGAGTTGACCACTACGGTGCTGGTGCGCTCGTACTCGCGGAACTCGGGCAGTATCCGGCTGGAGATGGAAATGAAGGGTTGACCGGGTATCCGTTCCAACGCGGACAGCACGGCTTCTTCATGGGCGGCATTGAGGAAAGAGAACAGGAAGGACACCGCGATGGAATCAACCTCGGCTTCCTGTAGCAGGCCTACCAGGGCTTGTATAGCCTCCGGCGCCAGGTCTTCGATGATCGTCCCGTTGTGGTCCACCCTCTCAGGCAATCCGAAACGCAACTCCCAAGGGGCCAGGGCTGGCGGTCTTTCCAAGTCCAGGTTATACAGTTCGGACCGTACCTGCCGCCCAATCTCCAGCACGTCCTCAAACCCCAGTGTGGTAACCAGGGCGGTGCGGCCGCCTTTACCTTCCAGCAGGGCGTTGGTGGCCACGGTGGACCCATGCACGAAATCCGCCGAGGAAACCCCTACCTCGGAGACTCCCTGGATTATGCCCAGAGATTGGTCGCTGGGAGTGGACGGGAGCTTGTGTACTTGCAGACGGCCATCTTCCAAGACCGCAATGTCAGTGAAGGTGCCGCCGACGTCTATTCCGACGATGGTATTAGTCATTGGTTCAGTTAACCCTCGGTGTGTCATCAATCATTACGCCCAGTCCTCTCAACTGGACTGCGTAGTTCTCGTGAGCCAAGTCGTTGAAGCACACAAAGATGACCTGTTGGATTGACGAGTCTTCTTCCAGATAGCCTGCCGTTTCCCTAACGGCGATTTCAGCCGCTAAGTCCATGGGGAACCCGTAGAACCCGGCGCTGATAGCGGGAAAAGCAATTGTCTTCACTTGGTTTTGACTTGCAGTTGCAAGGCAGCGTTGGTAGCACTGTGCCAGCAGCTCAGGTTCGCCCTCACCGCCGCCGGCCCAGATTGGTCCTACGGTGTGGATAACCCATTGGGCGGGCAGGTTGTAGCCCTTGGTGATCTTCGCGTCGCCGGTATCGCACCCGCCCAAAGCGCGACACTCCTCCAGAAGCTCCGGGCCTGCCGCCCGGTGGATCGCGCCGTCCACCCCTCCGCCTCCAAGCAAGGTATTGTTGGCGGCGTTGACGATGGCGTCTACCTGTAGTTCGGTGATGTCTCCCTTAATGACATCAATTCTGTTCATCTACCAGTCCTCAACCTCTATGGAAGTGCTGGGAGCGGTCAATGATGTGAATTTCTTAAGCATCATCCGAAAGGTCTTCGTAAGTCTGCGTTTCTCGATTCCATAAGCCGTAGCTCCACGACTCACCATCTCCTGACGGTTCGCAATCTGATGCTTTAACCCAATGAAGAATTGGTCTCTGGCCGATAGGTGCCTCTGCCCTTATTTGATACATTAGTTCTCCGCCCATTAAGGTAGGCATAACGATTTCTACTTCTGAAGAGATTTGTCCAGCTCGACGTAGACATACACGGGAGCCTGGAGTGAAAACATGCTCGTAACCTGTGGGAATTTCGTCGGCAATGGCTCCTACTGCGGTACCCGGAGAAAAGGTGGAATATTCTTTACTTACCTGAGCTATGATTTCCTGTAAACCTTCGGTCCCCTGTGACGCGTCTGTTTCAGCTGCAACCATTAAGCGTTCTAAGATGTGCTCGAACTCAAGGTACAATTTCTCGGTAAATCGGAGACTACCGTAAGTGTTATCAAACACTGCAATATAAGCGCCGCGTGGGGTCCTTCCTTCCAAACCGCGAACGCTAATGTTAGTGGCAGCAGAGCTGATGTCTTGCGACATTATGCTGTACTCGTGTGCGAATATATCTCGCAGTTTCTCAGATACAAGATGCTTAACCCCGTATGTCCTAAACCAATCTGTATCAATGCAAAGTACTACACCGCTGGTTCGGAAATTTCTGGAACGCGCCCGCATATTCGGGTTTTGTTGTTGAAGTTCTCGGTATGATTGAAAACGCCCCTGTCTGTCGAAGTAACCTTCGATTCGTTCAGTGACCTGCATCTGGCATTCTGCTAGGAAGCCATTATCTCCTTTGATGAAGTGTCCCTG
Organism: Dehalococcoidia bacterium; assembly: GCA_965203835.1. Taxonomy (GTDB): domain Bacteria; phylum Chloroflexota; class Dehalococcoidia; order Lucifugimonadales; family UBA3495; genus CBDCFV01. The sequence continues at coordinate 4,351,846 of OZ241919.1, forward strand.
AATAACGTCACTCGCTGAAATTGCTGCGTTGACCCAAGTAGTTATTTGAGGACGTGTCAAGCGTTGTGGTGAAGTGTTCCTTACACGCACAAACGGCTCAGATGTGCCGCTAGTGTGCCATGCCAAGACTTCATAAGCTCGCGCGTTATGGAGATATGTTGCGCCTGGATAGCATTCTCGTAGAGCTTGAGATTGACTCACCTGACCTAAACTATCACCGTCTTGGTGGCGTTTAATCTGGAAATCAGTTTCCCCCACATTTCTTAAGGGATAGCCACGATGCGGAGTATCGTCGCCGATACCTGCGATGCCGTCGAACTCCGTCGGACGGTTGCCTCCAGGTCGGGCCGCCTGATATATCTCTCCAAATCCTGAGGGCCACTGTATCCGGGTCGGTAGACGGGCAGGAGCGGCAAGCGCCTCTCGTTCAACGGCTAGACATCGCCCATGGGCGAACTGCATAAAGCGATTATCCAGATACATGTGAGAAGGTTCTACTGACATTTCGTGATACTCTCGAAACGATGTGCCGTACCTGCGGAATGCGTCAGGAGGGCCTATTATTATGAATCCTCCTGGTCCGCTACGACCTACTCGCCCAAGGCGCTGTCGATATGCCTTACGTGTAGACGGAATACCTATGTTGAACCCAACACTAAGGCTGGGTAGATCGATTCCAAGTTCGAGTGCTGATGTTGACACTACACCTCGAAGATGTCCTGATCTTAAACGATCCTCGATATGCCGCCTTTCATGTGGAGTGAAACCTGCTCGATAAGGAGCTACCTCAGGATCTTGAGTAAGTTCCTCAACTTCTTCCTGAGTGGCAATAGCTAAAGTTTCAACACCTTTTCTTGAATCCACAAAGGTGATGAAACTACCTTCACTTCCGCCAGATAAAACACGACGCTGAAGTTCTTTGGCGATATGAAGCTCTTCGCCTTCTGGGGAAGCAATATGAGCTACTATCCGTTCGTGATGTGGAGCGCCATCGTCGTCGTGGTTTATGACAGAGAAATCCATTCCCGTAATCTGCTTCAAATGTTCTCTCGGATTCGCTATCGTGGCTGTTGCTGCAACAAATTGCAAAACGTCCTCAGTCGAGTTATTTCCGAGTAGATGGTTTCGAGCAGCAACCAATCTCCTGGTCAGAAATGCAAAATTGCTTCCGAATACACCTTCTAACGTGTGAGCTTCATCTACCACTATCGTTGAAAGCGTGCTGACGAATTCCTTTATTGCTGGCATTGCTAGTCGAGACATTAACCATGCATGACACACGTCGGGAGTCATTATGACAATGCGCGCTTGTTTGAGTATGGCGTCCCTGTCTTGGACCGGTACTGTGCCATCTATCTGACCTATGACATTCTCGTTCAGACCGAGGTCGTTGGCCATGATTCGCCAACCGCGCAGTTGGTCAGCTACTAATGCCCTAAGAGGGTAAAATACAGCTACCTTGCTCGACGGGTCGCATAGTATCTTGTGTAAGGCGAGCGATCTAAAGACGAGGCTCTTGCCCGACGCAGTTCCAGTTGATATTACGAGGTTTTGGCCGTTCCCAAGTATTTCAAGAGCCCGGGACTGGTGGGACCATAGGCCAGTAGCATATTGCTGTTTAAGATAGTTACCTACATGAGAAGAAAACAAGAACGGAGGTATACTTTCGTAATGGGCTTGCCGCCCTTCAATGCTGAATGATTCTGAGACCGAAAATTCTGTGCCTCTAATGATTTCGTGAATTGTGTCGTACATGCTCAATCCTCCGGACGCACAAATCTACTAATCACTCAGCGCTATGCGCAGACGCTTGTTTATCCTGCCCTTGCTCTCGTGGCTCACCACCTTGATTTCTCCGACCTCACGCGTGTTCGCTACATGGGTGCCGCCGTCGGCTTGCAGGTCCAACCCGTGGATGTCGATGGTGCGCACCTGCTGTATGTTCGGCGGAAGCAGGTTTATCTTCGTCCGTATCAGGTCCGGTTCCCGCTCCGCTTCTTCGCGACTCAATTGATTGACCAGCACGTCGCGCTGCGCCGCCACCTCTTCGTTGATCAACCGCTCCACTTCATGGGCAAATTCGGCGCTCATGTGCTCCAGTTCGAAGTCCATCCGGGCCTCGCCGGGCCGCATGTCCCCGCCGGTTACCTTGGCCCCGTACTTCTGCCAGACCACGCCGCATAGAATGTGCAGCGCGGTATGGGTTCGCATCAGGGAGTACCGGCGGTCCCAGTCGATCCGGCCGGTTACTGCGGCCCCCACCGGAGGAGGGGAACCTTCGATGGTGTGAACGATTTCCCCTTCAGAACGTCCAACCTTGGTGACTTGCAATTCCTGGCCGTCGTGAATCAATAACCCAGTATCGGCAGGTTGGCCGCCGCCGCCGGTGTAGAAGGCGGTGCGATCCAGGACCACTCCGTTGCCGATGACGGCCGTGACCGTCGCTTGGAACTCCTTCAGGTAGCTATCTTCATGGAACAAAAGATCTGTCATTAAGCGCCTCGACTATACCTCGTACTCCGGCTGCGCCATTGCCGGCTATGGGCGCATATTGGCGATTGCAGCCATACTGTGATATGCGACCGGCGCCATGCGCCGTAAGCTTGGAAAGAGCATGGGCTGACTTCACGCGGGGTATTATAGCAAACCTGATAGCCCGGCTTGCATGGGGGGCATACAAGCGCAGGGACAAACTGGCGATAGCGCGTACCACATTTCGTTGTCAGCCGCGTTTCCTGGTGCCATAATTATGGGCCTAACCGAAATTGGTTGACGGCTATATCCAGGGACGCATCGACCACCGTGCAGCCTATTCCCCGACTTCATTACAGGTGATCCGACAATGAAACTGTCTTGTTTGCAGGAAAACTTGAGCCGCGGACTGGGTATCGTGGGGCGGGCCGTCGCCAACCGCGCCACCCTGCCCATCACCCAGAACGTGCTGCTGAGCACCGACCAGTCGATGTTGAAACTGTCGGCCACCAACCTTGAAATTGCCATGACCACCTGGATCGGGGCCTCGATTGAAGGGGAGGGCACCGTGACCGTGCCGGCGCGCCTGTTGACCGAGTTCGTCAACTCCCTGCCCAACGGACGCATCGACATGGAGTTGCAGCCGGGCACCAGCGTTTTACAACTGAGGTGCGGCAACAGCCAAGCCAACATCCACGGCGCCGACGCCAGCGACTTTCCGCCCATCCCCACGGTGGAAGATGGCATGGCGGCGAACGTGGACCCGGCAGCATTGCGGCTGGCCATTTCCCGCGTTGCTTTTGCCGCCGCCACCGAGGAGTCCCGGCCGGTCCTGACGGGAGTGGAACTGAAGCTGTCCGGCGAGAAGTTCACCATGGCGGCGGCCGACGGGTTCCGTCTGGCGGTGTTGCACGGCGAGTTGCTGCAAGCGGTGGAGGGTGAAATCAAGGTCATCGTTCCAGCCAGAACGTTGAACGAAATAAGCCGGTTGCTGACCGACCAGGAGGAACCGGTAGAGATTGTTATGACGCCGGCCAAAGGTCAGGTGCTGTTCCGTCTGAACGGCAGCCAGACTGTGGAGACGGTCTCCCAACTGTTGCAGGGCGCTTTCCCGAACTACGACCAGTTGATACCCCAAAGTTACGAGACGCGGGCAACCTTCGATTCCGCGACTTTCCTTCGAGCCGCTCGCACCGCATCCATATTCGCCCGCGACGGCAGCAACATTATCAGGTTGCAGATGGTGCCGGGCGAGGACGGCGATTCGAAGGGCAGACTCATCATCACCGCTCGTTCCGAAGAGGTTGGGGACAACCAGGACGAAGTGGAGGCGGAGGCCATGGAAGGCGCGGAAGGCAAGATCGCCTTCAACAGCCGTTACCTGCTCGATGTGCTGGGAGTCCTTGAACGGGGCAAAATCAACTTGGACACCACTACGTCCTCAAGTCCGGGGGTGTTCAAACCGGACGGCTCCGACGACTATATACACGTAGTCATGCCAATGTTCGTGCAGTGGTAGCAGCCGGTCCAGCTTCAACCGGAAGCGAAAGTTCGCCGCTGGATACTGCCAGTTGCTGAACGTCAGGCTTGCTACGGCGTCCGATGAAGCGGAAGCTATCAGGCTTGTCCGCAATCTGTTGATCGAACTCGGAGGAACCCCGCCGCAGCCTGAAGAGGTCTCTACCGTCTTTCATAATCTGATCACCAATCAAGGCTCCGGGTTCATCGTTGTCGGCGAAACGGAAGAGCAGGTCTGCGCCGTTTGCACCGTGTCGTTCCTCCAAGCCATCAGGACTCGCGGACGCTACGCAATCATCCAGGAAATGTTCGTGGAACCCGATGCCCGTAGCACCGGGATAGGTATGGACGTGCTTCGCTTTGCGCTGGACCACGCTGTAGCATCCGGGTGCCGGATGATGGAACTGGGCACTCCAGCCCACGGCGACCGTCAAATCCAGTTCTACGAAAGGGCCGGCTTCACCGAGGTCGGCGCCAGGCTTCGCTGGAGGCCGTAGAGGATACATCCGTCAGCAGCCCTCTTGATTATGGCTAACATATATGCGAACTTATGTTCTCTAATTGGAACAGGAGTTCGCCATGTTGATCAAACGCACCCCTGACGCTTACGAAAAGCTCCGGATTCTCGGGGCCATGGCCAGCGACGATATTCTTTCCGATTCAGGGCCGGCCGTCGGACGAGTCAGGCGAAAGACACCCTACTCCTCACCCGCCAAGAACCCCATCCCCGGCGTCTACCGGACGGCGATGCCCAACGGCAAATACATCAACCTGATGCGGGTGATGTTCACCGACTTCTGCAAGATGGACTGCGCCTATTGCCCCAACAGCCATTGGGTGCCCCGCAAACGTTACGCCTTCAAGACCGATGAACTGGCCAATACCTTTATGGAACTGCACCGGCGTCACACGGTTGATGGGCTGTTCCTGAGTTCGGGCATTGCCGGCGACGGCTCCAAGACCACCGAACGGCTGGTCAAGGTGGTGGAAACCATCCGCCGGAAGCACGGCTTCAAGGGCTACATCCACATGAAGGTGATGCCCGGCGCCGATTTCGAGTACGTGGAGGCCGCTCACCGGCTGGGCACGCGCCTGTCGGTCAACATCGAAGCCCCCACCGTGGAGCACATGAGAAAGCTAAGCACGATGAAGGACTTTGACCGGGACATCCTGGCTCCGATGGAGTGGATAGACAAATTGAACCGGGAAAGCACCGGCGGCAAGGTGGGACAAGCGACCCAGTTCGTGGTGGGTGCGTCGGATGAGTCGGACCTGGACATCTTCCGGCGCATCGACCAACTCTATGGCGAGTGGGACCTGAAGCGCGTCTACTACTCCGCCTTTCGGCCTGTACGGTACACTCCGCTGGAGGAACGGGCTGCCATTCCGGTAGGGCGGGAGCATCGCCTCTACCAGGTTGATTGGCTGAAACGCATCTACAAGTTCGACAACCGGGAAATTGGACTGGCTTTCGACGACAAGGGGTTTTTGCCATTGGAGGCCGACCCAAAGACTGTCATCGCCGCCGCAAACCTGGACGCTTTTCCACTGGACGTGAACGCGGCCAGCCGGGAACAGTTGCTGCGGGTGCCGGGCGTTGGCCCTACGTCGGCCCAGCGCATCCTGCAAACGAGGAGCAGGCACACCGTGGACACATGGCGCGACCTGCAAGCGATGGGGGTGGTCAGGAAACGGGCTTGGCCCTTCCTGGTGTTTCCGGGCCACAGACCGCCCAAAGCCAAGCAACTCAGGATGGACCTGTTCGGGGAGGAACCTGCAAAGACGAAAGAGGTACGGGTGAGAGAAAGCCCGGCGCAGTATTCTCCTTACGGAACGGGAGGTGCTGTGGCTCCTTGCGGCTTGGTCAATTCCTGCGTCGGATGCTCGATGTACGGGATGCCCGGCCATCCGGGAAGTTAGCAACTATCTAAAACTCATCGCAGTACCCAACCAGTAATTCCCGCGCAGGCGGGAATCCATAGGCTGCGGTCAGCGAAGGGTGGTTGTTAGCGGAATCAATCGGTTCTGAAGCAGTTTCTCAGTGGAAGTTCCGCGATTCCGGCGGGTCAGGTATCACGTACATTGGCTTTACCTGCTGCACCACCAGGTTGAACGTTTCGTCCATGCGAGACATGGTGCCGGTCACCACCAGGAAGGGCGCTTTGAGTTCGTTGCGCAGCCGGGCGTAGTTCTTGGGCCAGACCACCATCGGGATGTGTCCGAACTCGTCCTCCAGCGTAATGAACACCGCCTTCGCCAAGGGCCGTTGCCGGCGGATAACCAGCCCGGCCACTGTTACGGTTTCGCCTTCGGGAACGGACTGCACCTGATCGCTGGTCAGCACGCCGGGCCCCAGCCTCTGCCTGATGTAGGCCATAACGTGGCTGGACGGGTGCATTCCCATCGTGCGGTACTCTCGCGTCATCTCATCGAAGGCCCCCGCCTTGGACAGCGTGGCCATGTCCTGCTCCACCGGCAGTCCCAGCGCCAGTTGCCGTCCCACCGGCCTGTAGCGCAAGCCCACCTCCCAACGAGCGCGGCGGCGGTCTTCGCATAAGCTGTCCAGCGCCCCGGAGTCAATCAGGTCCTCAACTTGCTGTTGCTCCAAGCCGGAGCGGCCCATGAAGTCGGCCAAGTCCGCAAATAACCCGCCCTGTTCCTTGGCGGCGGCGACCACTTTTATCGAAGCGTCGCCAAGGCCTTTCACGTAGCACAGCCCAAGCCTGATGTTGTCGTTCTCGACGGTGCACAGACGGCCGCTCAGGTTTACGTCCGGGTTGAAGATGGAAACACCGTGCCGCTTGGCGTCTTCCTTCAGCGTCTCCGGCGTGTAAAAGCCCATCGGCTGCTGGTTGAACAACCCTAAGTAAAACTCAACCGGATAGTAATACTTGAGCCAAGCTATCTGGTAGGCCGTCACGCCGAAAGCAAAGGCGTGGGACTCGGGAAACATGTAGTGGCCGTTGAAGCGTTGGAAGACGCGCATCGCGGTCTCTTCATTGAGACCCTTCTCCAATGCCCCGTCCCGGAACCTTTTCCACCAGCGTCGGAGCAGCGCGCCGTTGTTCCTCTTGGTGAACGCGCGGCGCAACCGGTCCGAGTCGGAGTGAGACAACCCGCCGATGTCGTGGGCCAGTTGGTTTATCTGGTCCTGGAACAGGATTACCCCGCTGGTGCGCTCCAACGCCCGCCGCTCCAGGTCGTGGTCGAATACCACCTGTTCCAGCCCCATGCGGCGCTTGATGTAATGGCGAATGCCGTCGTTGGCGCCTACGCCGGGGCGTACCGCGGCCACCTCGTGGGCCATGTCGGTAAGGTTGCGCGGCTTGATCCGGGGGATGGTCTGTTGCTGTGCCGCCGACTCAACTTGGAAGATGCCGATGGTGTCGGCCCTGTGCAGCATGGCGTACACGGCTTGGTCGTCAAAGTCGATGCAGGACAGGTTGACGTAATTCCCGTGGCGCTCCTCAATCGCCCTGAGAGTGTCTTGAAGCTGCGACAGGGCGCCCACCGCCAGGAAATCTATCTTTACGAAGCGGGACCGGTCAATGGAGTCCTTGTCCCACTGCATAACGTACCGGCCCTCTATGGCGCTGGGCTGAACGGGCACTATCTCGGTCAGGGGACTGGAGCCGATTACCATGCCGCCGGGATGCTGGGCCAGTTGTCGGGGAAAGCCGTCCAGTTGCCCGGACAACTCGACCAGTTGCTGCCATGCGGGGTTGGCCAGTTTGTCCTGAAAGTCCGGCAGAAGCCGCATCTGTTCTCCCAGCGGGATGCCGTCGCGTTCCTCCACTCTCTTCGCCAGCTTGTCCACTTGTTCGGGCGGCAGGGCCAGGGCTTGCCCCAAGTCCCGCACCGTGCCGCGGACACGGTAGGTCTCGATCATTCCCGTAAGCGCCGCCCGCTCCCATCCATACTTCCGGTGCACCCGTAGAATCAGTTCTTCCCGGATATTGCGCGGAAAGTCCAAGTCTATATCAGGCACGCTTGCCATTTCGTCATCAGGAAGGAAGCGTTCCAAGGAAAGGTCGTACTGCAGCGGGTCGATATGCGAGATTCCCAAGAGGTATCCCACCAGCATGGATACCGACGAGCCCCGGCCGCGGCCGGGCGGATTGAACTCCAGCGGGGTTTCCGGGTCCGCAAGCCCCAGGTCTATGGCCACCTCCCGCCCAAGCAGAACGATGTCGTGGTATATGAGGAAGAAGCCGGCCAGGTTATGCTTCTCGATCAGGCCGAACTCGTGCTTCAGGCGTTCCTGAACCTTGGGTGTAATGCGGCCGTAACGACGTTCCGCGGCTTGGCGGCAGATCTGCTCCAAGTGGCTCTGGGGTGTGCGACCCTCCGGCACCGGAAAGTCCGGGAATTGGTACCCCAGGTCCTGGGTCAAGTCGAATGTCCGGCAACGCAAAGCGATGCGGCCCGTATTCTCCACGGCCTCGGGACACCATTGAAACAACTCGGCCATATCCCGGGGATGCTTGAGAAAGAACTCGCTGTTGGGGCGGCGCTGTCGGTGCGAGTCTTCCAAGGAGGTGTTGTCCCTGACAGCCACCAAGCAGTCCTGCAGGCGGTGCCGGTCTCGGACGTGATAATGGACGTTGCCCGTCGCTACCACGCCGACGCCAATCTCCCGCGCCAGGTCTGCCAGCCTCCGGTTTCGCCGGGTATCCCCATGTACCAGGTGCTGCTGCAATTCCAGGAAGTAATTGTCCCGGCCAAAGAGGTCGCGGTAGAGCAGGGCTGTGTCCCGGGCCTCGGCAAAGCGGTCTTCATTCAGTAGCGACGGCACTTGCCCTTGGCGGCACCCGGAGAGAGCGATAAGCCCATTGACACGGCCTTCCAGCAGGGCCGGGTCCAATTCGGGCCGCCGCCGGTCTTCAGCGTATGCTTGGGAAATGAGCCGGCAAAGGTTGCCGTAGCCTTGGCGGGTCTCAGACAGGAGTGTAAGGTGCCATCCTCCCGCCAGCGTAACCTCGCAACCGATAATCGGCTGGATTCCCGCGTCGTGACAAGCGTCGGCAAACTCAACGGCCCCGCAGAGGTTGTCGTGGTCCGTGATTGCCAGGGCGCGGTAGCCAAGTTCGACAGCCTGTCCCACCATTTCTCCGATGGACGAGGCGCCTTCCTGGAAGCTGTAGTTGGTGTGCAGATGAAGCTCGGCGTACATTGCTCCTGATACCCGCTTCTGCGGTCCGGCAACCCTGTCCCGAGCTTACTGGAAAGCTCACCGCGACTCCCTCCTTTGGCAGGACCCTGTAGTTTTATTAACTCCCCTGTCTGTACCATGACCCGGTTGTCAGGTCATGGAAGATGGTGACGCTTCTATCGTTCTCCATGATGACCCGGTAATAGATTCTGGCAATGGGTGTTTTGCGCCACCACTCGTCGTCTATCCGCCAACTGTCCAGGACCTCCGACACTTGTCTCCACTGGTGGGCGGACACTCTCTCGACTGCCTTCTTTCTGACGGCGCCCTTGCTCTTCGGTATACCTATGGCTGCGGGCTGTCCGTTGCCGTCAACCTCGACATGGACCGGTAAAGGGGTGTCTAGGGGTCGTATGCCACCAGCGCGCGCCGCCGTTCGGGTATTCGCGACCATGGTTCCACCTCCCGGACACGATAGATGGGTGGCTGTTGCCCCAGCCGGACTCGAAGTTCGCGTATGGACTCGTCCAACCGGGCCAGGTGCCGCACTTCGGGAAACATGCTTTCCTGATGCCCTGACTCCCCATTAATGCCGGACAGGGTGAGAGACAGCGTCTCCAATGGGCCAGGCAAAGCCAGGTTGTCCAAGCGGCTGCGCAGGACGAACATCGCCCGGTCGCAACTGCCCACCGGCTCGCGGAACCCGATTCGTTTGCTCCAGGTCGACCCGTTGTCGACTTGCCCCTCCAGCAAAGCGACCCTGGCAAAGCGTCCCCTCAAACTGCCAGCGAAAGCCTTCGCCAGCAGGCTTTCCAGGACGACGAAGATGGCCGGCAACGACACCGTGGGCGTTGCGAAAGCCGCTTCACGGACGAAGGTCTCCTCGTGCTGGCGGGGCATTATAGGAGTGTCGTCCAAGCCGTTGGCCAGCCGCCAGAGCCGCGCCCCCTCCTTGCCGAATTCGCCCTGCATGGTGTTGAAGGGCAGCCGGGCGATGCTTCCCATCCGGTCCAAGCCGAAGTCCAGCAGCCGTTCCTTGGTTTTCCATGACGTGGGCAAATGCAGTATGGGCATATCCGCCAGGAACGCGGCGGCGTCCTCCGGCGCCCGCACCGCACCGAGGGACTCGGCCTGTAGGGCGGCGGCGTAGGCGGGGAATTTCCCGCCGGCTACCCCAACTTGGGGGCGGTAGATTTGGGATACGGCGTCCAGGACCGCTTTGATTACCCCTGCCTCCCCGCCGTAAAGCTTTTCCAAGCCGCCCAGGTCCACGTAGGCCAGACCCAACCCCACGTCTTCCACGACCGGACTCCTTTGTTCCAGGCTGTCCAGGATACCGTTCCACCTGTCGCGGTAGAACGGCATATCGGCTTCGATGAGGGCGGCGTCGGGACGGAGGGACAGGGCCTTCTCCAATGGCATTCCCACTTCTATCTCAATGGCCAATGGCGACCGGTCTATTACCGTCTTGCGGGTCCCCGACTGCTCCACGATAAGGACCGTCTTACTCTTCAGGGCGGGTTGCCGGAGCAACTCTACTTTCACCGGCAGGTGGCTGATTAAAACACATGCGACGTACATAATGGCCTCCAGTACTCCATCCGGCCTCGCCGGAAGGGAGACAATTGTAGAAACGCATGTTCTGATAATCAAGCGGCAATTGACAGGAAAATCCGCCATGCTGTCTACTAACGGACAAATATAAAGCCCGGTCAAAGGGGGAATTATGAAATACGACGTAATCGTGGTTGGCTCCGGTTCTGCCGGTTCAGTGGTGGCCAGCCGTCTGGCTGAAGACGCCAGCCGCTCGGTCCTGTTGCTGGAAGCCGGGGCGGACTATCCTGACCCGGCGCAGTTGCCCGACGCCATCAGGAACGGCAGTTCCTCCGCCGGCGAGGCCATAGGTTCCCCGCATTCCTGGTCGCTGCGGGGCATCCTGAGCGAAGAGCAGGGCGAGACAAACATCGCTCAAGGCAAGGTAATCGGAGGTTCCGGTTCCATCAACGGTCAGGTGTTCCTGCGGGGCATTCCAGAGGACTTCGACCTGTGGGCTTCACTGGGAAACGAGGAGTGGTCCTACGACAGGGTCCTTCCCTTCTACCGCAAATCCGAGACCGACATGGACATCCACGACGATTTTCACGGCGACAGCGGCCCTCTCCCCATCGTGCGGCGGGAAAACGAGCCTTGGCCGGAGATACAGCGGGCGTTCTACAACGCCTGTGTGCAAGCGGGGCACCCCATTACCTCGGACATGAACGGCCCCAACACCGCCGGCGTCGGCGCGGTGCCGGTGAACAACATGGACGGCGTCCGCATGAGCACCGCCATCACCCACCTCAACCCTATGCGGCACCGCTTGAACCTGACCGTAAGAGGCAACGTTTTCGTGCGCCGGGTATTGCTGGAGGACGGACAGGTCGTCGGCGTGGAGGCTGAAAGTGGCGGCGAGGTGTTCAATCTGGAGTCCAACGCGGTGGTCCTGAGCGCCGGCGCTTTGAAGTCTCCCCACATTCTGATGCTTTCAGGCATCGGCCCAAGGGACCAGTTGGAAGAATTCGGCATCCCCGTGGTACACGAGTCGCCGGGCGTGGGGCAGAACCTGTGGAACCATCCCCAATCGTCCGTGTCTTTCCGGGTGAACGACCGGGTCGACCTGACTTCCAACGCCGGGGCGTTGCGCTTCGCCCTCCGGGTCACCTCCGAGGAGCCTTCCCATCCCAATGACGTGATGCTGCACTCGCTCTCGGTGTTTAACATAATGACGGGAGAAACGTTGCCGGAGCAGACGGCGCGCATCGCCTGCGCCCTGGAGCTCCCCGACGGCTCCGGCTGGGTGCGGCTGGCCTCCGCCGACCCCACGGTGCAGCCGTCCATCAACTACCGCTACTTCCGGGACGACAACGATATACGCCGGATGCGGGACGCCGTCAGGCTGGCTTGCAGCATCGTCGACTCTCCGTCCTATGAGGGAGTGTCCGACGGGCGGATAATCCCTACCGACGAAGCCTTGTCCACCGATGAGTCCCTGGACTGGTGGATACGCACTTCCATCGGCTCGTCCCGCCACGTATCGGGCACCTGCAAAATCGGCTCCGATTCGGACCCCATGGCGGTGGTAGACCAGCAATGCCGGGTAAGGGGAGTCAGCGGCATCTGGGTGGCCGACTCGTCGATAATGCCCCGTGTCACCAGGGCCAACACCAACGCCACCGCCATCATGATCGGCGAAAGGGTAGCCGACTGGGTGGCCCAAGCGACGTAGGGGAGAGGTGTCTTGTGAATATATTTGAGACGATTAGAAAAGTCACCAGCGGGTATGAGCAATACCATTCCCAGTTTCTGGCGGATGCGTTGGTCGAGAGCCTTAGTGGCGACCGCTCGTTGTTCGACGAGGTGTGGAAAATAACGGCGCCGTCTGACTGGGAGATTCCAGACCATGCCGACATTACATCAGAAGAGGTTGTAGAACGGGGACGAGTAGACATCTGCATACGCTGTGTTGCGCCGAAAGACCGGGCTATAGGCATTGAGGTCAAGACCGTTGATGCGTCAGCCCATCCCGGTCAACTGGAGAAGTATCTTGACGCCTTGGAGAAGAAATACCCTCAGTCAGAGATACGGATTGCGTACCTTACGCCATTTAACCGGGAGCGGGCCGGGGATGCAGCAGCCCAGCTTCGCACAATCCGGGTGTTTGAAGAATTCCTTGAAGTGTTTCCCAGCGCCCGTCATGTAAGTTGGCTCGACATAGCCGACATTCCTTGGGACTGCAATGATCTATGGGTCCAGCATCAGGCTTTTGTAGTTGAACGCATATCGCCAAAGGAAAAACTACGGGTGAACAATGCAAGTAACCAAGAGCTTGCATATTTCTTTGGCGAGGAACCTGTTGAGCGGTTTTGGGATGCCATGGGCATACTGGGAATATACGAAGGAGAAAACGGAGCAGAAGTAGATTTATCCGAACACAGTCGAGACCTTCCGTCATTTGCCAGGGAGTTAGCCCGGGCTTTCGAGATTCTGATTGAAAGCGACAAAGTGTCAGGAAACGCCGTTAAGCATGATAAATTCTCCGAAGAGCTCAGGCAGCCATTCCTCCAATCCCAGTATAGAGAAGTTCACGCAACCCTGTTCGGACTCTCTCAATTGTTTTCGTGTGCTTGGGTAGAGGGCAAACGGGATTATGGAGTGCGGGTCGCCCACAAGGAGAAGCGTTCCAGCGGCGTCAGCCTGCTCAGGAGTTACGGCCAAAACCGTATAGGGTTCGGTATGCCTCGTAGGGCTACCTAAATTGTTCGGGAACTCACCGCAGCGTCAGCGAAAAGTCTCCCTTCTGGATACTTATAGAGGCGATGTCCTTCCTGTTGGTAAGCTCCCGCACCAGGTCCAGGACCGGCTTGTCCTTTGACGGGTAATAGTAGGACTTGGGACCGGCGGCCAGCACTTCGTCGACTGCCTGCTGGTTGGAACTGAGTACGCGTAGCAGGAACTCCTCGTCGGACAGGTCCGGGTCGTATTCCTTACGCAGGTCCTCTATGGGACGCTGGGGCGGCTCCCAGTCCAATAGCTCCTTTGTCCGGGGCATCGCCATCACCCGCGCTTTCACGTCGGGGTCCACCGGGGCGGCCAGGTCCCCGTAGTGGCCCAGGATATACTTGATGACCTCGTCGGTGATGATTCGGTACCGTTCCCCGGCCGTGTGGTTCAGGACGGCTTGGGCGCCGATGTACTGGGAAATCGGCGTCACCATGATGGGATACCCCAGTTCCCGGCGAATGAGCGCTATCTCGTCCAGCAGCGCGTCCAACTGATGGCCCAAGCCCCGTCTCTCAAGCTCCGCCTTGTAGTTCGACATCATCCCGCCTGGGACTTGATGCTCGTATTGTCGCAGGTCGTACTCCACGGGCGCGCCCTCCGGGAAGCCCTCCCTTTTTGCCACGAACCGGAAGTGCTCGGTCATTTCCCCCAACGCCTTTTCGTTGATTCCGGTGGAGTAGCCCATGGACTTGACGTTGCGGAGGATGACGTCCGCCGACGGCTGCGAAGGCCCATTGGCCAGCGGCGCCACGGCGGTATGGAGGGTGTCGATGCCCAGCTTGAGCGCGTCCATGTAGTAGACCGGGGCCAGCCCGGTGGAGCAGTGGCCGTGGAGTTCCATGGGTATGCTGTCGATTTCCTTCCTGATGGCCGGGACCAGCGTCCTGACCCGTTCCGGCGTCAGGAGGCCGTCCACGTCCTTGATGAAAATACGTTCCGCGCCTGCGTTTGCCATCTCGCGCGCTTTCTGGGCGTAGTATTCGTCGGTGTGCACCGGGCTGTAGGAATATATCAACGCCACCATGGTGATCATGCCCGCGTCCTTGGACCATTGGATGGCCTTGGTTATCTGGGCCATATCGTGGTAGGGATCGTTGATGCGCAGCCTGCCCGCCCCTGCCTCGGCTATCTTCTTGGCCCAGAACTCGGTCACCGAGTCAGGCACGTTGCCGAAGTTGCGCAGCACGCCCCCGACTATCAGGGGCGTATTGGGCATGGCCCTCGACATCAGCTTGACCCGCTCCCAAGGGTTCTCCCGCTGGTTCCGCACGCACCAGTCCATGCTGATCAGGGCCATGAAGTCCAGTGCCTCGAAGCCCACTTGGTCGATTACCGGCGCGATGGGCAGCATCATCGCCGTGGTCATCTGGCCGTTCCACAGGCTCTGGTGGGCGTCCCGCAGCGTAGTATCAACGAAAGCGACTTGGTTCATGTCTAATTGCCTCCAATGCTTGCCACTTTTTCCAGCCAGCCCGTATTGACCCGACCCGCGATGAAGTCCGCCCGCTCCACCAGCGACGCCAGAAAGGGAATGGTGGTGTCCACGCCGGCTACGTGAAAGTTGGCCAACGCTCTTTGCAACCGGGCTATGGCCTCCATCCGGGTGTTGCCCGTAACAATCAGCTTGGCCAGGAGGGAGTCGTAAAATGGCGGGACGACGTAGCCCGCGTAGCAATGGCTGTCCACGCGGATGCCCGGCCCCTCAGGCGGCTCCCATCGAGTGATGCGCCCCGGCGACGGACGGAAATCGTCCCAAGGCTGCTCGGCGTTGATGCGGCATTCGATGGCGTGACCCTTGGCGCTTACCTGGGGTTGCGAAAAGCTGACCGCGTCTCCCTGAGCAACCCGTATCTGCTCCTGTACCAAGTCAAACCCAGTAATCATCTCCGTAACGGGATGCTCTACCTGGATGCGGGTATTCATCTCCAGGAAGTAGAAGCTCCCCTTGTCCTGGTCGAGGATAAATTCGACCGTGCCGGCGTTTTCGTACCTGATGGCTTCCGTAATCCCGAGGGCCGCTTTACACAGCCTTTCCCGGAGGTCTCCGGACAGCCCCGGCGACGGGGATTCTTCGATCAGCTTCTGGTAGCGCCGCTGTACCGAGCAGTCACGCTCGAACAGGTGGACGCTGTTCCCGTGACTGTCACCCAGTACCTGCACCTCGACATGGCGGGCGTTGGGGATGAAGGACTCCAGGTACATCCGGTCGTCGCCAAACGCGGACTGCGCCTCCGCAGCGGCCTCTCTGTAGACGGTCTCCAGATCGTCCGGCCGGTAGACCGTTTTCATGCCCTTGCCGCCGCCGCCGGCCGCCGCTTTCAACAGGATCGGGTATCCTACCTCTTCCGCCATCGCCGACGCCTTGGAGAGTTCGTCGATCAGCTCGGACCCTGGCACTACAGGAACCCCCAGAGCGGCAACAGCCTGCCTGGCTGCCAGCTTGTCGCCCATCGTCTTGATGTGGTCGGGATTTGGGCCGATGAAGACAAGCCCGTTGTCGATGCAGGCTTGGGACAATTCCGGTCGCTCCGCCAGGAACCCGTAGCCCGGATGGATAGCGTCGGAACCGCTGCCAAGGGCTGCCTCGACGACTGTTCCCACATTGAGGTAACTGCCCGCCGACGGGGCCGGGCCAATGCACAACACCCTGCCGGCCATCCGCGCCGGCAGGCTGCTCTGGTCGGCCTCCGACGCTGCCAGCACCGTCTCTATCCCCAAGGCCCGGCAGGCGCGGATAACGCGGACGGCAATCTCCCCTCTGTTGGCGACCAGGACCCTGGTAATATTGGGCATTGAGCGAAAACCCTCTCTCAGCCTGCGTCCGGGTCAAGCATAAATAGGGTCTGCCTGTACTCCACCAGTTGCCCATCATCCACGCAGACCCGGGAGATTCGCCCGCGCTTCTCCGCCTTGATGGTGCTGAACAGCTTCATCACCTCTATGATGCAGACGGTGGTGTCTTCGTCCACCACCGTCCCCACTTCTACAAAGGGAGGTTCCCCCGGCTTGGGGGCCTTGTAGAATGTCCCCAGCATCGGCGACGTGATCGAGATCAGTTGCTCTTGGTCTACATCTGCCCCGGCATCGGGCTGCGTTTCCGGAACGTTTGAAACAGGCGCCGGGGCCGGTTCTTCTACAGGCTGGGGAGGTTCTTGGGGCGGGGAGTAGGCCGGCGGCGGCGCGGGCGGCGTCATGGGTTGGTCAACTTCCGGCAATGGGGACAGGCTGCCGCTCCGGTTTACCGCTATCCGCAGGTCGCCTATCTGCAAGCGCAATTCGTTAAAATCGGACTCTTCAAGGTACCTGATAATCTGGATGACGTCGTCTTCGTTCAAGTCCATAGTTCATCCCCCGGAACGTGCCCCGCGCTGCATGATTGGCTACTCATCATATCCCATACTTCAAGTGGACGACTCGGCCTTGGAGCCGTCTTCAGTAGTCAAGAGAGACTCAAGCCCCTGCTCGATGAAGTCCGCAACCGCGGCCTCTGCGGCGAGCACGTAGTAGGGTGACTTGGAGGACTTGACCACGAACGCCGCTTCGCCTTCAAATTTCACACCGATGCGTATCACTGTTTCTTCGTCGTTCCCGTCACCCGCCTGTGTGCCGATGGTGACTTTGGAGACAGGAGCCCCCATGCCATAAGTCTCCAACTCCTCCTTGCCCAGCGGACGTAGCAGCCGCAACAAGGCCAGCTTGCCCACCAGCGAAGTTGCCTTTTCCTGGTCCAATGCCCTGCCGTCTTCCGCGTCGGCGACAACCCATCCCTGCTCATCGCTCTTCTCCAAGCGAAACATACCCTGGGAGTTGTCTTGCGTAAACGACACCACATGATCGGGGTTGACGTTGAGGTAGCCGGGGTCAACCCAGAAGTTCGCTTCAACCGGAGACGTGTCAGCCGACAGTCCCGGCGCCAAGTAAACCCGGTCCTGTCCGTCGGCCCTGACGTGACCCGAACCGGTCCGCGGCGACGTCCCCAGGTACAGCCTGTGCCGTTCTCCCTCGGCGGTGTCAAGCTCGATCAACCGCTCGAAGTCGTCCTCCGCGACCTTCAGTCGGGCGTGGCTGGCCTTGGTTTCCGCCACCAGCGAGGTTTTCGTAATATCCTCTACCCTTGTCAGAAAGTCCGGCAACCGGTTCTCCTCGCAGGGGTAGTCGTCTGCCTCCGGCAGGACGCATCCGAATGGAGTGCGGGACAGCCTGATTGACCTTCCCTCGGAGTCTGAAATGGTCACGGCGGTTACGTTCACGGCCTCCAGACCGGGGAACAGCTTCCCGCCGTCGGCGTCCGACGACCGGGGCCAGAACACGGCGACCAGGACCGCCACCTGCAAGACCAGAAGCCCGGCCAGTATTTTGTTTCCCGTGGTCACAGTTCTTCCTCTTCCTCCGATAGCTCCATCGGCCTCTCACTGCGCTGTTTCACCGCCCACGTGCCACCCAAGGCCACCACCGCTATCAAGGCTACGACGTAGTTCAAGGCTTCCCAGAGAGTCTGCTCCCGCTCTTCCAGCGGCTTGAGCAGGCGGGTGTAGGTGCCTTGGGAGCGAAGGCTGAGCAGTTCCTCGTCCTCCGCCAGCCAGTCTACCGAGTTTTGCAGGAATTGCAGATTCAGCAGGTAGCGGTCCGCCGACAGGCTTTGCGAGAAGCTCAACGCCACATCATCCAGAAACTCGCCGCTGCCGACGACTATCAGGCGCGTGGACTCGGGCGAGGTCTCTATAATTCCTTGTCCATCCCCAGCTTGGCCATCTCCATCTGCGGCTAGGGGAGAAGGCTTGCCCTTGAAGTAGCTGTTCAATGGCCCGCGAATGCTCACTGCCAAAGCCGACGACTGACGGTCTTCCTCCACCGGAAAACCGTACTCCGGGAAGTTCTCCTTGTCCGGCTCAACGTTGGTGAAGCTGCTCAGCCACGACTGGTCGGTGGAGCGCAGCAGCGTTACGACCTCCCGGCCATCGTCCTCGGACTGATCGACCTCCAAGGCGGTTGCCCAGTGGAGGGTTATCGCTGGCAGGTCGGCGGTGATGGGGCTTTCCTTGGCCATCCCATCCCGTCTCACGTCAACGAACAACGGGTAGTCCACCCGCTGGATTTCCTGCACCCTGAACCCGCCGACTCGCCGCTCCACCTGCGCTGGAAGAGGCTCGTTCTGCGGGTCCATCACCAGCTTGCCGCCGACTGTTACGCCGTAGCTTGCCAGCAGGTCGTTCAACCCCTCCTCCGTTTCGTCTACCGCCAGGATGCCGGCTACCAGCAGGGGCGACAGCATGTAGCGGCCCGCGGCTATCACCGTTGACCCGCCCCGCATCAGGAACTGGTCGATGGCGAAACGCTCTTTGTCGGTCATGTCCTGGGGGGCTACCACCACCAGCACATCCACGTTGGACGGCGCCCTGCCCTCGCTCAGGTCGACGACGGACACATCGTAGCTCTGGGCCAAGTGCTGATAAACAAGGTTCCAGGACGAGATGGAGCGGGGCTGTCCCCCAGCGGCGGACTGATCTTGCCTCAGATGAGGCAACCACAGCCCGACGGTCTTCAGGAATCCGGGGACAAGCTGGCGGATTGCGGAGTCGATGGACGAGCGAATGTCAGCCTCGGTCATATCTTCACTGGGATAAATCAGCGTGTTCTCCTGGCCGGTGTCCAGGACCATGTGGAGATAGTAAGAATCGGGCGAGAAGAACGAGACTTGGTATGGCGTCAACCCGTACACCTCTTGCAACCCCCGCCGCGTCACTCCGCTGGTTGGGTCGTCCGGGTCCAGGACCTGAAACACCAGCCCGCCTTCGGAACTCCCTTGAACGTCCGCCCCGACCGTCTCCATGCGTTGTACTACTTCTTGCAGCGACTCCGGCAGGGTCTCCGGCGTGACGTAGGCCGTCAGCCTGATTGGCTCTACCAGCGACCCGAGTACCAAGTCAAGGCTCTGGAAACCCGAAACCACCCGCTTGATAGACTTGGTCAAGTCGAACTCCAGGTTCCGCAGCCGCACGTCCGGCGCCCCGTCCGGTCGCGGCTCGACCTCGATCAGGTCGTTGAAACTCAACGTGACGAACTGGTCCCCGTAACGCACCAGTATGTCGAAATAAGAGTTGACCACCGACGTCTCGTACCGGTCGGTTATGCGGAAGGGCACGGGCCGGATGCCGTAAATCTGGTTTGCTTCCCTCTCCACCGCTTGGTCGTTTCGCGGGTCTATGACCTCGGCCTGTATCATGCCCCCTGACGCGACCTCATACTCTCCCATAAGGTCTTCTACGTTGGGCGCCAACGGGGCCAGCAACGGGTGGGTGCGCTCGCTGATGTAGGCGCGCATTACCAGCGGCTCGTCCAGGTCCTTCACCACGTTGACCGTTGCCTCGGACAAGCTGAACTGGCCTTCGTCCGTGAGGTCCAGTCGAATATTGGAGAAGGGAAAGAGCCAAGCGTTGAGAATGACCAGGTTCGCTGCCAGCAACGCAACCGCCGCGATGGTGTTGCGCTGGTAGAAGGCTGTCTGTGCGCCCCGGCCCCACCGCTTCATGTCCACCGAGACCACATTCAGGACGACGAATATTGTCGTCAACGACGCGTAGTAGACCAGGTCGCGCAGGTCGATGACGCCCCGCTCGATGCTGGCGAAGCGGCTACCGATGCCCACCGCCTCGAAGACGGTGGCCAACCGTTCGCCCGCGAACTTGGTGATGTCACCGGTCCCGATCGCGTAGAGGGCCCCGCATATCAACACCGTCACAATCAGGGCAACAATCTGGTTCTGGGTGCGGGAGGATACGAACAGGCCGATGGACGCATAGGCAGAGACCATCAGGATCGCCGCCAAGTATCCCCCTATGACCGGTCCCCAGTCCAGGTCGCCCAGTACGCTGGCCGTGATGGGCAGCATAAGCGTCAGGGCCAGGGTCAGCGTGACCAAGCCCACTACCGCCGCCAGCTTGCCCAACACCAAGTGCAGGCGCGACACCGGAAGTGTCAGCAGCACCTCCAGTGTTCCTATTCGCTGCTCCTCGCTCCACTGGCGCATGGTCAGGGTGGCAACCAAGAAAATCAACACCGTCGGCAACCTGCTGAACAGGGGCCGGACGTCGGCGATGTTCCTGCCGAAGAAAGTGTCCACCCAGAAGAAGAGAAAAAGCGTAACCGCCAGGAAAACGCCAATGAAAATCAACGCCAGCGGCGAACCGAAGTAAGCCCGCATCTCCTTGCGGGCAATAACGGCGATCGGCGTCAAGGAACTGCTCACGCGACGGCCTCGAGTTCCGGTGACGTCTGGTCGTCACCTGTCTCGGAAACCAACTGGTTAAACACCGTCTCCAGGGTCCGCGCCTCTCGCCGCAGTTCCCGCAGTGCCCAGTCCCGTTCCTTGGCCAAGGCGAAAATGGCCGGGCGCAGGTCCTGCCTCCCGTCGTCCGAAATCTGGTATTCCACACCGTCGCCGCCGGTCCGGGACTCCACCTTTTTGACGCCCTCCAAGTCCAGCAGGGCGCCGGTGACTCCCTGCTCCCCGTGCCCAAGGGCCAGAACGGTCACCGTCTGTGAAGCCAGTTCCGACAAGAGGGAGTCGGCCTTGACTTGGCCGTTGAGCAGGATGATGGCCCGGTCGCACACGGCCTCCACTTCGGAGAGAATGTGGGTCGAGAGTAGCACCGTGCTGCGCTGGGCCAGACGCCGGATAAGGTGGCGCACCTCCACGATCTGTACCGGGTCCAACCCCGAGGTCGGCTCGTCCAGCACCAGCAGCTTTGGTTGGTGAAGGATGGTCTGGGCCAGTCCCACCCGCTGCCGGTATCCCTTGCTCAACTCGCTGATTGGGCGAGTCAACTGGTCCTCCAAGGCCGTGGCCCGCACTGCCTGTGAAATCAGCCGGATTTTCTGCTCCGGCGGCACACGCCTCAAATCGGCCATCATGCTGAGGTGCGACTGCACCGACGACTCCGGGTACAGGGGCGCGCTCTCGGGCAGGTAGCCGATTCGGCTTTGCACCGCCAGCGTATCCGTCAAAACGTCCAGGTCGTCGATCAGCACCTGCCCTTCGTCCGGCTGCAAAAAGCCGGTCAGCACCTTCATCAAGGTAGTCTTGCCGGCCCCGTTGGGACCCAACAACCCAACTACCTCGCCCGCGTCAATCTGGAAGGACACGTCCTGCAACGCCTGAACGTCGCCATAGGCCTTGAAAACTCCGCTGGCGTCTATCACGATAGGTTCTCCGTACCCGTCTCTTCTATGTACCCTTGTTTCATCTACCGTTGCCTTAGCCCCAACTCGTCATTCCCGCGCAGAGCCTGCCCTCGTGGAGACGGGGGCGGGAATCCATAAACGTCCCTAACAATTATACAAATTTCCACACAATTTACAGGCTTGATGTCAGTGTGACTAAAACCGGCTATAACGCAACTGTCCCGATTGGGGTTGAAGGACATGCATCCTGAGAATCCTGAAATCCGGTAAATCCTGATTCAGACGATTACTCCATACGCTAATGGACATTGCCTTGGTATAAGGGTTAAATTCCTAATGTCGACAGCCGACGGTGCCCACTTTTCTGGAGGCGGCATGGAATATCTTCTGGTCCCGGGTGAAGGAGCGCCCTTTCGGGTCCACTCCCGGTGTGAGGATGAACTGCTGGCGAAGGCCGAATTGCTGTTGTTCGCCGACGATGCGGCGAGGTCCTACCCGGGGCGTCCCGTGGTTGGCTCCTACGACGTCGAGCCTGCTGTGACCATCGCCAACCTGAAGCGGGCCTACCGCTACGACCACGCGGGATACCGCCGCCTCCTGGAGTTTCGCGCCCACATCCTCGAAAATGGTTGGTCTTACCCGTTATGGCAGTCCTGAGCGGCGGACGGCCCATCTAAAAAGCCAAGTCAACAAGCCGGAGGAAACGTCAATGTCCACCACGCGAGGCGAAGTATCAAGGAACGTAGGAAGCGAGTTGCTCTTCGAGAATGACCGGGTGCGGGTGTGGAGCATGACGCTCGCGCCGGGCGAGTCTTGCGAGTACCACCGCCACGAGAACGACTACGTGTATTGCTACACTACCCCCAGCCGCATATCCGTCCACCGGAATGGCGAGGAGGGTGTGGAGCGGGAGTACGACCAGCACTACGTCCAGTACACGGCGGTCGGCGACGGCATCGAGCACCACATTACCAACGTCAACGACATTCCCCACAACCAGATTCTCATCGAATTGAAGGGTCCCAGCGAAGCCGCAACGCCCCAGCCTCCCCAAGACAACGGCCGCGCCCGCCCGATACAGTAGGTCCGGCCCAGTGGCCAGTTTAAGTGACCGGAGGCCGGGGATGTTTACACGCCGTCGCTGGCAAGCCTTGCGCTGACCAACCGATTCAGGCTGACCCCTTCCTCTGCGGCCCGTATGGCGAGGGCACGGTGGGTTTCAGGAGGCACGCGCACCATGAATTTCCCACTGTAAGCACGGTCGGCCATTGGTTCCGGCACCGTTTCGTTATTCGCTTTCATGTCCGCAACGCAGTCCGACACCAACAGTCGAATTCCCGAAAAGGCGTCTTCCTGAGTGGGCGCCAGCCAGCTTAGCGAGGGAAACTCGGCGCATAGCCCGACGTATTCCTCGTCCTCAGCCGACCAAGTAACTCTGTATGTGTAATGGTCAGCCATTGCCTTCTTGCAGCCTCTCAAGGGCCTTGATGACTTGGCGAACCTGATACGGTTTCGTCAAGCACTGATCATTACAGTATCATTATAGATACTGTTTGCCAAACTTCCGATGACGCATGATTCCTGTATCCTTGGTCTGAATGCTAAACTAACCTGAATGAGCAGGGGTTCAGAAGCGAGGTGTAACATGCCTGAAGAAACTTCACTGAAACAGCGAATACGTAACGGCGAAATTGTGGTCGGCATCCGCGCCGAGGTCGGCTGGAGCCAGAGCCAGTTGGAGGATGTCCTGGCCAGGGACACCTATCATTTTGTAACCTTGGACAGCCAGCACAGTCCCTACAACGAGGAAAAGCTACTGGCTTTCTGCGGCATGGCCGCCGGGCTGGGTATGCCGGTCCAGTTCCGCATCAAGCATACCCGGCACGCCTACCTGATAGGCAACGTTCTCGACTTGGGCCCGTGGGCCATCGAGGTGCCCCTGGTTGAAGAGGAGTCAGTGGTGGACGAGGCACTGGACGCTTTCTACTATCCCCAGGTCGGCAAACGCAGTTGGGGAGGCGCCGGCTACAACATCCAAGGCAAGGGCAGGCTGGAGTACGCCGATTGGTGGAACAACAACGGCGTCCTTTGCCTCCAGATGGAGTCCATCAAGGCGGTCACCAACGCCCGGCAATTGGCCAAGCCGGGAGTGGACTGTCTCACTTGGGGACCGGCCGACCTGGAATTTGACCTGGAAGCCCATCCCCAGTTCCCTATCCGGACCGTGGACGATTGCGTCCGCCACGTCCTGGCCCAACTGGAAGGCACCGGCGTCAGGATAAGCTTCCGCAACGGCACGCCCGACCTGAGGAACAAGTACATCGACATGGGCGTTACCGTTTTCATGGAGCGGGCGTAGGCAGGGAAAAATATTACGGCCAGGTGACCGGGTTCCAGCCCTTGTACAAATGCACGATTTTTCCGCCGAGTACGGTCCCCGGTTGGTCCCGGTGCACTGACACCCAGTAGAATTTGCCCGAGCGAATATAGTCAATGTCGCTGGCGAGGGCGAACGCCGGTCTGGGATCATACAGGAACCAGCCGTACTCAGGCGCGACATCCTGTACCGACGGGTCGAAATGCCAGACTCGCTCCAGGTTGTTGGCCGATATGACGTTGGCAAAGGCGGCGGACGGCGGCATTTGTACCGACACGGCGGTCAAGTCCAGTTCTATGCCGCCTCCGGCCTCCCATATCGCGGTTTCGGCCAAGACCCGGTCTCCGGCCATAAACGTAATCGTCATCCCGCTGTAGGACTGGTGGCGCGGCTGCGAGATAGTGATGCCGTACCGGCCGCCCACAGCGCTCCCCGAAGCTACCACAACTCCGCCGATTATCGCCGATACCTTCGTGCCGTCAGCGACAGGATGCCCGTCGATGGTCACCCGGCCGCCGAATACTGCCGGTCTCACTGGTTGTGCTTCCCCGTGTGTTGTTGCTACCAGGTTCAGCTCCCCGCCCCCGCCCGGTTGCCATACAGCCTTGGTGTTGGCGATAAGGGAGCCGATCATAAAAGTGATTTCCCTGCCCGTGAAATTCTGGCCGGGGAATTGAGGGATGCGCAATGCGTAGGCGCCGTCCCTTTTGGACGCGGTAGATGCGGCCAGGTTACCGTCGATCCAGGCCGACACGATAGTCCCTGCAATTAGGGGAGACCCGTCAATCGTCGCCTTCCCGGCAAATACTACGGGTCTGGGCGGGCTCTGTGCCTGGACAGACCCTTCGAAGGAGATGATTGCCAACAGAGCAAGAACCACAAGCGGCGCACAGACTTGCAGGCCGTTCATCGGTAACTCCCGCAACGTCGGAGCAACTGGACTCGCTTGCTCCGACGTTGCGCCGATTTACTCCTACGATGAAAACAGCGTGCCCTTCACCCCCCTCCCAACCGGACTGTCTCAAGGTTGAAGCTAATTTCGAAGGTTGTTAATGGCGATAATAACGATGCCTCTCACGGATTTCCTACGGGTTATGGTTCGGGTTTCAGAGATTTATCACCTTCTCCGAACGGCTGCACGCCGTCTCCACATGCACAAGTCCTTTGGGAATACCCGCGTAGTCGGTGAAGATTCCCGTTGGCAAAGGACGCAGTGTTTGGTTTAATCATTCGCGGCTCAAGACTTTCGGCCAACACACATCAGGAGCGAGTCAATGAACGTTGTTTGGATTGTTGCGGATACCTTCAGGCGCGACCACTTGGGAGCCTACGGCAACAAGTCAATCTACACGCCGTCCCTCGACGCATTGGCGTCGAAGTCGGTAAGGTTCGACCGCCATTACGGCGCTTCTTTCCCCACCATGCCCACCCGGGCCGACCACGCTACGGGACGCTGGACCATGTCTTTCATGGGATGGGAACCCCTACCCGACGAGGTCGTTACTTTGGCCCAGATACTGGCGGACAATGGCTTCCATACCGCAGCCATGGTCGACACGCCCTTCTACTGGCGTGGCGGCATGAACTACGACCGGGGGTTTCAGACCTATTTCAGCGTTCAAGCCCAGGAAGGCTCCGTCACCAGGGTCCAGCAGTTCGGCCATCACGAGTCCAGGGACGAACGCGAACGCTGGCGGGTCGAGTCCGACCGGAACACCCCACGCACCGTCACCAGGGCGATGGAGTGGCTTGAGCTTCACTACAAGGAAGACTTCTTCCTCTACATCGACACTTGGGACCCCCATGAACCCTGGGACGCCCCGGCTTACTTCACCGAGTTGTACATGCCCGACTACGACGGCGAGGTGGTGCAGCCCATCTACGCCCACTGGCAGGACTCTCCCGGATTCGACGAAGCCAGGGTCAACAAGGCCCACGCCACCTACTGCGGCGAGATTACGATGGTCGACACATGGGTTGGCTACCTGCTGCGCCGGTTGGGAAACATGGGGCTGATGGACCATACCACAGTGATTTTCACTACCGACCACGGATTTTACTTCGGCGAGCACGACGGCTTGTTTGGGAAGATGACCTTCGACAAGCGGCCCGACGGCGCCCTCTACCAGAACGGCGACGCCGACGCTCAGTGGACACACTCGCCGCTGTACGAGGAGTTGGTGTCCCTTCCCCTGCTGATCTCGGTGCCCGGCGCCGAACCGGGCCAGTACACCGGATTGTCCTCGGCGATAGACGTGATGCCAACGGTGTTGGACATCATGGGGCAGGACATCCCGGAAGTGGTGCAGGGCCGGTCCCTCTATCCGGCCATGAAAGACCCCAGAAGAGAAGGCCGCGACTTTGTCATAAGCACCATACCCTTCGCCAACCCCGGCGACAGGGTGCGCTCCGTGGACAACGTCAGCCGTCCGCTGACGTCGGGCTTGGTGACCACGGTCACCGGCGGCGAGTGGTCGCTGCTCTTCAGTGTCGAGCCGGGATATTCGGAGCTATATCATCTACCCACTGACCCGAGGCAGCAGAACAACGTAATCCACCAGAACCGTGAGGTGGCCCGCGACTTGCACAAGAGCCTGCTGGGCTTCATGCGGGAAAACAACGTAGCCTCCTCGCTGATTCGTCCACGGGAGGACCTGCGTATCTAAGCTCGCAGGCAAAAATCTCCTGCTTCGTGAGGGAGCCTTCCCAAAGGCTCCCTCACGTTGTCTGGTCAAACCGGCCTCGATATACTGTCATGCACAGTAATTGTGAGCATGTGCAGAAATGAAGAACATCACCGTATCGATAGACGAGGAAACCTACCGGCTCTCCCGAATAAGGGCAGCGGAAGCGGGAACGTCGGTATCTGCATTGGTGCGGGAATTTCTGACGAAGCTGACCCAAGCTGGGACTCACGATTTCGAATTCGACCAACTTCAGAAACTACAAGACGAGCTCATAGACTCCATCCACAAGAGGGGCGCTGGGCTGCACTCCTCTGAAAACCTGCCGCGCAACGCCCTTTATTCCTGAGATGCACTTCGTTGACACCAACGTCCTGCTCTATGCCGTAGGATCCCTTCCCGAAGAACAGGACATGAGCAACGAACAAGACTATGACGGGTTGCGGGTTATCAACCCATTCGCCGAGTCTCAACTCCTGGAATAAGCGAACAAAGGCCGGTAATTACCTGTACCAGCCGATACCCCGGTGGTACCCCCTCAAATAGGCGATCTGTCCCCCGTGGGCCACGTTCTCAAGCACCAACTGGCCCAGGGCGGTATTCAGGGTGTGTTCCTGCCTGAGCGCCGTCGGCGGGAACACGACCCGCTTCTCCAGGTCTTCGGCGGACAGGGACGGCACGTACTCCCTGGTAATAGCCTTGATGGCCTCAAAGTAACCAAACTGCACCTCCCTCGCCGGGGGCTTCCAAACGGCCAGGTCCGCGCCCCTGCCCAGACCTTCCACGTTGTCGGACAACCCGTACTTCTCGCACCAGCCCTCTGCAAACCACAACTCCGGCTTTGACTGTAGCCGGTGCATGATGAACATGTCGGTAACCCGGCTGATGTGACCGAAAATCCAAGCAATGGAGTTGCTGTGCGGGTTTGGCTGGATGGCCAGTGTCTCATCGTCGAGGTCTGAGATGGCCGATTCAACCATCTCCCAGTTCCGCTCCAACGAATACATAATCGAATCTGTGGCTGCCACCTTGTCCTCCTTTACTCCGGCGACGCCGGACGCGACCTAAGCTGTTCGTCTTGCATACAAAATCGGACCGATGCTACCACACGAAGAAACTATCTCAAAACTCGACGCCATCATCGGAGTCGTCATTCCCGCGCAGGCGGGAATCCATGCCCTTGCCCATCCAATCACCTTAATCTTGTCACGTCCACCCGTCGCAAGTATCATTCCGATGAACAAAACCACGAAGACTACCGGGGCGGTATGAATTTAACCAAGTGCGACCCGCGCGCCCTCCGGCTTGCCCAGGAGTTGCAAAAGGCGGAACAGCCTGAAGCCGCGATCCTGTTCGGCTCCCGCGCCCGGGGCGACTACCGGGAAGGGCACTCCGACATAGACATCATGCTCGTCCAAGAAAATTCCCCGTCCAAGGAACAGGAATCCAGGGCCCTCGACGTGGCGAAAGCCTTTGCCGAATCACTGTACAACCAACGAGTACAAGTCCAAATCATATGGGAGACCTCCGAAGAATTCGATAAAATGCGCCGCACAGTCAACCATGTGGTGGCCAATGCCCTGAGAGACGGAATCGTGATGCCCCGAAATCCCGAGGAGTACAACAACAGGTACAATGACGACTACGACCACTATGAATACGAGTGGACCGTCACCGAAGAACGATACCGACACGCCGGAGAACACTTGGAAGCTTTTAACGACCTGATTGAAACAAGACGTAGCGACCGAATGATTGGGCAACATGCCCACGGTGCTATGGAACACGCTCTCAAAGCTTTAATCTCTGCCACCGGACAAAGATACCAGCACATCCACGACGTTAACCTGCTCACTCATGACGCTCTCATAGCGGACCCGGACTTCCAATTCGACCCGGCTTTGGACGGCGGAGTTTACGACCAGTACGCCGGCGCAAATGAATATCGGGTTACTCAAAGCCCGATTACCAGCATTGACGATTACCGGAACATCGTCAACGCCGACGTGCAAACCATCCTGCACCGTGTGCGGGAACTCAGGGAGATCCGGCCAGAGTAACCTGCGTTGGCAAGCGTAGGCGATTTGCCATCCTAAAACCCAAATCCACAGGAAGAAAAGACTTTATGACAAACTACCGTGTTGGCGTAGACATCGGCGGGACCTTCACCGACATCGTTTTCCTTGGCGACGACGGCGCTGTACTGGCAAGGAAGGTTGCCAGTACTCCCGACGACTACAGCCGGGGCGTGCTTGAGGGCGTCCGCGGCGGGGTCCAGGAACTTGGCATCCAGCCCGCCGCAGTGTCCGAAATCAGCCACGGCTTCACCGTCGCCACCAACGCCATCATCGAAAACAAGGGCGCCAACACCGCCCTCATCACCACCGAGGGTTTCCGCGACATCCTGGAGTTGCGCCGTAACCGGGTGCCCCGGTTGTACGACCTCAACTACGAAAAGCCTCCATCACTGGTCAAACGCCAGTTGAGGCTCGAAGTCCGGGAACGGTTGAACTACCAGGGTGAGGTGCTCCGGCCACTGGAGACCGCCGATGTCGACCGGGCCATCGAGAGAATCGCCCGCGAGGGCGTCGAGTCGGTGGCGGTGTGTCTCCTCCACTCCTACGCCAACCCGGAGCACGAGCAGTACATCGCCCAAGCGTTGCGGGAACGGGTCCCCCAAGTGAACCTCACTCTCTCCAGCGAACTGCTGCCGGAGATGAAAGAGTACGAGCGCACCAGCACTACGGTCATCAACGGCTACGTCCGCCCGGTGGTGGAGCGCTACCTGGGGCTGTTGACCGAAGGCCTGCAAAACATGGGTATCACCGTGCCCCTGTCCATCATGCAGTCCAACGGCGGGTTGGCCACCTCCGGCATCGCCATGGAGAAGCCGGTCTACTGCATCGAGTCCGGTCCCGCCGCCGGCGTGGTGGGGGCCTATCACTTGGGTGACCGCTTGGGTGTGGAAAACCTGATGACGCTGGATATGGGAGGCACCACCGCCAAGGCCTGCATTATCGAAAACGGCGAAATTCTGCAAGCCCCCGAATCTGAGGTCGGCGGCGACATCAGCGTGGGCCATCGCCTGCTGAGAGGCTCCGGCCACATCCTCCGTGTCCCGGCCATAGACTTGGCCGAAGTCGGGGCCGGCGGCGGCAGCATCGCCTCGGTGGACAGCAGCGGCTCCATCAGAGTAGGGCCGCAAAGCTCCGGCGCAGTGCCCGGCCCGGCCTGCTACCGTCTGGGCGGCAGGGACGCCACCGTCACCGACGCCGACGTGCTGCTGGGATACCTCAACCCGGACCACTTGCTGGGCGGGGACTTCCCCATCGACCGTGAGTTGGCCAGGGAGGCCGTCACCCGCAACGTGGCCTTGCCCTTGGGGCTGTCCGAGGTTGAAGCAGCCCACGGCATACACCTGCTGGTCAACTCCAACATGGCCCGGGCCCTTCGCGCAGTATCCAGTGAACGGGGCCGGGACCCGCGGCGGTTCGTCCTGTTCTCATTCGGCGGAAGCGGCCCGGTCCACGCCGCCGGTCTGGCCGAGATGCTTGACATAACCCGCCTCGTGGTGCCTCCCTTCCCGGGGGTGTTCAGTTCCTTCGGTCTGCTGGTGGCCAACGTCGAACACCACTTCGTCCAGACCTACTTCAAGACCTTCGACCAACTGGACCTGGCCGAGTTTTCCGGAATCCTGGAGCGGCTTTGGTCAGAAGGGCGAGAGCAACTCCGCACCGAGGGTTTCGACGATTCCGCACAGGAAATCATCACTCAAGTGGACATGAAATACGTGGGGCAGGTCTCCGAGTTGTCGGTGTTCATGCCCACGGACCCAATCACCCGGCAGACGCTGCAAGACTTGGGCGAGGCATACGACCGGGAACACTACCAGACCTTCGGCTACCGGACCGACGCACCCTACCAGTTGGTCAACGTGCGGGTTATTGCCCGCGGTCTCTCCACCGATTCCCGCGTACCCGAGCGGCTGGAGCTGCCCCGGTCAGGCGCTCAAGGCCCTTCTCAACGCCCGGTGTACTTCGGTGCCAACCACGGTTGGACTGATACTCCTGTAGTGGACCGCGCCTATGTGGCCCAGAACCCCGGCTCCGGGCCCATGATCATCGAAGAGTACGACTCCACCACCGTAGTGCCCCCCGGCTGGCAAGCCTCGGTAGACCGCTGGCAGAACATACTGCTGGAGCGCGGGTAGATGGGCGGGTCGGTTGCCCTGTCAGCATTACCCCGCAAACTTGGCGACCAACGCCCGGTCGCCGTCAGCGGTAACCCGCCCGTCGGCCACCCCTTCCTCTATCCCCAGCCTCCCATACACCAGCAGGGCGAAGGTATGGGCGTCGCAACTGAATGTCACCGCTGCGGGCCCTGGCCCTGCCGGTCCTATTCCGGCCTCACCGCTTGACACGGTAATGTCGTAAGACCCTTCAACCGCACCGGTAACGTTGAATCGAAAGACCGTGGTGTCGACTATAGACTGGCCGGGACGATAAAGCCGTCCCACGATAAAGTTCGACAACAGGTCGAAGATGGCCGGCAGCACGGTTGGCGGCATTTCTGTGCCTGGATCGAAACGCGAGTGGATGTCCCACTCGTGCATCGCCATCTCCGCAATCCTCAGGTCAACGAAGCTGCCCACAGGGATGATGTTTGCCGTGTGGTAGCAAAGCTTGTCCCAGTCCTCCGGACGCAGGGTCGCCAGCACTTCGTCCACCCGGCGGCACCTGGACGCGAAGGTGGGAAGCAGTTCGTCGCCCAAACTCCCGTGCAAATCCAGCGTCCGCTGCACGTTGCCCGCCAGCCTGGCGATCAGTCCTTCGACACTTGGCGGTCCCATCCCTTCAGGCGGAGACGAATCTCCGTCAACGCCTCGCTGTATTGTGGTTGCGAACATTTCCGCGGCTATGCACATGTGGGCCACTAATTCGTCGTTCGTCCAAGCGTCGCACGCACTCTGTACTTTCCAGTCCTCGGCGGACAGCGTTTCAAAATAGTTGCAAATCCGCTCCGTCTCGCTCCGCGCCAACGCTATCCGCTCTTCCATCTTGCTCATGCTCATCTCCTGACATAACCAGGACTCTTACATACGACGCCCCGTTATCATTGCTTGAGGGAAATCAATATACCACTTTGCTCGGAAATTTCCGTTACAATGCAGCCATAAAATTAGCGTCCCGGACCCAATTGTCATTCCCGCGAAGAGCCTGCCTTCGCGAAGGCGGGGGCGGGAATCCATCACCCATTGGAGTAATGATGCGCTTCGGTCACTTTTTCTACCCTATGAAATTTGACGATTCCCGCGACGAACAGGAGATACAACAATGCTTGGCCGAGGCTGAGCTTGTTGAAGAACTGGGCTTCGACGCTATCTGGCTGGCCGAGCACTACTTCACTGGTGAATGCGTCTACGGTGACCCGCTGGTCTTCGCCAGTGCACTGGCCGTCAAGACCAAGAGGATAGAACTGGGGTTTGGCATCCTGGAGCTTCCATTGCACAACCCCGTGCGCGTCGCTATCCAGACCGCCCTGCTGGACAACCTCTGCCAGGGACGCCTCATCGTCGGCACCGCCAAGGGCTCTAACTACAACGCCTACGAGTACGTCGGCTTCGGCTCCAACCCCATGCTCGGTGTGCAACAGATGGAGGAGGCCGAGGAGTTACTGGTAAAGGCCTGGACCACCGATAACCTTGTGTTCAAAGGCAGATACTACCAAACCTCGGTCCCGACAATGCGGCCCCGCCCTTACCAGAAACCTCACCCCCGCTTGGCACGCGCCTGTCTCAACGATGAGTCTGTCAGGGAGATGGCCCGCATAGGCCGCCCTATTCTGCTTCGTGGCCGCTCCACCAATTCCACCGCCGCCAGCATCCGGTTGTACCGCGACACTATGAAAGAGGCCGGGTTTGACGACGCAACCATCGAGCTTAACCTGGACCAAGTCTGGGTGTGGCGCGAGTTGCACGTTGCCGAAACCGACGAGCAGGCCTTCGAAGAGTTCCTCCCGGCCCAGCACCAAGCCTACGTCAAAATGCAGGAGTACCGCACCCGCTGGAACCCGCCCGACTTCCGCATGGACCGGCAGACCCCGCCCTTGGGCCGGGAAGGCTACGCCGCAACACCGGACCCCGACGCATCCGAAAACATCATCGGAAGCCCCCAACGGGTGGCAGAACAACTGTCACAGATGCGCGACGCCGGCATCCGCAACCTGATGCTCACCAACCGCGGCCTCATGTCCCCCGAAAAGACCGCCCAGTCCTTGAAACTGTTCAGCGAAAAGGTCATGCCGCTGTTCAGGGGGTAGCCAACCTGAGCCGAAGGACCGAAGTCTAACTGGGTATCCACCATGATCATCAACGAGGCGCAGCAATGTTGTCCGACTCTCCAACCGACGACGTAACCACCGAACGCATCTCCGCCATCATCAAACAGCACCTGGCGGAACGCTTCACCGATGAATTCTCCTTCGGTCCCATTCTGCCCGTGCGCAGGATCGACTATGGCTACGATGGACGCGACTACCTCGAGATTTATATAGTGTTCGACGGCGACCAGAAGGACCTGGACGCCAGATGGACCGTTGGCTTGCCAGACCGCATCGGCCCCCAACTCGCCGAGATAGGCATTACAGGCATGGTCATGACATCGTGGGTACACTGCTCCGAATGGGAGGACCCCTTCAAGCCCGAAGAAATATGAATTGGAGAGACCTCATCGCAATAGCCCAAGCCTTGGCAAGGGGAGCAGTACAGCCGCGCATAGGCAGGCCTCGCCAAGCGGAATTACGCCGGGCGCTCAGCACCATCTATTACGCTGCCTTCCATGCTTTCGCCAGCAACAACGCCAACACCCTCATCGGGACCGGCCCACAAGCCCGCAACGATCCGGCGTGGGAGTTGACCTACCGTGCGATGGACCATCGGACAGCACGGTCGCGTTGCGAACATCAGTCTATGTCTCGCTTTCCAATGGAAATCAGGCAGATAGGTACTCTCTTCGCCAGGTTGCAAGCAAGACGCAACCGGGCCGATTATGTACCCCGAACTCAATATAGGAGGTCCGAGGTCTTGCAATTGGCAACCGAGACAGAACTGGCTATCGAAGCATTCGAAGCAACCAACCCGAACCAGCGTCGTTCATTCGCCGCCCACTTGGTCTTCAGGGAACGGAACGACTAGCCTTCCCTGGTCAGTTTCGCTCCACCGTCGCTCTCAACCTCTTCCAACAACTCCCTTAACTGCGGCAACAGCGCGGGAATATCATCCCGGACTACTCCCCAGACCTTGTCATAGTCAATAAGGTTATAGTCGTGGACTACATGGTCCCCTATTTCAATCATCGAAACCCAGGGAATTCCAGTGTAGTCGTCACGAATTCCCTCCGGAACATGCCGCGCAGTATTTCCCATGAGAGCGATGTTGTGAAGAGCGGCGGCATTGACCAAGCTGTTGGAGAAGAAGCCCGCCTCTTTCATGTCGGCAGTAAATTTCAGGACCTGCTCGCAGAACTCAATCATGTTCTCAATGCGGAAACGCCACTCTCTCGGCGGAGGCTCCGGGCCGGGCATAACCGGGTTTTCTTCGGACACGTCTATAGCCTCCGCTTCGATGTATGGACGCAGTTCCTTCTTCAACTCCTTGTGCGTAACCAAGTCGACCGGGCGGCCAAGAAGTTTCTTCAAGTATTCTTCCGTATCGGCAATTCGTCGCATCGTGGCCGGGCCGTCGAAGCTGACCAGTATGTCAACGTCGCTGGCCGGGGTCGCCCTGTCGCGGGCGACCGAGCCGAACAGGCGCACCGAGGTCACTCCAAACCGCTCCGCCAGCGTCCGCCGGTGCGCCCTCAGCAACGCCAACGCCTCATCCCGTTTCAAAGCTTCCTGCTCCATATCGTCCCGTCCCTATTCTACTACTCAATCAAGACTCTAACTGACACTTACCGCTTCCCAACCCCGATAACGCTTCGCTACCATAGTGTTACGGTTTAGTAGGCTACCTGTTGACCTTTGCATCAGGTTTGGCCTAACTGGCAGAAGCAGCAAAAAATTGCGCGACAGGTCGAAAAACCGGGGAAAAACCCGCCGGAATATCACAAATGATTACAAAACTGACTCGCGCTGCCAAAGCTGAATGGCACGAAATGTCCGTAAATGACCGGATTTTTGAAATTTTGCTTGAATCTGCCTTGACGGGGTATCCAGCGAGGACTCACCAACCCGCCTTGCGCCTTCCTGTAACCATGTGGCATCATGCCGTTAATCGGCTGCAAGCCCCCTTGCGCCGTGACCCAATGAAAGCGGCTCCCCTTCAGGGCAAACAGGAGGTTCTGATGCAACGGACCACCGACCCGGTTACCAGGGAGATTATCAAGAACGCTTTGATGAGCGCCGCCGACACCATGGCCCTGACCGTGGTGCGCACCGCCCGCTCTGCCGTGATCAAGCACGGTATGGACTTTTCTACCTCTATCTTCAACGCCGAGGGTGAGCAGGTTGCCCAAGGCCTGACTCTGCCCCCGCACTTGGGGTCAATGGCCCCGGCGCTGGAAGGGGTGATGAACGCTTTTGGCGGCGACGTCCGCCCTGGAGACATATTCGCCAACAACGACCCCTATGAGGGTGGCAGCCACCTTCCCGACATCTTCCTGTTCAAGCCGGTGTTCGTTAACGATACCCTCATCGGCTGGAGCTGCTGCATCGGCCACCAGACCGACATAGGCGGCCGGGTTGCCGGGGGCAACGCCTGCGACAACACAGAACTGTTCCAGGAGGGCCTCATCCTGCCCCCTCTGAAGCTGTACGAAAGGGGGGAGTTGAATCGGGCCGTGTGGCGCATCCTGGAAAAGAACGTGCGGGTGCCGGAAATCGTCCTTGGCGACGTGCAGGCCCTGCTGGCCGCCGTCCAGTTCGGCGAGCGCGACCTGCTGCGGTTGGCCGACGACTACGGTCTCGAAGACCTGAAGAGCTACATGACCGACATCCTCGACACCACCGAGCGGCTGACCAGGGCCGAGATAACCGGCCTGCCACAAGGTGAGTGGGAGTTCACCGACTACATCGACAACG
The DNA here is from genome assembly GCA_965203835.1 of Dehalococcoidia bacterium. Taxonomy (GTDB): domain Bacteria; phylum Chloroflexota; class Dehalococcoidia; order Lucifugimonadales; family UBA3495; genus CBDCFV01. The sequence goes on from OZ241919.1 coordinate 4,387,628, forward strand.
ACGGTATCGACCCCCAACCCATCGCCATCCACGCCAACCTGAAGATTGACGGCGACGAGGTTTTCGTGGACTTCGACGGCACTTCCCCTCAAGCCAAGGGGTCCATCAATCCCAACTTCGCATATACCAAATCCAACGTCTACGCCGTCTTCAAGTGCCTGATCGACCCGGCCATCCAGTCCAACAGTGGCTTTTTCCGCGCCTTTAACATCACCGCGCCGGAGGGCTGCTTCGTGAATCCCCAGCATCCCGCTCCGGTTGCGGCCCGTGGGCTGGCCGGGTTCCGCATCTGCCACACCCTGTTCGGGGCAATGGCCCAAGCCATGCCCGGAAAGATACCCGCGGCTTGGGGCGGCGGCGAAGTGGGCATCAGCTTCGGCGGCTACCACCGTGACCGCAAGGCTTGGGTCTACCTGGAGTTCAATAACGACGGACCCCGCGGTGGCGGCCCCCAGTTCGACGGGGCCGACGGCCTGTCCTCGCCAGTGCTCAACATGGCCAACACTCCGGTGGAGAGCATCGAGGCCGACCAGCCATTGCTGATAGAACGGTTTGGCCTGTATCCCGACACCGCCGGTGCCGGCAAGTTCCGCGGCGGCTTGGGGCTTATCCGGGACTTCCGCATCCTGGCCGACGAGGCAACCTTCCAACTGCGCACCGACCGCACCGACTTCCTTCCCTGGGGCGTGGAAGGCGGCAAGCCCGGGACACCCACCCGGAACTACCTCAACCCGGACGAACCTACAGGTGATGCCCCCGAAGGTAGGAAACTCCCCGGCAAGCACCTGACCACGTTAAAGAAGGGCGACCTGTACCGCATGATTCAAGCTGGCGGCGGTGGCTACGGCGACCCATTGGAAAGGGACGTCTATGCCGTTTTGGACGACGTGGAGCAGGAGAAGCTGACTGTAGAGTACGCCCGTCGTGAGCACGGCGTCGTCATTGACCCGGACACCCTGTCCTTGGATCTCACTGCCACCGAGAAACTACGCGCCGGGATGCGGAGCAACGCCCCCGCTCCCGCGGACTGAGGGACATCTTACCGCGTCCCGTTATTCGGCGGCACCCAAGCAAAGAAATAGGTCTGGTTGCATTTATGACGACTACAGCGACGGAAACACCTGACGGCGAAAGGTTGGCTCGGGTAGAAGCCAGGCTTGAACATCTCGAACTACAAACTGCGGAGATTCGGGCGGATATCCGCGACCTCCGGGAGGATAATCGCACCCTGAGGGCTGAAATCCACGGAGCTATTGAAGGCCTGAGAACTGAGTCCCGTCAGAATATTGAGGGTCTGCGGGCTGAAGTCCACGGGGCTATTGAGGGTCTGCGGGCTGAAGTCCACGGGGCTATTGAGGGTCTGCGGGCTGAATTCCATGGGGCTATCGAGGGGCTGCGAAGTGAAGTCCACGGGGCCATTGGGGAGCTGCGGGCTGAAGTCCACGGGGCTATCGGGGAGCTGCGGGCTGAGTCCCGTCAGAATATGGACTCCCTGCGCTCCAGGATGGACAGGCAATTCTTGTGGATTCTTGGCATCATGATCACGATGTGGCTCTCTATAGCGGCAATGTGGGTCACGTCGATGCTTGCTGTGTTGAACAAATTAGGAAGTTAGATACATTTTAACCGTCTTTCCCGCGCAGGCGGGAATCCATAGCCTTCTCGGTCACTGGTGCTGGATATCAGCAAGACCAGTCGGTCCTGAGACGGTTTCCAAGTCGCAGTCACCTCGGGGCCCGCGTCATCAGAGGACTATTTCAGATCATTTCTGTACGGATGCTGGCCGTCTTTCACGCTTGGGCCTCCAGGGCCCCGGAGGCCCTTCCAAGGGTTCGCACACCAAGCAAGGACGGAAACCCGCCGTGAACGCCTCTTCTTCCGAAGCGAACTGCACGCGGTTTTCCGGCTTGGTACGCCGCCCCGGAGGACAGTTGGGGCGGCAGAAAATCCTGGTGGTGGTGCAGCCGTTCAGGGCTGTCATGAGGACAAGCCTGGCTCTTTAAGCCCCGGACAGCACCGGGCCCATGGTCTCAACGTGAATTCTGGCCAAGTGACTCCTTGCGCGGTCCATGACAGCGTTCCATTCAGGGGATGCGTAGAACGCCGCTTCTTTGGCGGCCACGTCATCGGCATCGTTGAACGCGCGAATCCAGATGAACAAGTTCTCGTCCTGGTTCACCCACGCCCCGGTTACCTTGATCCCGTACTGGTCCATGATGCCTACCAGTTCGTTATTGAACATGGCGACCCAGTCATCCATCATCCCGCGATTGACGGTGTAGGTCCGTAGCTGGTAAATCACTTGCAATCTCCTTTCCGGCGGCAACCGCCGTTAAAGCAAAGGTCTGGCCAACAAGCCTTGGCTGGAGGGAAGTATACTTTCGCCCGTAAATCGGGACAAGGGGAGAAAACGATGACCACGCAAGAAACGGCTGACTTGGTCCAACGCCTGGAGACTCTGGAGAAACGAGTAAGAGAACTGGAAGATGTCAACGCAATCAGGGAGTTGAAAGCCCGCTACGCGGCTTACTGCGACGACAGCTACAACCCCGACGGCATCGCCGCCTTATTCGTGGAGGACGCGGTCTGGGAGAGTGGTGCCTTGGGCAGGTACGAAGGGCGGGAGGCAATCCGGGAGTTCTTTCGAGGAGCGTCCGGAATATTCACCTTTGCCCTGCATTACGCCCTGAACCCGCAGATCGAGGTAACCGGCGACACCGCCCGCGCCCGCTGGTACCTGTTCATGCCCTGCACCATAAGCGACGGCAACCAAGCCATGTGGCGCGCGGGTATAGACGACGAAGAATATGTCCGGGTGGACGGCCTTTGGATGTTCAAAAGCAAACGGTCGACAGCAATCTTCCATACACCCTTCGACCAAGGCTGGGCCAAGACGCCTTTTTTGTAGACACCCGTCCCGGTAGTGAGGTGGCGCTTTGAAGAGTGAACACCGTTAGAGTGCACGGCCTGTTTGACATTGACCGCCCCTTCTGCTAGAAAAGCCGTTATGGGTTGCTGGTATGGCTTCGGAGGGATTCGTAGCATACGATCAAGCTAGCCAATGTATACCCAACTCCAAACAGGGGAAGGAGGATTATGCTAACGGCAGAGGAGAACGAACGACTTACCAGGGTGGGTCCGGGTACGCCCATGGGGGAGTTGTTGCGCCGGTACTGGCAGCCCATCGCCGCTTCGGTGCAATTGGATGAACATCCCGTGATGCCCATCAAGTTGATGTGCGAGTCCTTGGTCCTGTATCGAGACCGCAAAGGCAAGCTTGGACTGATCGACGATACCTGCCCCCACCGCAGGATATCCATGGCCTACGGCATCCCGGAAGAAGAAGGGTTGCGGTGCCCCTACCACGGCTGGATGTTCAACGAGACAGGCCGGTGTGTCGAAATGCCGGCTGAGCCCGCCGACAGCACATTCCCCAGCAAGGTAACCACCAAGGCCTACCCGGTACAGGAGCTGGCCGGTCTTATATTCGCCTACCTGGGTCCCGATCCGGCTCCGTTGTTGCCGAGGTGGGACCTGCTGGTCTGGGACAACGTGCTGCACGACATCGGGTCGGCAGTGCTTCCTTGCAACTGGCTGCAAACGATGGAAAACGCCGTTGACCTGCACCACGTAGACTGGTTGCATGGGCGCTTCTCAGACTACGTGTTGGAGAAGCTGGGCCGCGGCGACCTGAAGCGGCGGGGCTTCGTGGCGGGGAAAGTCTACGAAGACCGGAGCCTGTTCCAGGAAGTGGTGTACGAACCCTACGAGAACGGTATCCTCAAACGGGCCGTGCGCCATAACGGCACCTACGATGACCCGGACTGGCGCATTGGGTTCCCCATCCTTTTCCCCAACATCGGCAGGGTGGGCGGCGACCTTCAATATCGGGTGCCCATTGACGATACTCACACCCACTTCATTTACATAAAGGCCCATCATCAGCCGCCCGGCGAGACCATGCCGAAGCAGGAGAAAGTCCCCTACTACAGCGTTCCTCTGCCCGTCGACGAGAAGGGCGACGCCGTTTGGGAGCTTTTGGATGCCAATGCTGGTCAGGACTACTTCGCATGGATAACCCAGGGCGAAATCGCCGACCGGACCCAGGAACGGCTGGGCGAGTCCGACCTTGGCATCATTGCCTACCGGCGCATGTTGACCCAGCAACTCAACCTGCTGGCCGACGGCGGCGAGCCCATGAATGTGTTCCGAGACCCTGAACAGAACAAGAGCATTTACGTGCCGTGGCAACAGGAAGAAGACCCCTGGGCATTCCAGTTGACCCAGTTGCACCGCGCCGCCGGTTCCACCAAGTACAGCCCCATAGCCCAGGAAATGGCCGAAAAGATACTGGGCAAGGAGGCGCTGAAAGAGCCGGTCCACTAGAGGCATGGATAAGGGGAGTGGCTTCGCCCTTCCCGTGAACGACAGCGGGGGCAACCACAATGGTTGCCCCCTTTTGTTCTCAGGAAAAAGGCGGTCCGCCGGTCAGGTCCGATCCAGAAAGTCCTTCACAATGTCCATCATCGGCTCTACGTCGTACCGGTCCCACAGGATGCCGGCGTTGCGCATCCAGTCGCCCTGGAAGTAGCGTTCGTAAAGCACCTGCCGCGAGCCGAAGGCGCTGCCGGACAGGTCCCAAGCCAAGCGGAATAGCTGGACCCGTTCGCGGGAAGTGGCCGTCTCGGTGTCCAAGTACCTGACTATATCCTCCGCCAGTGGCCCTTCGAAGTCCACCTCGATGGGCAAGGCCATAAGGCTGCTGGACCCTAGTAGCTGAATTATCTCCACCATCCGTGGATACATACGGATCATGATGTTCCGGGCTACCGTTATTGGAATCAGCGCGGGGCACATTACACCCCACTCGTCTACTGTGGCGGTCTCCTCTGCGGCCAGCAGCAGCGCTTTCATTATCTCCAGGTTCTCTATCACCTCCGCCAGCAGTGCCTGGACTTGGGCTATTGACTCGGACCCTAAAGTCTTGACCATCATGCTGGCGATGCCGAGGACAAATTCGCACTTCGCTACGTTTTTGGCGACTACCTGATGCCCGGAGTGGTTGTACTGGTGGGTATTGGCGCTAAGCCCGTTGGCCAAGCCCACGTCTCCAAACAGGAACACCCGCTCCCACGGGACCAGCACATCGTCCATGAAAACGATGGCGTCCATCTCCTCGAACCGCGACCCCAATGGATGGTCGAAGCTCGACCGGCCCAAGTCAAAGCTTTCCCGGCAAAGAAACCGTAACCCGGGGGTGTCACAGGGAATGCAGAAGGCGAAGGCGTACCTCCATGCGTCCTCGGTGCCCTCCAATTGCGAATTCCTGACCGGATAGACGGCTATCTCATCGGACAAAGGCCCCAGGGTTGCCAGCACCCTTGGACCGCGAACCACTATCCCCGCGTCCGTCTCCTTCATGATCTGCATCGCCACGTCGGTGTTGTAGTTCCGGCTGTAGGCCAGTTGGCGGCGGTTGCGTTGCAGGTTTACCAGCGTGTGGGTAAGGGTCAGGTCTTTCTCGCGGACGTATTCGTAATAGTTGACAATATTCTGCTTGAATTCTGGGCGATTCCCGCCGAAATAGTCCCCGGCCTCGGCCATCGCCATCATACTTGTGTTAAGGAAGTCGGGAGTGCGCCCCATCATGCCGTAGCTGGTGCGCGCCCAATGGGACATCATTACCCGGCGCTTGCGCAGGTCCTCCCGGGTCCTGGGAGCAATAAATGACAGGCCCACGGGTTCGCCACTGGAGGGCGAGGTATAAGTCATCTCACTACAGAGCTTGGGGTCGTGCTGCATGTCGTAAAGGCTGGCCACCGACCGGGCGCCGTTGGCCAGCCCCGGACAGGTAGTCACGTCTTCCACTCTCTTGCCGTGGAGGTAAATCTCCGGTGTCTGGCTGCGCAGTCCAGCCAGATATTGTTCCCCGGTACGTGCAGGCATGTATGCCTCCCTAAGTCAATGTGCTCCAGTGTGGACAGGCCGCTATCGCAAGATCAAGCCCCCAGGTAGCGCCGCAGCCAGTTCAGTGCGTGGGCGTTAAAGTCAGTGCATGGGGAGTGGCCCAAGTCGGGATAGACGTGCAGGGCCTTGGGGCCCGGTATTTGTTCGAACACCGGCATGATTGTCTGGTACGGGCAAACCTCGTCGGCCATGCCGATATCGACCAATGTCGGGCAGGTGATCTGGTCTGCAAGGTTCAAGCAATCGAAATATGCCAGAGTGTTCAGCGCTGTTTCACGCTGCTCAGAATGCTCGCCAAGGTAGTCCCGTAACTCGCAATATGGGCTGGAAGCCAGATCGGCGGAGACCGGGTAGTTGCAAAGGAATGGCTCCTCGGCTACCGCCGCCTTCAATCTGGAATCCAGGGCCGCAGTCGCGAGAGTGAACCCGCCGCCTTGGCTTCGGCTCCACATTCCCAGCCTGTCCGGGTCAACCTCTCGTTGGGAAGATAGGAAGTCCAGACCCCTCAGGCAGTCCATGTAGGCGCCGCGGTAGTAGTACTTGTCCTTGTCCTCCAAGTGGTACGTTAGCTTGGTGCCATGCTCCAACTGCCATTCCGGGATGCTCTCGCCCTGACCCCTCGGGTGCAGCGTCAGCACTGCGAAGCCGTGCAGTACCACCTGAGTGGGGATTTCCTTGAGTCCGCCATAGCCGGGAACGGCCAACACTCCTGGCAATTTTCTACCGGGAGGGGCGTCTTTAGGCACCGAGTACCAAGCGCGAATACGACGACCCTCAAAGCTGTCCATCACCACTTGTCGGGTATCATACTCACGGGCGCTTTGCTCCGGAGCGTCGCTGGTACGGGCGTTGATATCGGTCCGTGCCAACTCCGCAATGGTGCCGGTCCAGAACTGGGACAAATCGTTTGGCTTCATTGGGAACTCCCAAGTTAGTGTCTAGTCGTCCGTGTTGAGGTTAGCCTGTCGCGAGCATACCGGACCGTCTATACCCGGAGATTCAAGCTTTCAAGCCGGTTCAAGTTACCTTTGGGTACCGATGGTGTCAAGACGGCGTTCATCGTCGTTTCCACAATCGGCAACTTTCGCAATCGGTGACGCATCCGACACCGGGGCAGGAAGGAGTACAATGACGGCCTTGCCATGACTTTTACCGGCTTATTTATCCTGGTATTCGGCTTCGTCATTATCGCCTTGGTCGTCGCCGCCGAGGGGCATCGGCGCGTGGAGGACCTCAGGCGTGTCCCCGTGGTCTCGGTGCTGGCCCACCGGCCATTTCGCGCCATCTGGTACGTTGGCAGCCTTAGCGAGTTTGCCCGCCGGATGGAACTATTGATCCTCAGTTGGCTTATCCTGGAAGTCACCGATTCCTATTTCCTGCTGGGCATGGTCCTGGTTTTCAACAACCTGCCCCGCCCTGTGATTGCATTGTATTCCGGGATTATCGCCGACCGCATCAGCCGCCACCGGGTGATCTTTCTGGTACAGACAACCAACACGCTGACCGCCGCCGCCATGTTGTGTGTAATAGCCTACGACATTGACCTGCTCCAACCGTGGCACGTCTTCATCGCCATCGCGATGCAGGGCACCACCAAGGCAGTGGAAGATCCGTCCCGTAGGACGGCAATCATAGACATCGTGGGCGACGACAGGCTGGTCAATGCGTTGTCCTTGGACGTCATGAGCAACACGGCGGGAAAGATGATCGGTCCCATCTGGGCGGGAGTACTGCTGGCCACGGTGGACTTCTCCGGCGCCTACGTATTCGTCGTGGGCGTACACCTGTTGACCATGTGGATGGTGACGCGACTGGAGATTCCCATGCGGCAGGGCGCATCGGCCCGTGAGCCGGTCTGGCGGTCTTTGGGCGTGGCGATCGGGTTCGCACGGCACAGCCCCAACCTGGTGGGACTGCTCTACGTCACCATAGTAATGAACGCCGTGGGATTCCCTGCCCAGCAGTTCATCCCGGCTATCGGCCGCGACTTCCTGGGTGTTGGCCCGGCTCTGGTGGGCTTGCTTGCTGCAGGCGACAGTTTCGGACAGTTGGCCGGGGCCGGGATGATGACCTTGACTCGCAACGTGCGTCACCACGGGCGTCTCTTTGTGACGGGTTCCGCGGCGATACTGGTTACTTTCCTGTTGTTTGTCTGGGCGCCATGGTACACGCTGGCTTTCTTGCTGTTGGCCCTTGGCGGACTGGGCCAGTCGGGTTTTTCCACGATGCAGACCGCCATAGCGCTGCTCGCCGCCCCGCATGAGATGCGCGGCAGGATGCTGGGCTTGTTGAGCTTTTGCATAGGGATTGGGACACCATTGGGAGGGTTTGAAATGTCCTTGATGGCCGCGGCCTTCACAGCCCAAGGGGCGATATCGGCTAACGCACTGATCGGGCTGTTGTTGCTGTTGCCCACCGTCGCTTATCCCAAGATGCTCTGGCAACCATTGAGCCAGCCTTCCCCAAGGCCTGCCGAGGTATAGGGCGCAACCGCCCGATGCCTCGACTTGCCCAGCCAGATAAGAAGGGTTATATTTTGGAACATCGTCCATTCGATTGAATAGACCATTTTGGCGGATGACTACCCGCAGGATGCAAAGATGATAAGTCCCAGGATTTCAGCAGGAAACTTATGGCGCGGATCATAGACTGGCCCGGCCGGTTGAGACAATTGGCGGACTTCGTCGGCCTAGACGAAGATGAACTGGCTCTCATACGCTCCACCGCTGACGTGGTGATGGAGCACTCCGAAGCTTTGACCGCCACGGTCTACGACAACTTTATAAAGTACCCGGAAACAAGGAAGTTCTTCCTGAATGCCGAGGGTGAGGTTGATGATATCCGCCTGACCAGGCGCAAGCACACCTTGGCCAGATGGTTGCGCGGCTCCATAGACTTCAAGATAGACGACGACTATCCGATCCGGGTTTTAGCTACCGGTATCGTTCATTCCCACCCGCCGGTCCATCGTGCTCACATGGGATCGGTGCCCAGCAGGTACATGGTGGGCACCATGTCCTTCATACAAACGGCGGTGGCCGAGCTATTGTTGGACCAGATGGACGACGCAAAGGCAGCCTTCCGGGCGGCGGTGGCTTGGAACAAGATGTTGATGCTGCAACTGGACATCATGATGGCAGGGTACGTTGTCGAGACTCCAACCGAGCCGGATGAGAACGCCACTCATGGGACCTCCACGGAATTCGAGTAAGCGGGTCGCCTGATTGACCAGCCGACGACCCGCGCTGTTTCTTCCAACCAATTTGAGGAGTTGTCATTGTGACGAAAGTACTGGTGATCCAAGGCGCAGGCATGAATATGCGAGGCAAATCCCAGGTCGAGATATTCGGTCCCGCCACGTTGGACCAGATTAACGAGCAGGTCAGGGGGTATGCGGAAGGGTTAGGGTTGGACGTAGAGATCTTCCACTCCAACATCGAGGGCGAGGTAGCCAACGCCCTGTACGACGGCCATGACCAGAAGATTGACGCGGCCCTGATCAACCCCGCCGGGTACACCACCGGCAACGGGCTGGTGCGGGCGGCCATCGCGCAGGTGGACTATCCGGTGATCGAGGTCCACGCATCCAATCCCACGTCCCGAGGGACTGTTTCCGCCGTGCAGCCAGTGTGCAAAGGCTCGGTCTACGGTTTCGGAGTCTACGGCTATTACTTGGCCCTGGAAGCCATCAAACATCTTTGTGAAGGGTAACTAAGCCGGTAGGAACCCTGCTCTTTTGCTCCCCGGCCATTCGTCCAATTGGCAAGTTGCCTCGCTTGCCGGTCGTTGTCGGGCTTTACCCGATGTCTATGCCCACCGGGCAATGGTCCGACCCCATGACGTCGGGGAATATATAAGCGCCCTTGATCTCTTCAGCGAATTCCCGGTCGACAAAGAAGTAATCGATCCTCCAGCCAACGTTCCTCGCCCTGGCGCGGCTCATCTGGTCCCAGTAGGTGTACTGGTCGGGCTGCTGATTGAACATGCGGAAAGTGTCGAGGTAGCCGTGGGCTATGAATTCGTCCATCCAGGCCCTTTCCTGCGGCAGGAAACCGGACGTGTTCTCGTTAGCCTTGGGGCGGGCCAGGTCAATCTCCGTGTGGGCGGTGTTGAGGTCGCCGCAGAGCACTATGTTACGTCCCTGACTTCTCAGTTCTTCGACATGATTGAGGAAAGTGGCGTAGAACTCCATCTTGTATTCCAGCCGCTCGGCGGATGACTGGCCGTTGGGGAAGTAGATGTTGAACAAAACGAACCGGCCGTAGTCGGCACGGATCACCCGCCCCTCACGGTCGAACTTCTCCACCCCAAAACCGAAACTTACGTCTTGAGGCTCGGTCTTGCTGTAGAGGGCTACGCCACTGTACCCCTTCCTCTCAGGAGTGGAGAAAAACGGGTGATAACCTTCTATGTCCTTCAGGGCTGTGGGAAGCTGGTCCCAATGGGCCTTGGTCTCCTGCAGGCAGAGAATGTCAGGATTGGCCTCGCTGAACCACTCCAGGAAGCCCTTTCGGTGCGCGGCTCTTATGCCGTTTACGTTCCACGACAGGGCGCGCATGGAATCAGCCATTTCGTAACTCCTCAAGACCTGCGATGGTAGGCTCAAGGCCTTTGGTCGGGTCAAATTTGACAGGCACTGGTTTAGCTTGTGGGTTACACTTCGGTCTCGGTCAGCGGTTCCAGAATGCCCAGCAGTTCCTCCACATTGCCAAGGTTGATAACAATTACCTCGCCGTTAAGGAATTGTTTCCGAGTGTAGAAGTACTGATGCAGGTTCTGGGCGATGCCACTCAATTCATGTACCCGGCGATAAGCCGGATGAGAGCGGCTAAACAGAGCCATGGCAGCGCTATTCACCACCACGTTGAAGTGGTTATGGGTCGAATACTCCCAGCCTTGGGCCTCCGCGACAGCTTTGGCCATCCACGCAGCCGCTCCCCAGCCTTTTTCAGATGCTTGATGCAAGTCGTCCTCGGCCAAGTACTCTCGCGCCTTAATCAGGAACTCCCTGGCCTGCTGACGATAATCGGTTATGGCTGTGGTGTTTACCATAAGTTCCTCTGTTTATCTTGGCGATGAGCCACGCAACCATACGCCAAGAGCGTTTTCAAATACCGGAGGGGCCTAATACGGCCCCTCCTAACCTGTTTGTCTCAACCCTCAGAAATCCCGGACCGCCCAATTAAGGCTGGATCAGCACACGGACGGTGCCATCGGGGTCCTTGCGGTGGTTGAGGACATGGTGCTTGTCCTTTTCCGCCCACAGGATGACATCGTAGATGTTGAGGGCGTCGGCAAGGATGGCCTCCACCAGTGACTTGCGATCGTACTCTATTTGCCGGGCCAAGGCTGCGATGACGCCGGCGCAGCTCTTGCCCCTGCCGTCAATGACTACCCAACCCGCTCCGGAGCCGTTGCTGGGCATCACCATGGGCTCGTCGAAAACGTTGATCTCTCCGGACTTCCGCATGTCAACCTGGCGCTTGAACTCGGCCACTTTTTCCCAAGCCACGGCCCGGCCCCGGTCACCGTCACCACAGACTGCGCCGCGCACACCGACTATATCGGGGTTGACGCGGGCCAACTCGTCCAGGTCGTCAATGCGAAGGTGGCCGGACAGGGCGGTGCTCAAGCCCGCTTCCTTTCCTTCGAGCACCATTGCCTTCAAGTCAGCCTCGGGAATAAAGTCGAACAGGTTCCTTCCATCCTTGGTCAGAGTGTCTATCAGGAAGCCGTCGCATTGTCCTTCCTTGGCTAGTTTCACCATTACGTAGGGATCCAGCCCATCGTAGAGCGGGTTGTCGGCGAAAACGGACCCTACCAGCTTGGTCTGATACCCTTCCATCGCGGACCGGGCTTGGCGAAGCACATCGACGGCGGTGTCGTAATCGGTATTGCAGAAGCCCACCTTGACCGATGTGGCGTTCAACACCGCGGCGGCGTAGGCAGCCATTGCCACCGTGCCGGGCTGGCTGGGAACTACGCCCAAGGTTACGCTCACATGGTTTTCCGGCTGGATTTGAGATTTGACCTGGTGCACGACCGTAGGATGCCCCGACCCCACCAAGGCCTCCTGGAGGTTCTTGACATCCACCACATCGGCGCCGCCCCTTTCCGCTTCCAACGCCTCCTCTACGTTCTGGACGCTGACCATCAGCAACATGCCGGAGAAGAAGCTGTTGTTGCCGGTCAACCAAGCCGTGCGGCTGTCCACCGGCTGGCTGAACACCGGTGGACGGGGCTTGAGCGGCTCAAGCTCTTGCCTCAGCTCGGCTTTTTCTTCCGCCGTGAAGTCCACCAACGGGTAGCGGCTATGACCCGTTGACAGGCCCATTATCTCCCCCCAAGCTTTAACCATCGGGACTGGCAGCGCGCCGTTCTGTCTGTCCACCGTGCGGGTCCACCAAGTGTCGGATAGTTCCTTGATGCGGCGCAGGTGCGTCTCGTAGAACTCCTCGTCCAAGTGGCCTTCGCTGGCCCTTTCGATGAATTGGACGTAGTTGTTGCGTTCCGGGATATCGAAGCGCCAATCGGACGTGTTGGAGAACATCACTTGCTGCTGGAACCCGAGTTCCTTGGCTTTCCAGTAGACCCACTCGTCCGGCGTACTGATGATGGCGTCCTTGCCCACGGACAAGTGGGTCTCTATGGAGAGTTGCTGGTTGAAACTGGCCTCTTTGACGCCGACTACGTTGGGAATCTGACAAAGCCGTTTCAAGCTGGCCGGACTCAGGACGATACCGAACTGCGGCGAGTTGTAGAACATGATGGCCAAAGATGTTCTTTCGGCCAAGTAACGCACCCACTCGATGACTTGCTCTTCCGTCTTGGTAACGATGTACGGAGGAGCAACGATGAGGACATCGAACCCCATGTCTTCGGCATTGCGGGCCAAGTCCAGCATGGCCGGAGCAGAGGTGTGGGTGACGTGGGCGCCAATGAGCCAATTATCCCGGGACTCGTCGGCCACGATCTGCATCACATGAAGCCGTTCGCTGTGGGTCAAGCTCCAGAACTCCCCCATTCCCCATGTACATCCTGCGCCCCGGGTGCCAAGCTTCTGGATATGACGAATGTTACGGCGCATACCGGCTTCGTCGATCTCATCTTTGTCGGTAAACGGAGTGATCAGCGTCGTCCACTGGCCCTTGAGAGCCTCCCAAGCCCACTCCTGTGCTTCCTCTCTTCCGTAGGTCGCCATTGCGTGTCACCTCTTGCAGTCGTCGTTCCGATGGAAAATATTTGCCGGTGGCATTTTACCGCCTTCCGGCGGTTTCCGTCCAATTGACTTAGCCCGAGGGAAGGGGAGTACACCCGCCACAGCGTGGGAGGAATTGGCCGTCAACAGACCCCGACTGGCACAAATAGAGCATAAGTGGTAGAATATAGCTTGGCACAATTTGCCCTGCATATATGACCGTTGTTGACGACATAAAGGGACGCCTTGACATTGTAGATGTAGTATCTCGTTACGTTCCGTTGCAACGGTCCGGCCGCAGCCACAAAGCGAACTGTCCCTTCCACCAGGAAAAAACTCCTTCCTTTCACGTTTTCCCCGACCGCCAGTCGTGGCGGTGTTTCGGGGCCTGCGCCACGGGCGGCGATGTATTTTCCTTCGTGATGCGGGCCGAGGGCCTGGAGTTTGCCGATGTCCTGAAAAATCTGGCGCAACAAGCCGGAGTTGTGCTGCCGGACAGGCAGAAGCGGACGGAGCAGGAAAGCGGCCTGGAGATCAACGAGGCCGCCCGAATTTACTTCCAGCGGATTCTGGCGTCTGCCCAGGGGGCCGAGGCGCGGGAGTATCTGAAATCGCGGGGTGTGTCGCCGGATGCGATAAGCAAATTCGAACTGGGATTGAGCCCGCCCGACGGAGAATCGTTGAAACAACACCTGACAGGCCAAGGGTTCACGCCCCAACAACTGGCCCAGTCAGGGATAGTGAGGGAGTCGCAGAACGGCCGTCTGGTAGACCTTTTCCGGGGCAGGTTGATGTTCCCGATACGGAACGCGCAGGGAGGACTCGGAGGGTTCGGGGCCCGCGCGATGGGCGATTCGCAGCCCAAGTACCTCAATTCACCCCGCACGCCGACTTTCGACAAGGGACACATCCTGTACGGGTTGGACCTGGCCAAGGACGCCGTTCGTAAAAAGGGTGCGGTTATAGTCGAGGGGTACATGGACGCCATCGCCGCCCATCAGGAAGGGTTCGACAACGTAGTTGCTTCCATGGGTACGGCATTGACGGAAAACCAGGTGGCGGAGATACGCCGTTTGACCAATGACATAACGATGGCGCTGGACGCCGACGTCGCAGGCCAGCAGGCCACTCTTCGCAGCCTGGAATCGTCCTGGCAGGTATTCCAAGTCCATGTGGTAGGCAGGGTCGGAAACACTTCGATCCTGCAAGGCCGGGAAATCCCGGACTTGAAAATCGCGGTGATGCCTTCAGGACAGGACCCGGACGACGTGATTCACCGGTCACCGGAGGAGTGGACGCGAATAGTAGAGGAGGGCAAGCCGTTAATCGAATACCTGCTTGCCGCTCTTTCAGCCCAATCGGACGTTTCAACGCCGGACGGCAAGGCTTTGGTGGTGGGGGCGGTCCTTCCGTTCATTTACGCAGTGGCCGAACCCTTCCAGCAGGACCACTATTTTCAAATGCTGGCTGATACGCTGGGGGTGACGCGGGATGAATTGAAAGCTACGGTCGACCGCCGAATGGCCGCCCGTCGCCAACCTCGTGCCGCACCTCAAACAAGGCAGACGGCTTCGCCGGCGTTCGCCAACGACGGAGACCCGGTCGAGGAGTATTGCCTTACGCTGTTGCTGAAACAACCGGACTTGGAAGATCTGGTGGAAAGGCTGAAGCCGGAATATTTCCGCCGGTTGGAGAACCGGGAGATTTTCACTCAATGGCTCCGTGTTTGCCAGGGTCGAGAGGCCCAGTCCGAGCCGGAGGTATTGGCCGGTCTGGTTGGTGAGGAACTGGCGGGACCGCTGGAGCGGATCCTGCAAAAGGAAACGCCGCCGCCCGATCCACTGAAACGGGTGGCCGCCTTTGAAGACGTTGTGCGGAGAATGGAGGACCGTTATCTAAAAGATTTGAAGCGAGAAGAGTGGCTAAGGTTTCAGGACGAGCCGATGGACTCATCTGATGAGGCTTATCTGGACGTGCTGAACGTAAACCAACGTATAAAAGAAAACCAAGTCAACCTACAGGCGGGTTACCAAAAGAATGGAGGCAGAGGATAGTAATGCCCAGACGCAGAAGCACCAGTCTCAATCCCGAGGAATTTCTTGAAGCGACCGACGAACCCGAAGAGGGAGACACGATAGTCGAAATATTTCGTGGCGTAAAGGCCCGGCAGGAGGAAGACGCGGCAAGCGAATCCAACGGGATATCCAGCATCGCCTCCGCTTTGGCTACTCAAATTCAGGAAGAGCAATGGGACCCCTCGGAGCCTGAAGACAAAGTGAAGGACCCCACCGAAGACGGCTCGGGCGAGTCTTCTTCAGAGACCGAGGGCGACGACCCTGACTGGGAACCCGAAGCAGAAACCATGGAAGTGCTGGATGACCCGGTGCGGATGTACTTGCGGGAAATCGGCCGAGTCCGTCTGCTCACGTCAAAAGATGAGCGCTCCCTTGCCCGGAAGATTGAGGGCGGAAAGCACCTGACGGCCCTAGAGACCGAGCTAGGCGGGTTAGAAGGCCGTCAGCCCAGGCCATGGGAACTCACCTGCGGTCTGCTGCGCCGATTGATTGATTCGTCGGCCTTGGTGGTTGCTCTCAGCGAGCAACTGGGCTTGCCTTCCAACCCTACACTGTCGGAGCTTATGAACGAGCCCAAGCTGCGGGAGGCCATCGACGCCGAGGTGTCGCCCGATTTGCTGGCCAGTGTTGCGGAGACGTTGGATACGGATACCGAAGCGCTCTATCGGGACGTAGTCAACCTGTCTTTGAATAGCTGGCTGCTTCCCCCTGACGCCGTCACCGTCCTGAGGGACTGCCGGCTATCCGACCTGAGCGCTACATTGAGCCAACCCGGCTGTTACGACGAATTACAGCGAATGGACCCACTGTTCAGGCGCTATTTCCGCGACGTTCACCGGGAAAGCGCAAAGTCCCAAGCCCACCTTACCGAGGCCAACCTGCGCTTGGTAGTGAGCGTAGCCAAGAAGTACATCGGACGCGGAATGGCACTACTGGACATGATCCAGGAAGGCAACATCGGCCTGATTCGGGCGGTTGAGAAGTTCGACTATCGCAAAGGCTACAAGTTCAGCACTTACGCGACTTGGTGGATCCGCCAAGCCATCACTCGCGCCATCGCCGACCAAGCAAGGACCATACGAATCCCGGTGCACATGGTGGAGACCATCAACAAGCTCATGCGCCAGCACCGCCGATTGTTGCAAGAATACGGCAGGGAACCTACGCCGGAAGAGATTGGCGACGCAATGGAAATCGGCCCGGAAAAGGTTGAAGAGATCCTGAAGATTTCACAGGAGCCTGTGTCGCTGGAAACGCCCATTGGCGAGGAGGAAGATTCCCACTTGGGGGACTTCATCGAAGACAGGAACGCCCCCGCTCCGGCCGATGCC
Source organism: Dehalococcoidia bacterium (assembly GCA_965203835.1). Classification (GTDB taxonomy): domain Bacteria; phylum Chloroflexota; class Dehalococcoidia; order Lucifugimonadales; family UBA3495; genus CBDCFV01. The sequence goes on from OZ241919.1 coordinate 4,404,199, forward strand.
GCCTCCTTCCAGTTATTGAAAGAGCAGGTCAACGAAGTGCTTCACACTCTGACCGAGCGGGAGGCACGGGTCTTGCAATTACGCTTCGGTTTGCAGGACGGGCGGAGCCGTACCTTGGAGGAGGTTGGGAGAGAGTTCGGCGTAACCCGTGAGCGGATACGGCAGATTGAGGCCAAGGCCCTAAGGAAGCTACGCCATCCCACCCGGTCCCGCAAACTCAAGGACTTTCTTGAGTGAACATAATGTGAATGTTATCAGGCCAAACCGGGAAGGATTCGGGTCGGGTTCCAGCCAAAGGTTAAACAAAACCGTCAATCTCTAACTATTTTATGCTTGGTGCGCCCACAAATTCGATGCTATACTCGGCCTTAATCCAACTTGGGAGGAGGTAGCAGTGGAAGAATGGGTTATCCCCAAATGCCTGACCTGTAATATAGGCCAGTTAGTACCCTTATCGGACTATGGCGGTCAAGGCGCGGCGGTGCACTATAAGGCCTGGGTTTGCACCAACCCCGCCTGTGGCTTCAATGTCAAAATCCGAAACGGGGACATTTACCTGAACGAGCCCATCACGCCCGGCGCAAATCACATTCCCAGACCTCGGTAGGACTTTGGGTTGTGCCGGTTTGAGATTGGCGCTCCCCGGCCTTTGGAGTTCGGGCAATCTGCAAGCAACGTTAAAATTGCCTGAGCAATGCCATGCCGGGAATCAAGAGCCTGCATGTCTAGCGAAAGGAGGTGGCATGGAAGCAGGATACGATTATATGCTTACGCGCAACCGCACGCAGCGGCAACGGCCTACTAGCACAATTGGAATATTTCTTTTTATTTTCGGTATTACGCTGCTGGTGTTAGCCGTGGGATACTACGGGTACATGGAGACGCCGCTTTCAGGATAGGGCGCATTTTCGGAAACCGCCCGATCAATCAAGGGGACCCGACAACCGGGTCCCCTTTTAATTTATTGACGATTTCCGGCGTCCCGCCAAAGGTGGAGCCACGTTTTTCATACGCATCAAGCACTTGGGGGCGATGCGTTGGCGTCCCTTCGTTGGATGTGCAGTTTTCGAAGCCGGCGACCCAATATAGACACCACTTCTATGCGCAGATGGTCCGTGGAAACCACGTCACCGGGTGATGGAATCTTACCCAAGGCCTGATAGACGAACCCTCCGACAGTGTCAACGTCGGTGCTGTCTATGGTAGTGGCGAACAATTCCTCGATGTCTTCGGTGGATACACCAGCATCCACTAACGCGGCCCCATCCGGCAAGCGTACCAGTTGGGACTCCCTGGTCCTGGAAAACTCGTCCTCTATCTCCCCAACAATCTCTTCGAGAAGGTCCTCGATAGTGACCAGGCCTTCGGTCCCTCCGTATTCATCCACCACTATGGCCATTTGAATACCCTTGTCCTGCAACTCCTCCAGCAGGTCATCCAGCCTCTTGGTTTCCGGTATAAAGAACGCGGGATTGATGAGGTGACGCAGAGTTTGCTTGGAGTCCGGGCGGGCCAAGGCAGCCAACACATCCCGTGAGTGCACAACTCCCAAAACGTGGTCGATGGTGTCTTCATAGACCGGGATCCGGCTGTGACCACTCTGGACCATTTGATCGGCCACTTGGGTCAACGAAGACTTGTCGTCCACCGCCACCATGTCCAGGCGGGGAACCATAACTTCACGGGCTGTAGTCACGTCCAAGCTCAGGATGGACCGCAGCATCTCCCTGTCCCGGTAGTCCAAGCTGCCTAATTCCGCCTCGGTTATCAAGGGCTGTTCCCGTTCCAATGGGTTTTCAGAGGAGCCATTGCTATTGCCTTCCGGTCCGCCGGGGTTGCCATTAGCGCCGGTTGTTCCCCTTTGTCCGTTCCAACTGAGCAGCCGGGACAGTGGAATACAAAGACTGTCAACTTTACCGGGATACTTGGAAGCTGCTAACGCGGCGACCCGGTCGACAATTATCAGACCGGCCAGAACACACAGAGCCAAGAGCGCAACAAGCCACCACTCACTGGCGCCTACGCTGTGGGCCAAAGCCAACCCTGATAGAGCCGCGGCGATCACGCAGGCTTGCTTGAAGGGACGAATGAGTGATGCAGCCTTCTGAAGCGACACCCCGGTTTTAGACAAACTGCCTGAGGACAAGGCCGAACGTTGCCCCAAGCTGAGATAAGAGAACAGAAGGAGGGATGCCGCGAAGACTAATGCTGATGGTACGCTATCTGTATCCAAAACCCTCGCCCCCCGGACGCTCACTGTCCTGAAGTGGTACTCGCAAGCGGATGATGCCAGGAGGTCACTTGGTTATAGGATTGCTGCCCGTTATTCTAGCAGGAACACCAACCGCTAGTCTATCGGGAGGAATGTCCTTCGTCACCACGGCGCCGGCTCCAGTCGCGGCGCCCGCGCCGACGGTGACAGGGGCTACCAGCATGGTGTCGCAGCCGATGAAGGCCCCCTCTCCGATGATGGTGCGGTGTTTGTCCTTGCCGTCGTAGTTGCAGGTAATCATACCGGCGCCTACGTTGACCCCTGATCCTATGGAGGCATCCCCGACGTAACCGAAGTGGCCCATGACCGCGCCGGTGTGGAACCGGCTCTCCTTGACCTCCACGAAGTTCCCCAAGTGGACTTTCGATTCCAGGTAAGCGCCGGGACGCAGGTGACTGAACGGGCCAATGTCCACGTCGTCTTCCATGGTGGACTCTTCCAACACCGACGCAACCGCCTTGCAGCGGTTGCCCAACACCGAGTCCTTGATTACCGAGCCGGGCCGATTTCGCACTCGTCACCGATCACCGAGCGGCCGGTAATCATCGTGTTAGGCAGAATAATCGTGTCTTGCCCGATGGTCGCATCGGCGTCGATGTATACCGTGGCAGGGTCGGTGATCGTCACCCCGGCCAGCATCCACTCCTCGCAAATTCGCCGCCGCAACACGGCCTCCACATCGGGATAATTGGACCCGTTTGTTCACCCCCATTAATTCGGAGGCGTCCCCAACCTCGACTCCCAGCACTTTAGACCCGTTGGCTGCCCCAATATCCGGGAGGGCGGTGATGTACCGTTCGCCCTTGGGAGAGGTCCCAACGTCGTCAATGTTGTCCCATAACCAGTCGTTGTCGAAGCAGTACACGCTGCCGTTGACCTCGGCTGCATCGTGTATGTCGCCGCTTCCAGTCAGCGGCCTCGACTATCCCTGTCACATGCCCTTGCCGGTCCCGCAACACTCTGCCGAAGTCCCCACCGGACGGCAACCGGCAAGTCAGCAGCGTCATGTCCGCGTCAGAGATGATATGTTTAGACATCAACGTCTTGACGGAATCCGCGCGTACCAACGGAGCGTCGGCGGCCATAACCAGCAAATGTCCTCCCAAGCCTTCCAGCAGTCCTCGCGCCTGAGCTATGGCACCACCGGTGCCGTTGGCCTCCGGCTGGGTAACGTACTTCACATCATCTCCCAGTTCCTCTCGAACGGGGTCACGATTGGAAGGCGACACCACGACTATGCGGCGTTGGATGCCCAACCGGGCCATGAGGTCCAGAGGATACCGCACCATGGGCTTGCCGCAGACGCGGTGGAGCACCTTGGACAGCCGCGATTTCATTCTTGTGCCATCGCCCGCGGCGAGCACTACCCCCGTCCATTGGTCCATAAGTATGACTCCTCATGATGACTACCATACAGGCGCCGCATTCCGATCATGGCCTGCTTGGGGAGATTATAGCAGTCCAGATTGACAACTATTTCCCCTGCGGCCACAATGGGCCTCATTCTCCACAAGCCCTACGCGGGCCCCGGATGAGCCTGTACCTGTCCGCCGCTCACTTATTCTAAGGAGTTGTTTACCGATGGATAAATCCCAACTCCCGTTCCTTTCCGCCACCGAATTGTCCTCGCTTATAGGGTCCAGAGAAGTGTCCTCCGTTGAGGTTACAGAGACCTACCTGGACCGGATTGACGAGATAGATGGAAGGTTGCACTCCTACATTACGGTTACACGAGAAGAGGCCTTGGCCGCCGCGAGGCAGGCGGACCAGGAAATCTCTGCCGGACAACACCGGGGGCCGATGCACGGAGTACCGATAGCGGTAAAGGACCAGCTTTACACCAAGGGAATCCTGACCACCGGCGGCTCGTCCATCCTCAAAGACCTGATTCCCCGACGAAGACGCCACCGTCATGGCGAACCTGCACCAAGCGGGGCGCGGTACTGCTGGGCAAGCTCAACATGAGTGAGTTCGCCAGCGGCGACGCTTTTCACCATCCCTACGGGCGGCCCGCTGAACCCGTGGGACCTGTCCAGGAATCCCGGCACCTCCAGCAGCGGGTCGGGAGCGGCGACGGCAGCCTTTTTGTGCGCCACCTCCCTTGGCGAGGACACCGGCGGTTCCATCCGCGGCCCGGCTTCCTTCTGCGGGCTGGTGGGCATACGTCCGACTTGGGGGCTGGTAAGCAGGTACGGCGTGCTGGCGGCGTCCTGGTCGATGGATGCTGTTGGCCCCATCTCCCGGACCACGGCGGACTGCGCCATGACCTTGGGGGCCATCGCCGGTTACGATCCCAAGGACCCCTACACCCGCAACGCGCCGGTGCCCGATTACTTGGGCAACCTGAACGGAGACATCCGGGGTATCAAGGTAGGGGTTATCACCGAGCGAGTGGACACCGATGCCGTGGAACCCGATGTGCGGAACAGCGTAACCCAAGCTGTGTCCGTGCTGGGGGAGTTAGGGGCCGTTATCCAGGAAGTGTCAATCCCTCTCATCGTCCACTCCGCCACTATATCCAGCGCCATCACCATGGGTGACGCCTCCATAGTGCACCACGAAGGCATACGGACCCGGGCCGACCAGTACGACCACAACAACCGGGTCCGCTTCCTGGCCGGGAGCATCCTCCCGTCTCAAGCCTACCAGAAGGCGGTCAGGTTGAGGCACATGCTAAGGCAACAAATCCTGGATGCCCTGGAGAGTGTGGATGTGCTAGTGATGCCGACATCCTCGGTCCCGGCGACCCCGATACCCGCCGAAGCTGGCATAAAGAGCAAAGAGGAACTGCTCGTTGGGTTTGCCGGACGGCGCAGCTTTACCGGCCCCTTCAACCTGGCCAGCACCCCGGCCCTGTCAATCAACTGTGGCTTTACCAGCGAACAGTTGCCCGTTGGGTTGCAGATCGCCGGAAAGCCCTTCGCCGAAGAGACGTTGTTCCAAGTGGCCCAAGCCTACGAACAGGCTACTGATTGGCATACCCGCAGGCCGCCGATTGTCTGAATCAGGATTTGCGGGACTTTGGGATTTTCAGGATGCGAATACCGTCAGTAGAGAGTATTTGCGATGAGCTCTGAGTTTGAGGCAACCCTCGAGAAAATCAAAGGTCGTCCGTTGTCGACCTTCATAGAAAAGGCGATTGAGACGGGAGTAATTCTTCCTCTGCTTCGCCAGGTTGGTTGGAATACGGATGACCCAACAGAGGTTAAACCCGAACATTGGACCGATGCCGGCGCGGTTGACTGGGCACTACGAATCGGTGACGCCAACCGTGTTTTTATCGAAGCCAAGGCCGGGCATGTGGACCTGAAGAACTGTGAAGATCAGATCGAGGGCTATTGTCGTGCTGGCAAACCGAGCCTCGCCGTCTTAACCAATGGCAGCCACTGGTGGCTATACTTGCCGCCTCCCACGCGGCCAAAAGATGCGAAAATCAGGAGATTCCTTGAGTTCGACATCAATGATGATCCGGAGGATGTGGAGGAGAAGTTCAGGCAATTCCTCACTCGCGATAAGATGTCTAATAGACAGTCCGTTAAGCGGACGGTTGAGGCGGCCGTAGGGTTGTTCAAGGAGAGGCAGAATCACGCCGCTGTGATGAAAGGCTTGGTCGACACTTGGAATGAGTTTGCGGGCGACCGCCAAGTAAAGGCCAAGGTCTTGGCATACCTTACCGAAGGAGCCGAGTATCAACCGGATGCCAAGCACATTGAGGATTTCCTAAACTCTGTGGAGGGTTTGGTCAATCTGGTGCCTGACGGCACCATACCGTCAAAGATTAAACCCATGTCTTTCACTTTCCAAGAGCCGGACAAAAAGCTGGTGTCGAGACCGGCGATGGGATGGGTTGCGCTGTTGCTCGGATTCTGCGGGCTGATGCAAGAACTTCATCCCGACACCTTCAAGAAGATTGCCTTGGAATTGCCGGGGCTGTTCTCAGAATCTGGCAGTGGTAAGTGGCAAATGGGCAATACGGGAGTCTACGTCAAGCCCTTCGCTGAGAAGGTCAAGTTTCTCAAGTACCATCCCGTTTTGTTGGAGAAGTTCGGGTATCCCGCAGACTCTTTGACAGTTCAGTATAAGGACGGCTAATGACGGTGCCTTATGAGCTTTCCGTAGCCGTGACCATCGGCCTTGGATAGGCTGTTATCCGTAGAGTATGGAAGAATATGAGCCCATGAAGCTGAAAGTAGTCCTGACTCCATCCGAGGACGGTGGCTATACGGCTTACATTCCAGCTTTGCCAGGTTGTATCAGCGAGGGGGATACCGAGGAGGATGCCTTGTCCAACATCCGAGAGGCGTTGGAATTGTACCTTGAACCTGTCGATGATGACCTGTTGCAAGTAGAAAACCACTAATATAACTGACTGACAGGAGTGATGCCGATGCCCGAGCTTTACGACCTGAGCACTGTAGAAGCTGTTGAACGAATCCGCCGCAGGGAGCTTTCGCCGGTGGACCTGATGGAGTCCTTGCTGGCCAGGATAGACTCGCTTGAACCGCAACTGAAGGCGTGGGTGTACTTGGACCATGACGCGGTGCTGGCCGAGGCGAAGCAGAAGCAGGCGGAGTTGGACGCGGGCGCACGATTGGGGCCATTGCACGGGGTGCCCATCGGGGTGAAGGACATCTACTACACCGCCGGTATCCCGACTACGGCTTGTTCGAAGTTATACGCCGATTTCGTTCCCGAATACGACGCCACTACCGTAACCCTGCTGAAACGCGCCGGGGCCATCATGCTGGGCAAGACGGTGACCACCGAGTTCGCGTGCGCGGACCCGTCACCGACGATAAACCCTTGGAACGCGGCCCACACTCCCGGCGGCTCCAGCAGCGGGTCAGCAGTGGCGGTGGCCGCCCGCATGTGCTCCGTTGCCCTCGGTTCCCAGACCGTCGGCTCGGTGTTGCGCCCGGCTTCCTACAACGGCGTGGTGGGCTACAAGCCGAGCTTCGGACGGGTGAGTCGCTACGGCATCATTCCCATCAGTTGGTCCCTGGACCATCCTGGGTGGATGGCCCGCACCGTGGAGGACATTGCCCTGCTGATGCAGGTGTTGGCCGGTCCCGACCCAGAGGAAGCGATAACCCTGCGCCATCAATCCGACGATTATATGGCCGGGCTGACTTGGCCGTCGGCACCCCGCATCGGCGTGGTGCGCCGCTTCTTCTACGACCACGCAGACGAAGAGACGCGGCAGCATACCGACGGGGTCCTGGAGTTGCTCAGCAAGGCTGGGGCAATCGTTGAAGACGTTGCCCTGCCGGACAGCATCGACACCGCGATACAGGACCAGCAGGTGGTTATGGCGGTGGAGGCCGCGGCATTCCATCAAGCCATGTACGAGGAACGTTCCGAAGAGTACCAACCCCTTCTGCGGGCAATGCTGCGGCGGGGTCTGGATACCGACGTGGTGACTTATTCACAAGTGCAGGAACGCCGCCAGCAGTTCACCGCCGATATGGCGAACATGGCCGGAAGGGCCGACATCCTGTTGACGCCCAGCACTCCAACTCCGGCCTTGGCCGATTTGACCAATACCGGGAACACCATGTACCAAGGCCCTTGGACGTCCTGCGGACTGCCCACCGTCACAATCCCGTCGGGACTGTCGGCGTCCGGGCTGCCCTTCGGCATTCAACTGGGCGCGGGCCCTGGCGAGGACGCCAGCCTGCTGGCAGCCGCCAAGTGGTGCGAAACGGTCTTGGGCGTCGATTTGCGGCCTCCTTTGGGATAAGGGAGTCTGCGATAGTCGTTTCTTCAACGCAGAGGACGCAGAGGCTTCGCAAAGGACGCGGAGATTTTTATGGGTATGGATGCCCGACGTAAAGACTCCGCGCCCGCTGCGGAGCAATTCCGTCATGAATAAGGAGACGGTTGACGATGCAAGCCAACATACCGAGCCAAGACGAGGTCCTGGGTTACTTCCAGTCCCTCTCCAATTGGGGACGTTGGGGTGATGACGATGAGCTGGGGGCGTTGAACCTGATAACGCCGGAGCAGGTCAAACGGGCTGTGGCCACGGTGCAGGAGGGAGTGCGTATCTCCCTGTCGCGCACAATACAGTTCGAGTCGACCCTCGACGCGCCCAACCCGCCGGTGCACTTCATGGTGGAAAGCGGAGAGGGATGGGCCACTGGCGATAAAGTCAGCGCACGGCCCAACGCCGCCGCCACCGATTACTTTGGCATGATATTCCACGGCTACACTATCACCCACGTCGACAGCCTGGCCCACTTCTTCTGGGACGGCAAGACCTACAACGGCAAACCGGCCCACATGGTATCCACCAGTCTCGGCGCCACCGTTTGCTCAGTGGAAGAGGCCAAGAACGGGATAATCACTCGCGGTGTTCTGGTCGACGTGCCAATGATACGGGGGATCGACTGGCTGGAACGCGGCGAGGGCGTGATGCCCGAAGACATCCTGGCCGCAGAGGAGCGGTGCGGGTTCAAGATAGAGCCGGGGGATGTCCTGTTGATTCGGACGGGGCAACTCCATCGCCGCAACGTCGAAGGGCCGGTGGTCCGGGAGGCCGGATCGACGGCCTGCCAAGCCGCCTGCCTGCCCATCTTCCGGGAGCGGGACATCGCAATGCTGGGCACCGACACCGGCAATGACGTTTCGCCCCAGCAGTACCCTAAGCTGTCCAACCCCATCCACCAAGTCAGCATTGTCGCAATGGGAGTGTGGATTCTCGACAACGCCGATCTTGAGGAACTGGCCGTTGCCTGCCGGGAACGCAACCGGTGGGAGTTCATGCTGACCATGGGGCCGCTCCCTCTGCACAACACCACCGGCTCGCCGGTCAACCCGATAGCGATTTTTTAGGCCGGGCGGCGGCGTCTCCTGGCCAAGGCGCGGACCAAGCGGCCGGATATTCCGGCCAGCAATTGCTTGACGCGGATGTCGGCGGCGGCTTGCATGTTACCCATAGTGTAAGCAGGGTAAATGTGCAAGCTGTTGGCCAGATCGCCAATTTTCAACCCCTTGTCAATGGCAAGTCCCCACTCCTGGACCATCTCGGCGGCGCGGGGAGCGACGATGGTCGCGCCCAGGACAGTGCCGTTGTTCAGGTACACTATCTTCAGGAATCCTTGGGAATCTCCTTCGGTTAAAGCCCGGTCAATCTTCTCCAAGGGCCAAGTAGCCACGCCTATCTTGCCCTTGGCATCAGCACGGGCTTCGGCTTCGCTCAGTCCGACCCGCGCTACCTCCGGGTCGGTGAAAGTGGCCCAAGGAACTTGATTCAGGACGGCTTTGGCTGCTCCGGGCAGAAACGCATTCCTGACGGCCATGAAACCCTGCCAGCCGGCGTAGTGGGTGAACTGGTAGCCGCCCAAGCAGTCTCCGGCCGCGTAAATGTGCTTGCGGCTGGTGCGTAAGTAGGCATCGACATCAATGCCTCTGGCGGTATACCCAACCCCCGCCTGCTCCAGTCCCAGGTCATCCACACGGGGAGTACGCCCTACGGCAAGCAGCATTACGTCACTACGCAACTCTTCACCGCCAGTCTCCGCGCGGATGATCGTGCCCTTTTGCCAGACCCTTTGGACTGAAGCGCCAAGTCGCACATCCATCCCCTCTTCCACCAAACGGGCCAGCAGCAAATCGCTTGCTTCCGGCTCATCCTTCGGCAACAGCCGCGGTCCTGCTTCAAGAAGCGTCACCTTCGACCCCAATCGTTGGAAGGCTTGGCCAAGTTCGCACCCGATGGGTCCGCCGCCGATAACCAGCAGTCGTTCGGGAAGGTCTTGCAACTCCCAAACCGTCTCATAGGTCAGATGGTTGACTTCGGTTATCCCGGGAATGGTTGGCGTCACCGGGCGGGCGCCGGTGGCTATAACAAACCTGCGGCCCGCCAGCTTGACGTCCTCCACTTGGACTGTGCCTGAGTCCAGAAATCTTGCAGGACCGAAGAATACGTCTATGCCTTCGTTCCGCAACGTCTCAGTAGACTCCCCTTGGTACACCTCTTCCGACACCGCATTGATCCGAGCCATTACCGTTTTCAGGTCTACTACCGGCTCCACCGGGTTCAGCCCGTACCGGTTGGCGGCGCGCATGTCGTGGGCCACCTTTGCCGTCTTAACCAACGCTTTGCTGGGGATGCACCCCGTCCAGGTACAATCTCCGCCGATGCAGTCTGCCTCGACTAACGCAACCCGCAGACCCAACTGCGCTCCGAACCGCGCGGCGGTAAGGCCGGCGGAACCGCCGCCGATAACAATCAGATCATAGTTTTCATGCATCGGGTAGTCCTTCTACGCCAGAGCAATTGCCTGCGGCGCAATCGACTACGCCTCGGCTAATAGCGAGTTTGATAAGAAGCGGTCCGGATGTCCAGCTTACTACTACAGGCGCAGATAATTCCCAGTAGGTTCAGACGATCTTGAACATATTGACGTCCAGTTGATGACTGACGGTTTGGTATAAGGCGTGAAGAAGCTGCATCCAACTCAAGCGAGCGTCTGAAAGTTCCACTTCTATAGTTGTACGACTGTCGCATTAGGTAGCAACGATAGACCTGCTGGGGTGAAGGGGAGGTTTCGCCAGCCAAATGAGGAGCGCGCTGACGACAAAATATCCTACGAAAAACATGAATGCGACGTCGTAGCTTCCAGTCGCATCGTGTATGAGAGCAGCAAACATCGGACCACCAATACTGGATACCAGCCTGAAGGGGTTGATCAGCCCATTGATGGCGCCTTGGTAGCGCCTGCCGTAATACCGTGCCCATAGCAGGGGGGAAATTACGACCAGACTCCCGCCTGTCAGACCGTACAACACCCCAAAACCCAGATGAATCCACCAAACGCTGCCAGCGACGATCATGATGTAAAGGCCCGTGGCCGCCCCTAGCATGGCGATGACGGCCAAGTATCGAATTGATAAACTGTCCGCAAGAAACCCCCAGAAGAGCTTTCCGACGAAGGCGCTCATGTTGAATAGTACGATGGTCACGCCTGCGACGACGTTGGAAAATCCTTGGTCAGTGATATAGGGGATACGGTGGATGATCAGGGCTCCGATGGAAGTCCCGCTCAAGATTTCAGCGCCTAAAAGCAACCAGAGAGCCGACGTACCGAAGGCCTCCCTCGCAGTCCAGCTCACCTCGTCGGTTGCGGCCCCACTCGCAGCCCTGGGTTGTGGGTCGTCCGTTCCCGCACATTGCAGTCTCTTGGGGTCGTCCCCGTCGGGAAGCAAGCCCATGTCCTCTGGTTGCCGCTTCAGGAAAAAGAGGGCGGGAGGGACTACCACTACCCAAGGGACGAATCCGAGACAGAACCATGCCGTACGCCAACCAAATTCATTGATCAGGAACAGAACCAACGGGGTCAATGCCACTGCCCCGATGTTGAGGCCGGCGGTGGCGATTGCTGTGGCACGGCCGCGCCTGCGGATGAACCATTTGGCAAGGGTGGGGCTGATGACTCCGTAACCAAGTCCGGGTACGCCAAAGGCGCCAATCACCCCAAAGAACAGGACAAACTGCCACAACGTGTGGGTCTGGGACAAAAGCATGGCCGACAAGCCCATGATTACTGCGCTGCCGGCCATTAGAACCTTAGGACCATACCGGTCTACGATAAACCCAACCGGGGTTCCAGTGGCCGCGCCGATTACGTCGCGGACCAGCAAACCACCGGTGAGCATGGAACGGGTCCAGCCCAATTCCTCGGCCATGGGCTTGAAAAAGAAGCCGAAGGTCTGCGGACCGAGGCCAACCCTCATTCCTTGGCTGAGGAACCCGCACAGAACGATATACCAACCGTAAAAGAACTTTGGTTTAGCAGTAGCCATTCAGCCCGCTGTTAACCTTCGTGTGTCCAACAGAGACTTGTGTAGCGGGTTCATAGGTCGGCCCCAGTACTGCACCCGCAAATAGAGGTTGAGGCGGCGTTTGTAATGGCAGAGGCGGGCTCTGGCTCGATGGCGTCGCCTCCAGCGGGACCACTCCAGTACCGATTTCGCCGTAGGCTTGGGCTGCCAGGTCAAGCGGCACGGCAGCCGACGCACCTCGGGAACCGTCAACGGTATCAGGGCTTCATCCCGCTCCGGCTCTCCCCTCTAATCTGCAACTGTAGTATTAAAGACTATCTCAAAACCAAATGCCCTGCTGATCTTCCCGCGTCGCCGACCGGGGCTCATAGATTCCCGCCTGCGCGGGAATGACGGATCCAATGGTGAGGCAAGTTTTGAGATGATTACTTAGCGGTGATGGGAGCGCGGATACTCGGATGGCGGGCAGTTACTCCCTACCGAACCAGTCAGGATGGACGGCCTGCCGGCCCAATTGCGGCCATGCGGCGGGCGCGCCGCACTTTTCCAGCCGCTCCTCCAAGGGAAGGGACTCGTCCCAGTAGTAGGCTATGATGCGGCGTCCGTTCCAGTCGGCGGCTTCGTCGGAAGCGATCCAGACCACCGGCGCCTGCATCACTTCGGGTTGAATGAGGCCGCTCGTGCTTGCGCCTTCGGGCGGACGCACCATGTTGGTGGCCGTCGCGCCCCCGGGGGTCAGGACGTTGGCGGTTACGCCAGTGCCTTCCAGGTCCTGGGCCATGATTGCTATCAACGCCTCGTGGCCCGCCTTGGATGGGCCGTAGGGTGCGCCGCCCTTGCGCCACATGGTGTCCATGCTGGTGGTGACGCCGATGATGCGGCCATACCCTTGGGCCACCATGTGCCCCGCGGCAGCCTGCGCCATGATGAACGGGCCGCTGAGGTTCACCTCGATGACCCGCAGCCAAGCTTCCGGGGTAATGGTCCAGAAGTCGGTCTGCCCTCCCGACGCGCCGCCGGTGAACCCGCCGGTGCGGGGGTTGATGCCGGCGTTGTTGATCAGGATGTGCAGCCCGCCCATTTCGTTTATGGTCCGGCCCACGGCGTTGGCCGCCGATTCGGGACTGGTCACGTCGGCAACTATGGGCAGCACGGCATCGTCACCGCCCAACTCGCGCATGTCGTTGGCGGTGCTGTCCAGCCATTCGTCGTTTACGTCGAGCATCGCCACCCGTGCACCGGCCCGCACCAAGGCGGCGGTGATGGCGCGGCCCATTCCGATGGGGCTGGCGGCCCCGGTGACTATGGCGATTCTGCCCTGCAACGGGTTGTTAGTCGTGGTCACAGTTGGTTCTCCTTCCAATGGGACAAGGTTTTTGGACGCTGGAACTCTCTACACAGGGGGATTGAGGGACACACCAAGAACGTTTTCGCACCAAGCCGCGGCGGCGAACATCTTGCCTTCGTCGAACGGCAGGGCCGCCAACTGTACCCCCAAGGGCAGGCCGTCTTCGCTCAACCCGGACGGCAGCGTGATGGTGGGCAGGCCCGACGATGTCCAAGGCTGCTGGAACATGGCGTCGCCGGTGGTGTTCAGGTCCCGCGGGGCGGGAGATTGCGTGGTAGGCATCAACGCCACGTCAACTTGACTGACCGTCTCTATCATGTCCTGGCGGAACTGCCGCCGCATTCTCTGCGCCCGCAGGTAGTCGACGCTGGGTATAAGCATCCCCATTTCGATGCCGGCGCGAATGCGGGGGCCGTAGTCGTCGGCCCGTGTCCGGTACATCTCCTCGTGGTACGACGCGCACTCGGTGAACATGACGATGCGCTGGCAACTGTGGCACGACGCGAAACTCGCGGGCAGGCCAATCTCGACTATCTCGGCGCCAGCTTCCGCAAACTTCTGGGCAGCCGCTTCGGTATTGCTCCTTACCTCCGGCGTCGACTGGTCGAAGAAGAACTCCTTGATCAGGCCGATGCGCGGAGGGGCCTCAAGTCTTTCTATTTCCTCCCGGTAGTCCGGCACCGGCACGTAGTGGGAGCCGGGATCGTTGGGGTCGTGGCCCGCCATGGCTTGGAGCATGACCGCCGCGTCGGCCACCGAGCGCACCAGGATGCCCACGGTGTCCAGGGACCAACTGACCGGCACCACGCCGTAACGGCTGATTCTCCCGTAGGTCGGCTTGAGACCGACGATGCCGTTGTAGGACGCCGGTCTACAGGTGGACCCCCCGGTCTGGGAACCCAATGCCGCGGCGCACATCCGCGCCGCCACGGCTACAGACGAGCCGCTGCTGGACCCGCCGGGCGTATGCGCTTCGTTCCAAGGATTGACCGAGTGTGAAGGGTCGGACGTAGCGAACTCGGTGGTCACCGCTTTCCCAAGGACGATGCCGCCGCTTTCTTTTATCTTTCTTACCGATGTGGCGTCGTAGTTGGGCACGAAGTCGGCGTAAACGCGGGACCCGGCGGCAGTGAGCATACCCTCGGTGTAGAAAATGTCTTTCAGCCCAACCGGGACGCCATGCAGCGGCCCCAGCGCTTCGCCGCGCTCTACCTCTGACTCCCGTTGCCGCGCAGCGGTCAGTACCTCTTCCCGGTCTATGGTTACCCAAGCTTTCAAAGACCCGTCAAGATCGTCTATGCGGTCCAGCAATGACTGGGCCAAGGCAACGGGTGACAGGTTGCCCTGTTTTATCTGGTCGGCGGACTCTGACACGGTTAGCTGGAACGGTTCAGCCACTTTCATTCCTCCAAATGCCATTCGGCGGGGTCCGTTGCCTGTAGGCGGGCGGGACGCCCGCGCTCCCAGAGATTGGGGCCAAAGCCCATTATTACTGGAAGAAACCCGGTTCCACGTCCCGCTGAGGCAAGTCTCGTCTTACTTCCATCAATTGAGAAACAGCGGACTCCAGCGCGTTGCTCAACGCGGCGGCCCTGGCTTCACCCCACATCGCTATCGCTTTGTCGGTCAACTCCCGCAGCAGTTCTTCGCGGCTCTGTTCGTTACTCATTACGCCCTTCTCTCCAAGGCGATTCCTCTACGAGGCGTCATTGTACACCAACGTTCGCCTGCTGGTATAATCCGGCCAGCCGCCCACGCTTGGAGGAGTCATGGCTGATGACCTTTCCGGCATACTCGAATCGACCGAAGTAACTACGCTGGCCGATGCCGGCGGCAATACCGAAGGACCGCTGTACCACCCTGACGGCAGCGTCTCCTTTGTGGATATGACCCGCAGCAGGCTACTGCGCTGGAGTTCCCAGAGGGGACTGGAAACGGTGCGGACAGGCACTGGTGAGGGCAACGGCTGCACGCTGGACCCTGAAGGCCGGCTCCTGATGTGCGAGGGCGCGGACCGCCGGCGCATCACCAGGATGGATGCGAGCGGAACGGTGATCGCCATCGCCGAGTACTGGCAGGGCAAGCGTTTCAACAAGCCCA
Organism: Dehalococcoidia bacterium; assembly: GCA_965203835.1. GTDB lineage: Bacteria > Chloroflexota > Dehalococcoidia > Lucifugimonadales > UBA3495 > CBDCFV01. The sequence goes on from OZ241919.1 coordinate 4,419,705, forward strand.
ACGACGTTATTTGCCGCTCCGATGGCACGGTGTACTTCACCGACCCCGAATTGCGCTTGGAGCCGGAACTCCGGGAAATCGGTTTCGCCGGGGTGTTCCGGATATCCCCCGACGGCGAGATTCATTTGGCCACCGATGAGTGCGAGTACCCTAACGGCTTGGCCCTCTCGCCCGACGAATCCGTTCTCTACGTCGCCATCAGCCGGTTGGACGAGAGGTGCTTCCAGGAGGCAGACGGCGAGGTATGCACCCACCGCAAGATACGCGCCTTCGACGTGGCCGCTGACGGCTCCCTGAGCAACAACCGCGTCTTTTGCGACATGTCCTCGGCTGAGGCCGGAGTCCCCGACGGGATGAAGGTCGATGTCGAAGGGAGAGTGTTCTGCACCGGCTCCGGCGGCATCTGGGTAATCGACCCGTCCGGTAACCGCTTGGGCATCATCCGCAGCCCGGAAGTGCCGCGAAACCTGGCCTTCGGGGGACCGGACAACCGGACCATCTACACCACCCCCGGCCAGTCCCTGTGCAGCATGAGGGTCAAGACGCCGGGCATTGGGGCGTTTAGGTAAGGAGCATTCTCAAACCGGGCGCTGTGTCGAACCCGTAAGCCTCACACGGTGTTCAAATCGTCATTCCCGCGCAGGAACGTCACCCCCGCGAAGGCGGGGGCGGGAATCCATCGACTACAATCACAAATGAGGAGTGAACCATGACCACGACTCAAACAGTAGGAAGCGGCAAGTACACTTACGAGATGGATGTCCACTGGGCCAAGGTGCCTGAAGGCATAAATATGCCTGCGGCGGCGGTGTACGGGGACTCCAAGGACAACGTTTACTGCTTCAACCGCAATCCTGACCACCCGGTGATGATATTTGACCGCGAGGGTAACTTCCTGTCGTCCTGGGGCGAGGGCCTGTTCCTGTTCCCCCACGCAATAATCCTGGACAAAGAGGACAACGTCTGGCTGGTGGAACGCAACGACGGCCAGATTATGAAATTCACGTCAGACGGCCAATTGCTGATGACCATCGGCTTGAAGGGGTTCCGCTCCGACACCGGGGCCGACAACAGCGACTTCAGTTCCAACGGATGGAAGCAGGTAACCCACGGGGGAGACCCGTTCAACCTGCCCGCCGGCATCGCCATCAACGACGAAGGGGAAATATTCATCGCCGACGGCTACGCCAACGCCCGTGTTCACAGGTTCGAGCCAAATGGCCGCTACGTTGAGTCCTGGGGTGGCCCCGGAGACGGCCCCGGCCAGTTCAACCTGCCCCACGGTGCTTGGATAGACCGCAAGGGCCGCCTGCTGATCATGGACCGGGAGAACGACCGCGTCCAGGTATTCAGCCAGTCCGGCGAGTACATCACCACTTGGCCATCCAAGCTGATCGGCCCGGCAGTCATGTACATTGACGAGGACGACATCGCTTACGTCGCCGAGCACAACGGGGGCTTGGTAAGCGTGCTGACCAGCGACGGGGAAATGCTGGCCCAATGGGGGTCGATGACCCACCGGTCCTGTCACGGGATCTGGGCCGACTCTCACAAGGACATATACGTGGTGGAGCCTTACGAAGGCAGCCAGGGACGTACCGTCGTAAAGTTCACCCGCAAGAGTTAACCCACCCGTTGCGGGCCCGGAGCCGATTTGCTATATTGTTCCGGGCCCACTTCCCGGGCCCTTGGCCTTGGCAACCCGGCCTTGGCCGGACACCCTCCCCACCGTGGGGCTGTAGCTCAATAGGGAGAGCGCTTCAATGGCATTGAAGAGGTAGGGGGTTCGAATCCCCCCAGCTCCACCACCGTATCTATTACTGCGAACTCCGCTATCCAAGGCGATTTCAGCAGCATCCTTTCCCCCTATGGGACTATCTTCCGGCGTGGGGATTGTGTAGATAATCGTCGCTCCGCCGGGCCTTACCAGCACCTCCTTCACGAAGGACCGCACGAATGCCTTGGTCTCGGTGAGTTCGCTGGTCTTGAGAAACTCGCTCATGTCCCGGGCAAAGGCGGCGATTACGTCGGCGCTGTCCAGCAGTTCCCGCCGCTGGGACAGGACGGACCGGGCTTCCTCGGCGGCGGCTTCCAGTTGCTCACGGCGGTGGCGGTGTTCCAGGATGCGCTCTGAAGCGTCGGCCATGTCCAGGTCGGTGCTCTCCACGAAGTGCCAGATGCGGTCCAGCTTCCGCTTCACCTCTTCCAACTCGGCCTCGATGGTTTGCAGGTTCTGCCGCTGCTCCCTGGCCACGCCGTCCATCTCCTCGTCCACCAGCCGCACCAGGTCGCGGACGTTGGACTCGGTGAGAATGTTCTCCCGGATGTTGGAGACGATGATGTCTTCGAAGTTCTTGGCGTTGAGCCTGGGTGTGTCGCAGGACCCGCTGCCCTGCTTGAGCAGGGACTGGCAGACGTAGTAGGTGTACTTCCCGCTCTTGGCTTCGGCGGCGGTGAGTGCTTTGCCGCAGGTCTCGCACTTGGCCAGGCCGCTTAGCAGGTAGGGGCTGGCGGCACGGCGGGGGTGGGTTACCTTGGGAGCGCGGGCTTCCATCAACCTTCTGGCCCGGTCGAACTCATCCGCTGACACGATGACGGGAAAGGCGTTCTCCACCCGCACCGGCTCCTGCCCGTCTCTCGCCTTCTGGCCCCAGATCAAGGCGCCGGTGTAGGCTTCGTTGGTCAGCACCTTGTGGACGGTGGTCTTGCGCCACTGCTTGCCCTTGGGGGAGGGGATGCCCTCGGTGTTCAGGGTCTTGAGGATGTCCAGGGAGGTCTTGCCCTGGAGGGTTAGGTCGAAGATGCGGCGTACCACGGCGTCGTGGGGCGGGTTGAGTTCCAGGCGGGGGCGCTTCTTGGCTCCGTCCTGGACGTACACGCGCCTATAGCCATAGGGGGCGCTGGCGTTCATCCAGAAGCCCCTGGACGCCGCTTCGCGCATCCCCCGCGTTACTTCTTGCGCAAGATTCTCTGAGTAAAATTCGTCCACGGACTCGATGATGGCCTCCATCAGCTTGCCGGTGGGGGTATCGTCGGCGTGCTCGGTGATGGAGACGACGCGGATGCCCTTGCGTCTAAGCATGGACTTGAAGGCCACGGCGTGCTCCCGCTTGCGGGTGAATCTCGAAAACTTCCAGACCAGAATCTCGCGGAAAGGGGCTTCGGCCTTGCCGGCCTCGTCCAGCATCTTGCGGAACTGTGGCCGGTCAGCGATTCTGCCGCTCTCGGCCTCGTCCACAAACTCGCGGACCACCAGGTAGCCGTTCTTGTCGGCGTAGTCCCGCAAGGCCCTAAGCTGGGCGGCCACGGACAGGTCCACGTCCTGGCGGTCGCTGGACACCCTGGCGTAGAGGGCCACGGGGGCCAGGTCGTTATTCTTACTCATCGCTGTTTCCTCCTTGATTGCCTTGTGGTTCAGCCTGTCGGGAACGCAGCCGTTCCAGGCGTTGTTCACGGCGCAGTTCCCGGTCTTCCATGTACAAACGCAGGGCCTCGCGCACCAGTTCGCTCATGTCGCGGCCCTCCTCGTCCTTCACCCGCTGCACCTCGACGAACATCTCCGGCGGCAGGGAGAAGGTGATGGTCCGTGATTTCCGTCGTGGCGGCATCGTCTCTCTTTTTGCCTTGTGGTATAAGCGTTTGTCTTACTATTATTATCCGGCATCCCGCCCTATCGGTCAAGGAGCGGCGGTCATCGCCCTGGCGTTGGTTATGGGCCAAGTCCGCCTCCGCCGGCCCAACTGCGGGGCCAGCACCGCCCGGAACTCCAATGGCACGGCCAGCACCGCCAGCTTGGCCAGCCTCCCCTTCCAGTACGCGGGTTTGGCGACGGCGGCCAGGCCGTCGGCCTCGGCGTACTCCGGTTCGCCGCTGCGGGCCGCCCGCTCCGCCAGGGACCCGGCGGGCACCCGCTTGTACCTCTGGGGGATGCCGCCCCGCTTTCCGGTGATGAGCTTGGAGGCGGGAGGCCCCATGCCCTCGGTCCGCCTCACCACCGTGGCCCGCAGCGCGGCTAGGTCGTTGCCTTTGGGCCAATTCGCAGGGTCGCTGCGGCCGGGACGCTCGTAGAGGACCACCGCGTAGGGGAGGTTGCGCACCACCTCGGCCAGTCTCATGGCCACGGCGGCGTAGGCGTAGCGGTACTCCCGTTGCAGGGCGATCACGTCCAGTCCCAACGCCAGGGCATGGACACGGAACTCCCCCGGCTGCATCAGCACCCCCGCCGCGAAGCGGTTCGCCTCCCGGCACACCTCGCGGTCCGCCTTGGTTCCCGTGGCCAGGTCGCACAGGGTCTCGTGCATGATCTCGTAGCCCTCGTGGAGCACGGTGTAGTCCCGGGCGCCCTGCCACAGCTCCTCCTTGTAGTAGATGTGGCACTCCTCCCCGGCGATCCCCACGTGCAATCCCTTGGGACTGCCCTCCATGCTCATCTCCTCCACCTCGCCGAACCCGGCGTCGCGCAGCAGGGCCTTGAGTTCATCCAGGGTGGGCCGGGCCGACACGCCGAAGCGTTCCACGAAGCGGGCGGCGACTGCCTCCAGGCTGTGTTCCCGGCCCTGGCGGTGCTCGTCCAGAAGGTCGCCGCAAAAGCCTTTGACGGTATCTGTCATTCCAGTAGCCTCTTGCCGGTTAGTTTCTCGTACATCTCCACGATGAACCGCTTGGCGTTCAGGGACAGGGGGCCGTCGGGCCGGGTGCCCACCCTGAAGTTGGGATCGTCCAGCACGTAGCGGTAGGCCCGCTCCACCTCCAGGGTCTCGTCGCCGTGGGGGTCGGGCCTGGGGCCGTGGCCAGCCCGCTTCAACAGTTCGTCGGGGTCCACCCGGTAGAGGGCGGCCAGCTTGCGCACGATGTTGGCGCCGGGTTTGCGCTCCCCGTTCTCGATCTGGGAGAGGTAGGAGCCGGAGACCCCGGTGCGGCGGTTCACGTCTCTCAGGCTGAGGGGCCGGCGCAGCCTCCTCAGCAGGGGGCCGATCTCCTCGTTGCCGTAGGGTTCTCCCTCCCCATCGGTTGGGCCGGGCTGTTGTTGGTCAGGCTCGCCCATGACATTCCCCTCCTTTCCCGCAGTCTGGTTTCTCTCATCCTACAGGATAATAGTCAGATTCTTGTCACATTATTGTTACATCATAGCGAGCAATCGGTCAATAAACAGCGTGTTGGTGGCAGACAGTCCTTGTCGGTGCCGTTTGCTGATTGTTACACTCTAGCGAGTAGAACATCCGACCGATATTTCCGCCCAGTATACCTTCCCGGAGGCCCACCGGCCAACCGCCGGGTGTCATTCCGGCGGATACCGAGAGACCAAGCCTATGAGTATACAGCCAAGACTCACACCGGCCCAGGAGCGACAGAGGATTGAGGGCCTGCGGATGCTGGCCCGCGTCATCGCCCGCCACTACCTGGCCCACCCCGAACTGTACCCCGCTCCCACCGGCGGCGTCGTGACGCACGCCGGTGGGAACGCCGACCACAAGGAGGAAGCCGAATGAAACGCAGGAAGCCCTGTTTCAGGTCCAGGCTCCGCACCGAGGTGGTGTGGGAGATGCTGAACCGGCTCAACATGAGCCAGAACGAGCTGGCGCGCCGGGCCGGCATCAGGTCGGGCTACATGTCCCAGCTGATGAGCGGAGAACGGTTCGCCTCGCCCGGGGTGCGCCAGCGCCTGATGGACGCTCTGTGCGTCACCGACTTCAACGTTCTCTTCGTCCTGGAGCGGGTCGATGAGTAACGCTCCCGCGAATATGCGGACGCCCCTGGTTATACCCCCGGGGGTGGCCCTGCTGCCGGAGGACTTCCGGGAGAAGCTGGAGGCCATCAAGCGCCTGACCGGCCTGTCCTGGGAGGGAATGGCGGCGGCCATGGGGGTGGATAGCCGGCAGCTGTGGCGCTGGCGGCGGCACGGGGTGCATCCCAACGGCGGCGCCATGCTGGCCCTGGTGCGCCTGGCCCTGTGGGTGCCCGGCGGTCTGGCCCTGCTCACCGACGAGGACGTGATCGTAATCCATCAACTTGGGAGGTAAAACCATGACCGAGGAAGGAAGGCTACCAATCGACGACGCTTTTCCCCCATCGCCGGCAGAGCGCGGCAGCGGCGGGCTGGAACGTACGCAGGAAAAATGCGGCCTGACCTGGCGAATGCTGGCGGCCCGCATCGGCGTCAATGGCCGCGCCGGTTTGTCCCGCGCCGACTTCAACAAGCAGGCCGTCGCCGGGAACCCCGGCCAGAACCCGGACCAGGAAACCGAGGAGGAATTGCCCATGACTTTCGACAACGACAACTACGAACCCAGCCTGAGCAAGGGCTATCCGCCGCCGCCCCTGCCCGAGGACTGGTGGGTGCGGCTGGGGAGGTTGGAGGACCGCACCGGCGTATCCCTGGAGGACTTCACCCGCCGGTGGGGCCTGCCCCTGGAGCGGGCCAACCGGCTGCGCTTCTACGACGTGCCTACCGCCGCCGAGATGCGGGCCATCCTGGAGTGGGCCGGCACGGTGCGGGGCGGCGTCGAGGTGCTGCTGCGGGACTCGGACGAACCCTGGCCCTACCGGAGGTAGCGGCATGGGAAGCCGTCAGCAGTACGTCTACCGCACCCGGCCCCAGGAGTTCCCGGCCGACTTCGCCGAGCGGCTGGACCGCTTCCGGCAGGCCGCCGGGTTTAGCTGGCGGGGGCTGGCCCGGGAGCTGCGGGTCAACGCCGAAACGGTGAGGCGCTGGAAGGCCGGTTCCCGGGTCGGCTCCGGCCACCTGGTTTCGCTGCTCGCCCTGGCCGCCCGGCTGGGGCTGCTGCACCACCTGATGCCCGAGGCGGGAGAGCCGGTGGGCCAAGACGGTGAACAGGCCGCGCCGGACACCGATTGACACCCAAAGTGGTTGAATGTCCGGAGGGCATGACACCTTGCCTTTTACATTCTGGGTTCTTGGGGACTCCGCCTGCCCTCCTCAGATTCGTTTCGGAGTAGACTGCCGAACATCTCTGGTTCGGGGATGTTTCCCTCGGGATTGACTAGGCGTCACCGCAGTCCTCTTCGTCGTGGGGTGAACCGCGTCTCGCAAACCAGCGATTGCCGAATTCCTTGTAATTCACGTCGATGCTCTCAACCTGATAAGGAGCGCAGTTCAAGATTTCGGCGTCTTTCAGTTCGAACAGGGCAATATTGTAGCCGTCTTTTCCTTCTTGACCGAACTGGCTTCGGTACACAATGGCATCATAGCCGGCCTCCTGAAACAGTTCCGCCAATATGCGCGTAGGCACGTAGTTTACCCTCTCTTCCGACTGTGTTACGGGCCAGGAAAAGGCGTTGTCAATGTCGATCCAAACAGCCCTCTGTTTGGCTTGGGCATCCGGTTCCTCCTCGCCCCACAGTTGTTTTAGCGTCAAACCGCTCCACGATGACTCGCCATGCCCCTGCGTCAGGTCGATGGCGTTCAGATTGCGGGAGACCTTGAACTGGGCCACCGAAACCTCGGACCCCACCCACGGTCTAACCTCCGAAATGGCCGTCTTTTCAGTCGAGGCCAAATAGAGCACAGGGATACCCGATGAGTTGGCGCGCCCCTCCCCAGCAAATGCGCCATTGGGTTTCATCCGGTCTCCAGAAAACCCCATGGGCACTTCGATCAATTCTTCGCCGCTGGCATCCTTGTCAAGAACGTATTCGACACCCAGTTGCGCTCGCCACAGAACAGCGCCCTCCGTTATTTCGAAGTCCCGGTCCCGCCGAGTCTGCATAACGGTTTCCAGAAAGGCTTCTATTTCGCGGTCCCAAATGTGGCGCCGGTGCCGTTTCACTCGTTCCTCGAACTTGCGATAGCTCCTCCAAGAGGCGAACTCTGGAACTTGAGGGTCGTCTACCAGCTCGGGCAAGGGGTCTGTATTCACAGCCTGCATACGCTCCTATGGGTCTCGTCAAAGGACTTGTACTGTCGGCCACAAGTAAGGCTATCCGATCCTCCGGTGGGCGTGGAACCACTCTGACGCGGTTGTCCAGATGAGGGGTGTTCTTGGTGCGCTATGAAAAATGGGCGCGCATCTGAGTGCGCATGATTCAGTCGCCGTGCGGCCTACCAAGGCACTCCCGTCGGCCTCAACTGCCTCTTGAAGGAAAACTCTAAGGGTCCAAAAGACCCTCCTCCTCCAGCAGCTTGGTCGCCATGGGCAATACTGCGTCTTTGAATCGTTGTGCTTGCTCGGACAAATCAGGCATGTCTGCATAGTCCGGCACTCTCAATATTCCGTTCCTCACCAATTCGAACATGATGTGGCTGAAACTGCCTCGAAAATTGGCTGGATTTTCCCTCAAATCATCCAGCAGATGCTCCACATACATTCCTTGGGCCTGACGCCTACGGATAGTTCTCAGGTACTGGCGAACCTTGCCGGTTGTCCAGAAGTCTTCGGGTAAATTCGGGTAGCTCATTGCTTCCGACGCAAGGATAGACAGATACATACACACCAGGTAGTGGTCGGAGACGGGGCTGTGTCGATTGAACAAGGTAACAAAGTTGTCATACCACTCGTTGTGCCTCAAGTCCTTGAAGCGCCGGCGCCCCTCCCCAGCAGCGGGGATCACGTTCCAATGGAGCGGTGCTGGGGAACTATGGCGCAAGAGTTCCATCATCCCTGCGGGCGGGTCTATCCATTGACCCGTTGGTTCATGCGACACCAACAGTCGCTGCGGTGGGTGGCTCTTGTAGAAATCCAGGTATGGTCGCGCTAGCATCTGAGCGTAATCAACTTGTGCCAGCCATACCATTCCCTCGGCGTTGGAAGTTTGTACAGAATCAAGGTGTTCGACAACCAATCTCGGGTCTTCTTTCGATATTTGCGCAACAGCACGAACCGTCTGGTCCACTTCGTCTTTGAAGCAATAGGGCGGGATAAGAATATACGCTCTATTCTCCTGCGTTTTCTCCAGCCACACCCGTACCATTTGGCAGCCGAGTAGGAAAGACCCTGTACCCGCGTCTGACATTAAAGTGTATTGGCACGGCTCTTGTTCTTGGTTGGACCAAGCGTCCAAGATGGCTTTCTGCGGAGGTTCCAGTCCCATAATTTCTTGTGGGTTCCGGTATCCGGTGGACTCTTGATCTTCGCAGTTTGATTCGCTGGCGCGTTCCAACAATAGCGACTCATACACCACCCTCCAACCAGCAGCCGCAATCCCAGCAGACCGAGCAGCTTGATGCGACGCCCTGCTTTTTTGTTCGTCTTCTTTTTGACGGAAAATTCGTCGAATGGTTTGCCAGCTTCCCACCAGCATCTCAAGGACTGCCTGAGTCCGCACTGCGGTTTCCAGTAATTCGTCCCTTCCTGTTGGAGTGATAGACGTAAGCGAGGATTTATCCTCAATGAAGTCCAGAAGGTGCCCGGCCTGAGCTAGGGCTGATGCTATCAGCGCGTCGCTCTCATTACCCTCGCTCAAATTGCGCGCGCAATGACGGATTGCCCGGTTGGAATTGTGTAATGCCACGAAGTGGTTCCTGACCAAATTCGCCGCCGTGATCTGCCCATCATTCGTGTGTGTTTCGTCTGGGTCAACTTGATGGCCGAGTAAGCACAGATATGCCCGAACCCGAATCGCTTCTTGGAAGACGTCGTGCAAGAAATCCCCAGTGTGAGATGAAACCATGCTTTCTCCCCTAGTGTGCTAGGCCCAAGCCCGTAGGCGACAGAACCTTTGATTTCGTATGGCTTGGGCTGCCACCGCTCCTGCTAAGTTTCGGTTCCCCGAAAAGGCGGACGGCCGGTCTCGTTGTGGGCCTTGAGCGCGTCCATCGCCTTCAACATGGCGATGTGTTCCAACCGCTGCTGCTCCATCAAGCCGCCAATATCCACCGGGTGGTATTTCCCCGTGTCTGGGTTGCGGTTGAGGTTATAGATGCCGATCTCGCCGTGCAGTTGCCACTCCCCGATACCGGCGGTGAAAGGCTGGGGATTGCGGTTCAATGTATCCATTGCATCGAGGATTTTCCCGCCTATCTCCTGTGCCAATTTACTTCGCCGGTCCCGGTGAATGTTCATGCTCTTCCAGAGGCTCTCCCCCTTGTCGTGCCAGTCGGCCCACTGGCAGGTAAGGTTGGTGGCGCTAGCAAATAGGATGTTGCCGATATTGACTGACCCGGGGGCAACCTCAGAATGGTAGACCATGCCAAACCTGGTGGCGCCGTCCTGTACGTAGCCGTCAACCTCGGCGTGGAAACCGTCGCTGTCCCGGAACCAGTGACCTGCGGGGTAAGTCCTGGCTGCCAGTACCGCCTGGGTGGCCTCGGGCGGCGGCGCCCAGAACCTGAACCAGGGAATTTCCAATTCGTCGGCAGCCTGTAGGCAGTGGTTGGCCCGGTTGCGGTCGCTGACCTCGACGATGGCAAGAGGATTGTCGTCGGCGTCCAGGATAACTATGTCCGGCCTGTAACGCAGACCGGAAGGCGTGGTACGGAACCGTTCCGACTCAACCCAGGCCGCCCAGGGCGGGACTGCCCACAGGTGGGTATGGTCGTTGCAGGTAAAGGCTACGTCAGCCATTTTCCAGGCGGCTTGCCCCGCTACGTCGGACCGCAGGAATTTGAGCAGTTTGTCCTTGAACTCGCGGTGGGGCGCGTTTTCGCTCACGGTTTAGTCATCCTTGTCTTGTCTGCCCGGCTACGAGGCGATGCCCGGCTCGCATAGCAGGGCGAGCAGATATTCACAGCTGCGGTTGCCCCTGACCCGATAGTGGTAGGCGCACAGCGGTCGCGGGTTGTCGATGTGGTCGTGGCCACCCGCCTCCTGAGGGATGATGTGATCAGCATCCAGGTGGCGAAATATGAGACTTCACTCAATCATTTGATAAACAACATCTGTGTTGAGGCTTCGTTGGACCGGGGGCTACAGAATTTGTGGGTCAAGCTCTGGCCGGCGGCATATTCAACCAGTGACACAGAACTAATGAGTCGCCTCGTCTCCCGCCCTATTCTGTGCAGCCACCCTCAAGTCGATCACCTTTAGTATCAGTTCTCGGCAACCCAACAGTGCTGCCAATACATCGTCCTCGAAATGAAGAAATCTGCCCCTATAGCGGAGCACCGAAGACTCAATGAAGTCTGGTTGGTTAAAGATGGTCAACGCCTCCGCATCCATCTGACCACGTTGGTTAATCTTGCCCTGAGCGCGCTCGTCGATGTGTTCAAATGCATCCCGCATCTCTTTGACTACGGGTTCCAGCATCTTCAGGCTATCGGGAACCTCCAGACCCAAGGAGAACACACTATTAGATCTCGCAAGCATATTCATCCCGCGATGTAGAGCGATGATCGCGACCTCGGCTTCAGACAGCGCCCTAAAAAATCCAATTCTTCGGCCTATCCCCTGTTCGTTTCCAGCTTTATCGCGCTCCTGCATCGCCAACTCCCACGCAGCATGGGCAGCGTCAAGTCTGCGCGCCAGTGCGAAAAGATAGACGAAAAACCCGACCTGTTCTCCCATTATGCTGTACCAGGTCCAAATCGTATTCGCTACGGGAGCATATCCACCAAACCCTTTTGGACTCAATGCGTCTATTTCGTCGGAATTGATCACTAGGCCGCCGGGGCGAATTACCAGCTCGTCTCCGGCATTCAAGTTCACGCCTTCGCCCGTGTCTTCCTCTCCTGGGCGTAGGGACCTGGCGTATACTTTGTTCCCCTCGCGTCCATCCGGAACTAACCTGCCGTAAAATAGTAATTCGTCGCTTGAATCTTGCTTCTTATTGTCTACCATGAATCACTCCGTTGATTTTCCGAGAACTATTGGCGCCGCAAGATCGGACGCGGTTAGGCTGGGCGATTATGACTATTGGTTTTGGTTCCGCAATATTCTTAAGAGCTCGCAACGCCCAAAAGGTGAAACGCCTCACCTCTCGGTCAGTTCACCAACCGTCGGGCTTAGAGATGAAACCGATCTCGTCGGTCAGTGTATCGGGAAACTGGCTTTTCCGCAGATGGCTCTTCCAGAGGCGTCTGACGTAGGTGGCAGTGGCGGACAGTTCCCTGGGGCTGCTGTTCCTGGAGTCAGGGTTGACCAGCGTGACGCGAAGCCCCAGGCCGTCCCGCACATAGCGCATCGCCCCGGCGAAGTCCGCGTCGTTGGACATCACCACCGCCTGTTCGTATTCCCCGCTGAAGCCATCCACCAGCAGTCGCGTGGCGAGGTTCACGTCTGACCCCTTCTCCTCCGAGTCCCGGAACGACATACTGTTGGGTAGTCCTGGCGCAGGCTCGGCCAGCGGGCGGCGCTTGGTGCCGGACCGGAACTTGCCGTAGTGGATTTCTAGGCCCTGCAGCGTCGTCAGGGCTCTCAGGTACACCAGTTGCCGCCGCGGTTGCAGGGGGTTGTCGGGACGGGCGTCAAGGAGCGCGGTGAAGTAGCAGACCCGGTTGATGGTGTCCTGGGGAAACAGGGTTTCGGCCAGCCTCCACAGGTCCAGCCACCGAAAGGGGGTGTCCTTGAGGGCGCGGTAGTAAAGATTGAAACCGTCGATGTAAACGTTGGTGATCAATCGCCCGCTCCCGGACAAAGACAGAGACCGCCCGTCTAGGCGGTCTCGACCCTACCGGCGAAGCGATAGGGGTGGTTGATAGAGCATACCATTACCTGCAAATGGCGTCAACCGGGGTGTCGAATTTCATCGAGGAAATTTCGCTACTTCGGATTCGCCGGAACGGTTATGCAGACCAGTCAGCCCAGCGACAAATTTCGCCGCTGGTCGAAATGGCACAGAACGATGGGTTAGGCACCAGTTACCTTGTTTTGATTCCATTTTCTCCTTATAAGCAGATGAGCAATGGTGGTGGGTACGCCAAAAAATGCTGCTACCAGTAGTGTCCCTCCGAACCCTGGCGGCACCTCACCTGCGGTGATATTCTCCGCGTTGGCGATACCGTACACCGCAAACACCGCGGCCAAGACTGCCGGCAGTACCGGCATATAAAGTCGTTCCCATCGCCCGTCTTCAAGGCCCACTCTAGCGGCGTATGCCGCGCTCGCGGCTAGAACACACGCCGTCCCGATAGCGATGGCTCCCTGGTTGTCCTTTTCCGACAATAGGAACGCTGCGGCAACGCCTACACACAGGAAATCATAGGCCAAGAATAGCAGCACCCAGCCGCACACGTCGCGCAGTTTCTGCTTAATCATCTTAGTTTACTGGGGCCAGAGCCTTAGTGAATTTCGTCCAGATATTCAGCGTACCACACCGATCAGAACCTTCTCCATGTCCGCAAACTACTTCCCCAATTTGGACCCGAGGCGGGGGGAGCCGTTTCCCAACGCTGACTTCGATACTGAAAGCGGAGATTGCGCCGTTTCCACGCCAATCCAGGACTGACCCAGGCACAACGGGTCTCCCGAATATGACGGGGCCGGACGGTTCATTCCGTCCGGCTCCTTTTTTTGTTGCCTTGCTCACCGGCGCCGGCCGCTCACAGCCGTGACACTCCCTGGTGGTCGTCGGGGCAGGCCCGGCGGTCGAGGACCCTGTTCAGGATGCCGAAGGCCAGGTGGAAGTTCAGGGCCTCCGACATGGCCGTGGGTTCCTCCTGCTGGAGCAGGGCGTAGGAGACCAGTCCGGCCAGTTGCAGCAACTCGTCGTCACCGGTCCTGCGATGGGGCGGGGCGCAGACGGCGGTGTCGCCGTCCCCGGCGTACCGGCAGGCTGCCAGCGCCAGGGCGGGCAGCCCTTCCCGACGCTCCTCGTCGTCAATGAAATGGCCGTAGCGGCTGTCCGCTTCCAGGGAGGCGTTGGCCAGTTCCAGGAGCCGCTCCCGGGCGGCGACCCGGTCCCGGCTACGGTAGTGGCGAAAGGGTGAGTTGCGCCGGCAGACGTTGATCACGCCGATGGCGCCCCGGCTGTTCTGCGAGTGCTCCAGGACCCGCAGTCCGCGCATCATGATCTCCAGTCCTTCCTCCAGGGTGGGCATGGGATCGCGGCGGCCCCGGGGGAAGGGGGTTCCCCTGGGGGACAGGAGTTCGTCGCCGCGCAGGGTCCGCCCCGTGGGGACGTGGTACTCGTCCTCCAGGACGCGGCGCCAGTCCTGAACCCGCTCGGCCAGGCGGCTCCAATGCTCGGCGTCCACGCCCAGGGCGGTGGCGACGTAAAGGTTTCGGCTCCGGGATTCTCCGACGTAGTAGATTCTCATATTGGTCTTTCTCCTTTTGTGGTTCGTGTTTCGTGGCGTTTCACTGGTAGCGGTGCAGGGGTTCAACCAGCTGGAAGTCGCCGTCCGGCGCCAGCCATGCCGTACCCAGCGGCCCCTCCCGTTCCACCAGTTCCCGGTGGGATGCCAGCAGGGGCAGCGGCACGCCAACGCGCGCCATCTCCCTCCGGGCCACCTCCAGGAAATGGGTGGGTGCGACGGGATCGTCGAAGACCACCAGGACCAGGGGCCGGTGGCCGTGGTCGTCGGCGGGGCGGTGGGAGGAGCAGTAGCGCAGGTAGGGGGCCAGGCGCTGGGCCATGGTGGCGGGGCGCACGGCCCGGCGCTCGTACTCCAGGAAGAAGGAACGCAGCGCGTCATTCCGGCGCAGGGTTGCGAAGGCGTCGGGGTGCAGGGATCGGGGGCCTCCGTAGTGGCGGAAGTAGCGGGAGGCCCGGTGGGGCGGGTCCATCTGCTCCACGTCCCAGCCGAGGCTGTGGGCCTGGCGTGCCAGGGCGGCGGCGAATCGGTGGACAGCGGCAGTGTGCTCCAGGTCGCGCAGCAACTGGCGGCTGCGCCGGCCGGACACGTTTGCTCCGTCTTTGTCTGCCACGTCGTACGCGCCGCCGCCTGTGCTGACGCTCCAGCGCTGCCTGGCCTCGCCGGTGGACACGCGGTCCCGGCGGGCCAAGAGTTTCAGTCCCCGGTCGGTAAGGGCCAGGCGGCGGGCGTCAAGTTGGACGGCGACCACCAACCCAAGGCGTTCCAGGGCGGCGGTGAGCTGGGACGTCCGATTTACGGTTGCACCCAGGAGCCCGGCCAGGTCCTGCCGCACCAGCCAAGGCCAGTCGGCCAGCAGGTCCAGGGCGCGCTTTTCAGCAGGTCTCAGCACGACGGGCAGCAGGTGTTCGGGCACGACTTCGCCCCCGTGGCCGCCGTACAGTTCCCCAGGGTCGATGTCCCGGGGCAGGGAGACCCGCACCAGGGGCGGCTCCGCCGCCGCCATGCCGCCTGGGTTGGCGCGGGCCACGGCCTCGGCGAGGGATACGCCGACGCCCGACGAAAACGACCGCCATACCGGATCGTCGCCGGAGGCCGCCGCGACATGGCGCTCCAGCGCGAAGAAGGCCGGGGCCGAGGATGCCGGGGCGCGTGTCTGGCGCAACAGTTCGCGGGCCTGGCGCAGGCGCACCTCGTCGGGGACCATCACCAGTACGGTGCCGGGCCGGGGACCCTGAGCCAGCCGCCAGAGACGCTTGACGAAACCGGCGCGCTCGGCGGTGGCCCCCTGCCTTACTATCGCCAACACGCGATCATCGGGCAGGGTGATGGTTGCGTCCTGGGGCAACGCCCGGTGCCAGTGGAAGCGGACGGAATAGCCCAGGCCGTCCAGGTTTGCGGCCAAGCGGTAGATGACGGCTGCGGCGTCCAGCCGTTCCAGCAGCACGCGGCGCCATCGGAACGATAGGGGATGTTCCCGGAGCAGGCTCTTTACGGGCCGGACCTCCGACAGGGCCAGCGCGTTCACGCCTTTTTCGGTGAGGTAATACCGGCGGGTGGGGGCCAGCAGGGGCGTGCCGTGGGGCAGGGAGGCGGCGAGTCCGGCGTCCTCCAGCCGGTCCGCCGCCTCGTAGACCCCGCCCCGGGACCGCCCGGCCAGGGCGGCCAGTTCCAGCCGGTCCAGGAAGGGCATTTGGGCCAGCAGGCCCAGCAGTTCCATTCCGGTGTGGCTGAGGCTCGTCATTCCTCTCCCTCCCCCTCGCCGTCCGGTTCCCCGTCGCCCTCTTCCCAACCGTCGCTCCCTTCCTCGTTATCCTGCTCGGATTCCGCATCGGGTTCGGCTGCGGGGTGCCCCTGCCGCCGGCTGCGCTGGTTGCGCCGGTTGTTGGCCTTGGGCTGGGCAGGCGGGCTGGCCTGGTTCTCCCTGCGCTGGCGCGGTCCCTGCCGGAGTTCCGCCAGTTCCTGGCGGTACTTCTCCACCAGCTTCCCCATTTCGTCGTCGGGAAGCCCGATGTCTTCCACGGGCGTCAGGTAGCCCAGGGCCAGCTCCCGGATTCGCCGGGCCACTACCGGGTCTCCCGGCTCCGGCGGCAGCACCCGCATGGAGAAGGCGTCCATGCGCTCGACGCCCACGGTGGCCCGAACGTAGCACTGGTGCACGTCCAGGGAGGTGACGTCGTCCTCGCTAACCCGCTCCTTGCCCAGCTCCCACACCAATTGCCGGGCGTCGGCGCCCGCCATCTGGAAGGCGGCCAGGCAGCCCACGTTGGCCAGCACCGTGTCCCGCATGGTGCGGGACAGGTCCTCCAGCTTGGCCAGGCTCTGGGTGGCCAGGATGAAGTTGGCCCCGAACTTGCCCAGTTCCGACAACATACTCTCGTAGTCCACGCCGGGCATGGTCTGCATCTCGTCCACGACCACCAACGCGCCCCGCCGCTGCTCCGGCGGCAGGCTGCCCTGCTCCCGGATCACCCCGTCCACCAGGTTCAGGATGGAGGAGCCCACCAACGCCGCCACGTCCCTACCCACCGCGCCCTGGGCGGTGGACACCAGCAGGATGCCGCCCTGACGGATGGTCTCCCGCAGGTCGATGGTGGAGCGGGGCTGGCCCAGGATGGCCCTTGCCGTCTTGGACGATGCGTAGTAGGCCAGGCGGGTCTGCACCGGGGCCAGGGCCATGCCCTGGTAGTCCTTGCGCCAGGTACCGAACTCCCTGGCCCACCACCTGAGCAGGTGGTGGTCGTCCACCTGGGCCGTCACCTCGTCCCGGAAGTCGTCGTCGCCCAGCAGCCGCAGCCCGTCGATGATGGTGTACTGCGCTTCCGGCGCCCGCTTCTCGTTGGCCTCGTGCAGGCTCTTCACCGTGTGCTCTAGGATGGACTGCATCCTTGGACCCCACTGCTCCCACAGGCCGTGGGCCACGCGGACCACCGAGTCGGCGGTGCGGTCCCTATCGGCGAAGATGCGGGTGTCCAGCAGGTTGATGCCGGGAAAGCCTTGCTTGTCCGCCAGGTCGATGAGCTTCACCTGTTCGACGAGACTCTCGGGAACCCGGGCCAGTACGCTGCCCACCAGGTCGGCGTGGGGGTCCACGACGATGATGGCGTCGGTGTCGCGTCCTTCCGCCTTCTCCTTCAGCTTGTGGGCGATGACGTGCTCCATCAGGGTGGACTTGCCCATGCGGGTGCGGGCCACGTAGAGGTGGTGGCGGCGCAGCAGGTCCTGGGGGAAGTGGATCTTGCGGGCCGGGCCGGTGGTGGTCTCGCCCACCAGGGCGCCACCGCTGGTGCTCTTGGCCGAGGGGAGGAGCGCCCGGGAGCCGGCGCGGGCCACCAGGGGGTCTCGTCCCGGGCTCCCGGCGGGTGCCACAGGCCGGCGGCCTCCCTCACCCCCAGGACGCTGCGCTTGCCAAACAGCCCCGGCCCGGCGGGGTGCAGGTGGGCGCTGGGCGCCATGGGTTTGACCTTGCTCACCTTGAACCTGGCCCCGGCGGGGTTGTCGTAGTGCCGGTAGGCGGCGGCCACCGGCCCCAGCAGTTCATTGGCCCGGTCGGGACCGGCGCTTTCGGGCAGGATGGCCGTAAGCTGTACCTCGCCGTCGAAGGCGATGCGGGAGGTCTTCTCCTTGATCATCAGCGGGTCGTAGACCCGGCTGCGGGCCTGCCTCCAGCGCCACCAACCCCAGCCGGCCAGAACCAGCCCCAGGGCCGTGCCCAGGCCCAACAGCGACGCCTTCAGAATCTCGCCGTCCTGGTACCACAGGTAGCCCCGCAGTCCCACCAGGGCCGCCACGCCGAGAATGGCCATGGTCACGCCGTCCTTGGCGGTGATCTGGGCCTGGGTGGCCTGGGTATTGTTGACGGTCTGGCCGGTTCCCGTCTGCTGCTGGCGCTGTAGTTTCTGCTGGTGGACCTGGGACCACTCCGGCCCCATGGAGCGCAGCAGCAGGCGGGCCACCACCCGCTCCCCGTCGTTCAGGCTGGAGAGCGCCCCGATGATGGCGATCAGGGGGTCGGAACCCGCGTCCAGCAGGTCGTCGTCCCGGAAGGTGCGCAGCGGCGCGTACTCCGGGCCTCCCGCCCGCAGCGTCATCCCCCACGCCTGCTCCCCGGCTTGCAGCCGCATGGGGTCTTCATCCGGCGTCAGGGTCGTGATGCGGGCCTGGGGGTAGCGGGCGGCGATCTGGCCCCTCACCACCTGGTCGTCGAGGCAGCGGGCCAGCAGGTTGACACCGTTTGCGTCCCCGGCCAGTTCCAGGGAGAAGGGTTCGGGGACGGCGATGGAGGCCAGCAGGTTCTCCACCCCCAGGAGGGTGCGCTCGCCGTCGCGGGGCGGCGTGACCGCCAGCAGGACCGGCTCCTTCTTCCGGTTGCCGCCCAGGAAGATGTTCCTGATGCTGATATTCATATGCTCTGCCTCCTTGCTGTAGGAATCGAGGTGTTTTGGGACCGCCGCTGGGCGGTCCCCGGGGCCTTCGCCCCCATCCGAGTGTGGGCAGGCGGCAGGCGGAATCCAATTCCTTATAAGGAGGGTCTCCGGCGTCCTCCCCTGCGGGGAATGGGAGGAAACGGACCGGATGTGATGTGATACCCGTGTACAGGGATTGGAGTCAGTTCCCTTTTGGGAACTTTCCGGCCCTTTTGAACTCAAAACCGATGGAAGAAACCGGGCTGGAATCCCCTATTTGCGAGCACTTGGGGGTGAGGGCCGGTTCCGGAAATGCCGGGGCCATTTCCCTTTTGGGAAGTGAGCTGCCAGCCCTATCGGAGAGAGCAATCGGGGGGAAGGGGTTGGTTGGGGAGCGGGAAGGCCCCCTACAGGACAAGCCCCTATTGGACGGTAACGCGAGGAGGTCGATGATGGATGAGCGCGAGTTGGACGGGACGCAGCCGGGGGATGGCGCCGGTGCGGCTGGCGTGGACGTGGACGTGGAGCGGCTGCGGGAGATCAAGCTGATGGGCTTCCTGCGGGAGCTGGAGCGTCAGCAGGGGCGGATGGAGGCGGCGGCCCTGCTGGGGGTGAACTACAAGACGGTGGCGCGGGCGCTGGACGAGGACCGGGTCACCGGGCGGGTGGCCGACGCCCTGGAACTGCTGCTGGGCGCGGGCGGCGATTCTGAAGTGGTACGGCTGCGCGGGGAGATGGAGCGGCTGGCGGAGCGCGTGGCGGCCCTGGAGGAACGGGGCGGCGATGTCCTGCCCGTGGCTCCGTTGGCCGGCGATGGCAGGGACGTTGTGCGCGGCGGCGCTGACGGCGACGACGGGAACACGGGGGAGGCTCAGGCTGGGGCGGAGGCCAAGGCCGGCAAGACGGGGGCACCGGCGCCACCCACGGCAACGCCCACGGCGCCGCCGGTGCAGGGGTTGAACCCGAGCAGGCCGGCCAGGCGCCGTCGCGTGGACCCGGAGATGGTCACCCGGGAACCCGCCGAGGACGACCCGGAGGTCTACGGCGACGCCTGGCCTCTGGTGCAGGAGTGGCGCAAGCTCAAGGACCGGCACCCCGTCCGGGGCAGCAGCCTGTCCTGGCTGGAGGACCAGGAGCGGTTGCTGGTTTTGGAGCTGGCCATGTTTGAAGAGCACGAGTTGACCGTGCCGCCGGCGCTGCAGCCGGTGAAGGGCCTGGCCCGGCGAGACCACACCCGCTGGCGGTGGAAGGCGCTGTACCGCACCCAGGTATCCCTCAGGAAGCGTAAGCTGCTGCGCTGGATCAGGCGGATCCTCACCGTCGGCCTGTGGCGGAATTAGGCGACGGGCTAAGGTGGCGGCGATGCCGGGACCGACGCTGGGGCTGACCCTGACGGGCAGAAGTTGGGGTACACCGGCGAACCGCCAGCGAACGCGGAGCGAGCGATCACCGTCGGGGCGGGCCAGGTGCTCGCTGTAACCGTTCCCTGCGGCGGGAGCGCGGGCGATAATCAATGCAGTTTACGGTTTTTGCCAGTTTTCCCGCAGAAAGCTGGAGGGTCCGTCCCCGACCCGGACCGTTCGCCAGGGATCGAGCCTCGCTCTCCCCGCGACGGCCTGAACAGGGACAAGCGCCCGCCCGCTGCGTGACGCGGCACTCCGGGGTCGAGCCCTGCTCCTCCGGCAGCCACGTCGATGCGGGAGACCATAACATCGTGCTGGCGAACACCGTCGGCACCGCCACCAACATCGTCAAGGAGGTGAAACCCAGAACCAACACGGAAGCCCAGGACCTGAACCCTTCGGTCTGACCCTCTCTCCGAGCGCACAGGACACAGCGCTCACCCCTCATTCAGCGGCTGGAACGGGCTTCTCCGTCCCCGGCCGCTTCCTCACGCCTGCGGCATGGCTGCTGTACCAGCGGTAATCAGTCCGTGGACCTCACACATTCCGGCGACCTGACGTTGATGCGCCGGAATTCTCTCCGCTGCGGCGTCGGCATTGACATCGCACTCCCCGACCACGCAGCCCTCCCTCTCCCCATCTCCGTTCACGGCTGTTTGCTGGGTTTGCGCTGGCGCTGAACTGCGCCGCGCTCCGGCCTGGCTGCGTTCCCCTCCACTGCCGTTCTCCAATGGCACGGAGGCGCTTTTCGTTGCGCCCTGCCTGGCATCATCGCCAGTTCACGGCGTTGCCCCACGGCGCAACTCCTCTCTCTTCTCCCTTTTCCAGCACGTTTCCCTGCCCCGCCGCGCCATCCCTGGCCGGCCTGTGTCCCAGGGCGACGTGTGCGTTTCTGCCAGTTGCGACGCGACGAAACCGATGGCGGCTGACCCGGCGCCGCCACCTCATTGTCGGCAGGGACGGCCTCGCGTGAACCGCCGCTGCCGCCACGGCGACCACGACTGCCATCACGACCACATCCACCACCAAAACGACAACGGAGGAATGCCCATGACCAAACCGTAATCCCACGGCCATCGCCAGCGCTCCGGCGCCGGGAGGTGGACGCACATCTCGACCGGCCGCCGGTGCGGCCACCCAAGCCAACTACAAACGAATACTCACTGCTTACAGCAAAGCGGGGGGCGATCCCTTTCGACAGGGGACCGGCCCCCGCTTTCTGCGTTTCGGAGGAAGCGACATGAAGGCGACTACCAACATCGACATCACCGCACTGGTCAACCTCAACGACAACCCCGCGAGCGCTGCGGGACAGGAAAAGGGCCAGGGCAAGCCGGAGAGCGAACTCAGGGCCGCAGCCCGGCGCAAGGGCCTCACCCTCAAGGAACTGGCCGACCTGATGAGCGTCAGCTACGGCTACTTGTCCTCGGTGGCCAGCGGGCGCCGGCCCTGGTCCCCCATGCTGCGGGAAAGGGCGATGGCGGTCCTGGGCGAGGTCCCCGGCCAAGGCGTGGTCTACCGCCAGGGCGGCCTGGTAGAGAGCGAAAGCACCTGCCTGCGGGAACGGGCCCGGGAGCGGGGCCTGAGCATGAAGGCCCTGGCCGGACTGGTGGGCGTGTCCGCCGGATACATGTCCGAGGTGTCCCGGGGCCGGAGGAACATGAGCCCGGCGGTGCAGGCGCGGGTCGAGAAGGCGCTGGGCGCTCCGGTGGAGATCGCGCCCGCCGAATGCGCCAACCGACGGGGCGGCGTGGTCCACGGCGGCGAGAGCACCTACCTGCGGGAGCGCGCCAGGGAGCGGGGCATGACCCTGCGGCAGGTGGCGGACCGGACCGGCCTGAGCTACGGCCACGTGGTCATGGTGTCCCGGGGCCAGCGCAACCTAAGTCCCTCCGCCCAGGCCCGCATGGAGGCGGTGTTGGAGGCTCCCGTGAAGGTCGAGACCGCCCAGAGCGCCGACGTGGACCCCAGCGTGCTGTGGGAGCGCATGGACGCTCACGACATCAGCCAGAACGAGACGGCCCGGCGGGCGGGCATCAGCTCCGCCATGCTCTCCCTGATCATGAACGGCCAGCGCAAGCCGTCGGGGGAGGTGCTGCGGCGGCTGCACCAGGTCCTGTTCGCTCCGTCTCCGGCGGAACTGGTGGCTCCGGTGGAACTGAGGGTGCTGGCCTGGAAGAAGGGCGGGCGCAACGGGATGGTGATTCGCGGCGCCGGCGGGCCGGGTGGAGACAGCATCCGCGTCGGCGGGCGAGTGCCCTGGGGTGCGGAGGCCGAATATGCCTATACCACCGGCTACGATAGCCACGGCCGGTTGTCGGTGAACCATATCGTGGACGAACGGGGCTGCTCCGTAATGCTGAAGCGGATGGAGCTGGAGGGCGTTTAGCGCACCAGCGGCCATGTCGACAGTCTGCCTTCTGCCGGAGATGCCCAGGATGCCGTCAGTGGCAGAGAGGCAAGCCCGATCCCTCCGCTCTTTCCCTCTTCCAGCGGGCGCAGGGTGTTAGTCCCAGCGTGCGGGGGAGGATGCCGTAGATCGGCATCCTTCCCCGTTCCGCCCATGTGTGCGACCTTTTTCGTTGTCGAGAATCGCCAGATCGTGTAAGGTATTTGTGGCTGCGGAAGGCTCCCCAAGCGCCGTTGTGGATTTCACGTTGCCTGAAGTCATTGAAGACTGTAAAGCGCCATCCGTGGCAGAATGCCTTCTGGAGGAAGCGGTAGGATGACCATGCCAACAGGCAGGACCGCCGAGGAGACCGGCCGCCTCGGTGACGAGATATACGAACGGGACATCCGCCGTCTCGTCGAGGCTGACCATCATGGCGAGTTCGTCGCCATCGACGTGGACAGCGGGGAGTACGTGGTTGCGGATGGCATCCTTACTGCCTCGGAAAGCCTCTTGGCGGAACGTCCTAGCGCTGATGTCTGGCTGGTTCGCGTCGGGTACCGGGCGCTACATCACTTTGGGGGCAACTCCCTACGGAGAGTCGAGTGATCGAGGGCGTGGTGAACGCTGACTACGAACCCGTCATCACCCTTCATCTGCTGGGCCCGGCGGGGCAGACGCGGGAAGTGGAAATGGTGGTGGACACTGGCTTCAACGGCTTCCTGACTCTGCCTTCAAACGTCGTCGCGGAGTTGGGATTACCCTACCGGGGTAGGGGCCGAGCGATCTTGGCCAACGGCAGCCAGGATTTCTTCAATGTTTGGGGCGCCACAGTGGTCTGGGACGGCCGGACGAGATACGTGCCAGCAGACGAAGCGGACGCCACGCCCCTGGTGGGCATGGCTCTCATGGATGACTACAGCCTGTACGTGGAGGTGAGAGACGGCGGGCGTGTGGCCATACAGCCTACGGAAGGACCATAGCTTTCAGGTTCAAGGAATCTCCCCTGAATCTGATTGGCGGCAACGCTTCCCGGCTGGCGGGCAACCGCCGCGTACTCTTCACTCCCCGCAGGCCGTTGCTCGCGCCCTGGGAAGGGACATTCAGGAGTTGCTGGTCTAACCGGAGTCACTCCGCTGAAGAACGGGCCAGTTTCGTCAGCAATTACTGACACTTGGGCAGGGACGCGCCTGGCGCCGGCTCTGTATAATCCCTGAACGTAACGAACTATCCAGAGGCTCAAGGGCGTACGTCCCCGCTTTCACCAGGGAACCGACGCGCTACCAACTGGAGGTTGCGCCATGACCATCTTGTCAACTTCCACGCAATCGAACCTAGCCAAGTTCCAGGACCTGCTTCGCGAGTTGTTCCAGTTTGACTGCGCCGACTTGGATTTCGGCATCTACCGGATAATGAACCATAAGCGGAATGCGGTGGAACGGTTCATCAGCGAACAACTCCCGGCCTCTGTCGCTGCCGCATTGTATGGTGGCCCGCTGGCCCAACAGGCCCAAGCCGACGATGCACTGGCGAAAGCGCGTCAGGCCGTGGTGGAGTCGCTGGGCGATACAGCTATCAACGCGGACGGCGAGCTAGCAGTTGCTTTTCGCAATGTCCCGGTGGGACAGACGTACTTGGAAGCTCAAGTCCGGGCCGCCGATGGCAGCCGCAGCCGCGACACGGTGGAAGCCGCCATATACAACAATCTTCACACCTTCTTCAGCCGCTACTACGACGAAGGCGACTTCATTTCCAAGCGGCGCTACTCCGGCAACCAGCGGTACGCCATTCCATACAATGGCGAGGAGGTCTATCTCCACTGGGCCAACAGCGACCAGTACTACGTCAAGACCGACGAGCATTTCCGCAATTACGACTGGAAAGCGCCCAACGGTGTAGCCGTCCTTTTCCGACTGAAGAACGCCGACGTGGAGCAGAACAACCTCAAGGGCGACCGGCGCTTCTTCCTGCCCCACGTTTCCGAAGCGGCTTGGGATTCCGGCAGTGCCGCGATCACCATTCCCTTTGAGTACCGGCCCCTGACCGTCGTTGAAATTACCAAATACGGCAAAACCGGTCAGCAAGATAAAATCATAGAAGAAGCCCTCTCTGCCTTTCCGGAGCAACTGCGCGAGAACACCCGGGCAGTTGCCGCCCTGACCGGCGAGCGGCGGCACAACGGGAACAGGCCGGTCAGCTATCTGGAACACCACCTGCGCCAGTACGTCCGGCGCAACAACTCGGACTTCTTCATCCACAAGGACTTGGCCGGGTTCCTCAACCGGGAACTGGACTTCTACCTGAAGAACGAGGTGCTGAACCTGGACAACCTGGCCGCCGCCGGTCAGAACCTGGCCGAAGGCTGGTTCCAGCAGATGCGCCTGACCAAGGCGGTGGGCGGCAAAATCATAGATTTCCTGGCCCAAATCGAAGGCTTCCAGAGGCTGCTCTGGGAGAAACGGAAATTCGTCACCGAGACTCATTACTGCATCACCCTGGGCAATGTTGACGCCGAGTTCTACCCGGAAATCTCGGCCAATGACGCTCAGTGGTCAGAATGGCGGGAGATTCTGGACGTTGACGGGAGCGATCAGAGTGAGGCGTTTCTGTCGGCGCATCCGACCTTGGTCTTGGATACCAAACACTTTGATGCCGAGTTTGTTGACCGCCTGCTCGCTTCATTCCACCATTTGGACGAGGTAACGGATGGGTTACTTGTCTACAGCGAGAACTGGCAGGCTCTCAGCATGTTGTCAGAACGCTATCGCAATGGAGTGGGATGTATCTACATCGATCCTCCATACAACACAGATGCATCTGCGATCCTTTACAAGAATGGCTACAAAGATTCCTCCTGGCTGGCCTTGATGCAGGACCGTTTGAGGGTCTCTACTCATCTATTGTTACAGGAAGGAATCTTGTGCGCAGCCATAGATGATATTGAACAGCCGCAGTTTCAGAAGCTCCTTGTCAATGTGTTTGCGCAGGGATCCAATTTAGGAACAGCTGTAATTCGCAGCAATCCAGCGGGACGCTCTACCCCTACCGGCTTTTCTTCTTCCCACGAGTACGCACTCTTCTTTGGCAATAGGCCATCTGCCAAAGTCGGACGCCTCCCGCGAACTGAGGCTCAGAACAAGCGCTACAAAGCTGAGGATGAAACTGGAAGCTATGAATGGGTGAACTTCCGAAAGCACGGAGGACTGAGTGCCTACAGAACGGTTCGGCCCAAACTATACTACCCCATATACGTTGCAAACTCCGGATATATTCGTGTGCCAGAATTAACTTGGGTGGAGTCAACAGAAGCCTACACGATTGAGGACCCGCCAAAGGGTGATGAATCGGTCGTCTGGCCTATTGATGATAATGGGGCAGAGAAACGGTGGAAGTGGGGTAAGGAGACGCTGGAGGCAAACGTGGCCGACTTCTGTGCTAGACCTAACAGAATCGGCGAGACGAACATTTACATGAAGTCTCGGAAGAAGGGAGATGGTGTTCTCCCATCAACCTGGTGGGATAAGAGGACTTATTCTGCCTCTGAGCATGGCACAAGAGGCCTAATCAACATGTTTGGCAATGCTCTTGGCTTCTCCTTTCCCAAGGCTCCAGGGTTGGTTGAGGACTGCCTCCGTGCATCCGGTTGCGATGCGGATTCTCTGGCCCTCGATTACTTCGCTGGTTCCGGCACCACGGGGCACGCCGTTATCAACCTGAACCGGGAGGATGGCGGGGAGAGGAAGTTCATTCTGGTGGAAAT
Source organism: Dehalococcoidia bacterium (assembly GCA_965203835.1). GTDB lineage: Bacteria > Chloroflexota > Dehalococcoidia > Lucifugimonadales > UBA3495 > CBDCFV01. Next base: position 4,445,809 of record OZ241919.1, read on the forward strand.
GGGCCAGTATTTCGACACAGTGCTGCTGCCCCGCATCAAGAAGGTCACATTCTCACCGGAATGGAAGGAGGGCAAACCCCAGCGAGACGCGACTGCGGAGGAGGCCGAGCGGTCGCCCCGGATCATCAAGTACCTCCGGTTGGAGTCCTACGAAGATGCTCTGGACAGCATTGAGTTCGACCAGGCGGGAGGGCAGTTGCCGCTACCGGACGCCGCGGAAGAATACCTGCTCAAATATATGCTGGCCTGGGAGACCAGCGACAGCGATACCCTGCTAAACCCCTCCAGGCTGACCAGCCCCTTCTCCTACCGGCTGCGGGTCCACACCCACGGCGAGAAACAGGAGCGGACGGTGGACCTGCCGGAGACGTTCAACTACCTACTGGGTTTGAAGGTGAAGCAGCGGGAGGTGTTCGATGACGAGGGACGGCGCTACCTGGTGTTCCGGGGCGAGACCCGGGCTGCACCCGACCGCCCGGTCGCGGTCATCTGGCGGGAGACCGAGGGCTGGGCCGAGTCCGACTTCGCCCGGGATCGGGATTTCGTCGCCCGGCACAACCTTGCCGGGGGTGCCGACACGGTGTACGTCAACGGCGATTCGGCCATCCCCGGCGCCAAGCCCATCGAGCCGATGTTCAAGGCCCGGATGTTCGCCGGCGTGAATGCCTGACACAACCATCCCCGCTTGAGGAATGGACTATGCCGCCGCGACGCCGCGCGAATAGAACCCAAGCGCCAACCAGCCAGGGATACGCTCGGTTGGAGGGAAAGCTGGCCCTGCTCGGCTGGCTGCACCGTCTGCTGGGGTACGACAGCACCCGCGCCTTATTGAAGGACATCAGACAACTCAACGAGGGATTCCCCGAGGACGAGCGCAGCCATATCAGCGTCCACCTGGAAGCGCGATCCGATCGGATGCAGGGCCTAACCGTCCCCCATCTGCAACGCTACGACGAGAACATTCGCAAACACCTAGCGGCGATGAACCACGGCCGCACACAACCTATTACCCTGCGCTATTTCCAGCACCTCGCCGCCCTCTACACCGAAATCTACCTGGACTGGTACTTCAACCGGGCTGGGGGGCTGCTGCCTTCCCTGAACGAGTTCGTCTCCCAGCACAATTCCAACTGCGCCCCGGGCCAGCGATGGGACCAGTTCACGTCCAGCGACCTGTCCAAGCTGGCCTTCTGGATGGCCACCGGCGGGGGCAAGACCTTGTTGCTGCACCTGCACTACCGGCAATTCCTCCATTACAACCGGGGGCCTCTGGACAACATCCTGCTGATTACTCCCAACGAAGGACTGACCCAGCAACACCTGGACGAACTCCAGGCGTCCAACATCCCCGCCGCGCGTTTCGACCTCAATGAACCGGGCAGTTTGCTGAGTCCACCGGGGACCGTGAGGGTCACCGAGATAACCAAGATTGTGATGGAAAAGAAGGGCGAAGGCGAGAGTGTTCCGGTAGAGGTATTCGAGGGTCGCAGCCTGATTTTCGTAGACGAGGGGCACAAAGGCTCCGGCTCAGAAGCTCAGGCATGGAGAACTGTTCGTAATGCATTGGGAGAGAACGGGTTTACGTTCGAATATAGCGCTACCTTCGGGCAGGCCCTGGCTGCGGCGAACAACGATACGCTGCTCACGGAGTATGGCAAGGCCATAGCTTTCGACTACTCATATCGCCATTTCTACAACGACGGCTACGGCAAGGACTTTCACATCCTCAACTTGCAACAGGACAACGCTCCCGACCAGACCGATACTCTCCTGATGGCCAACCTGCTCTCCTTCTACGAACAGCAGCTCGTCTTCGCCGAACAGTGTATGGCACTGCGGCCCTACAACCTGTCTCGTCCTCTATGGACTTTCATCGGTGGGAGCGTCAACGCTGTTTACACGGAAGGCGGCAATCGGCGGAGCGACATCCTTACCGTCGTCCGGTTCCTGCATCGTGTTTTGAGCGAACCCGGCTGGGTTGTTGACACCATCGACCGGCTACTGAATGGCAAGTCTGGCCTGCTCAACGCAACTGACGGGCGGGACATATTCGAGGGTAAGTTCGACTACCTGCGCCGTCGTCCAACCGACGCCTCCACCGTGTACCAGGACGCCCTGTCCAAGGTAATGCACACCACTGGCAGCGGTGGACTGCAACTATGCGACCTGCGCGGCAGCGAAGGAGAGTTGGGCCTGAAAGCGGACGGCAGCGACAGCTACTTTGGCGTCATCTACATTGGCGACACCCCCGCGTTCAAGCGGCTGGTGGAAGCCGACGACGCCGGCATCGTCATCGCCGAGGACGCCCTGCAATCATCCCTGTTTGACCGCATAAACGAACCTGATTCAACCGTGGAGGTTCTGGCCGGCGCCCGCAAGTTCATTGAAGGCTGGAATTCCTGGCGGGTGTCCAACATGGGCCTGCTGAACATCGGGCGCACCGAGGGCTCGCAGATAATCCAACTGTTCGGACGCGGCGTCCGCCTGCGAGGCCGGGATATGTCGCTGAAACGCAGTTCGGCCCTGAACGATGGTCCGCATCCAGACCACATCCGGCTGCTGGAAACTTTGAACATCTTTGCTCTGCGGGCCAACTACATGGCCCAGTTCCGGGATTACCTGGAAAGCGAGGGCATCAGCACCCAGGAATTGGTAGAGCTGCCGCTGTTCATCCGCCCCAACCGGGACTTCTTGGACAAGGGACTGGTCATACCCCGTCTTGACGAGGACAAGGATTTCTCCAGCCAGGAAACCGTGTTGTTGAAACACGATAGTAATGTTGGACCGGTTGCTGTGGTCATGTCAGCCACAGTGCAACAGATACAGAGTGGCCGAGACGGACTTGCAACCACGGGCGCCAGCTCAGGCAGTGAACTGGAGATACCATCGGAGAGCCTGGACCTCGTGGACTGGAACCGAGCCTACCTGGAGTTGCTGGAATACAAGGAAACTAAGCGGTTCAGCAACCTGCTGGTCCGGCAGGAACTGCTGCGTCCCATCCTGGAAGCGGGGAGGAAGGCGTACCTGCTGGATTCCGAGGAATCCGTAGTCATGCCCAAGAATCACGATGACCAGCGCAGGTTGCAGGAAGCTGTCACCCACATCCTCCGCAGGTACGCCGATATGCTCTATCGGCACCGACAATCCCGCTGGGAATCAAACCATCTGACCTACCGTCAACTGGACCACACTGATGGCAACTTCCGGTTCAACATCGGCGAACGCGAAGATGATGGAATGTACACGGTGAGGGTGCCAAGAGAGAAAATAGACCTCGCTCGTGAAATTGAAAAGCTGATTGCGGACTGCAATTGCCTATACCAAGAAGATCAAGGAGCCTTGCCAAGAATCCATTTCGACAGGCATCTCTACCAGCCGTTACTGGTGGAAGCTAACGGCATTACTTCAACGCCAACCGGCTTGCAGGAAAGCGAGAAGAGGTTCGTCGCTGACCTGAGAGACTACTGCGAGAGTACACCCGACGCCCTACCGGAGGGTGCTGAACTGTTTTTGCTACGAAACCTGGCCCGTAGCAAAGGCGTGGGTTTCTTTGAGAGTAGCGGCTTTTACCCCGATTTCATCCTGTGGGTCAAGAGCGAAGACGCACAGCGTATAGTGTTCATAGAACCGCACGGAATGCTAACCGCTCCGGCCTACATCAACGATAACAAGGCACGGCTTCACGAGAGGCTACCCGGATTGGCGCGAGAAATCGCCAGCCGTTCCGGCAATCCCGAAGTGCAGCTCGATTCCTTCATCGTCTCGGCAACCAAGTACGAAGACTTGAGGAAACGTTACGACAGCGGAACTTGGACAAGGGATGATTTCGCGGACAAGCACATCTTTTTCCAAGAACGTGGCGTCGAGTACGATTACGTAAAGCAAATCCTCCGTCGTTGAGATTGGCCGCTCGTAGGTGAAATGCGCGTTAATCAAGCCGAGACATGGCGGGGCACGTTCAGGTCTAATAGGAACAGCACCGTTACGCAGTGAGATGCTCAACGACACCCTCGGTGACACCCGTCCGCGCCTCCTTGGGGGCGAAGCGAACCCTGTAAATGAATTTCGGAGACTTATCCGATGCCAGAGTTTGTGAACCGCAGTGAATCGAACTTGCTTGTTTTCATAAGCAGTCGGCAAACTCCCAATATGGACTACCCCCGATCGGAAGCCAAGAAAGCTGTCGATGCCTTTCCCAATTGTAGTGTGTGGGCATTCGAGGATATGCCTGCAAGTTCTCAGCAAGCTAGGGACTATTACGTAAGCAATGCTGCTGATGCGGATTTCGTCATCTGGCTAGTCGGTGAGGAAACCACCAAGCCCGTAGTAGAGGAAGTCCACGCCTGCATGAGTGTGCGAGGCAAACTACTCGCGTTCTTGTTACCTGTGGACTCCAGGGACGAAGTTACTAATCAACTGGTTAAGGAAGCGGGCGATTATGCTAAGTGGTGCGAGGTTGGTAGCCTAAACACGTTGGGAGAGCTAATCCGGGCGTCTCTTGCCGACGAAATAAATCGCCTGTTTCGCACTTCGTCTCCCGGGGGACGGGACCCTTTACTCAGACAATTTCAGCGAGAAAGTATCGCTAGATGTAAGAAATCACTAACCACACTAGGAGTAACCGACGTTGCAGCTGACGAGTTGGCAGAAGACTCAACGGTGGGCTACGGTTTGGCCCCTCCTGCCAGCGGAGTAAACAGGGTGGTTGGTGACCAAGGTGTGGGAAAAACCCTAGCCGTAGAGCGTCTTTTTCAGAAGGCCATTTCCACGGCCCTTGCTGATCGTTCTCAACCGTTCCCCGTATTTGTTAGGGCCAGGGACTTGAATCAACCTGTTAGACAATACGTTGAAACTGTCGCCTCGGGCTACGCGTTCCCCGCTGTTCAGGGTGCTTTCGTTGTAGTTGACGGCCTCGACGAGGTCGGGACGGAAACGGCCAACCGCGTCCTTGATGATTTGGAGGTTTATGCGCTGGCTAACCCTAAAGTAACTGTGATGGTCACGAATAGACCATTGCCTTCCCTTCAGGATGTGGGGCACGAGATCGAAGTTCCCCGACTGGAAGAGCCTGAACTTCTAGCTTTGATGTCCAAGATAGCGCTCCGCAAAGTAGAAAGGAATGAGCTGCTGCATCTCCCACAATCCGTACAATCAGTTGCGAACCTTCCGTTGTTCGCGATTATGATTGGTAGCGAATTAGGCCGAGTCCCCGCAGTTTCTTGGGCAATGCCCAGTCAGCTCATGAGCCGGATCGCAGATAGAGCATTGAGGGAAATGGCCTCCCAACAGGATGATGTGGCCGATCTATTACAGAAACTAGCAGTTGCGTCCGTGACCAACGGAAGCAGTGTGAACAAGGTGGAGATACATCCACGGCAATCCATGCGTAACTTGCTAGCGAACTCCCGTTTGGTCCACGAACAGGGAGACAAGGTTGACTTTGCTCTCCCGGTATTCAGGGAGTGGTTCGCTGCCCGCGCGATTGTCGAAGGCCAAGTCTCCCTAGATGATCTTAAGCCGGTCTCCGACAGATGGTTGATTCCTATAGGCATCGCTATTCATTCTGAGAACGAAACAGTTGGACTGTCATTGGCAGCCAATCTAGCGTCCTCTGATCCCGGGCTAGCCGGTCAAGTGTTCGAAGAGGCGGAACGGAGTTGGTTCACGCCTGATGCCAACAACCAGGAAATACAAGGAACATACCTGGAAATTGGCGGGAAAATAAGAAGCGCGATGGAGAACTGGAGCAATGGCTTGGGGAAATTGATGCCAGCGATTGGTCCCGTGAAATCCAATGGCGAGGTGCGTACGCTCGGGATAGCAGTAAATTCCCGAATGATTTACACAAGTTGGTACTACGGTTCAGAAGCTCTGGAACCGGTAATTGATCTCCCAAGAAACGCTGGTTTTGGTTCCGGCAATTTCAATCCGGACTGGCCATCAGTTGCGTCGGTTGTAAAGCCACCTGCCAGGGTAGGGCCGTGGCTCATGACCAAAATGATGCTTTCGGATTCTCTGTCCGAGATTCTCAAGTCTAGACGTCTTGCGTTAGCGTCGACAGACGCAGTCCAAGAACTCGCATACGAATTCGCCTGCAACCTTTCAGCACGGGGATTCTCGATCCCCGATTCAGCGGACATCCCAGAAGTTGTCGAAAACATGGATAGACATCTGTCGGACGTGTTCTCTTTGCGTGTCAATGGTTCCATATACCGGCACGACGAACTACACGCAATCAGGAATCAACTCGCCGAAATGTTGCAGGAGGGCGAAGTATCCATTGTGAATCCTTGGCCTGGTCCAGACCAAGCCTTCCCCACAGGTAGATCATCGTGGATGTGGTACGAAGAATTCACCGACCAACGACTATTGGAACGCACAACGGCGATATTCGAAGCTGCACTACGCATATACACCGCCATGGTGGATACCTGGTTCCATTGCTTTGGGGAAAGGCTTAAGTTGAATTCTATTCTCCCGGTCAAGTTGGAGGGCAGACTGGTGATCCCTTCATCTCCTAGAGCTTCATTTGATGGACCTGTGTTGACTTGGTGGCCACGCCCCGTCAGCAACAATGAACAGTCTCAAGTTGACTTCGAGCTTGGAGCAAGAGATGACAGTACCCAAAGTCTGATTCGCGAAAGGGTCGAAATCGCTCGGTTGGAGGCTCTTGAGAACTCCGGCATCTTTTGGTCTTCCATGGGGCTTTTGCACCATGACGGTAAACGACCAGCAACTGAACTGGCACACCGCTGGTTAATTAGCGACTTGAAAGATATTGGCTGGACCGATTTAATCACATAAACGAACCAGGGCTTAAGTCCCTTGATTGCGCGTTCAGTTCGGATCTAGGCAGACTTTCCGCGCAGTGGTCCGGTGAGATCAGTTGTGGCAAGGTCGGATGGCTCCTACATGGATAGACCCTTGGATAACCTCAAGCGAAATCAACGAAAGGGAAGCAAGCCCCGGTGCCACTGGCTGACTCATGGCGCACCTAGGCAAGTCGCGAGTCGCTTGAACAAGCTGGCCGAGCCGTGGGGCGTCGTGTCCTCAGAAGACAAATGGATGCCACAGGGATTTGACGAAATTGAGGAAGCGCAGCTTCACCAGGAGCACAGACTATTGCCACTGCGGGATTGTAAGGCGCTGGGTGACTGGTGGTTGGAGAAACAGAGCTACGACTCCCAAACTCCGAATTGGGACATCGCAAGCACGTGCACGGTGAACGGCCACAAGGGGTTGCTCCTAGTGGAGGCAAAGGCGCATACCCAAGAACTGAAGGTAAGGGACCGAGTTGGAGGTAGTCATCGCAACCGCGCACGAATCGCCGAATGCATCAAGGAAACTAACGCAGCGTTAGCGAACCAGACAGGTTTCGACTGGGCGTTGTCCCATGAGCATCGCTATCAGATGGCCAACCGCTTTGCCTGGTCGTGGAAGTTGACGGACCTTGGCTATCCCATCATCCTGGTCTATTTGGGATTTCTCAAGGCGGAGGAAATGCGAAAAGGGAGGGAGCAAACTCCCTTCAACAACCACGCTGAGTGGAAAAGTCTCGTAAAGGCGCACAGCGAGCCATTGTTTCCTGCGGGCGTTTGGGACCGCCAGTGGATCATTCACGGTCAGTCATTCGTTCCGCGCATCTGCTCAATCAAGACAGCTTACGACGGGCCAATAGAGGAAGAGTAAAGAAGGGCAGTCGAAGCGAGATCTCAATCGGGGAAGGGCTAATTGAAGAGTAAGCCAGTGGAAGACAAGCAAACTCTGAGCTACTCGGTTGAACTACCCGGTATTCCGTTCGAGTCTCGCTCAGCAGCTGAACGGGACATCAGAATGTTGGCAGACGCGGTGGCTGCTGCCACGGAAAAGAGAGGATTGCCCTTCTTGCTGAAGCTGGTTCGAGTCACAAACAGCTTTCAGGAGGACGTGAATTTTTTTCTCAAGGAACGTGCGGGCCCAAGCGGATATATTGCAGCGCGGGCGAATGCCCATGCTCTTGCCAGGACACTCTGGATCCGGACTCATGAAGAGGAGCTGGGCTTCGCAGTCGTTATCAATGCTGATGCAGTTAATCCTTGGAACCTCAATAACCCCAACTGCTTGATAACGGTGTCTCATGAGTTATTCCACGTGATGTACGAAGCTAGTCGCCTGAAGAGGTTAGGTGAGGAGGAGTACACCGCGGGCAACAACAACGCCGAGCGCATGTTAGATTGTTGGGCTAACTTGCTTCTCGACGAGTTCGACGTCGACCGCAATGTGGACGCCTTGATTCGCGTGCTGACGATGAAAGATGATGGTCACTCCTGGTCTTTGCGTGAGTTGAAGGAAGCTTTAGGCGAAGACTGGGTTCAGGGGTTAATGGACACCTTGGACCGTGCTCCTCAAGTAGTAAACGAGGAAGTTGGCCAGTACCTAGCTGGAGGCACTGACATTCAGCATATCGCCGGTGGATTACTGCCCTATGTCAACGATATGATGACTCTTTTGGCTCATACCGCCTCCCTTTACATGGGTACCGACAGTTGGCCAAGGGTCCTTGAGCGTATCAAGGAAACCGAGACTTCCAAGCGCTTCTTCAAGGAACATCTCGACACGATCTTGGGCCATCTGGAAGACACCCGGATGGAGTCTGAGGAGTCCATCCAAGCCGTTGCGAGCGCTTTGTAGGAAATATTCCGAAATTGTGGCGTAGGCTTTACGACATTACAGGGAGGCTTGTACATTACCGTACAATCACCGTCCCGCTAGCCTGTTTTGCCCTTGGGTTGCCGTTGTCCAGCCGCTTGACTAGAGTCAGCAAGATCTCACAACTCGACTATTAGCTCGAAGGCTCTAGCTAAAGCCTCTTTTGGTCATTCATTGAGCGCCTTGCCTGACGGCCAGCAAAACTCACGAATGCGCTCTGTGCGGCTCGATAGAGGACGCCGCAGAAAAATGCTGCCGTGTGTGTGGCAAGACGTTGGCCGTGCTTTGTATCGAATGACACACGGGCTTTGGGTGGCAAGCCATACGTAGCTGGATAGATAGGGCCAAGGCCCTGATGGACCGCCATTGTTGCCGGAAACAACTGTGCAACAGGAAGTACGAGAGACGTTACGACTGCCGTAGTGAAGAATGCTGCGCATACCCTGCGACCATTTAAAGTGAGTCAAGGAAACTGCGAGCGATGCTGAATGGATTGGATGGCCTTAGCTGGCGACTAATGTGGGCACTGGATGAGTACGACAGAGAAGGACAACGGGAATACCACCGGAAGATCGACGAGCAGAGAGCCCGCGTCGACGGACAAGAGAACTACTTGAGGGAACTGCAAAACCAAGCAGCCGAAAGCGACGGCGCGTAAGTCATGCTGTAGATGCGGGCGGCGACGACGTGTTCGCCGCCGCAAGCTCGCCGCCGCGGACAAGAACCCGGGGTACGTCCAGATGACCGACCGCATCTGACCGCGATGACGGTTGTGCGAGCTGACTGACGGGGAAGTCTCGGCAGTGGAACGGCGGTAATCCAATGCACCGTTTCTGACGTTCTATACCTAACGGCCAAAGGACGCGATCCTGGGTATGCCGAAGTCACCTAACCGGTGAGCAATCTCCGGAGGAGGATTCCGAGCTGAGGGCAGGATGTCCCAATTTCAAGTGAGACGAAGGACGATGGAAAACACCCTGGTTCCCGACGGAGCCAACGAAAACCGAACTTCCCGGATGTCGGTACTGGCATGGCACCCGAAAGAGGGCCCAGCCCGCAATCTATTCACCCACATCCGCCACCGACGCACCGACGGTATGGGCCCGTGGGCACGTGAACCGGACGGGGTGTGGCGTACCATGACGTTTCCATCCAATGAAATAGTCCATCCGGGAGAAATCAAACTCCATGCTGTGGATGCACCTCTTGCATATTGCCTGGAGCTGGTCAAGGACATCTTGGATAAGAAAGCAATGGTTGTCGAGGGCATCGACGTATTCTACGCTCTGGAACAGCCCGCTCGCTGCCATTGGGCTTACCGGAACCACATGGGAACGGACGGCCACTCGGTGAACAGTCCGTTCAAAAGACACAGCGCGAAGGTGACCGAGGTTTGGAGTCTTGAACCTGATCCCCGCGACTACTGGCGGAGGGTATGTGAGTCCTACACATCCCGCCAGATTGAGGATGCTCTGAGTGGCCTGGCATTTCGTCTTGATCGACGATTGGACCGGGTAGGCAATCTCATGATCTCAGGTGCGGAGGACGAAATAAATTGTGAACTCGCAAATGAACGGACTCATCTGAGACTAAGCGTCAACACTGCCGACGGAACCGGCCTACCAGAAAATGGCTACTTCGCCACCGTATGGGCCGACGACAACGATGATGCACTGGTTCATCAGCACTTGGAAATAACTGAGCAGCACACACTCATCAATGTCGATTCGTCGCTGGATCAAATTGGGTTGGCATTGTACCGACGTCGCGACGGACAATGCATAGACAGGTGGGAGGTGCCGTTAGTCAGAGAGATAAACATTAGCATGAACCTGACAACCGGCCAGACGCTTGCAGTTCACGATGCCCGACGCGGAACCACTAATACCGTCAGCATTGGTGACGCCAAATCACTCATTTCAGTTGGCGACGAAAATTCGGCTGCTTTGGATAGTGCAATCCGTCGTGAAATGCTCGGACGGAGGAGTTGGCTCCAAGACAGGGATGCCCGGGGTCAAGGAAACCTCGGCCGCTTTGGACCTGACCAGACTGAGCAAGCAATTGATTTTTTCCTAAGTCTCCTGGCCGACAGTGGGCATTCCAACGGACCAATCTACCTCGCCGATCCCTATTTCATGCAACGGGATCTCGACAATACGAACGAGCGCGTATACAGCAGCATGTTCTCAACGACCAAAGGGCAGCAATTGAGAATTCTCTGCGGCCAACGGAACGTTGAAAGGTGGTTGTCCAAGTATCCCTCAATCCTCACCAACCACGTGGCGGTCAGGTCGGTCACCACTAAGGACCGCAAAGGGCAAGACCGTCCAGCATTTCACGACCGCTACATGATTACGCCGGACAAGGAGATAATCGTTACCAATTCAATCAATGGGTGGCACGAGCACGGCGTCACTTTTGCGACGCTCTCCTATGGTGTGTACCGCGCCGAGGCCGAGGAATTCTGGTCATTGAACGTGGGCCGCAACAACAATGGGGTTCTCGTCGAGGAAATCAAATGACGGCCAGCAGCGACCCCCCAACCATCCAGCTGCCGCTAAAGGCAAGGCAGGCCATCTGGCGGATTTTTGGCAGCGGCTTGGCGCCTCTGAAGCAATCGACGTGTTGCGACCTAGTTGAACCGATAATCCAAAAGCAACTCGGGCAAACCGACGAAGCTGTCCGGGCCATCGCTGAGATTCGCAACTGGTTCGACCCCGACGGAGGCCCAACCCAACTGCGGCCAGACATAAACGAGCTAGTAGCGGAAATGATCATTGACGGGATCAGGGAAGCACTTTCGGCAACCACCGGGATCGAGAACCACGACACAGCCTTTTGGGCCATGGGCTCAATCCGCTCAGACTTGTCGGCGCCAATCATGCGTGCTTCTTGGTCTCCAGAACAAATCGACAGGTTCGCCACATACGCGCTGGATACATTGGAAAGCCTCCATGAAAAAGGCAACATCATCGATCCGAGGCACATTCTTGGGCTGGATATTCGGGGCGCGACGGCACACTCCAAAGAAACAGGTCACGGCGACCCTCTGCGGACTTTCCACGTAGGACCCGCTAACGCCTATGAGGCATACCGGCTAATGTACCCAGGCATCGCGTCAATCGTGGACCTTCTTCTGGAACTGAAGCCTGGGATGCTGCCGGAGCTAGTGGACAAGATACAGAACCACTTGTTGCAGTCTTTTGCGGCGTCCTGCCTGGCCGGCATCCGCGCCACGTCCGATTACCGCCAACCTCTAAATTGGATTGCCGATACCTCATCAACGGCGCTGATCGCGTTGGCAATACTCCACACATTGGAAATCGTCCACGCAAGAGAAATTGCGTCCAGAGCATTGCCAAACTCCGATGCCCCTGAGACTGTGGACTTGGTAGCTGTGTCTGACCCGATAGCAGATCTAGTTTCCAGTCTTGCAACACTCGGGCCTGCGCGAAGCACTTGGTGGACATTTGAGCTGCTCAATTACACTTCCTTTGGTCCCGAACAAAAACGGCCGACGACTGAGCAAGTCGAGCAGCAATGCACCCAACTACTCAACGACTGCGTGCTGAATCATTGGTCTGACGAGGTGATGAACGAACTGGAGGACGGCTTACGGCGGGCCATGTTTGAACCCAGAGGCAAACCCCTCGCAGACATCGCGTGGGGTTTGCGAGACGAGGAACCTGAAAAGGCCTCCCGAATTTCTGGGATTATCCTGGGTGAACACGAGCGCCGCATGACTATGGCACTGGAAGACAGTCTGCGGTTTCCATACCTAGCCGGCCGCTGGAACTACAACGATTGGCTAACCGGACTGGGTGTCGCGGTAGTCATACATCACAATGACCTCGATCCGCTGGATTGGGCAATGGAAAAGTGCAAAGCTCTGCCGTTGAGCGCGTGGGACGCCGACGAAGCAGGCAGAGTCTTCCGTGGGGCCGACCGAGTCGCTCGAACCCAAATGACCGTCGGGCTTTACGCTGTGCAACTCTTGACGGACGCAGGCCGTGTATTGGACCGCAGCAAATTGCTAACTTTTGCCGAGAAAGTGTGGGACCACGACGACTTTGTTCGTCAGTACGGCGACTTACTGGTTGAAGATTCTGTCACCACAGAATTCGCCGCCCGGGTAGCCGTGGCCTTCGGGGAACCAGATCAAGCATGGGTACTGCAGCAGGCCAAAAGCCCGGCAATAGATCCCCAAACCCTGTGGACGCTTCTGGACCAGATGAAACTCCAAGACAAAGCCGTGTGCCATGACAATACGTTCGAGGAAATCCGAAAAATCGCATCGGACCGATACATCAATTCAGTGCAAGCGAACCCACGGTCTGCACCCCATTTAGCGAACCTCTGGATACTGCTGGACGCGCCCCCAGAGGCTGCGAAAACCGCGCAAGTCCTACTGACCTACCATCCATCACACGCTGACCGTGCCCAAGCAATCCCAACTTTGAAGATGCTCGCGTTTGCAGAAAGTAGAGGCAGATTGGCGAACGAACTGGTCGAAACCTCAAGGTTGCTCTACGACCAGCTTTGGGGGAAGCACACTCCGCGGGATGAAATCCACGCGCAACAGGAAATTGACGCCTTCCTGGGATGCGCCAAGAATGAACCGTGCACAAGTTCTTGACCGACGGCGCGGGCTGGACACGGAATGCGGTCGCCGACCCAAGGGACTGCTGCCCACCTTACCAGAGGACGGGGGGCGAAAGTGGTTCCCCCAAACCGGATCGACCACCTGTTGGTCGCGGCGACGCCAGAATAGAGAGTCAGAGGTGCATAAAGGGCCGATCCGGAAGCCAAAGCGAATGGACAATTTAGTTGATCACCTGGAACGCTGGGGCTGCGGCAACACCCGCATCGAAGTCCGCCCGGACGGCGCGCTCAAAGAATGGCACCACTGGGCCGAGCCCGACCTGATAGGGTAACGGCAAGCGCCCAAAAGGACCCGGGCACTGACGCCTCATGGCATCGAAAGCGCTACCCCGTTTACTGTGAAATGCCGGTCCTGTCGACTTCCAGCGAGTTTACCATCAGCGTCGAGCGGTGGGTGAGGATCAGGGAAGACAGGTTAATGCGGGCGTCTGTGGCTGCGTTGGACGCCCACACGTGATTGGGTTAAACTTGGCCGTGCAATTGGGTGCTTCCTTACAGTGGAACCTCCCACTGAAAAGTTCGCAGTACGGCCCCTTTTGGCCCACTTCCGAAGCCCTTTTTGGAAATCAGGATGATGCTGCCCCGTTCGTACCAGGCCGATACCAGGGTGAAGAAGGCGGCGGCCGACTCCCAGTCGTAGGGCCAGAAGCCGAACTCGTCCACCACCAGCACCTTGGGAGAGAGATAGACCCGCATCCTCCGGTCCAGGTTGTGCTCGACGCGGGCCTTGCGCAGGTCCTCCATCAGGTCGTAGGCGCGGACGAAGTAGGCTCCCTGACCGTTCTCAATGGCCCTGAATGCCAGGGCGATGGCCAGGTGGGTCTTGCCCACGCCTGGAGGCTCCCGAACCGACGGACTCTTCGTGCTGGGGGACATGGCCGTCCACTTCGCCGACCGCCGGATTACCTTGGCCGGCGACCCGGTGCAGCTGACCGCTATCGAGTTACGGTTGCCGGCCGAATTGGCGGCCAACGCCGGGCGGGTGCTGACCTACGAGCGCCTGCTCCAGTAAGTCTGGGGCGCCGAGGATACGCCGACGTGCGCCCCATACGCACGGCCCTGAGTAAGATACGCCTCAGGCTGGGTGACGACCCCGACAAGCCCACCTACATCTGCACCGAACCCCGCGTCGGCTACCGGATGGTCGAGGGGGTATGGAGGCGGAAGAACAGCCACGAGGAGTTGCATAAATTGAACGACTTGGACCATTCCAAGCACCTCATCCCATACTGCCAACCTCCACAGCCCTACTCTTCCTCCATTGGAAACGGGTCACTCTCACTGACCAGGGCTTGTGACTCCCGGATGGACAGTCCCCGCTTGGTCTTGTCTCCCCAGAGGCTCTTGATATAGTTCAGCACGTCGATAATTTCTTGGCGGCTCAGGTGGTCGCCGAAGGCGGGCATACCGCTTTTGTAGCTGGGCATCTCCGGTATGGCCCCTCCCTGGCTGATTATCCGGTACAGCAGGCCATCCCCATGGTGCCATGTGTGCCCATCGCCGTTGAGCGGCGGCGCCGGCAACGTCCCGTCCGGTTTCTCTATGTGCCAGTCCGGTTGACCCTCCCCTGTGGCCCCGTGACATGCGGCGCAATTTGATAAGAATATTTGCTGGCCCGTTGGAACAGCCTGCTCGGTGGGAGAAGTGACGGGAGCAGGAGTGTCCTGAGAGGGCGAAGATGAGCACCCGGCTAAAAGGGCCGCTCCGGCTATCAGTATCGCGGCCGCGGCAGGCCAGCCGAGAACTCTGATAGCCGTGGAACGGACGCGGCCGGCTGTTATCAAGGTCTGCTCCCGTTGCCCGAGGACGCCCTTCGCTGTTGTTGAAATGGACCGGTCTTATGGACCCGGCTCAACACACGGTTGGAAAGGCCTCCCCCTCGAAGATGCCCTTGGCCCGCTGCAATTCCCGGATATAGCAGATGATCTTTTCCACGTCGTCCGGTGAAACCCCGGCGACGGGAGGCATGTTGCCGAAGCCCCAGTGGTGTTGCGGCACGCCCTGGCGGACCGCGCTACGAAAGCTGACGTCTGCATGATGTCCCGGGTGGTAGACCCTGTCCATCAGGGGTGGACCCTGCATGGTGCCGGAAGCGTTCACCCCGTGACAGACCGAGCAGTTGGCGTTGAACAACACCTCTCCTTCACGGGCCATGTTGGACAAGGCAATTCCAGTAGCGGAGGTTCGGCCGGATACCTTCGACTCACTATTATTATTCCCCGGAGGGCTTCCTTCGCCGCATCCTATTGCCATGAGCACAATGAAAGCGACAACAAGGGTGCAAACAAGGAGACCGTGGGGCAATTTAGATTCCGAGAACATTGTATCCCGCCAACTTGGAGAACAGACGTCAGGCGACCCTTTTCAGCAGTCCGCTAGATGTCCCGACCGCCTGCCGTCAATAGAATCATCTCCAGTATCTCATAGCTGGAAATAGACCCCCGGAAATCTCCTGTGTCGGGGTCGACCACGGGGAATACCGTGAGGGAACTATCCAACATGCGCTCCAGCGTGTCCTCCACCAGTTCGTCGGGAGTCGCTGTAGGAGTGTCCTGACGCATAACGTCCAGCAGTGAGGTATGTCCCCACTGGCCTCTGGGCAAGTATCGAAGAACGCTCAATGAAACTACACCGGCCAGGTTTCTGCCGTCAACAACCACATAGTCGTGCTGCTCCGAAGTAGTCCAGTGATCGATAAAACTTCTCAGGGTTATCGACTGGTCCGGGTAGATCCGAGTGGTGTCCAGCACGTCCTTTACGTGGACTCCGCCCAGCACGAAACGGTCCATTAAATGGGGAACGTCGCTATCGGCGCTGGCGTCCGAGTGCCGGACCCTGCGCACTGCGAAGCTGATCCCCAAGGGAGTCAGCAGAACGTAGCCGAACATGATCATAACCAGCAGCGAGAACAAGGCCTCGTCTATTACATGCGCGTGCAGCATGACCAGTAGAAGGGCGATTTCAGCCACTCCCTTTGCCATCAGGCCGCTGGCCACGGCGAAGGGCGATTCCAGCCGGGTAATGTAGGCGCTGATGAAGGCGCCGGCGAATTTGGCAGCCAGCGGCACGAAGATCAGCGCCGCTATGACTTCTGGGTGCAACTCCAGGAAGGTCAGGTTCAGGTTCAGCCCTGCCGAGGCAAAGAACAGGGGAACGAACAGTCCCTCCGCGGTGCTCCTCATTCCGGGCATGGAATCATGTCTTAGCTGGTAGGGCAGCGGCGAAAGGGCAGCGCCGAATAGCAGTGCGCCCAGGGAACCGTGGAGACCGACTTTCTCGGCCAGCACGATGACCAAGAACAGGCCGCCCAGCAGCAGACCATAGGAAAGCTGGGGGACTTGCAATACCTTGTGCAACACCACCAATAGCCGGGGAATAACCTTGTTGCAGACCAGCCAAGTTACTACGGCGAAAGCGGCCAGTTCCCCCAGGAGCAGAGCGACGCTGGTAACGACGTTCAAGTGGCCTTCCGCGTCCAGGAAGGCGTGTTCGCTGATGGCAAACCCGATGATAAACAGGACAAGCAATTCGGCGACTACCACGCCGGTAAAGATCTGTATCCCCACCGGCTCCTTCAGGTACTCTTCGTCAATCAACACCTTGGCTACAATGCCCAAGCTGGAGAGGGACAGCACTCCGGCCACGGCCATTGCATCGGTAAAAGCCAGGCCCAACCCAACGTCAAACAGGATGTCGGTGGTGACCAGCATGGAGCCCACCATCGAAATGGCCACCGAAAGGGTGGCGGCAACGAAGAGCCGCCCCCGTATCGCTGAAACGAAGCCGGAGATATCCAGTTCGTCCAAGCCCACCAGGAAGAAGAAAACGAAGATGCCGATATTGAGCAGGAGTTGAATGTCCCTGTTTGGTTCCACCAGCCCGGTCGCCGGTCCCAGGAGAACGCCGGCCATGCCATAGGCGAATATCGAACTTATGCCGATCCGCTTGAACAATCCCTCAAGCAACTTGGCCACCATCAGGAGCAGACCTATGGCAAACAGGGCGTCAAAAACTTCCATACATCACCCGCCAAAACCTCATCAACCCACTTCCAAGTACCGTCAGCCCGCCGTCTTCCAAAGCGCTACCGCACCGTGCGCTAGGGTGGCGGGTCATGCGGTTGTCACATTGAAAGGCATGGCATCCCCAACCGTCAGAACAGTGCAGCCAAGGCCTCCTGCGGACCGACCGCACGGACCGGGGAGCGTTCGTAGTCACTGGTGTTCCTGGTCACTATGTACCGTGCCCCGCAGGCGCGGACGGCAGCCACTTGCATGGCGTCCCCGAAGTCAGCCATCGGGAGTTCTGTGGCGTAGCGGATGCCCTGCGTGTCGGTTGTAGCAACCGCTACAAACCTGGTCAACTCCACGATGAAATCGCGGGCGCTTACTCCTCCAAGTACCGGAGCCACCAGGTAGTAGAGGTTCGACACGGAGTGCCAGGCAATGTATGCGACCTCGGCGCCATGCTCGATGCGGTCCAGGAGTTCCGCGGCCTGGTCAGAGTATGGGCGCCTGTCGAGGGCCACATCTATAAGGACGTCAGTGTCGAGAAGTATCATTGAAGGTACCTCTTGGCTAACGCTTCGTAACGCGCATCGTCACGCTCTGCCACCCGGAACTTGCCTCGCCATCGCGACGCGAAGGACTGGGTGTTCTCACCTGTCATTTCCCTGAGAGACTGCTCGATCAGCGACGAAAGCGACACGCCACGGGAGCGGGCGTACCGCTTGGCCAATGGGAACAGCTCAGCGTCTACGGTGATAGAGAGCTTTTTCTTCATTGCAGGTTGCTGCCTCGTCTCATGATGGTGCTCAACATGCCGGAGTAGCCGTTGGAATGGCTGACTGCCATTGAGACCCGCGCCCCAACTCCCCTACCGCGTCCCCGCGGACCGTCCCCCGTCCACCATGTAGACCCCGCCGGTGCAGAAGCTGCTGTCGTCGCTGGCCAGGAACAGCATCATCCGGGCTACTTCTTCGGGGTCTCCGTAGCGTTCCAGCGGTATGCGCGTCGCCGTCACCTGCTTTATCTGGTCGACGGTTACCGACGAGTCGTCCAGCGCCGCCACTCGCATCTCTTCGATGGACCGCATCATCCGCGTCTCAATCGGGGACGGGTTGACGGTGTTGACCCGGATGCCGTCGGGCGCCCCCTCCAAGGCGGCGGTGCGCATCAAGCCGATGACCGCGTGCTTGCTGGTGTTGTACGCCGACATGGATGGCGTCCCGCCGATGCCGGCGGTAGAAGAGGTTATCACGATGCTGCCGCCTCCCCGCTGGCGCATCACCGGGACCGCGTACTTGATTCCCAGCCACACGCCGCGCACGTTGACCGCCATCACCCGGTCGAAAACGTCGATAGGATAGTCCGGTATCGAATACATGGCCCCCTCGATGCCAGCGTTTGCCAATAGCACGTCTACGCCGCCCCAGCGGCTCACGGCTTCGTTGAAATAAGCCAGGGTCTGGTCGGGTTGAGTCACGTCGGCAACAGTGTAGCTCGCCCGTTCCTCCCCGATTGACCGCACTAACTCTTGGAGCGCCGCTTCATCGAGGTCGACCAACGCCACCCGTGCACCCTCGTCGGCAAATAGTCTCGCCGCCGCGCTACCAATACCGCCGGTGGCCCCGGTAATCACCGCCACCTTTCCTTCCAAGCGAGCCATGTCCAACCTCCTTATTCAAGCGGGCGTTCCCGGCCCGCTTCCTGTGTTTGTATCACCGGACCCACCTGGCAGGCAAGCGCCGGTTGACGGTCACTCCGCCAGTCCCATACTTGCCAGCATGAAGGCGTACTCCTCGGCTACCTCGTACAGCCGGTCGTACCTTCCCGACCTGCCGCCGTGGCCCGCGCCCATATTGGTCTTCAACAGCAGCGGATTGTCGTTGGTCTTCAACGTCCGCAGCTTTGCCACGTACTTTGCGGGTTCCCAGTAGGTGACCCTGGGGTCGTTCAGCCCCGCGGTCACCAGTATTGGGGGGTAGTTACGCGCCGTCAGTTGGTCATACGGAGAGTAAGACCGGATGTAATCGAAAACGATCCGGTCTTCGATGGGATTGCCCCACTCCGGCCACTCGATGGGAGTGAGGGGCAACGTGTCATCCAGCATGGTGTTCAGCGCGTCCACGAACGGCACATGGGCGGCGACGGCGCCCCACAATTCCGGCGCTTGGTTCACCACCGCCCCCATAAGCTGGCCGCCGGCGCTGCCCCCGGCGATGGCGATGCGGCCTTCCGCGCCGTATCCCTGCTCTATCAGGTGACGAGCGACGTCCACGAAGTCGTTGAACGTGTTGGCGCGCCGGTCCAGCTTGCCCGCCTCGTACCAATGGTATCCCAGGTCGTCGCCCCCGCGAATGTGGGCGATGGCGAAGATGAAGCCCCGGTCCAGCAGCGACAACCGGGTGGTGGAAAACGACGGCGGGATGGCATAGCCGTAAGCGCCGTAGCCGTAGAGGTACAGGGGCGCCGTGCCGTCCACCGGGGTCTCCCTGCGGCGGACGATGGACACGGGCACCTGCACGCCGTCGCGCGCCGCGGCCATTACCCGGTCGGTGACGTATTCCGAGGCCTCGTACCCGCTGGGGACTTCCTGTACCTTGCGGACTTCCAGTTCGCCGGTGCCGACGTGATAGTCGAACACCGTCGTTGGCGTCACCATCGACGTGTACTCCAAGCGTAGCGTGTCCGTCTGAAATTCCGGGTTGGTGGCGACGTGAACGGTGTAGGCCGACTCAGGGAAGGGTATGTAGGTTGACTCTCCCGCCCGGTCGATCAGGCGCAGGTGGTCCAAGCCGTCTATCCGCTCCTCCACGGCGATAAAGTTCTCGAATGCTTCGAAGCCTCGGATGTAGTGCGAGTCGGAAGGTTCCACCAATGGTGCCCAAGCCCCTTCGCCGGGGTCGTCCGCCGGGGCCGTCGCCAAGCGCGCGTTCTTGTGCCTGTCGTTGGTGCGGATGACGAAGCGGTCGCCTTGGTGGTCCACCGAGTACTCGTGACCGGTCCTTCGGGCAGACACCAGGGTGGCCCCGGAGCCTGGGTCCGACGCTGGTATGAGCCGCACCTCCGACGTGACGTGGTCGCCCGCGCCGATGAGGATGTACTCCCTCGAAGTGGTTATCGACAGGCCTACGAAGAAGCCGGGATCTGTTTCCTCGTAGGCGATGGAGTCCTGTTCCACGGGTTGGCCCAGCGTGTGCCGCCGCACCTGCCACGGGCGCCAGTTCTCGTCCACCAGCGTATAGAAGAACGATGAGTCGTCGGCTGCCCACACCGCGCTTCCTATCGTTCCCTCAATCTCGTCCTCCAGCATGTTACCCGTTGCCAGGTCCTTTACCACTATCCTGTACCGTTCGGAGCCGTCGGTATCGGTGCTGTAGGCGACCAGGGATGCGCCGTTGCTGACTGACATCGATCCCAAGCGGAAGTACTCGTAGTCCTTCGCCAAGGCCGGCTCGTCCAGTATCGTCTGGGCGTCCGCGGGCGCCGTTTCCCGAGCGTTGGGGCCGCCCGCCGGCCAGCGCCGCCACACCCGGTACTGGCTGCCCTCCTGGTAGCTCCACTGGTAATACCAGTCACCCCGCTTCCACGGCACGCTGGACAGGTCCGGCTGCTGCCGCGCCTTGATTTCCTCGAAAATCGTGTCCATCAACTCCTTGTGCGGAGACATCGAAGCTTCGAAGTATTCGTTCTCGGCAGTGAGATACGCCAGCACGTCGGCGTCGTTCACTGTTGGATACCCTGGGTCGCGCAGCCAGTGCCACGGGTCTTCAATGGTAACCCCGTGGTGGGTGGAACTGTGAGGCCTTTGCCCGGCTACGGGAGGGGTGGGTCCGGCCCCGTCCGTTTTTGCAAGCCCCCGCGCGTCGCTGCCCGTTGGAGATGGAGAACTATGCTGGGTCATTTGCGGCACCTCGTTGTAAAATCCGCCGCCCACTGGCGCGGCGGAAATCAGCTTCCAAACATTTTGACATATCGTGCAAATGTGATTATCGTTGACCAAAACAGGCTCATCAATTTCCAGTCGACTCACAAAATTCCGAAACAGGTGGAAGATATGCCAAAGCAGGGCATAATACCCGACGAATTAACCAAACCGTTCTGGGATGCCGCCAACGAAGACCGTCTCGTGATTCAGAACTGCAAGTCCTGCAACCGGTTGCAGCACCCGCCGACACCGGCGTGCCGCCAGTGCGGGTCCGGGGATAACCTGGAATGGCAAGAGATGAGCGGCCGGGGCAGGATATACAACTATTGCGTCGTGTACGACTGTCCGGTAGCCTCTCTCAAGGACGATCTGCCCTTCAACCTTGCTGTGATCATGCTGGATGAGGATCCCGGTGTCCAGATGTACTCCCACCTCCCCGGCACGCCCGCGGATGAGGTCCCGGTGGGGGCCGCCGTGGAAGTAGTCTTCGAAGCCACGTCAAACGGCCAGAAGGTCCCCGAATGGCAGGTAATAGGCTAGGCTGGCTGTCTTTCCATACTAACCGTTTTCTATACTGCCTGTCTTTCCCGGCATAAAACCCGTCATTGCCGCGCAGAGACGACATTCCCGCCATACTAACCGTCATTCCCGCGCAGGCGGGAATCACAGGAAGGAGTGAACAATGACCACTCAGATGGCTCCTGAATCAATGTACCGGTCCACCGAAGGATTGGGAATCTGGGAACACCGGGGCAAGGTGGCCGCCGTCGGTATCGGGCATTCTCCCACGGCCCGACGCTGGGACGGCAGGCCGGAAACCTCGGTGGGCGCCAACAGCATCCTGGCCATGCGGAGAGCCATGGAGGACGCCGGTGTTTCCCCCGACCAGGTCGATGGCATTGTGGTCGTTCCGGTCACTACCACCGGCGCCCACTGGCCAGAGGATACCCCCGTGCCCATGGACGTGGTCAACGCCTTCAATCCCACCGACAACCCGCTGGACGGCATCGGCCAGTTGAGCGCCGAGTGGCTGTTGAAGAACATGCCGGAGTTGACCAACGTCAAGTTCACCATGTATGCCCCCGGATGCATGTCAGCGGCCATCGTCATCGCCGCCCAGGCTGTGGGCGACGGCCTGACCAGCACCTGCTTGGTGCTCAAGGGCTGGCACAACCTGGAAGGCCGCTATAACCACGGGGGCATCAGCGCGGCAGACGCCGTCCCCGGAAGTTTCGCACTCGGCCCGGGACGGACCCTGTGGGGCGCCCCCGGTTGCTTCGGCACGGCGTTGCAGTTCGCCGAGTACTGCCGCAAGTACGGCAAGAACCACGACATGATGGCCCCCTTCATGCAGAATTCAAGAAGGAACGGCCTGATGTTCCCCGAAGGGTACTGGGCTCAGCACCGGCCCGAAGAGTTGACCCCGGAGGACTACCTGACGTCGCGCTGGATCGCCAAGCCGGCCAACCTGTTCGACAACGACATACCGATCATGACATCAGCGGCCTACCTCTTCACCACCGCCGACCGGGCGCAGGATATGAAGCAGAGTCCCGTCTACATCCTCGGTCACGCATCCAGCAGGGGCGTCGCCAGGAGCATCACTCCAACCCTAGATGAGATCGAAGCTGAGACTGCCAGCACCGGACGGAAGATATACCAAGCGGCCGGCATAACCGCCGCCGACCTCTCCTTCGAGAACATGTACGATGGCTTTGCCCAGTTTCACCAGTTCCACGTCGAGGGCCTGGGTTATCGTGGCATGAAATTCGGCGACGCCCTGGACTTCTACCAGACGGACATCAGCATCGAGGGGCCGAACCCCATCCTGCCCAGCGGCGGCAACATTGGCAGCGGCCGCAGCCGTTTCTGGATGCACACAGACTGCATACAGCAGTTGCAACAGCGGGCCGGCGCCCGCCAGGTTACCGGCGTAAAACCTGAAATAGCCGTATCCGGCGGCCCCATGCCCACCGGCGGCAACTTCACCGTGTGGAGCGCCACACCCAACTAGAGCGCCGTAGTACACGTCATTCCCGCGCAGGCGGGAATCCAAGGCCACCACATATCCATGAGAGGTGATCCCATTTGGTGATACTGATAAGTTTTGACATAGACGGCACGCTGGAGGTGGGCGACCCTCCCGGAATTCTGACAATGGACTTGGTAAGAAAGACCCAGGAAAAGGGCTACCTGATAGGCAGTTGCTCCGACCGTCCCATGAGCAGCCAGCGGGCCATCTGGGAACGGCACAACATCCCGGTGGACTTCGTCGTCCCGAAACACATGCTGCCCGACGTGAAAGCCAGGTTCCAAGCCGACGTTTACTACCACATTGGCGACCGGGAAGACCTGGACAAGAGGTATGCTCTGGACGCGGGATTCGAATTTCTCTGGCCCCACGAGGCCGCAGAGGAACCCTGGCTTCTCCGGGACACCGATTCTTCTGAATAGGTCTGGTCCAAAATGACGCAGCTTGACCATTCCCCGGCGGAATCCGCTCAACCCCATCCTCAGCCTTCCCAGCGGCGCAGGAAAAATCAACCCTTGGAGGGGATCCGCGTCGTTGACTTCACTTGGGTCCGCGCCGGTCCTTGGGCGGCCCGCTGGTTGGCCACCCTCGGCGCCGAGGTCATCAAGGTCGAATGGCCCGAGAACCTCGACACCCTGCGCCAGAACCGCTTTACCGTGCCTCCCGGCGTGGAGCCAGGGCCCAACTCCACCGGCCAGTTCGCCGACACCAACGCCGGAAAGCTGGGCATCTCCATAAATGTCCGCCACCCCAAAGGTCTCGAGGCCGTCAAGAGCCTCATCTCCGTTTCCGACATAGTCATCGAGAACTTCAGTTCCCGCATAATGACCCGCTGGGGCCTGGGATACGAGAACCTGAAAAAACTCCGGCCCGACGTGATTTACGTTTCCATGGCCGGTTTCGGCCATACCGGGCGCCAGCACTACTTCGGCACCATGGGGCCTGCCGCCCAGGCCCTGTCGGGTCTGACCTACCTTTCCGGCCTGCCCGGCAAGCCGCCCGCCGGATGGGGTTGGTCCTACTTGGACGACACCGGCGGCATGTATGGCGCCATGTGCGCCCTGACCGCCCTGCGGCACCGCAGCCGGACCGGACAGGGACAGCACGTAGACCTTTCCCAGATGATTACCGGCATCACCCTCACCGGCGCGGCTTTCCTGGACAAGACCGTCAATGGACGGGAATCGCGGCGTGAAGGATACCCTCCCGGCAACCGCACCGTTTGGCCCGGCGCTCCGGTGATGAACAACTACCGCGGCCCCATCGTCGCGCCCCACAACGCCTACCGGACCTTGGGCGGCGGCTACAACGATTGGTGCGTCATTGCCTGTCTTTCCGATGAGGAGTGGGCAAGCCTCGTCGACCTCATGGGGCGACCCGCTTGGGCTACGGATGAGACTCTCGCCAGCTTGGAAGGCCGGCTGGAACACCAGGACGAGATGGACCGGGGCATCGAGGAGTGGACCCTTACCTTGGAGAAGTACGAGTTGGCCGACAAGTGCCAAGCCGCCGGGGTCCGCGCCATGCCGGTCCAGAGCTCCCAGGACCGGATAGAAAACGACCCTCAGCTTCGGTCCCGCGGCATGTACACCGAGAGGCACCATCCTATGCTGGGTCCGTGGAAATTCCAGGGCGCTCCCTTCCGGCTGGGCGGCGAAAAGATAGCGGTAAAGGGCCCGCCGCCGATGATCGGGGAACACACTTCTAGGATTATGATCGACCTGCTGGGTATGAGCCGCGACGACCTGCTCGGCGGTTATGATGAAGGCGTCTTCTGGCCCGAATCGAGACCAAAGTTCGACTACATCCAGAAAGCCATCGACAAGGAGAGGGCGAAATGACGTCAGACGGGTCCGGAGACACCCTGCCCGGCCCTCTGGCCGGACTGCGGGTGCTGGAGTTGACCAGTGAACATGCCCAGTTCTGCGGCAAATTGATGGCCGACATGGGCGCCGACGTTGTCAAGATAGAACCGCCCGGCGGCCAGGAAACCCGGAACATCGGCCCGTTCCTGGACGACGAAGCTCACCCCGAACGAAGCCTCTATTTCTGGCACTACAACACCTCCAAGCGGGGCATAACCCTCGACATAACCAAGCCTGAAGGCCAAGAGGTCTTCCGTAAACTCGCCGCCACCGCCGGGCTGGTCCTCGAAAGCCTTCCGCCGGGGCGATTGTCCGAACTGGGACTTGGCTACGAAACTCTCTCGGCAGACAACCCCGGCCTCATCATGTGTTCCGTCACGCCTTTTGGGCAGGACGGCCCTTGGCGTGATTATCAGACATCCGACTTGGTGCACCTTGCCGCCGGAGGGCAGATGGCCTCCTCCGGCTACGACGAAGAGGACGTGCCCGGCGCTCCGCCCATCGCTCCCGGCGGAGGCAACGCTTGGCACATCGCCAGTCATTACTCCTACATGTCCATCATGGCCGCCCTCTATCACTTGGATCTGACAGGTGAGGGGCAGTACATCGACGTGTCGGTCCACGAGGCCTGCTGCCTCACCACCGAGGGCGCAATCGCCATATATCTCTCCACCGGGGAGGTGGTGCGCCGTCATACCGGCAGGCACGCCTCCCCCGACCAGTCGCCCGGCATCCAGTTCGCCACCCAGGACGGCGGCTGGATCAACACCACCCGGTCCGGCACCAACCTCACCCCGGCCCGGC
Source organism: Dehalococcoidia bacterium (assembly GCA_965203835.1). GTDB lineage: Bacteria > Chloroflexota > Dehalococcoidia > Lucifugimonadales > UBA3495 > CBDCFV01. The sequence goes on from OZ241919.1 coordinate 4,471,789, forward strand.
TGAGAATCCTGGCCGAGTGGATGGACTCCCACGGACTGGCCGCCGACCTGATGGACGAGAAGTACCAGGACCCGGCAGTGCTGGAGCAGGGCGGGCAGCATTTCTCTGACGTATTTCAGAACTTCTTCGCCAACATGCCATTGATTGAGGCCTACGAAGGCGGTCAGGAACGGGACTTCCCTTGGGGAGCCATCCGCACCATGGACGACATCGTGGGCAACCCCCACTTGGAAGACCGCAACTTCTTCACCCCCGTCGAGCACCCCGAGCTGGAACGAGAGTTCACCTACCCCGGCCCCGCCGCCATCTTCAACGGCTCCCCTTGGCACATCTACCGCCGCGCCCCTCTCATAGGCGAGCATAACCCGGAAATCTTAGGCGGCGAACTGGGCCTGTCCCAAGCCGAAATTGACGCGTTGAAGGGGTCTGGTGTCATCTAGCACTGCTGGACTCCCCGCCCTTACGCCACCTTTGTGTAGATAGCGCACCCTCATCGTCCCCGCCTTCGCGGGGACCCAAACCCTTGATCGGGAACTGCTCACTGTTCAATGACATCTGCGGGAATTGAGCATATCGAAGAGGAATGATGGCGACGTTAGAGGATGTCGTATCGGAACTGCACAGGCAGACCGAAAGCGGGAAGATTCAATGGCACCAAGCAGGCCCTAATGGTGTTATAGCCGAAATGGACACGTGCTCATTTTTGGTGTCCAAATCATCCAAGATAGACGGGTACATGGCGTTGCATCTGCGACCAGGTGACAAATTGTCTCTGCAAACCCTTGGCGCTTCCCCTGAAGTGGACCGTTTGTTTCATAGTGTGGTGAACAAGCTGGGGTTGGACTATCCCTTGACAGACCAGGAAGCGCTCCAAATGGCCTTGGAGTCACTTCAGCGGAACGACTCACGATCGAATGAGGTCAAGGTACGGATAACTGCCTCGCATGGAAGCTGAGGAAGCCAGCGCCTGACCGTGTCTCCGTGATGAATGAACGGCTATGGAGTTGCGCTTTTGATTAACACCCGCTTTACCGACATGCTGGGCCTGTCTTTCCCGGTAATGTCCGCGCCGATGAGCAATCACAGCGGCGGCCAACTGACCGCCGCTGTGTCGCTGGTCGGAGGCCTGGGCACGTTCGGCGGCACCAACGATCTGGGACCTGAGTGGCTGCGGGAACAGATAGCCTACGTCCGCAGCCGGACCGACCGTCCCTTCGGCGTGGGCTTCATAACCCACCTGATCGAGTCCGACCCGACCAACTTTGAAATCGCCTTGGAAGAGCGTGTGCCGGTCGTAGTATTTTCTTTCGCCGACCCCGCTCCCTGGCTGCAAAGGGCCAAGGATGCGGGGACCATCACCATTTGCCAAGTGCAGTCCATGGAGTTGGCGTCGCTGGCCGTCGATGCCGGGGCCGATGTGCTGCTGGCCCAAGGCAACGAGGCCGGAGGCCACACCGGGCAGATGAACCTGCTGCCTCTCCTAGTGGCGTTGGTGGAGCGGTTTCCCCATTTGCCGGTGCTGGCAGCAGGGGGCATCACCTCCGGGCGCGCCTTGGCGGGCGTGCTGGCCTCCGGCGCTCAGGGAGCGTCCTTGGGGACGGCCTTGCTGGCCACGCCGGAAGCGGTCGAAGTCCCGGAGGTATTCAAGGAGAAAATTCTGGAGTCCGACGGTGGCGATACCGTCTTCACTCGCCTGTACGATCTTCTGGGAGTCAGGCCTTGGCCCGATGGTATAGCCGGGCGAGTGTACCGGAACCGTTTGGTCAGGGAGTGGGACGGCAAGGACGCTGAAATACTGGCCCATCGGGAGGAGTTGGCCTCCGATGTGGCCGCCGCCCGCGCCCGTCTTGACACGGAAGTGTCCTCGGTCTACATGGGCCAAGGAGTGGGCCACGTCAACGCCATCCGTCCCGCCGCCACGGTGTTGGAGGACATTTGCCAGGAGGCGGAGACCATCCTTCGGAGCGTCGCGGCCGTGGTAGAATGACCCCCGTCCGAAACGCAATACCTGTGGAGGCGGTCATGCCCATCATCAACCACGACGAAGCTCCGGAAGTCCCTTGGCGGCCCGGCTACCGCAAGTGGGATATAGTCGGCGAGGAGCAGGGGCTTACCAGCACGCTCAACATCAGCACCGGCCAACCGGGCGCGGGGGCGCCCCTGCACACCCACACCATCGACGAACTTATTGTCATAATGGAAGGCACCCTTGAGGTGCGCATCGATGGCGAGACCCGCACCGTCGGAAAGAACCACACCGTGGCCATTCCGCCGGGTGCCGAGCACGGGTTCCAAGTAGTGGGCGACCAGACCGCGGAGATTATGGTCTTCTTCCCGGCGTTGGACCCCTATTCGGAAGAGCACACCCACTACCTGGAGGGCGCGCGCCCCGCTTCAGTTAAAGACTAATTCGCCGAGGAGGTACGCCAGATGACTACGTCCTACCGTCCCACCGGCTTGGTTCGCTACCACGCCGCAGGCGCGTACAGGGGATATACTCTCTTCTCCGGCAACGGCGGGGACGATGCCTATCTGATAGACATGGAAGGCAACTTCGTCCATCGTTGGCACTACCCCGGCGGCATCGCTTATGGCTATCTGCTGGACAACGGCAACCTGCTCTTCCGCGACCAAGGCCCCAACCCACCCGGGTCAGACCACATCCGGGAACTGGACTGGGAAAGCCGGCTGGTCTGGGAGTACTCCAATCCCAGCGTGCGGCGGCACAACCGCCTGCCCAACGGCAACAACCTGTTCCTGTTGCAACGCGACCGGATATCCGCCGAGCTTACCCGGAGGGTCAAGGGCGGTTTCGCCACTCCCAACGACCCGGAGCAGATGTTCAGCGACCAGGTTGTGGAGGTAGCTCCCGATGGCGCCGAGGTGAACATCTGGCGGTCCGCCGACCACCTGGACCCGGAAACGGACGCTATTTGCCCTTTGGAGTCTCGTGACGCTTGGGGCGGCGCCAACGACCTCACCTCGTCACCCGACGGCAGCACCTTCTTGATCAGCTTCCGCATCCTCGACACCGTGGCCTTGGTGGACCGGTCGACGGGCGAGATGACTTGGAAGTGGGGTCCCGGCAACATCTCCCACCAGCACCATCCCACCTACTTGGACAACGGCCACGTACTTCTGCTGGACAACGGTTCCCACCGGCGTGGACTCAGCCATTCCAGGGTCATCGAGGTGGACCCGGCCACCAGCGAGATCGTGTGGCAGTACCGCGGCCTGCCGCTGGTCTCCTTCTTCACCCATTTCACCGGCGGGGCCCAGCGCCTCCCCAACGGCAACACCCTGATAACCGAGGGTCTTAACGGCAGATTGTTCGAGGTAACCCCCGGGAACGAGATAGTCTGGGAATACGTCAGCCCCTTCGTTGTTCCTTCCATGTTCGGCATGGCCAACGCCGTGTTCCGTGCCCACCGGTACGGCCCCGACCATCCCGCCCTCCAAGGCAAAACCCTGGACCCCGACCGCTACGGCAATCTGAACCGGCTCTATGGGGGAAGGTAATAGGAGACTGTGGGAGGATGTGAATCGTGGCGACAATTTGTTGACAGCAAGAGCGGCGTCTGATAGATTAACAATCGTAAGCACGGAGTGGCTGGATAACGCCGTCCCGCCTAAGGGATTGACGCCAGACATAGCCGTGCTTCAGCTTTTTCACATAAAGGCTTAAATTTACCAATCCCCTTGGTATACGGTAAACAAGGAATGAGTATCCAGTCTTCGGTAAAACGTTCCTTCTGCTAGAAACCTTTCTTCAGGTCTCAACCCCAGTCGGTTTTTAACCAGTTCAGTCAGTTGCCGTTTCTCTTTCGCCCTTCGGGAATCTTCGTTGTAGTAACCGTTGGCGTCCTTCCAATCGAATTGCACACAACCCAACAGCACGTCTACCAATTGCAGATAGACTGACATATCGGACGTCGCTCGGAGGCAACCCTTTACCGAGTTTATTGAACAAAGCTCATCTTCCAGATATACCGGTGATTTGTCTGGGGTGTCTTGTAAATCCACGATGGCGAATACATCCCGGTCAAGCCGGCGTTCCAGCAAATCGCGGGTAATGCAAGCGTATGCGCTCCACATGTCACCGTTCCAGCGTGATAGGCTGTAATTTGAGGAGAGTCGATCCAGTAAAACGGCGTGGAATTGTAGCTCGGGAAATGAAAAATAGAGATTAACCAAATCAACATACTGCTGGAGGTTGAAGCGTGTCACTTCGGCAAACTTGTACTCGTGATGCCGGGTTGAATGCATCAATCGGTCCACTTCCTGCAAGGTCGGTGGGGTTGGCCGTGACTGAATCTCCTTGCGAAGGCTTCGGCGTTCAGACATTCTAGTTGAGATAAAGTTAAAGTGCAGACGATACAAGCTGTCTGTAATTGCCCGCGTATCAGGGACAATCAAGGCTCCAACGCCATATACGGGTTGTTGTTGCGGTGTGCCGGACAATATGCCTGTTTCGTCAATAAATGCAGGACAGATTTCCATACTCCCAGCCTATCCAGTCGCCCGGCGGCAGTCAACCATTCCATAGTTCGACCTTACAACATTGTCGTTATAGCAAGACTGACTTGACTAAACACCCTCGCCCGCGTCACCGCATTTATTGATACCCCACCCGCCCAATGCTATCATTGGCCCACGCATCGGCAGGCTTAAGCCCCGGCAATGCGCCGCAAGCGCGGCAGTTCCCCCCAAGGTCATTGAATGACACACCACCCACAACTGCTCGGGGAAATAGACGTTTCAATCGACGAGCCGTTCCAGGCCGGGTTGTCCGAAGAATGGTTGCGCATGGTGACGGCGGCTGGTCTCGGTGAGGCGCTCCCTGAAGGCGGACCCGCCCAAGTGGGCTTGGTGATCACCGGCGACGAGACCGTGCAGGACCTGAACCGCCGGTTCCGCGGGCTGGATGAAGTAACGGACGTGCTCTCGTTTTCCGCGGAACATTCCGGTCACTGGGCTGGAGAGGACGAGGAAACTACCTTCCCGTTGCCGGACCACGCGGACACTGCCATGCCGGGCTTCATTCTCCCGTCGGAAGAGCCGCCTCCCCTTGGAGAAGTGATAATATCATTGCCCCAGACCCGGCGGCAGGCCGTCGAGCGGAACGTTCCGCTGGAGAGCGAGTTGGCCCTCCTCATAGTCCACGGTGTACTCCACTTGGTGGGGTACGACCACTTGGAGACCGAAGACTTGAAACGGATGCAAAGCAAGGAGCGGGCCGCCTTGGCGTCGGTGGCTCACTTGGTGCCGTCCGGCAGGGTTTCTGAGGCCCGCGGCTGATGACTACCCAAGTCTACTACCAGAAATGGCGCCCCTCCTGCTTCACCCAGTTGGTTGGACAGGAGCACGTCGCCACCACCTTGCGCCAGTCGGCCAAGCAGGAGCGCATCTCCCACTCCTACCTGTTTTGCGGTCCCCGCGGCAGCGGCAAGACTACAACCGCCCGCATCCTGGCCAAGGTCGTCAATTGCCTTGACCTTCAGGACGGCGACGCCTGCAACGCCTGCGCCATCTGCCAGTCCATCAACGAAGGGCGGTTCATGGACATCATCGAACTCGACGCCGCCAGCAACCGCGGCATCGACGAGATTCGGGATATAAGGGAAAAGGTGAACTTTTCTCCGGTCCAGGGCCGCCGCAAGGTCTACATCATCGACGAAGCCCACATGCTCACCGACGCGGCCTCCAACGCCTTCCTCAAGACACTGGAAGAACCGCCCGGACACGTCGTTTTCGTCCTTTGCACCACCGAGGCCCACAAGATTCTCCCGACGATCATCTCCCGTTGTCAGCGGTTCGATTTCCGCCGTATTTCTTCCGAACTGATTAACACCCGGTTGGAGGAGATCACCCGGACGGAGGGAGTGGCCGTAGACCCCGACGCCCTGCGCTTGGTGGCCCGCTACGCCGGGGGCAGCCTTCGGGACGCGGAAAACCTTCTGGAGCAACTCGCGGTATCCTACGCCGACGGCATCAACGTCCGGCAGGTCGAGGAACTGCTGGGGTTGGGCCACGGCGAACGCGAGCTGGAATTGGTCTCCTACCTGCTCACCGGCAACACTTCCGACGCCCTGGGGGCGATCAACCAAGCGGCTTGGGACGGCGTAGATTCAAGGCAGCTTCACCGCCAGACCCTGGAGTTGCTACGGGCCGCCATGCTGGTGCAATGGCGTCAGGGAGACTCTGCCGGCTCGTTGGACTTGGCCGAGCAGACCTTGTCCCGCATCCGGGAGTTGACTGCCCAAGTGCAGGGCGGGCGTATCGTCAGGGCGTTGAAAATCTGGGGCGACGCCAACATGCGTCACGACGCTCCCTCCACCTTGCCGTTGGAAGTAGCGGCGGTCGAAATCTGCGGCTACGAGGACCCTTCGATCAACGGCGCAAGTGAACAAGCCCGCCCGCAACGTGAGACCGATTCCACCTCCGTCATTCCCGCGCAGGCGGGAATCCACGCCCCTCCGGCACGTTCCGGGGCTGTCGCCGATCGTCCCCCGGCGCAGCAACGGCCCTCCGCTCACGTGCCTCAAGCCCAGGCCTCGCCTCCATCGCAGGCGGCCCCCCGAAGCCGTCCTCAACCGGCGCGGGGCGACTCCGCGCCTGCCCAAGCCGCAAGCCGCCCTCCCGCGGCAGACGACAACAGCTTGGCCGGCCGCTGGTCTGCCACCGTCAAGGCGTTGGGCCGTCACAAGGGCCGGAAGTATAATCTTGGGGCGCTGTTGCGAGATTGCCGGGCCGACGCCATCGCCTTGGAGGGTGATACCCTGGTGCTGGCCTTTAGCCACCGGGCCCACATGGAGCGGATGCAGGAGGAGATGGGGTACCCGGAAGGGAAACGCCAGGTGCAGGACGCGGTCACCCAGAACCTCGGCGGCGCTTATGAATTGAAGCTGACCCTTTTGGACGAAAAACGAGACGGCGGCTCGGGCGCAAGCGCAGCCCAGAACAGCCCGCTGGTCAGGGTTGCCCTTGGTATGGGCGCCAGAATCATTGAGGAGGTCCCGGAATGAACCGGAACATGATGCGGCAGGCCCAACGCCTGCAAGCCCAGATACAGAAGGTGCAGGAGGAGTTGGAAACCCTCACCGTCGAGGGCACCGCCGGCGGCGGTGTCATCAAGGTGGTCATGTCCGGCAAGCAGACCGTCGAGTCGGTTACCATCGACCCGGAAGCCGCCGAAGACGTGGACCTCCTCCAGGACTTGGTGGCGGCGGCGGTCAACGACGCTTTCACCAAGGTCCAGGAACTGACCGCCCAGAAAATGGGCGCCATCACCGGCGGTTTGAATATCCCAGGCCTTAGATAACGGATAGCGGGCGCCGGTTACATGAGCACCGACCCGATCCCGGCAGCCTCCCCTTCCCTGTCCAGGTTGATCCGGGAGTTGCATAAACTTCCCGGCATCGGGCCCAAAAGCGCGCAACGCTTGGCCTACTACCTGATACGGCTTTCGGACGAGGAGGCCTTCGCCCTCGCCGACGCGATTAACTCGGTCAAGCGCAACGTCCTCTTCTGCGAAGACTGCCAGAACCTGACCGATACCTCGCCATGCGCCATCTGCACCGGCCCCCAACGCAACCGGGAGCAGATGTGCGTAGTGGAAGACCCGTTGGACGTGGTAGCGTTGGAACGCACCCACTGCTATCAAGGGCTGTACCATGTCCTTCACGGGGCCATTTCCCCCCTCAACGGCATAGGCCCGGACCAGCTAAAGCTCAAGGAACTGTTCGACCGTGTCTCCGGCGGGCTGGTGAAGGAGTTGGTCATCGCCACCAACCCGACGCTGGAAGGTGAGGCCACCGCCATGTACATCCGCCGCGGCTTGGCCGGGCAGGACGTCAGGATCACCCACTTGGCCCGCGGCTTGCCGGTGGGAGGTTCCTTGGAATACACCGACGAGCTGACCCTGAGCAGAGCGTTTCAAGGACGCCAGGAGCTGTAGCGATGGCGCCGCCGCGTACCTACCACTGCGAGGCCCTGACCCTGAAGCAGGCCCCCTTCGGCGAGGCCGACCTTCTGGTGACGCTGTTCAGCAGGGAAAGGGGAAAGCTCCGCGCCATTGCCAAGGGCGCCCGCCGCTCCAACAGCAAGCTCGTTGGGCACTTGGAACCCATCACCCACGTCCGCCTGGCCCTTAACCGTGGCCGCGAACTCGACTACGTCACCCAAGCCCAGGTCATCGACAGCTTCCCGGCGGTCAAGAACGACCTCCAAGCCATAGCCCGGGGCTTCTACGTCGCCGAGTTGGTAGACGGCTTCGGCTCCGAAGCTCACCAGAACCTTCCCTTGTATAACCTGGCCCTGGCAGCCCTGGGGCGCGTGGGGGAGAAAAACCCCAACCCTGAATTGGTCCTGCGGTCCTTTGAACTGGGACTTCTGCAGGCATCGGGGTTTATGCCGGAGTTGTACCGTTGCGTGGAGTGCGGTGAAGGCCTGGTCCCTGACCGCCACCGGTTCAGCGTAGACTTGGGAGGTGTCCTGTGCTTGGAATGCCGCCCGCCCGGTGCACACATCCGTCCGCTCACGCTCCGTGCCCTCAAGGTGCTGCGCCTGCTGGACCGGACTCCCTTGACCGAAGTGCCGCCGCTCCAGATCGACGACGCACTGGCGCGGGAACTGAAAACGTTGCTGGAGTTTACCGTCGAGTACTGGCTGGACAAGCGGGTCATGTCCCAGTCGGTCCTCGATCAGGTAGCGATGGAAGCCTCTGGGTAGGCCGCAACACGTTATGGTCAACTAAATGTTAAAATAATATTGCATAACAATGTGTTGGTTGGGTTAAACTGGATAATCACTATTGGCAAAGGGGTTGAGGAGGTTGGGAACGTGATGTCGGATGTGCTTCAAGTGCGATCTGCTGAAGACAACAGGTCAGACCGGGAAACCGCCGCCGCTATTGCCGTAGCAATGGCCCTTTCAATAGAACGCGCCGGCGCCCCTGCCGCTGCCGTCCTGGAGCCCAGCATGTGGCGTTCCTATGGGCGCAGAGAGCAACTCCTCTCACGCATTCAGGGGGTTGGCCAAGGAGACCGGCAATGGCGTTGATGCCCATGCGCATCAAGGTCGGTGATCGATGGTTCTCCGTCAGGGTGGGCGACATAACCTACTCTCCTGTGGAAGTTACCGTGGAAGGCGAGACCATCTCCGTCGAGGTGGAAGGCCTCCCCAACCGGCCTCCTCCCCGGCAGTCCGGAGAGCGCCGTAGTAGGCCCGCCCGCATTGTCGCGTCGCCGCGAGACCGCCACACCGCCACCCGCGACCCCTCCGACAAGACCCTGCGCAGCCCCATGCCCGGCAGGGTCATCGCCATCATGGTGCGGCCCGGACAGCAGGTATCCGCTGGCGACGAAGTGTGCATCGTGGAAGCCATGAAAATGGAGCAGAGCATCCGCGCCGTTCAGGATGGCGTAGTTCGCGCCATTCATGTCCAGCCGATGGACTCCGTCGGCGCACAGGACCCTTTGGTGGAATTCGAGTAACGTCCCCAAGCATTGACCCTTTCATGTCAATGTAAGTACAATGCCCATCACCACAGGCTCATAGAGAGTGTCATCCCAACTCATCAACGAATTACGGGAGGCTTAGCATGGCTACTCAGACACAGGACGCCACTTCTGTCCAGTCCCAGCCCTTGGTCAAGATTACCGAGATGGACCACATCGTCCTTCGCGTCAAGGACGTAGAGGCCTCGATGAAGTTCTACGTCGAGGTGCTGGGCCTCCAGCCCGAGCGCGTGGACCAGTGGAGGGCCGGCGAGGTCCGCTTCCCATCCGCCCGGCTCAACGCCGACACCATCATCGACTTCTTCGCCTCCGACCAAGAAACCATCGGCAGGGACGGCGTGAAGAACCAGGACCACTACTGCATGGTCATCGAAAAGACCGACATGGAAGAACTGAAGGCCAAGTTTGAGGCTATGGGAGTGGACATCCAGGCTGGCCCCGGTAAGCGCTGGGGTTCCCACGGCGACGGAATATCCCTCTACATCTACGACCCGGACAACAACGTCGTGGAGTTGCGCCACTACTAGACCATCGCTGCCATTACGAAACTCGGCGGACAACCCACTCCGTACTCGGCGGATCGTCCTCTCCGTCATTCCCACCCAATCCGTCATTCCCGCGCAGGAACGTCACCCCCGCGCAGGCGGGGGCGGGAATCCATAGCCGTGGGCAACTGCAACGGTTACCCTTGCAGAAAAATATCAATCCCGGTGTAGGGGCAACCCTTGTGGTTGCCCCGTTCAATTTGCTCTCGTGGTTGCCCTTTGAATTTTCCACACCCATTCATTAAAAGTCGGAACACTCCCCATGACCCATCCAAATCGCCACAAAACACTGTCTCTTGACTAGCGTGGGCGAGACCTCCTGGCGGCGTCGGCTGGCCGACCGGCTCCCCTTCTATTACGGCTGGGTAATCGTCGCCAACACCGTAGTCGTCAGCTTCTCCACCCGTGCCGTCATGGCCGTGGCCGTCCTGTCGGTGTTCGTCGTGCCCATGACCAGCGACCTGGGCTGGTCGAGGGGATTGTTCTCCGGCGCCGTCAGCCTGGGAGGACTGGCGGCCGTAGTCACCGCTCCCCTCATTGGCCGGTGGGTCGACCGCTACGGCGCGGGGGTGCTGATAGCGGCGTCGTCGGTGATAACAGGCGTCTGCGCCGTCGGCCTTGCCTTCATCACCCTGCCCTGGATGTTCTACTGCCTCTACGTCCCGGGCAGGATGACCTTCTCCGGTCCATTGGAGTTGGGCATACCCACCGCCATCAGCAACTGGTTCATCCGCCGCCGTCCCTTGGGCTTGGCCGTGGACACGGTCGCCAAGGGCGCTGGCCTGTCGGTCATGCCCTTGGTGGCCCAGTTCATTATTATCGGCTGGGACTGGCGCGTGTCCTGGGCCGCAATCGGGCTGCTCTGCTTGGCCGTCGGGGTCATCCCGTGCCTGCTGTTCATAGCCCGCAGGCCGGAAGACATGGGGCTGGAGCCGGACCCGGCTCCCCAAACACCGCCGGAGTCCGAGGCCGTTTCTGCTTCCAGGCGTGGCAATGCTGGCGCGCCTTCAGGCAACGCCAATCCCAACGCCTCGCCTCCTGGTAGCGCCGGTCCCAACCCCGGTACGGGCGCTGCTGCTTCGGCCAGCACCAATCCGGCCGCCGCTCCTTCCGGCGGCGCCAACCTCACCGCCGCCACCGAGGCCAATCTCACATTGGCCGAGGCGTTGCGCACCCGCGCCTTCTGGCTGGTGTGCGGCTTCGCCGCCATGAACTACATGTCCCAGGGCGGTATCAGCCTCCATCAGGTACCTCACTTCATCCACCAAGGCATCGCCGCACCGCTGGCCGCCCTCACTGCCAGTAGCTACGCCTTCGCCCAGATTCCCGGCGGCCTCTTCTGGTCGGCCCTGGCCCGTCGGGTCCCCGTCCGGTTCCTCTTAGCCGCGGCGGCGTTGCTCATCGCCGCTGGCGCATTGGGAATATCCGTCAGTTCCACCTTCGCAACGGCGATGCTCACCTCCGGGCTGATGGGCTTCGCCGTCGGCGGCCTCCACTTGCTGGTGCGCCTCACTTGGGCCGACTACTACGGACGCCAGCACCTGGGCAGCATCCGGGGCGTTACCCTATCGGCCCAAGTCAGCGGACAGGCCATGGGGCCCGTCATAGCCGGCTTCATGTTCGACTACACCGACAGCTACCAACTCCCCTTCTGGTTCTTCGCCTCCGGAGTACTCCTCGCCGGCTTGCTGGCCCTGGCGGCTACGCCGCCGAGTCGGTCAAGCCCGCCACCGTTGTCTACATCGTAATAGTCCGAAATAGACATGCCACCATTTCTCTACCACCGGGTAAGGAGATACCGCTGGGACCTGGTCTGGAGGGAGAGGGCTGATTCGGGACAGTTTGTGATGTTCCGTTAAGCCATACCGGTGCTACAATACTTCCCATAAAGTCGAGTCTCTGGGAGACCACTCATCATTCACGCCGCCTGACACGAGGCTGTTATGACCTCAACCTCTATGATTCACTACCGTCGGCAGGGCGACATTGACTACGCCGCTCTCGACTTCGACCCCGACGTGTCGGTGGAAAAGCCTGAACCGATGGAACAGCACCCCCCACAATCGGTGATCTACACGGTCCTCAGGGACTGGTTTGTTGACTTCCACCGTCGGCCTGACGTTTTCGTCGATTTCGACTCCAACATATGTTACGACCGGACCAACTTGAACGTCCGGGTCTCGCCCGACGTTTACGTGGCCTTGGGCGTCGATGCCGCCGCTATCATGGCGCGCAAGCTCTACCTGCCTTGGGAAGCGGGCAAGCCGCCGGACTGGGTGCTGGAAATCGCTTCGGAAAGCACCTGGCGGGAGGATGTCTATCGCAAACCTGCCGTTTACGCCCGGGTCGGCGTGCCCGAATACTGGCGTTTTGACCCCACCGGCAGTATCCATTACGGCTATCCGCTGGCCGGTGAACGCTTGGTCAACGGCGTCTACCAGCCCATAGAGTTGACCAGCGAGCCCGACGGCGTTCTGAAGGGGTACAGCGATGTTCTGGGGCTAAGTCTCTGTTGGGACGATGGCCGGGCACGTATCTACAACCCCGAGACGGGGACGTATCTGGCCAACTTGACGGAGGCGCGGGTGGCTCGCGCCGATGCAGAAGACCGAGCAGCAGCAGCTGAGGCGGAGCTGCGCCGCTTGCGGGAGCAACTACGGGACCAGCAATCCAGGTAAGACAACCGTGGCAAACGAGGCTGTACAGCCCCTTGCAGATGCTGAGCAGTACCCTGATGACCGACTCCAACGAACAATCCAGTTCCACCCCGGCCCAGCCACTCACCGGCTGCCGGGTGCTGGACCTAGCCGGCCCAATGGGCGTCTACTGCGGCAAGCTGCTGGCCGACATGGGCGCCGACGTTATCAAGGTAGAGCCGCCCGGCGGCGACCCCATGCGTAACGTCGGCCCCTTCATCGGCGGTCGGCCTGGCCCCGGACGCAGCCTGTACTGGCTCCACTTCAACACCAACAAGCGCAGCGTGACCGTTGATTTAGGCTCACCCGACGGCGTCGCCCTGCTGCGCAAGCTCGCCCTTGCTTCCGATGTGTTGCTGGAGACCGGCCCACCCGGATACATGGACTCCTTGGGGCTGGGATACGACGGCTTGGCGGCGGAATCTCCGGGACTGGTCTACGCCTCCATCACGCCCTTCGGGCAGACCGGCCCCTACCGCGACTTCAAGGCGTCCGACTTGGTGGGCTTTGCCATGGGCGGCTACATGTACGTCACCGGCTGGCCCGACACGCCGCCCACTCGGTTGTGGGGGTCGCAGGCCTACCACACCGCCTCAAACCGCGCCTACACCGCCATCCTTATTGCCTTGTTCCACCGTATGATGACCGGCGACGGGCAGGACATCGACGTTTCGATGCAGGAAGCGGTGGCCGCCACCACCGAGCACGTCAACACCACCTACAACTACACCGGCGAGCCCGCGGTGCGCTGCGGCTTCCGCCATGGCGGCCAGTTCATCGCCACCTGGAAGTGCAAGGACGGCTACGCCAGCATCACCACCAACACCCAGCAGGCGTGGAACGACCTGCGGGCTTGGATGGACCGGGACGGCATGGCTGGAGACCTGATGGACGAACAGTACAACGACCGTTTCATCCTGCGGGGCGAACTGTCGGACTACATCGAAGGCCTGATACAGGAGTGGGCGCTGCTCCACACCAGGCAGGAAATAACCGAGTTCGGCCAGTCCAACCACCACCCTTGGGCCCCCGCCGCCACCCCCGACGAAATCCTGAAAAACGAGCAACTATGGAGCAGGGGCTACCTTACGACGGTCGAGTCCCCCGAGGGCGGCCCATCCCTGGTCTACCCCGGAGCCCCCTACCGCCTTACAGAGTCTCCTTGGCAGTTGCGCCATACGGCTCCTGCGCCAGGGCAACATAACGCGGAAGTCCTTTCCGGTATTCTGGGCCTTTCCTCTGGAGAGCTGGAAGACCTTGGTAGGTCGGGGGTTGTTTGAATGGCAATTACGGGCAGTTGAAATCACTTGGGGAAAGAGATGTCCATTGTCATGGAACACGCTCTCTCAGGCATTGTGGCCTGTCAATTGATAAGTCTAAGGCGCCTTAAGTCCTCTTCTGTCCATCTAGTCCCTTTCAAGATGTTGCCCAGCGTTCCGGGCGGCACGGTTTGTCCTCCCCCATGATAGCTCACCAAGACTTGCCTGCCGTCCGGATGCCGGTACATCCGATGAGACCCTGTGTGTCTATAGAGTCCGAATCCGTCTCTATCTAATGCTCGAAGCAGGTTACGGGTTGAAACATTGCGGAGAAGATGGACCAAACTCATACGGCGATGGCTACTGTTTCCCCTGCAACATCACCTGTAGGGTCAATATGCTCACTAGGAATGGGGTCTCCGTGTTCCAACATGCACTCGATATAAAGCTGTGCGCCTTGGCGCAACTCCTCTATCGCGTCTCTTCTGGTGTACGCCCAGACCGCGCAACCGGGCAAGGAATCAATCCATGCGCTCCATCGCCCGTCCTCCTCTTCTTGCAGGGACACCTTGAAAATGTAGTCCATTTCTCGTAGCTCCTTGCTATGGTCAGTCCGATAACATTATACGGTAGCGGAGCCAATATGAACCCCAACAACGAACATCATCAGACCAACCTCGCCCTCCGGAACATCCGGGTGCTGGACTTCACTTGGATTCACGCCGGGCCGTCGGCCACGCGCATCCTTTCCGACCAGGGCGCGGAGGTAATCAAGGTCGAGTCCAACAACGCCTTGTCGGTCATCGGCGGCCCGGCCTCCGCCACCGCCAGGGGATTGGGACAGCGCCACAACTGGAACGCGGGCAAGCTGTCTATCTCCCTCAACATGAAGACCCCCCAAGCCATTGACATCGCCAAGCGCCTCGTGGCGGTGTCCGACGTGGTGGCGGAAAACTTCAGCGGGAGGGTTATGCCTTCCTGGGGCCTCGACTACGACTCTATCCGGGCCGTCAACCCCGGCATAGTCATGCTCAGCATGTCCGGCTTGGGACGCACCGGCCCGTGGAAAGACCGGGTCAGCTACGGCCAGACCCTCCAGGCTTGGTCGGGATTCACGGAATTGACCGGGTTCCCGGATACGGACCCTTCCGGTCCGGCCAGCGCCTACAGCGACGCCGTAGGAGGGATGGCCGGCGCCCAAGCGGTGATGCTGGCGCTGATACACCGGGCCAAAACCGGCCGGGGCCAGTGGCTCGACGTTTCCCAGTTCGAGTCCCTGTCGTCCCTGCTGGAAACCTTGGTATTGGACATGAGCGCCAACGGTCCCGCCGCAGCTTCAACTCGCGCCGGCAATCGCCTGCCCCACGGCGGCGGCGCTCCCCACGGCGCGTACCGCTGCGCGGGCGAGGACCGGTGGGTGGCGATCACGGTCTTCTCCGACGATGAATGGCGCGCCTTTGTGGATGCCATCGGCAACCCTGACTGGGCCGAAGACCAACGCTTTGCCACCGCCGATGAACGTTGCCGCAACGCCGACGCGCTGGACTCATTAGTTGAGTCCTGGACCATTCAGCATTCCGCCGAAGAAGTGATGATGCTCCTTCAAGCCGCGGGAGTCTCTGCCGGGGTGGTGCAGACCGGGGCGGACCTGTCGCGCGATCCCCAGTTGAAAGAGCGGGGCTTCTTCCGCCGGGTCGTCGACCATCAAGGAGAATACCGGACCATAGAAAGCGCGCCCTACAAGCTGTCCCGCACTCCCGGCAGCGTCACCAAGGGCGCCCCCGCCTTCGGCGCAGACCTGACCTACATCCTCAGTGAAGTGCTGGGCATGTCCGACGACGAACTGGCTGACTGCGCCATCGCCGGCGTCTTCGACTAAAACCTGTTACATTGCCTCGTCATTCCCGCGCAGGCGGGAATCCATACGACTCAGTTAGCCACAAGGGACCCGTTATATCCTCAAGTTACGCAGCGTAGGTCGCGCCACTCCCAGTAGCAAAGCCACGGCGATGAACACGATGGCTCCGCCGGTTATGGCTACTCTCCAGTCGAACAGGTCCGCTATCACCGCCGTTGGCAGCGACCCGATGAACATCAGGCCGGCGCTCACGTACCACAGGCTCATGATTCGCCCCTGCAGCTCGCTGGGCACACTCAGTTGCAATACCGTGGTTCCCATAGAGATGAACCCGGTGCTGCCCATGCCGACGAACAGCATGATTGCCAGCGAGACCCGGTACCAGACGGACCAGGAAAACACCAGCAGCGACACGCCGAACAGCAGCAGCATTCCCAGCAGCAGCCAGTTCTTGTAGCGGAAGTTCCCTAGCGTCGCCAACGTCAACGTCCCGGCCAGTGAACCCACGGCCGCCGCCGTCATCAGCAGGCCCGCTTCGGCAGCCCCCGCCTCCAGTATTTCCTTGGCGAACGCGGGCATCACCTGCATTATGGGCATCCCGAAGAACCCGAATACGAACCCAATGCCGATGATGGTGAACACAACCGGGCTGGACCATACGTGGACGATACCCGCCGCCAGGTCTCCAGCCACCGAACTTCGCTTCACCACCTGTCTCTTGGGCACGCCGCGAATGGACAGGACGCAGGTGGTGGCCAGCAGATACCCGCAGGCGTTCAGGTACAGGGCAGGCCCTATGTCGATCCACTCTATGATAAAACCCGCCGCCGCCGGGCCGACGATCCTGCCGGTGAACATCATCGACGAGTTCAACGACACCGCGTTCATCATGTCGCTGCGGTCCACCAGATCGGCGACAATGGCCAGCCGGGCCGGCATGTTGAGGGCCTGCAGCGTCCCCAAGATGAACCCCGTGGCGTATACGTGCCAGTCCTGCACCAACTCCAGCGTGGTCAGCGTCGCCAGGCTGAATACCACCACGGTTACGGTGGACTGGGTGGCGATGAGCACGGTGCGCCGGTCGATGCGGTCGGCGAACATGCCGCCGAACATGAACAGCGACAGGTTCGGTACACCGTACAGGAACAGCACGATGCCCAGCTTGGCCGGGGAGTCCGTCAGTTCCAGCATCAACCACCCAAGGATGAGGAACTGCATCCCTTGGGCCATCCCCGACCCGCTGGTGTTGAACCAGAACCAGCGGAAGTTACGGTTGCGAAGCGCCCGGAAGGTCTGTAACTTGCGCCGGGCCGCCGTGGCTTGCGCCAGCAACGGCAGGCTGCCAAGGCTGAGTAAAAGAACGCCGGAGGCGAGGATCGCCAAGCCTGCGACGGTCATGCGGGGACAATCACGTGAAGTGATCGCAGAGTCCCCTCTCCAGCGTGGAGAAGGTCAGGATAAGGCATCTACTCCTGCTCCAGGAAATCGCGCACCCAGGCGCTGGCCGGCTCTTTGTCGGCCATGTTGTATAGGATTATGGCGTTGCGCACCCAGTCGGCTTGGAAGAACCGCTCGTAGAGAATCTGCCTGGCGCCGAAGGCGCTGCAACTGGTGTCCCATGCCAAGCGGAACAATCGCACCCGGTCACGCGCGGAAACCGTGTCCGTCTCCAGGTACTTGTTGATTTCCTCGGCTAGCGGCCCCTCCAGGTCAGCCTCGGTGGGCAGCGCCATCAGGCTGCTGGAGCCCAATAGGTGGATGATTTCCCCCATCCTGGGGTACATCCTGATGAACAGGTTCCGGGCCGCCTGCAGGGGCAGTTCGGCGGGGCACATCACGCCCCACTCGTCCACAAACGCGTCAACCTCCGCCGCCCGCAGGCAGGCCTTGGTCACTTCCAGGTTCTCGATTATCTCGGCGATCAGTTGCTGCACTTGAGGTTGCTTGCTGGAACCCAGGGTCTCGGTCATCAGGTTGGCAACGCCCAGCATGAACTCGCACTTGGCCACGTTCTTGGTGACGACCTGATGGCCCGAGTGAAGATGACGGTTGGTCGCCAGTTGAAGGTTGTTGCACATCTCCACGTCGCCCAGCAGGAACACCCGCTCCCAAGGCACGAAGACGTTATCGAAGAACGCCACCGCGTCCATCTCCTCGAACCGTGACCCCAACGGATGGTCGAAGTGGGAACGGCCAAGATCGAAGCTCTCGCGGCACTGGAACCGCAGACCCGGGGCGTTGCACGGCACGGCGAAAGCGAAGGAGTAGCGCGAGGGAGCTTGGCCCGGCAATTGGTGCGATTGCGTGGGGTACAACGCAATCTCTTCCGACAAGGGCGCAAGAGTCGCCAGCACCCGCGCGCCGTGCACCACGATGCCCGTGTCGGTCTCCTTGACCACCGACAGAGCCACGTCGGTGCGGTCCTCCAGCGGTGTGCTGCCGGGA
Source organism: Dehalococcoidia bacterium (assembly GCA_965203835.1). GTDB lineage: Bacteria > Chloroflexota > Dehalococcoidia > Lucifugimonadales > UBA3495 > CBDCFV01. The sequence goes on from OZ241919.1 coordinate 4,490,110, forward strand.
GCGCGGCTGCGCTGCAGGTTGAGCAGCGTGTGGGTCAGCACCAAGTCGTTCTCCCGCACGAACTCGTAGTAGTCTTCTATGTTCTTCTTGAACTCCGGACGGTTGCGGGCAAAGTAGTCGCCCGCCGCCGCCATCGCCATGATGTTCACGTTCATGAAGTCCGGGCTGCGTCCCATCATGCCGAAGGTCTGCCGGGCCCAGTGCCGCATCATTACCCGCCGCCGCTCCAGGTCCTCGATCGTCCGAGGGATGATGAACGACGTCCCCACCGGGTCTCCCGTTGAGGGCGAGGTGTAGGTCATCTCGTCCTTGTAGGCCGGGTCGTGTTGCAGGTCGTACATTTTTGCCAGGGTCTCCACGCCGTTGCGCAACGCCGGGTGGGCGGTCACGTCCTTCACCCGCTCGCCGTTCATGTAAATCTCCGGGTGGTTTTGCTTCAGCCCTGCTATGTATTCCGCTCCGGTCCTGGCTGGCATGGCGTTGCTCCTTGAGTCCGGCTTGGGGTAATTGAGACGGTCTGGATGGCGGGCTTGAGGGACGCTCGACAGAATGTCTGACAGAATGATGGTATCACGCTCGTTGTACTATCTCAAAAGAACTCCGCGTATCCGGCCAGCGGTTGCCCACGGAGCGATGGTCACGAGCGTGCCGTTGCCTTGGCATCCCAAAGACTGTACGATTCCCCAAGACTCGGCTGGACCGAAGTCTCTTACATCAAATGGGAATGGAGGCACTCATGTACGTGATTATTGCGCCCATACAGATCAAGGAAGGGCACCGGGAAGAGTTCATCGAAGCCATGCTCGACGACGCCAGAGGTTCCGTAAACGACGAGCCCGGCTGCCTGCGGTTCGACGTCATCCAGGATGCCGGCGACCCCCATCGCATCTGGCTTTACGAGGTATACAAGGATGAGGCCGCCTTCCAAGCCCACACGCAGGCGCCCCACTTCATCAAATGGCGGGACGCCACCCAGGACCTCCGGGTAGAGGGGATTCAGGGAGCCGCGAGGGGCAGCACCAACATCTGGCCTCCCGATGCGGAGTGGAAGTAACGGCCCTTGACCGGCCCAAAGAGCAACTCCGCTTTCCATATCCAACACAAGGAGGCTGACTGATGTACGTGATCATCGCGCCAATCCAGATTAAAGAGGGTGTGAAAGAGCAATTCCTGGAAGCAATGCTCCCCAACGCCCAAGGAGCGGCCAACACCGAACCGGGTTGCCTGCGGTTCGATGTAATCCAGGACGCCGGCGACCCCAACCGTGTCTGGCTCTACGAAGTGTACACCGATGAAGCCGCGTTCCAAGCCCACCAGCAGGCGCCGCACTACCTGAACGCCATAGGCACGATCCAGTCGCTCCGAGAGGAGTCGTCGGGCCTGCAAGGAGCAGCCAGGGGCAGCACGAATATCTGGCCCCCGGACGGCGAGTGGAAGTAAAGTGGCGTCCTCCGGCGCAGTCGATGTTACAATAGATACCTGCACTTGGCGTTAGCCTCCGCTAACCCCTGCGGGCGGTGCGCCAGTCATGGGCCGTTAGCTCAGTTCGGCAGAGCACCGGACTTTTAATCCGGGTGTCGTGGGTTCGATCCCCACACGGCCCACCACCGTATCTAATACTGCGAACTCCGCCATTCAAGGCGATTTCAGCGGCGTCCTTTCCCCCTATGGGACTATCCTCCGGCGTGGGGATCGTGTAGATAATCGTTGCCCCGCCGGGCCGCACCAGCACCTCCTTCACGAAGGACCGCACGAAGGCTTTGGTCTCGGTGAGTTCGCTGCTTTTCAGAAACTCGCTCATGTCCCTGGCGAAGGCGGCGATTACGTCGGCGCTGTCCAGCAGTTCCCGCCGCTGGGACAGGACGGCCCGCGCTTCCTCGGCGGCGGCCTCCAGTTGCTCCCGGCGGTGGCGGTGTTCCAGGATGCGCTCCGAGGCGTCGGCCATGTCCAGGTCGGTGCTCTCCACGAAGTGCCAGATGCGGTCCAGCTTCCGCTTCACCTCGTCAAGCTCCGCCTCGATGGTCTCCACGTTCTGCCGTTGTTCCCGGGCCACGCCGTCCATCTCCTCATCCACCAGCCGCACCAGGTCGCGGACGTTGGACTCGGTGAGAATGTTCTCGCGGATGTTGGAGACGATGATGTCCTCGAAGTTCTTGGCGTTCAGCCTGGGCGTGTCGCAGGTTCCGCTGCCCTGCTTGAGCAGGGACTGGCAGACGTAGTAGGTGTACTTGCCGCTCTTGGCTTCGGCGGCGGTGAGGGCCTTGCCGCAGCGTTCGCACTTGGCCAACCCGCTGAGCAGGTAGGGGCTGGCGGCGCGGCGGGGATGGGTTACCTTGGGCGCCCGGGCTTCCAACAGCCTCCTGGCCCGGTCGAACTCATCCGCTGACACGATGGCGGGGAAGGCGTCCTCCACCCGCACCGGCTCCTGCCCGTCCCTGGCCTTCTGACCCCAGACCAAAGTGCCGGTGTAGGCTTCGTTGGTCAGCACCTTGTGGACGGTGGTCTTGCGCCACTGCCTGCCCTTGGGGGAGGGGATGCCCTCGCCGTTCAGGGTCTTGAGGATGTCCAGGGAGGTCTTGCCCTGGAGGGTGAGGTCGAAGATGCGGCGGACCACGGCGTCGTGGGGCGGGTTGAGTTCCAGCCTGGGGCGCTTCTTGGCCCCGTCCTGGACGTAGACCCGCCGGTAGCCGTAGGGTGCGCTGGCGTTCATCCAGAAGCCGCGAGAGGCCGCTTCCCGCATCCCCCGCGTCACTTCCTGGGCAAGATTTTCGCTATAAAATTCGTCCACAGACTCGATGATGGCTTCCATCAACTTGCCGGTAGGGGTGTCGTCGGCGTGCTCGGTGATGGAGACAACACGGATGCCCTTCCTGCGCAGCATGGACTTGAAGGCCACGGCGTGCTCCCGCTTGCGGGTGAAGCGAGAGAATTTCCAGACCAGAATCTCACGGAAAGGCGCCTCCGGCTTGCCGGCCTCGTCCAGCATCTTCCTGAACTGGGGCCGGTCAGCGATTCTGCCGCTCTCGGCCTCATCCACAAACTCGCGGACCACTAGGTAACCGTTCTTGTCGGCGTAGTCGCGGAGCGCCCGCAACTGTGCGGCCACGGAGAGGTCCACGTCCTGGCGGTCGCTGGAAACGCGGGCGTAAAGGGCCACGGGGACTAGGTCGTTTCGTCTACTCATTTGGCGTTTCCTCCTGGTCAGGTCTATCTTGTTCGTCATTGTCTTGGTTACTTGGCCGCTGCCTGACTGAAAAGGCAAGGAATGGCACGACAATCGTTGCGAACGCTGCCACCAGCAGCAGTATCCCCAATATGAGAGGCAATTGGGGGTCAGACGGATGGACGCGAGCCTCCGCAGCTATCCATAGATACGCGCTGGCCACACTGCCGATGCCAATGAATATGCTGGGCACTCGCCGTAAACGCATCCCGCCGCTACTGAGGGCTTGGGAAAGAAGCACGGCTGCGACGCACAAGGCGATGATCGGAGCGGATACTCCCGCTCCTCCGGTGGGGTCTTCCTCGGTTGCCGGCTCCAAGAGCGGAGCCAGGAATGCCACAACAGCGACTAATCCGATTGCCCAATAGCCCCAAGTGACTATGGCGTTGAAAATTGCTTCTGCAACACTTCGCAAGTTCAAAGCGTCCTCCTCGACTACGAGTCTATTTGGTTGAGCCTTCTGCTTCGCCCTTTTCCCGCCCAGTCCTGCGGGAGCGCAGCCGTTCCAGGCGTTGCTCACGGCGCAGTTCCCTATCTTCCATGTACAACCGCAGGGCTTCGCGCACCAACTCGCTCATGTCGCGGCCTTCCTCATCCTTCAACCGCTGCACCTCTTGGTACATCTCCGGGGGCAGGGAGAAGGTGATGGTCCTGGATTTCCGGCGTGGGGGCATGGTCTCTCTTTTGCCTGCTGTGATAATAGTTTGTCTTACCGTTATTATCCGCCATCCCGCCCCATCGGTCAAGGCGCGGCCAGGGCCGCCCTGGGGTTCTGGCAGAGGTTGGACCGGCCAGGGTGGCGGCCCAGCTTGGCAAGTTGCGGCTCCAGTGCCCGGCGGTATTCCCAGGGTACGGCGACCAACACCGCCTTGGCCAGCCTGCCTTTCCAGACCACGGGCGCGGCAATACCGGCGATGCCGTCCGCCTCGGCGTACTCCACCCTGACGCTGCGGGCCGCCCGTTCCGCCAGGGACCCGGGCGCGATGGCCCGGCCCTTTTGGGGCATCCCGCCCCGCCAACCGCCCGTCAGCTGGGAGCGGAGCGCCCGGAAGCCCTCCGTCCGCCGGACCACCTTGACCCGCAGCGTCGGCAGCTCCATCCAGCCGGCCGGGTCTCCCTGCTCGGTGTGCTCGTACAGGACCACCATCAGGGGCGGGACCCGCACCACCTCGGCCATCCGCAATGCCGCCGATGCGTAGGAGCAGCCGAACTGGTCGTGGAGGGCCACCACGTCCAGCCCGCTGGCGTGGGCGTAGGCGGCGAATAGGTCCGGCTGCATCAGCGCCGCCGCCGCGAAGCGTTCCGCTTGCAGGCACACCACCGGGTCCAGCGGCCCGCCGGATTTCCGAATGCCCAGGTGCTCCAGGATAATCTCGTACATTTCGTGGGCCACCGTCTGGGCCTTGGAACCCTCCCACAGGTCGTCCCGGTGGTAGATGTGGTACTCGCCCCCGGGCTGTCCGATGTGGGCGCCCCGCAACCCCTCCATCCTCCCGTCCTGCACCGTGCCGAACCCGGCCCGGAGCGCCAGGTCGGTCAACTCGGCCAGGGTGGGCCGGACCGAAACGCCGAAGCGCGTAACGAAGCGGCCGGCGACGGCCTCCGGGTCCAGCGGTATGCCCTGTTCCAGTTCTTCCCGCAGGTCGCGGCAGAAGCCGCCGACGGTCTCGTTCATTCCAAAAGCCTCTTGCCGGTGAATTTCTCGTACATCTCCACGATGAACCGCTTGGCGTTGACGGTCAGGGGGCCGTCGGGCCGGGTGCCCACCCTGAAGGCCGGGTCGTCCAGCACGAAGCGGTAGGCCCGCTCCACGTCCTGGGCCTCGTCGCTGAAGGGGTCGGGCTGCAAACCGTGGCCGGCCCGCCGGATCAGGGCCTCGGGGTCCACCCGGTACAGGTCGGCCAGCTTGCGCAGCAGGTTGGCGCCGGGTTGTTTCTCTCCCCTTTCTATCTGGGACAGGTAGGAACTGGATACGCCGGTGCGCCGGGTCACCTCCCGCAGGCTCACCCGGCCCCTCAGCCGCTTGAGCAGGGGGCCGATGTCCTCTTCCCTGCCTCGCTCCCCAGCCGGTTCCGGCGGGCCGCTTTGCTGTTGGTCAATCTCATCCACGATGTTCCCCTCCTTCCCCGATTGCGGCGGTGTTGCCGGTGGGCTACTTGTTACATAATTGTTGGCTAATTGTTACATCAGAGAAAGCACTTGGTCAAGAAAGGCTTGTAAGTGGCGTCTGGCCTATTGCCTGTCTCGAAATCTCATTGCTACACTCTGATAGTCAGAACGGAATTTCTAATCCGCCTGGCCGAGTATACACCACCGCTGGTCTCCCGGCCAACCCCCAGGGGTCAGTCCGGGCAACGGCCTGAGATTATCGCCTTGAGCAAGAAACGCAGGGTTACCAGGGAACAGGAACGCCGCCGCATCGAGGGGCTGCGCGTCCTGGCCCGCATCATCGCCCGCCACTACCTGGAACACCCCGAACTGTATCCCCAGCCCGTTGAGGCAGGGGATGGACGGGAGGAGTCCGGGCAAGAGGTTGCGGAATGAAACGCCGCAAGCCCGCCTTCCGGGTCCGCCTGGACCAGCGCAAGGCGTGGGCCAGATTGAACGCGCTCAACATGAGCCAGAACGAGCTGGCCCGGCGCATCGGGCGCACCTCGGGCTACGTCTCCCTGATGTTCAACGGGGAGCGCTGCCCGTCGCCGGAGACCCGCAAGCGCCTGATGGAGGTCCTGCAAGTGTCCCGCTTCGAGGACCTGTTCTACCTGGAGGAGAACGGTGATTAGGAACGCCAACGCATCTACCCTGCTCTTCATCCCCCCGGGAACCGCCCTGATGCCCGATGACTTCGCCGACACGCTGAAGGCCATCAAGGAAATGACCGGCCTCTCCTGGGAGGGGATGGCCTCGGCCATGGGGGTGGACAGCCGCCAGCTCTGGCGCTGGCGCAAGGAGGGCGGCGAACCCAACGGCGGTGCCATGCTGGCCCTGGTGCGCCTGGCGGTGCGGGTGCCGGACGGGTTGGCGCTGCTGATCGACGAGGACGTAATCGTAATCCGCAGACCGAGAAATTAGACCAAGGAGGCAGAACTATGACAACGGAAGGATTTAACCTGAACGAGGACTACCGGCCCCCGCCCTGGCCCGAGGACTTCGGGAGGCGGCTGGAGGGCCTGAAGAGGCAGACCCGCCTGCGCTGGAAGGAGTTCGCCGCAAGGCTGGGGGTGACCGACCGGGAGGTGTTGCAGTGGCGCCGGGGCAACCGGCGGCCCTCCCGGACCAGTTACCTGGCGATCATGGCCCTGGCCCGGGACCTGCCCGGCGGCTACGCCCTGATGGCCGGGGACGACGGCGGCGACGCCCATGCCAATGCCGACGCCGACGAACCGGCGGACCAGGACGGGGACGCTGCGGGCCATGATTAGGGACCGGAACGATGGCAGGTCCGGCCCGGTCAACGGCTACCCGCCGCCGTCCTTGCCCCAGGACTTGCACGTCCGGCTGGGGCGGCTGGAGGACCGGTCGGGGACCTCCCTGGAGGAGATGGCCCTGGCCGCCGGCCTGCCCGTCAACCACGCCCGGCTGTGGCGCATCGGGCGGCCTCCCAGCGAGGAGGAACTGCGGGCCATCGTGCGCTTCGCCTGCACCGTGCCCGGCGGGGTCGCCGTGCTGCTATTGGATTCTTCACACCCCTGGCCGGTGTGGGAGTAGCGCCGTGGGCCGCCGCCAACAGTGGGTCTATCACATTGAGCCGGGGGCGTTTCCGGCGGACTTCCCCGAGCGGCTGGACGCCTTCCGGCAGGCCGCCGGGTTCACTTGGCGGGGTCTCTCCCGCCAGCTCAAGGTCAACTCCCGCACGGTGCGCCGCTGGAAGGCCGGGGCCGCCCCAGGCTCCGGCCACCTGGTTTCCCTGTTCGGCCTGGCTGCCGGCATGGGGCTGCTGCACCTGCTGTTGCCGGAGGCAGGGGAACCAAATGATGGCAGTGGATAGCTGGGGCAATTGGCCCAAACTCCCAGGCAACCACCGCCTCGCAGGGCCGGACGGAATGAACCGTCCGGCCTTTCGACGTTTATCTTCGACCCTCACCATCTTACGGGCTTTGACGCGATTCCCCGGGCGTCCCAGCGGGTATCAGGAAATAGGCAGGCGTTCGATGAGCCCTGCCGCAGGCAGTCCGTACCACAAGGCAGTGCTGTGCAGATCGAAGCCGCGCTAGTAGATGGCTATCCCCGAACGGTGTTCCTCCCTGTTGGCACAGCGAGTTGCGTTGACATCGCCATAGTTAGGTCGGTGTAGAATGGCCTTACGACCGTCAGGAGAATCGAACACAACCGACTGGATGCGGGATGCCGGGGCCATATTGGGTCGTTTACCACCCAACCCTCCATCGGTGATGGGTTCCCTATCATTCAATGAAATCCAGCCGGGAAAAGCGTATGGGCAAAGCCGATCAAGAGGCGGACTGTGGTAATCAGAAGACACCTGCACAGCCGTCTCGACCGCAGCGATAAGGGGTACCTTTTGTGCGACAGTGCGTGGTTGACCCACGTATCAATGATATATATTCTGCAGGAAACGCACATAGATAAAATCGGCTCTGTATAGACGATACAGAGCCGATTCCCAAAACACCTGACAGGAATCAGAGCGACGGACACTTGGTGCCGCGAGTAACCATTTCTACTCGCCGGCCCCATTGGTCGATATGCGATTCTAGTGTCAGGCTATCGCTTCAGGAGAATTGACAATGGCAGTAGCCAGAGTTGAGCACCACTGGCTGGGATACGATTCCTTGGATACGTGGAGTCCATCGTTGAAGAAGTCGTACGCATTGGCGTACCGGTTCACGGATGACCGTGACGATCCGTGGACGGCGCGGTTCAACGAGTTCAAGTTCAGCAGAAATCCCGCTGTCCTCAATGCCATGAGGTCTGTTGCCGCAGAAGCGGTCGCATACCTCCTAGAACGCGTTGGGGTCGGTGGAGATGATACTGTGTTGACCACAGTGTTGGGTTCTCGACAGCTTACGGCCAGTACGAATGGCTTAATGGAGTCCGTCGCGGCCGCCTGCGCCGAACGCTGTGGTTGCCGGCTGGACTTGTCATTGTTGAGTAAACAACCTTACGAATCCTTGAGTGCAGGCCGCCTTTCCGCCGACGAAAGGTCAGAACGGTTGGATTCTGCACAGTACCAGGCTAGGCCAATTGAGGCCAGTACCGTTATCCTCCTTGACGACGTCATCACCAGTGGTTCGACTATCGGGCACGTAGCCGACACCATTAAGCAAGCGAACCAGCGTCTGGATGTGTACGGGGTTGCGCTCGCGAAGGCCGAAGGTCGTGAATTCAATCGAGACCGAGGCATGGAGTTGACGAACGACCACATACCCGCAGATTGGGAACGGATCTGGACCGGCAATTACAGGAGTTAGATGCCATGCAGCACCAAGATGTCGTTTCGACCGCTGGGGTGGTGGCGGTAGCGCTACAAAGTGTGAAAGGCATGAGCAAGAAAGACAGGCTGTCCAAACTTGAGGACTGGCTGTTGACCGCAGAGCTGGATGATGCGCGGCAGTGGTTCCACGTTGAAATCGGTGAAGAAGCGGCAGTGAGTGCTTGGGCCAACGCCTTACGCCAAGTGGACCTGTGTGAAGAAACCGGGGTTCATGTTCTGTCGTTTTTGGACAGTGGCTACCCTGACCGATTGCGCCAGATACCAGACCCGCCAGTGGCGCTATACGTGAAGGGTTCTCTTGATGCCCTAAACCCTGACGATAGCGTCGCAATAGTCGGCACTCGGGAACCAACCGAGTTTGGCATGAGGGCTGCGCGGGTGTCGGGAAGTATGGCTGCGCGGATGTCCACCGTTGTAGTCAGTGGCTTGGCAAAAGGATGTGACACTTGGGCGCACCAAGGTTGCATCGACGCAAACGGTACAGGCGTAGTGGTGCTCGCCCACGGAGTCGATTCCATTTACCCGGCTGAGAACAGAGGGTTGGCCAGCGAGTTGCTGGACACCGGGGGGTGTTGGGTGAGCGAATATCCGGTTGGGTCGCGACCTGCCCGGTGGTCCTTCGCGGAGCGAGACCGAATTCAAAGTGGACTGTCTGACGCTGTTCTGGTTGTTGAAACGGACGTGAAGGGTGGCACCATGCACACGGTGACGGCAGCCAAACGTCAGAACCGGGCACTGGCGTGCATAGCCCATCCTGACCAGTTGCTCTCTGAAACGGTCACCAGAGGCAATCAGGCATTGATTGGCGAGGGAGCGTATCCCATATCAAAACGGGAACACTTCGCCACTTTCGTCTGGGGCACCGTGAAGGGGGTTTCACTGGATTCGCAATTGCCGCTCCTAATGGAGTTAGAAAATGGTGATATTTGATTTTGACCAGACGCTGGTGGATACCAGCCCATTTGAGCACCTGCGACGCCCTGGCCGATGGGGTGACTTTAATCGCGAAGTGCGTACCTTGGCACCATACGAGGGCGTCACGGAACTCTTGGTGGATTTGAATGCCGCAGGTCAGCAAATTGGTATAGTGACCAGCAGCCCCGATATGGTGCCAAAAGGTTTTATCGAAAGGTACGGATGGCCTGTGAACTGCGTGGTCGGCTACCACGATGTCCGTCAGCGAAAACCGCACCCGGAGGGCCTGCTGTTGGCGTTGGCACGGTGCGGCGCAACGCCAGCCGGTTCGTATCACGTTGGGGATCGTGCTCAAGATACCGAAGCGTCGCGCAGGGCGGGCGTGGCTGCCGTGGGGGCGGGCTGGGATACGCACGAGTTGGAACTGCTGCGGGGGTCGTTGCCTGACACAATCTGTATGTCGGTGGCCGAGTTGCGAACGTTTCTCCTGGCTGCCATAGCCTGAATACTGGCGCGGTAAGCGCACTGCGACGTGTTTGTCGACCGGAGACCCGTGATTTAAAGTCAACACATCACAATCCGGCGGATGGACCGCAGCGCGATGTTGGGTGAAGACAACTGGCGTTCTTGTTTATATTTTGACGATGCCTTGGGGGTCGGGAATCGCAGACTGGCGGTTCGGTGCACGGTTCAGCACGTAGAACGCACCGCTGAAGCGACCACATTCCATACTGCCCGGAGGTTACTCCTGTCACAACATGGCGTGGTAAACGAGACCGGGGGTCTGGAGCAGTGGTCCGGTTCAAGACTGTGGAAAGCAGGCCCACCCGTCATCTGGCCCTGAGAAGGTTCCGCCCTTGGTAACCGTCCCCCACAGCCGAAGCGGCAGGACACTGGGTTGTGGCTCCTGAGACTGTGCTAGAGGTGGGTGGCTGTTCCTCCTCGTCAGCGACCGACCGTTTCCCCCGGCTCAAATTCGTCGCCCAGCCAGCGCACGAACTGCCTGGCGTGGAGCAGGTACGTGTTCTTTGACGACAAACGCAATGGCGACCCCTCGACGGTTTGTTCATATCGCGTGAGAGCCTCCCGTACTTATTCCAAGGTCTTCAAGCTCACTTTGGGCATCTTTTCTCCTTCCGCATCGGGGCAGCACGCACTGGTTATGACTTTGTTCCCTGAAAAGACGGACGCCCGGCCTCGTTGTGTTCCCTGAGCGCGTCCATCGCCTGCAACATGGAGATGTGTTCCAGGCGCTGCTGTTCCATCAAGTCGCCAATATCCACCGGGTGGTATTTCCCGGTGTCGGGGTTGCGATTAAGGTGATAGATTCCGATCTCGCCGTGAAGCTGCCACTCCCCGATGCCGGCAGTGAAAGGCTGGGGATTGTGGTTCAATGCATCCATTGCGTCGAGGATTTCCCCGCCTATCTCCAGGGCCAATTTACCCCGCCGGTCTCGGTGAATGTTCACGCTCTTCCAGAGGCTCTCTCCTTTGTCGTGCCAGTCGGCCCATTGGCAAGTGAGGTTAGTGGCGCTGGCGAACAGGATGTTACCGATGTTGACCGACCCGGGGGCAACCTCAGAATGGTAGACCATGCCAAACCTGGTGGCGCCGTCCTGTACGTAGCCGTCAACCTCGGCGTGGAAACCGTCGCTGTCCCGGAACCAATGACCTTCCGGGTAAGTTCTGGCCGCCAGTACCGACTGGGTGGCCTCGGGCGGCGGCGCCCAGAACCTGAACCAGGGAATTTCCAATTCGTCGGCAGCCTGGCGGCAGTGGTTGAACCGATTGCGGTCACTGACCTCGACGATGGCAAGAGGATTGTCGTGGGCGTCCAGGATAACTATGTCCGGCCTGTAACGCAGACCGGAAGGCGTGTTGCGGAACCGCTCCGACTCAACCCAGGCCGCCCATGGCGGGACTGCCCACAGGTGGGTGTGGTCATTGCAGGTGAAGGCTATGTCGGCCAACTTCCAAGCGGTTTGACCGGCTACGTCGGACCGCAGGAATTTGAGCAGTTTGTCCTTGAACTCGCGGTGGGGCGCGTTTTCGCTCACGGTGTAGTCATCCTTATCTGGTGTGGCCAGTTACGAGGCGATGCCCAACTCGCGTAACCGAGCGAGCAGGTATTCCTGGGGACGGTTGCCCTTGACGCGGTTGCAGTGGGCGCACAGCAGTTGCAGGTTGTCGAGGTGGTCGTGGCCGCCGGCGTCCTGGGGGATAATGTGGTCAACCTCCAGGTGGCGGAACTCGAACGGCGATCGGCACCCGCCGCAGCGTCCCTCCTGCTGGCCGAAAAGAACGTGTTTGTTCTGGCGGTAGGGTATCTGCGCTTCAATGTCGGTGCGTCTGGGAATGTCGGTGCGGGCTGTGACCAACCGGTTGTGGAACAATTCTCCCATCGACTGCCGTAGGCGCAGGTTGACCAATTCCACCGCTTTGGGCGAGATGTCGATTCCGAGCCAGCGGCGCCCCAAATTGTCGGCGGCTACACAGGCGGTGGCACAACCGCAGAAGGGGTCCAGCACCACGTCCCCCTCTTTGGAAGATGCCTTTATGATGCGTTCCAGCAATGCCAGGGGTTTCTGCGTGGGGTAGCCGATGCGCTCGTTGCCCAAGACTGGCGGAATGTCGTCCCACAGGTCCTGCAAGGGCACCCCGGGCATATCCTCGGAGAACTGCATCAGCCGGGGCATACCCGTTTCCCGGTGGACCAGTCTGCCTTCGTTCCAGAAAGCGGCCAGGTTGGCCTTCGAGTAGGCCCAGTAACGGCCTCGGTACGGGTTTACGGCCTTGTACTCCCAACCGGGATGGGGGTCCAGGTGCTCGTCCGTCAGGTCGGCGGACCACCTGGCTTTCTCCCCAGTAGGGCGCTTGACGTGCCATTGGTATTCGGTGTCACCCCCGGGTTTGGCCGCAGTTGCGTCCGTTTCCTTGTAACGCCGACCGTCCGGGGCAACGTGCCGGTACTCCGTTTCCAGGTAATCCTCGGTGTAGGGCATGTATTGTGGGTTCCACAGGTAGTCTCCGGTCTTGGTGTAAACCAGCAGAACATCCCGGATCTTGCCAGCGCGGCGCATTCCCTGGCGGGTGTCGCTATGGGCGCTTGACCGCTTCCAGGTCATCTCGTTCAGGAATAGTTCAGCCCCGAACACGGCGTCCATAAGCAACTTCAGGTAGTGGCTGGCGGTGGGGTCGCAGTGCAAGTAAATGGAGGCAGTGTTCTTCATCACGCGGCGCATTTCCAGCAAACGCACCGCCATCATGCACAGGTAGGACTGCATCCCCTTGCCGTGAGACAATCCTGCCGTGTCCAGCACCCGGTAAATCGCCGGGTGCCGGTCGGCGATCAGCCCCATCCACGCCACGTCCAGGTCCGAGAGGGTCCAGGTGTCTTTGAAGGCGGCTCCGGCGGCGGCGCTGCCCAATGGGGCGGCGTAATTGCGGTTGGAGTTGAAGGGAGGATCGAGGTAGATGAGGTCCACCGAGGCGGAATTTAGACCGCGCAGAATATCCAGGTTGTCCCCGGTCCAGATGGTCTTGTCGGCAAAGTTGATCACACCACACCTCAGTGAAAAGTATGGCACAACCGGGAGCGGCGCGTCATCCCGCTGACGGGGAATCGACATGACCGCTCCCCCATTCCCCCTAACGTCTGACCACTCCCTGGGCGTCGTTCCTTGACGCTCTGCGGTTCAGGGCCCGGTCCAGGATGGAGAAGACGTGGGCCATACCGTCGCGGTCACCACCGCCGGAGTGCGGCTCTTCGCGCCACAGCAGGGCGCGGGCCACCATGCCGGAAACTTGGAGCAGGCAATCGGTTTGAGGACTGCGGAAGACGGGGTCGCCGATCACCCGGTCGATGGGAATGTTGCGGGTCTCCCAGCCGTCGCCGCAGGCGCCGGTGCGCACGGGCACGGGGTTGTAGTTGCGCAGCCGCTCACAGGTGCGGACCACCATGTCCTCGGGTTCCTGGCCGAAGATTGTCAGAGCGTGGTTGCGCTCCTGGGCGGCGGTGGCGTTGACGCGGTTGAAGAGCCGGTCAAGGGCGACTTGGCGACAATGCGGCACGTCGTCCCGGTCCAGGCAGACGTTGATGACCTGGACACCGCCGGTCTCCACGGCAAAGTCCTCGACGACGCGCAGCCCCTGGGCCACCACCTCGGCCCCTCGCGGCGACGCCGGTTGCCCGTGGCAACCGCAAGCGCAGGCAACGACGGGCCTTATCGGGTCGCTGAGGGGGAGGTCAGCGTCGGCGGGGATGCCGTAGCGTTGTTCCAGTTGGCGGCGCCATTCGCGGACGCGCCGGTGTAGCCGGTTCCAGGCCCGGGCGTCCACGCCCAGGGCCGTGCGGACGTGATGCCGTTGTCCCTCGGCCTCCATCACATAGTAGATTCTCATGGGTTCCTCCTTGCTGGTTGGGTATCGAAGTTCATCGGGTTTGAAAAGCGTAGTCCGGCACATCGCCGCCCCTGGCGATCCAGGCCCGGCCCAGTGGTCCGGCGCTCATCACCAGCTCCCGGTGGGAGGCCAGCAGCGGCGCCCGCACCCGGGCGCGGTCCATCTCGCGGGCAGAGACTTCCAGGAAGTGGGTCAGGGCGATGTGGTCGTCGAAGACCACCAGGACCAGGGGCTGGGCGCCGTGGTCGTCGGTGGGCCGGTGGGTGGCGTAATAGCGCAGGTAGGGGGCGACGCGGGCGGCCATGGTGGCCGGCCGCACGGCCCGGCGCTCCCACTCCAGGAAGAAGGGCCAGGCGTCGCTGCCCCGGCGCAGCACGCCGAAGGCGTCGGGATGGACCGAGCGCAGCTTCCCCTGGTGGCGGAAGTAGCGGGACGCCCGGCGGGGCGGGTCAAGCTGGACCACCCCCCGGGAGCGGGAACGGGCCTGCCTGGCCAGGGCGGCGACGAAGGCGTGGACGGCGGCGCTGTGCTCGGCGTTGCGGAGCAACTGGCGGGTCCGGGTTCCGGTCACGTTGCGCCATTCCAGGGGAGCCTCGGGATCGATGGGCCGGGCGCTCCATCTCCGTTTCGCGTCACCCGGCGACGTGCGGTCGCGGCGGGCCAGCATCACCAGCCCCCTATCGGACAGGGCCAGGCGGCGCTGGCCGTCCACGGCAACGTCAACCAGCAGGCCCAACTCCGCCAACCGCTGCGTCACCTGGTACAAGCGCGACCGCTTCACGCCCAACAACGCGCCCAGGTGCCGGGGCGACAACCAGGGCCAGTCGGAAAGCAGGTCCACGGCCCGCTTCTCCACCGGCTTGAGCAAAGAGAGCAGCAGGCAGTCGGCGCTGGGTTCCAGAGTGTCGGGCAGCGCGGCCCGCTGGGGCGGCCGGCGCAGGGGCCAGGACCGGGGCGGCCCGGTGTGGGACAGGACGGTTTGCAGGGCCAGAGACGTGGGACCGGAGGGAGTGCGCCAGACGGCGGCCCCGGCTCCGGCGGACTCCACATCGCTCTCCAGGGCCAGGAAGACCGGGCCGGGCAACGCCGCCGCCAGCCGCCGGGCCTGGCGCAGCCGCACCTCGTCGGGCAGCAGCATCAGGACGGCGCTGGTCTGCTCTACCTGCCCCAGCCGCCAGAGACGCTTGGCGAAGGCGGTGCGGTCGGCGGTGTCGCCCTGGCGGACCACCGCCAGCGTCCTGCCGCCGGGCAGGGCGACGGCGGCGTCCAGGGGCATGGCCCGATACCAGCGGAAGGCCAGGGGGTGAAACACCTGGGCGACGGCGCAGGCCAGGCGGTAGATGACGGCCACGGCGTCCAGGCGTTCCAGCAGCCCTCGCCGCCACTGGCGGGACACGGGCCGCGTGAACAGCGTTTCCTCAAGGGATACGCCGTCCAGTTCGGCCAGGCGGTCCACTCCGGCGGCGGTGAGCGCATACCGATGGGTGGGGGGAACCAGGGGCGAGGCGTGGGGGACGGCCGCCACCATCCCCCACTCTTCCAACTTTGCCACGGCCTGGTACACCGCGCCCCGGGACCAGCCGGAGAGGGCGGCCAACTCCAGCCGGTCCAGGAAGGGCATATCGGCCAGACGCCGCATAGCGCCGGCCTGGCAACGGTTGGGCGTCATTCGCCGTCCTCCCCTTCCGTGTTGTCCTGCTGGCGCTCAAACAGCAGTTGGCGGTACTCGCTGACGTTTTCCCCCGCCGCTATCCGCCTCGCCGTCCGCGCCGGACTGCTCGCTGTCAGCTTCCTCCGGCTTCGGCCCTCCGGTGGGCGGCTGGAAGTGCTTGCTGCGCGGCCCGTCCCGGCCCAGGTCCTTGGGAGCGGGCGGTTGCTGCGTCTGGTCCGGCGGGTTCTGGCTCTGGCGGATGCGCTCCACCTCCTTGCGGAACTCCTCCACCCGGCGGCGCCCCTGCGCCTGCTGGGCGGCGATCTCCGTCTGCGGGGTGATGTAGGCCAACGCGCCGTCGCGGATGCGCCGGGCCACGGCCGGGCTGCCCGGCTCGGGCCTCCTGACCATCATGGAGAAGGGCGGCATCCGCTCGGTGCCCACGGTGGCCCGGACGTAGCAGTGGTGCACGTCCAGGGATACGATGTCGTCCTCGGACACCTGGTCCTTGCCCAGTTCCCACACCAGTTGCCGGGCGTCGCTGCCGGCCATCTGGAAGGCGGCCAGGCAGCCCACGTTGGCCAGGATGGTATCGCGCATGGTGCGGGACAGGTCGTCCAGCTTGGCCAGGCTCTGGGTGGCGAGAATGAAACTGGCGCCGAACTTTCCCAGCTCGCTGAGCATGGACTCGTAGTCCACGCCGGGCATGGACTGCATCTCGTCCACCACCACCAGGGCGCCCCGGCGTTCCTCCGGCGGCAGGGCGCCCTGCTCCCGGATCACGGCGTCCACCAGGTTGAGCAAGGAGGCGCCCACCAGGGCGGCCACGTCGCGGCCCGCCGCTCCCTGGGCGGTGGACACCAGCAGCACGCCGCCCTCCCGGATGGTCCGGCGCAGGTCGATGGTGGAACGGGGCTGTCCGATGATGGCCCGGGCCGTCTCGGAGGAGGCGTAGTAGGAGAGGCGGGTCTGCACCGGGGCCAGGGCATCGCCCTGGTAGTCCCGGCTCCAGCGGGAGAAGTCCCTACCCCACCACTCCAGGATGAACTGGTCGGAGACCCGGGTGAGGACGCCGGCGCGGTACTGTTCGTCGGCCAAAAGGGGCAGCCCGTCCAGGAGGGTGAACTGCTCGTCGTCGGCGGTGGCCGGGTGGCGGTTGGCCTCGTGGAGGGTCTTCACGGTGTGCTCCAAGATGGACTGCATCCGGGGACCCCACTGCTCCCACAGGCCGTGGGCGACGCGCACCACGGAGTCGGCGGTGCGGTCGCGGTCGGCGAAGATGCGGGTGTCCAGCAGGTTGATGCCGGGGAAGCCCCGGGGATCGGCCAGGTCGATGAGCTTCACCCGGTCGGCGATGGATTCCGGCACCTGTTCCAGCAGCGCCGCCACCAGGTCGGCGTGGGGGTCGATGACCACGATGGCGTCGTGGTCCCGGCCTTCGGCCTTCTCCCGGAGCTTGTGGCTGACGATATGGTGCATCAGGGTGGACTTGCCCATGCGGGTGCGGGCCACGTAGAGGTGGTGGCGGCGCAGCAGGTCTTCGGGGAAACGGATCTCCCTGGTCCGGCCGGCCGTGGTGTCGCCCACCAGGG
Organism: Dehalococcoidia bacterium; assembly: GCA_965203835.1. Taxonomy (GTDB): domain Bacteria; phylum Chloroflexota; class Dehalococcoidia; order Lucifugimonadales; family UBA3495; genus CBDCFV01. Next base: position 4,507,344 of record OZ241919.1, read on the forward strand.
CGCCGCCCCTCACCCCTCTTGCCGAGGGCAGGAGCGCCCTTGAGCCGGAGCGTTCCAGCAGGGGCGTCTCGTCCCTGGCTCCCGGCGGGTGCCACAGGGCGGCGGCTTCGCGGACGCCCAGGACGCTGCGCTTGCCGAACAGCCCCGGCCCGGCGGGATGGAGGTTCATCACGGGAACGATTGGCTTCACCTTGCCCACCTTGAACCGGGCCCCGGCGGGGTGGTCGTAGTGGCGGTAGGCGGCGGCCACCGGCTCCAGCACCTCTTTGGCCCGCTTCAGTCCCGTCCCGGGGTCGCCGGCCTCGGGCAGCACGGCGATGATCTCCAGCTCGCCGTCGAAGGCGATGCGGGCCACCTTCTCCTTGATGATCAGGGGGTCGTAGACCCGGCTCCTGGCCTGCTTCCAGCGCCACCAGCCCCAGCCGGCCACCGCCAGGCCCAGGGCGGAGCCCACGGCCAGCAGCGCGGCCTTCCAGATCTCGCCGTCCTGCACCCACAGGTAGCCGCGCAGGGCGGCCAACGCCCCCACGCCCAGGACGGCCATGGTGACGCCGTCCAGTTGCAGGGGCCGGGTCTGGTAGGTGTAGGAAGGATCGGGGCGCTGGAGGCCGGGGTTCCTGAAGGCTTTCTGCTGGTGGGCCTGGGACCAGTCGGGGCCGAGAGAGCGCAGCAGCAGGCGGGCCAATACCCGCTCGCCGTCCTTCAGGTTGGACAGGGCGCCGATGATGGCGATGAGGGGGTCGGAGCCGGGGTCCAGCAGGTCGTCGTCCCGGAAGGTGCGCAGCGGCACGTACTCGGGACCTCCCGCTCTGAGCGTCATGCCCCACGCCTCCTCGCCCCGGTGGACGAATATGGGGTCGTCCTCGGGGTCAACCTCCTGGATGCGGGCCTGGGGGTAGTGGGCGGCCAGTTGGCCCCGCACCACCTCGCGATCCAGGCAGCGGGCCAGCAGGGTAACGCCGTCGGCGGTGCCGGCCAGCTCCAGGGCGAAGGGTTCGGGGACGGCGATGGACTGGAGCAGGTTCTCGACGCCCAGCATGGTGCGCTCGCCGGTCCTGGGCGGCGTCACCGCCAGCAGCACCGGGGCGCTGGACTTGCGGTTGCCGAAGAGTATCCGCTTGGGGTTCAGGTTCAAATTCATATCTTCCTTCCTTTCAACTCCTATGGGGTTGGTTTTTGGTATCGGTCTCGCTTGCCCCTAATGGCGCGGTCCGGGCCGCCACTCGATGACCTCGGTCTCCTCGGGGGTGGCCTCGATGCGGACGGGAAAGCGGTTGCCTCGCGCCAGCAGCAAGCCGTCACCGCGCGGGCAGGACAGCAGCCAGCGCTGCAACTCCACCGGCAGGTCGAAGGCTTCGCCCACGGTGCTCACCGCTGCGGCGTCCTGTTGCAACAGCAGCTTGAAGGCGGCGTTCTGCAACAGCGCCCGACCGGAATGGCCGGTGATGGTGCGAGAGGAGTCCTCGGAGAGCAGGTCCTGCACGTCCTGGGTGATGAACTGCAACCCCAGCCGGTGCTTGCGGGCGCGTTTCGCCATCGACACCATGAAGGCGGCGCCCTCGGGGTGCTGCATGATGCTCCACACCTCGTCCACCACCAGCAGGCGGGGCCGGGGGGCCTGGGCGGCGGCGGCCCAGACCGTCTCGGTGCAGACCATCGCGGCGGCGGGACGCAACTCCGGCTCCAGCAGGTGCAGGTCGAAGACGGTAACCAGGGCCTCGTGGGTCAGCAGGTCGTCGCCCTCGTCGGAGAGCAGGTCGCGCAGGCTGCCGGTGGCGAAGGGGCGCAGCAGGTGGGCGATGTCCGGGGCCTCCCCTTCCAGGTAGGCGTAGAAATCGCGGAAGCCGGTGCGCTCCTTTCGCTGGGCGTAGTAGGAGGCCAGGGCGTGGTCCAAAGACGACCGGCGCTCGGCGCTGAGCCTTTCCCCCACCATCACCTCGATAAGCCTTCGCAGGCTGCCGATGCGTTGCAACAGCTCCTCGCTGTCGCCCCGGTCGATGACGAAGGGGTTCATGCCTTGGCCCGGAACGCCGGGGGAAAGCACCCTGCCTCCGGCGGCGCGGGCCATGTCGGCGTACTCGCCCTCGGGGTCGATGACGTAGGCCCGGACACCGCGACACAACCCCCTCAGCACTCCCAGCTTGGTGGCGAAACTCTTGCCGCTGCCGGACCTTGCCAATACCGCCGTGTTGGCGTTCAGGTGGGTGCCGTCGAAGGGGTCGTAGACGATGGGGGCGCAAGCCCGCAGGTCGATGCCGTAGAGGGTGCCGCTGCGGGTATCCAGGTCCGGCGGCGAGAAGGGGAACAGCCTCGCCAGCGACGACGTGTCCAGCGTCCGCCACACCGCCACGGCGTTCAGGCCCAGGGGCAGGGTGGACAGCAGCCCCTCCCGTTGGCGGAAGGAAAGGTTGTCCAGCTTGCCCAGGGTGGCGGCGAAGTGGGCCCGGGCCTTCTGGGTTAGGTCCTTCAGGGTCTCGGCATTGTCGGCGTGGAGCGTGACGGACAGGGAGGCGTGGAACAGCCTTTCCCGGCCCCGCTGCACCTCGTCGCGCAAACGGCTCACGTCCTCCAGGGCGATCTCCGCCTCCGGGGACATCGTTCTGCCCCGCTTGAAGGACAGGGACTGGGCCGATTCAAATCGCACCTTCTGCCACTCCAGGGTGCGGGCCGCCTGCTCTGCCGGGATAGCGCCCAGGTGGACCGACAGGTCCATGGGCGCGCCGGCGGCCATCAGCCCTTGCAGGAAGCCCGGGGCCAGGGAGCGGGGCCACTTGCCCAGGTGCAACGAGCGGGTCAGCCGCTCCCCGATGCGGATTTCCCGGCGGCTGACCTCCACGTCAAGCTCGGCGTCCTCGTCGCGCTCGTTGGGCGAACCGCCCAGGGCGCAGGCCAAAAGCAACAGCTTGAGCGAGTTGCCCGCCAGGGGGAACACGCCGAGACCGGCCCGTACCAGCAGCCCCCGCAGTTCGTCGGCGCGGGCGTGCTCGCAGACGGCGTAGAAGCGCCGGTCCAGAATACCCTCCCTTGTCTCGAGGGTGGTTAGCAGCCGTCCCAGGCTGTCGGCGGCGTCTCTGGTCTGTTGTGGCAGGTCATCGGGCTGGGTCGCCATCAGGTTTTCTCTCAAACCCTGCAACACCGGCGGGTGCTGGCGCACCAGCAGTTGCACCGGGAAGTCCACCGCGTTCAGGGAACCGGCGAAGGCGCCCAGCTTGGGCTCGTCCAGCTCCAGCCCCATCACCTCCAGCACCGCCAGCTTCACCCCGTCCAGGCGCACCGGCCCGGCGTCCTCCAGGTGGGACAGCATGAAGAACAGGGACAGGGGCGGCGGGGGCTTGGGTTCGGCGATTGGTTCCGCCACGCCGTCAACGGCTTGCGATTGGGACCGGCCCGGCGGCCAGCGCCGGGCCAGGTCCCTGGGGTTGGGCAACGTCAGTTTCGTCATTCGGAACTCCTTTGTTTGCTCAGATTTCGGGCAGGACCTCGATGATCCTGTCCACGATGCCGGCGGCGATGCCCTTGGCGAGGAGCACCACCACCAGGCCGATGACGGCCATGAACACGGCGTTTCTGGCCCGGCCCCGGTTTTCTCCCTCCGCTCCCTCGGCCATCAGCAGGAACCCGGCCCAGACGATGGCGAAGAAGCAGAGGCCCGCCCCCAGGTAGGCCATGCCGGTGAGCACCGCGTCGAAGGCGGCGGTCAGCTTCTCCATCTCGTCCTGCCTCGGCGTGGCGGCGATGGAGGCCAGCGCCGCCAGCGAGGACGGCAGGATCGCGGTCAGTCGCGGCGCCATAGCCAGCTCCACCAACTGGAACCTCCCACCGGCGTCTGCTCCGCCTTCGGCGGCGGGGGCTTGGGCGGGGGCACGTAGAGGGCCTGGTAGGGGGCGTCGGCGCCCACGCCGGCGGCCTGCGCCGTTTTCGTCACCGAAACCAGCGGTACGCTCTCGGTCCGGGTGCGGGTGACCGGGGCGCGCTGGTGCTCCGTCGCCCGCACGTGCTCCGGGTGGTGGACGTAGACGCGCACCGTCTTGGTATAGCTGCTCTCGCCGCAACTGCACCGCACCCGGCGGGTGTGCACGTCGGTGCGGGCCGGGTGGTGGACGGTCTGGAGCATGGGCGGCCGGGGGACGTTCAGGGTGGCCGTGAGGTCCGCCGTGACTTCCAGGTCGTTCACCGCCCTCCGGTTGGCCACGGGCAGGGTGAAGGAGGTATCGCCGTCCTGGACGAAGGCCGCCGTGGTCGAATGGCCTCCCCACCCGGCGGTCACCGTTCCCGTTATGACGGTTACGGCGGCGTCCAGCAGGGCCGGCACGTTCTGGCTGAAGTGGCCGGCGTAGACCGGCAGGTCCTCCTCGTGGCGGGTCTCCGCAATGCACTCCGAGGCGATGACGCCGGTGATCTTCCCCGGCGTCCATTCCAGGGAAGTCAGTTCCAGGTCGCACAGCTCCCCGTCGGCTGACGGCAGGGGGTAGGGAATCTGGCGGCTCTTCAGCGACGCCGCCCCGGAGCGGCCCAGGGCGTCCTGCCACGAGAAGGTGAAGGAGGGAGTAGGGCCGTCCAGGGTCAGGTTGTAGCTCCTGGCCTCCCCCTCCCGCAGGCTGGCGTTGAAGCCCATCTTCAGGGTCCGGCCGGTCCTGCCGCCGAAGACCCGGCCCTTCAGGTCCAGGTCGTGGGCGGCCCGCAGAGTGACGCTGGCGGTGTCGCCGGAGACGGCCAGCCGCTCGACGTAGATGCGGCGGCCCGGCACCGGGTCCGGCGGCTCAAAGTAGATTTCGTCCAGCCGCCAGGCGTCGCCGTAGGGAGGGTCGTCGGGGTCATCGGCCAGGGCGCTGCCGGGCACGGCCAGCACGGTCAGCGTCAGCAGTCCCGCCACTGCCAGCAGCCTGTACCAGGGTTTCCTGCTCCTGGTCTCGGTGGCGGCGGGGCGGTGGCTCTTTACGCGGTCCTTGCCGTCGGGCCGGCGCTTGCCGAACCAACTGTGGGGCCGGAAGGGACGCCTCCCCTTCTTCCGCGCCGCTCTCGCTGCCTTGCCCACGCCGGATACGGCCTTCTTCGCCAGCAGACGCAGGGGGTCGGGCTTGGCCTCCGGCTGCGGGGGCGGTTCCGTGATCACCAGCTCCGCCGGGGAACCGGCGTACCGCCGGGCGCCGAGGTTGAACTTGAGCAGGTCGGCGCATACCAGGGGCAGTCCCCGTCCGCCCACCTTGCCCACGGTCATGGCGGTGCCGACTATGCCCAGCAGGATGGCGATGCCCAGCTTCAGCCCCGAGGGGCCGAAGGGGAAGTAGCGATAGACGCCGTAGGCCACGGCGCAGGTCGCCACCACCGCCACGATCTGGGGGAAGGTGAACCACAGCAGGGCCTTGTCCTCGGCCTGCACGTGGGTGGGTACTTCATGCTCTCTCATGCCTTCCCTCCTAGTTGGTCTTGATCTTCTTGGGGTCGGGCACGTTGGGGTCCACCGGGTTGCCGACGACGGCGTTCATCACCAGCTCCACCACGCCGTAGGCCACCAATGCCAGCACAATGCCGGCCAGGGCGGTCATCATGGCGCTCTTGCCCCGTTCCATCTGGTTGGGCGCGCCCGAGGCGGTGAGGTAGAGGTAGGCGCCATAGATGAAATAGCCCACGCCGACGACGCCGACGAGTCCCAGCAATATGCCCACCAGGTTCGATATGGTCTGTGTCAGGTCTCCCATAAAATCGTTCTCCTTTCTTTTGACTGCTTTGCTTGCAATTGCTTCGGGTCGGTACCATTGGCTACCGGCACATGGCTCACCTCCTTTGGGGGATGGACGGAGCGGAACCGGTCCGCTCCGTCGGCGGTCGTCACCACGCGGCTACGGCCCCTGGCTGCGGGGCGCGGGTCCGTTCTGTCCGGCGGGTGTGGCGTTCTGGGCCGCCGAGTTGACGGCTCCCCCGGCGGTTGAGGCGGCGCCGGTTGCCGCTGCCGCCCCGGCGGCAGCGCCCGCCGGACCGCCGGCGGCCCCGCCAGCGGCGATCAGGCCCAGGGCGCGGGCCGAGCGCATCATTCCGCCGGGCAATGACATCCCGAAGTAGAGGGTGTGCAGCCAGGCGTCGAAGGTGCCGTGATTGCCCAGCATGGAGGGGACGCGGCCGGCCAGGTACATGAAGGCGATGGCCATCAGCAGCTTCCACACCAGGTCCTGCACCGGCTCGAACTCGGCTATTTCCGCGAACTCCCCCAGGAAGGCGAAGCCCAGCGCCACGGCGATGAGCTGCACCGCCTGCTGGAACACCGTGGTCATAAACAGGCGCAGCCAGTGGCGGCCCCAGTTGGCCGTGTGGGGCAGAATCCACAGCCCCAACGCGATGGGGGCCAACGCGAGCAGGATGTCGATGAGGGCCAGGCGCAGGATCATCTGCACCAGCAGGTAGAGCAGGAAGAAACCGAAGACCAGGTAGAGCAGGGCGATGAACAGGGCCATGCCTACGCTGCCGGTCTCCACGGCGGCCAAGAGCGCGAACAGGGGCGCCCGCAGCAGGTCGCCGGGAGTGACGTTCAGGGTGGCGGCGATGAACTGGGACGTGGCGTGGGCCACGTCGATGACCAGGGCGCACCACCAGAGGGACGACGCGGCGGCCACCAGGCCCAGCACCAGCCGGGGGACCATCTCCCGCCAGCCCGATTGATGCCGGCCCAGGTGCTCCTGGACGATGAAGCTGAGGCCCATCCAGCCCAGGATCACGGTGAGGGCGGCGGTGGTTACGGCCCACACCGCCCACCACGCCTGCACCACGAAGTCGTGGGCGTAGGTCAGGTGCGGAGGGGTTCCGGTGAGGATGTCTCCCATACTCGCTACCCTCCCTCGCACCCGGCGACGTCGGTCTGGAACACTCCCTCCAGCACGCCGCACAGGGTCCCGTGGACGCCTTGGATGACCCATTTGGCGGCGGCCCGGGCCCAGCGGTCCGGGTCCAGGGCGCCCAGCACCTTGTCCCACAACCCCTTTGGCTGGTGGACGGGGATCAGGGCGTAGAAGACGTGGTGGTCGCCGCCGCCGTGGCGGGGGACGGCCAGCATCAGCAGGAAGGGCTGTTCGGGGTGCAGCTCGGGTTGCTCGTCCAGGGCCGGGTACTCGAAGGTGTACTCCCAGCCCTCGGCCAGGTGCTTCTCGCCGCCCTGGACCCGGTAGGTGTTGGTGAGCCAGTCGCCGGTGTCCGGGTGGCGGATGGCGTAGTAGAGGACCGGGACCTGGCGGCTGAAGATGGGCCGGGCCACGAAGTCGCCGTGCTTCTTGCGCTCCACCAGCTTCCGGTCCTGGTTGACCAGGCTGATGTCGTCGGCGGGAGGGGACTGGGCCAGGGCCAGGCCGCTGGCGGGGATGGCGACGACGGCCGAAAGCAGCAGCGCCGCCGTGAGCAGGGCCAGCCTTCTGGCCCCGCCGGATTGGGGAATGAAACGCCGGAACATGGTTGCCTCCTGTCGTCCGGTTCGAGACCGGGTGCGCGACAACCAAGTCTGGCGACGGGGCGGGCCGGGCGTAATTCCTCATAAGGGCGGACGCCGGCGTCCGCCCTTACAGGGCATGGGATTTGGACAGGCCGGTGTGGTGTCATACCCGTGTACAGGGATTGGCGGTTGGTGGCGGACTGTCCAATCCTGTCCGGTTGAACCTGAAATCGGGGGAAACCGCCCCCTATCGGACGGTGGGAGTAAGCACCTGGGTGCCAGGGCAGATTCCATGGGCCCTGGACAGCGCCACGTATGAAATCGGACAGTTGTCCACCGGCTGGGGAGGCAGATTTTGGACAGTGGCACGTTGGAAATCGGACAGTTGTCCAGTGAGGAGGGCAATGCGATGAATGCGACGGCTGAGGGCGAGCAGTACCCGGAGGCGACCCGGAGCCTGGACGGCCTGCGGGAGATGCGGCTGCTGGCGCTCTTGGGGGACCTGATTGACGAGCAGGGCAAGACCCGGGCGGCGGAGACCCTGGGGGTCAGCCCCCGGACGCTGACCCGGTTCGAGGATGGCCGGCGGCTCACTCCGACGCTGGCCGGGGCGCTGGAAAGGCACCTATTGGAGGGGGGCGGGTCGGCGGCGGCCACCCAGCGGCACCGGCTGGGGATGCTGGAGGACGGGCTGAAGGAGGCGGAGCGGATGCTGCGGGATGGGCTGGAGGCCCTGGGCAAGGAAACTCAGGCGGCGGATGCGCGGCAGACCAAGGCGCTGGCGCAGTTGCAGGAACGGGTGGCGGCGCTGGAGTCGGCGGCGCCGGGCGTGGGTTCAGTGGCAGCGGGGAACGGGCCGGTGAGTAATCAGGCGCAGCCGGGAAAGACCGTGGTCGGCAGGCCCCGGCGGGACTACTACGACCTGGTGACGGCGGAGGCCGAACCCGGCGAGGAACTGGTGTACGGCGACGCGGCCACGGCGGTCATTGTCCGGTGGCGGGAGGCGCGGGACGCCGTGGGACAGTGCAAGGACGCACTGGACCGGCTGAACGCCCGCGGGCTCGTGTTGGAGTTGGAGATCGAGCTGGTCGAGCAGCACGAACTCACCCTGCCCCCGGCAACGTATCCCTGGGACCGGGGCGACCGGCGCCAGGAGGTGCGGCGGCGCACGGAGTATCTGGACGACCTGCGGGTGGCGCGGAACCGGCTCAAGCTGCGGCGCTTTTTTACCTTTGGACTGTGGCGGAATTAGGGCGCCGGCCTGGTGGTTGGCGCGGCAGCCGGATGGCAGTGTCCTGGGAGTTGGTTAGCGGTTGTCTAGCAGTAAGCACTTGGGGCGGGACGGGGTGAAAAGGCGGGTTTCGGGGTTCCCAGGGAAGCGCCGGGCGTGAATAATGGAATGCGTTGTCTGGCTTTTTCCAGTGTTTCCAGCCCAGAAAACTGGAGGGTCCATCCCCGGCCCGGACCGTTGTTCAGGGATCGAGCCCTGCTCTCCCGGCGACGTTCCATCAAGGGATAAGCGCCCGCCCGCTGCGTGATGCGGAACCGGGGTCGAGCTCTGCTCCTCCGGCGACCGGTTCGATGCGGTGCACCAGGTTGGTCTCAGGCTCATCATTGCCCAGGAGGTGGCTTACAGGAACAGGAACCCCGGCCCCTTTACTCAAACCTGCGGAGCGGCTGACCGCTTCGTAGTTTCTCTCCACACCTGCGGTTGGAGCGGCAATACCGCCCCGGCCGCTTCCTCACGCCTGCGGCCAGTCGCATAAATCTGGCTGGCAGGTCCTTCCAATTCGCAGTCCCCCAGGTCGTTGACCATCACATGGGCCGGGCTGCGTCTGCTTTTCGCCCGTCGCCCGTCGCCCGGAGAACGCCTCTGAGCGTCCCTCCGACGGCGGCGCGGTCTTTTCCCCTCACCGCTCCGTCTCCCCGCGCCAGGCATCCGGCCCGGAGGCGGAGTCTGTCCGGTTTCCACTCATTCCTCAATTCCCGATTCCCCATTTCAAGGCACACGGCCCGCGCTTGGATGCCGCGCGGGTCAATTCGGCAAACGTCAATTGAAAGGAGGCGAACATGACAAGCGTGATGCGGACAATCTCGGCGGCGGCAACGGCTGGCCGGTTCTGCTGGCGGCACAAGCGGCTGACCCTGGCGGCGGTGGCGGCCCTGCTCATCGTGGGGCCATTGCTCACCGGCGCCGGCGGCGGGGTCTTCTTCCTGAACCTCATCGGCCTGGGCATCGCCGCCCTGGTGGTGCGGCGGATCGTCCAGGGCGGCAGGGGCCGGCAGGCCAATTGCCGGTGCAAGTGCCGGCGGCAGCGGAGTCAGTCAACTCAACAACAGGGAGGCACACCATGACCACGATGACACTGGAAACCACGACGGCGACAGGCCGTCCCACGCTGGAGGAACTGGTGGACCGGCTGCTGACGGCCCTGCTGGGCAATGACGCGCTGGCGGAAACGGCGGCGGTCAGCCTCGTCAAGACGGTCCACAAAGCCCGGCGGCTGCGGCAGTCGGGCGACCTCGGCAGTGCGCTGGCGGCGCTGGGTGACGTTGACACCCGGCAGGCTACCGACGCTCAACTGCGGTGGCTCTACGCCGAATGGCTGGACATCGCCCGCCGCCGGTTCTCCGGCGCCAAAGCGTTGCTGTACAGCCCGGCCACGGGGACGGCGGCGGCGCTGTTGGAACGGGAGGACGGCACGCTGGAAGTCGCGGCAGTCCTGGGGATGCGCTGGCCGGTGGGCAAGCTGGTCTCCCGGCGCAGCCTGCGGGGGCTGAAGTCCCTGCACAAGCAGGGAGGCGCGTCATGGTCGTAGCGACTTCGGACAAGGTGGACATCACGGAACTCAAGGCGCGGCACCCCCTGGGCAACGCGGTGGAGGCCGCCGGAATCGTCCTGCACGGCAATGGGCGAGTGCGGCAGGGAGTGTGTCCTTTCCACCAGGAAGCCGAGGGAAGTTTCACGGTATACGAAGACTCCCAAAGGTTCTGGTGCTTCGGCTGCGGGACGGGCGGCGACGTGCTGGACTTCGTGGGGCGGATGGAGGGGTTGACTCTGCCCGAAGCCATCCGTCGGCTGGACGACGGCACGACACCGCCGCTGGCGGCTTCCAAACGCACCGCTTCAACGCAACTTCCCCCTGCTCCTGTTCTCCCGCCCCGTGATCCGGCGCTGCTGACGGCGGCGGTGAGGTTCTACGGCGGGCAACTGCGGCGCAGCCGGACGGCGGTGGATTACCTAGCCTCCCGGGGCATCGGTGTAGACGCCGGCCTGCGGATGGGCCTGGGCTACGCCACGGGCAACGGACTGCGCGACTACCTCGGTTCCGCGGGTTTCAGCGCCAACCGGCAACGGGCCTCGGGCCTGTTCCTGGAAAGGGGCGCGGAGCGGTTCGCCGGGATGGTGGTGGTCCCCGAACTCTCCGGCGGGCTGGTCCGCTGGCTGGTGGGACGGGCGGTTGACGCCGCAGCCAAGCCCCGGTTCCAGGCGTTGCCCGGCTCCAAGCCGGTGCTGGGATTGGGAAGGCTCGGCCCGCCGCCTTCGGTGGCAATCGTCGCCGAAGGCGTCTTCGACTACCTGGTGCTGGCCTCCTGGGGCTATCCCGCCGTGGCCGCCCTGGGGACGCAGGGGATGGACAAGGTTGCCGATGCGCTGCGGGGCTGCCCCCGGGTCTTCCTGGCCTTCGACAACGACGAAGCGGGCAACTCGGCGGCGGAAGCTCTCGGCCAACTCCTGGGCAACCGCGCCACCGTGGTCAACCTGCCCGGCGGCGTCGCCGACGTGGGCGAACTGGCAACGCTGACCAATGGCAAACGCCTCTTCCGCAGGCTGCTGCAACGGGCGGCCCACAACGCCCGCTAGTACACCACCCCCTCATTCTCCCTTCCTCTACCGGCCCGCCTGCCACGGCGGGCCTTCTCTTTTCCACAACACCCAACCGGACGACGGGGCTACCGGCCCCGCTGACGGCTTCGCCAAGCGAAGGCCGCTTCAACCAACGGCACCCCAACAACACAACACAAAGGAGCGAACTCATGGGTAACGGAAACAACCAGAACGGCAACGGCCACCATCCCAACGGGAGCGTCAACCTCAACGGCAACGGCGACATCACCGGCCACGACCTCCTGTGGGACGGGCTGCCCCCCGCCGTGGTGAGCGCCCTGCAGCAGCCCCTGGACCCGGCCCTGGTCTCCCAGCGCCAGGGCCGGAGCAATCGCTGGTACGACTACATCGAGGGCCATACCGTCATCGACCAGGCCAACCGGATCTTCGGCTACGGCGGCTGGGGCTACGAACTGGTGGGCGACGTGTCCCTCCGCCGCATCGAGAAGGTGGACGTCAGCACCGGGCAACTCCGGGTGACCTTCGCCTACAGCGCGCCGGTGCGGGTCAGCGTGAACGGCGCGCCCTCCCGCACCGACATCGGCTTCCACATCGTGGCCGAGGACACGCCGGAGGGTCACGACACCGCCTGCAAGGGCGCGGTCACCGACGGCCTGAAGCGGGCGCTGCGCAGCTTCGGGGACCGTTTCGGCAACGGCCTCTACGGAGACCAGCCCTCTACCAACGGCAGGGGCAACGGCCGGCAGGTGTCGCAGCGGTCCAACGCTCCCGCCAACGGCAACTCCGGCCAGCAGACGGGCGGCAACGGCAATGGCCGCCGGGACGGTTCCTATCTCCAGACCTTGCGGGGCCGGCTCATCGCCCTGGGCGCGGAGCAGGGCTTCGACGAGGAACGGGTGCGGGAGGCGGTGCGGAAGCAGACGGGCCGGGACCTGGACGACCTGCCCGCCAGGGACCTCAAGCCCCTGGTGGAGAACGCGGCCCGCAAGGTCAACGAGGCGAAGGAAGCCGCCAACGGCAACGGGTAGGCGCCGTAGCCAACGCCACCCATCGGGGCTGCCTCCGGCAACGGGGCGGCCCCGATGCTCATTTACAGGAACAGGGAGGAAACGGACATGACGGCAACCACCATCCACACCCCCTGGGGCTGGCCCCAGGACATCGAGGAACTGGCCGAGGGCATCTGGCGGGTCGAGACCGCCGGCCACGGCGGGCTGAAGCTCAGCCGGGAGCGGTGGCACTCGCTGCCCGACGTGGTGCGGGACGCCTTCCTCAACCCGACGTTTGCCGAGGAGGACTGCGAGGAACCCATCGCCCGGACGCTGCTGGGCATCGGCGACGCCAGGGACCGGGAGATGGCCCTCAAGATCGCGGGCTACTTCGACCGCTACGCTCCAGCGCTGCCCTACCTGCGGGACACGGCCACCGGCCCTCACTACCACGTCATCGCATTCTCGGGCGGCTACGCCACCGACCCCTTCGGGCGCTTCGACACCGGCGAGGAAGCGGAAGCCTTCGTCAGTGACGCGGGGAACGTGCGGGACTACGGGCGGATGGAACCCATCGAGTGTGGCAACGTCCGCTGCCGCCGGGGAGGTGGCTGATGAACTCCACCACCGCGACGCGGCCCCGGCCGCGCAGCCTGCCCAGCATCACCACCAAGCTGTCAACGGAACTCGGCGGCCTCTACGTCACCGTGGGCCTGGACGAGGACGGCCAACCCTTCGAGGTCTTCGGAAGCCTGGGCAAGGCGGGCAGCCTGCAACACGGGATGACGGAACTGGCCTGCCGCCTGGTTTCCCTGCACCTGCGGCGGGGAACGCCGGTGGAGGAAATCATCCACCAGTGCCAGGGCATCAGCGAGATGCAGCCCTGGCCCAACCGGATGGAGGACGGCGGGACGGCATGGGTCAAGGGCCTGGGCGACGCCATCGCCCTGGTCCTGCGGGACTACCTGGACACGCAGGCCGAGGCGGAACCGGCGGAACTGCCCATCGCCGCCGACTGAACATACCGAACCGACCCTTCAAAGCACACGGGGCTGTCCTCGCCACGGGGGCGGTCCCGCTCTCATTTACCGGACACACAACATCACGGAGGAACGACAACCATGACTATGACCATCGACAACCCGACCGACACCTACTCCCGCCCCAACGCCCGCTTCGGCGAGGGCGGCATCCTGGAGATCCGGGCCTCGGCGGTGGGCAACTGCCGCCGCGCCCTGTGGTACGAGGCCACCGGCCACCAGGTCACCAACCCCCGCGCCGACGACTCCATCACCATGCTGGAGGCGGGCAACGCCCTGGAGCCGGTGGTGCTGCGGGCCATGCAGCGGGCCGGCTGGGACATCACCCCCACCGACCGGGACAACCCCTGGCGGGTCTCCCTGCGCCTCGGCCCCACGCTCCTGGTCAGCGGCCACGTGGACGCCGCCGGCGTCGCGCCCATCTTCGGGGGCGAACCCAGCATCGTCGAGGTCAAGACCCGGGGGCCGGAGGCTTACAAGAAGTGGCGGACGTTGGGCGCCGAGCGCAGCCATCCGGAATCGGTGTGGCAGGCGGCCTTTTACACCTACGGGACTTTCGACGAGGCCCGGGACGTGGTGATCGCCACCCTGAACACGGGCGACCGCACCTGGGACTACGAGGTGATACCGGCGGCGCGGGTGGGGCGGGCCATCGAGCAAGCCTGCGCCCGGTTGGGCGAACTGGCGGCCCACCACGTCATCAACGGGCCGGACCCGGACGTTCTGCCGGAGCGGGACTTCACCGCCGAGGACTGGCAATGCCAGCGCTGCCCCTTCCTGAACGCCTGCCTGCCGGGGATGGCGGCGGTGGACGAACCGGAGGACGAACCTGTCGAGGACATGGAGCCGGTCAGCGACGAGGAAGCGCGGGCGGCCCTCTTGGAGTACGAGAACGCCCAGGAAATGCTCAAGGCCATCGAGGAAGACAAGCAGTGGGCGCTGGGACAACTGCGGGCCTGGCTCAACCAGCGGGGGTTGGACAAGGCGAAGCTGGAGGGCGGCAAGAAGACCCGCACCGTGGGGATGGTCAAGTCCACGCGGTACAACGTGGACCACAAGCGGCTGAACGCGCTGCTGGACCCGGAGACCCGCGCCACCATCGTCACCGAGAACGTCTCCCGCTACCTGCGGGTCAGCTAGTCCCGGACGACATCGGAACCCTGACGCTCCGGCCAACGGAGCGCGACACGGGGCCGCTCTCCCTACCGGATACGCCCCCGCCACGGCAATCCCAATTCACCAATTTACGGAGGAACAATCATGGCGAAGACCATCAACAAGGTGGAACTGTTGGGCCGCGTGGGAGCGGACCCGGAGATGCGCTACACCAACAGCGGCATCGCCGTCACCCAGGTGCGCCTGGCCACGGACCGGGGGCGGAAGAACGGCGAGGACGCCACCGACTGGCACACCGTGGTGGTGTGGGACAAGCTGGGCGAGGCCGTGGCCCAGTACGTGGAGAAGGGCCAGCGGCTGTACGTTGCGGGCCGGCTGGTCCAGTCCTCGTGGGAGGGAGACGACGGGCAGCGGCGCTACCGCACCGAGGTGCACGCCCAGGAGGTGGTGTTCCTGGATTCCTCCCGCAACGGGAACGGCAACTACGGCGGCAATGGCAACGGCAACTACGCCAACGCCGGCGCCAACGTCCAGGACGACGACCTGCCCTTCTAGCCGCTGGGCGACATAGCGACGCCCGCCACCGGCGGACGCAATCACGGGGCCGCTCCCTATCGCCAGGGAGCGGCCCCGCTCTCGTTTCCCAATCTTGCTCGCAAGGAAGTGAACCATGCCCCGCAAGAAGCAGACCAAGACCGCCGATACCCCGCCCATCACCCTGGAGGGCCAGGCCGTGCTGGAGACCCTGCGCTCCAACATGAAACTGCTGGGCGAGCTGGCCATGCACTACGAGGTGGCCTACCAGCCGGAGCGCCCCGCCGAGATGCCCACCATCAACTGCCCCCAGGACGTTCACAGCCTGCTGGGGCCGGAAATGAAGGACTTGTCCCAGGAACAGTTGCGGGTGCTGCTGCTCAACACCCGCAACCAGGTGATGGCCCAGCGCATCGTCTACCAGGGCAACGTGAACTCTTCGGTGGTGCGCCCCGCCGAGGTGCTGCGGGCCGCCGTCATCGACAACGCGCCCAGCATCATCGTTTCTCACAATCACCCCTCCGGCGATCCCACTCCCAGCCCGGAGGACGTTGCCATCACCCGCGACCTGGCGGCGTCGGCCAAGCTGCTGGGCATCGACCTGCTGGACCACGTGGTCATCGGCGGGGACAGGTTCGTCAGCCTCAAGGAAAGGAAGCTGATGGACTGACGCCTCCCGACCGGACGGCCCGGCGCCCTCCGGCTTCACGCGGGGACCTGCTCCCCGCGCTGCGCTTCAACACCAACCTTCCATCTAAAGGAGACCACCCATGCTGGCAACCCAAGCCACCATCAATCCCGACGACCTCTTCACGGTCACGGCGGGCGGCTACTCGGCCACCGCCGACGCCTTCGCCCGGGACCCGGACACCGAGGGCCTCTGGTTCCTGTCCATGGTGGGACCCCAGACGGCGCTGAAGGCCATCTGGGCCTCCCTGCTCAAGCAGCCGCCGGACCCGGCCTTCCTGATCCAGGGCACCGAGGGCATGGCCTTCTCCGGCGGCTACCGCCGCTGTGTCGTCCCGCCCCAGACCGTGGGCACCTGGACCACCAAGATCGCCCGCCTGCCCTCCTCCGGCGGCTGGCACGCTCTTGTCTATACCAGGATGGCCGAGTTCGCCTTCGAGCGGGACTCCTTCCTGCTGCTGGCCCCCAGCGAGGCGGAGGCCCCGGCCCTGTACCACCGCTTCCTGGACAAGCGCAGCCCCCTGCCCCTGCACCACTCCTGGGCCCACTGGCTCTGGCGGCGGGGACTGCGGGACGAAACCGTGAAGCCCCTCCAGTCGGTGGGGGTCGTCGCCTACTGGTGCGCCCCCGACGCCGAGAAGCTGCGCGACGACCTTTCCGACGCCGTGGCCCTGGGAACCCTGCCCCTGGCGGAGCTCAACCTGGGCGAGAAGGAGGCGGCCAGCCATGGATAGGACGCTGAACCCGGTCAAGCGGGGCAACAAGCGCCGCCGCGCCCGCAACTGGAAAGCCTGGCAGCTCTTCTCTCCGGATGGCGACAAATGCCGGTTCTGCTCCCACGGGGCCTCCGACCACCTGACGTCTTCCCGACAACCCCATTTCTACCGGCCGGCCACGGAAGCGGAGCGGCGGGACCCCTTCGAGAAGCTCTACCGCCACGATCTCGACAACGGCGATTCGGTGCTGGTCAAGCGCATCGTCGTCGCCAACCGGGCCGAACTGCTCACCGCCTTCTGCGTCCAGTGCGCCAGGGACAAGGACACCAGCCAGGTGCTCTGCTTCGTGCGAAACCTGGCCAAGGGCGAGGTAGTGGGCCTGAATTCCTGCGGCCAATAGAACCCGACATTGAACCACAACCGAAAGGAGAAGAACCATGAGACTGGCAGCCCAAGCAAAAGGCGGCTACTACCCCACCCCGCTGCGGGTGGTGGACCTGCTCGCCCAACTGATCGACAGCCCCTCGGCCTACGGCCGGCCGGGGCAGACCCTGCGCGTCCTGGACCCCTGCTGCGGGGGCGGCGACGCCCTGGCGCAACTGGCCGACGGCCTGCGCCGCGCCAACTCGTTGCCCGTGGAAACCTACGGGGTGGAACTGCACCGGGACCGGGCCGAGGAAGCTCGTGAACTGCTGGACCGCGCCCTGGCCTGCGACCTGTTCGCCACCTCCATCGCCAACGGCGTATTCGGCGTGCTGCTCTTGAACCCGCCCTACGACTTCGATTCGGAGGACAAGCGCACCGAACACGCCTTCCTGACCCACACCACCCGGTACCTGGCCGACGGCGGGCTGCTGGTGTTCATCGTGCCCCAGCAGCGGCTCTCCGTCTCGGCCCGCTACCTGGCCTCCCACTACAGGGACCTGCGCTGCTGGGCCTTTCCCTACCCGGAGCGGGAAGCCTTCGACCAGGTGGTGTTGCTGGGATACCGCAAGGCCGAACCCAGCCCAGACCCACGGGCGGAAGCCCAAGTGCGGGCCTGGGCCGAGGGGGAGCCGGAGGAACTGTACGACGGCGGCTACCGGGTCTATGACCCGCCGGGCGCCGAAGCCGGGGACATCCTCTTCGCCACCCGCACCGTGGACCCCCTGGCGGCGGTGGCCGAGGCCCGGCGTTCCGGCCTGTGGGCCAGCCCCGACATCACCGACACCCTCTGGCCGGTGGGGGACCACCGCGCCCGTCCGCTGATGCCTCTGCGCCGGGGCCACCTGGCCATGCTGGTGGCGGCGGGCTTCCTGGACAACCTGGCGTTGGAGTCCGACGGGCGGCGGGTCCTGGTCAAGGGGCGCACCGGCAAGGAGAAGGTACTGGCCGAGGAGACGGAGCACACCGAGGTGTACCGGGAAAGGCTCAAGACCACCGTGGTGGCCCTGGACCTGGACAGCGGCGACATCACCGACATCTCCGCCTGACCTCGAACACTCAATCCCACCCATATAGAAGGAAGGATGATAGCCATGCAGATGACCCTCACCCTGGACGCCTGCGCCCGCTGCGGGCACGCCATCCTGCCCGGTCAGCCGGTGAAGCAGACCGCCTCGGTGGACATCATCGACGGCCGGGTAGTGGCTTCGCCGGTGCGCTCCTACCACCTCAAGGGCGGCTGCACCGGCGACGACGAGTAGCCAGTCCGCCCAAAACCATAGACGGCTCAATCCGGGCCGCAGCCACGAGGCCCCGCCCTTCCCTACCGGGAACCGGCGGGGCCTCGCTTTTTCGGCCCCGCGACAGCGCATTCCCGACACAAGGAGAATTCCCATGAACCTCGGAGAGTTCATCGACACCTTCAAGGACGCCATCTCCCGAAGGGTGGTGGAGTCCTACCCGCCCCTCTACCGGCCCTCGGAAAACAACGAAAAGCTGCCCCAACTGCGGCGCACTCCCCTGGGCGCGCAGGCCGACGCCATCCGGGGCGCGGCCCTCTCCCTGCAAGCCCACCGGGGCACCACCGTGGTGGGCGAAATGGGCACCGGCAAGTCCTTCATCGGCGCCGCCGCCGCCCACGCCGCCGGCTTCCGGCGGGTTTTGATCCTCTGCCCACCGCATTTGACCAAGAAGTGGAAGCGGGAGGTGGAGCAGACGGTCCCCCTGGCCCGCACCGCCATCGTCGCCTCCATCACCGACTTGGAGCGGCTGCGGCTCTCCGCCGGCTCCGGCCCCCTGTTCGCGGTGATGAGCCGGGAGCGGGCCAAGCTCTCCTACCGCTGGCAGCCCGCCGTCATCCAGAGGTGGGCCACCGAAGGCGCCCGCCTGGTGCGGGACGACGAAACCGGGGAACCTTTCAAAGTCCCCTGCTGCGCCACCTGCTACGGCCAGGTGACGGACAAGGACGGCGTTCCCCTCACCGATGCCGAACTGCGCCGCCGCAAGCGCAACTGCGCCCGCTGCGGCAGCCCCCTGTGGCAGGCCGACGGCTCCGGCCCCCGCCGCTACCCCCTGGCCGACTACGTGAAGAACCGGATGCGGGGCTTCTTCGACCTGCTGGTCGGTGATGAGGTGCATGAATACAAAGGAAGGGGGTCGGCCCAGGGCATCGCCGCCGGCGTCCTGGCCGACGTCATCGGCAAGTCCCTCAGCCTGTCCGGGACGCTCATGGGCGGCTACTCCAGCACCCTGTTCCACCTGCTCTACCGCTTTTCGCCGGAACTGCGGGCCGACTTCGCCCACTCCGAGGAGGGCCGCTGGATCGAGCGCTACGGCTTCCTGGAGGAGACCCGCAGCTACCCGGAGGACGACGCCTACGAGGACGGGCGCACCAGCCGGCGCAAGGGCTTCCGCAAGACGGTGCGGGAAAAGCCAGGGCTGGTGCCGGCGGCTTTGTTCCACATCATCGGCAACTCCGTCTTCCTCAAGCTGGCCGACGTGGCCTCCGCCCTGCCGCCCTACGAGGAGCAGGTGCTCCTGTCGGGGATGGACTCCGACGTGGACCTCACCGGCTTCTCCCAGCGCAGCGCCTACAACCACGTCTTCGAGGAACTGCACGAGGCCCTGGTCAAGGCGCTGAAGAAGGGTTCCAAGCGGTTGCTGGCGACGTACCTGCAAACCCTGCTGGCCTACCCCGACGGTTGCACCCACGGCGAGACGGTCTTCGACCCGGCCAGCGGCAAGCTCATCGTCCAGGTCCCGCCCCTGTCCGAGGAGAAGATCTACCCCAAGGAGCAGGCCCTGGTTGATCTGGTGGCGGCGGAACGGCTGGCGGGTCGAAGGGTGCTGGTCTATGCCACCCATACCGGGACCCGGGACATCACCGGACGCATGGACGACATCCTCACCCGGCACGGCTTCAAGGTGGCGGTGATGAAGGCCGACGCCGTGGCCCCGGACCGGCGGGAAGCCTGGGTCGCCGATAGGGTCAAGGCCGGGGTTGACGTGATCATCTGCCATCCCCGGCTGGTGCAGACCGGGTTGGACCTCATCGACTTCCCAACCCTGGTCTGGTTCGAGACGGATTACAGCGTCTACACCATGCGGCAGGCGTCGCGGCGCTCCTGGCGCATCGGGCAGAACCGCCCGGTGAAGGTCATCTACATGGCCTACCGGGGAACGCTCCAGGCCGACGCGTTGAAGCTGGTGGCAAAGAAGCTGCAATCGTCGCTGGCGGTGGAGGGGGAGCTGCCCGAGGACGGGCTGGCCGCCTACGGCGACGACGGGGACGACCTGATGATGGCCCTGGCCCGGCAGATTGTCGGCGGCGACGCCCAGGCGGACGCCGAGACGCTGGAGGAAGTGTTCGCCCAGGCCCGGGACGCCGAGGCCGCCGCCGAGGAGTTCCTGGTGGACGACGGCTGGCAGGCGGCGGTGGAACCGGAATCCATCACGGTGAACGGGAACGGCAACGGCCACCACGACGCCGAAGACATCGGCCTCACGGTCGAGCTGGTAGTGAACGGCGACGGCCAGCACGCAGTTCCGGCCAACGGGAACGGCAACGGCCATCACCAGGACGCCGGACCCGCCGAGGGGCAGCAGTCCCTCTTCTCCTGGGCCGAGTTCCTGGCCGAGGAACCGGGCCGGCCCAACGGGAAGAAGGGGAAGTCCCAGCCCGTTGCCCCGTCCCTGTTCCAGTGGGCGCTGGACCAGGAACAGGAACGGGAGAAGGAGCCGGTGGGCGCCGGACGCTAGACCGCAAGCCACACGGGGAGGCCGCCGTTGCAATGACGGCAGCCTCCCCGCACATCGCAACCCAGGCGAAACAACACCATTCACCAAAGGAGAAAAACGATGGCACGCATCTTTGTCTATGACGACCGCGAGTTCCCCGACCCGGACCCCGAAATGACCGTTGAGCAGGTCAAGCAGACCCTCAGCGACTTCTACGGCGAAATCGCCAACGCCTCGGTCAAGGAGACCGCGCGGGGCGACGACACCATCATCGAGTTCCAGCGGCGGGTGGGCACCAAGGGCGCTCACGCCATCGCCCGCAACTAGGGAGGCAACGCAATGGACAACCTGACCTTCGCGGGTCTGCTGGCGGCAACGCCGCCGGCGGACCTGAAAATCATCGAGCTCACGGCGGAGCTCACCCGGCCCGATGGCGGCCTGGACCTAGACGCGGCGGCGGCCCGGCAGCCCGAGGTGGAACTGGCCTGCGCCCAGGCCGAGAGTTACGCCGCCGCCACCAAGCGGCTCCTGGAGGCGCTGCGATGGCAACTGCGGCCCCGCCGGTACTGAGCGACCTGGCCGGAATGCTCCTGCGGCGTCCGCCGTCGCTGCAAGAGCTGGTCGTCCGGCTGGGCTACGCCGAGGACTATGCCTGGTTCACCGGGCTGGTGGGCCGCCTCTTTCCCAATGACGCCGAGGATGTGCTGTCGGTCTCCGACGCCGGCGGGAGGCTGGAACGCTTCGCCCGGCTCTTCGAGGAACGCCACTTCCCCCTCTACGCCCCCTTCATCGAGTTTTATGTGGACGAAGGCGAGGAACCGCCCTTCTCCTGGCTGCGCCGGGGCATTCCCTTCCAGTTGATGGGCATCGGCTACGACGGCCTCCACGAGATGTGGGACGGCTACCGCGAGGGGCTGTCGGCCCTGGCGCTGCTGGCCGAAGCCCCCGGCTACTACTGGGACGAACCCGACGGGCTGCGGACCGCCTGGCTGGAGGCCGCCGCCGAACGCATCCCGCAGGCGACGCTGGAGCGGATACCACGGAATGGCATTCCCCTGGAGGCGCTCACCGAGGCGGTGCGGGAAACCGGATACCAGGGCGCGGCCCAGGCCGTGTCCTGGATACGGGCCGAGACCGGCAACTTCTTCCTCGACGCCAACTACGAGGACGGGAGTTACGACGGCTTCTCCGATCCCTGGGAGGACGAAATCATCGCCGAGGGCACCGAGGAATGGCGCAAAGCCAGCGCCCTCACCGACTCGGTGATCGGGCTGACCGACTGGCTAGAAGAGGACCTGCCGGGCCGCTTCGCCGAACTGCTGGACTTCATCCTGCCCCGGCTGCCCGAACCAGACAATCAAGAACAGGAGGAAAACGATGACGACTGATGTAAACGGGACGGATTGGTCCCTGCCCGTCCAGGATGACCTGCCCCGGGACCAGCTCCAGGTGCAACTGGAGGTATACACCGAGACCGTCCTGCTGCGGGGCTTCCAGGGCGATTCCGCCTGGGTCAGGACCGTCTCGGCGGACGAGATCGCCAACGTGTTCATCCGGCACCTGGGCTTCACCTCCGGGCTGCTGCCCCAGGACGCCCTCTGGTGGAGCCAGGGGGAGACGGGCCAGGTGGTGGCCCTGTGGCGACCGCCCCAGGTGTGGCCGGTGGCCCTGCAACGGGAGGCGTTCCAGCCTCCTGCCCGGCTCCGGCTGCCCATGCCGGGGCTGGTCTTTGTCTGCTCGCCGGGCCGGGCTCCCTGGGTCTATGCCTCATTGGAACGGCCCAGCCACGACGGGCAGCAGCTCTACCGCGCCCCGGCCTTCAACGTCTTCCGGGACGGGCGGGTCTGCCCCGGCAGCCACCGCTTCCCCGAGGACGTAGCGATGATTCCCGAATCCTTCTTCCAGTCCTTCTTCTCCCTTACCGGAGATACGAGGGAACGGTCGAAGCGACACCCCGACAACCTGCAAGCGCTATGGGAGGAACTGGATGGAAAGGCTGAGTACCCGGTTGAGGACCTGGTTCCCCAATGCTCCGTGGCCCACGTCATGGCAGCCTCCGAAGGACGGCGCGGCTACTACCCCTAGCTCCGCCGCTGCGCCGGTGGGCTACCTGGTGAACCGGCCCTCCGGTCTCGCCGGAAGCCAGGGGATCGGCTACGACTACGTGCTCGGCTCGGGCGGCCTCTACGTCCAGTCCGAGAGCGCCCACCTGACGGCGCGAATGCTGGTCGCTCCCGCCGAAGTGCGGGGACTGGTGCCTGTATCCGAAAAGCTGGAACTGGCCCACGGAACCATACAGGCCCACATCTTCGAGCTGGGGCTGAGTTGGATGCTGGCCGCGCCGGACACCGAGCGGTTCTTCGCCGTGGGCTGGGACGGCGACGCCTACCGTCTGGTGGTTCCCCCACAGGAAGGGACGGGTTCGTCCCTCACCTACCGGCCACCTTCCGGCGTGGTGGCCGAGTTCCACTCCCACGGACGCCACCGGGCCTTCTTCTCGGCCACCGACGATGGGGACGAGCAGGGCTTCCGCATCTACGGCGTCGTGGGACGCCTGGACGCG
Organism: Dehalococcoidia bacterium; assembly: GCA_965203835.1. GTDB lineage: Bacteria > Chloroflexota > Dehalococcoidia > Lucifugimonadales > UBA3495 > CBDCFV01. The sequence continues at coordinate 4,530,414 of OZ241919.1, forward strand.
CCACAACCGGAGTTGGCCCTGCGCCTCGGCATCTACGGGCACTTCGCCCCGTTGCACTGGCGGCAGGTCTTCCACGGCCCGCCGCCGGGCCTGTGCCTATCGGACCAAGGGCCAGAGCAAACCATACATATAAAAGGAAGGTGACAACCATGCCCTACTACCTGGACAACCAGTTCCTGCTGGACCACCCCTGGATCACCGTGGTGGGCTGCGGCGGCACCGGCGGCTTTGTCGCCGAGGGCCTCTGCCGCCTCTTCCAGGGCCGCGACGCCACCATCGTCCTGGTGGACCACGACCGGGTGGAACCCCACAACCTGCTGCGCCAGAATTTCTACGCCGGGGACGTGGGCGAGTTCAAGAGCAAGGCCCTGGCCGACCGGCTGGCAAAAGCCTACCAGCGGCCCGTCGGCTACTCGGTCTACCCCTTCCGCGACGAGGAACCCCGCTACCCCGGCCTCTCCCCCCACGACGGCCTGGTCATCGGCTGCGCCGACAACGCGGCGGCCAGAAGGGCGATGGCCGAGTGCCTGCCGGGAGACCCCTGCCGCTGGCTCATCGACGCCGGCAACGACACCAACTGGGGACAAGTCCTCGTTGGCAATATCGCCCACCGGGTGGAACTGGACGAACCGCCCTTCACCGGCGACACCTGCCACCTGGCCCCGGCGCCCACGCTGCAACGCCCCGACCTGCTGACCGCCGTGTCCACCAGGCCGCCCGACGTGGACTGCGCGGCGGCCCTGGACCTCACCGACCAGGACCCCACCATCAACCAGATGATGGCGTCCCTGGTGTTGCAGGTGGTCCGGCGCATGGTGGCGGGCACCTGCCCCTTCCTGGGCCTCTACCTGGACATGGACCTGGGCACGGTAACTCCCAGCTACGTCACCCCGGAGGCGGTGGCGCGGCTGGTGGACCGGAACAACGCCGGTTGAACGGCGCAAGCCAACCTCTAAATGCCGAAACAATAAGGAGAAGAAAACCATGACTGACAACACCACAACCTGGCAGGACATCCACAGCGGGAAGCGGGGACACCAGTTGATGACGGAAAAGCTGGCCGACACCATCCCCGCCATCGGCGCGACCGAGAACGCGGCGGACTACGACCAGGTGCTGGCCCGGGCCAAGCTGTTCAGCCCGTTCTCGAACTGGACCTGGTACATCACCGAAATGGACCGCGAAACCGGCCAGTGCTTCGGCCTGGTGGAGGGCTTGGAGACGGAGCTGGGCTACTTCGACCTCTCCGAGCTCGCGGAGACCACCGTGCTGGGCGGCGCGCCCGCCGTGGAACGCGACCTCTACTGGCAGCCCATGACCCTGGGCGAGATCAAAAACGGGTCCCGGAATGGCTCGCCGCACAGCGAAGAAACGGACGGAGGCGAAACCGTGACCGACGAAACCGGAACGGAAAACCACTCGCCGGACGTGGTGAACGTCGAGGAGTTCCTCTTCGGCGCGGCGCCGGGGGATGCCCCTGGCGACGTTGCCGAGGAGGTTCCTGCCGCCGACGCCAGGGACGACGCGGAAGACATCGAACACTTCGAGGAACCTGACGCCGACACGGATACGGACACCATTCAGGAAACCGATACTGCCGACACCGATGCCGGGGACGAACCCGCCCCTGCCGAGCCGGAAACTTCGGATGAGCTGAAGGTGGTGCTGTCCATCCGGGCGGGTCGGGCCACCATCGGGGTGCAGCGGCCCTCGGCGGACCCGCACATCGAAGCCTTCGACGACGCCGACCTGTTCGGGCTGGCCGACCAGTTCCCGGCGGTGGTGGCGCGGGCCAGGGCCCGGTGGGAGGAGGAACCCCTGTACCCGGCCTACGTGAAACCCACTCCTCCGCCCCGGCAGCGTAATCGCCGCCAGCAGGGTACGGCCCAGGCTGCCAATAATGAGGGTGAGGCGGAAACGGAACAGCAGCCGCAGCCGGAAACGCTGCGCCTGTTCTAGGGGACGGCCCGGCACAACCGGGGGAGGACGCCAAAGGTCGGCGTTCTCCCCCGCAGGTTAATGTATGCGGCCTTTTTTGCGTTTAGGGCCAGCCCGGCGGTCCGCCCGTACCTCGTCGAGTCCGCGCCGAATGCCGCGCGGGAATGGGAGAAGGAACCGGCGGGCGCAGGGCGCTGGACGACATCGTAAAGGAAGGCCACCGCGGATTCGTAGCCCTTCTTGGTCGGCCCATGTATGCGGGGCTTTTTTTGTTGCTCCCGGCAGCGTGTCTTTCTCACCGGGCTTGGACGGTCCCTGGCCGGGCCACCAAAAACCGCTGCCGGATATACTGGCAAGCAACGCCGGTGATAGTCTCGTATCGAGGGAATCGGGGGCGTGGGGTTGATGTTAAAATGACCCGCGCTGCCGCGCGCGCCCCCGGCTATGGCGGGGATGCGACGCGGGCAAAGAGCAAGAGATTCGACGGCTTGAACCGAGACTCAACCATCTTCCCGGTCGCAAAGGGCGAGCGCCCTGGTTGCCGGAGAATAAACCAGACTGCGTTGTGCGCCAGCTTCGGATTCATGTGATGGCAATTCCGGACAGTCAACTCAAGGTATGGGCCCAGCCGGGCACGGTCAAGGGGGCGAAGAATACCCACGCCGCCATTCGCAACGCCCTGGCACGACACCGGTGGCCGGACGATGTTCGCTACGTTACCTATTTGCAGGGTTCTTACCGGAACAACACGCACCTCCGGCGCCAGAGCGACGTCGATGTCGTGGTGGAGTTGACCTCCCTGCCCGTGCGGGACGGCTCACTGTTGCCTGACTCTCAGAGAAGACTGTTGGAAAGGGATTTTCCTGAGCCTGGGTACGGCTGGCGACGGTTCCGCAGGGACGTGCGCAGCGCCATTGCCGGGGTCTTTGGAGATACACGGGTCAGGGAGGGGAAGAAGACCTTCAAGCTTGCAATGGAGTCGCCCGAAATTCCGGTTGACGTGGTGGTGGCCGTCCGATACCTGACGTACACGGATTATTCGGGCCCGCGCAGCTACAAGCGCACTGAAGGCTTGGGGCTGTACCTGGCGGCGGAAGGCAGATGGGTCGTCAACTACCCTCACCTGCACCGGCGACACGGCGTTGTGAAGGAGAAATCCACCAACTGGTGGTTCCGCCGCACCATAAGGATGTTCAAGAACGCCCGCGCCCAACTCGTGGACGAGGGCCGGCTGGCTCTCAACACGGCGCGGTCCTACCAGATCGAGTGCCTTCTGTACAACGTCCCCAACCGGTTGCTGGCCGGCTCGTACTGCTCGGCCTACTCATCCGCCCTCTATTGGCTCCGCGATAGCGACCTGACCCGGTTCGCCAGTCAGGACAAGCAGGTTCTCGTGTTTGACCGTGGACCGGACTCGTGGAATGAGAGAGATGCGAGAACCCTGATAGATGCGTTGGTCAAGCAGTATGAGGGCTGGTAGGCATCACCATGCACGATTACGCCATCGACTCACGGGAGCGTGTCTTCGTGGTGCGAATCCTGTTCATGGTCAGTGCCCTTGTGTCCGGGGTTGCAGCCATGCTCATCCCATCCGACCTCATCCCCATGCGATGGCTGCTTCCCATTCCGTCCATCCCTCTGGTCTTTGGAGTTTCCTATTGGGCCTTCGACAACTGGTTCTGGCGATGGCGGTTCCTGAGAACCATGCGGTTGATCAGCGTGCCGGACCTGCGGGGCGCATGGGCGGGAACGATTGACAGTTCCTATACGGGATTTGAGATGACACAGCCAGTGACGGTTGCGATTGAACAGACCTGGACGAAAATAGTAGTGCGTCTGAACGCCGAACAGTCTCGCTCCTGGAGCGTAACTGCCTCGGTCCTTACCAACGCGCCGGAGGGGGTATTGCTGACCTACCTTTTCGACAATGAGCCCAAAGCCGAGGCCGTCAGCGACATGCAGCGGTTCCGCGGCACGACGGTTCTGGTCAGTTCCGCCACTGGCCGGCTGGAAGGCCACTATTACACCGGTAGAGGTAGAGGAACCCACGGGTCACTCAAGCTGAGCCGGCAAGTCCACGCCCGATAACCCTGCGTTGTCTTCCTCTGCCTCCCCCGTCGCCATCCTATACTCCACCCGTGGCTCGGTAAAGAGGTACCTGGGCCCGGCGGCATCGTCCACCAGCTTGCGGCGAGTTCCTTCACCTTTCCAACTGACTGTTAGACGTCGGGGGCAAATTTGGAAGACCTGACAGCCTTCCAGTTACTCATGGTTTCCAATGGAGTCTGTCGTGGGTCCAATTCATGGGGAGCCCTGGACCCTTTCCATGGAGAACTTTGGATGGAGCAGCGTTCTCCTTCCCAATTCAAAGGCGTCCGAGTAAATTTGGTCGGCGTCCTGTGGCAGTTTCCCTTCGTGTATTACATCGTTGCGTGCCGAGTAGGTGGATTTGGCAGTCCGGCGAATCCAGTTCAGGTCCTCCCGGTCTCCTCCAATGAGGCAGCGGGCTAGAAGGGAAAGTTGGTCGCCCTTTCCCCTCATATTATCGAGTTGGTAGATGACCTCCAACGCGATGGTTACGTCAAGCACCCTGTCCAAAGCCGCCTGCATACCTGTCCGCGAGAGCGATGATGCAAGCCGCGACAGCCCAATGCGCAATCGTACGTCATTACTGCAAGCAAAGGCCAACTGCTCACATTCCGACAGCTTCTCCTCGAGGACCGCGGGTGTCATCGGCGGATCCAGCTTTGAGGTGTTGGATCCCACTAAATTGCGGAAAAACCGGGGGAGACGGGGCGGTAGGCCCATGAGATGTTCGACCTGGCGCTCCACAACGGTTGTATGGGTTCTCGAACTCCTCACCGGCTGCCGGTGGGTTACCGCCAGGACATCCAACAACAAAATCGCGTCGTCGCGGAAGCTTTCGTACCTGCCAGGCCACTCCATCCCATCCAAGTCGCCTCCGGCTGGAACGACCAGCGGCCCCCACTTGATCTCGAAGACAACCGCCCCAATTGACTCTCTACTGATTTCCAAGTCTCCTACTTCGAGCATTTGACGGACTCTGTCATCCGGCAGGTATCGCCTTGCTTCCTCGAATGAAATGACGGACAGGCCGCCCGGAAAGTCATGCCTGCGTTCCACGTGCAGCCCACGGAAGAGAAGAATCGAGTAGCAACTCAGGTCCCTGTCTTCTCCTCTCTCGATCACCTGGGCCAGGGTCTCAGCCGTGGCCCGGGGGCCGTGCTCCACCGCGTGGTCGACCAGGCCCATCAACGTGAAAATCAATTGATGACCGGGGCGCCGGGACACTCCCAGGTTCAGACCCAAGGCCAACCGGCCATCTTCGGCACGATACATCGCGTCCTTCAACGCAGGATGCCCGACCAGCACTTCCTGTAACCTGTTCAGTCTCAAGGATACGTTCCGTCGATACTCGGAATCCGTTGGCGACGTATCCCCGTAGAACGTCCAGTATTCGTCCGAGACCCTATCCCGAACGCCTTCGTCCTCATCTCCGTGGGAATCACTGCGTACACCCAACGCGGCCTCGGCCCGCCGCATCTGCGACGAGAGCTGGCGTTCGACCCACCGCTCATAGTCGACCAAGTTCTCCAAGCACCCTGCCAGCCTGTCTACCCAATTAGGAGGTGCAGACCGCTTCCAAGACATGAACTCCGTCCTCCGTCGTATATCGAATGTGAGCTCACGGGACCGGCAGCCGGGCCCCAGGCCCATCCGGTGACTGCCCAACTCAATCGTGACTCGTTTGGATGACGTAAACAGGCTGGGGCTTTGTTGCTCCGATAGGGCGGCGACGTTTGACGGTACTGCTCGGATTGCCTTCAAATTCCCGACGATTCTCCCCTACCCCTCGCCCTCCGGCATCCAGTAGCCCACGCGCCGCTGGGTGAAGATGTAGCGGGGGCTGCCGGGGTCGTCCCCCAGCTTCCGGCGCAGCCGCTTCACGTAGGTGCGCACCGGCGTAGAGCCGCCGGACTCCTCCTGGCCCCACACCCGCCACAGCAGCAGCTCATGCTCCATCACCCGGCCCGCGTTGACCGACAGCTCCACCAGCAGCCGGTACTCCAGCGGAGTCAGCTCCACCGGCTCTCCCGCCACGGTCACCCGCCGCCGGGCGTAGTCCACGGCCAGGCCGCCCAAGACGTAGGGTTGGCCGGGGTAGTCCGGCCCGGAGGGTTCCCGCTTTCTGAGGGCGGCCTGGATCCGGGCGGCCAGCTCGGTGTGGGAGAAGGGCTTGACGATGTAGTCGGCCGCCCCCTGCTCCAGGGCGGCGGCGATCACCTGGTCCTGGTCGTAGGCCGACAGGAAGATGACCGGCGCCCGGACCATGGCCCGGACCACCTCCATCAGCTCCAGGCCGCTGGCGCCGGGCAGCATCAGGTCCAGCAGCACCAGGTCGGGCTCCTCCTCCACCAGCAGGTGGGAGACATCGGCGGGGTCGGCGGTGACCGTCACCGCGTAGCCCGCCCTGGTGAGCGCGTCCCGCAGGTTCCGCAGGGTCTGGGGGTCGTCGTCCACCGCCAGGACGCGGGGCCGCTCCGTGGCCCCACGGGAGGAGCGGCCGCCGGAGCTTCCCGTCCCTGTGCCGGCTGAGGTCTCGCCCTCGGCGGCCGCGGGCAGGGTGAAGGAGAAGCGGGCTCCCAGGCCCAACCCGTCGCTCTCGGCCCAGATGCGCCCGCCGTGGGCCTCAACTATCCCCTTGCAGATGGCCAGGCCCAGGCCGGTGTCGCTCTCCCGGTCCCCGGTATCGTCCCCGGTTTCGTCCCCGGTGTCGAACCTGGAGAACCTCCGGAACAGGCGGGTCAGCCGGTCCGCCGGGATGCCCCGGCCCTGGTCGGTGACCGTCACCCGGACGTGGAGGCCCTCCGGCTCGGCGGCGATCCGGATCACCGGCAGGCCGGGGGAGTTCCGCGACGCGTTGGAGAGCAGGTTGCCCAGGACCTGGACGATGCGGCGCCGGTCCGCCATCACCGCCGGCAGGCCGGGCGGCAGCTCGACGCGCACGTCCTGCCGGCCGCCCCCGCTGAGGAAGGCGCTCCTGGCCTCGTCCACCAGGGCGGCCAGCTCCGCCGGGACGGGAGCCACCGACAGGCTGCCCGTCTGGATGCGGGCCACGTCCAGCAGGTCGCCGATCAGGTCCCGCATCCGGTCGGCCTGGGCGTCGATGATGCGGTGGAACTGGGCCACCTCCGCCGGGTCCAGGGAGGCCCGGGGGTCCAGCAGGTTGGTCACCGAGCCCTTGACCGAGGACAGGGGCGTGCGCAGCTCGTGGCTCACCATGCCCAGGAACTCGGCCTGCCGCCGCTCCGTCTCCTCCAGGGGCGTCAGGTCCTGGAGGGTGACCACGAAGGACGCCACCCGGCCGTCCTCGCCGTGGATGGGCGTGGCGTTCAGCAGCACGCTGACGCTGCGCCCGCCGGGGACCCGCAGCGCGATCTCCTCGGCCCGCACCGTCTCTCCCGTCTGGAGCAGTTCCGCCAGGGGCAGCTCCCGCAGGGACACCTCCCTCCCGTCGCCGCGCACGCAGGTCACCACCTCCAGCAGGTCCTCCGCCGTCTGCTCCCCCTCCCGCAGGCCGTCCACGACGCGCGCCGCCTCCCGGTTGACCGACACCGGCGCCCCGGTGCGGGCGTCCAGCACCACCACCCCCACCGGCGAGGTGGCGACCAGGGTCTCCAGGTCGTTCCTGGCCCGCCGCTCCTCCCGGTAGCGGCGGGCGTTGGCGATGACCAGGGCCGCCTGGGAGGCGAACATCGCCACGAACTCCTCGTCCTCTTGGGTGAACCCGCCGCCCGCCTCGTCCCCGGACAGGTAGATGGAGCCGACCCCCACGTCCCGGTGGCGGATGGGCATCACCAGCAGGGAGGTCACCGGCACGGCGGGGCGGAAGTCGGGCATCCCCAGGGCCTCCAGGTGGGCGCCGAAGTCGGCCACCCTGAGCGGCGTCTCCAGGCCCGACACGTACTCGAAGAACCGCAGCCCCTCGGGCATGTCCCAGAAGCCCTGGTGTTCCTGCGCCGTCATCCCCGAGACGAGGAAGTGGGGCAGCGCCCCGGCGTCGGCGAAGACGGTCAGCGCGCCGTAGCGGGCGCCGGTCAGGGAGCGGGCGCCGTCCACCACCCCCTGGAGCAGGACGTCCAGGTCCAGGTTCTCGTTGATGCGCAGGCTGGCGGCGCCCAGGCGGGCCAGGCGTTCCCGCAGCGCGGCCATCTCCGCGTCCCGTTGGTCGTCGCGCTCCATCTTCCATCCTCCTGGCAACCGGGCCGGTGAACCCTGGATTGAACCCATTTTACCAGCAAAGGGGCGGAATGGACGAAAAATTGTCACGAAATGGAGGTCAAAAACGGGCCTGTGTACACAGTAAATACACGCAGCGATTTTAGAATATCAGGCTGAACCTCTCGCCGGACGGCGGGCCGCCGTTGGCTGGCCTTGGCGCGGCGAAGGTCTCGCGGCAACAGACGTACAGGGAGGTACTCCAGCAGCCATGTTCGACACATCCCGGCGGCCCGCGACGGTCAAAGGCCGCACCGCTCCGGCGCGTTCAGCGCCGGTCCCGGGGCAACGCCCTCCGCACGATTTAGGAATGGAGCCGGCTGTGTTCGCGAGCCGGTCCATCGCCCCCCCGAAGCGGCGCGACGCCGCTCCCCGCACCCGCCGTCTCCGTGCACTTCCCCGCCTGGAAGCCGGCGACCTGAGCTCGGCCGGCGAGAGCCTGGCCACGGTGAACGAAGCCCTGCCCAACATCGTTCAGGAGCTGGGGGACAGAGTGGGCGAGGACCTGCGGGAGCAGGTGGACGCGGCGGTGGAACTCCAGACGGAGGCCGTGGATGTGGTGGAGGAGACCGCCGGGAACGCGGACCAGGCGGAGACCGGGGATGACGACATATTCGATGACGGCATAGTGCCGGACCTGTAGGAGGTGACTTAGATGGTTGAAAGGAAGCAACAGAGTGCGGTCCGGGCATTGGCCCGGACCCTGCCCCTGGTCACCCTCCTGGCCCTCCTCGCCGTCCTGTTCCTCCAGCAGGCGCCCCCGGCCCAGGCGCAGCAGACCCCCACGGTGGCGTTTGCGCAGAATTCGTATTTCATCAGCGAAGCCGCCACCAGCCAGTCGAGCAACGCCGCCACGGTGACGGTGAACATCTCGCCGGCGCTCACCCAGGCGAGCAGCGTCACGGTGAGTGCGACTTCCGTCTCTTTCGCGGGCTATACCGACGACTACACCCTCACCGGGCTGACTTCGGTCCAGACGGGCACGTCGCCCTCGGGGATTGGGGTGTTTTCGGGGACGCTGTCGCTGCCGGCGAACGCGGCGAGCGCGACCTTCACGGTGACCGCCGTGGAGGACGCGACCACGGATGGCAGGATTGAGAACATCGCTCTGGAACTGACGGCCATCGCCAACGCGCCTTACGCACTCGGCAACCGAATCAACAGTCGTGTCGACATCCTCGACAACTCGCTCGGCGCCCCGTCGGGGAAGACCTTCGACGTCCCCGCCGCCATCAGCGGGACGGAGGGCGGGGACCCTGCCGTCCTGACCGTGCGGCTCGGCGAGGCGGCCCCCGCCGGCGGGGTGTCGTTCACCGGCTCCGCCGACTACACCAGCGGCGGGGCGAGCGCGGCGGATGCCGTGTCCGTCCCGGTCAGTTTCACCGTCGCCGAGGGCGAGACCGAGTTGAACCTCAGCATCCCCCTCGTCGACGACTCCATCGACGAGGACGACGAGAGCTTCACGGTCACGGTCACGGTCACGACGACCGGCTGGTCGCGGGCCACCGGCAGCCCGCCGACGACCACGGTGACCATCGAGGACGACGACACGGCGGGCATCACCATGACCCCGACCTCGCTGAACGTCATGGAGGGGGGCAGCGGCACCTACACCGTGGTGCTGGACAGCCAGCCCACGGCCAGCGTGACCGTTACCCCCCTCAACCCCGACACCGCTGCTGCGGGAATCACCCCAGCGATGGTAACCTTCACCACCGGCAACTGGCAGACACCGCAGACGTTCACCGTCACGGGCGTGCAGGACAACGACTTCGCCGACGAGACGGTGACCGTCAGGAAGCAGATCACCACCGCGGACGCCAAGTACACCGCCCTCGGCACGTCCTCGGTGACGGTGAGGGTGTCTGACGATGACGTCGCGCCCCAGCCCACCGCGCCTGACGCCCCCGCCGGGCTGTCCCTGACGGCGGGCATGGGAGAGATCGGCGTATCATGGTCGGCCCCGGCCAGCAACGGCGGCTCCACCATCACCGGCTACGACGTTGAATACAAGGCGACGACGGCCGCGAGCTGGAGCGACGCCGGGCACGCCGGCCTGACCACCAGCGCCGCCATCAGCGGCCTTGACAACGGCGTGCAGTACGACGTGCGGGTGAGGGCCACCAACGCCATCGGCGACTCGGCCTGGTCAACCGTGGCCCAGGCCACGCCCAGTCTGCCCACGGTGGAGTTTGGCCGCAACCGGACCGTCCTGACCTCCACGCTGTCGGTGTTGAGCTTCAGCAATCTTCGTGGCTGTTTCAGTTCCGTAAATGCCTGCACCGCGCAGCTGACGAGCAACTCATTCACCCACGAGAGCGTGGCCTACCAAATACGCGTGGTGAGTCTGGGCAGCGGCACCCTGGTCCTGACCTTTGACAAAGCCATTCCTTCGCACTTGGTTCGTTTCAATGTCGGCAGCTCTCAGTTCGCTTTCGAAGACGCCGTCAAGTCGAATAATGACCAGACGGTCAGCTGGAGCAACCCCGGCCTGACCTGGGCGGTCGGCGATACCGTATCGCTGAGCATCGAGGCGACGCCCCCGGCCCTCGTGGCGTCGGAGGGCGACAGCGTGGAAGTCACGGTGACCATCAATCCGCCGCTGGAGCAGGCGAGCAGCGTCACGGTGACGGTGATCCCCGATTCCACCGTGGCCCTCGTGAACCAGGACTACACCGTCACCGGCCTGCAATCGGGCGAGACGCTGGTCCTGCCCGCCGGGGCCGGGAGCGCCAGCTTCAACGTGCACGCGGTGGCGGACTACGTCACCGAGGGCACAGCAGAAGGGGTCGCCTTCGAGCTCACCGCCATAGGCGGTGCTCCCTACAGCCTGGGCCGGGACGCCACCGAGGTGATTATCCTGGACACCAGCCTGACCCCCACCGGGCCGCCCGGAGTCCCCACCGGCTTTGACCTGGCGGCGGGCTATGAGCAGATCACCGCCTCCTGGGACCTGACGCCGAGCAACGGCCGGACGCCGCCCAGGCAGCCCAGGGCGCCCACGCGCGTGACCCTGTACCCCGACCCCGTGGGCAACGGCATGATCAGCTGGTCGCCGCCCACCCGCGACGAGGGCATCACCGGCTACGAGGTGCATCTGAAGAACACCGACGCCCCCGACCTGCCGGCCTACGCCTGCGTCCCCGCCTGCCGCGTCGACGGCGATCCGGCCGGGCGCACCCGGCCCGCCGACGCGCCGCGGTTCGCCAACCCGGCCACCGGCTGGATGGACGTGAGCGCCGACGACGGCGGGGTGGTGGCCCTCATCGGCAACACCTTCATGCGCACGGGGACCTCCTACGACGTGCGGGTGCGGGCGCTGCGGGGCGACGTTCCCGGCCCCTGGTCGGAAACCCTGACCAGGCGGTTCGGCCCGCCCCGGGACGGCGAGTTCGTTCCCGCCGTCACCGGCTACGAGCTGCGCTACCGGGTGCCCACCCTCTTCGCCAAGCTCTATCCCATCGGGGACGACCCCGACAGGGGATGGGTGCGGGTCTTCGTCGACGCCGAGGACGCCAGCCCCCACGTCATCGACGGCCTGACCAACTACAAGCGGTACAACGTGCAGGCTCGGGCCTGGAACGCCTTCGGCTACGGCGGCTGGGCCGGGCCTCTCGGCGCCGAGCCCGCCGACCCCGCGGCCGGCCGCCTCTGGGCTACCCACCAGGACACGCTCACCCTGCCGGGCGGCACCATCGGCTGCGACAACAGCGCGACCAACGACGCCCACAAGTGCTACACCCGCAAGAATGCGAACGATCCCCTGGGCCCGAACAACGTCCAGGGCGTCAACACCTCCAACCCCTCCTTCACCTACTACGACACGTACTACTACGTCGAGGAGGTCACCCTCAAGGACGGCGTGTTCCGCCTGCGGCTGGACAAGGACGTCCCCGAGGGGCTGCGCCTGGGCGGCTACCTGACGCTGCTGGTCGGCAGGCCCGACCTGGACCCCAACCCCCACGTCGAGGTGCTGGAGCTTCCCGGCGACAGCGACTTCGGGGCCGACGCCAAGCTCCTGACGTGGAGCGGCGTGGACGGGACATGGAGTACCATCCTGTCGAACAGCAAGGTCATCCAGCTGTTCGCCCACGAATCCCCCCGGGATCCCAAGCTCGATGTGTACTTCGATGATACTGGGTTTCCCTGTGAGGCGCGCTCGCCGGACGAGGGAAACGAGGTATGTGTAACGGTTAGCCTCGGAGGGCCCACGGAACACCTGACGACCGTGGTCGTGACCCTCAAAGGCGATGCCCGTTACGGCGAGGACTATACGGCGACGGTGGCCGGCCGAGGGTTCGATCTGCTGGGCGAAATGGCGGTTGCCACCTTCACGTTCGACCCGATCCAGCCTCCGATTTCTGCCAGGGTCCAGACTATTAGGTTCGACATAAAGAGCGACGCGGAGTCGGAGGCCGCCGAGACCATCACGGTCAACGCCGGCATCCAGGCGAACGGCAATCTCCCAGACGCGGTCACCGCCGCCTGGTTCCAGGACCAGCGGGCGTCAACGCAGCTGACCATCGCGGAGAACATCGGCGCGCCCGCCGGCCTCGCCATCGGCGACGTCAGCGGCGGGGCCGCCTCCGTCACCTGGGCGGCCCCCGCCGGCGACGGCCCGGCCCCCACCGGCTACGACGTGCAGTACAAGGAGGCCTCCTCCGCGAACTGGCGCGACGCCGGGCGCGTGGGAGTCGGAGACGCCGTCGACATCTGGTCCGCCACGCTGACGGTGGACCTGAACGCGAACAACAACTTCCTGGGCTGCGACAACCTCGTGTCCACGCTGGACAACTGCAGCGATGCCTTCACCGACGACAGCTTCACGTACAGGGGCGTGTCCTACACCGTCGAGCGGCTGTACACGGCCAGCGCCACCCAGCTGTTCGTCCAGATCTCCCCCGCGCCGCCGGCGGACCTTCGCGACAAGGGCGTACTGTACATCGGCGGGGCCGCGCACTCTCTCTCGGTCACTTGGTTCGGAACCCAGACGACCCTTCCCGTCTCCAACCTGGGCTGGAGCGACGGGCAGGCTGTGGGGCTGCGCCTCACGTTCAGCCCCGGCCAGCAGATCACCGGCCTGACCGACGGCGCCATCTACGACGTGCGCGTGCGGGCGGTGTACGACTCCGGCCCCGGCCCCTGGTCGCCGACCGCCTCCAGTGGCGGCGGTCAGGGCTCCCAGGGCTCCCAGAACTCCCCCGGCTCCGGCGGCGGACAGAACTCGCCGGGGACCGGAGGCGACACGGGCGCGCCGCCCGAGCCGGGCCAGCTGGAACCCTGGAACGTGCAGGTGACCCCCGGCGACGGCACCCTGACCGTCACCTGGAGCGTCGCGCCCCGGGACGGCTTCGAGGAGGAGCAGATCAGGCACGCCCTGCGCTGGAGCCAGGTCTCCGGCGTGTGGGGCAACCCGCCGGGAGAGTCGGGCGCCGCCGAGAACGGCATCGTCGTCGAGGGCGGGGTGGCCAGCTACGTCATCACCGGCCTGACCAACGACGTGGCCGCCGGGGTGTTCGTCCGCTCCTTCACCGGCGGCAGCCTATCGGAGCGCAGCGAGCACTCCAGCAGGTGGGTAAGGACCAAGGGCGACCACACCACCCCCACGGCGGGACAGCCGCCGCAGCCACCGCCGCAGGTTACGCCCAGGACCTACTCGGTCACGGCCGCGGCCACTGCCGCCGAAAGCTGGAGCGCCGTCCTGACCGTCACCCTGAGCGAGGCCGCGCCTGCGGGCGGGGTGGAGTTCAGCGTCTCGGCGGGCTACGACGGCTCCGCCGACAGCGGCGACGTGGGCGCTATCGCCTCCCCGGTCACCGTGCCGGAGGGCAGCGACACCCTGACTATCGTCATCCCCACCGTGGACGACGCGGTGGACGAGGACGACGAGACCCTCACCGTGACCATCGCCGCCGTCACCCCGGGCTGGGACCCGGCCGGTGGCGGACAGGACAAAGCCACCGTGACCATCACCGACGACGACACCGCCGGGGTGACCGTCACCCCGACCAGCCTGAGCATCGCCGAGGACGGCAGCGTCAGCTACACCGTGATCCTGGACAGCCAGCCCACGGCGGACGTGACCATCACGCCCAGCAGCGGGGACGACGGCGCGGCCAGCATCGCCCCGGCGACGCTGACCTTCGCCCCGGAGAACTGGGACACGCCCCAGCCCATCACCGTCAGCGGCGCGGACGACGCCGACTCCAATGACGAGAGCGTCGCCATCAGCCACCAGGCCAGCAGCGCCGACGCCAAGTACCAATTCATCCCCATGGCCTCTATCTCCGTGGCGGTGGCCGACGACGACGCCCAGCAGCAACAGCAGCAGCCGGTGCCGGAGCCAACGGCGCCGGGCCAGCTGGAGCCCGCCAACGTGCAGGTGACCCCCGGCGACGGGACCCTGACCGTGACCTGGGAGGTTAGCCCCCGGGAAGGGTTTGATAACGAGCAGATCAAGCACGCCCTGCGCTGGAGCCAGGTCTCCGGCGTGTGGGCCAACCCGCCGGACCCCAAGGGGGGCGGCCGCGAGGACGGCCTGTCCGTCGAGGGCGGCGTGACCAGCTACGTCATCACCGGCCTGACCAACGACGTGGCCACGGGCGTCTTCGTGCGCTCCTTCACCGGCGGCAGCTACTCGGAGCGCAGCGAGCACTCCAGCAAGTGGGTGCGCACCAAGGGCGACCACACCACCCCCAGGGCCGGACAATCGCAGCAGCCACCGCCGCAGGTTACGCCCAAGACCTACTCGGTCACGGCCGCGGCCACCGCCGCCGAAAGCTGGAGCGCCGTCCTGACCCTCACCCTGAGCGAGGCCGCGCCTGCGGGCGGGGTGGAGTTCAGCGTTTCGGCGGGCTACGACGGCTCCGCCGACAGCGGAGACGTGGGTTCGATTGTCTCCCCGGTGACCGTGCCCGAGGGCGGCGATACCCTGCAAATCGCCGTGCCCACCGTGGACGACGCGGTGGACGAGGACGACGAGACCTTCACCGTGACCGTCGCCGCCGTAGCCACGGGTTGGGACCCGGCGGCCAGCGGCCAGGACGCGGCCACCGTGACCATCGTTGACGACGACACCGCCGGGGTGACCGTCACCCCCACCAGCCTGAGCATCGCCGAGGACGGCAGCGCCAGCTACGACGTGGTGCTGGACAGCCGGCCCACGGGCGACGTGTTCGTCCTGCCCGAGAGCAGCAACGACGACGGCGCGACCGTCGCCTTCCTCCCCCTGGTCTTCGACCCGGAGAACTGGGACACGCCCCAGAGCCTCACCGTCAGCGGCGCGGACGACGCCGACTCCGACGACGAGAGCGTCGCCATCACCCACGAGGCCAGCAGCGGCGACGCCAAGTACCACCGCATCCCCGTGGCGTCGGTGTCCGTGGCGGTGGCCGACGACGACGCCCAGCAACAACAGCAGCAGGTTACGCCCAAGACCTTCTCCCTCAGCGCCGCCGCCAGCGCCGCCGAGGGCGGAGACGCCCGGCTGACCCTCACCCTCAGCGAGGCCGCGCCGGCCGGCGGGGTGGAGTTCAGCGTCTCGGCGGGCTATTCCAGCTCCGCCGACAGCGATGACGTGGGCAGCGTCGCCTCCCCGGTCACCGTGCCGGAGGGCAGCGACACCCTGCAAATCGCTGTGCCCACCGCCTCGGACGCGGTGGACGAGGACGACGAGTCCTTCACCGTAACCGTGGCCGCCGTCACCCAGGGCTGGGTCAAGGCCGGCAGCGGACAGGACGCGGCCACCGTGACCGTCATCGACGACGACACCGCCGGGGTGACGGTGACCCCGACGGCGCTGAACGTGGCCGAGGACGGCAGCGCCACCTATACGGTGGTGCTGGACAGCCGGCCCACGGCGGACGTGACCATCACGGCCAGTAGCGGGGACGGGGGCGCCGCCGGCGTCACCCCGGCCTCGGTGACCTTCGCCCCGTCCGGCTGGAACATCGCCCAGACCTTCACGGTGTCCGGCGTCGGCGACGACGACCGGGACGACGAGAGCGTCGGCGTCAGCCACCGGGCATCCAGCAACGACGGCAAGTACGAGGGCATCGGCGTGGCTGCCGTGGCCGTGGCGGTGGCGGACACCACGCCGCCCCCCGCCCCGGAGACCACCTGCCCCGAGGCGGCGGAACCGCCGGAGCCGGGACAGTGGGAGCCGTACAACGTCTGCGTCACCCCCGGCGACGGGACCCTGACCGTCACCTGGACGGTGGCCTCCCGGGACGGGTTCGAGGACCACCAGATCAAGCACTCCCTGCGCTGGAGCCAGGTCTCCGGCGTCTGGGCCAATCCCCCCGCCCCAGAAGGGGGCCGCGAGGACGGCATCCCCCTCGAAGGCGGGGTGTACAGCTACACCATCACCGGCTTGGAGAACGGCGTCGCCACCGGCGTGTTCGTCCGCTCCTTCACCGGCGGCAGCTACTCGGAGCGCAGCCCGCACTCCAGCAAGTGGGTGCGCACCAAGGGCGACCACACCACGCCGCAGGAGGGTCTCTAGGAGTGGAGCAACGAACCGGGACCGGAGCGGGGGCGGGCGCGGCCCGCCCCGCTTCCCACGAAGGAGGACCATCGAATGATCGGTAGAGGAATGGCCGGGAAGACCGCAGCTTGGATTGACCCATTATAGCGTTAAATCGCCCGGAACGCCCGGAAATTGTCACGATGATGGGGCCGAAACCAGGCTGGTGGACACAGTAATGACACGTTCCAACGCTATAGTAGCCGGCGAATGCCCCGCCGGGCGGTGGGCCGTGGTTGCTTGGCGTCCGCGCGGCGGGAGGGCCGCCGCCCGGCGGGGGCCAGACGGAACAGGAGGCGACCGGCAGTCATGTTCGACAGCAGCAGCAAGTTGCGGGGCCAGGCCCCGTTGGCCAGCAACGTTTCAGCCCCTCCAAGCCCCCCCCCCGACCATAGGGGGCCGGCCATGATGACCCGCCGCCGCGCCGCTTGGGCGCTGCCCCTGCTCCTGTTCGCCGCCGCTCTCGCGGCGGCCTTGGCCGTCCTCTTCGTCCAGCCGGCGCCCCCGGCCCAGGCCCAGTCGACCCCCGCCATCTCCTTCGAGAGCTCCGCCTACGTGGTCCCGGAGATCGACGGCCAGGTCACCATCTTCCTGAACGCGAGCGCCGCTGCCACCAGCGGCATCACCATCACGGTCACCGCCTCCGGCGGCACCGCCACCGCCGGCAGCGACTACACCGGAACGTCGTGGACGCCTAGCATTCTCAGCGGGGGGACCGACGGCTTGTTCTCCATCCCCATCACCAAGGATGACTCCTACGGGGAGGGGGCCGAGACCTTCACCCTCACCATCTCTGCGGGGACCGGCTACACCGTGGGAACCCAGGGCACCGCCACGGTCACCATCCTCGACTCCCCGCCCGGCGCCATCTGGCAAGCCCGGCTGACGGTGCACGAGCACATAACCATCTTCGGCTGCGCCCCCAGCAGCGTCCCGGAACGGAGGTGCAGCACGGCAACGACGCTCACCAGCAATACGTTCGGCTTGGACGGAACGACGTACACCATTGAAAGCATACGCGTCCCTATTTCCGGCACCAGCTACCTGAGCTTCATCCTTACAGCCGCACTGCCCGAGGCCATCCAGGACTACACGCTGCAGGTGGGCAGCGCGCAGTTCCCCTTCGGGAGAGGCACTACCGATTCAGATGGTGAAGGGGAGACATGGACCAACGCCGGCCTGACCTGGGCGGCGGGCACCGTGGTGGACCTGGTCCTGCTGCCGTCGGTGGGGTGGGAGCGCAGCGAGTGCGAACGCATACGCACCATAGACAACACCGTGACGCCGCCGGGCCGGCCCTCCAACGTCAACGCCATCAACCTAGAGACTACCTCGGCGGTCCTGGAATGGGACCCCTCCGCCCCGACGCCTGAAGGGGGTTCCGTGACCGACTACATCGTGTACTTCTTCTCGGCGGACGGCAGCACGTGGGGGGAGGTGGGGAGCTTCACGGGCGACGAAAACGCCGCGACGACCTACAGCGAGACCATCACCGGGCTGAAGGCGGGCACGACCTACGAGGCGAGGGTGCGGGCGCGCTCCATCAAGGGCTGCCGCAGCGGCCTCAGCGTCCCCTTGACCTTCACGACGCCCTCCGGCGGCGGCATGGGCACGGAGAACCCGCCGGGCCGCATTCCGGTCCCGCAGCAACAGCAGCAGGCGCCGCCGACGCCGGGCCAGCTTGAGCCCCGGAACGTGCGGGTGCACCCCGGGGACGAAACCCTGACCATCACCTGGGACGTGAGCCCCCGCGAGGGCTTCGACGACCACCAGATCAGGCACGCCCTGCGCTGGAGCCAGGAGGAGGGCGTGTGGGCCAACCCGGAGGCCCCCGACGCCGGGGGCCGCGAGGACGGCATATCCGTCCAGGGTGGGGTGTACAGCTACACCATCACCGGCCTTCAGAACGGCGTCGCCACCGGCGTCTTCGTGCGCTCCTTCACCGGCGGCAGCCTGTCGGAGGGAAGCCCGCACTCCAGCCGGTGGGTGCGCATCAAGGGCGACCGCACCACGCCCGGTCCTGTGCCCCAGCAGCAGGCGCCGCCCCAACAGCAGGCGCAGTCCACCCCACCCGCAAAGCCGCACATAGACGCGGTCCTCAACGTCCACGGCGGCGTATACCTCTACCTGTGCGAGACCGCCAGCTGCGGCCCCCCCGACGCCAGCATCGTCAGCTGGAGGTCGCAGTACAGGCTCTCGACGGCAACGTCCTGGACCGACGGCCCGAGGATCGACGACGCGGCTGCTCCCTCGCGGAACCTCTACATCGGAGGACTGGTTAGTGGTCAGTCCTACCAATTCCGCGTGCGTGCGGTCAATAATGCGGCGCGCTCCTCTCCCTGGTCCAACGCGTCCTCCGCACAGGCCGTGTCGTGGAGCAACCCCCAGCAGCCCAACCCGCCGGTGCACGTCAGGGTCACGCCGGGGCCCTCGGCGCTCAGTCTCAGCTGGGACCCGCCCGCACATCTGGGCAATGCCGACACCATCTCCGGCTACGAGTACAGGTACAGGAAAACCACTGAGCAGCAGTGGGTGTCAAGTGCGACTATCCGCACCAGCGCCACCATCGCCGGCCTGTCCGGGAGCACCGCATACCAGCTCCAGATCCGTGTCTACTACTTCGACAGTAGCGGCACTAGGCAGGTTGGCCGGTGGACGCACGCCTTAACCGCCACGACGCTGGCCGCGAGCCAGACCTTCACCCTCCCCGCCGCCGCCAGCGGCACGGAGGGGGGCACGGCGCCCATAATTACCATCATTTTGGGTCAGGCGGCCCCCGCTAACGGAGTGTCTCTCTCCTTAACCGCCGCCTACACTGGCCAGACGGCTACGTCAGCAGACGTGCTGTCCATGCAGACGTCCCTCAACATCATGGAGGGCCAGACCGTAATAACCGCCACCATCCCCCTGGTGGACGACGACATCGACGAGGACGACGAGAGCTTCGTCATCACCGCGACGTCCAGCACCACCGGCTGGAGCCGGCACAGCGCCAGCCCGGCCCAGATCGTGGTCACCATCGTGGACGACGACACGGCGGGCATCACCGTGAACCCGACCATGCTGGACATCCAGGAGGGGGGCAGCGCCACCTACACCGTGGTCCTGGACAGCCAGCCCACGGCCAGCGTGACCGTTACCCCCCTCAACCCCGACACCGCTGCTGCGGGAATCACCCCAGCCATGCTGACCTTCACCACCGGCAACTGGCAGACGCCGCAGACGTTCACCGTCACGGGCGTGCAGGACAGCGACTTCGCCGACGAGACGGTGACCATCAGGAAGCAGATCACCACCGCGGACGCCAAGTACACCGCCCTCGGCACGTCCTCGGTGACGGTGCGGGTGTCTGACGATGACCTGGCGCCCCAGCCCACGGCGCCCGACGCCCCCGGCGCGCTGACCCTGACGCCGGGCATGGCAGAGATCGGAGTATCATGGTCGGCCCCGGCCAGCAACGGCGGCTCCACCCTCACCGGCTACGACCTGGAGTACAAGCAGTCCACCGCCACGAGCTGGAGCGACGCCGCGCACACCGGCCTGACCACCAGCGCCACCATCAGCGGCCTGACCAACGGCGTGCAGTACGACGTGAGGGTGAGAGCCACCAACGCCATTGGCGACTCCGCCTGGTCAACCGTGGCCTCGGCCACGCCCTCTCTCGCCCTCGTGGAGTTCGCCCGGTCCAGGCAGACAATGATCGAGGGTGGCAGCGCACAGCTGACCATGAGTATCACGCCACCCCTGGAGCAGGACAGCAGCGTGACGGTGACGGTGGTCCGCGACCCCCAGTACAAAGCTATTGTGAACCAGGACTACACCGTATCCGGCCTGCTCCAGGGCGAGACCCTGGACCTGCCCGCCGGAGCCGAGAGCGCCAGCTTCATCGTGCACACCGTGGCGGACTTCGTCACCGAGGGAGAGGTCGAGGAGCTGGTCTTCGAGCTCAGCGCCGTCTCCGGCGCGCCCTACGCGCTGGGCGGCCAGTACTTCATGCTGGTCGCCATCCTGGACACCTCCGTGGCCGCAACCGCCGCCCCCGGGTCCATCTCCGGGTTCGGCCTGGCGGCGGGCATCGACGACATCACCGCCTCCTGGGACTTGGCAGAGGGCGCAGGCCCGCCGTCCCGCAGAAGCGCCGTACCCAGGGTCACGTCCTTTTACGCTGACGGCTCCGGCAACGGCGTCATCACCTGGTCGCCGCCACTCTCAAGCCAGACCGTCACCGGCTACCAGGTGCATTTCAAGGAGACTGAGGCCAGCGACTGGGAGGACGTAAGCCCGGTCTTCGCCGACGTGACCACCGATATCCACTACACCAGGATGGACGACGGGGTCTCCTACGACGTGCGGGTGCGGGCTGTCATTTCCGGCGTCCCCGGCCCCTGGTCCGACACCTTCACCAAGACCTTCGGACCGCCCCGGAGCGACGAGTCCATACGGGGAGTCGCTGGCTACGAACTGGAGTACAAGGAGGCCGATTTGGTCTCCATGCCCAACTATCCAGTCACCGGCGACCCCGCCACGGGCACGGTGCGCATCTACCTGGACCCGGAGGACGCCAGCCCCCACGTCATCGGCGGACTGGACACCTTCGTGGGCTACAAGGTGCGGGTGCGGGCCTGGAACGTCTTCGGCTACGGCCCCTGGACTCCCTGGGAGGACGCCACGCCCACCGATCCCGCCGCCGGCATGCAATGGACGTCCGGCCTGTACATCGGCAACCTCTCCAACGGCGGGACAGGCTGCGACAACAGCGAGACCTACAAGTGCAACGCCGTCAGCACCGCGCCGCACCCCACCCATGACAACGCCGAGGTGGTGGTCCCGGGCTCCGGCGCCCTGCACACCAACGAATTCAGCTACGGAGACACGACCTACACCATCGAGGAGCTGTCCCTGCGCAACGGCGTGCTCCGCCTGAGGCTGGACAAGGACGTGCCGCAACCCCTGCA
Organism: Dehalococcoidia bacterium; assembly: GCA_965203835.1. Lineage (GTDB taxonomy): Bacteria > Chloroflexota > Dehalococcoidia > Lucifugimonadales > UBA3495 > CBDCFV01. The sequence continues at coordinate 4,552,131 of OZ241919.1, forward strand.
GACGGGCGGCTACCTGGAGACCCGGGTGACCCGGCCCTTCCAGGCCAACCACTGGTTCAAGGCGGGACTTCCCTTCGCCGATGACGTGAACGCCGACCCCAAGGTGCTGGAATGGCGCGGCGTGAACGGCAACTGGCCGCAGCCACAAGGTGCGAATGCCAGGACGGACGTCATCCTCTACGGCCCCGGGGCGGAACGACAGCAGATCGAAATATCCGCCCCGGCCCAGGCATTGGAGGGCACCGAGGTCAAGGTGCGGTTGATTCTTCAGCCCCAGGACACAACGACCCAGGTAAGCCTGAGCCTGAGGGGCAGCGCCCGCTACGGCGAGGACTACTGGCTGCGCGGCGCCGGGGTCGACGTCCTGAGCGATGAATTGGCCATAGCCCATGTGTCCTTCCCCGCCGCGCTCCCCGGTCAGGAAGCGCGCTCCCAGGAAGTCACCCTGGTCATAAACGGGGACCTACTGGCGGAGCAGGCCGAGACCATAAGCATGGTCGCCCAGGTCGTCCTCCACCCCACCAACCCGAACCTGCCCGATGTGGTCACGCCGGGATGGTTGGAGGACCGGATCACCGCCGCATCCCTGACCATCCCGGAGAACCCGGGCCGGCCCACCGGCCTGGCCATGGGCACGGTCAGTGCAGAAGGGGCCACCACCGTGAGGTGGGTGCATCCCACCGGGGACGGGGCTGCTGCCACCGGCTACCAGGTCCAATACCGGGAGTCCGGCTCGGACACCTGGGTGGACGCCGGAACCGCGCCAGTCGCCGACGCCCTCTGGTCCGCCACGCTGAACGTGAAGCGATTCATCATGTCGTCGCAAGTTTCCTACGGCTGCTGGGCCAGTCACAGCACGGCGGCCAACAAGTGCAGCACAGCGGCCACGCTTACCGACAACACTTTCACCCTGAACGGGTCGGACTACACCATCCAGGCGGTGGCGATAGTCCCGGGCACACCCGGGCCGCTCAAATTCAGGGTCAGTACCGGCAGCGCCAGCAATTTAGAGTTTAATGACGTCTTCCGGGGCTACGTGCTGCAAGTCAACGGGGAGGTCTACCGATTTGACGTCCTGTCGTCGAGGTCACGCGGCGCGGCCTGGGACTCCGACACGCGGTGGCAGGCCGGGGACACGGTGAGCTTGCGGCTGGTGCCGCAGGCGTCGCACCAGCTCAGCGGCTTGAGCGCCGACACGGCCTACGACGTGCGGGTCCGGGCCACCAGCGCCGCGGGCCCCGGCCCGTGGACCCTGCTGGACCGTCCTCCGGGCGCACCCAGCCGGCTGCGGGTGAAGGGGTTGACCTTCCCGCAGGTCCCTGGCGCCCAGCTGAGGGGTAGCCAGTTGGAGTTGCGTTGGCGGGCGCCCCGCGACACCGGCTACCCAAGCAACGCCATCACCGGCTACCGAATCCAGTGGCGGCCCGACGGCGACAGGATATGGAGGACCAGCAACGCGACGCCCAACCCCTTCTTCGTGGGCCAAACCTTAGCAAAGGGGAACATATTCGACGGCTTTCAGGTCTGGATCGCCGTGCCGAAGGACGGCGTGTACTTCGTGCGGGTGAGGGCGGTGACCGATGTTGGCCTCGGCCCCTGGGCAACTGCGGATACCGCCCCGCCGGAAGCGGCGCTGCCCCAGGCCCCGGCGAACGCCATCTGGAGCGCCGAGCTGACGGTGCAGGACCTCGTAGTCCTTCGGGGCTGCGTCGTGACCTCCACCGTCGAGGCCAATAAATGCGGCACAGCGACGACCTTGACCGACAACACCTTCACCGTGAACGGCGTGGACTACAGGGTCACCAGTGTCGTCAACAACATTGCACTGCAGACACTCCAATTCAATTTTGCGGCTGGAGGCTCCAGTTCTACTGCGCCAGCCTCGGCTTTGCACGGATACCTGCTGTACGTGGACGGTGTGGAGTTTGCCTTCAGGGAGGCGGATACACAGACAACGAACTGGGCGGACGTCGATTTGACCTGGGACACCGGCCAAAAGGTGCGGCTGTGGATCGTCCCGCGCCCCCCGGACCCGCCCAACCGCATCGTCCTGCGTCCCGGCCACGACGAGTTCATGGCCAACTGGTGGCCGCCCTCCGGCCCCCGGAAGGACGCCAAGGGCAACGTCCTGCCCGGCGGAGACGCGGACTCGGGCGGCGCGGGGATCCACCAGTACCAGCTCCGCTACACGCCTTTTAGCAACTTGGGCTCGGACGGCTGGAAGATCCGCACCGCCAACGCTGGGGACCACCATGCCCGCGTCACCACCCTGGAGCCGGGCACCCGCTACCGGGTGCAGGTCCGGGCCGTCAGCGACTCCGGCGCCCCCGGCCCCTGGTCCCTCACCCACCTGGTCGATACCTATGCCGAGCAGTATTTCTATCTGCACGCCGACCGCACCACCCTCACCGAGGGCGGGGCCTCGGCCACGGTTACGGTGTCCATCCCCTTCGTCTGGACCGAGAACGGGGGGACGCACGTGAGCGTCAGCCCCTGCTCCGGCGTCAGGGAGCCGGTGGCCGATTGCGACGCCGACTTCACCGTGAACGGCTTCGAAGGCTACTTCGCCCAGGGCGGACCCTCGCAGAAGACCTTCACCATAAGCGCCGTGGACGATGGCGAGGCCGAGCCGGCAGAATACTTCGCCATCGAGGTCAGCGGCCAACACATTGACGCCAGCGACTCCGACAACAATGTGGGCGGCTGGTCGGAGGCCCTCTTCTTCACCATCCCGGCCAGCGCCCAGGTACAGCAGAGCCCGGGGCAGGGTTCGCAGAACTCCCCGGGCGCGCCGCCCGAGCCGGGCCAGCTGGAACCCTGGAACGTCCAGGTCACCCCCAGCGACGGCACCCTGACCGTGACCTGGAACGTCAGCCCCAGGGACGGGTTTGAGAACGAGCAGATCCGGCACGCCCTGCGCTGGAGCCAGGTCTCCGGGGTGTGGGGCAACCCGCCGGGGCAGTCCGGCGCCGCCGAGAACGGCATCGTCGTCGAGGGCGGCATAGCCAGGTACGTCATCACCGGCCTGGAGAACGGGGTGGCAACGGGCGTCTTCGTCCGATCCTTCACCGGCGGCAGCCTATCGGAGCGCAGCGAGCACTCCAGCCAGTGGGTGCGGACCAAGGGCGACCACACCACGCCCACGGCGGGGCAGCCGCCGCCGCAACCGCCGCAGGTTACGCCCAGGACCTACTCGGTCACGGCCGCGGCCACTGCCGCCGAAAGCTGGAGCGCCGTCCTGACCCTCACCCTGAGCGAGGCCGCCCCGGCCGGCGGGGTGGAGTTCAGCGTCTCGGCGGGCTACTCCGGCTCCGCCGACAGCGACGACGTGGGTTCGATTGCCTCCCCGGTCACCGTGCCGGAAGGCAGCGATACCCTGCAAATCGCCGTGCCCACCGTGGACGACGCGGTGGACGAGGACGACGAGACCCTCGCCGTGACCGTGGCCGCCGTCACCCCGGGCTGGGACCCGGCCGGCGGGCAGGACACGGCCACGGTGACCATCATCGACGACGACACCGCCGGGGTGACCGTCACCCCCACCAGCCTGAGCATCGCCGAGGACGGCAGCGCCACCTACACCGTGGTCCTGGACAGCCAGCCCACGGCGGACGTGACCGTCGCGGCCAGCAGCGGGGACGGGGGCGCGGCCAGCGTCGCCCTGGCGTCGCTGACCTTCACGCCGTCGGGCTGGAACGTCCCCCTGACCTTCACCGTATCCGGTGTGGACGACGCCGACTCCAACGACGAGAGCGTCGCCATCACCCACGAGGCCAGCAGCGCCGACGCCAAGTACCAATTCATCCCCGTGGCCTCTATCTCCGTGGCGGTGGCCGACGACGACGCCCAGCAGCAACAGCAGCAGCCGTCGCCGGCGCCCGAGCCTGCGACGCCGGGCCAGCTGGAGCCGGCCAACGTGCAGGTGACCCCCGGCGACGGCACCCTGACCGTGACCTGGGAGGTCAGCCCCCGGGACGGGTTCGAGAACGAGCAGATCAAGCACGCCCTGCGCTGGAGCCAGGTCTCCGGCGTGTGGGCCAACCCGCCGGACCCCAAGGGGGGCGGCCGCGAGGACGGCCTGTCCGTCGAGGGCGGGGTGACCAGCTACGTCATCACCGGCCTGGAGAACGGCGTGGCCACCGGGGTGTTCGTCCGCTCCTTCACCGGCGGCAGCTACTCGGAGCGCAGCGAGCACTCCAGCAAGTGGGTAAGGACCAAGGGCGACCACACCACCCCCAGGGCCGGACAATCGCAGGAGCAGCAACAGGTCACGCCCAAGACCTTCTCCCTCAGCGGCGCCCCAGCCGCCGAGGGGCAGGACGCCCGGCTGACCCTCACCCTCAGCGAGGCCGCGCCGGCCGACGGGGTGGAGTTCACGGTGTCGGCAAGCTACTCCGGCTCCGCCGACAGCGGCGACGTGGGTTCGATTGCCTCCCCGGTGACCGTGCCGGAGGGCGGCGACACCCTGACCATCGCCGTGCCCACCGTGGACGACCCGGTGGACGAGGACGACGAGACCCTCACCGTCACCATCGCCGCCGTCACCCCGGGTTGGGACCCGGCGGCCAGCGGCCAGGACGCGGCCACCGTGACCATCATCGACGACGACACCGCCGGGGTGACCGTCACCCCGACCAGCCTGAGCATCGCCGAGGACGGCAGCGTCAGCTACGACGTGGTGCTGGACAGCCAGCCCACGGGCGACGTGTTCGTCCTGCCCGAGAGCAGCGACGCCGGCGCGGCCAGCGTCGGCTTCCTGCCCCTGGTCTTCGACCCGGGGAACTGGGACACGCCCCAGAGCCTCACCGTCAGCGGCGCGGACGACGCCGACTCCAACGACGAGAGCGTCGCCATCATCCACGAGGCGAGCAGCGGCGACGCCAAGTACCACCGCATCCCCGTGGCCTCGGTCTCCGTAACGGTGGCCGACGACGACGTCCAGCAGCAGCAGCAGGTTACGCCCAAGACCTTCTCCCTCAGCAGCGCCGCCAGCGCCGCCGAGGGGCAGGACGCCCGGCTGACCCTCACCCTCAGCGAGGCTGCGCCGGCCGGCGGGGTGGAGTTCAGCGTTTCGGCGGGCTACTCCGGATCCGCCGCCAGCGGCGACGTGGGTTCGATTGCCTCCCCGGTCACCGTGCTGGAGGGCAGCGACACCCTGACCATCGCCGTTCCCACCGTGGACGACGCGGTGGACGAGGACGACGAGACCTTCACCGTGACCATCGCCGCCGTCACCCAGGGCTGGGACCCGGCGGGCAGCGGACAGGACGCGGCCACGGTGACCATCCTGGACGACGACACCGCCGGGGTGACCATCACCCCCACCAGCCTGAGCATCGCCGAGGACGGCAGCGTCACCTACACCGTGGTCCTGGACAGCCAGCCCGCGGTGGACGTGACCGTCACGGCCAGCAGCGGGGACGGGGGCGCCGCCGGCGTCAGCCCGGCGTCGGTGACCTTCACGCCGTCCGGCTGGAACGTCCCCCTGACCTTCACCGTGAGCGGCGTCGGCGACGGCGACCGGGACGACGAGAGCGTCGCCGTCAGTCACCGGGCATCCAGCAACGACGGCCGGTACGAGGGCATAGCCGTGGCTGCCGTGGCCGTGGCGGTGGCGGACACCACGCCGCCCCCCGCCCCGGAATCCACCTGCCCCGAGGCGGCGGAACCGCCGGAGCCGGGACAGTGGGAGCCGTACAACGTCTGCGTCACCCCCGGCGACGGGACCCTGACCGTCACCTGGACGGTGGCGTCCCGGGACGGGTTCGAGGACCACCAGATCAAGCACTCCCTGCGCTGGAGCCAGGAGCCGGGCGTCTGGGCCAATCCCCCCGCCCCAGAAGGGGGCCGCGAGGACGGCATCCCCCTCGAGGGCGGGGTGTACAGCTACACCATCACCGGCCTGGAGAACGGGGTGGCAACGGGCGTGTTCGTGCGCTCCTTCACCGGCGGCAGCTACTCGGAGCGCAGCCCGCACTCCAGCAAGTGGGTAAGGACCAAGGGCGACCACACCACCCCTCGGGCCGAGTAGGCGGGGATAGGCCCATATATTCAGACCCGCAAAGGCGGGCGTCCGGTGACATTGGACGCCCGCCTTTGATCGCGCTAAACTTGTGGGCGTGGCCTGGTGGTTTCTTACAGTGCAACCTCCCACCGAAAAGTTCGCAGTATGGCCCCTTTAGGCCCACCACCATGTATATAACTGCGAACTCCGCCGTTCAAGGCAATTTCAGCGGCATCTGATCCCCCTATGGGACTGTCCTCCGGCGTGGGAATGGTGTAGATAATCGTCGCCCCGCCGGGCCGGACCAGCACCTCCTTGACGAAGGACCGCACGAAGGCTTTGGTCTCGGTCAGTTCGCTGGTCTTGAGAAACTCACTCATTTCGCTGGCGAAGGCGGCGATGACGTCGGCGCTGTCCAGCAACTCCCGCCGTTCCGCCAGCACGGCCCGAGCTTCCTCGGCGGCGGCCTCCAGTTGCTCGCGGCGGTGGCGGTGTTCGAGGATGCGCTCGGAGGCGTCGGCCATGTCCAGGTCGGTGCTTTCCACGAAGTGCCAGATACGGTCCAGCTTCCGCTTGACCTCTTCCAACTCGGCTTCGATGGTCTCCAGGTTCTGCCGCTGCTCCCGGGCCACGCCGTCCATTTCCTCGTCCAGCAGCTTCACCAGTTCGCGGATGTTGGACTCGGTGAGGATGTTCTCGCGGATGTTGCCGACGATCAATTCCTCGAAGGACCTGGCGTTGAGCCTTGGCGTGTCGCAGGTCCCGCTGCCCTGTTTGAGGATGGACTGGCACACGTAGTAGGTGTACTTGCCGCTCTTGGCTTCGGCGGCGGTAAGGGCCTTGCCGCAGGTCTGGCACTTGGCCAGGCCGCTGAGCAGGTAGGGGCTGGCGGCGCGGCGAGGGTGGGTGACCGCCGGGGCGCGGGATTCCAGGAGTTTCCTGACCCGCTGGAACTCCGGCTGGGAGACGATGGCGGGAAAAGCGTTCTCCACCCGCACGGGCTCCTGTCCGTCCCGGGCCTTCTGGCCCCAGACCAGCTTCTCAGTTATCCAATCAACACCAAAAGTTGAGGTACTCGTGGGAGGTCAAGCTGGAAGTCTCCGGTAACGGCAGGTCATAGCTTCAGCAACGTGGTTTCAGAGAAGAGGGACGCTCTCCGTTGTGGTGCCCCCCTTAATATTTGCGATTCCAGTTTCAACACTCCCTCGAACAAGATTACTGACAGTCAGGGCTGGCGGCAGTGTGAGAACATTTGTACTATTATAAGCAGGGATGCTGCCCCGGGCCGTTACCTGAGATTGAGCGCTGGCACCAGCCACCAGTGAGCCATACCCCCATGTATCGGCCCGATTTTCAGCACCAAGGAGGCAAGTTTTGAAAGAGAAATACGGGGATGAGAACGGGCGGGAACCGTGGAAGGAACCAGACAACTGGAGCGACCTGATGAACCGTCTGAGCCACGATGAGATCTTGAGCTTCCTCAGATACCTGGACGCGGCTATCGAGTCCGACCCGGACGACGCTCCCTCCCTAACCGCCAGGGGGATGCTCCACGTCAAGCTGGGCGACGACCGCCGGGCGGCAGAGGACTTCGACAGAGTAATCGACCAGGAGCCGGGCAACGCCAAGGCCCGCCACCGCCGCGCCCTGGCTCGTGCCGAGTTGGGAGAGCATCGCCGGGCGGTGGAGGACTACGACATCGCCATCAGCCTCGACCCGCACAGCGCCGCAGCGTATTGCAACCGGGGTGCGTCCATCGCCGCGTTGGGAGACCCGGCCAGGGCAATAGCCGACTTTGACGCCGCCATCGGTTTGGCTCCCGGCAACGCCCAGGCTCACTTCAACAAGGGTTGCGCCTACGTGGAACTGGGCGACCCGCAACGTGCAGCGGAGAGCCTCGGACGGGCCATTGACATGCATCCCGATTGGCCCGCCCCATACGACAGGCGGGGCCTGGCCTACCTCAACCTGGGGGAACTTGCCCTCGCCGTCGATGACTTCGACGCTGCTCTCCGGCTGGAACCCCTCGGCAACATCTCGCGCTGCAACCGGGGAATCACCAAGTTGCGGCTGAAGGAATACGAAGGCGCGCACCTTGATTTCGATGCTGTCCTGGGCCTAGACCCGGACAACGCCCGCGCCCTTCGCGGGAGAGGAGTCGCCCTGGGCTACCTGGGAAGACACGACGAATCGCTCAAGGATCTGGACCGCTCCCTGAACCTAGACCCCGGCAACCCCGAGACCCTTACCGCCAGAGGGTTGGCCCACGCCGCCCTGGGGCGGCATGCCCTGGCCGTGGCGGACTACACCAAGAGCATCGAGCTTGATCCAGGCAACGTCAAGGTCCTCTTTGAGCGGGGGCTAGCCTACACGGACTTGGACTGGAACGATGAGGCCGTCGCCGACTACAACGCCATCCTGGAGGTTGAACCGGACAACGGCAGCGCCCTCTACGCCAGGGGGTTCGCCCAGGTGAAGCGGCGGGAGTACGCAGCGGCCGTAAAGGACTACGACCGGGCCATCGAACTGGCCCCGGATAAACCCGGAGCCTACTACGGGAGAGCCCTTGCCTACGGCAACATGGGCCAGACCGACCTGGCCCTGGAGGACTTGGGGAGGTCCCTCACTCTGGACCCGAACAGCGTCAACTCCCTGCGGGACCGGGCGCTGATATACCTCAACCTGGGCGAGTCCAGCAGGGCAGTAAAGGACTATGACCGGCTCATCGGCCTGCTTCCCGGCCAATCCGTCTTTCACCTGTACCGGGGGATGGCGTTGTCCGGGCTGGGCCGGTACGAGGCCGCGGTCCGTGACTTCGATAGGGCCATCGAGCTCGATCCAGCCGACGCCGCGCCCTATCACGAGAGGGCGATTGCCCGCGTCGGGCTGGGCGAGTACCACCGGGCCATTGAGGACTTCGACCAAGTGGCCAGGCTGGACCCCGGCAACCCCTTCGTCGCGAACGATCGGCAAGCCGCCGTCAACCTGGCGAACGGCGACGGCGCCTAGCGGGACTGACCGGAAAGCAACGCCATCGCGCCACCGCCCCACCGCCGCGACCGGCGGTGGGGGCAGCGTAGCACCAGAAAAGCACACAAGAATCGGAGGAAAGACATGAAAAGGGACGACAATCAGATGGACAAGCCCGGGTTAACCGAGGTTCGCGAGCACTTCCGGCAGGCGGTTGAGCGCCTGACGGCGGACATTGCGGCCGACCCCCTGGACACCGACGCCCGGATCAAGAGGGCGGTGGTGTACCGCGTCCTGGGCGACTTCGACCAAGCGATGCAGGATTACGAAGCGCTCATGGTTCCCGTTGGCAAAGACCCCACCGTGCTCCACTCGATGGGCATCGCCCTCCTTGGACGTGGAAGCCTTGGGGCGGCGGCTCAGGCCTTCGACCACGCCAACGAGTCCGACCCCTGGGACGTGGAATCCTACTACCGCAGGGTGGAGACCCGCCTGGCCCTCGGCGAAAACCGCCAGGCCATCGAGGTCCTGGACGACTTTGTCGGCACGTATCCCCGCGACGCGCTCGCCCCCGGAGAATGGGAGTTGATCCAAAGGCAGAGGGAGTCGAAAGGCGCATGAACGCCGGATTGGCCCGGTCGTCACCCACGGCCCGGCCCGCAACCGGATAGTATCCCTATTACGCCGTCTCGCCGGTCATCACCGCGGCCTAATTGGAGTAACCGAAGGACTGGAACCGGACCCAACCAACGGCAGGAACGAGCCGGACAAGACAGTAAGCCTTTCGGGATGCGTCCCGGCGACGGGTGCGGGCAGCGATGGCGCTGCCCAGGCTGCGGCGCAAATTAGGCAAGGGACAGGGACCCAATGGGGCGGGTATCAAACCCGCCCCATACGCCGTTGGACGAACCCGACAATCGCATCAAGAACGTCAGACCTGGGATTCTCGTCGCTCTCCGGGGAAATGCTCAATGCAGCGCCTGCTGCGCAGCCGGGTCGCCGGTGCTCAGGGGCAACCTGAGTGACCTACCAGAGTATACTTTGATGGCTTGACGGTAGAACGATGTTGCCGCTCGGGTGCCTGAGGGGTTAGCCGCGCTGGCGAAGGCGGACCCACGATAGTGGTCCACGAAAGGGGGTAGAACCATGGACGCACGTAAACGGCAAGAGGACCCTCATCCGGATCCCTTCCCGGAGGATTTCGGCGAGCGGTTGGAGCGGCTTATTGAGTTCGCTGGCGTTTCGTCGGAGGAGTTCGCCGAGCGCCTCGGCATCGACGTTGACCGGGTGATGGAGTGGCGGGAGGGCGCAGTCCCCACCGGCGGAGAGGTATGGCACATCATGCGTCTTGCCTCTTCGGTGCCCGGTGGAATCGAGTTCATGCAGGCAGAGAGCGCCGGAGATTGCCGGAGGGCGGAGTATCGGCATGGCCCCCGCCAGTCAGAGGGCTTAGTAACTATCTCAAATTGGGGTTTCAAATCGCAGTCCATGTGAGAGGGTTGTTGCCAGGATTATTCCAAGAGTTGGGTGGAGGTGAGTTGTGGTGGGAGAGAAACCGTTACCTACTATTTGGGATGTTCCGGACGACCTTTGGGAGCGAATTGAACCGGTGATTCTGGAGTTGGACCCCAAAGCCAGGGGACGCAAGCGGGCGGACCCGCGGAAGATGCTGGAAGGCATTATCTTTCGAATGCGCAGCGGGTGCCAGTGGAACCACTTGCCCCGGGAGTTGGGAGACGACAGCGCCATCCATCGGACCTTCCAGCGCTGGGTGGGGTATGGGGCGCTGGAGGGCATCTGGGCGGCCTTGATAGAAGAATGCGAGGAACTGGGCGGAGTGGACTGGGAATGGCAGTCGGCGGACTGCTCCATGGGCAAAGCCCGGTTTGGGGGGGCGCCATTGGACGCAACCCCACCGACCGGGGCAAAGCTGGAAGCAAGCAGAGCGTCCTGGTGGACGCAGCCGGCGGACCCTTGAGCGTGGCGGTGGCCGGAGCCAACGTCCATGACACGAAACTCTTGAGGCCAACCCTGGAGAGCATCGTAGTGGCACGCCCGGAAGGCGCCCAAAACCTGTGCCTGGACAAGGGGTATGACAATCCCACCGGCCATGGGACCGTGGCCGCCTTCCGGTACTGTCCGCATATCCGGCGCATTGGGGAGGAGAAGCTGGACTCCGCTGGGGTGAAACGGTATCCGGCGCGACGTTGGGTGGTGGAGCGGACCCTGGCCTGGCTGTCCAAGTGCCGGGCGATCCTGGTGCGCTATGACAAGAGGCCGGCCAATTACGTGGGCTTGATTCAACTGGCTTGCGCCCTTATCTGGTACCGTCGCCAACACCGCCTCGCTATTTTGAGATAGTTACTTATTGCGGGGCGCCGTCGCGGTTCGCCCAACCGGGAGAAGCCGGAGCTCATCCCGAATTTACCGGGAGTCGCCGCCATTGACACTCCCGGCTGAAACCTCGCAGTCCGATCTTCTCAGGCCCCAGGACGCTTGGCAAAATCAAGACCTTCCTTTCGGCGGACACATAGGCAACGGAAAACTACGCTACTTGTGGGCGGTCGATTTGGACGCATGCAGATAGGTAGAGCGCATTGACAAGGAAGGGACCGATTCGACCCGCTTGAGTTGGGCCTATTACTACAGTCGCAGATTACCGATTCGGCACTCCCACCCGCGGACCGGAGTTGGGGTTAGCTGGGTCTTTGGCGAGACAGAGCCATAGGCTGGTATCTGGCACTTGTCCTTCTCGGGATCGGCCTGCCATTTCGTTCATCATGTGCGGCTGTAGTATTAGTTTAGAACATCTGTGACTGTAGTACTAATCGGCAACACTCACTTTTGATGCAGAATACCGACCTCTGATGCAAGGCCTACCTTTTGCGCAAAGGCGCCCTGCACGGGGGGAGGGGACTTTGCCACGCCCTCCCCCGGACCCGAGCGGAATACCGGTTGACCTTCGGGGAATTCCTGAAAAGTGGTCGAGCTTCCAGGAAGCGAAGAAGGGAGGAAAGGGGTAGCCTTGATGGGAATTCATCTTTGAACGGTTCACAGAGACGTGGGGGGAGGATATATGGAAGTATCCTACAAACCTACCAAGATTGCGTGCCCAGCGAGGCCCGTCCCCGTGAGAAAGGGCGTCTTGGCGTTCTCCGTTGGACTGGGCATGGCGGCCCTGTTCTTGTTCTTCGGGCTGGATGCGGCGGGACGCACTGTCCCATTCTTACATGGAGGGCACGGGGCTGTATTTGCGGCGGCTCAGCCCGCTCTGCCGCCGCACGGTGTACGGCGGTTGGCGCAGGAAGGCACCAATAATCCTCCGACGTTCTTGGACCCGATTAACCTCAGCGTAGCGGAGAACACGCCGGGTGGGCAGAACGTGGGAGACCCGCTGACGGCCACCGACATCGACAACGAAACGCTGACCTACTCCCTGGGCGGGACCGATGCCGCGGCCTTCTCCATCGAGGCTGGCACAGGCCAGCTCAAGACCAGGGCCGCCTTGGACTACGAGGCCAAGAAGACCTACAACGTGAGTGTGACGGCCACAGACCCGAAAGACGCCTCCGCTACAGTCCAGGTAATCATCAGCGTGACCGACGTGGAGGAAGACGGGAGGGTCACTCTGTCAGCGATGCGACCCCGGGCCGACACGGCGTTGACCGCCACCCTGACGGACCCGGACGGCGGGATTTCCAGCGTGACGTGGCGGTGGGCCAAGTCCGACACCCAGTCCGGAGGCTACGCCGACATCGGCAGCGCCACCGCCGCCAGCTACACGCCGGTTGCTGCCGATATGGGCAAGTACCTGCGGGCCACGGCGTCCTACGCCGACCGGCGCGGGTCGGGCAAGCAGGCGTCTTCCCAGGCGGTGCGGGTCAACAACCCGCCGGTGTTCCCCCCCGGCGAGTCGGGAGCGCGCAGCGTGGCGGAGAACACGCCATCCGGGGAGAACGTGGGGGACCCGGTGACGGCCACCGACACCGACGACAGTACGCTGGCCTACTCCCTGGGTGGGACCGATGCCGCGTCCTTCTCCATCGCGGCCGCCACGGGCCAGCTCAGGACCAGGGCCGCCCTGGACTACGAGACCAAAAACACCTACACCGTGACCGTGACGGCCACGGACCCGGCCGGCGACTCCGATACGACGCAGGTCACCATCACGGTGACCGACGTGGAGGAGGCCGGTACGGTAACCCTGTCGTCGGAGCGACCCCGGGTCGGCACGGCGTTGACCGCCACCCTGACGGATCCGGACGGCGGGGTTTCCGGCGTGACGTGGCAGTGGGCCAGGTCCGACACCCAAACCGGAACCTATGCCGGCATCGCCACCGCTGACAGCTACACGCCGGTTGCTGCCGATGCGGGCAAGTACCTGCGGGCCACTGCTTCCTACGCCGACCGGCGTGGGCCGGGCAAGCGGGCGTCCTCCCAGGCGGTGCGGGTCAACGTTGCGCCGGTGTTCCCCCCCGGCGAGTCGGGAGCGCGCAGCGTGGCGGAGAACACGCCATCCGGCCAGAGCGTGGGGGACCCGGTGACGGCAACCGACACCGACGACAGTACGCTGGCCTACTCCCTGGGCGGGACAGATGCCGGGGCCTTCTCCATCGTGGCCGCCACGGGCCAGCTCAGGACCAGGGCCGCCCTGGACTACGAGACCAAAAACACCTACACCGTGACCGTGACGGCCACGGACCCGGCCGGCGACTCCGATACGACGCAGGTCACCATCACGGTGACCGACGTGGAGGAGGCCGGTACGGTAACCCTGTCGTCGGAGCGACCCCGGGTTGACACGGCGTTGACCGCCACCCTGACAGACCCGGACGGCGGGGTTTCCGGCGTGACGTGGCAGTGGGCCAGGTCCGACACCCAAACCGGAACCTATGCCGGCATCGCCACCACTGACAGCTACACGCCGGTTGCTGCCGATGCGGGCAAGTACCTGCGGGCCACCGCCTCCTATACCGACCGGCGCGGGTCTGGCAAGCAGGCGTCTTCCGTGGTGGTCCAGGTCAACAATCCGCCGGTGCTCATCCCCAGTGGTTCCGGAGAGCGCAGCGTGGCCGAGAACACGCCATCCGGCCAGGGCGTGGGGGACCCGGTGACGGCAACCGACGCCGACGGCAATACGCCGACCCACTCCCTGGGCGGTACCGATGCCGGATCCTTCTCCATCGTGGCCGCCACGGGCCAGCTCAGGACCAGGGCCGCCCTGGACTACGAGACCAAGAACACCTACACCGTGAACGTGACAGCCACGGACCCGGTCGGCGACTCCGCCACAGTCACGGTGACCATCAGGGTGACCGACGTGGAGGAAGCCGGTACGGTAACCCTGTCGGCTGAGCGACCCCGGGTCGGCACGGCGTTGACCGCCTCCCTGACAGACCCGGACGGCGGGGTTTCCGGTGTGACGTGGCGGTGGGCCAGGTCCGACACCCAGACCGGAGACTATACCAGCATCGCCAGCGCCACCGCCGCCAGCTACACGCCGGTTGCTGCCGACATGGGCATGTACCTGCGGGCCACCGCCTCCTACACCGACCGGCGCGGGTCTGGCAAGCAGGCGTTCTCCCCGTCACTGCAGGTCAACAACCCGCCGGTGTTCCCCCTCGGCGAGGCGGGAGAGCGCAGCGTGCCGGAGGACACGCCGGCCGGGGAGAACGTGGGGGACCCGGTGACGGCCAGCGACGCCAATGACGATACGTTGACCTACTCCCTGGACGGGTCCGATGCCGGGTCTTTCTCCATCGTGGCCGCCACGGGCCAGCTCAGGACCAGGGCCGCCCTGGACTACGAGACCACAAACACCTACACGGTGAACGTGACAGCCACGGACCCGGTCGGCGACTCCGCCACAGTTACGGTGACCATCAGGGTGACCGACGTGGAGGAAGCCGGTACGGTAACCCTGTCGCCGGAGTTACCCCGGGTTGGCACGGCGTTGACCGCCACCCTGACCGACCCGGACGGCGGGGTTTCCGGCGTGACGTGGCAGTGGGCCAGGTCCAACACCCAGGCCGGAGACTATACCGACATCGCCAGCGCCAGCGCCACCGCCGCCAGGTACACGCCGGTTGCTGCCGATTTGGACAAGTACCTGCGGGCCACCGCCTCCTACACCGACCGGCGCGGGCCTGGCAAGCAGGCGTCCTCCCCGGCAGTGCAGGTCAACAGCCGGCCGGCGTTCCCCCCAGGCGAGTCGGGAGAGCGCAGCGTGGCGGAGAACACGCCGTCCGGCCAGAACGTGGGGGACCCGGTGACGGCCACCGACGCCAATGACGATACGTTGACCTACTCCCTGGGCGGGACCGATGCCGGGTCCTTCTCCATCGAGTCCGCCACGGGCCAGGTCAAGACCAAGGCCGCACTGGACTACGAGACCAAGAACCGTTACTCCCTTACGGTGTCGGTCAGCGACGGCAAGGCCGACACCACCATCGAACTGACGGTCAACGTGACCGACGTGACGGAACCGCCGGGCCAGCCCGCCCCCCCGTGGCTAAGAGCCACCTCGTCACGGGAGTTGACGGCGACCTGGAACGAGCCGGCGAACACCGGCCCGGCAATCAGCGGCTATGACCTGGAGTACCGGCGCGATAACAGCGGAGACACCTACACCAGGGAATCGGTCTCCGCCTCTCCCCGGAGCCACACCATCGACAACCTTTCAGCAAGCACCGCCTACGAGGTGCGGGTCCGGGCCAAGAACGCCGATGGGCCTGGGGAGTGGTCAAACCCGTCAAGCAGTCACACCTCTTCCGCCAGCGTGAGTCAGAGGCGAAACCGGAGAAGCAGCGGCGGCGGGTACATCCCACGCGAGGCTGACCCCAACCAGCCGCCGGTGTTCACCGAGGGAGAGAGCGCCCGACGCGATACGGTGGAGGGAACGGCAGGCGGGGCCAGGGTCAACCCTCCGGTGACGGCCACCGACCCGGACGGGGACCCACTGAGCTACTGGGTGACCGGAGGAGTGGCGCAACTCTTCAAGATGGACCGTCACACCGGGCAGTTGCAGACCAGAACTGGGCTGGGCTACGAGCTCCAGCCCACCTACACCGGCGTCGCCCACGTCTCCGATGGCCGGGGAGGCAGCGACTCCATTGTTTTGAACATTGTGGTGGCAGACGCACAGCCGCCGGTCATCGAGGTCCCCACTCCCGTCCTGGCACGGCAGGACCGGGCAGATACGGCGGCGCAGTCGGAGTCAACGACAACATCAACATCGTTGCCAACGCCGACGCCAATGCCGGCGCCGGCGCCCACACACGTCGCAACAGCAACGGCGGAACCGACACCCACGCCGACTAAGCCGCCGGAGGCGCTGGCCCTCGCACCCTCCGGCCCACCGCCATCATCCCAAACTCTGGCAGAGGTTCCCATGGCGGCGGAGCCTGGCGGCACGGGGGGACTGTTCGCCGCAATAGTGCGGTGGTTTGGATTGTTGCCGTCGTGGGTGTTCTGGATACCACTGCTTTTGATCGCGCTGCTACTGTTCCTGATATGGGCCTTAACCCGGCGCAGAGAGCCTGTACCGGAGATACCGCCACCGTTCGTCGGGCCAGTACGCCGGGTTGGGGGACTGACCACATTTGTATCCCCGCCAGGGGAGAAAAACACCTCCCCACGGGGCGCCGACTGATCGCCAAGGTCCAGGAGCCTTTTAGGGCCGGTACGGACTGTTCACTGTCCTAAACCAAACAGGCTGTCTCAAAAGTCGGCAGGCAAGATGGCATGTACACTATGGGGAGATGTTGCGATAGGAGTCGAGAAGGTGCCGCTTCGAGACATGCCCCGAGAGCAGGCCTGGCTGTTGCCACCGTCTCTTGATGAGTTGTTGCCGTTGGAGCATCCCGCCCGTTTCGTGGCCGAGTTCGTCGACGCCCTGGACCGCGAGGACTGGAAGGAACTCGGCGTGGCGATAGAGGGCGACCCGTTGGGAGCGCCGGCCTATCATCCCCGGGCACTGCTGAGGGTCTGGCTGTTTGGCTTCGTGACGGGAATACGCTCCAGCCGCAAGCTGGAGGCGGCCTGCCGGGACCAGATACCCTATCTGTGCCTTACTGGGTGGCAACACCCGGACCACAACACCCTGTGGCGGTTCTCCAAGGAGCATCGCCAGGCAATGAGAGGTCTCCTCAAGCAAAGGGCAGTCGCGCTGGAGTTGGTGGGCCTAAAGGGGCTGTACTGCGAACTTTTCGGTGGGAGGTTCAGCTATGAAGAGTCCGGTTTGGTGGACCTGGGCTAGTGCGACCGGCGAATGGAATCGTCTTTTTGTGAAATTACGGGGCGTATTCATCTTGCGGCCTAACGTCCCAAACCTCGGAACCCTTGATGGATACCACGTGTTCTGCCACGTTGGTTACGATGCCTTTGATTATCTGAACCGGAGAACTGGGCGGTTCAGTAGGTTCTGGAAATTCCATTCCCATGAAAGTCGCCTCGCCTGCAAATTCCGGCAATTCCACTTCTACGGTATTATGGACTTCCAGGCCGTGGTCCTTGTTCCAAAAAACCACCTCATAGATCTGATCTGACAAGACACCGAAAGGGTCGTAGAGGTCGTCCGGCAAAATGTAGCGTGCATGGTGAAACAATGCATCACCCCTCGTTACCACCCTGCGGGTTTCTGTCCGTCCATCTACCGTAACTTGAACAGGCCTAGTCAGCAGTGCGGCAAGGTAGCAACGGGCATCCGTCTGGGATCCAGCCTTGGCAGCCACTCTTATCAACCCGTCTCGTGCAGGAATTATGGCCCACAATCCGTCGTGGCGCCTTTCTATTGTTCCAAGGTGAGTTCCAGCTGGAGTCTTAACAAACCCACGTTGTTCTTTTATCGGCCCCAGCCATTCGACGCAAGGAATCACATCTCTTGGCTGTCTGGGCAGTACGTCCAGGGTATCGGCGAAGTACTTTACGGCCGGATCCACCGAGTTTAGAAGTTCTTGCTGTGCGCTTCTGACAACCCTCGCGGTATAGTCGTGGCCAGTTGCCAGTCCCTCTTTGAACGCTGCGGCAAAGGCATCTCGGTGATTTTCGGACCCTAAGTTCTTCACCCACTCGACGTATGATTTTGCCGCCGATTCTTTCTCTGGACCTACAAAACAGCGGAGGCTCTTGTTTATCGCCGCGATTACAGCCTTTTCCACTCTCATCGAAACAGTGCTCATCGAGGCAGTGAGCTTCAACCTTTCCCTTTCAGGGCTCACGAGTACTTCCCGCAAAGCGTGGAGAAGTTCCAAGTGCAAGTTGAGTGAGATTCTGCGGATTCGAATCGCATTAGGTGACTGGTCTAGTTCCCAATATCGAAATTCCTGGAATCCGTTACGTGTTCCCGTGCCTTCCATGTAGTCCGCTAAGGACTTGAGGTGCTCCAGGCCAGACTCATTAGAGTTGAAACGATAGTGCCGCACGGCGTCGGCAAACGCTTCTTCTAAAAACTTTACTGTTTCCGGTTCGCACTGCCTCAGTTTTTCAATATGGAGTGGGAGGTGGTGGTCCTCAGCGTAAGTTTGTCCGGCCTCCTCTATCAGGAATTTCATCGTTCGCTCGATGGAGAGGTGGGCAAGAGAAACGCGGTTCATGGTCTCGATAAACGGTCTCTCAGCGATCATGTCGCCTATGACAGGTACGCTTTCCAGGATGCGGACCACATCCTCGACGGAGTGGTCAATTAGGTGCCGTTTCATATCTGCCATGGCTAGAAATGCCTCCAGAGGTCACTGGACGGGCTGGTAGCTATTCCATCTGCAAAGTGAGTGTAACTGGCGGCGGGTGGCTATTCAATCGGTTGATTCGTTAGCACGTTGGATAATCGCCGCCAGGGCCACGAAGTCCTCCTCCGACAGCTTGGATCCCAGGGTGGTCATGGCGTCTTCGAGTATGGACCTCATAACGCCGCAGGCGCGGCAGGTACCGCAGTAGAGGGGGTGGTAATCCGAGTCGATAGCGGCGTAAATCTCGGCGTAAGCCGTCTCGTAGCCGCGCTGGTATTCTCGGTTCATAGGTCCACCCTCCTTATTAGATTAGAAGCCCCCCCAATCACCTGTTCAGTCACCTCAGCGTGGAAGAAACAGGTGCCCTCAGTTTAAGAGCGGGACTCTCACTTCGCCACCTGTACAAATTTCCATGTCCACTTCACACTACGAGTCCCCCACAGGCAAAACGGCAAGTGCTACAATCAAGACCAGTAGCGTCACCGCGCTACCCGGCGCAAAGATGACGCCAATAAATTAGTCGCGTGAATGCGCCATCCCGATGACAAGCCCGATACCAAGGATCTCGTAATGACCACCCATAAAGAGCAGGAGGCTTTCAGCCTCGTCATTGAGCGCCACCTCAACGGCGCGTCTGAGAACGATATCAGAGCTGCCTTTCAGCGTTTTGCGGAAACGGCCGGCATTGCCGACTTGTCCGAGATGGCGACAGAGGCACCACCGGGAACCGGTAACGCCGGCCGGATGGACCTGTACGTCCACAACACGTGCATCGAGTTCAAGACGGACATCCTGCGGAATGGCGTGCCCAACCCCGAACAGGTCGCCCAGTTGGACGGCTACATCGAAAACCTGCTAAAAGCCGGAACCGGCGTACAGAACGGGATCCTCACCGACGGCGTCCACTACTTCCTGCGCCGGATCGGCGACAAGCAACTGCCCCTGCCGAAGCAGGAAGCGATGCGGGTCTTCGACCGTCCCGATCAGGCGCACCTGCTCCGGGAATACCTGTATGGAGTCATCTCGGCCCCCACCGAAAACGTCAGCCCTACGGTGGAGAACCTCGAAAGACATTTCGGCAGCAGCTCCGACGCATTTCGCGCCGGCAATCTGCTACTCAAGGACGCCTATGAAGCGCACCGCGATGCTCCCACTGTGGCGGTGAAACGCCGCCTCTGGCGGGATCTGCTGCAAGTGGCGTTGGGAAAGGAGGCCGCGACGGCCGGCGACGAAAGCGATTGGCTGTTCATCAGGCACACCTATATCACCAGCCTGATCGCCGTCATCATGCAGCAGCAATTGCTGGGCGATGTGATCCGACACGCCTCCGAACGGCCTGACGACCTGCTCAAGGGGCGTATCCTGGCCGAACACTCCGACCTGCACGGTGTCATCGACGCTGACCTGTTTGCCTGGCCGACGGAGGTGGGAGAAACCACTTACCTCCGGGAAATTGCCCGCGTCGTGGAGCAATTTGACTGGACCCAGAACGCTAAAGAGGTCGCGCCAACGCTCTACCAGAACGTGATCACGCAGGACGAGCGCAAACGCCTCGGCGAGTACTACACGCCCCGCTGGTTGGCGAAGGAAATCACCGAAACCGTAGTGGACGACCCCACTGAACCAGCGAGCACTGGACCCTGCCTGCGGCAGTGGTACGTTCATCGAAACGGCCGTTGAGCGCCTCCTTAGCCGCGCCGCCGAACTGTCAGCCACCAAAACCCTGCGGAAGTTGCAGGAAAACATAGTCGGAATCGACATCCACCCGGTGGCGGTTCAGTTGTCCAAAGCAACCTGGGTCATGGCCGCCGCCGACACCATCCGAGCCGCCCGCGCCGAGGCCACGGACGCGGACGCCGTGAGCGCGCCCATCTACCTGGGCGACTCCATGCAACTCCGCTACGACACGGGCACCCTTGCCGCCAGCCAATCCATCGAACTGGAAACCCGCGAAACCCTGCCGGGCCATTCCGGGCCGGTCACGTTCAACATCCCCAAGGAAGTCGCCCGCCAGCAGGCCGACGTTGACCGACTCATATCCGAAATTGCGGTCGCCATCGACGAAGGTCGAGACGCCGAGAACATCGTCAACCAATACCGGACCAGCGACGAATGCCGTGAAAGCATAAAAGCCGTCGCCGCCCTGATGCGAGATCTCCATGCCGCCGACCGCAACCACGTCTGGGCCTATTACATCCGCAACATGATCCGTCCCGCGGTGATCGCTGAGGAAAAGGTAGATCGCATCATCGGCAACCCCCCGTGGCTCACCTACGGCCAGAGCGCGGACATCATCCGCGAAGAACTGCGGGACATGAGCGAAAACCGCTACCAAATCTGGGCTGGCGGCAAACTCGCCCCGCACCAGGACATCGCCACGCTGTTCTACACCCGCTGCGCTGAACTCTACGCCAAGCCGCAAGCCATCATCGGCATGGTGCTGCCCCACAGCGCCCTGCGCACCGGACAGCACCTGAAATGGCGCAGCGGGAACTACAAGCGCAAGGGCGGACGCAACGCTCCCAGCATCGGGCTGAACTTCAGGATTCAGGAGCCGTGGGACCTGGACAACGTGATACCCGACTTCTTCCCGATGCCGGCCAGCGTGGTGTTTGCAGAGTACATAGGCGCAGGCCAAGGAGCCGCTTCGGTGTCGGCCAACCGTCCAGGTATGGCGCGGCAATTGGCAGGACGACTACGCTGGCATCAGCCGCAAGAGTGAAGCGCTGCACCACGACGACGGGAAGTACAAGTCACTCTATGCCGACCTGTCCAGCCAGGGGCCAACTATCACTGACCGTAGGCTGTTTTTCGTTGAGACCACTCCGCACACGGCGATGATACCGGCCGCCAACACCACCAACGTCCGGCCTCGGGTTGAGCGGACAGGACAGGATGAACTACGAAGGGCAATTGCACCTGCTGGACGGCGTAGTGAGCAAACGACCATCTCTTTGACGTTTACTTGGGCGAGTGCGTCGCCCCCTACCTGGCGCTGGACCCGCTCAAAGCGGCCTTGCCTGTGCATCGCCCCACCATGGCCATGCCGCTGAATCACGACGATTGTGCCGGTGACCGGCACGACGGTTGCAGGTTGGACGTAGGGGCGCTGCATCCGACCATGCAGCGTCGCTGGAACAACGCCGCCGCAATGTTCCGCGACGCTCACGGAAACCAGGTCATTAAAGACTTGTACGATAGGTTGAACTACCAAAAGATACTCGGCAGCCAACTGGAATACCTGCAAGGCACAACCACTGGGAATGGTACTGTCAGGGTAGCCTACACGCAGTCGGGAGAACCCACCGCTGCCATTGTATGGGATAATAGTGCCATTGTGGACCGAACCCTATACCAGACTGTATGCCAGTCAGAGGACGAAGCCCATTACCTGACGGCAATTCTGAATAGCAACAAGATAGCAACCGAGGCGAAACCATTCTGCCCCACCAACTGGGCCAAGAAAATCCGGCATTTCGAAAAGCACGGCTGGAAACTGCCCATACCGCGATACGACTCCGGCGACTCGCTACACGTCCGCCTCAACAGACTAGGCGCAACAGCCGAGCAGGAATGTCAAGCGATAATCGCCCAGAGCGACATCATGTCCAAACCCGCCGGCGACGCTCAATCCCGCGCCGCCCGACGCCTGCTGCGCCACGAATGGCAGCCCAGTAGCAAAACCGCCCAAGCCATCGAAACCGCCGTAGCCCAGCTCCTCACCGACCCAGCCCAAGCCGAGTTGGCGGAGCGGCAGATGAAAGAGAGATAAACACTACAAGCGAGGATGGTCCCCGTGAGTGAAAACACCCGGGCACAACGCGAATCCCTACGATGCCTCTCGCCTCCTTGGCTTCCATAGAAGCAATGGATTGGATATTCATGAAGAGGGGGATCAACTGGGAGATCGTGGACACTACGGAGATCGACCAACGCTTGCAAAACATTAGAGCATGGTTCTTGCAGGGGGCGCTGACCGAGAGCGAAATACAAAAGCACATGCCGATGGTCGGTCCATTCTTGGATCACCTAATTAAGGCGCTATTCGCCGACGCTGTCCGTTGGTGGGCTGCTGGCCATCATTCAGGACAAGACAAGAACAAGTTCCTGCGCTCGACTATGTACAAAGGCGATTTGGGCGATCTGTACACCCACTATTACCACTGGTTC
The DNA here is from genome assembly GCA_965203835.1 of Dehalococcoidia bacterium. GTDB lineage: Bacteria > Chloroflexota > Dehalococcoidia > Lucifugimonadales > UBA3495 > CBDCFV01. Next base: position 4,575,000 of record OZ241919.1, read on the forward strand.
CGCAATAACCAATTAGCCCACTTCCCAGGTGGAAATCGCAGCAACGACAACCCACTTTGGGTTCCCACTCCATACGGATTTTTCCTGAGCGAAGCAGAATACCACAGCTTCCGGCATCTACTGGTGAATTCAATCAGACTCACGATAGGCGCGAGTGCAGATTGGCCTGATCTCAACCAAATGTCAGAGCGTTGTCCCGGATTGAAAGAATTAATAGAGCAAATGACTCAACAGGAACGCTCCGCGTTAGAATCTGCCTTGGCTGATGTTCAAGCTGATTTGGACGAAAAACTACTACAGGGTTTCAGTCGGTCACTGGGTCAAGAAGGAAGATGAGCGGTTGTGCGGACAGGCTGATAGATACCAGTCGACGTCGACGAAGCTGAAGCCATTCACAAAGAAAAGAGAGGAAAATCATGAACCAACTGCTTCAAGACGCCTTTAATCGAGCTGCTGATCTTCCTCCCGAAGAACAGGACAGGTTCGCCAGATTCCTGCTGGCAGAGCTTGAGGCGGACCAACAATGGGACCAACTGTTCGACCGGCCGGAATCTGATGAGTTGCTGAGCCGCCTCGCCAACGAAACCTTGGCCGACCACCGAGCAGGAGCCACCACTCGTTGGACCCGGCCGACCTGTAGCCATGCGCTCTTTCGCGCGAACCAGCTTCTGGAACGCCTACCACGTTCTGCCAAACCACGTCAAACAGCAGGCCAGGCATGCATACATCCTGTTTCAGGGAAACCCAAACCACCCGAGCCTGAATTTCAAACGCGTCGGACGAAGACACGCCGTCTTCTCGGTGCGCGTCGGCGCTGGCTACCGCGCCCTCGGTGTGATGGAACAAAACGACATCATCTGGTTCTGGATCGGCTCACACCAAGAGTACGACCGACTGCTTCGACGCATTTGGCCCGAAACAATTCTGGACCAGCACAATAATTGCATCTCGATGACCCGCACTCTGCAATTCGCCCTACGGTACTATCCGCCCAACAGCCGGGCCATCGGCTACCACGCCACTATTGGCAACCTGTTCGGGCCAACTGCCCAAGCCATGGATGCCGCCGGAGCCCAACTGCCGAGTGATCTTGCGCAAGCAGCCTTTCACGAGGAACGAACACAAACGGAGTAAAGCAACAAACCCAGCGCCAAGCCTATCAATCCCAGGAGAGTACCATGCGAAAACTAATTGACCAATTTATGTGGCCCTTACAGCAACACTTCAGAATATGCGTCGCGCTCAACATCAAGACGATTCTCGACAATATTGGAATGCCAGCACAAGGGCTGCAAGTCATATTGGTGGGAATAGCAAGCGAAGACAGCACTCGGCATGCGACCTGTATAGAGCCAGAAACGGGACCCCTTCGGCAAGAGCATCTCGAACAAGTAAAGGACCGCGCTGTTGAACTGTACAACTTGAACCCACAATCACAGTCGTTCGACTCGCACCCACTATTGCACGAGTTACGTCAACACTCTCTATTTTTGCATGCACAAGCCGACGCGATCAGGGAAGCCATAGAAAAAACGAAACTGTTCAGCAACCTCACCTTCTTCGTAAGCCATTCTTCTTTGATCAACAGGTATGAGGTACACACATGCCTCGGCATCCCCACAGAAGCCATAGCGAAGTTGCCGGCGTTCAAGGAGTCTGAAGTGGGCCGGTTTTACGCCGGCAAATCACTACAGCACGAGGTAATTCGAGAGTGCTTGTCCCGAGCCGACTCAGCACTCCGTCAGACCGACCCCGAGGAACAGTTCGCATTTGGATCCATTTCATTGGGTAATGCCGACGACATCATCAAGACCGCTACGGAAAGATTCGTTGCAGGAATAGGATTGCGTGGTGCCCAGGAATCCTCAGATCTCCACAGCACAATGCACTCTTACGGGGCTACTCAGTGCGTTGAATGAGATCGCATCCCTGACATATGAAAGAGACGCCGCCAGAGGAAAACTAACCATCACGAGCCGTGAAAATCTGGAGAAGTGGCTGACAGTAAGATTCAAAGAGCCTGTACGGATCCAGGAATCGAGAACCATGCGAAAACTCCTCCAAATGAGCGACGGGGCTATGTCCGTCCTGGCAGACCCAGCACAAGCCTACGGACTTGGACCCAGCAAAACAGTCCCAGATGTAGTAGAGGTCTCCATAACCGGCCACGCTAAGTGGGAGGCCAGTGTTAACGGTGACAAGTTCGTCAGAGTAGCCTATGGAAAACCTACGATCCCACATCAACCGATTGAATTCGAAGAACTGGCGGACATCGCAGAACGAATCATCGGCGACACTAATACGAAGTTTATCTGGGATATCCTCCAAGCTGCCCAAGGGAGCGGTCAAGGTACCACCTTGGTGGTTTCGGCAGACCCAGAGGCAGAATCTGCCCGGCTCAGTAACCAAGGAATGCCGATTGACCCCGACTACCTAGAAGCAAAACAAGTCGTCAGACTGGCCTCCGTTGATGGAGCGGTCATGGTCGGTCCTGATGGTCGTTGCCACGCCTTCGGCGTGATCTTGGACGGAATCGCCGACGAGAGCGGAGACCGAGCCCGGGGATCAAGGTTCAACTCGGCCGTGCGTTATCAGAACATGGGAGAGACTCCAAATTCAATGATCATCGTCATATCTGACGACGGCACGATTGACCTGCTGCCGCGCTTGATGCCGAGAGTGCATAGGGAAGAAGTTGCGGAGGTGGTAAACGATTTTTGCAGGTGTTGCGAATCCACACCCGTTGACGCCGAAGAGTTCACCCGACTTTACGAGAAAGTCAAACTCTTCAGGTTCTATTTCAACGAGGAGCAGTGCTACAGGGTCAATGAGAAGCATCAGCAAGAGATGGACCGTAGGCGTGTTTCAGGTGGGACAGTGTTCATGGAGAGGGAGCTGAAACCCGACCCCGAATGAACGAATCCTACTTCTGGGATTCCCAAACAAACCTTGCGTAGCAGAAAGCCCGACTCCCCAAACATTCATGGTCAGTACGTTGAAATTCGCACTATGCCGAGAACCTGCCCAACAGCCACGCCATCTACCTCTTCGCCGTGGCGAGAACTGGCTACCACCTGGAATTGGCCGCCCTTGGCGAATACACGCCCGTATCGGGACCTACCCTGACAGGATGATCAAGCCAACGGGATCATGCTGGTTATCTTCCAAGAGTCTGGAACCGCTGCTTTGTCGTAAACCGTTACTGACACTTGTTCGCTGACGGCGGCGGCTTCCGGCTGTTACGCTGGAGGCATGGCATTCTCACGCGAGCGCATCCTGGACGCCCTGGCCCGGCTGCCATTCATCGACGCGGGGGAACTGGAGCAGGTGGCGGAGGCTGCCGGCACAGCTTGATGGACCCGTGGGTCTCTCTCCCGCGACCGGTGTAATAGTAGCCTTCCAGTTGGTTGGCGGCGGTTCTGACGAGAACCGTAGTGCCCCGAAACCGTTGCATTGTCCTAGCGGATGCAGCTTCGGGGTCGTTGTCGAAGAGGTAGGTCAGGACCAACCCCTCCGGCGCGTTGGTGAGGATAGAGGCGGTCAAGCTCCAGGAACTGGACTCGGCGGTGTTGAGACGCACCGCAATCTTTGTCCAGGTTTGCTCAATAGCAACCGTCACCAATTGCGTCTTCTCAAATTCCGTATAGGAACTGGCAACCGTCCCCGCCCATGCTCCCCGCAGGTCCGGCACGCTGATCAGCCGCAAAACTCTCAGGAACCGCCATCGCCAGAGCCAGTTATCGAAGGCCCAGTAAGAAACTCCAAAGACCAGGGCGATGGATGGGATCGGGAGCAGCCACCTGATGGGGAGGAGGCCTGAGGGTATCAGCGTGGCTGCAATCCCGGACACGAGAGCGCTGGCCATGAAGAGGAATCTCACCACAAAGACGCGCTCCCGTGAGTCTATTGCGTAATCGTGCATCGTGCTCTCTACCAGTCCTCATACTGCCTGACCAACACGTCTATCAGGGTTCTGGCATCCCTTTTGTTCCACGAGTCCGGACCGCCGTCGAACAAGGGAACCATCTTGTTCTGGCAGGAAAACCGCGACGGGTCATTTCTATCCAGCCAATGGAGAGCGGATGAGTAAGCCGACTGGTGTGAGCCGCCCAATCGCCCGTCCGGCACGTTGTATAACAAGCACTCTATTTGGTACGACCGCGCGGTGGCAGGCCCCAGTCGGCCCTCTTCAACGAGTTGGGCGCGAGCGTTCTTGAACATCCTTATGGTGCGGCGGAACCACCAGCTCGTAGCTTTCTCCTTCGCGACGCCGTTTCGCCGGTGCAGGTGAGGGTAGCTGACGGTCCACCTCCCTTCCGCGGGCAGGTACAACCCCAAACCTTCGGTGTTCTTGTAGCTGCGCTGTCCCGAATACTCCGTGTACTTGAGGTAGCGCACGGCCACCACCACGTCGACCGGAATCTCGGGCGACTCCATGACAAGTTTGAGGGTCTTCCTGCCTTCCCGAACCCGTGACTCTCCAAAACCGGCGGTTATGGCTCTGAGCACGTCCCTGCGAAACCGCCGCCAACCGTACTCTGACTCGGGGAATGTCCTTTTCAACAATGCCTTCTGAGAATCGGGCAGCAGGGAACCGTCCCTGATGGGCAGCGACGTCAGCTCCACGACCACATCCACATCGCTCTGGCGCCGGAGATGAGTGTTATTCCGGTAAGAGCCCTGCAAATACGTTCTGTACCGAACGTCGTCCGGCCACCCATGTCCCGCCAGAGCGTTGCGAATGGCGGCGTGGGTATTTTTCGCCCCCTTGACCGTGCCCGGCTGGGCCCATATCTTAAGTTGGTTTTCTGGGATTGCCATTACTTGCGTCTCGCGCCGGGAACTTACCGTATCGTGACTGTGTTTCGTTCCGGCAAAGGTTACGGGGCGCTCCGCAACCCAGATTATATTAGCATCAACCCGGTACTCTAGATGACCTGGGTAGCGGGCATTCGCTGGCGTTCCATTCTGCTACATGCGGCAGCACGCAACTGGGTTTCGGCCGGGGACAGCCCAAGCCCAGCGGAGAAGTCCACTTTTCTGGATAACAGGAAAAGCCTCGCATATGGGAACGTCGGGGATACGAACGCAGATATAACGTTGGTATCCCCTTGCCCGATCCGGCGACCCGCTCCCACCAGTTCCTGCTCTGAGTAGGGCTTGGCGCTGCGTTACTGAGGCCAGGCGGACCCTTCGGCCAGGAACTCGGCTAGGAAGAGAACAACCGCTGCCCTCGGCCGGGTGTGGGTTCCGCCACAACGTGGCCGTTGTCCCCGCATCCGATAGGGAAGAGGCTCTCGGCTTGACGGCGGTGGCTCCAACCCCCATTCTTATCCGGCTGCTTCAGCATCACGGAACAGCCCCGCTCGTCCACGATTTGGTTCACCGATACCCTGCCGTGGCTGTCGTAGCCGGTGGTGTAGGCAAATTCCACCTCGGCACCCCAGGGCACCCGCCCGCCAGTGCGGATGGTCCCGTCGCCAGGCTTGCCGTCGCTCCTCGGCCCGCCGGCGCCCTTGATCACCACGCCCTAGCGGTCGTTTTTCTTCCAGCCCATCACCCTCAGATCCACCGGAGCCACCAGCTCCGCCGCCGTGGGCCGGAACAGCACCTCGTGCCGCCGCCGCAGTACGTCCCCCGACGGAGTCCGCTGTCCGTTCATGATCAGGGAGAGATGGCCGGCGCTGATGCCCGCCAGCCGGGGCCCACGTGTACCGTATTGCGAACTCTCCGGTGGGAGGTGTCATTCCAATGGGGGCGGCCCGCCAACTCCAATTATGCCATTGGAGCCTCGCAGACGCCACTGATAGGCGACTTGTCCGGCAAAGGCGCCGGAGGAAGGCCCCGCGCAATGCTGATACGATTGCGCGGGGCCTCCGACTTGACATGAGCCAGGCGAACGCTGGGTCACCCGGCCGAGGGCGTGGCCCGCCCCGGCCCGGCAATGGCCTCGCCGTGGACGTTGAACACCGCCACCCGCACCTCGTACTCCACCCCGTTCTCCAGGAACTCGATGGTCGCGCTGGTGCCGTCGAACTCTCCTGCGCTCACCCACTGCTCGTCGCCCACCTCCCGGAACTCCACGAAGTAGCGGTCGATCTCGGGGTTGCCCAGGTCCGCCGGCGCCTGCCAGGACACTGCTATCTGCTCATTGCCCGGCGTCAGCGACAGGTTGCGCGGCGCAGAGGGCGGCCGTTCCCCCTCCTGCCCCTTGGCTCCGCTGTCTTCGCCCTCTTTCACCGTCAGAGTGAACGTGGCTGACGAGGTGGCCGGGGTGGGCGACGCGTCGTCGCTGGCCGTGACCCGGACGGTCAGCGTCCCGGCCTGGCAGGCCCCGTCTCCCGACGCCGCGCAGCTCAAGGTCCGGCTGCCCGCGTTGAAGGTCAGCCAGCCGGGCAGCGCCGAGGCCGTGTCGTCCGAGTCCACCCGCTGCGCGGTGTAGCTGGGCGTCGCCCCCTCCGGGTCGGACACCGCCGCGAAGGTGTAGCTGAAGGCCGTGCCCACCGTAGCCGTCTGGTCGGTGAGGGTCGGAGCGCCCGGCGCGTCGTTGTCCGCCGTCACGCTGATTTCCACCGTGTCCGCCGCCGAGTCATTGCTGCCGTCGTTCACCACCAGGGAGAAGGTCAGGGTGTAGTCCGCCGTCCGGTCCGGCGCGGTGAAGGTGGGCTTGGCGGCGCTGGCGTCGCTCAGGGTGATGCCGGAGGGCGCGGTCCAGGCGTAGGTCAATTCCTGCCCCTCCGGGTCCGTCCCCTTGCCGGCCAGGGTCACCGTGGCCCCTTCCGTAACTGCCTGGTCCGGCCCGGCGTTGGCCGTGGGCGGCTGGTTGTCCGCCTTGCCCTGGCCGCCGGCGCCGTCCTTCACCGTCAGGGTGAACGAGGCCGACGAGGTGGCCGGGGTGGGCGACGCGCCGTCGCTGGCCGTGACCCGGATGGTCAGCGTCCCGGCCTGGCAGGCCCCGTCTCCCGACGCCACGCAGTTGAAGGTGCGCGTCCCTGCGTTGAAGGTCAGCCAACCCGGCAGGGCCGAGGTCGTGTCGTCCGAGTCCACCCGCTGCGCGGTGTAGCTGGGCGTCGCCCCCTCCGGGTCGGACACCGCCGCGAAGGTGTAGCTGAAGGCCGTGCCCACCGTAGCCGTCTGGTCGGTGAGGGTCGGAGCGCCCGGCGCGTCGTTGTCCGCCGTCACGCTGATTTCCACCGTGTCCGCCGCCGAGTCATTGCTGCCGTCGTTCACCACCAGGGAGAAGGTCAGGGTGTAGTCCGCCGTCCGGTCCGGCGCGGTGAAGGTGGGCTTGGCGGCGCTGGCGTCGCTCAGGGTGATGCCGGAGGGCGCGGTCCAGGCGTAGGTCAATTCCTGCCCCTCCGGGTCCGTCCCCTTGCCGGCCAGGGTCACCGTGGCCCCTTCCGTAACTGCCTGGTCCGGCCCGGCGTTGGCCGTGGGCGGCTGGTTGTCCGCCTTGCCCTGGCCGCCGGCGCCGTCCTTCACCGTCAGGGTGAACGAGGCCGACGAGGTGGCCGGGGTGGGCGACGCGCCGTCGCTGGCCGTGACCCGGATGGTCAGCGTCCCGGCCTGGCAGGCCCCGTCTCCCGACGCCACGCAGTTGAAGGTGCGCGTCCCTGCGTTGAAGGTCAGCCAACCCGGCAGGGCCGAGGTCGTGTCGTCCGAGTCCACCCGCTGCGCGGTGTAGCTGGGCGTTGCCCCCTCCGGGTCGGACACCGCCGCGAAGGTGTAACTGAAGGCCGTGCCCACCGTAGCCGTCTGGTCGGCCAAGACGGGAGCGCCGGGGACGTCGTTGTCCGCCGTCACGCTGATTTCCACCGTGTCCGCCGCCGAGTCGCTGCTGCCGTCGTTGACCTTCAAGGATAAGGTCAGGGTGTAGTCCGCCTCTCGGTCCGGCGCGGTGAAGGTGGGCTTGGCGGCGCTGGCGCTGCTCAAAGTGATGCCGGAGGGCGCGGTCCAGGTGTAGGTCAATTCCTGCCCCTCCGGGTCCGTCCCCTTGCCGGCCAGGGTCACCGCGGCCCCCTCCGTAACCGCCTGGTCCGGCCCGGCGTTGGCCGTGGGCGGCTGGTTGTCCGCCTTGCCCTGGCCGCCGGCGCCGTCCTTCACCGTCAGGGTGAACGAGGCCGACGAGGTGGCCGGGGTGGGCGACGCGCCGTCGCTGGCCGTGACCCGGATGGTCAGCGTCCCGGGCTGGCAGGCCCCGTCTCCCGACGCCGCGCAGTTGAAGGTGCGCGTCCCTGCGTTGAAGGTCAGCCAACCCGGCAGGGCCGAGGTCGTGTCGTCCGAGTCCACCCGCTGCGCGGTGTAGCTGGGCGTTGCCCCCTCCGGGTCGGACACCGCCGCGAAGGTGTAACTGAAGGCCGTGCCCACCGTAGCCGTCTGGTCGGCCAAGACGGGAGCGCCGGGGACGTCGTTGTCCGCCGTCACGCTGATTTCCACCGTGTCCGCCGCCGAGTCGCTGCTGCCGTCGTTGACCTTCAAGGATAAGGTCAGGGTGTAGTCCGCCTCTCGGTCCGGCGCGGTGAAGGTGGGCTTGGCGGCGCTGGCGCTGCTCAAAGTGATGCCGGAGGGCGCGGTCCAGGTGTAGGTCAATTCCTGCCCCTCCGGGTCCGTCCCCTTGCCGGCCAGGGTCACCGTGGCTCCCTCGTCCACCGCCTGGTCCGGCCCGGCGTTGGCCGTGGGCGGCTGGTTCTCCGCCTTGCCCGCACCTTCAGCGCCACCGGCGGCGGCGCAGGTGCCGTCGGCGGGCTTCAGTGCCGGCAAGTCGCTGGACGTGCCGAAGCACCACGGCTGCTCGGTTCCGGTGTTGCCGTCCTGGTCGTAGTTGTCCCAGTTGACGTAGATCCCGGTGTAACCGGTGGGACTCTGCAATTGCGAGGTGGAAGAGCCGCTGACGGTGTTCGTCTCATCCGAGTCCACCACGTTGTTGTTGTTCCGGTCGTCCGAGCCGACGCCGAAGTTCCAGCCCGTGTCGTCGGTGCTCCAGTAGCTGTTTCCGATTTGATAGTAAACGTTGCGGTCGTTGTTGTTCAGCGAGTGCCGGCCGACCAGCCCGCCCACTGGCTCGCTACCTTGCCGGTGCACCGCGCCGGTGGAGTAGCTGATGAGGATGCGGGCGTAGTTCTCGCCGACCAGGCCGCCCACGTCGCCCCGGCCGTTGACGTTGCCGGTGGAGTAGCTGGCGACGATGGTGCCGCTGCCCTTGGCATAGGGGCCGCCGTTCTGGCCCACCAGCCCGCCGACCCAGTAGGAGCCGTTGGCGGTTACGCTGTTGGTGGCGTGGCTGGAGGAGATGATGCCGACGTTGCTGCCGACCAGTCCGCCGACGTTGCTGGCGAAGCTGCCGGACGTGGTCACCGTTCCCGACGCGGAGCTGTGGCGAACTGCGCCGCCGGTGATGGAGCCGACCAGCCCGCCGATGTTGCTCGAAGTGCCGCTGACCGCTCCGTTGAAGCTGCTGCTGAGGATGTTGCCGCGGAACAGGAAGCCCACCACGCCGCCGGTATCTATGGTGGCGCCGGTTACGCTGCCGGTCACGGAGACGTTGTTGACCCTGCCCAGGGTGGTCCCCACCAGGCCGCCGACCTCTTCGTCGCCGCTGACGTTGACGCCGGTCAGGGTCAGGTCTTTGATGACCGAGTTCTGGGTGGCGAGTCCGAACAGCCCGACGCGGTAGCCCGCCCACTCGTCGCCCGATTCCCACCGGCGATTGATGAACAGGTTGCTGATGGTATTGCCGTTGCCCTCAAAGGTGGCGTTGAAGCCCGTGCCGTAACCGGCATTCTCCAGGCCGCCGATGGAGCGCCAGCCCTCGCCGCCGTTCCAGTAGGTATCGCCGGCGTTGGCTGCGCCGCTGCCGTCGGTGTCAAAGTCCAGGTTTGCCGTCAGTTCGTAGCCGGTGCAGCCGGACGCGGGGCAGCCCATGCCGGCCACCGGGTTGGGGAAGGCGGCGGCGTAGCTGGCCGTGTTGGCGGTGTCGTCCACCGTTCCGTCGCCGTTCATGTCCCAGCGGATGGCGTTGAGCTGGGCAAGGTTGCTTATCTCCAGCAGGCCGTCGCCGTCGTAGTCGGCGGGGATGACCGGACTGTAGGTGACGGACGCTGGCCCGCCCCGGGTGTGGGCCGCCCCCTGGCTGATGGCCCACACTTCGATCTGGTAGGAGGTGTCGGCCTGGGGGGAGGTGATGGTGTAGGTCGTCGCGCTTTGGGAGGCGATGGCGGTCCAGGTCGAGCCGCCGTCGGCGCTGTAGCGGCCCGCGTAGTTGCCGGTCAGCGTCCCATCGCCGGCCTCCGTGGGCGCGCTCCACGTCACCACCAGGTTGTCGTCGCCGTTGAGGGCGGCGGCCAGGTTGCCCACCGGCCCCGGGCCCTTCTGGTTGCCGCCGGTATTTCGCAAAGTCGGGTAGTTGTGGCTCGCGCCGAAGTCCCAGGGGTCGTCCTGTCCGGTGGAGTGGCTGTTGTCATTGTCCGCGTTGTCCAGGTCCAGGTTCCAGTTGGCGTAGATACCGGTGTAGCCAGTGGGGGCGCGCAGTTCTGCGCCGGTCTTGCCCGTGCCGCCCGCGCTGGTCGACTGCCCGGAACTCTCCGTGTCCCAGTAGCTGTCGGTAGCGGAATAGTACACGGTGGGGTCGTTGTTGTTCAGCGACTGCCGACCGACCAGCCCGCCCGCTGCCTCGCTGCCGTGCCGGTGCACCTGCCCGGTGGAGTAGCTGGTAAGGATGGTGGCGTAGTTCTCGCCCGCCAGGCCGCCCACGTCGCCCCGGCCGCTGACGTCGCCGCTGGAGTAGCTGGCAACGATGGTCCCGCTGTCCTTGGCGTAGGGGCCGCCGTTCTGGCCCACCAGCCCGCCGACCCAGTAGGAGCCGTTGGCGGTTACGTTGTTATCGGCGTAGCTGGCGGAGATGGTGCCGACGTTGCTGCCGGCCAGTCCGCCGACGGTACTGGCGAGGGTGCCGGACGTGGTCACCGTTCCCGAGGCGGAGCTGTGGCGAACGGCGCCGCCGGTGATGGAGCCGACCAGGCCGCCGATGTTGCTCGAAGTGCCGCTGACCGCGCCGTCGAAGCTGCTGCTGAGGATGTTGCCGCGGAACAGGAATCCCACCACGCCGCCGGTGTCGATGGTGTTGCCGGTTACGCTGCCGGACACGGACACGTTGTTGACCTCGCCCAGGGTGGTGCCCACCAGACCGCCGACCTCCTCATCGCCGGTGACGCTGACGTTGGTCAGAGTCAGGTTCTTGATGACCGAGTTCTGGGTGGCGAGTCCGAACAGCCCGACACGGTAGCCCGCCCACTCGTCGGCCGTTTCCCAGCGGCGATTGATGAACAGGTTGCTGATGGTATTGCCGTTGCCGTCGAAGGTGGCGTTGAAGCCCGTGTCGTAACCGGCATTCTCCAGGCCGCCGATAGGACGCCAGCCCTCGCCGCCGTTCCAGTAGGTATCGCCGGCGTTGGCTGCGCCGCTGCCGTCGGTGTCAAAGTCCAGGTTTGCCGTCAGTTCGTAGCCGGTGCAGCCGGACGCGGGGCAGCCCATGCCGGCCACCGGGTTGGGGAAGGCGGCGGCGTAGCTGGCCGTGTTGGCGGTGTCGTCCACCGTTCCGTCGCCGTCCAGGTCCCAGCGGATGGCGTTCAGCTTGGCCAGGCTGTCCACCTCAATGAGGCGGTCGTCGTCTGCGTCGTAGTCGGTAGTGTCTTGGGACCCTGTGGTGAAGGACGAGAAGCTGCCGGCCCTCGCGCAGACCAGCTTGGTCCCGCCATCCATCTTAACGGTGGATGGGGTCAGCGGCTCCCAACCGCTTGCGCCGTAGTGGAAGAGCCTGATGTTCGCGTCTTCCGCCGCGCTGTCCAGGGCCGCGCTAACCGGCAGGCACACGGTCGCGGGGTTGGTCGGCGAGGTGATGGCGTTGCCGTTGCTGTCCGCCAGCGTGATGCTGATGATGGTGTGGCCGGCGGCGAAGGTGAAGCCCGTGGGGGCCGCGGCGGTGGTCTCAGCCCCGGAGGTAACCCGCGAGAACGCGATTGCCCCCCAATCATCCAGCTCGTCGGTGTCTTGCGGGCTGAACTGTGCGCCGACGCTCGCCGCGTCAGCGGTTGCATTGACGCTGTGCGTCGCGCCTCCCAACGGTACCTGGACGGTGAAGCCGGGAGTGGCGGCGTTCACCTTTAGCACCGGGTCCGCGGGCGGCTGTGTAACTACCTCCACAGGCGCTAACACCACCGTCAGGGTGAAGGTTGCCGATGAAGTAGCCGGCGTGGGAGATGCGCCGTCGCTGGCCGTGACGCGGATGGTCAACGTGCCCACGTTGGCCGCCACCGGCGTGGCGCTGAGGGTGCGGGTGCCGGCGTTGAAGGTCAGCCACGACGGGAGAGCGGAGGTGGTGTCGTCAGAGGCCACCTGTAGCGCAGTGTAGGTGGGCGTCGCTCCCTCCGGGTCGGTGACCGCCGTGAAGGTGTAGCTGAAAGTCGCGCCCACCGTCGCCGTCTGGTTGGTCAGCGACGGCGTGCCGGGCGGCTCGTTCACGTTGGTGACCCGGATGGTCACCGCGACTGTCGCGCTGGCCGTGCCGTCGCTGGCCTGCACCGTCAGCGAGAAGGCAAAGTCAGGGCCATCGTTCTCGACGTTTGGGTCGTCGGTGAAGCCCTCGTAGTTCTCACCCATGCCTATGTAGGTGATGGCGCCCGAGGAGTTGCCGATGGCGAACTTGCTGCCGGTGTTACCCGCCGTGATGGAGTAACTCACCGTCTGGCCGCTGTCCGGGTCCGTGGCCGACACCGTGCCCACCGCCACCGTCGTCATGCCGCTGCCGTCGGCGTTCTCCGCCAGGTCAAAGGTGTAGTTGGTCGCAGCGAAGGCGGGCGGGTTGTTGGTATCGGCGGCCGCCGCAACCGTCAGCGTGAACGTGGCCGACGACGTGGCTGGCGTGGGCGATGCGCCGTCGCTGGCCGTGACTCGGATGGTCAAAGTGCCGACGTTGGCCGCCACCGGCGTGGCGCTGAAGGTGCGGGTGCCGGCGTTGAAGGTCAGCCAACTGGGCAGGCTGCCATAGGTGTAAGGATCACTCTCGGTGCCGGCCCCGCCGGTGCGTATCTGCGCAGTGTAGGTGGGCGTCGCTCCCTCCGGGTCGGTGACCGCCGTGAAGGTGTAGCTGAAGGCCGTGCCCACCGTCGCCGTCTGGTCGGTCAGCGACGGAGCGCCGGGCGGGTCATTGTCCGCCGTCACGCTGATGTCCACCGTGTCCGCCGCCGAGTCGCTGGTCCCGTCGTTCACTACCAGCGAGAAGGCAAGGGTATAGTTCGCGGTCCGGTCCGGCGCGGTGAATGTGGGCATGGCCGCCGTCGCGCTGCTCAGCGTTATGCCGGAGGGAGCGGTCCACCGGTAGGTCAGCGTGGCGCCGCTGTCGGGATCGCTGCTGCCGGAGCCGTCCAGGGTCACCGTGGCGCCCTCGGTTATCGTCTGGTCGGGACCCGCGTTGGCGGTGGGCGCCCGGTTTGACAGGAGCGCCGCCGGGATGAGTTGCTTGTCGCGGAGGCCGTCCCTCGCCCGGATGCCGGTCACCGTCACCTGCGGGTCGAAGGGGTCCGTCGCGCCGGCGTCGGGCGTGACGTACAGCTCCAGGATAACCTCTCGCCCCGGTATCTCGTTGCCACCCAGCAACACCGACCGGCTCCCGTCGCCGGTGGTTTCGGTCAGGTCGGTCGTCGCTCCCTGGAGCCGCCATGCCGTGGTGAAGCCCGCGCCGGCCGTGTAGGTGAGTTCCACTTGGCTGGTTGCCTTGCCTCGCAGGTCGCGGCCGGTGTCTATGGTGAGGACTCGCAATAGCTGCCGTCCGCCGTCGGCCGTTGCGGTGTGGTCCCGGGTCTTCACCAACACGTCTCTAACATTGATTGAGGCCGTGGCGTCTGTGCTAATGCCTGGGCCGGTGATAGTCCTGCCGTAGGTGGGCGCGCCGAGGCCGATGGTGATGGTCTCATCGTTCTCGTCAGCGTTGTCGAGGTTCACCAGGACCGTGACATCCACCGAAGTGCTGCCGGCCGGCATGGTGACGCTGGGCGTGGTCTGCGTAGCGCCGGTGAGGTCGCCGTTGAAGTCGTTTCCGTCGGGCGTCGTCAGAGGGATCGTAACGGCGGTGAGCTGCGCCGAGCTGAGGCCCACACGCGCCGTCATGTAGTCTCCCTCGGCGACGAAAGACGACTGGCCGCTGAGCGCGATGCCCAGGCGCAGCAGCGCCAGCGAGGCGCTGCCGGAAACGGGGACCGGCCCGTCGTTGTCGCTGATGCCTATGCTGACGGCGGTATCGGCGGACACCGATATGCCGCCGGTGACGGCGCTGAGGGTGAAGGTCAGCGTCTCACTGTCCGCCTCGACCGCGCTGTCGTCGACCGCCGTGAGCGTGAGAGTGGCGGCGCTGGAGTCCACTCCGAAAGTGACCGTGCCGCTGAGTCCGCCCGTGGCCGTGGTCAGGGTGGTGCCCGTTCCGGCGGCGAGAGCGAAGTCGCCGGAGGCGATGCCGCCGCCGCTGACAGCCCACGCGAAGGAAGTCCCGGGCCCCGCCACGCCGTCCAACGTTATGGTGATGGTGGATGCCGTCGTGCCTTCCTCCGCGATGGTGGCCGGGCTGGCGGTGAGAGCCCCGGTGGCGGCGAGGGCAGTGGCGCGGTCGTCGTCCCGTATGGTCACCGTGGCCGCCGCGGTCTGATCTTTCGTGCTGATCCGGGAGTCGCCGGGGGTCAGCTTCAACTCGAAGGTCTCGTCGGCTTCACCCGCCGTGTCTTCCGTCGTCTGCACGGTGGTGGTGTACGACTGGACGGTGGTACTGCTGAATTGGCGCGCGAGCACCGTGATCGTCGCGTCGACGGCGGTGTAGTCTCCGGCGGCGGCGGACTCAGGGTTGCTTGCCTCGCTGGCAAGGGTCAGGGTGGCGTTGCTCAGCAGACTCTTGTTGGTCTCGCCAGCCGGCAGTTGCACAGTTACCACGACGTCGACGCTGTCGCCCTCATCGGCGGCGTAGGACGCCTGCGCGATGGTGGCAAGGAGGTGATCGTCGTCGTCGCGCTGGAGGGTGATGCTCTCCGATACGCCGCTGGCAAGGGCCACTCCGGTGGGCGGCTGGATAGTCGCCACCACCGCCTGCTGGCCGGTGATGAAGGTATCGGCGACTGAGGTAACCGTGAGAGTCCCCGTGGTCTCGCCCGCGACGACGCTGGCGCAGGCCGTTGCGACAACGGCGCAGGAGAAGGTGAGGAGGTTGCCGGGACTGACGCCGGCCAGCGTCACGGCGATGGGGATGTGCAGCGCCGAAGCTGGCTCCCTGGACAGCGTCACGGTGTAGGTGCGCTGGCCGCCGTCCTCGGGTATGGCGGCGGTTGCCTCGTCGACGGTGGTAGTCAGCGGGTCGTCCGCCACCGCGAAGCCGGTGATCCTGATGGGGCCGTCGTCGTCGGTGATGGTGACCGTCGCCGAGGGCGGCGTCGCACCCAGACTGTATGCCCGGTCCGCCGGCGATACCGCCGCCAGCGTCAGCGTCACCGTTTCGTCGCTCTCTTCGACGGAGTCCACGAGAGCGTCCAGCGTCGTCGTTGCCGTCGCCGCCCGGCTGTCTTCTGCGCCGGTGCCCACCACCGTGCCGCCGCTGAAGGTCACTATCGCGTCCAATGCCGTGTAGTCCGTCCCCGCAGTGGCCGTCCCGCCGCCGCTGACCACCTTCACCGTCACATCGCGCGCCAGCGTCACGGCGGGATCGGAGGTTGCGGTGACGGTGACCGTGGACGAACCCGGTCCTTTCTCCAAGGCTGTACCTTCGCGGATGGGCGTTTGCGCCGAGATGACCAGGCTGTCGATGGTGGTCTCGTCAGTGACGCCGAACTGGAGGGCATCGTTGGCAAGCGCAAAGGAGCCACTGGCGCCGCAGCCCGTACACTCGACACGGTCCACGACCAGCTCAATGTGCTCCGTCGCCTCGACCACGCTGTCCGCGGCGGCGCCCAGGGTGATGGTGGCCACCTTCGACCCGGCCGCTATCGTGGCGACGTAGTCGCCGCTGTCGTTGGTCGAGAACGTGATGGCGTCCAGGTCTTCGCTGGGCACGCCCGCCGGCGTGCTGCCGCTCGACATATACCACACCACCGTCGCCCCGCCCTGCGGAGCGTTTTGGTTCAGCGTCACCGTTATGGTAATGTCCGAGCCCTCCGCGACCTCGCCGCCCGTCGCCGTGGTGGCAATGGTGGCGTCGGTGGGAAGGGTCGGCAGTTCTTCCACATCGGTGACCCGGATGGTCACGGTGACCGTCGCGCTGTCCGTGCCGTCGCTGGCCTGGACGGTCAATGAGAAGGCAGCGTCGGGATTGGCGAAGCTCTCGTAGTCCTCGCCGCTGCCGGTGTAGGTGATAGCGCCGGTGGAGGAGTTGATGGCGAAGACGCTGCCGGTGTTGCCGGCGGTGATGGAGTATTCCACGGTGTCGGCGCTGTCGGTGTCCGTGGCCGAGACCGTGCCCACTTCCACCGCCGTGCTGCTGCCGTCGGCGTTCTCCGCCAGGTTGAAGGCGTAGCTGGGCACGGGAAAGGCCGGGGCGCTGTTGGCAGCCGCCGATCCCGCCGTGGAGGTGCCCGCGCCGGTACTCGACCACGAAGCGTCGCCGCCGGCGTTCCGTGCGTTCACCACCACCTGGTACTCGTCGTCGTTATCCAGGTTAGCGAGGGTGTAGGACAGCGGCCCGCCGCCGGCAACGTTCCAAACGGACAGCCCCTGCCCCTGTCCTTCGATGACTTCCCCACCTACCCAGCCCAACTGGTCTGCCTTTTTCCAGCGCAGCAAATAGCCGGTGATGGTGTTGCCGTTGTCGGCGGGAGCGGCCCAGGTGACCCGCAACTTGCCGCTGCCGTCCGGGGCAACGGTGGGAGCGGCGGGCTTGTCCGGGGCGACGATGGACTGCGGCGAAACCTGGAGCGTTCCCGACCAGATTCCGGCGCGGCCGGCGTAAACCGGGCGCACGCGGAAGTAGCGCGGGTTGTCGTCAACATTCCAGTTGTCCTCGGTTTGCAGGAAGTCTGCGACGCCGGCGGTGAACGCCCCGTCTGCGGCCTGCTGGATATGGTATCCCAGGACGGTCCGGCCGCCGGGCGCGTCCCAGTGGATGGTCACCCGGTTTGCGGTCGGGTCCGAGCGCTCGGACCGGATGTCCCCCACAGTCGGGAAGCCGGCGTCCGTGGTACCTGAGCGGTGGACGACGGTGACCGTCGCGCTGCCCCCGGCGCCGTGCACGGCGTAGCCGCTGCCGGTCTGTATAGTGGCGGTAACGTCGGCGTTGGCCGTGGCCGGCGGCGTTCCTGACCAGGTGTTGCTGGTAGGCGCCGAGTGGGTCGCGCTGGTCTGTCCCGCCGCGATGGTGACCGTCCGGTCGCCCCGGTCGCCGGCGGCGACGAAGCTGCCGCCGCCGGCGATGTTGACCGTCACGCTCAGGCCCCCGGCCGGCGCGACGATGCTGCTGGTGACCGTGAACTCGGCGCCGTCGCCCTCCAGTTTCAGGGCGTTGGTCGCCGCGATGGAGATGACCGGGGTGTTCGGGTCCGACGGCGTGACGCTGACCGGCGTTGCGGATGCGCCTCGGCCCACTGCGTTCTCCGCCCACAGCCGGAAGAAGTGCTCCGTCCCGGCGGCCAGGCCGCTGATGGTCAAGGAGCTCGTGTCGCCGTCCCTGGTCTGCACGGTCTGCGGCGGGGTGGTGTCCGCAGTGTCGGCATCGAGATTGGAGTCGTCGTCGTACTCCACCACATAGCGGTCGATGTTCCCATTGCAGGCGTTGCCTACGCTGGGAGCCGTCCAACTCAGGACCGCCTCGCCGGGATTGCCGGCCTGTCCCATGACCCCGGTGGGCGGGCCGTGGAGGGTATCGAAGCCTGAATCCGCCGACCAGACGCCCGCGCCCGCGCCGTTCACCGCCCGCACTCGCACCTGGTAGTGGGAGCTGTGCGCCAGCATGGAGATGGTGGCCGTGGCGTCCGTGCCGGCGTCGGGGGCGTCCGTCCAATCGGTGAACACCACACCCGGCTGGCCGCACGTTCCGCTCTGTATCCCGCGGTACTGCACGTTGTAGCCGGTGATGTCCGAGGAGCCGTCGTCGGTTGGGGCAACCCAGGTCGCGGTGGCGGTGGCCCCAGTGGCGTCGGCGGTACGCGCCACGCTGGGCCGGCCGGGCTGGCTCGGCGGCTCCCCGGCCACCGTCAGCACCGGCGAGAGCGCGTAGAGGCGCTTCTCCTCCGTTTGGGCGGCGTCCGCGCCGCTGATGGTCTTGCCGTTGTCCTTGGGGTCGGCCGACCTGGTGGAGGGTTGATCGTCGTCCGTGTTGCCCAGGGCCCGCGACTTGTTGCCGGCAGCCAGGGCTTTCGTACCGTCATTCTCGCAGCCGGTCCAGACGGTTACGGAGCCGCTGAAGGTCTCCCCCAGTTGGTTGCGCGGCTCGTTGGAATCCCAACCGCCATCGTAGAATGCGGCGTAGCCGCCGGCCACCTTCGCGCCGCCCAGCCAGTAGATGGGTACGCCCTTGTCCTGAGCCGTGAAGGTGGTGGCTGTGTTGGCATTGGCGTCCACCGCCTCGGTGCAGCCCAGGGCCTTGAACTGGGTTCTGAAGCCCTTCAGGACGGCGTCCACGCCGTCGGCGTTGGCCGCGGTCTGGACAAAGGTGTTGTAGTCCGAGATGTCGCTCGAGCTGGCGTCCCGCGTCCCCGAAGTGACGAACAGGAGACGGAAGCTGTCGCCCTCGCCTAGATCGCTGGGGAGGATCGCCCAGTTGTGGGATACGGCGGTGGGCGGTACAGCCTGGGGCGTGCCTGACGCCTCCGCCGAGGGTGGCCCATCGGCGGCGTGGCGCCGGGTGGCGATGACCCGGACGGTGTACGCGACGCCGGGTAGCAGGTGGCGGATGGTGTGGCTGGTGACGTTCCGGCCGTCGAGGGCAGCCTGGCGGCTCTCGTCGTAGTCCTCGCTGCCCGACTTCCACTGCGCCCTGTAGCCGTCGGCGTCATTCACCTGGTTCCAGGTCACGCCAAGGGCTCCCGGTTGGGCCGTAACCGACACGTTCTGCACCGGGGCGGGCGCTGGGTAATGCGCGACGGCGCTGGTTTCCGAGGGAGTGCCGTCCGGCTGACCGCTGCGGGTGGGAGTAACCCTCACCCAGTACCGCGTCCCCGGCGTCAGATTGGTAATCGTGTAGGTGGTGGTTGAGCCGTCGGCGACTACGTGGCGCCGCACCGTGCCGGTATCGAGGTACTGCTGCCCGCCGGTTCGCCACTGCACCACGTAGCCCGTAGCCTGGGTTACGGCGTTCCAGTCCACCCGCAGTTGGCCGACGCCCGGCGTCAGGCTCACGGTCATGGCATGTCCCATCACAGGAGCGCCGCTGGTGGTATCGGACCAGTCGCTCTTCCCCGCCTGGGTGACAGCCCGCACTTGAACGTCGTATTGGGTCCCGGCGGTCAGGCCGCCAATGACGTAGGTCAATGCGCCGCCGCCGGTCTGCCATGCGTCATCCGTAACGGTCCAGGCGGTGTCGTCTGTCTTGTCGGCGGCGTCGCTATGGATATGGCGCACGTCGTAGGCGGTAACGGCGTTGTCCGTATGGGTGTCGTCGGAGCCGTCGCTGTAGCCGGGGTCGGCGGGCGCGGTCCAGTTCACCGTCAGTTGCCACCCCCCGGGGACGACGGACTGGATCGAGGCGGTTCCGGGCCGCGCGTCGTTGTCCTGCACCGCAACCTGAGCTTCGGACGGCGCGCCCACGGCGTAGGCGGCGGTGTCTTCCAGGATAACGGTAAGGGTGGAATCGGGGGCGTCCACCGTGTCGTTGGCAATGGTCAAGGTCAAGTCCGCGCTGCCGTCCCTCAGGTCGAGCTGGAAGGTCTGCTCACCGTCTGCCACGCCGAAGTCCACCCCTCCGGAGAGGCTTGCTTTCACGCCCAGGGATGCGGAGAAGGCCCAGGGACTGGCGGTGACGGTGAACTCGGCGTTCTCGCCCTCGGTTATCGTGTCGCCTCCAGTGACCACGGCGATGGTGAGGACAGGCTCCAGCGGGGTTGCGGATAGGGGCGTCGAGTACGGGCCGCGGCCCAGGACGTTCTCCGCCGCCACCCGGAACTGGTGGCTCACGCCGGGCAGATCGGCGACCGTCGTCGTGGTGCTGGTGGCCTCCTCGGTTCCGGGCCGCGTCCACCCGGTCCAGGCGCTCCCGTCGGCGCTGTGCTCCACCGCGTAGCCGGTGACGGACAAGCCGCCGTCGCCGGAGGGGGCGTCCCAGGCCACCGTGACCTGACCGGCCACGGCGGTGTCCCCGGTCGGCACTGTGAGGCCGGTGATGCTCGGCGCGCCCGGCGGCGCCAGTACGCGCGCGGCGCTGGGCGAGTGGGCGGCGGTGCTGGCGACCTGAACCGCCACGGTGTAGCCGACGCCCGTCGCCGGGTCTTCGATGGTATGGCTGGTGGGCGGGGTAGTAGTGGCGGCGGTCCAATCGCCCCAGGTCGCGCCCCCGTCGGCGCTGACCCGGTACTCGTAAGTAGTCTGGGCGGCCGGGACGCTGCCGAAATCGGCCGGCTCGGTCCAGGTAATCTCGATGTGGCCGTCGGCGTTGCGCGCCGCGTTCAGGTTCCGCACCGGCCCCGGCTCTCGCTGCAAGCCGAACTCCTGCCAGGTGGCTGTGCCATCGTTGTTAAAGTCCACCTTCAGCGCCGGGTAATTGTGGGCCAGGCCGAAGTCCCAGGGGTCGTCGTTGGTGGTGTCCCCGTCAATGCTCACGTTCCAGTTGGCGTAGATGCCGGCGTACCCGTCGGTCTGGAGCGGGCCGCGCAGCGCGGCGGTGGTTTGGCCGGTGACGCCGGTCGTCTCCGTCTCCGCGCCGTCTATCGCGTCGCTGCCGTCGGTGTCGTCGGAACCGACGCCG
Source organism: Dehalococcoidia bacterium (assembly GCA_965203835.1). Lineage (GTDB taxonomy): Bacteria > Chloroflexota > Dehalococcoidia > Lucifugimonadales > UBA3495 > CBDCFV01. The sequence continues at coordinate 4,595,917 of OZ241919.1, forward strand.
ACGGTGCGGCCGCTGGCCTCCATGTCCCAGTAGCTATGGGTGACGGTGGGCGAGCCGTACAGCAGCCCGATCAGCCCGCCGATGTTGGCGCCGCTGCCGCTTACGGCTGCGGTGGAGAAGCTGGCGTTGACGCTCCCTTCGCTGAGCCGGCCGACCAGCCCGCCCCGTCCGCTGCCGCTGCCGCTCACCGTGCCGGTGGCATAGGCGGCGCGGATGTCGCCGTCCTCGTTCTCCCCCACCAGTCCACCGGCGTCGCCGCCGGTGGCGGACACGGCGACGGCGGCGTAGCTGGCGGCGACGGTCCCCTTGTTCTTGCCCACCAGGCCGCCCACCTGGGATGCGCCGCTCACGCTGCCGGCAACGGCGACGGCGCTGACGCTGCCGACGCCCAGGTTCCGGCCGGCCAGCGCGCCCACGTCCGTAGCGCCCGTGACGTTCACGCCGGTCAGCCTGAGGTTGCGGACGGTCGCGTCCTGTAAAGCGCCGAACAGTCCGACTTCGTTGGCGCTGTCCCGGTTGATGAACAGATTGGCGATGGTGTGGCCGCGTCCGTAGAAGCCGCCGGTGTACGGGGCGCTGCCGTCGCCGATGGGGTTCCAGCCTTTGCCGTCGTCGTGGTAGTCGTCGTCGGTGCGGTCGCCGGCAGACCCGGTATCGAAGTCCAGGTCCGCCGTCAGCTCGTAGCCCAAGCAGGGCGCGAGCACAGTGGGCGTGCTTGGATCGTTGTCGTCGTCATGGGCGCAGCCCATGCCGGCCAGCCGGTTGGGGAAGGCTGCGGTGTAGCCCGTTACGGCGGTGGTGTTGGCAGTGTCGTCCACCGCCCCGTTGCCGTCCGAGTCCCAGCGCATGGCGTCGAGCTTGGCGAGGCTGTCCACCTCGATGAGGCGGTCTTCGTCGGTGTCGTAGTCCGTGACGGTCGTGGTGGCCGACCACGGGCCCTTGGCAAGAAGGCACTTTTCCCCGTTGGCCTGGGCAGTTCCCTGGCCCAGGTCTCCCATGGCCGCGCAGGAGTTGGCGGTCACCACGCTGTCGGCGCGCACCTGCACCTCGTAGGTCTCGCCGTCGGGCCGGTAGTCAATCTCACTGGACAGCGCGCTGCTGCCATAGGTCCACACGTTTGTGACCGTCGTCCAGTCGCTATCGCCGCTCTGCCGGTACCGTAAGTCGTAGGCGACGATGGTGTTCCCGCCCACGTCTGAGGGGATACCCCAGAACACGGCAAGAACCTGGTCGTCGGGGATGACGACGACTGGAGCCGGAGGGCCGGGCGGAATAACCTCACTATGTACCTCATCAGAGGTATCAATATCCTCATGGGGAAATTCGGACGGCCTGGCGCGCAGGGTCGGGGACCAGGGGCCGAATACCCGGGCATCCTCCGGCCCGGTGAACGCCCTGACCCTGAAATAGTGGGTCTGCATCAGATTCAGATTCGGATGCAGGTTGTTGTCCTCACTGACGGCATCAAGGTCCCCTTTGATTGCCTCGTAGCTGGCGACGCTTGCCCCGAGCCGCTTGGTAGTGGAGGTAGCGAAGTCCGCCTGACTGCTCCCCTGCAACTCGTAGCCGGTGACCGTGGGGCCGCCGGGCGGCGCGTCCCAGGAGAGGTTCACCTTGGCGCTGATCTCCGTCTCGCCGGCTGCGGTCCTGATGCCCGGTATGGCCCGGAAGTTGGCGGGGGCATTGAGACCGCCGTCGTCATCGTTGATCCGCACCGAGGCGCTGCCGTGGGGACCGGCGTTATACAGAGCGCCGGGCTGGACCGTTGCCGTCACGTCGGCGGCGGACTCCGCGGCGCCATCGCCCTTGGTGAGGACCTCCAGTACCGCGACGGGCGCCTCCGGCGTAAGGGTTACGGTCTGCGTCCCCGCTCTGACGCCGAAGTCCTTTGGGCCGGCGACGGCGACGGTCACGACAAGATTGGCGGATAGCGCGCTGTTGGCCAGAATGGTGAACTTGGCGGTGTCCCCCTCGGTGACGGGGGAGGCGCCGGGGGCGATGGAGACGAAGGGCAGCGCGGAGGGCCGCGTCTTCTCCTGCATGGTGTAGCCGCTGACGCCCATGACGTTCCGGGCCGCCACCCGCACCCGGTAGTTCTTGCTGTTGGTCAGGCCGGTGATGGTCGCCGTCGTTGCCGCGCCGGTGTGTCCGGCGTCGGTGAAGCTGCCGCCGTCGCCATCGTCCCGCTCCACCAGGTAGCCGGTGATGGCCGAGCCGCCGTCGTTCAACGGCGCCCTCCACCTCACCAGAATCTCCTCGTTCCGCGGCGTCAGCCTCAGGTCCTCCGGCCGCCCCGGCGGGGCGATGCGGGAGGCCCGGCTCGGCCCGTGCACGGCGTCGCCGGAGACACGCACCTCCACGGCGTAGTTGGTCGCGGCGGGTGGGTTGGCGATGGTGTGGCTCGCGTTGGCGGTATCCATCCACGCGCTCCAGGTCTCCCAGCCGTCCTGGCTCTCCCGGTACTGGTATCCGGAGGGCGTGACGCCCGCCGGCGGGTCCCAGGTGACCGTCAACGCCATCGCGCTCCGGGTCGCGGCCAGGTTGCGCACCGGATCCGGCGCCCGCTGCGTGCCGAACTCCTGCCAGGTGGCCGTGCCGTCGTTGTTGAAGTCCACCTTCAGCACCGGGTACTGCGTGGACGTGCCGAAGTCCCAGTACGTCGTGGCGTCAACGTTGTCGTCACCGTCCAGATCGTTCCAGTCCTCGTAGATGCCGTCGTAGCTGGTGGGCCGGCGCAGCTCGGCGGTGGTCTTGCCCGCGCCGGCAGCGCTGGTGGACTGACCGGAGGTCTCCATGTCCCAGTAGCCGTTGGTAGTGGCGCTCTCCTGCAGTTGCTGGCCGACCAGCCCGCCGAGGCCGCTGGGGCCGGTGACGCTGCCCGTGGCGTAGCTGGCCGTGACCATGCCGTTCCCGTAGTTGCCCCCGACCAGCCCGCCGACGACCCCTCTGCCGGTGACGCTGCTCGTGGCGTAGCTGGCGGCGACGCTGCCGTCCCCGTAGTTTTCCCCGACCAGCCCGCCGACGATCTCTCTGCCGGTGACGCTGCTCGCGGCGTAGCTGGCCGTGACGCTGCCCTCGTTCCTCCCCACCAGCCCGCCGACGTCGCGATTGCCGGAGAGGCTGCCCGTGGCGTAGCTGGCAGTGATCATGCCACGGCTCCTTCCTACCAGCCCGCCGACGTCGTTTCGGCCCGTGACGCTGGCGCCCGTCAGCC